>CAWFKM010000011.1:0-426112 GCA_963816455.1 uncultured Actinomycetes bacterium
GTCGGAGCTCGAGCGCCGCCGCGACGGTGAGACTCGTCGTCGGCGGGATCGTCTCCGCGATCAAGCAGCTGACGACGAAGAAGGGCGCGCCGATCGGCTTGTCGGCCCGGAGGACGTCACCGGCCGGTCGAGGTGGTCGCGTTCAACTCCGTCTACGCGCAGGCGCGCGACCTGATCGTGCAGGAGGAATTCGTCGTGAAGGGCCGCGTCGACCACAAGCAGCAGGGCGAGACGAAGCTGATTGCCCTGGAAATAACCCCTTTTTGAGGTGGTCCCTCGAGCGGCGCGAGGTGCGGTTGAAGGTGGACGCGCGCATCGCCCCGGCCGGTCTGATCCGCGAGCTCGCCGACGTCGTCGGCCGCTATCCCGGCGAGGCGCCGGTGTACGTCGAGGCCGTCACCTCGTACGGCCCGAAGCGCTTCGTGCCGAGCTCGGCCCGAAGGTGCAGCCGATCCCGGATTTCTTCGCCGAGGCGAAAGCGCTGCTCGGCGAGGCCGCGGTCTTGTAGTGCTCGATGGCGCGGTGGGCTGCACGTCAGATCGACGAGATCCCGACGGTGCCGGGCGGCGACGCGGACGACCCCGACGGCATCCGCTCCAGCACTTCTTCCGCCTGACGACGTTCGGGGCAAACGTCTTCGTTGCCGTGGGCGGCCACGAGACGCTCGTCGCCGAGCATGACGAGCGAGCGAGCGGCCAGCAGGAAGCGACCCGTCGCGCTTGATGGCGAGGCTGATTTCGAGCTGGCCGGCGAGCACGTCCGCGCGGCGAAGGGAACGGCGATTGCGATCACCGACCCGACCGTGACGCGCTGTGCGGTGGCTCGCGCGCCTGGGACTGTCCTGCTCGCAGTCGGCGCAAGCCCAGTACCCGCCGCTTTCGACGGAGGAGTTCGAGAAGAGCGAGCTGCTGCACATGGAGAAGGAGAGCCTCGGCCTGTACGTGTCCGAGCATCCGCTCTCCGGGATCCGCGACCAGCTGCGCCGCAAGACCGACTGCGCGCTGTCGGAGCTCGAGCGTCGCCGTGACGGCGAGATCGTCGTCGCCGGCGGCATCGTCTCGTCGCTGAAGCAGCTGACGACGAAGAAGGGCGAGCCGATGGTCTTCTTCGGGCTCGAGGACGTCACCGGCTCGGTCGAGGTCGTCGCGTTCAACTCCGTGTACGCGCAGGCGCGCGACCTGATCGTGCTGGAGCGCATCCTCGTCGTGAAGGGCCGCGTCGACCACAAGCAGCAGGGCGAGACGAAGCTGATCGCGCTCGAGATCACGCTCGTTCGAAGCGGTGCCGGAACGGCGCGAGGTACGGCTGAAGGTCGACGCACGCGTCGCGCCTGCCGGGCTGATCAAGGAGCTCGCCGACATCGTCGAGCGGTACCCGGGCGAGGCGCCGGTGTACGTCGAGGCCGTGACGTCCGTCGGCCCGAAGCTCCTCGAGCTCGGCAAGAAGGTGCAGCCGATCCCGGACTTCTTCGCCGAGGCGAAGACCCTGCTCGGCGAGGCCGCCGTCCTCTAGCCGCTACCGTGGGCCGTCGTATGGCCCGCCGCGAAGATCTCCGCAACCTCGCCATCGTCGCCCACGTCGACCACGGCAAGACGACGCTCGTCGACGCCCTGCTCTGGCAGGCCGGCGTCGTTCCGCGAGAACCAGGACGTCAACGAGCGCGTCATGGACTCGATGGATCTCGAGCGCGAGAAGGGCATCACGATCCTCGCCAAGAACACGGCGGTCCGCGTCGGCGACACGAAGATCAACATCGTCGACACGCCGGGCCACGCCGACTTCGGCGGCGAGGTCGAGCGCGGGCTGACGATGGTCGACGGCGTCCTGCTGCTCGTCGACGCGAGCGAGGGGCCGCTGCCGCAGACGCGCTTCGTGCTGCGCAAGGCGCTGGAGGCGAAGCTGCCCGTCGTCCTCGTCGTCAACAAGATCGACCGCGACGACGCGCGCCCGCAGGAGGTCGTCGACGAGGTCTACGAGCTGTTCCTCGACCTCGACGCCGACGAGTACGCAGATCGAGTTCCCGATCGTCTACTGCAACGCGCGCGCCGGCCGCGCCGGACTGACGCCCGACGATCTCGCGCCCGACCTCGGGCCGCTCGTCGAGACGCTGCTCGCGACGATTCCGCCGCCGGAGTACGACCCGGAGCATCCGCTGCAGGCGCTCGTCACGAACCTCGACGCCGACTCCGTACGTCGGACGCCTCGCGCTCTGCCGCGTCATGCACGGGACCATGCGCAAGGGCGCGCAGGTCGCCTGGTGCCGCGCCGACGGGACGATCTCGAACGCGAAGGTCGTCGAGCTGTACGTCACCGAGGCGCTCGACCGCGTTTCCGCGGACGAAGCCGGACCGGGCGAGATCGTCGCGCTCGCGGGCCTGCCCGACGTCACGATCGGCGAGACGATCGCCGACCCGGACGATCCGCGTCCGCTGCCCGTCATCGCCGTCGACGAGCCGTCGCTGTCGATGACGATCGGCATCAACACGTCACCGCTCGCCGGCACCGAAGGCGACCGGTTGACCGCGTCGATGGTCAAGGCGCGGCTCGACCAGGAGCTCGTCGGCAACGTCTCGCTTCGCGTCGACGCGACGGATCGGCCGGACGCGTGGGAGGTACAGGGTCGCGGCGAGCTGCAGCTCGCGATCCTCGTCGAGCTGATGCGCCGCGAAGGCTTCGAGCTGACCGTCGGCAAGCCGGAGGTGCTGACACGCGAAGTCGAACGGCAAGCGCCACGAGCCGGTCGAGCGTCTCGCGATCGACGTCCCCGAGGAGTACATCGGCGTCGTCACGCAGCTGCTGGCGCTCCGCAAGGGGCGGCTGCAGCAGATGGTGAACCACGGCACCGGCTGGGCGCGGATGGAGTACCTCGTCCCGGCGCGCGGACTGATCGGCTTCCGCACCGAGTTCCTGACCGAGACGCGCGGCACCGGGATCCTCCACCACGTTTTCGAGGCGTGGGAGCCGTGGCACGGCGAGCTGCGCACGCGCCCGACCGGCAGCCTCGTCGCCGACCGGCGCGGGCCGACGACGGCGTTCGCGATCATGAACCTGCAGGAGCGCGGCTCGCTCTTCATCGCGCCCGGCGTCGAGGTCTACGAGGGGATGGTCGTCGGTGAGAACTCGCGCGCCGACGACCTCGACGTGAACGCGACGAAGGAAAAGAAGCTGACGAACATGCGCGCGTCGAGCTCCGACGAGACCGTCCGCCTGATCCCGCCGCGTCCGCTCTCGCTCGAGCAGGCGCTCGAGCTGATCCGCGAGGACGAGTGCGTCGAGGTGACGCCGAAGAGCATCCGCCTGCGCAAGGTCGAGCTGTCCGCGCAGAAGCGGCAGTCGGCGACCTCGCGCCGTAAGCGCGAGGCCGCCGTCACGTAGGGAGAGGGGGAAGCGGTCCCTACGGAGTTGTCGTGCCGGCAGTGGAGCCGGCATCGCTCGAGGGCGGCGGCACCTGCCGCTTCTGCCACTCGTGCACCTTGCTCGCCGTGAAGGTCGCCTTCTCCGGATCGAAGCCGGGCGCCTTGAAGAAGCCGTTGGCGCCGAAGACGACGCCGACGCCGTCGCCGACCTTCAGGTCAGAGAGGGAGATCGGCGTCTTGGCCTTGCCCTTGATGGTGCTCGTCGAGCCGTTGACCTGGATCGTCACGTTCGTGCCCTTGAGCACCGTGTCGTAGGGGCCGGTGCGTGCGACCTGGACGTTGATCGAGCTGCTGCCGATCGAGCTGATCGTGCCGCCGATCCAGTGGCAGTTGCACCAGACGCGGATGTGCGTCGCGGCCAGCGACGCGAGCGTCGCGTCGGCCGAGGTCGCCCGCAGACCGACGAGGTCGCCCGGCTGGATGCTCGAGAGCGGCACCGCCGTCTTGTCCTTGCCCGAGACGATCGCCGTGCCGGAGCCGACCGAGACGGTGACGTTCGTCCCGTTCAGCTGGCCGTCCTTCGGGCCGGTCCAGAGAACGTCGACGCTGAGCGAGTCGCTGCCGACCGCGGACACTGACCCCGCGAACCAGTGCGAGTGCGGCTTGGCCGGAGCCTTGCCGCCGGGCGCCGCAACGGCGCCGAGGGGAAGGATCGCGAAGACGAGTGCTGCCGCCGCGATCACCGTGTACTTGCGCATCTTCGTGAACCTCCTGCTGTCGTGTCGGCCGAGCGGCGCTCAGCCCGACGGACAGTCGTCGCAGGAGGTTCGGCGTGCGTCAGTCGCGGGTCATGCGGATGTAAAGCCGCGCGCGCTGGTCGCGGCCGCTCAGTCCACCAGGCAGACCGACACGGTGCCGAGGTCGTATGTCGTGCCGTCGGCGTCGATCGCCTGGACGTCGAGGTTGTGGCAGCCGGACGCGTGAGCCTCGTTGTTCGCGAAGATGGTGAAGACCGCGACGCCGTTCGCGTCGGTCGACGCCGTCCCGGTGTTCACCTGGAAGCCGCCGGCGTCGATGACGGTGCCGCGATTCGGGTCGACCGTGACGAGCGAGTCCGGATAGTCGAACGACGCGTAGGTGCCGGTGTCCTGGTAGACGAACGTCAGACGCACCGTCCGCCCCGCGAGGGCGTCGCCGGCGCCGTCGCGCAGCGTCACGGCAATCGTCGGCGACGTCCAGAACTCGGCGCTCTGTGAGAGCGGGTCGATCGTCGACTTCGTCGTGCTCGGGACCGGCGTCGTGTACGTGACGGCCGCTCTCTTCGTCAGCGTGACGAGCGTGCCGGAGCCGACCTCCGCGGTCGCCGTGTACGTCACCGTCTCCATCTTCGGGTCGTTCACCTGGAAGACGGCCTCGCCGTACTGGTTGCTGACGACGCTCGCGGGCGTGACGGTCGAGTTCGAGCTCGACGCGTGGAGATGGACGGTGCGTCCCTGCACGGGCTTGTTGATCGCGTCGTAGAGGATGACCGTGATCGTCACCGGATTGTCGGCCCCGGCCGGCGCGCTCCCAGAGCTGTAGATCAGCGACGCATCCTTGTCGACGACGTGGTCGGCGAACTTCACCGACGGCTGCTGTGTGAGCGCGAGCGCGTCCGTCACGTCCCGTGCGGCGAACGTCACGGTCTCGGCCGTGCCGTCGACGACGGTGAACGTTGCGATCCCGCGTGCGTCGGTGACCGCCTGCGCCGGCGTCACGGTCGCGTGACCGGTCTTCCCCTGCAGCGAGACCGTCTTACCCGGGACGGAGCCGCCGCCCTTGTTGATCAGCCTCACCGACACCGTCGTTCCCGGTGCGAACGTCGTGACGCTGGTCGCCGCCGCGACGACCTTCGAGTCGGACGGCGACGGCTTGAGCGCCTGCGTGAACGTGAGGGCGTTCTCGTTGCTGCTCGCGGACGTGATCGACTCGCCGTTGGTCAAGTCGATCGCGCTGACCGTCATGCTTGCCGGCGTCGCGTCGCGGACCGTGAACGTCGCAACACCCTCCGCGTTCGTGACCGCCGTGTCCGGCGTCGCGACCGCTCCCGTCCCGAGCCCTGCGTAGGCGCCGGTCCCGGAGAAACGGAGCTGCACGGAGTTGTTCGCAGCCGGGTTGCCGTTCGCGTCGAAGAGCCTGACCGTGACCGTCGCGGCGGAGTGGGCGTCAGCCGGCACCGTGCGCGGCGACAGGGAGAGGCTCGATGCGGCGCTCGACGCCGTCGGCACAAACGTGATCGCGACGTCCGCGACCGCGTTCGCGTGCGAGTCGCTCACCTGGAACACGACCGTCTCCGGAACGGAGTCCCGCACCGGGACGGTCACCTTGCCGTTCGAGAGAGTCGTGGTGATCGGGAACACGTGCCAGTGCGTCGGCGTGTTCAACTCGTACCCCGTGGCCGACACGGAGGAGCTCGCGCTCACCGTCACCGAGTCGGTCGTGTGTGTCGAGCCCGGGACGGCGATCGTGAGAGTCGCGCCTCCGGTCTCTCCGACGCCGGCGTACGTGGGAGCCGAGACGGTGAGGACCGCCGACGCGACGGTCACGGTCTCCGACGCGGTGGCAGTCGCGCCGCGCGCGTCCGTGACGTGGAGCGCGACGGTGTACGTACCGGGCTGTGCGAAGCCGTGGAAGGGCGACGTTCCCGAGCCGGTCACGCCGTCGCCGAAGTCCCACGCGAACGATGTGATCGCGACGCCGCTCGGGTCGGTGGCCGTAGCGATGAAGTGCAGCTGCTGCCCCGCCTTCGGGCTCGTCGGCCCGAAGCTGAACGAGACGGTCGGCGGCTGCGGCGCGCCGAACGCCACCGTCGCCTGCGGGAGGTCGAGCGACGGAAGAAGCGTGTCCTCCGCGGTGAACGTGACGATCTCGCTCGCGGCGTCGGTGGCGGTGAAGGTCGCGACGCCGGTCGCGTCGGTGACCGCGACGGCCGGCGAGATGTCGGCGTTCGTTCCGTTGCTCGTGAGCGCGATCTGCGTGCCGGCGATCGGCCCGCCGCCCACGTTGTGCAGCGTGACGGTGACTGTCGTCGGCGTCGCGCCGTCGCCGGCGACGCCGAGCGGCGATGCGACGACCGTCGACGTCGAGGCCGACGGAGCGCCCGCGTCGTAGAACTGGACATGCGCACTGCCGGTGAGCGCGACGCCGTCGGTCGTGTCGGTCGCCGTGTAGGTGACGGGCTCCGTCGTTGCGTCCTTCACCGTGAAGCGCGCGACGCCGGATCCGTCGGTCGTCGCGCTCGGCGGAGCAATCGCTGACGAGCCGCCCGACGCGTGAAGCGTCACGACCTTCCCCGCGACGGCGCCCCCGCCGCCGTTCTTCAGCGTGACGGTGACGTTCCCCGTCGTCGTCCCGTCAGCGGGCACGAGCGAGTCGGCCGCGATCGTCGACTGCGTCGCGCTCGACCGCGGTGTTCGAGGCCGTGACGAAGGTCACGGTCTGCGACGGGCCGAGCACGAGCTCGCTCGTCTGGGAGAGCTGCGCGTACGCGTGGATCCCGACCGCCTCTGCCGTCGCGTCGCGCACGTGGAAGACGACCGTGCCGGTGTCGTCCGTCACCGTCGAGACGCCCGAGACGTGCGCGCTCGGCGCCTTGGTCGAGGCGGAGGAGAGCTTCAGGTCGACCGCCTGGCCGACGACCGGTGTGCCGGAGGCGTCGTCGAGCGTCGCGGTGACCGTCGCGGCGCTCTGTCCATCCGCCACGACCGAGAGGGGGGAGATCGTGACGGTGCTGTGTGCCGTCGAAGGGCTGCCCGAGAACACGAGGGAGACGGCTCCCGGGAAGAAGCACGTTGTCGGTCTGGTCGCGGACGTCGAGCACGACCGTGCCGTCGTGCTGCGCGCGGACGAGGAACTTGGCCCGGCCCGTGCCGTCGGTGACGCCCGCGTTCGTGGAGGGGTCCGGCTGCTCGGCGGTGACTGTGACATTGCTTCCTGCCGGGGGCACGAGGTCGACGCGCTTGCCGCGGAGGCTCGCGGAGCCCTGGTACAGGTGCACCAGCACGTCCCACTTCTCCGGCGTCGTGCCGACGACGCGTGTGGTCTCCGCGGTGACATGCATGTTGGCGAACCCGACCGTCGCGGTCGGAAGCGCGACGCTCGAGCTCTCGAGCTGCGGCGTGTACGTCACGGACTCGGTGGCGGTGTCCGCCGAGGTGAACGTCGCGACGCCGTTCCGGTTCGTCGTCGCGGTTGACGGCGAGACGGTCGCGGTGGTGCTGCTCTTGCGCAGCTGCAGCCGCATCTCGGGGACCGGGTTGCCGCCGGCGTCGAGCAGCGTCACCGTGATCGTCGACGGGCTTGTACCGTCGCTCGGGACGTTCGCCGGGCTCGCGACGGTGGTCGACGTGGTCGCGCTCGGGCCCGGGCGGTAGAACGTGACCTGCGCGGTCTGGCCGACCGCGATCCCCTCGGACGTGTCGGTGGCCGAGTAGACGACGGACTGTGCCTTCGGGTCGCTCACCGTGAACGCCGCCTTGCCGTTCGCGTCGGTCGTCGCGGTCGGTGTCGCGATGTGCGACGCGGCGGACGCCCCGTGTAGCGTCACGCTCGCCCCGGGCACCGGGCCGCCCGCGGCGTTTCGCAGCGTCGCGGTCACCGTGCCGGTGGACGTGCCGCCGGCGGCGACCATCGACGGGTCGGCGACGAGAGTCGAGGTCGTCGCGCTCGCCGGGCCGCCCGCGGTGGCCTGGAAGCGGATGTCGACGAACGAGAGCGGCACGCCGTCGGTTGCATCGGTCGGCCGGACGGTGATCGTCTCGGGCGATGTGTCCGTGAACGTGAAGGTCGCGACGCCGTTCGCGTTCGTGACCGGCGAGTCCGCCGGATCCTCCTTGACGTGGAGCTGCCCCGTCGTCCCGGGTCCCGCGCCCGTGACGACGTGGACGGTCTTTCCGGACAGCGGGTGGCCGCCCGAGTCCTTGAGCGTCACGGTGACCGTCGACGCGCTCGTCCCGTCGGCCGGCACGTGGGCCGGGCTGACGGTAACCGTCGACCGCGCGTCGCTCGCCGGCGCTGCGAACGACGTCGTCGCGGAGCCCGCGAGCGTGACGTTGTCGGTCGTGTCGGCCGCGGTGAACGTCACGTTCTCGGCGTGCGTGTCGTAGACGGAGAAGACCGCAGCGCCGCCCGTGTTCGTCGTGAGCGTGTCGTGAGCACTCTGCGGGAACGCCGCGTGTCCCGACGCCGTCAGCTGCACGGTCTTGCCGGCGATCGCGCGCCCGTACGCGTCGCGGACCGCGACGGTGACGTGGATCGGCGTCGTGCCCATCGTCGCTGCGGCGGGCGCGGAGACCCCAGACTTCGACGCGGACACGGGACCGAGTGCGGTCGGAGCGACGACGATGTCCTTCTCAGTGGTCGCGGTCGCGCCCGAGGCGGCGGTCGCCGTCACGGTGACCGCATACGAGCCCGCCTTCGCGAAGGTGTGCTGCACGGTCGCGCCGGACGCGGTGCCGCCGCCGGGGAAGCTCCACGTTGCGCTGTGGACGGAGTTGCCGCCCGGCGCGAGGTTCACGTGGAGCGAGTCCGCGACTCCTGCGACCGCCGGGGCCGGCGAATAGGTGATCTCAGCGCTGAGCTGCGCCGGCGAGACGACGATCGTATGCGTCGTGGTGCCGGTCTTTCCGAGCGTGTCGGTCGCGCTCAACGTGACGGCGTACGTCCCCGCCGTCGTGTACCGGTGCGTCGCCGTCGGGCCGGTCGCGGAGCCGCCGTCGCCGAGGCTCCAGACGTACGAGACGATCGCGACGCCGTTCGGGTCGGTGGCGCCCCCGGTGAACGGGACGTTCTGCCCCACGCTCGCAGTCGAGTCGGCGGAGATCGTGACCGTCGGCGGCGACGCACCGGCCTGTGTCGGCGTCCCGCCGCTCGAGGTCGACCCGCCCGACGAGGTCGCCGTGAACGTCACCGTTGCGGTGTTCGTGACGTCGACGGAGTCGGTGGTGTCATGGGCGGTGTAGGTCACGGTCTCCGCGGTCGCGTCCTTGACCGTGAAGCTCGCGACACCGGAGCCGTTCGTTGTGCCGCTGACCGCCGAGATCGTGGAGCTCCCGGCTCCGGCGGTGAGTGTCACGGTTTTGCCGGAGACCGCAGTGCCGCCGGAGTCCTTCAGCGTGACGCTGATGGTCGATGTCGTGCTCCCGTCTGCGGCGACGCTCGTCGGTGCCGCCGAGACGGTCGACTGGGCGGCACTGACGGTGGGCGGCGCGGCGGCGGTGAACGTCACGGCGGCGGTTTGTGTGACGTCCACGGAGTCGGTCGTGTCGTGCGCGGTGTATGTCACCGTCTCCGCGGTCGCGTCCTTCACGGTGAACGTCGCCACGCCGGAGCCGTTCGTCGTGCCGCCGACGGTGGCGATCGTCGAGCTGCCGCTCCCGGCGGAGAGCGTCACGGTCTTGCCGGAGACGGCGGCGCCGCCGGAGTCCTTCAGCGTGACGGTGATCGTCGACGTGGTCGATGCCGTCGGCGGCGACGCTCGTCAGACTCGCGGCCACGGTGGACTGCGCCGCGCTGACCGCCGGCGCGGCGACCGCGACCTCGACCGCGCCGATGTCGCAATGCGGTCCCTGCGGGCGGACGGTGCCGCGCTCGTCGTCGGTCGGGCAGAGGCCGTCGAGGCCGGCGTCGAGCGCCGGGCTCGTCGCACCGGGGAGATACGTGTCCGTCGTTCCACCGTTGTTCGCGAGCGCGCCGAGCTGCGGGTCGACGCCCTGCTGGTCGCCGGCCGCGGCGAGCGCCGCAGCTCGCGTCGGACGCGAGGTTCGACCCGTGCGAGTCGAGCGACGCGTTGCAGTCGCTGCTGGTTGGGCTGCTGCCGAAGATCGTGTTGATCGCGATCACGTCGGCGGCTGCCGTAGACGAAGACGTCGCCCGCCGGGCCGCCCGGCGTCGTCACCTGATTGTCGCCGAAGGTGTCGTTCGTGAGCGTCGTCGTATTCGCGGAGAGGAGGCCGCCGCCCTCGGTGCCGGCGCTGTTGGCGGAGATCGTCGAGTCGCTGATCGAGACGAGCGTTCCGAAGTCGTCGATGCCGCCGCCGATCGTCCCGGCGCCGTTGTGGTCGATCGTGCTGTGGTCGACGGCGAGGGTGCCGTTGTTGTCGATGCCGCCGCCGGACGCGCTCGCGACGTTGTGCGTGATCGTCGAGTGCGTGACGGTGAGCGAGCCGGGGTTGTCGATCCAGATCCCGCCGCCGACGCCCTCGTTCGGCTCGCCGCTGCTGGTCGAGCGTGTCGCCGCCCTGGATCGTGACGCCGCTGATCACCGACGAGCCGGTCGAGATCTCGATCACGCGCTGGACGCCACCCTGGATGATCGACGTCGTCCGCGCGCCTGCGCCGGCGAGCGAGATGTCCGCGGTGAACAGGAGTTGCGAGGCCCGACAGTGTGTACGTCCCCGCGGGCAGACTGATCACGCTCGAGCCGCCGAGCGCGTCCGCCTCCTCCACCGCTGCGCGCAGCGAGCACTGCCCGCCGGAGTCGGCGCAGATGCCGTCGCCGGTGAAGTTGTCGAAGGTGTCCGCGGTCGTGTCGACCGTGAAGACGTGAGTCGTCAGCGACCGCGACTGCGCGCCGCCGACGAGCAGCGCCGCCGCCACGGCGCATACGACCGCCGCCCCGGTGATCCGTCCCACGATCCGCGCAGACGCGCGAAAAGGCCTTGCCGCACCCAACGTTCCTACCCCCGACCCCTAGCCTCGGCGCCTGCCGCAGACCGAAAAAAACCACAGTCCGCGGCCGTTGTCCAGAGACGACGGACGAGATACCCCGTCAGGGGGTGATCCGATCCGGCCGAATTCCCGAAACATCACCAACGAACGTCGGAAGGATGCGGAATGTCTGCGGTTGAACAAGCGGAATACGTCGAGACGGAGCTGGAGCGGGTCGAGCGCTGGCGTGCGGAGGAGCTGGAGCGCGCCGGGTTCCATCCCGAGGCGGCCTTCGAGCTCGCGATGCGCTTCGACGTCGACCTGCACGCGGCGGTCGATCTCGTCGAGCAGGGCTGTTCGCCCGAGCTGGCGCTGCAGATCCTGCGCTAGTCGGTTCCGGTCGGCAGAATGGCGGCGGTGAGCGCTGCCCTTCTTGCGTCGATCCCGTCTCCGCCGACGGGCGTCTACCACCTCGGTCCGTTCACGATCCACATGTACGGCGTCACGCTGCTGCTCGCGATCATCGCGTGCGTGTGGCTCACCGGCTACCGCTGGGTGAAGTGGGGCGGCGACTGGGATCTGATCTTCCGCTGCGCTGTCTGGGGCGTGATCGCCGGGATCATCGGCGCCCGGCTCTACCACCTCCTGACGAGCTGGAACCAGGACGCCGCGATCCACGAGCACTGGTACGGGCCGTTCGCCGTCTGGTCGGGCGGGCTCGGGATCTGGGGCGCGATCCCGTTCGGCGTCCTCGTCGGCGCCTGGGTCGTCCACCGCTCCGGCAATCCCGTCCGGCTGATGATGGACGCCGTCGCGCCGGGCCTGCTGCTCGCGCAGGGGATCGGACGCTGGGGCAACTACTGGAACCAGGAGCTGTACGGGAAGCACACGACGCTGCCGTGGGCGCTCGAGATCCACGGCAAGACCGCCGCGCACCTGTACCACCCGACGTTCCTCTACGAGTTCATCTGGGACCTCCTCGGCGTGCTCGCGCTGCTCTGGATCGATCGGCGCTACGCGATCAAGCGGCCGGGGCTCTTCGCCCTGTACGTCGCGATCTACACGGCGTTCCGCACCTTCGAGGAGACGCTCCGCATCGATCCGTCGAACCACTTCCTCGGCCAGCGGATCAACTTCTGGGTCTCGCTGCTCGTGTTCATCGGCTCGGTCGCGTTCTTCATCTGGTGGCAGTTCTTCCGCGGGGAGTCGACAACGCCGGCCGCGAAACAGCGACCGATTCCGACCGGCCCGCGGATGGCGGTGCCGAAGGGCCGCGTCCGGTAGTGCGGGTACGGTCCGCGTCGTGATCGTCCGGGAGCTTGAGCTCGATCTCGACGCCTTCGAAGGGCCGTTCGACCTGCTGCTGACGCTCGTCCTGAAGGACGAGCTTGAGCTGCGGGAGATCGACGTCGCGGGGATCGTGATGGCGTTTCTCGAGCGGCTCGCGGAGCGCGAGCAGCTCGACCTCGAGGCGTGCGGCGAGTTCCTGGTCCTGATCGCGGCGCTGCTGGAGCTGAAGGCACGCGGCCTCTTCCCGGAGGAGGCGGCCGAGCTTGCGGAGCTCGAGCCGGAGGCCGCGGCCGAGGAGCTCGCGCGCCGGCTCGCCGAGTACCGCCGGATGAAGGAGGCCGCCGCGTGGCTGCGCGAGCGGCTCGACACGCGAAGGCGACCGCTTCTTCCGGATCGGCCCGGCGCCGCTCGCGCCGAAGGTCGAGCAGCAGCTCGCGCCGCAGCAGCCGGAGCGGCTCGCGACCGTCCTCCGCATGCTCGCCGTGCCGCCGCCGCAGGTCTCGCTTTCGCACATGGCGCTTCGCTTCCCGCCGGTCTCGCAGTTCCTCGAGCGCTTCCGTGCCGTGCTGCGCCGCCGCTCCCGCTTCGACTTCGACGCCGAGGTGCAAGGTCTCTCGCGCGTCGAGCAGGCAGTCGCCTTTCTCGCGCTCCTCGACCTTCGCCGTTCCGGCGAGATCACGATCGACCAGGCCGCCCCGTTCGCGCCGATTCGCGTCGCGCGAAACGGGGAGGAGAACATCGCCAGAGACGAAATGACCGTGTCGTGGACGACCGTCCGCTCCGCCTGATCGCCGCCAATCCGCTCGACCAGCTCGCCCGGACGCTCGAGGCGCTGCTCGTCGTGGCGTCCGCTCCGCTGTCCGTCGACGACCTCGCCGAGGCCGCTGACGACCATCCGGAGCGCGTCGAGGCGGCGCTCGGCCTCGTCTCCGACCGCTACCGCGAAGGGCGCAGCGGCGTCGTGCTCGAGCACGTCGCCGGCGGCTGGGCGTTCCGCGCCTCCCGCGAGGCCGCGGCGGCGTGCGCGCGGCTGTTCGAGAAGCCGGCGCAGCGGAACCTCTCGCAGGCGTCGCTCGAGACGCTCGCGATCGTCGCGTATCTCGGCCCGTGCACCCGCCCCGACATCGCGCGGATCCGCGGCGTCGCCGCCGACTCCGCCGTCGCCAATCTCACCGAGCGCGGCCTGATCGCCGAGTCCGGCCGCGACGACGCCGCCGGCGGTGCGATCCGCTACCGCACGACGCCGCTCTTCGAGCGGATCTTCGGTCTCGACAGCCTCTCGGAGCTCCCGCGCCTCGACGACCTCGGCGCCGACATGGAGCAGATCCGCGAGCGGCTGCACGAGGTCGCGGATCTCCGTACCGCGTAGGCGGTCAGCGCGTCGCGAGCACGAGCGCGAGCACGGCTCGCGCAACGAGCACAAAGAGGAGCGTGAAGGCGAGCGCGACCCCGAGAAACGCGGCCTCGTGGCCGTCGAGTGCGTGGCCGAGGACGAGCGCACGGACGAGCACGCCGGCGGTGATCCCGCAGGCCCACGTCGCGAACAGGCGCGCGGGCGACGGCCGCCGGTAGAGCCGGAATACGAGTGCGGCGGCGAACCAGCCGCCGAGGAGCGGCAGCGCGTCGCGCGCGAGGCCGGCGGCGGTCACCGTGCCTTGGTGCGAGAGCAGTCCTACGACGGCGAACGTCACGAGTGCGATCGCGTCTGCCAAGGGCCAGAGGCGGCCGCGCGCTCGGAATGCACTCGTCAGGCCCGGCCGGTTCACGCCGGCGGAGGCTAGCGGAGCCCGGCTCGTGCCGGAGGACGGGTCAGGGCGTGAGGGTTACGGCCGGGCTTGCGCCCGAGGCCGTGTTCTCGTTGCCGGCCGGGTCTGTCGTCGCGGCCGCGTTCACCGATGCGGTGACCGTGCCGCTCCCGGTGACGCCGTCGACCTCGATGTCGTACTTGGTCGGCGACGACTGCGTGACGGTGACCGTGGCGCCGCTCGTATCCGCGCTGCCGCCGAGGGTGACCCCGGTGTCGGTGAATGCGTTCACCGGCTCGTCGAACGTCGCGGTGAAGTGGATCGGGAGCGCGTTCGTCGATTCGTCCTGGCCGTCGGCCGGCTCGACGTCGACGGTCGGCGCGGTGGTGTCGACCGTCCAGGTGAACGTCTGGTCGGCCGTCGTCCCGCCGATCGAGTCGACGGCGTGCACGGCGAACGTATGCGACCCATCGTCGAGGCCCGTGTAGCTCGCGGTGCCGCCGTCGCACGCGGCGAACGCGGCGCCGTCGAGGCTGCACTCGAAGCTCGTGAACGGCGAGTCGGAGAAGCTGAAGTTTGCGCCCGTCGAGTTCGTGAGGGCGTCCAAGTCGGTTGTGATGTCCGGCGCTGCGTGGTGAACCGTCCAGGCGAACGCAGCGTTCGGCGTCGAGACGCCGTCGCCGTCGAATGCCGTCGCCGTGACCGAGTGCGCGCCGTCCGCGAGGCTCCCGTATGTGACCGGTCCGCCCGACCCGGTCGTCCAGAGCGGCGTCACCCAGTAGTTCGTATCGCGGAAGCTCTGCGTCGGGAAGCAGCTCGCGCCGGAGTAGCAGTAGGCGCCGTTGTCGTTGCTGGACTGGAGCGCGGTGATCGGGCCCTGCGTGAACGCGGCGCTCGCGAAGAAGTCCCACTGGAACGGGTAGTCGCCGCTCGGCGCGAGGTACGACGCGGTGTAAGTCTGGCCCGGCGCGATCGCGACCGGGGCGCTGAACAGCACGTCCTGCCAGCCGTGCGTCGCCGCGCCTGCTGCGCTCGTCGGTCCAGCAAGGCGGCCGCCGGAGGAGTTCCACAGCGACGCGCTGACGGGGCCGGCGTCCGTCCGGTAGATCCGGACGCCGACGATGTCGACGGCCTGCGATGACGTGAACTTCACGCCGAGCTCGACGCTGCCGTCGTGGATGAAGCAGAAGCCGTTCGCGTCCTGGCCGAAGCTGCCGCAGTCCGGCGACGTCGCCTGATACGTGCTCGGCCACAGCCCGGCCGGCCCGAGCCGCCGCCGCAGGCCGCAGCGCTGCCACCGTCGAGCGAGCAACGGACGTCGGTGAAGACCGGATGAGTCACAGTGAAGGCGGCGCTCTGCGACGCGTAGGTCCCGCCCGGGACCATCGCGTTCGTGGGCGTGATCGTCGGCGCGCTCGTGTCGACCGTCCACATGTAGACGGCCGCGGTAGTTGCGACTCCGTCGGCACCGGCGGCTTCGACGTCGAGCTCGTGGCTCCCGTCGGTGAGGCCGCTGTGCCCGTACGGGCTGGTGCAGCCGGCGTAGCCGCCGCCGTCGAGTTGGCACGTGAAGGTGTACGCCGCCTGCGTATGCGTGAAGCCGAAGGACGGATTCGGGTTCGCACTCGGCGACGACGGCCTGCTCGTGAAGCTCGGCGGGCTCGAGTCGACAGTCCAGGTGGTGGCGGCCGCCGGCGTTGCGACGCCGTCCGCGTCGACCGCCCTGACCTGGAACGTGTGGGAGCCGTCCGCGAGCGCGCTCAGCGCGTCCGGGCCGGTGCAGCCGGTGAACGGAGATCCGTCGAGGCTGCACTCGAAGATCGCGTAGGACGCATGCGAGAAAGCGAAGGACGGCGCGGTGTTCGCGCTCGGGTTCGACGGCGTCGTGCCGAGGACGGGCGGGCTCGTATCGATCGACCAGTCATAGACGGCGACCTGGGTCGCGACGTTGTTCGCGTCCAGCGCCTCGACCCGGAAGACATGGGCGCCCTCAGCAAGGTCGCTCAACGAGAGGGGGCTCGTGCACGTCGTGAACTCCGCTTCGTCGTCGAGCCTGCACTTGAAGCTCGAGTACCTCGAGTGCGAGAACGCGAACGTCGGCGACCCGTTCGCGCTCGGGCTCGCCGGCGCGGTGTCGATCGACGGCGCGCTCGTGTCGACGGTGACGGTGATCTGCGCGCTCTCCGGGCGGGTCCAGCTCGCGAACCGCGCGGCGACGCCGTAGTCGTAGGTCCCGTCCGGAGCGGGGTCGACGCAATGCGTCGCCGCGGGGCTCCCGCAGACGGCGGTCGGCGTGAGCCCGACGTAGCGCCGGACGACGTATCCGTCGACGCCGAGCCCGTTCGAGAGGTGCGCCGTGCTCCACGCGAGTGCCACGTCGGGGTTCGCCGTCGGCGTTACACCGCCGTCGAGCGAGAGCCCGTGCACCTGCTCCACGGTCGCCGCGACCCCCTCAGCCTGGGCGCCCGGGGCGGTGCCCGCCGACCAGAACGCCCAGGCGCCGGCGCCGCTGAGCGCGATGCCCGCGACGCCGAGGAGGACGAGGAGGCGCCGGCTCCGGGCGCCGCCGCCGCGACGGGGGATGTGCGGAGGCGGAGCGGATCCGTCCGGAGCCGGGAGATCGGCCGCCGCCGCCGGGCGCTGCTCGGGGACGTCGACGCCCGGAAGCGCCGAAAGCAACGCGGACAGAGCCGCGGCGAACGCCTGGATGAACGCGAGCGTCGCGATCACGCGCTTCACGAGTGCGCGCTCCCGGTGTAGCCGATGGTGACCGTCCGGTTCGCGCAGCCGTTCTGGTTGACGTGCGTCTCGATCATCGTGATCGTCGGCCAGTTCGCGGTCGGCACGCCGAGGTCAGAGAGCGACTTGGTCGCGCTCGCCGGCACCGTGACGCTGACCTGGAGCTGCTGGCCGATCGCGAAGTTTGCCGTCGCCGCGCAGTGCGTCTCGTCGCTCGTCGACGTGATCGTTGCCGTCACGATCGTCACCGTGATCGGGACGCTGTTCGGGTTCGTGAAGGCGAGGTTGATCGGGGACGAGAGGCCGGGGAAGAGGACCGTCGTCGCGTTCCCCGCGATCGTGAACGGCATCCCGACGGGTGAGCTCACGGTGTAGACCTGGCCGGTGAAGTTCCCGTTGCCGTTGCCGGTCCCGCCGAGCTTGTTTCCGGCGTTGTCGGCGATCGAGTCGTCATCGACGAGATTCAGGCCGAGCGTCCCGGAGCCAGTTCCGGTCGACGCGGTGACGGTGTACGTCGTGCCGGAGCCGCTCACGCCGGTGATCGCCGGCCCGGTCAACCCGGAGTTGACGAGCGCGAAGTCGGAGGCGTCGACGCCCGTGACGCTCTTGCTGAAGACGACCGTCCAGTGCACCGGCGAAGCGCTCGTCGGGTTCGCGTCGGCGCGGTTGATCGACGTCACCGTCGGCACCGTGCGGTCGATCGTGTAGGTCTGGCCGAGGAACGGAAGCGTCCCGCCGAGCGCGTTGCCGGCGGTGTCCTTGATCCCGCTGCCGGACGTGAGCTTCAGCTGGAGCGTCCCGCTGCCGGTGCCCGTCGTCGCGGTCACCGTCCACGTCGTCCCCGATCCGGTCACGTTGGCGGTGAGCGCCGGCGGGCCGCCCAGCCCGGTGTAGACGATCCCGAAGTTCGCCTTCGCGGGCCCGGTCACCGGCTCGGAGAACGTCACCGTCCAGCTCACCTGCGGCGCGTTGGTCGGATTCGGGCCGGCGAGGACGATCGAGACGACCGTCGGCGCGGTCCTGTCGATCACGTAGACCTGCCCGGTGAAGTTGCCGTTCCCCGTGCCGGTGCCGCCGAGCTTGTTGCCGGCGCCGTCGATGATCGTGTCGTTGTCGACGAGGTTCAGCCCGAGGGTGCCCGAGCCGGAGCCGGTCGAGGCCGTCACCGTCCAGGTCGTGCCCGAGCCGCTCACGCTGCTGCTCAATGCCGGGGTCCCGCCGAGTCCGCTCTTGACGAGCATGAAGTCGCCTGAGTCCACGCCCGTCACGCTCTCGCTGAACGTCACCTTCCACTGGACGCTCGACGCGTTCGTCGGGGTCGAGCCGACGCGGTTTATCGACGTCACGGTCGGAGGGGTGAGGTCGATCATCCACGTGTACGTGCACGGCGAGCTCGTCGAGCTGTTGTAGACGGCGCGGACCTGGAACGTATGGCTCCCCGCGGCGAGGCCGGAGTACGACTTCGACGAGCCGGTCTTGACCGTTCCGCAGTCGACCCAGCCGCCGTTGTCGAGCTGGCACTGGAACTTCGTGATCGTGGACGAGTCTTTGTACGCGAAGTTCGCGCTCTGCGAGCTCGTCGGGCTCGCCGGCATCACGGTGATCGTCGGCGTCGCCGGCGAGCCGCCGGCGAACGCCGACGCCGCGAAGAAGATGACGGCCGCGAGCACACCGAGCAGAGTCACGATCGCTGTGACCCTCCGCGCTGTGCTCATGAGGACACCTGGAGGTAGACGGTGAACGTTGCGCCCTGGCACGCGTTCTCGGCGGTGTTGCTCATCGAGAGCGCGTTCGCGAGCGTGAGCGCTGTGTCGCCGGGCGGGAACACGAAGTCGTTGCCGCCGTTCGTCGCCGGGCCGTTGAAGGTGACGCTGCCGCGGCTGCAGCCGGGCGCGTCGATCGCGATCCCGTCATCCGCCTGGCTCGTGTCGAGTGCGAAGGCGTGGACGTGAACGGACACCGAGTTCGGGTTGTTCACCGTCGCGGCGACGTCAGTCGATCCGCCCGGGAAGAGCGCGGAACCCGTCGGGGATGCGGACGAGAGGGTCAGGCTCTGCAAGTTCGCGACGTATCCCGGCGCCGAGCCAGAGCCGGTCGCCGTGAAGTACGCGAGTCCGGCCGCCCCCAACGCGAGCGCCGCAACGGCAACGGCGACAGCCGCCCTCGAACTCGTTCTGATCCGTCGTGTCATCGCGATTCGTCCTCGCTGGAGGGAGGCGGCGTCGGCCGCCTCCCTCCGGTGGGAGCTCGAACTACGGGCCGGTCGTCCAGTTGACGGTCGGCGTCGTTCCTTGACACGCGTTCTGATCCGAGTTGGATTCGGTCATCCACACGTAGCCGTTGTACGCCGTCGTCGAGGCGCCGGGCGCAAGCGTGACGTTGATCGGATCTCCCGAGACCGTGAACCAGGAGCCGAGGCAGCCGCCGTTGTCGGGGACGGACCCGCCGATGCTGTTGATGCCGACGGACGCCGTCGTGCTCGTGTTCGTGATTGTCAGCGGAACCGTCACGTAGTAGTTCGGACCGGTCGTGCCGCCCGGATACATGAACACGCCGCCGGGCCACGCCGGCGTGATCGTGACCGGGACCGGCGGTCCCCACGTATCCGACGCCGCTACCGGAGCCCGTTGACGTGAAGTACGCGTAGCCGGCGACCGAAAGCGCAGCCGCGACGACGCCGACAATGCCGAGGACGATCCAGGTCCTGGGCCTGTTGAACCGCTTCATTTCCCTACCTCCCCCGGAACGCCGGGCCGTCGAGTACGCCGCAGCAGCTTTTGGTTGCCGTGGCCGGACTACGGGCAGCGCAACGGAGGCCGCCCGCGAACAGATCTGAGAGTCAGCTGAACCACGATCCGAAGTGTTCGGCCGACCGGCGAGGAACTCGCTGACGGAAGGTCCAGGTCTCGACCTAGCCTTCGGGCTAGGGCGACTCGACCGGGCTCAGTGCAGGTTGTTGCCGGAGCGGAGGAGCTCGACGGCGGCGCGCCGATCGGGAACGTCGAGCTTCCGGAGGAGCATGCTCACGTGGCGGCGGATCGTGACCGGGGAGATATGGAGCGTGTCGGCCATCTGCTTGGTCGTGTAGCCCTGCCCGAGCAGCTCGAGCACGTGCCACTCGCGCGGCGTCAGGCTCACGTCGCCGAGCTCGCGCTCGACGATGTCGCGGCGACGGTCGCGGAAGCGCAGCTCGTCGATCAACGCGCCGACGAGCCGCCGCGGAACGGCCGCCTCGCCCGAGACCAGGCCCTGGACGACGTTCGGCAGGCGCGCCGGATCGATGCTCTCGTTGATGTAGCCGATCGCGCCGGCCCGCATTGCGTCGAAGAACTCGGACTCCTCCTCGACCGGCGTCAGGACGACGAGCATCGTCTGCGGACGCAGCACGCGGATCGACCCGGCAGCCTCGATTCCGTTGCCCTTCATCCGGGCGTCGATGAAGCAGATGTCGAAGTCCTCGCGCGACGCCAGGTCGATCGCGGCGCCGACCTCGTCAGCCTCGGTGCACTCGACTGCAGGCTCCAGCGCGAGGCGGATCTTCTGGCGCGTGGCGGCATGCTCCGACGCGACAAGCACTCGGACGGTCATGAGGTCGTGAGACCATGATGGACGACGTGAAGGTCCTGATCGCAGACGACCACCGGCTCATCGTAGAAGGAGTTCGGCGCGCGCTCGAGGAGGACGGCGGCTTCGAGATCGTCGGCGAGGCCGAATCTGGCAGTCAGGTGCTGCCGCTCGTCTCGCAGACCCAGCCGGACGTCGTCGTGCTCGACCTCCACATGCCGCAGGTGGACGGGCTCATCTGCCTCGACCAGATCCGGAAGCGCTTTCCTGCGACGAAGGTCGTGATCCTCTCCGTCTCGACCGACGAGCAGCTGATCCAGTCGGTGCTCAAGCGCGGCGCGAGCGCCTACATCGTCAAGAGCGTCAACCCGATCGACCTGCCCGCCGCGCTCCGGCAGGCGGTCGAACGAACCGTCTATCACGCGATCGGGCTACCCGACGAGACCGACTCGGCGGCGAAGAATGCCGGCCTGACCGACCGCGAGACGGCGATCCTGAAAGCGGTCGTCCGCGGGCTCTCGAACGACGCGATCGCCCAGGAGTTCTGGGTCACCGAGCAGACGGTCAAGTTCCACCTCACCAACATCTACCGCAAGCTCGGAGTCGCGAACCGGACCGAGGCCGCACGCGTCGCCTACAAGCTCGGGCTCGTCGAGAGCCCGCTGTACGACGAGACCTGACGCGCGTCAGGACTGCCAGTGCGGCAGGGAGACGGCGAGCCGCGTCCCGGCGCCGGGGCTGCTCCGAAGCGCGAAGGTTCCGCCGAGCAGCCTGACCCGCTCCGCGGCGCCGACGAGCCCGAGCCGGCCGCGGCGCTCCGACTCGGCGAGCTCCAGGTCGACGACGAACCCGCGCCCGTCGTCGTCGATGTCGAGGCGCGTCAGGGTCGGAGAGCTGTGAAGAATCACCGCAACCGACGACGCCTCACTGTGCTCGCGGACGTTCGTCAGTCCCTCCTGCACCACGCGCCAGAGCACGATCTTCTGCGAGTCCGTCAGGTCGTCGACGTCGCCGGTGACGCACAGCCGTGCGCGGATCGGGCTCTTGCGCTCGAACGCGACGATCTCGCGCCGCAGGACGTCCGCGAGAGGGTGGTGGACGACACCGGTCGTCTCGAGCGAATGCGCGACCTCGCGCAGGCCGACGTCCAGCTCGCTCAGACGGTCGAGCAGCCCGTCGTAGGATCCGGTCACCTGCTCGCGGCCCGGCGTCTCGAGCGCCGCCTCCGCGCGCGATCTCGCGACGTGAAGGTCTGCCGCCATGACCGCGATCTCCTGCAGCGGCCCGTCGTGGAGGTCGAACGCGAGTCGCGTCAGGCGGCGTTCGTGCGCCGCGACGAGTGCGCCGTGAGCTGCGCTCCCGTGCTCGAGTAGGGCCTCCCGCTCGAGCACGAGGGCGAGCGCGCCGCACGCTACGAAGATGAACGCCTGGATCTGCGTGTCCCGCACGGAGGCACGGTGCCCGACGACGACGGCCGCTGGCAGCTCGGCGCGCAGCACCGTGCCGGCGACGAGCTCGCCGTCGTCGTGCTCTGCTTCACGGCGCCGAAGTCCGAGTGCGCGCTCGACGGCGTTCCGCTCGGCGTCGGCACGGTCGTCTTCGCCGAACGAGAACCGCTGCGCGACGACGCCGACGTCGAACGACCACAGCGATACGCGTGTCAACCCGGCGAGAGACGCGAGCGTCCCCAGCTGGAGCTCGACGGCGCGTTCGGTCGGGAGCTGGAGCAGCCGCGGCGAGAGTGCAATCCGGGTGAAGAGCGCGAGCGAGACAGCGGCGAGCGCCACCCCACGCGACTCCGCGATCGACTCGGCCAGCGTTGCCGGACTGCGGGCACCGGCGCGCCCAGCCGCCAGATCCTCTGCGGCGGCGTCGGCGAGCGCGAGCAGCGCCACTTCGTAGTCGAGGGCGCCGGATGCCTCGAAAGCGTCGGCCGGGGAGGGCCGATCTCGCGCGCCGTTGACCGTTGACGTATGACTGCGTGCCGCATCACGCCGCATGACTGCAGTGTTTGTCCGTGTGGCGACCCGCACAATCCGCCGCACGGCCCATTCGTCGTTCATGCCGCTGAACGCCACGTCGTTCACGCGGCTGAGCGGGCTGGCCGGGTACCTCGGATCAGGGATGTCCAGGACGGACACATCGCACTATGCTCCGGCCGCAAGCACCCGATACGAAAGCGATAGTTGGCTCTGCGGCCCTCGACCAGCATCACCGTCCTCCTCGCCGATGCGGACCAGTTCGTCCGGGCGGGAACGCGTGTCCTGCTCGAGGAATCGGGCTTCGACGTGTGCGCCGAGGCGGCTGACGCAGACGAGGCGATCGCGAAAGCGGCGGCGCGCCGCCCGGACGTCTGTCTGCTCGACCAGGACTTGCCCGGGAGCTGCCTCGACGCGACCCGCGAGATCTCCGGCCGGCTCCCGAATACGGCGATCGTGATCCTCGGCAGCGCGATCGACCGGGACGGCGTGCTCGACGCGTTGCGCGCCGGCGCACAGGGCTACCTCCTCGAGAGCAGCGACGGATCGGCGCTCCCACAGGCACTGCGCAGCGCCGCGGCCGGCGAGGCCGTGATCTCGCGGCGGCTGGTGACGACGATCCTCGGCGCGCTCGACGAGGACGAGGACTCGCACGCGACACTCGCCGACGGACGGGACGTCCAGCTGACCGCACGGGAGTTGGACGTGGCGCGGCTGCTCCCGCGGGGGATGCAGACCGCCGAGATGGCGGCCGAGCTCGGCATCGCCGATGCGACCGTCCGGCGCCATGTCTCGTCTCTCATGCGCAAGCTCGGCGCTTCCGATCGCGCCGTCGCAGTGGCGCTCCTGGCGCCGGCCGCGGCGCTCAGCTCGTCGCGAGCTTGATCGTGACGACGAAGAAGAACGCCAGCGCCGCAGCGTAGAAGCCGCGTTCGATCAGTCCTGTCCACGGGCGGAGCGGCGTCGTGCGCACGGCGATGCCCGTGCCGAGGGCGGTTACGGCCATCGCCAGGGCGAGCGCGCGCACGACGTCGGCGACGGTCGCCCAGCCGGCGACGTGGCCGAGCTCGCGCCCGAGGCGCAGCGCCGCGAGCGTGATCGTCGAGAAGGCGATCACCGCGAGCAGGACGTGAATCGCTCCGGTACGCGTCCGCCGGGCCGAGCCGATCAGGTCGGTCGGATACCAGCCGATCGCGACGCGGGCGAGGCCGAACGCGACGAGCTCGACGAGCACCAGTGCCGACACGGCGGGAATGCCGTTTCGGAACGCCAGCGCGAGGAAGATCCCGGCGGCGCCGAGCAGCGCCGCCTGCGCGCGGTAGAGCAGCGCGAACCGGCCGACGCCGTACTCGCTCACCGCGTTGCGGAGCGGCGAGTAGCCCGTCGGCAGCAGGTGGAGCGCGACGAGACACGCGAGGCACGCGGCCGCGCAGGCCGCAGATGCCGCCGCGAGAAGCATCGTCACGCGAACGAGTATCTCAGGACGGCATACGCTCCACCGATGCGACTGAACGCGTACCTCGCGCGGGCCGGCGTCGCATCGCGCCGCGGCGCCGACGAGCTGATCAAGGCCGGCCGGGTCCTCGTCAACGGCGAGCCGGGGCAGCTGAACACGTTCGTCGAGACGATCGACCGCGTCGAGGTCGACGGCCGCGAGGTCGCGCCGCAGAAGCTCGCGCATCTGCTCCTCTACAAGCCGGCGGGCGTCGTCACGACCGCGCGCGACCCGCAGCGGCGCCGCACCGTCGTCGAGCTCGTCCCGAACGAGCCGCGCGTCGTCCCCGTCGGCCGCCTCGACGCGGACACGACCGGCGTGCTGCTGCTGACGAACGACGGCCCGCTCGCGCACCGGCTCGCGCATCCGCGCTACGGGGTCGAGAAGACATACGAGGTCGAGATCGACCGGCGACGCGCGGCGACGACGTGCTCGCCCGGCTTCGCGACGGCGTCGACCTCGACGACGGCCGCACCGCGCCCGCGGACGTGCGCCGCCTCGGCCGCAACCGGATCGAGCTCGTCCTCCACGAGGGGCGCAACCGGCAGGTGAAGCGAATGTGCGAAGCGGTCGGCCTGCGCGTCGTCCGCCTGCACCGAAGCGTGTACGCGGGGCTGACCCTCGAGGGGCTCGAGCCGGGCGCGTGGCGCCCGCTCGAGCCCTCGGAGGTCGAGCAGCTCAGGACAGAGCCTGGGCCTGGGTGATCAGCGTGTTCGCCTGTGCGATCCAGGTCTGAGCCTGTGACGTGCTGATCGGCGTTCCGTTGAACGCCGCGTTGTTCAGCGCCGTCTTGATCGACGTGGCGAGCGTGTCCCGCTGCGTCGTCAGGCTCAGGATCGAGGCTTCGGTCGCCGTGTACTGCGAGTCGTCGGTCGACGTCCCGCTCTCGATCGCCGCGGTCGACGCCTTCAACGTCGCCGCCGCGAACTGCCCGAACGGCGCGTTGACCTGCTCGTACGCGTCCTCGAGCTGGGCGATCGTCGATCCCTGGAGCGCGTGCGGCAAGGCACGCCGGTCGAGCGCCTGCACGATCACGTGCCCGTCTTCGGTGTAGTCGTCCTTCAGCCCGACGAGCGACAGGATCGTCGGCCGGAGGTTCGTGTGATCGGTCCAGGTTGTCGAGTCGACGCCGTTCCGGTCGATGCCCGGTCCGACCATCCCGACCCACGTGTTCCCGATCTCCTGCTGGATGTCGCCGTGGTTCCACGCGAACCCTGCGGTCACGCAGGTCGCGACGCCGGAGCACGGATTCGACAGTTGGAAGAAGAAGTCGGGATTGCCGAACATCGTGAACGTCGGTGTCCGGTTCTGGTCGGCGTTGATCATGTGCAGCGTCTGCTCCTCGACCGGATCCGCGAGATTCACCGTCAGCGGCACGGTGGCCGGGCCGCCGGACGCATACGGATCGAGCGAGCTGAGGTTGCCGACGTCACGCTCGAACGAGCGCACGAACGAGTCGGTCCTCCCGGGCTGGCCGGTGAGGTAGAACGTCGGTGCGTCGTCGAAGTGGATGTCGTACTTGATCGTCCCCGACGACGGGTTCCGGTCGGCGAGCGGCAGGAGCGCGTTCATGTTCGCCCCGACCTCGCCGATCTGATTCGACGGGCACGACGAGAGGTTCGTGCACGTGCGGTGGTCGTAGACGAGCCAGTTGCCGCCCGGCGCCGGAGTGCCGACGCCGCCGGCGAAGTGGTCGCCCTCGTCGACGGTGATCACGAACAGCGTGTTGTTCCGGTTGATCCCGTGCCGCTGCAGGTTCCGGAAGAACGCCTCGAACGCGTCGTCGTACTCCTTCAGCTGCTGGACGTGCGCGAGCTCGCCCGGGCCTGTCGCCGAGCTCGAGTACGAGTCGGAGCTCAGCACGGGGACGTGGAGGTCGTGCACGTCCGAGATGTAGCCGTAGGTCACCGGCACGCCGTTCTCCTGCATCTGCTCGACGTACCCGAGCGTGTTCTTCGCGAGCATCCCGTCGAAGCCGGGGAACCCGCAGATGCCGATCGGGTCGGTGATCGCGTCGCCGTTCGTGTCGGTGACGCACGCGTTCCCGTTTGCGATCGCAGGATTGACGTACTTCGTGCCGTAGAGCGCGTTGAAGCCGGCGTAGCCGCCCGGCTCGTCCGGCAGCGGATCGGGCTTCGCGTTCGGGTTGTTCGCGCAGACGCTCGACGGCGACTGCGCAGCAGTGGATCGCGATGCCGACGAAGTCGGTCTGGCCGATCTGCGGGTTCGCAGCCGCCTCGTTCCACTCCGGCGATCCCGCGCCGAACACGCGGGTGATGTCGCCGGTGGCCGAGGTCGATGCGTTCTCCAACTCGATGTTCGCCGTACCGACGCCGCCGACGTCACAGCCGGCACGCGTGAACGGGACCCACGGCGCCGGCGTGTTCTTGCCGCCGGTCGTGACCATGTTCGGCAGCGGATCGCCGACCGGGTCGACCGCGCTCGTCCAGTACTTGAACGAGCTCGAGAACGTCGGGACCTTGCTCGCCGGGAAGTAGTCGTAGCTGTTCGAGACCGTCTGCCCGTTCTGATCCGGATAGAGGCCCGTGAGCGACGACAGGATCCCGCCCGCGGTGTGCGAGATGAGGATCGTGTGGTCGTTCGTGAACAGCGTCCCGTCGCCCTTCAGGAAGTTGAGCAGGTGCGGCATCTGCTCGAGATCCGAGGGAACGTTCGGGTTGTCCCGGTTGTAGTGCGTGTTGTCGAACTGCAGGTAGATGACGTGCTGGACGGGGCCGCTCTGGCCCACGAGCCGACAGCTGCTGCTGCCGCCGCCGTTGTGATTTCCGTTGTCTCCGACTGCTGCGGAGACGCCGACGGCTGCGACGGCGAGTGCTGCAACGACAAGTGCCGCTGCAAGCGCGGTTTTCCCCTTCATCGTCTCCCCTTTCCGATGGTGCGGTTTGACCGGTGCCGCACGGGAGCCTCGCCGTCGCCGCAGCGGTTCTGGGCGACGAGGCGGTGTCGCCGAGGTTACGGAATGGCGACGTGTCTGTGCGTCAGAGGCCGCGCGGCCGCGCGGCACCGAAGTGTTTGCCCGCCTCGGCGCGGGCGAAACCCATCCGGTCGTACATCGCCTCGAGCGTCGGCTCGGCGGCCCGGCGCGCTTTCTCCGCGCCGACGCCGAGCAGCCGCTGCAGCTCGCGCTCGTCCGCGCGGAGCGCCTCGTACCGTTCCCGGATCGGCGTCAGCAGCGCGACGACCGCCTCGCCGACGGCCTCCTTGAAGCTGCCGTAGCCCTCGCCGTCGAACCGCTGCTCGATCGCGTCGACCGGGTCGCCGGTCGCGACGGCCATGATCTCGATCAGATTCGCGATCCCCGCCTTCTCCGTCGGGTCGTAGCGCACCTCCTTCCCCGAGTCGGTGACAGCGGACTTGAACTTCTTCCGGATCGTGTCCGGCGGGTCGACGATGCAGCACCGTGCCCTGCGGCGTGCCGGACGTCGTCGACATCTTGTTCGCCGGCTCCTGGAGGTCCATGATCCGGCCGCCCAGCTCGGGGTAGACGCCCTCGGGAACGCGGAACGTCTCGCCGAAGCGGTAGTTGAACCGCTCCGCGACGTCGCGCGGCGAGCTCGAGATGCTGCCGCTGGTCGTCGCCGATCGGGACGAGGTCGGTCTGGTAGAGGAGGATGTCGCCCGCCATCAGGATCGGGTACGTGAAGAGCGCCGCCGAGACGAAGTCGCGCGACTCGCTCTTCTCCTTGAACTGCGTCATCCGGCCGAGCTGCCCGTGGCTCGTCACCGACGACAGCAGCCAAGCCGCCTCGGCGTGCGCGGTCACGTGGCTCTGGCAGAACACGGTCGAGCGATCGGAGTCGAGTCCGACGGCGAACAGCATCGCCGCGAGATCGAGCGTCGAGCTGCGCAGCTCGGCGGGGTCGTACTCGACCGAGATCGAGTGGAGATCGACGATGCAGAAGAACGCGTCGCCGCGCTCCTGCGTCTGCGACGTACTGGCGGAAGCCGCCCGAGTAGTTCCCGAGCGTTTGCTGCCCGGTCGGCTGGATCCCGGAGAAGACTTTGGGTTTCGTCTCGGTCATCGGTGCTCGGCTCCTGTGGTCATGTTCGGTAGGGGCATGAAAAAGACCTCCATGCGGAGGTCTCGGAAGCGGCGACGGGCTGTTCGCGCGGCCTAGACGGCGCGCAGGCTCCCGCCCCGCTTGCGGCGCCAGAACCAGCTCGTCCGGGGTGCGTTGGTCATCGAAACCGGAGAATAGCTGGGTCGCGGGAAACGCGCATCTACACTTGGGGTGATGGCTGTGACCGGCGCACCGGAGCTGTTGATCGTCATGAGCGGGCACGCGACGCCCGCCCAGGTCGACGAGGTCGTCGCGCGCCTCGAGGAGGCCGGCTGCGCGGCGCTCGTGACGCCGGGCCGCGAGGCCACCGTGATCGGCGCGATCGGGGAGCGGGAGCTTCTCGCGACGCTGCCTCTCGAGGGCTACGGCGGCGTCGAGCAGGTGCTGCCGATCCTGAAGCCGTACAAGCTCGTCTCGCGGGAGCTTTCGCCGGATCCGACGGTGATCGAGGCGCGTGGGCGCCGGATCGGCGACGGGTACTTCGGGTTCATCGCGGGGCCGTGCACCGTCGAGACCCGCGAGCAGACGATGGAGACCGCGCGCTGCGTCGCCGCGGAAGGCGTGACGATGCTTCGCGGCGGCGCCTTCAAGCCGCGCACGTCGCCGTACGCGTTCCAGGGGCTCGGCGACGAGGCGCTCGAGATCCTCGTCGAGGCGCGCGAGGAGACCGGGCTGCCGCTCGTCACGGAGCTGATGGATCCGCGCCATGTCGAAGCCGTCGTCGACGTCGCCGACGTGATCCAGATCGGCGCGCGCAACATGTCGAACTTCTCGCTCCTCTCCGAGGTCGGGCGCGCGCCGAAGCCGGTGCTGCTGAAGCGCGGCCTCTCGTCCACGGTCGAGGATCTCCTGATGGCCGCGGAGTACATCGTCAAGGAGGGCAACTCCGAGGTGATCCTCTGCGAGCGCGGGATCAAGACCTTCGAGACGTCGACGCGGTTCACGCTCGACATCAGCGCGATTCCCGTGCTGAAGACGGAGACGCATCTGCCGGTGATCGTCGACCCGTCGCATCCGGCGGGACGGCGCGACCTCGTGCTTGCCGCTCGCCACGGGCCGCAGTCGCAGCGGGCGCAGACGGCATCATCGTCGAGGTCCACCCGCGTCCCGGAGGAGGCGCTCTGCGACGCGGCGCAGCAGATCCCGACCTCCGACTTCCCCGAGTTCGCCGCGGAGATCCGCGCGCTCGCGTCCCTCATGGGACGCACCATCGGGTGAAAATCGACCCGGCGGTCAGCGTCGTCGGGCACGTCGGCGTGCCGGGCGACAAGTCGATCTCCCATCGCGCCGTGATGTTCGGCGCGCTCGGCGAGGGGGAGACGCACGTCCACGGCTTCGGCCGCGGCGGCGACACGATGGCGACGGTGCACGCGATGCGCGCGCTCGGCGCGGGCGTCGACGACGTCTCCGAGGACGAGCTCGTCGTCCACGGCGTCGGCGTGCGCGGGCTGCGCGCGCCCGACGCGCCGGTCGACTGCGAGAACGCCGGCACGCTGATCCGCCTCGTCGCCGGCGTGCTCGCCGGCCAGGAGGGGCGCTTCGAGCTGACGGGCGACGAGTCGCTGCGCTCGCGGCCGATGGAGCGGATCGCCGAGCCGCTGCGGCGGATGGGCGCGAGCATCGAGACGACCGACGGGCGGCCGCCGGTCGTGATCAACGGCTCCGGCGCGCTGCGCGCGATCGACTACGAGCTTCCCGTTGCGAGCGCGCAGGTCAAGTCGGCGGTGCTGCTCGCCGGGCTGAACGCCGAGGGCGCGACGACCGTCGTCGAGCCCGCGCCGACGCGCGACCACACGGAGCTGATGCTCGAGGCGGCGGGCGTGCGCGTGCGGCGGCGCCTGACCTCGGTGACGGTGCAGCCGGCGGCCGCGCTGCGGCTCGGCGAGGTGATCGTCCCCGGCGACTTCTCGTCCGCGGCGCCGCTGCTCGCCGCGGCGGCGATCGTGCCGGGCAGCGACGTCACCGTGCACGACCTCGGACTCAACCCGCGCCGCATCGGACTGCTCGACGTGCTCGAGCGGATGGGCGCACGCGTCGCGATCTTCAACCGCCGGCGCGCAGGCCGCGAGGCGATGGGCGACGTGCAGGTGGAGTACGGCGAGCTCGTCGCGACGCGCATCGACGCGGCCGAGGTGCCGCTGCTCGTCGACGAGTTGCCGCTCGTCGCGCTGCTCGCGTCGCACGCGCGCGGCGAGACCGTCGTCGCGGGCGCCACCGAGCTCCGGCTGAAGGAGACCGACCGGATCGCCGCGGTCGCCGACGGGCTCCAGGCCTGCGGCGCGCGGATCCACGCGAACGACGGACGGCTGGTCGATCAAGGGCGTCCCGTCCCGCCTGCGCGGCGGCAAGCTCGACGCGCGCGGCGACCACCGGATCGCGATGCTCGGCGCAATCGCAGGCCTCGCCTCACGTGAGGGCGTCGAGATCGAGGGCGCGGACACCGTGGCGATAAGCTTCCCCGGTTTCTACGAGATGCTCGATTCCCTGGTGACACGATGATCGTCGCAATCGACGGCCCCGCCGGCTCCGGCAAGAGCACGGTCGCGCGCGCGCTCGCGGAGCGGCTCGGCTTCCGCTACCTCGACACCGGTGCGATGTACCGCGCGGTGACGTGGCTCGCGCTGCAGCGCACGATGGACCTCGGCGACGGCGACGCGCTCGCGGCGCTCGCAGCAGCGGAGCCCGTCATCTTCGACGACGCGGGTCGCGTGTCGATCTCCGGGATCGACGTCACGGCGTCGATTCGACAGGCGCGGATCGACCGCATGGTTCCCGTCGTCGCCGCGTACCCGGGCGTGCGCCAGGTGATGCGCGAGCGGCAGCGGCAGCTCGGTCACGAGGGCGACGTCGTGATCGAAGGACGCGACATCGGCACCGTCGTCGCGCCCGACGCCGAGGTGAAGATCTACCTCGTCGCCGACCGGGACGAGCGCGCGCGGCGGCGGATGGCCGACCGGCCCGGGAATCGGCGCGGACGCGCTCGCGACGGATCTGCGGAAGCGCGACAAGAAGGACGCCGAGCGGATGGAGCCGGCGCCCGACGCGCAGGAGATCGACACGACCGATCTCCGACGTCGAGGACGTCGTCGCGCGGATCGAGACGCTCGTCCGCGAGCGCACGCCGGCGTGAACCGCGTCGACGCCGTCTGGGCGGCGGGCCGCGCCACGATCGGCACGGCAGTCCGGATCGCGGCGCCGCTCCGCTCGTACGGCTCTGAGCGGATGCCGCAGTTCGGCGGCGTCGTCCTCGCGATGAACCACTTCCACTGGATCGACCCGCCGGTGTTCGGCGCGCTGAGCCCGCGGACGATCTACTACATGGCGAAGATCGAGGCGCACGTCGTGCCGGGGCTCGGCCAGCTGATCCGCTCGTTCGGGACGTTCTCCGTGCGCCGCGGCGAGTCCGACCGCGAGGCCGTGCGGCACATGCGCGAGGTCGTGCGCGACGGCCACGTGCTCGGGATCTTCGCCGAGGGAACGCGCCAGCTGACCGGCGTCCCCGGGCCGGTGCAGCCGGGCGCGGCGATGGCGGCGCTCCAGGAGGACGTGCCGGTCGTCTGCGCGGCGATCCACGGCACGCAGACGTGGAAGCTCGGCAACTTCGCGCCGGTGTCGGTCGCGTGGGGCGAGCCGATGCGGTTCGACGGCCTCCCGCACGGGAGCAAGGGCTACCGCGAGGCGTCGGTCGAGATCGAGCGCGAGCTGCACCGGCTCTGGGCCTGGCTCCGCGACCTGCACGCGGCCGGCTCGCCGCGCCCGCGCGTCGCCGTGCCGCCGCGCGCGCCCGCGGAGCGGCGCGCAGCTGTCACGCTGCCGTGCGATGTCCACGGAAGACGAAACCCCAACCGAGGCGAAGCCACCCGACGCGCTCGTCGGCACGGTCGCGATCGTCGGCTTCCCGAACGTCGGCAAGTCGACGCTCGTGAACCGGCTCAGCGGCACGCGCGCGGCCGTCGTCCACGAGACGTCCGGCGTGACGCGCGACCGCAAGGAGCTCGTCTGCGAATGGAACGGGAAGCGGTTCCTGCTCATCGACACCGGCGGCGTCGACATCGCCGACGCGACGCCGCTGACGCGCTCGATCGCGGACCAGGCGCGCGAGGCGGTCGAGGAGGCCGACCTCGTCCTCTTCGTCGTCGACGCGCAGGCGGGGATCACGCCGGGCGACGAGGAGGTCGCGCAGATCCTCCGCGTCGGCGCACCGGCCGGTGCTCGTGCTCGCGAACAAGATCGACGACCCGCAGCACGAGACGCTCGCGCCTCGACCTGCACCGGCTCGGACTCGGCGATCCGATTCCGCTCTCCGGCCTGCACGGCCACGGCGCCGGCGATCTCCTCGACACGATCCTCGAGTCGCTCGAGGAGCACGGCGCGCAAGGCCGCCCGGAGCTGCCGGAGGACGCGATCCGCGTCGCGATCCTCGGCCGCCCGAACGTCGGCAAGTCGAGCCTCCTCAACGCGCTGCTCGGCCGCGAGCGCGTGATCGTCTCGGAGATCCCCGGCACGACGCGCGACTCGATCGACACCGTGCTCGTGCGCGGCGACCGCACCTTCGTCCTCGTCGACACCGCGGGCCTGCGCCGCAAGCGCCGCCACCGGCAGGGGATCGAGTACTACTCGGAGCTGCGCGCGTTCGAGGCGGCCGAGCGCGCCGACGTCGCACTCGTGCTCATCGACGCGTCGCAGGGCGTCGTCGACCAGGATCTCGCGGTCGCCGACGTCGCGCGCAAGGCCGACTGCTCGACGCTGATCGTGCTCTCGAAGTGGGACGTGACGTCGGTGCGGATCGAGGACGTGCGCGGACACCTGCGCCGTCGCCTGCGCCAGCGGCCGACGTTCATCGCCGTCTCCGCGACCGACCGGCCGCGGGCTCGAGCGGCTCCTCGACACCGTCGTCGAGCTGTTCGACCGCCACGTCGCGCGCGTCTCCACCGGCGAGCTGAACCGCATCCTCGGCGACCTGCGCGAGGAGCGGCAGCCGCCGCAGAAGAACGGGAAGCGGCTCAACCTGCTGTACGGCGCGCAGATCCGCGTGCGTCCGCCGCGCTTCCGCTTCTTCGTCAACGACCCGGGGCTCGTCACGCGCGACTACGGCTACTGGGTCGAGAACGAGCTGCGCGAGCGCCTCGGCCTCGACGGCGTTCCCGTGTCGATCGACTTCGTCAAGCGGTCGTGAGATTCCTCGTCGCTGGTGCGGGCAGCTGGGGGACGGCGTTCTCGCGCGTGCTGCTCGACCGCGACCACGACGTCGTGCTCGCGTGCCACTCCGCGGAGCAGGCGGCGGCGATCGCCGAGACGGGACACAACCCGCGCTATCTCACGCGCACCGACCTCCGCGGTGTCGAGGCGGTCGCGCTCGCGCGACGCGCCGGGCGACGTCGACGCCGTGGTCGTCGCCGTGCCGAGCGCGTCGTTCGCGGACGTCGTCGCCGGCCTCCCCGGTGACGCGCCGGTGCTGAGCCTGACGAAGGGCCTCGACCCGGCGACGGGCGAGCGGCTCTCGACGCGCGTGCGCGGCCGCGGCGTCGCGGTGCTCTCCGGGCCGAACATGGCGGAGGAGATCGCGCGCGGCCTGCCGACCGCGGCCGTGATCGCGAGCGAGGACGGCTTCCTCGCGGGCCAGCTCCAGCACGCGGTCAACTCCGCCGTCTTCCGCGCGTACGTCAATCCCGACATCGTCGGCGTCGAGCTCTGCGCCGCGGCGAAGAACGTGATCGCGCTCGCCGCCGGCGCGGTCGACGGGCTCGACCTCGGCGACAACGGCAAGGCGGCGCTGATCACGCGCGGCCTCGCGGAGATGTCGCGCCTCGGCGAGGCGTTCGGCGCGCGCCCGGAGACGTTCGCCGGCCTCGCCGGAATGGGCGACCTGATCGTCACGTGCTGGAGCCGCCACGGCCGCAACCGCCGCGCGGGCGAGCTGATCGCCCAGGGTCTGACCCCGGCGCAGGCGATCGCCGAGATCGGCCAGACCGTCGAGGGAATCACGACCGCACCGGTGCTGAAGGAGCTGTCCGCCCGCGTCGGGGTCGAGCTGCCGATCACGGAGGGCGTCTGCGCGGTACTCTCTGGGCAGAGCCTGTCCGAATTGATGTCAAGGCTCATGGGCCGCCAGCCGACAGAGGAGTAACGATGCGCGCCCGCGGGATCCTCGGTGTTGCTGCCGTCACGGCGACGGTGTTCGCGCTCGCCGGCTGCGGCGGGTCGTCCGGCGCGGGCTCCGGCTCGAGCCTCGGCGCAGGCGCGGCGATTGCGCCCGCGGACTCGGTGGCGTTCGCCGCCGTCGACACGGATCTCTCGTCGTCGCAGTGGAAGGCGGTCGACTCGCTGCTGCAGAAGTTCCCGGCGCACGACGCGCTGCTCGCGAAGCTCCAGCAGAGCGTCGAGCAGAAGACGGGCCTGAGCTGGGCGAACGACATCAAGCCGGCGCTCGGCCCCGAGCTCGACGTCGTCGTGCTGCCGCCAGGGCGCGAACGGGAAGCCGCAGCTCGTCGGACTGACGCAGCCGGCCGACGCGTCGAAGCTCGATGCGCTGCTCCAGGAAGCTCGGCACGGCGAAGGGCGACGCAGATCGTCACGACGCAGGTCTCCGGCTGGACAGCGTTCGCCGCGAGTCAGGCCGCGCTCGATGCGGTCACGGGCGCGACGACGCACCTCGCGGAGGACAACACGTACCAGGACGCGATCGGCGAAGCTCTCGAACGACGCGGTCGCGACGCTGTACGCGAACGCGGCCGAGGCGAAGCAGGCGCTCGCGCAAGCATTGCCGACGACGTTCAATCTTCCGGCGGCGCCGCGTTGCAGTGGGTCTCCGCCGACATCGTCGCGGAGAGCGGCGGGCTGAAGGTCAACGGCTACGCGCGCAGCGAAGGCGGCGCGGCGCCTGCGAAGCCGTACGCGTCGGCGCTCGTCTCGCAGATCCCGGCCGGCGCGTTGGCCGTCGCGGACTTCGACGCGACGGGGACGGCGGCGAACGAGCCCGCTCGCATCGGCGCTCGGCGGCGAGACCGCGGTGTACGTCAGTCCCGGCGAGCCGATCCCGTCGGCCACGCTCGTGACGCAGCCCGCCGATCCGACGACGGCCTTCGCCGCGATCGAGAAGGCGTTCTCCGGTTTGAGCACGAATCCGATGCTCGGCAGTCTCGCTCCGATTCTCGGCAGCGTCCACCTCGTCCACGCGGTCGTCGACGGGAAGCTCGTCGTGTCGACGTCGCCGCAGGCGATCGCCGATTTCCAGGGCAGCGGCAAGAAGCTCGCCGACGACGGCGCGTTCAAGGACGCTACTTCTGCCGCCGGTATGCCGGACAACACGAACGGCTTCGTCTACGCGAACCTCGACGCCGCGCTGCCGCTCGTCGAGGGGCTCGCGAACCTCAGCGGGAAGGCGCTTCCTGCCGGTTTGCAGGACAATCTCGCGCAGCTGCACTCGCTCACGGGCTACGTGACGCGCAGCGGCGACGAGACGAGCTTCACGGTGTTTCTCCAGATCGGGTAGCCGTCGCGTGCGGTAGCCTGCCCCGCATGGCCAGCCGCTCGTTCTCCTTCACGTCGGAGTCCGTCACCGAGGGACATCCCGACAAGATCGCCGACCAGATCTCCGACAGCGTCCTCGACGCCGTCCTCAAGGACGACCCGAACGGGCGCGTCGCATGCGAGACGCTGATCACGACCGGGCTCGTCGTCGTCGCGGGCGAGATCACGACGACGACGTACGTCGACATTCCGCGCCTCGTGCGCGACCGGATCCGCGAGATCGGCTACACGCGCGCGAAGTTCGGCTTCGACGCCGACACGTGCGGCGTGATCGTCGCGATCGACGAGCAGTCGCCCGACATCGCGCAGGGCGTCGACACGTCGTTCGAGCAGCAGCACGGCGACGTCGACATGCTCGACCAGGAAGGCGCCGGCGACCAGGGAATGATGTTCGGCTACGCGTCGAACGAGACCGACGAGCTGATGCCGCTGCCGATCATGCTCGCGCACCGGCTCGCGCGGCAGCTCGCGGAGGTCCGCAAGACGGATGTGCTCCCGTATCTCCGTCCCGACGGCAAGACGCAGGTCACCGTTCGCTACGAGGAGGACGCGGACGGCCGCCGGCGCGCCGTCGAGATCGAGCGCGTGCTCATCTCGACGCAGCATCGCGACGGCCTCGACGTCGACGCGCTGATGAAGCCGGATCTCGTCGAGCACGTGCTGCGGCCGATCCTGCCCGAGCATCTCTACGACACGACGCGCCTCGACCGGCGACCCCGACTTCTTCTACTGCAACCCGACGGGACGGTTCGTGATCGGCGGCCCGATGGGCGACACCGGTCTCACCGGCCGCAAGATCATCGTCGACACGTACGGCGGCGCTGCGCCGCACGGCGGCGGCGCGTTCTCGGGCAAGGACCCGACGAAGGTCGACCGCTCCGCTGCGTACGCGGCGCGCTGGGTGGCGAAGAACGTCGTCGCGGCCGGCCTCGCCGAGCGCTGCCAGATCCAGGTCGCGTACGCGATCGGCGTCGCGCAGCCGATGTCGATCCTCGTCGAGACGTTCGGCACCGGGGCGATTCCGGTTCCGCAGATCGAAGGGCTTGTCCGTGAGCACTTCGACCTGCGCCCGGCGGCGATCGTCCGCGATCTCGACCTGCGCCGGCCGATCTACGCGAAGACCGCGGCGTACGGCCACTTCGGCCGCGACGAGCGCCGACTTCACGTGGGAGCGGGTCGGACCGGGCGGCGGCGCTGCGCCGCGCCGCCGGGCTCGACGGCGACGCCCCTTTCGCTGAAGCGGCCGCCGCAGCCGCGACGAGCGACGTCTAGAACAATCCTCATCACCGGCGGCGCGGGCTTCATCGGCTCGCATCTCGCCGACGCGCTGCTTGCGCGCGGCGACCGCGTCCGCGCACTCGACGCTCTCACGCCGCAGGTGCACGCGAGACGGCGCGCGGCCCGCGTATCTCGCGGCTGACGTCGAGCTGCAGGTCGGCGACGTGCGCGACGCGGACGCGGTTCGTCGTGCGCTCGACGGCGTCGACGCCGTCGTCCATCTCGCGGCGCGCGTCGGCGTCGGCCAGTCGATGTACGAGATCGCCGAGTACACGTCGGCGAACAGCCTCGGCACCGCGGTTCTCCTCGAGGCGCTCGCGGAGCAGCCGGTCGGCAAGCTCGTCGTCGCGTCGAGCATGAGCATCTACGGCGAAGGGCTGTATCGCGCCGCGGACGGCAGCGAGGTCGAGCCGCCGGAGCGCGAGCGCGAGCAGCTCGAGCGGCGCGAGTGGGAGCTGCCCGGGCTCGAGCCGCTGCCGACGCCGGAGCGAAAGCGCCCCGGTCTCTCGTCGATCTACGCGTTGACGAAGTACGACCAGGAGCGGGCATGCCTCGTCGGCGGCGCGGCGTACGGGATTCCGGCCGTCGCGTTGCGGCTGTTCAACACGTACGGCACGCGGCAGGCGCTCTCGAATCCGTACACCGGTGTGCTCGCGATCTTCGCGTCGCGGTTGCTGAACGATCGCGCGCCGCGGATCTTCGAGGATGGTCTGCAGCGGCGCGACTTCGTCGCGGTGCGCGACGTCGCGCAGGCGTTCGCGCGCGCGCTCGACGGCGACGGTGCAGACGGCCTCGCGATGAACGTCGGCAGCGGGCGCGATGTCACGGTGCTCGAGATCGCGGAGAAGCTCGCGGCGACGACGGGCAAGCGAATCGAGCCGGAGGTGACGGGGGAGGCTCGCGTCGGCGACATCCGCCACTGCTTCGCGGACGTCGCGCTCGCGCGCGACGCGCTCGGCTTCGAGCCGCAGGTGACGCTTGAGGACGGGCTGGCCGAGCTCGCGCAGTGGCTCGAGGGCCAGGCGGCCGACGATCGCGTCGACGCGGCGGCGCAGGAGCTCGCCGCGCGCGGGTTGAAGCTCTAGGCCGCGCGGACGAAGAGGCCGGCCGCGGCCCGCTCGGAAATCGACTGGTTGCCGCCGTTCAGCCGGATCACGAATTCGTCCGCCGCTGGTTCCGCCGAGGTCACCTCGAGCTCCGTCCCGGGGACGAGGCCGTGGGCGTAGAACCAGTGGAGCAGCTCGCCGTCGTGCTCGGCGAGCCGGACGATCGTCGCGTGCGTCCCCGGTTGGAGAGCCGCGAGCGGCGCGAGGAACTCGTTCTCCGCCTGCTCGACTTCGGGATCGACGGGCCAGCCGTGCGGGCAGCGATCGGGGTGGCCGAGCTTCTCGTCGATCCGGTCGATCATGTCGTCGTCGAACGTGTCGCCGAGCTCGTCGGCCTTCTCGTGCGCCTCGCCGGCGGTGTAGCCCATGAAGTCGGTGAGGAGCCGCTCGATCAGCCGGTGCTTGCGGACGACGTGCTCGGCGCGGTCGCGGCCCGTCTTCGTCAGCAGCGCCTCTTTCTTCGCGCCGCGCTCGATCAGCCCCTCGGCTTCGAGCCGCTTCAGCATCTCGCCGGCCGACGCGCGCGAGACGTGGAGCATCTCGGCGACGCGTGAGGCGAGCGGCGGCGTTCCGGCTCCGCGCGGCGTGTATTCGCCGATCGGGAACGCGAGAAAGTAGATCGTCTCGAGGTACTCGTCGATGGAGTGGCCCTGCGCCATCCGGGTATATTGCCCCTCGCGCTCCGTGTAAGGGCACCCTTACACCGAAGCGACGCCCCACATGTCCACCGCTCAGATCCTCTTGCTCGGCGCGATCGCCGGCGCGACGATCTTCCTCGGCCTTCCGATCGGCCGGCTGCGCGGCCTCTCGATGGCGACGCGCGCCGGGCTGAGCGCGCTCGCCACCGGCATCCTGGTCTTCCTCCTGTGGGACGTCCTCACGGGCGCGGTCGATCCGATCGAGTCGGCACTGACCGCGCGCGATTGGGGTCGTTTCGCGTGGCTTGCCGCGCTCGGCCTGGGCGGTTTCACGCTCGGCCTGATGAGCCTCGTCTACTACGCCGAGTGGATGAAGAAGCGGGTCGCGCGGCGGTCGACGCCGCTCGTCGGCCCCGGCGCCGCCGCGCTCGACGAGTTCGCGCAGCGGCGCTGGCTCGACCGGCTCACGCCCGGCGAGCAGCTCGCGCTGCTGATCGCGGTCGGGATCGGCGTCCACAACTTCGGCGAAGGCCTGGCGATCGGGCAGGCCGCCACGGCGGGGGAGATCAGCCTCGCGGTGACGCTGATCATCGGGTTCGGCCTCCACAACGCGACGGAGGGCTTCGGCATCTGCGGCCCGATGACCGGCGAGGGAACGCAGCCGAGCTGGCGCTATCTCGTCCTGCTCGGCGTGATCGGCGGCCTGCCGACGTTCCTCGGCACTGCCCTCGGCCAGGCGTGGTCGAGCGAGGCCGTTTCGGTCGTCTTCTTCGCCGTTGCCGCCGGCTCGATCCTCTACGTCGTCCAGGAGCTGTTCGCCGTCAACCGGAGCTACGGCCACGCCAAGCTCGTCACGTGGCTCGTCCTCGCCGGCATCGTCCTCGGCTTCGCCACCGACTTCATCATCACCGCCGCCGGCGTCTGAGCCGAGCCCGGCCGAGCCCGGCCGAGCCCACACCCCCACCCAAGGGTGGGGCCGCGTTCCCTCCGCCCTCGCTACGAGCCTATCGGCGAAATGGTCACGCGTTCGTCTCGGCTTCCGAGCAGTTCGCCGGCAGATTCGCGGCTGACGGAACGAGTCAGCGTGCCGGCGGCTGCGCGAGATCGGCGCGGATCACGGCGAGGTCGACCCGCACCTCCGTTGCGGTCGCATCGAACCCGACCGCCTGGAGCCACTCGACCTGATCGGTGGCCGTGTCCGGGACGTCCATCACCCCGTCGATGTAGATCGGCCCGGCATCGCCCGGCCTCGGCACGACGACATCGCCGAGCACGAACCGCCCGCCCGGTCGCAGCACCCCGGCGACGCGCGCGAAGAGATCGCGCTTCGCCGCCGCCTCGAGGTGGTGAACCGTCAGCGTCGACACGACCAGGTCGAATGGCCCCGGCGGCAGCGGATCCTCGATCCGCTGCCAGCGAGCAGCTCGGCGTCCGGCAGCCGCTCCCGCGCGCGACCGAGCATCGCGTCGCTCGCGTCGACCCCGGTCCACCGCGCGCCCGGTAGTCGTGCCAGCACCCGCACCGCCGTCTCACCCGTGCCGGTCCCGAGTTCGAGCACGTCCCGGCCGGCCACGCCCTCAGCCGCTGCGGCGACCGCATCCTGCAGATCCTCGTAGCCCGGGATCTCGTCGAGCATCTGCGCGAGATAGATCTCGGGATTCCACTCGAAGTCCGACATGCGCCGACCATACCCGCGGCTAGGCTCGGTCAGTGAGCCGCTTCGCCTCCGTCTACCCGCTCGTCACCGCGCGCGCCGTCGCGCGGCCGTTCACGTACTCGGTGCCGGACGAAGCGGTGAAGGGCGACGTGGTCGAGGTCCTGTTCGGCAACGCGCGCCGGCGCGGCGTCGTCACCGAGATCGGCGTCGCCCCGCCGGACGGAATCGAAGCCGCCGCGGTCGAGCGCGTCGCTGAGCGGCTGCCGCCGGCGCTCGTCGACCTCGCGCTGTGGCTCGCCGACTACTACGGCTCGACTCCGGCGCGCGCGCTCGCGCTCGTCGCGCCGCACGAGCGGAAGCGCCGTGGCGAACGACGGCACGCGGCCGCGACAGGCTCGCTCCAGGCCGGCGCGCCGCCCGAGCACCTGTCGGATACGCAGGAGCGCGCACTGCAACGGATCGACACGCTGCTCGACGGCGACGGCGGCAACGTCCTGCTCTACGGTGCGACAGGGAGCGGCAAAACCGAGGTCTACATCCGTGCGTGCGACGCAGCACTCCGGCGCGGCCGCGGCGCGATCGTGCTCGTTCCGGAGATCGCGCTGACGCCGCAGATTCTCGGCCGCTTCCGCCAGCGTTTCGGAGACCGCGTCGCCGTCCTCCATTCGGCGCTGAGCGACGCCGAGCGGCGCGACGAGCGGGAGCGCATCGCGAGCGGCGAGACGCCGGTCGTCGTCGGCGCGCGCTCCGCGGTGTTCGCTCCCGTGCCGAAGCTCGGCGTGATCTGCATCGACGAGGAGCACGACTCGTCGTACAAGCAGGACTCCGATCCGCGCTATGACGCGCGCACCGTCGCCGCAAAGCGCGCGTCGCTGGAGAACGCCGTCGCGGTCTTCGGCTCCGCGACGCCGCGGCCCGAGTCGTGGGAGCGGCTGGAGCGGATCGAGCTCGGCGGCCGGCTCGCGGCACCGCTGCCGTCGGTACGCGTCGTCGACCTGCGCCGCGAGGCCGGCTATCCGCTGTCAGCGCCGCTGCTTGCCGAGCTCGGCGGAATTGCGGAGCGCGGCGGCAAGGCGATCCTGCTGCTCAACCGCCGCGGTATGGCGCCTGCCGTGCACTGCCGCGCGTGCGGCGCGACTCGACGGTGCAAGAACTGCGACGTCGCGCTGACGCTGCACGAGGACGCGACGCTCCGCTGCCACCACTGCGGCGCACTCGAGTCGATGGGGGAGTCCTGTCCCGCCTGCGGCTCCGCCGAGCTCGCGCGGATCGGCGCTGGAACGCAGAAGCTCGAACGCGAGCTCGAGAAGCACCTGCCGGAGCTCGAGCGCATTCGCCTCGACGCCGACGCGATCGAGAAGCCGGAGCAGCTGCGCGACGCGCTCGAGCGTTTCGCACGCACCGATCGCGCGGTGCTCGTCGGCACGCAGATGGTCGCGAAGGGGCACGACTTCCCCGGTGTCGAGCTCGCCGCCGTCGTCGACGCCGACACGGGGCTCTCCCTGCCCGACTTCCGCGCCGAGGAGCGGACGTTCCAGCTTCTGACGCAGCTCGCGGGCCGCAGCGGCCGCGACGCGCCGGGCCGCGTCATCGTGCAGACGTTCCAGCCGGACGCGCGTGCGATCGCGTACGCCGCGCGTCACGACGTCGCCGGCTTCCTCGCCGGCGAGCTCGAGCGGCGGCGCGCACTCGAGTACCCGCCGTTCCGACACCTTGTGCGGATCGTCGTCTCCGGGCCGGAGCTCCCCGACGCGATGCGCGCGCTCGAGGAGCTGAAGAACGGGCTCGGCGGCGAGGAGCTCCTCGGCCCGGCGCCGCTCCTGCGCCTCCGGAACCGCCGCCGCGCGCAGCTGATCGCGAAGACGGAACGGCCGCGTGCCCTCGCCACGCGCGCCGCCGCGCTGCTCGCCGCCGCAGCGCCAGCGATGCGCCGCGCCGGGCTCACTGTCGTCGTCGACGTCGACCCGCAGTCGCTCTAGGCCACGCGCTGGAAGAGCACGTGGTCGCGCCATTCGCCGGCGATGAGCAGGTAGTTGCGCGCAATTCCGATCCGTTCGAACCCGTTGCGCTCGAGCACGCGGTGCGAGCGGACGTTGTCGAGGAGCGCACCCGCCTCGACGCGGTGCAGCGTCGCCTCGCCGAACGCAAAGACGAGCAGGTCTCCGACCGCAGTGGTAGCCAGCCCGCGTCCGTTGCTGTCCTCGGCGACCCAGTAGCCGACGGTGCCGCTTTGGAATGCACCGTGTACGACGTTCGTGAGGCTGATCGTCCCCGCGATCGCGTCGCCGTCGAGGATCGCGAACCTCCAGCTGTTCTCGTGCGGGACTGCCAGCCGTTCGCGCTGACCGGTCGGCGTGAAGAAGCTGTCGGGACGCTCCGGTTCGTAGGGAGCGAGGAACCGGCGGTTCGCGGTGAGCAGCGCCGCCAACTCGTCGGCGTCGTCGACGGTGAGCGCGCGGATCATCGCGCGCCGTCCCGCGCGGCGGCGAGATCGGCCGGCCAGCGGGCGAGGATCCACTCCGCGTCGAGCGGCTCGCGCTCGTACGACCGTCCGTTGATCTTCACGAAGTCGCGCGTCCGCGGATCCATCGGCAACCGCGCCTCCACTGGGAAGTTCCGGTTGTGGCGCGCGATGAGCTCGTTCACCTCGCCGAAGCTCCATGGCTGCGCTGTCTCGTGCCAGAGCCGCGCGAACTCGGCCGGGTCGTCGGTCTCCGCGGCGAGCGCGTGCCACCGCTCGCCGAGCCGGCGCTCGTGCTCGTCCAGTTCGTCCTCGATCGCGCGCAGCCGGCGCATCCACGCCGTCGGGCCGCCGAGAGAAAGCGCGAGCGAATCCGCGTCCGGCCGGAAGTTCCGCAGCCGCTGCCGCAGCGGCTTGCCCGTCACCGGGCTCCCGGCGAGGTCGGCCTCGAGCACCCGCCGCTCCTCGCGGTCGCGCGACGTCTCGGGCCGGATCGCGCCCTGGCTCATGATCCGCTTCTGCTCCCTCGAATCCATGGTGCGCATGGGTAGTCTGCCGACTGCATGGCGGACGACGACGTTCTCGAGACCGAGGAGACCGAGGAGCACGACGAGCTCGACGCCGAGCGCGTCGCGCGCAAGCGCATTGCACTCGCGCAGATCCGGCAGTACCCCGACGTCGCGCTGAAGATGACCGCGCGCCCCGTCGAGGAGTTCGACGACGAGCTGCGCAGGCTCGTCGAGCGGATGAAGCTGCTGATGGAGGACGCGCACGGGATCGGCCTCGCCGCGACGCAGGTCGGCGTGCTCCAGCGGCTGTTCGTCTTTCACGCCGCCGAGGGCGAGGTCGTCGCGGTCGTCAACCCGGAGATCGTCGAGCGGAGCGAGGAGACGGACGTCGACGACGAAGGCTGCCTCTCGATCCAGGGCGTCCTCGTTCCCGTCGAGCGCTCGGTCACGGTCACGCTCGCCGGCCGCGACGAGGACGGCAACGAGATCTCCTTCGAGCTGGACGACATCTACGCGCGCGCCGCGCAGCACGAGAACGACCACCTCGACGGCGTTCTGATCATCGACCGGACGACGCCCGAGGCGCGCCGCGAGGCGCTTTCGCTGCTCCGGCCCCGAATCGTTCTTTCCTAGTGCCGCGGAGGATCGCCGTCGCGGCGACCGCTCCGTTCGGCGCCGACGTGCTCGAGCGGCTCGCCGCAAAGCACGACGTCGCGCTCGTGCTCACGCGGCCGGACACGCCGCGCGGCCGCGGCCGCGCGCTCGCGCCGCCGCCCGCGAAAGAGACCGCCGACCGGCTCGGCGTTCCCGTGGCGCAACCTGCGCGCCTCGACGAAACGGTCGCGATCGACGCCGACACCGTCGTCGTCTGCGCGTACGGGCTTCTGATTCCGGACGCGCTGCTCGAACGCGGGCTCTGGCTCAACGTGCATCCGTCGCTGCTGCCGCGCTGGCGCGGTGCCGCGCCCGTCGAGCGCGCGCTGATGGCCGGCGACGCGGAGACCGGCGTGACGATCCACCGGACGATCGCGGAGCTCGACGCCGGACCGATCGCGGCGCGGCGCGCGTTCGCGATCGCACCGGACGACGACGCCGGCGCGGTGTTCGCACGGAGCGCCGAAATCGCGGCCGAGCTCCTCGACGACGTGCTCGCGCAGGACGAGCCCGCGTTCGAGCCGCAGCCGGCCGACGGTGTGACGTACGCGGAGAAGATCCGGCCCGAAGACCGCGTGCTCGATCTCGCGCGCCCGGTTCCGGAGCTCGTGAACCGCGTGCGCGCGCTCTCGCCGCATATCGGTGCGCGCGCGGTCGTCGACGGCCGGCCGCTCATCGTCTGGAAGGCGCGCGCCGCCGCCGACGGCTCGCTCGAGCTGCTCGAGGTACAGCCGGAAGGCGGTCGCCGGATGGCGTACGACGCGTACGTTCGAGGGCTGCGCGAATGAGCGTAGGCTCGACGGAGCTCATCAGGGAGCGGAGGTGCCGGCTTTGCCGGCGCCGGGAGCGGGAATGAGCGTCTCGCCGGCGCGCCGCGTCGCGTACGAGGTGCTGCTCCGCGTGTTCGAGCAGGAGGCGTACGCCGACCGCGTCTTCCGCAGCGCCGCCGAGGGCCTCGACGAGCGCGAGCGCGCGTTCGCGCACCGGCTCGCGTACGGGTCCGTCCAGCGCGTCCGCACGCTCGACTACGCGATCGAGACGCTCGGGAAGAGACCCGTCGCGAAGCTCGACCCGCCGGTGCGCGCCGCGCTTCGTCTCGGTGCGTATCAGCTCGGCTACACCGAGACCGCGCCGCACGCCGCCGCGAACGAGTCGGTCGAGCTCGTCCGTCGCGCGCGGCTCGAGCGGGCGGTGCCGTTCACGAACGCCGTGATGCGCCGCGTCGCGGACGGCATCGGGCCGCTGCTCGCCGCGCTGCCGGATGGCCCGCTGAAGGAGTCGTACCCGGACTGGATCTACGACGTCTGGGAACGCGACTTCGGCCGCGACGATGCGCTCGCGCTGATGCGGACGATGAACGAGCCGCTCGAGACCGTGATCCGGCTCGTCAGCGGCGAGCCGCCCGCCGGCGCCGAGCCGACCGACGTCCCCGGCGCGTACCGCGTCGAACGCGTGAACGACCTCGCCGTCGCCGACGGGAAGATCTGGCCGCAGAGCCGCGGCTCGCAGCTCGCCGGGCTCGTCGTCGACTCGCGCGACGGCGACCGCGTCCTCGACGTCTGCGCAGCGCCGGGCGGCAAGACGGCGCAGCAGCACGGCGCGGTGACTGCCGTCGAGCTCGACCCGCGTCGCGCGAGCGAGCTCCGCGCGAACCTCGCGAAGCTCGGCGCCGACAACGTCACCGTCGTCGAGGCGGACGGAACGAAGCTGCCGCCGGAGCTCGACGGCTTCGACCGCGCGCTCGTCGACGCACCGTGCTCCGGGCTCGGCGTTCTCTCGCAGCGGCCCGACCTCCGCTGGCGCGCGGAGCCGCTGCCGGAGCTCCAGCTCGCGCTCCTCCGCGCGGCCGCCGAACGCGTCCGTCCCGGCGGGACGATCGTCTACTCCGTCTGCACGCCGAACGCCGACGAGAACGAGGCCGTCGTCGAGGCGAGCGGCCTCCGCGTGCTTCCGCTCGGCGACGAATGGCCGGCCTTCGCGCACCCGCGGCGGCCCGAGTTCCTGCTCACGCTGCCGCACGTCCACGGGACGACCGGCTTCTTCATCGCGCGGCTCGCGAAGGACTGACGACGACCGGTGCGAGGCGTACGATCGACGAGCGGCATGGCCTGGCAGGACTGGATCCGGACGGTGGAGATCGAGCCGTCCCTCTACGCGGCTGATTTCGGTCATCTCGTCGACCAGACCGAGATCCTCCTGCGCACGGGCGCGCGCGTCTTCCACTTCGACGTCGGCGACGGACACTTCGTCGAGCCGATCACGATGGGGCCGATCGTGCTGAAGTCGATTGCGCCGGTCGTGCACGCGGCGGGCGGCGTCATGGACTGCCACCTGATGGTCGACAACCCGACGCGGCATTTCCCGCAGATCGCGGCCTCGGGCGGGAACAGCGCCACGTTCCACTATGAAGCCGTCGACGACGTTCCCGGGACGATCGCCGCCGCACGCGAGCACGGGCTCTACGTCGGCGTCGCGTTCAACCCCGAGACGGAGCCGGAGGACGTCGCGGCGGTTGCGTCCGGCGCGGATCTCGTCCTCTGCATGAGCATCCACCCCGGGTACAGCGGCCAGGAGTTCATGCCGGAGGCGCTCGGGCGGATCGAACGGCTCCGTGCGGCGCTGCCGGATCACGTTCACGTGCAGGTCGACGGCGGCGTCGACAACGACAACGTCCGCTCGATCTACGACGCCGGCGCGACGCTGATCGTCGCGGGCGCGGCGATCTTCTCCCGCGAAGATCTCCCGCGCGCATACCGGCGGCTGGTACAAGCACTCGCGTGAACTGGTTCGAGCGCGCGCTCGAGCTCGCGGAGCGCGGACGCGGCAAGGTCGAGGATCACCCGCTCGTCGGCGCGGTGCTCGTTCGCGACGGCGAGGCCGTCGGCGAAGGCTGGTACGAGTACGCAGGCGTGCGGCACGCTGAGGTGATCGCGCTCGAGCAGGCGGGCGACCGCGCACGCGGCGCCACGCTCTACGTCACGCTCGAGCCGTGCTCGCATCACGGGCGGACGCCGCCGTGCGCGGACGCCGTCGTCGCGGCCGGCGTGGCGCGCGTCGTCGTCGGCGCGCTCGATCCGAATCCCGTCGTCGACGGGAGTGGTGTCGCTCGGTTGCGCGACGCGGGCATCGACGTCGAAGTGCTCGACAGCGTCGAGGCGCGCCGGCAGAACGAGGCGTGGCGGACGTGGAAGTCGCTCGCGCGTCCGTTCGTCACGTACAAGGTCGCCGTCACGCTCGACGGCCGGGTCGCGGTTCCGGGCTCGCGCTGGATCTCCGGCGAGGAGTCGCGCCGGCTCGTGCACGAGCTGCGCGCTGCATCGGACGCCGTCGCCGTCGGCATGGGAACCGTGCGCGCCGACGCGCCGCGGCTCGACGCGCGCGACGTCGGCGCGACGCGCCAGCCGCGGCGGCTCGCGTTCGGACACGGCCCGCTGCCGGACGGCTCCGAGCTCGAGCTGCGGACGGGGCCGCTCGAGGACGAGCTGCGTGCGCTCGCCGCCGAGGGCGTCCAGTCGCTGCTCCTCGAAGGCGGGCCGACGCTCGCGACGGCGTTCCTCACGGCGGGGCTCGTCGACAAGCTGCTCGTGTTCGTCGCGCCGACGGTCGCCGGCGGCGGCCCGCGCTTCGTCGACGGGCTCGGCGACACGATCCCGCTCTCACGCCTCCGGGCGACCCGGGTCGGCCCGGACGTCCTGCTCGAGGCATACGTTCACGACAGATGACGGAAAGGCGGCTCGCGCCGCCCTTCCGCCGGTCCCCGCAGGGAGTCGCACTGCGGTACACCAACCCTGCCGTCCAGGGCCGTCCCTGTCTGTACCGGGCGGCGCGGAACCCACTGCGGGGAAACCGCAAAGCCTGCGGCGCTAGCCTGTTCCCATGTTCACGGGCATCGTGCGGGAGCGGGGGCGGGTCGCCGCCGTCGAGCGGAACGGCGACGGGCTGCGCCTGAGGGTCGACGCACCCGCGACGGCGTCCGGCGTCGCCGTCGGCGACTCGGTCGCGATCGGCGGCGTCTGTCTCACCGCGGTCGCGGTGGACGGCGCGCAGCTCGCGTTCGACGCCGTCCCGGAGACGCTGGGCCGCACGGCGCTCGCGCGGCCTCGAAGCGGGAGCCGAGGTGAACGTCGAGCCGGCGCTGCGCGCGGGCGAGCCGCTCGGCGGCCACATCGTCCAGGGCCACGTCGACGCCGTCGGCAGCAGTTCGCTCGGTCGAGCCGGAGGGCGACGGCGCGCGGATCTGGGTCGACGCGCCGGAGGCGGTCCTCCGCTACAGCATCGAGAAGGGCTCCATCACCGTCGACGGCACGTCGCTGACCGTCGCGGCGCTCGACGACGCCGGCTTCGCGGTGGCACTGATCCCGCACACGCTCTCCGAAACGACTCTCGGCGGCCTGGCGCCGGGCGACGCGGTCAACCTCGAGGCCGACGTCCTGGCGAAGTACGTGGAGCGGCTGCTGCCCTCTACCATGAACCCGTGAGCGTCGTTCCCGTCCCCGATCCGAGCCCGTTCGCCACCGTCGAGGAGGCGGTCGAGGAGATCCGGCGCGGCCGCATGGTCGTCGTCGTCGACGCCGCCGACCGCGAGAACGAGGGCGACCTGACGATCGCCGCGCAGTTCGCGACGCCGGAGGCGATCGCGTTCATGGCGAAGGAGGGCCGCGGCCTCATCTGCCTCTGCCTCACCGGCGAGCGCTGCGACGAGCTCGGGCTGCGGATGATGACCGACCACAACGAGACGCCGTACGGCACCGCCTTCACCGTCTCGATCGAGGCGCGCGAGGGCATCTCGACCGGCATCTCCGCGCACGACCGCGCGAAGACGATCCAGATCGCGATCGACCCGTCGCGCGGCGGCGCAGACCTCGTGCAGCCCGGCCACATCTTCCCGCTGCGCGCGAAGGCGGGCGGCGTGCTGCAGCGCGCAGGCCAGACCGAGGCGGCCGTCGATCTCGCGCGGCTCGCAGGGCTCAACTCCGCCGGCGTCGTCTGCGAAGTGATGAAGGACGACGGCACGATGGCGCGCGTCCCGGATCTGATCGATTTCTGCCGCGTCCACGGGCTGAAGCTCGTCACCGTCGCCGATCTGATCGAGTACCGCCGCCGCCACGAGAAGCTCGTCGAGCGCCAGGTCGCCGTGCGGCTCCCGACGGCGTACGGCGAGTTCGCGGCCGTGCTCTTCCGCGAGACGCTGACCGGCAAGCAGCACGTCGCGCTCGTGAAGGGCGACGTCGCCGGCGCGCAGAACGTCCTCGTTCGCGTCCACTCCGAATGCCTCACCGGCGACGTCTTCCACTCGCTGCGCTGCGACTGCGGCGAGCAGCTGGAGTCGGCGCTCGAGCTGATCGCCGCCGAGCCGAACGGCGTCCTCCTCTACATGGCGCAGGAGGGCCGCGGGATCGGCCTGCTCAACAAGCTCCGCGCGTACGAGCTCCAGGAGGAGGGCCTCGACACTGTCGACGCCAATCTCGCGCTCGGGTTCGCCGCCGACGAGCGGGAGTGGGGGATCGGGAACCAGATCCTCGCCGAGCTCGGCCTGACCACGATCCGACTGCTGACGAACAACCCGAAGAAGGTGTCCGGGCTCGAGGCATTCGGGCTCCAGGTGACCGAGCAGGTGCCGATCGAGACGCAGCCGAACGACGAGAACCGCCGCTATCTGACCACGAAGCGGGATAAGCTCGGACATAGGCTTCACCATCAGGGTCTGAAGTTCGAGCCGGAGGACGAGTGAGCGCGAGCGAGTACTGGCCGGGAGAGCAGCGCGGAGCAGCACGCGAGGTTCCCGTCGACGAGACCGCGGTCGAGGACGTCGTCATCGCCCGCGAGACGACGGTCTCCGAGGACACCGAGGACTTCGACGATCCGGAGCTCGACGACGACGAGGATCCGGACGAGGTCGAGGACGACGACGGGGACGACGCGGACGACGACGACCTCGACGTCGAGGACTCGGCGGCGCCCGACGCCGAGGCTGCGCCGCAGTCCGAGCCCGAGCCGGTGCTTCGGCTCGCGGGCCACGCCCCCGGCGACCTCGACATCCCCGACGGCATCGCCGTACTCGAAGGCGCGCCGCTCGGCGGTCGCCGCGGCGTCGGCATCGTCGCGGCACGCTTCAACGGCGACGTCACGAACAAGCTGCTCGAGTCGGCCGTCGCCGAGCTCGAGCGCTCCGGCGTCGGCCGCGAGCTCGTCACGGTCATGGCCGTCCCGGGCGCGTTCGAGCTGCCGCTCGGTGCGATGGCGCTCGCGAAGACGCGCCGCTACGCCTGCATCGTCGCGCTCGGCTGCGTGATCCGGGGCGAGACGGCCCACTTCGACTACGTCGCCGGCGAGGCGGCCTCCGGGCTCCAGCTCGCCGCGCTCGAGACCGGCGTGCCGGTCGCGTTCGGCGTCCTCACCGTGGACACGCTGGAGCAGGCGATGGCCCGCGCGGACAAGGGCGCCGAGGCCGTCCGCACCGCGCTCGAGATGGCCGACCTCTTCGCGCAGCTCCGCGCCAGCGCGAAAACGGCCTAGCTGCCGCTACAATCCTCCGCCGATGTCCAAGGTCTGCGCAGTCTGTGGGAAGAAGCCCGGCTTCGGGAATCACCGGAGCCACTCGATGGTCGCCACCAAGCGCCGCTTCGACCCGAACCTCCAGCGCGTCCGCGTCGTGCTCGCCGGTAAGGCGACGCGCGCGTACGTCTGCACGCGCTGCCTCAAGGCCGGCAAGGTCACCAAAGCCGTCTAGCCCGACCTGGGCGCAACTGTCGCGCCCGGTCCGTGGTCAAATGGGGTTGTGGAAGCTGAGCACACGCTCTCGTCCCCGCTCGGCAGCATCACGATCTCGAGCGACGCGATCGCGCACATCGTGGGGGAGACCGCCCTCGAGTGCTACGGCGTCGTCGGGATGGCTGCCAAGGGGCCGGTCCGCCGGCTGCTCGGCCGCGACCGGCTGACGCAGGGCATCGAGATCGGCCGCGACGGCGACGGCGGTGTCACGATCGACCTCCACGTCGTCGTCGAGTACGGGCTGAATCTCGCCGAGGTCGCGTCGACGATCCGCAACCGCGTCGGCTACGAGGTCGGGCGGCTGACCGGGCTGCCGGTCCGCGCCGTCGAGGTGCACATCGAGGACGTCCGGAGGAGCGAGTGACCGCGGCGACGGATCTCGACGCCGTGCAGCGCGTCGTCGATGCCGCGCTCGCGTCGCTCGAGGCGAGCCGTCGCCGCATCGACGACCTCAACGTCTATCCCGTGCCCGACGGCGACACGGGAACGAACCTGACGCTGACGGTGCGCGCGGTCGCGAGCGCGGTCGAGGAGTCGCACGCGTCCGATCGGCAAGTCGCTCGCGCGCGACGTCGCGCGCGGCGCGCTGATGGGCGCGCGCGGGAACTCCGGCGTGATCTTCTCGCAGATCGTCCGCGGCGCCGCCGACGTGCTCGCGGAGACACTCGACGGCGTCGACCCGCAGATCGCCGCACGCGCGCTTCGCGGCGCGACCGACGCGGCGTACCGCGCTGTGCGCCGGCCGGTCGAGGGGACGATGCTGTCCGTGATCCGCGAGCTCGCCGAAGAGGCGGAGGCGCGGTCGAACGGAACGTCGCCGCTCGGCGATCTGCTGATCGAGCTCGTCCGCCGCGGCGAGGCCGCGGTCGCGCGGACGCCGGAGCAGCTCGCCGTCCTCCGCGACGCGGGCGTCGTCGACGCGGGCGGCGCAGGACTGCTCGAGCTCGTGCGCGGCGTCGCCGCGGCCGTGAGCGGCGAGCCGGTGCCGGAGGCGCCGCCGACCGACGAGCCGACGACCGTCGAGGCGATCCACCAGGAGCTCTCGCGCTACCGCTACTGCACGGTGTTCCTCGTCGAGGGCGAGCACCTCGACCGCGAGCGCCTCGAGGATCAGCTCGAGCAGCTCGGCGACTCGCTGCTCGTCGTCGGCGACGAGGACGCATTGAAGGTGCACGTCCACACCGACGATCCCGGTGCGGCGCTCTCGCTCGGCACGCAGATCGGCACGATCGACCGGATCGAGATCGCGAACATGCACGAGCAGACGCAGCAGCGGGAGGAGCGCCTGCTCGCGGCGGTTCCGGACACGCCCACCGAGCGCGCGCACACCGGCATCGTCGCCGTCGTCGCCGGCGACGGAAACCGCCGCCTGTTCGAGAACGCCGCCGCGACCGGCCCGATCCGCATCGTCGAGGGCGGCCAGACGATGAACCCGTCGACGGCCGACCTGCTCGCGGCGGTCGCGGAGCTCGACGCCGACGAGGCGATCCTCCTCCCGAACAACTCGAACGTCCTGCTCGCGGCGGAGCAGGCCGCGCTGCATGCCGACCGGCCGGTGGAGGTCGTCGCGTCCGGCTCGATTCCCGCCGGGCTCGCCGCGCTGCTCGCGTTCGACGGCGGCGCGCGTCGCCGCGGACAACGCGGCCGAGATGCGCGAGGCGGTCGACGCGGTCGTGACCGGCGAGGTGACGATCGCGTCGCGCGACGTCGAATGGAGCGGCGTCGCGATCCGCAACGGCGAATGGCTCGGACTCGTCGACGGCGAGCCGGTCGCCGGCGGCGCAGGCTTCGACGACGTCGCCGCCGCGGTCGTCGAGCAGCTGCTGGCCGAGCCGCGCGACGTGCTGACGCTGTTCACGGGCGCCGACCCGCAGCCGCTCGACGGGCTCCTCGAACGGATCGCCGCGGCCCATCCGTCGCTCGAGGTCGACGTCCAGGACGGCGGTCAGGCGCATTACCCTCTGCTCCTGTCGGCCGAGTAGCATGGCCCGCGCGTGAGCGCGCCGATTCGAATCCTGCTCGTCGAGGACAACGCAGTCTTCCGGGAGGCGCTGGAGTTGCTGCTCGGATTGAGCGACGAGGTCGAGGTCGTCGCGTCCGTCGGCGACGGCGGCGAGGCCGCGTCCGCGTGCCGTGAGTACACGCCCGACGTCGTTCTCATGGACTACCGCCTGCCCGGGCTCGACGGCGTGCAGGCGACGAGCGCCGTCCGCGAGACGTCGCCGGAGGTCGCAGTCGTCTGCCTCACCGGCGAGGCGAACGCGCGCGAGGTCGAGGCGCTCTACGAGGCCGGCGCGGCGGCGTGCCTGACGAAGGACCAGGAGCTGGAGACGATCGTCGGCACGATCCGGCGCGCGGCCGGACGAGCGTGAACCTCACCGCCGACAACACGGCGATCGTGCTCGACTCGACCGCCGACTTCCCGGACGCGGCGTCGCGCTTTCCGAACTGGCGCGTCGTTCCGCTCTACGTCAACTTCGGCGACGAGAGCTTCCGCGACGGCGTCGACCTCGACGCGACCGCGTTCTACGAGCGGCTGAAGTCTTCGCCGACGCTGCCGACGACGTCGCAGCCGACGCCGTCGGACTTCCTCGCCTGCTACGAGCAGCTCGGCGCGTACGAGCGGATCCTGTCGATCCACATCTCGTCGCACCTTTCCGGGACGTTCCAGAGCGCGGGCACCGCGGCCGCGGAGCTCGGCGGCGACCGCGTGCGCACGATCGACTCGCAGACGGCGTCGGCCGCGATCGCGATGCTCGGCCTCGCGATCCAGCGGCGGCTCGAGCGCGGGACGACGGACGAGGAGATCGACGCGCTGATCGACCGCTACCGCAGCTCGCACGGACTGCTGTTCACCGTCGACACGCTCGAGTTCCTCGCGCGCGGCGGCCGCATCGGACGCGCTGCAGCGTTCTCCGGGCAGCTGTTGAACGTGAAGCCGATCCTCGCGATCCGCGACGGCGAGGTGATTCCCGGTGAAGCGCGTGCGCGGGAACCGGAAGGCGTTCCAGGAGTTCGTCGACGCGCTCGACTCGCAGACGCACGACGGTGCGAGTCTCCGCATCGGCATCGCGCACGCCGACGCGCCGGAGCGGATGGTCGAGCTGGAGAAGATGATCCGCGACCGTCGCCCGCACGCGCAGATCGACGCCGAGGCAGTGCTCGGCGCGGTCGTCGGCGCGCACGGCGGACCGGGAACGGTCGGCCTCTTCTGGTTCGACGACGAGGACGCCTCGATCTAGTCGTCCGCGCCGTTGCCCTCCACGGGTCCGGTCGTCGGGCGGATCGTCCACTGCGGCGCAGCGGGAAGGTGCGCGCGCGGCGTGAGCAGTCCGACGGGGTCGTTCGGGGCGGCTGCCCGGCCGAGCAGCACCAGATTGAGCAGGACTGCCGAGACCGCCGCCGCAGCGACGAGCAGCCCCACCACCACGAGCGTGGAGACGCGTCTGCCGCTCACGCTGCCAACGGTATCGCGTCGTCTGCGAGGCGCCGCCGAAGCTCCGCGGCCTCGGCCGGCCGGTTCGCGAGCAGCCCGGCGAGGACCGTGCCGTTCGCGTCGAGGTAGCGGACTGCGAACGAGTCGCCGCCGCCGTCGAGCTCGAACGGGTCGTCGGGTCGCGGCGAGCCGACGACCTGCAGGCGCAGGCCGAACTGGTCCGACCAGACGTAGTGCGGCTGCGGCGCCGGGAGCGGCAGGCCGAGGATCCGTATGCGCGGCAGCGATGCCGTCGAGCGCCGCAGCCGTCCAGTGTCCGGGACCGACGACGTCGCCGCACGGATGCACGTGCGTCGCCGGCCGCTTCGGCAGGAGCTCGCCGGCCGGCTCGACACCGACGCCGACGAGAACTGCGTCGGCTCGGAGCACCGCGCCGTCGGTGAGGACGACGGAGTCGACGCGTCCGCCGGCATCCGAGCGGATCGTCGCGACACCGGTGCCGAGTCGTACGTCGACGCCGTGCGCGCGCCAGCGTTCGGCGAGGAGGAGCCCGACCTCGTCGCCGAGCACACGCGCGACCGGTGCCGGCGCCGCCTCGACGATCGTCACGCGGAGACCGAGACCGAGCGCAGTCGACGCGACTTCGGCGCCGACGAAGCCGCCGCCGATCACGACGAGGCTCGCGCCCGGCACGAGGTCCTCGCGGAGCGCGCGTGCGTCGGCGAGCGTGCGCAGCTCGTGCACGCCCGCCGGCGCGGCCAGCGGCAGGCGGCGCGGTCGCGCGCCCGTCGCGACGACGAGCTGGTCGAAGCGCAGATAGTCGCCGCGGTCGGTCGGAGCGACGCGGAGGTGCGGATTCGCGGAGAGGACACGCCGTCCGAGCATCAGCTCGATCCCGCGCTCCTCCCAGAATTCGGTTTTGCGGAGGAGGAGTGACGTCTCGTCGCGCTTCCCCGCGAGGAACTCCTTCGAGAGCGCGGGCCGCTCATACGGCGCGACGGGCTCCTCGCCGACGAGCAGCACGCGGCCCTCGTACCCGTTCGCGCGGAGCGTCTCGGCTGCCCGCGCGCCGGCGAGGCCGGCACCCACGATCAATGTGGTCGGCGGGCTCATGCCGCCTCCTCCTCGACCACAGTGATCGCGGCCATCGGGCAGGCCGACGCCGCGTCGAGGACGGCGGGGTCGTCGCTCGCGCCGCGGCGGAGGGAGACGAGCCCTCCGTCGTCGACCTCGAAGATCTCGGGTGCGAGCTCGGCGCAGGCGCCGAAGCCGCTGCACAGGGAACGGTCGATGATGATCCTGACCATCACGTGCTCCTTTCGCTGATCGGACTGGGGCGGGTGGGGCTCGTGAGCGCGCGCCACGCCGTGGCGAAGACGACTGCGCCCACGGCCCCGAGGTAAAGGCCGAATGCCCACGGCTGCGTCGAGTCGGTCCCGGCGGCGATTCCGTGGGCTGTGGCCATGGCGAAGATCAGGTACGTCGCCCAGTGGAGACGGCGCCAGTTGCGCGCGCCGATCCTCCGCCGGACGGAGAAGGAAACGACGATCAGCGCCGCGAGCTCGCACGCGACGACGCCGAGCGCGACCGAGCCGGGACGGTACGGCGACAGGCCCGGCACGACGAGGGCGGCGGGCGGCATGTGAATCGTTCGATCCAGCGTCAGCGTGACGCCGTGGACGACGAGCATCCCGAGCCCGAGCAGCGCGAGGAAGCGGTGGACGTCGGTTGCAGACGCGGTCTTCAACGCGCGACCGAACGGCCGCGACTTGACGACGAGCCCGGCCAGCACCGATCCGGTCAGCAGTACGTACGCCGTGAGGCCGCTTGCGCGCGCGAGCAGCCAGAAGGTCGGGTCGTGCGTCATCGGAGGCCGCCCGTCAGAAGCGTGCGATCGTCCGTGACCAGCACCGCCGCGAGGCCGGCGGCGTCCGCCTCGGCGGCCGCGGCGTCGGCGCCGGCGAGGAAGAGCGCCTTCGCCGCGACCTCGGCCTCGACCGCGTCCGGCGCGACGACGGTGACCCGGAGGAGGTCGGTCTCCGCCGGCGCGCCGGTGCGGGGGTCGATCAGGTGGTGGAGCTCGCGGCCGCCGCGGCGCCAGCGCCGCCGGTCGCGCCCCGAGGTGGCGAGCGCCGCGTCGCGCAGCTCCAGCGTCAGCGACGCGGCGGCTGTCTCGACACCGATCGGCCACGCACCGCCGCGGGTCGCGACATCGCCGCCGGCGTTGACGAGGCACGGTCCGGCGAGCGCCAGCAGCTCGGCCGCCCGTTCCGCCGCATAGCCCTTGCCGATTCCGCCGAGGTCGAGGTGGACGCCGGGGTCGAGCACGATCCGCGAGCCGCGCACAGACACGGCTCCGCCGGCCAGGGCCGGTGCCTGGCACCTGACGTGGCTCTCCGGGACGATGTCCTCGAAGGAGCGGTCGTATCCGGCGGCCACGACCGCGTCGTGCACCGTCGGGTCAAAGCGGCCGCCGGTTCGCTCGCGCGCGGCGAGCGCGAGCTCGACGACGCGCACGAGATCCGGGCCGGCTTCCAGCGAGCCTTCGCGATTCAAGCGCGAAAGCTCCGAGTCGCTGCGGAAGCGCGAGAGGAGCGTCTCGAGCCGGTGGAACTCCGCCTCGGACGCGTCGAGCGCATCGTCTGCACCGTCGGCATCGACGAGCAGCTCCATCTCGGTCCCCATCGCATGGAACGTGCGGCGCTCCATCACGACGTTCTCGTGATCGTCAGCGGCGGAAGCGTGACGACGCGCACCGACGACGAGCTCGTCGACACCGACGCAAGCTGCCGCGCGGCGTTCTGCGCCTGCCGCGCCTTGAGGGCGGTGCGGTACGCGGCCCAGCGGCGGGCGACGACCGCGTTCACGAGGTGCGCCTCGCGACGGAGCTGCGCTTCGCGCACTGCGAGCGTCTTCAGCCGCGGATCGGCTTTCGCGGTTCCCCACGGATGTGCGGCAACGACGACCCAGACGAGGAAGAAGACGACGAGCGCGAACGCGAGCGAGTAGAGCCGGCCGGTGTGGCTAACCATCTCCGCCCCCGTCGTTCCCCTGCGACTCGTAGGCCGTCGTCGCCGTGATGCGTGTGCTTCACGACCACGATCGTGGGTGGACGGCGGTAGACGACGCGCTGCTGCTGCTGCGCGACGGGAGCCGTCGGTCGGACGGCGGGCAGCGCGGGCGGCTTCTTCGCGAGGGCGCGCTGCAACGACGCCTGGTACGCGTCGAGCTGCTTCGACGCGCGTCTGTACGACGACATCCGCCTTCTGCTTCTGCGCTGTGCCGAGTCCGACGGTCTGTGTCGCCGCCATCGTCCCGAGCACCGCGGCGAGCGCCAGCAAACCGGCGATCACTGCGACGTTGACCTTGCTCATCGGGCACCTCCTGGTCGATATCTCGACGGTAGGAGGGCGTCAGGCCAGGGCCGGGCGAGCGAATCGCGAAGGTTCGGGAGCCGATGGGCAAAGGTTCGGTAAAGACCTGATGCGACGGGCGCCCGGCGTGGCAACGATGGAGGCATGCGCATCCTGGTCGTCGAGGACGAAGACGCGATCGCCGAGCCGCTCGTCGACGGGCTGCGGCGCGAGGGCTTCGACGTCGAGCGGGCGGCGACCGGCGGTGCCGCGCTCGAGGCGGCGGAACCGGACCTCGTGCTCCTCGACCTCCGGCTCCCCGACACCGACGGGCTCGACGTCTGCCGCCGGCTGCGCGAGCGCTCGAGCGTGCCGATCATCGTCGTCACCGCGCGCGGTGAGGAGGCGGACCGCGTCGTCGGGCTCGAGCTCGGCGCGGACGACTACGTCGTCAAGCCGTTCGGGCTCCGCGAGCTGATCGCGCGCATCCGCGCGGTCACGCGACGAACGTCCGCGCAGACGCATGTCCACGGTCCACTTCGTGTCGGCGCTCTCGAGGTCGACGAGCGCGCCCGGCGCGCGCAGCTCGACGGCCGCCCGCTCGACCTGACGCCGAAGGAGTTCGACCTCCTCGCCGCGCTCGCGCGGGACCCGGGCGCCGCCGTCAGCCGTCGCCGGCTTCTCGAAGACGTCTGGGAGACGACGTGGTACGGCTCGTCGAAGACGATCGACGTCCACGTGGCCGCGCTCCGCCGTAAGCTCGGCGATCCCGGCTGGATCGAGACGGTGCGCGGCGTCGGCTTCCGCCTCCGTCCGGCGTGACGAAGCGGCTCGTCCTCGGCTACCTCGGCGTCACGCTCTTCGTGCTCGTCGCGCTCGAGGTGCCGCTCGGCGTGCAGCACGCGCGGACGGAGCGGCGCGACCTCGTCGCGAAGGTCGCGCACGATGCAACCGTCCTCGCTGCGGACGCGGAGGACGCGGTGCAAACCCAGTCCAGGGCGCAGCTTCTCGGGCTCGCGAAGATCTCGTACGACTACTCCCGGCGGACGGGTGCGCGCGTCGTGATCGTCGACAAGCAGGGCTACGCGCTCGTCGACACGAGCGCGCGCGTGGCGGGGAGGGAGAGCTTCGCGTCGCGCCCGGAAGTCAGGGCGGCGCTCCGCGGCGGCTACCCGTCGGGCGTGCGCAGGTCGGCGACGCTGCAATACGCGCCTGCTCTACGTCGCCGTGCCGATCGCCTCGAGCGGCGTGGTGCACGGCGCGGTCCGCATCACGTACCCGATGTCGGCAGTCGACGCGCGCATCATCCGCTATTGGCTGTTGCTCGCCGCGATCGCAGCGATCGTCCTCTCCGCTGCGGCGCTCGTCGGGATCGGCCTCGCACGCTTCATCACTCGTCCGCTTCGCGGGCTCGAGGACGCGGCGTCCGCCGTCGGTCGCGGCGATCTCGAGATGCGTGCGCCCGTGGACTCCGGCCCGCCCGAGGTGCGGTCGCTCGCAGCGGTGTTCAACGAGACCGTCGCGAAGCTCGAGCAGCTTCTCCGCTCGCAGGAGGAATTCGTCGCGGACGCGTCGCATGAGCTGCGCACGCCGCTCACCGCGCTGCGGCTGCGGCTCGAGAACCTCGAGCGCGCAGAGGGCGACGACGCACGACGTGACCTCGACGGCGCACTCCGTGAGGTCGAGCGCCTCTCGCAGACCGTGGACGACCTGCTTGCGCTCGCGCGTGCAGACGCGGGAGCGACGCCGGCCGAACGCATCGATGTCGGCGCTGTCGCCCGCGAGCGCGTCGAGACGTGGCGACCGCTCGCCGTCGAGCGCGGGATCTCGCTCGTCGCCGACGCGAACGGAGCCGCGCGGGCGCGGGCGGCTCCGACGCGCGTGACGGAGGTGCTCGACAACCTCGTCGCGAACGCGCTCGACCACGCGCCGGGCGGGACGACCGTCACCGTCGCCGTTCGCCCGGCCGGCGACTGGATCGAGATCCATGTTCTGGACGAGGGGCCGGGCATGACGGCCGAGCAGCGGGCGCGCGCGTTCGACCGCTTCTGGCGCGCCGGGTCGGGCCACACCGGCTCGGGACTCGGCCTCGCGATCGCCCGGCGTCTCGTCGAAGCGGACGACGGCGAGGTCGAGCTCGCGGACGCGCCCGGCGGCGGGCTCGACGCGGTCGTCCGTCTCCGCCCGGCTTAGCGAAACCTTTCCGATTCGCGGCCGAATCCTCGCGGGCGACTCGCCCGGCCTTATCGCACCGCGGCGTAGAACGGGGACGTATCCCAGTCAGGAGGCTCACGATGAACCGTCGTCCCGCTCTCGCACTCGCCGCCATACTCGCCGCGACCGTCCTCACGGGCGGCGCCGCGATTCTCGGCATGTCGCACTCGTCGACGCTCGCGTCGACGTCGCCGGCCACGGCCGTGCAGACCGTGCAGCCGGCGCCCACGCCGAACTGGGAGGGGGGAGACTGATGCAACGCGTGTGGGCCGTCGTTCTCTCCGTCTGGGCGATGCTCGCGATCGTCGCGGTGCTCGCCTGGACGCATCACCCGGCCGCGCCGGTGACGTCGCCGGCCGCAGCGCAGACGCTCGTCGTCAAGGGCGCGAACGGCAAGCAGCAACTCGTCGTCGTCCAGTCCGGCGCGCTCGGTGCGACGCACGGGACGACCTCGACCTCGGGAGTCGTGCGATGACCGCCCGGCTCGAGCGATCTCGCCTTCCGCGCCGTCGGGACGATGTGCGAGGCGGCCGTGACGGCCGGCCCGCACGACGGCCGTCTTGCACGGCTCGCCCTCGCCTCGGCCCGCGCCGAGGTCGCCGCGTGCGAGGCCGCACTCTCCCGCTTCGACGCGGCCAGCGACCTCTCCCGGCTGAACGCTGCTGGGGGAGAGTGGACAGCCGTCGACCGCCGGCTCGTCGAGGCGCTGCGGCTCGCGCTCCGCGCCCGCGAGGACACCGCCGGGCGCTTCGACCCGACCGTGCTTCCCGCGCTCGTCGCGGCCGGCTACGACCAGTCGTTCGAGCGGCTCGTCGAACGGCCGGCCGAGAAGGCAACCGGCTGGCGCGCAGGCGCAACGGTCGAGATCGACGACGAAGCGGGACTCGTGCGGCTCGCGCGCGGCGCCGCCGTCGACCTCGGCGGCATCGGGAAGGGCTATGCGGCGTCGTGCGCGCTCGACGCGATGTACGACGCGTGGCCGATGCTGCCCGGCGGCCTCGTCGATCTCGGCGGCGACCTCGCGCTTCGCGGCGACACGCCGGAGCACGGACCGTGGCGGATCCGCATCGCCGACCCGCGGCAGCGGGGCGCCACCGCCGGCGTGCTCGTTCTCGACTCCGGCGGCGTCGCCACGTCGGGACGCGACGTCCGCCGCTTCGGTCCGGGCGGGTCGCTTCACCATCTGATCGATCCGGAGACGGGCGCACCGGCGGACGCGGGGCCGCTGACGGTCACCGTCGTCGCGCCCGACGCAGCCGAGGCGGAGGCGCATGCCACGGCGCTCGGCATCTCGTCGGCCGCAGACGCGGCCGCGCACGTCGGCGCGCACCCGCGGATCTCCGCGCTCTACATCCCGCACGACGGCGCCATGCTCCCGCTCGGCGCGCCTCCGCTCGCGCGAAGCCGGATCCTCGTGAGGGCCGCCTGATGGCGACGCTTCCGATCGCCTGGCTCATCGCGCGCGCGGCCGGTCTCGTCGCGTTCGGGCTCCTGACGCTCTCGGTCTGGCTCGGGCTCGCGATGAGCACCCGCCTGCTCGGGCCGAAACGGCAGAAGTCCCTGCTCGGTTTGCACCGGACGCTTGTGTGGGTCGGGCTCGGAATGCTCGGACTGCACATGGTCGCCGTGTTTCTCGACCCGACGCTGCACTTCGGTGCTCTCGCGGTGCTCGTCCCGTTCGCTGCACCCTGGAAGACCGGCGCGATTGCGATGGGCGTGATCGGCGGCTGGCTCAGCGTCATGCTCGCCGTGTCCTTCCGGATGCGGAAATGGATCGGCCAGAAGGGCTGGCGGCGTTTGCACTACCTGAGCTTCGGCGCGTTCGCGCTCGCACTCGGGCACGCGCTGCTGGTCGGCACCGACCTCAAGGGACTCGGCGGCCCGATGCTCGCACTCGTCGCCGCGGGGCCGGTGCTCTGGCTCACGTTCTACCGGCTGCTCACGCCGCGGACGGCGCCGAGGCCCGCGATCGCGGCCGCATGACCGGCGCGGCGGTCCGTCCGGACCGGCTTCTATGTTTGTGGCGCTCTGGCGCCGAGCACGATGACAGCAATCCGTCGACAGACGGTGTTCGCAGGCCTGGACCGACCGCAGGCCTGGCCAGCCCTGCGCGGACGGCCGCGGCCGGAGCAGCTCGCCGCCTCGCTCGACACGCTGCCGGGCGTCGGGCCGACGGTGAAACGGCGGCTTGCGAAGCTCGGACTCGAGACGATCCGCGACCTGCTCGAGGACGCACCGTTCCGCTACGTCGAGCCGGCGACGATCGCGAGTCTGTTCGGCGAGGGCGAGGAGGTCGCGATCGACGTGACCGTCAAGAGCGTCTCGGTGCGCAAGCCGCGCCGCCGGCTGACGATCGTCGAGGCGGCAGTCGCCGACTCGAGCGGCCGGATGAAGGCGACGTGGTTCAACCAGCCGTGGGTCGCGGACCAGCTGCACGAGGGCGTGCGCGTCCGTCTGATCGGCAGTGTCCGCAAAGGCTCGTTCGCCGTTCGCTCGCACGAGCTCGATCCGCAGCCGGCTGCGCTCGTCGGGATCTACTCGGCGAGCGAGGAGATCACGCCGAAGAAGATTCGGGAGCTCGTGACGGCCGCGCTGCCGCACGTGACGGACTACTGGGATCCGCTGCCCGCCGAGCTGCGCGCACGCGAAGGGCTGCCGCTGCGCAGCGACGCGCTCGCCGCGGTTCACCAGCCGAAGACGCACGCGGAAGCGGAGACGGGCCGCCGCCGGCTCGCGTTCGACGAGCTGCTGCTACTCCAGATCGGCATCGCGCGCCGCGCCGCGGAACGCGAGCGAAGCATCGCGCCCGGGCTCGGCGAGCCGGGCGACCTGATCGCGCGCTACCGCACGTCGCTGCCGTTCGCGCTGACGCCGTACCAGGAGCAGGCGATCCGCGAGGTCGACGAGGATCTCGCGCGCACGGTTCCGATGCAGCGGCTGCTGCAGGGCGACGTCGGCTCGGGCAAGACCGTCGTCGCGTTGTACGCGCTCCTGCGCGCGGTCGAGAACGGCCGGCAGGGCGCGCTGATGGCGCCGACGGAGACGCTCGCGGAGCAGCACTTCTTCACGGTCGCCGATCTCTGTCTCGAGCTCGGCGTCACGTGCGAGCTGCTGACGAGCGCGCTGCCCGCGCGCCAGCACGCGGACGTGCGCGCGCGGCTGCGCAGCGGCGAGGCGCAGCTCGCCGTCGGCACGCACGCGCTGATCCAGCAGGAGGTCGAGTTCGCGGATCTCGCCGTCGCCGTCGTCGACGAGCAGCATCGCTTCGGCGTCGAGCAGCGCAAGGCGCTCGTCGGCCGTGGAAGCTCGCCGGAACAGAGTCCCGGCGAGCCCGCGGAAGACTCGGCTCTGCAAGCAGAGCCGGGGGGACGGAGCCCGCACGTCCTGCACATGACCGCGACGCCGATCCCGCGCACGCTCGCGCTCACCGTGTACGGCGACCTCGCCGTGTCGACGATCGCGAAGCCGCCGGCGTCGCGCAAGCCCGTCGTCACGGCCTGGATTCCGGAGGATCGCGCGTCGACCGCGTACACGCGCCTGGCGCGGCTGTTGCGCGAGGGCCGCCAGGCGTACGTCGTGTGTCCGCTCGTGGAAGCGTCGGAGACGTCGGTCGCGCGCGCGGCGGAGGAGGAGGCCGACCGGTTGCGCCGCGCCGAGTTGCGCGAGTTCCGCGTCGGCTGCGTCCACGGCCGCCTGAAGCCGGCGGCGCGCCGCGACCTGATGGCCGCGTTCAAAGCCGGCGAGCTCGACGTACTCGTCGCGACGACGGTGATCGAGGTCGGCGTCGACGTTCCGAACGCGACGGTGATGATCGTCCAGGAAGCCGACCGCTTCGGACTCGCGCAGCTGCATCAGCTGCGAGGCCGCGTCGGTCGTGGCGCCGAGCAGTCGTACTGCCTGCTCGTGTCGCGAGTGAAGGACGAGTTGACCGAGACGGCGCAGGAGCGGCTCCAGGCGCTCGTCGACACGACCGACGGCTTCGAGCTCGCCGAGAAGGACCTCGAGCTTCGCCGCAGCGGTCAGCTCCTCGGGACACGCCAGTCCGGTCTCTCCGACCTTCGCTTCGCGCGCATCACCCGCGACCGCGAGCTGCTCGAGCGTGCGCGCGCCGCCGCCGACGCGATCGGCACCGTCGCCCGGTCCGCTGCAGGACGAGGTCGACGCGCTGTTCGCGGGGACGGACCCCGCGGCTCTCGCCTGACGTAGAGAGGTCATGGACAGGCGTGCGTTTCTCGCGGTCGCGGCGGCTGCGCCGTTCGCGCTTCGCGCTGTACCGGACGCGCTCGCGGCCGCCGCAGGACCGCTCGCGCTCGTCACGGCGGACACCGAGGCGCACGTCGTCGCCGTCGAGCTCGGGACAGGCCGCATTCGCGAGCGGATCCCAACGCGTCCTGACCCGCGCAGCATCGAGCGTGCCGGCCGGCTCGCGGTCGTCGCGCACACCGACCTCGGCGAGGTCTCGCTCATCGACGGCCGCTCGCTCTCCGTCGTCGATGTCCTCGAGTCGTTCGTCGAGCCGCGGTACACGGCCGCGAGCCGAGACGGCAGATACGCGTTCGTCACCGACTCGGGTCGTATCGAGCTCGCCACGGTGGATCTCGCCCGCCGCAAGATCGTCGGACGGGTGAAGCTCTCGCTCTGGCCGCGCCACCTCTCGCTCGCGCCGGACGGACGGACGCTCTGGATCGGGCTCGGCACCGCCTCGCCGCGTTTCGTCGTGGTCGATGTCTCCCAGCCCGAGCGGCCGCGCCATGTCGGGACGATCGTGCCGCCGTTCCCGATGCACGACGTCGGCTTCGCGCCCGGAGGCCGCCGCGCGTGGGTCACGTCTGGCTCGACGCGGACAATCGCCGTCTATGACGTTCGCACCGGTCGCGTGTTGCGGACCCTGCCTGCCGACGAGCCCCCCCAACATGTGACGTTCCTCGACGGGCGGGCGTTCGTGACGAGTGGCAGCTCGGGGACAGTTCGGGTCTACGACGAGCCGACCGCCACCGAGCTGAGCCGTTCGTCGATTCCGGTCGGCTCGTACAACGTCCAGTTCGCCGCGGGCGTCGTGCTGGCGCCGTCGTTGGACGCCGGGACGCTCACCGTCCTCGATCCAGGGGGACAGGCGCTTCTTCGCGTTCGCGTCGCGTCGTCGAGTCACGACGCGTGCCTCGCGTGATCGCCTAGATCAGCCCCTCCAGTTCGTCCGCGAGCTCGCGCGGGTGCGAGAGCATCGGCGAGTGACCCGCGTCGAGCTCGATCGGCTCGACGCCGAGCACGTCGCGTGCGACACGGCGCTGCCACTCCGGGCGGATCGCGGCGTCACGACCGCACACGACATACGCGCGCGGTCCCGTCACCGGCGCGGCCGAGTCCACCGGCGCCTGCCGGCGGAGCCTCGTCGCGAGCTCTGCGAACTCCGGCGGGTACTGAAGCTCGCGGGCGGCGTCCGCAGGGTCGGGATAGTACGAGCGACCGAGCTCGTCCCGAACGCGTGGGTTGCCAAAGCCCGGAACGAATGCGTCCTCCGTGCTCGCTCCAGGGACGAGCGCGCAGAGGAAGACGCGAAGGCGCGCCGGGACGAGCGGGATCGTCAATCCGCCGAGCGAGTGCCCGACGACGATCGCGTCGTCCGTTCCGTGCATCACCACCGCGTACTCCGCGACTCCCGCCTCGAGGTCCTCGCACGGCAGATCCGGGGCGACGACACGGTGTCCGCGCCCTTCCAGCTCGGCCCGCAGCGGCTCCCAGGCCCAGCCGCCGTGCCAGGCACCGTGCACCAGACAGAACGTCGCCACCTGCGGATCCTAAGCTTCGCTTCGATGCGGATCATCGCCGGCTCCCGGAGAGGACACACGATCGCCGCCCCGCGCGGGTTCGACACGCGGCCGACGTCCGATCGCGTTCGCGAGAACGTCTTCAACCTCGTCGGCCCGGTCGACGGCGCGTCAGTGCTCGATCTCTACGCCGGCTCCGGCGCGCTCGGGCTCGAGGCGCTGTCCCGCGGAGCGACCCGCGCCGTCTTCGTCGAGCACGACGCGGACGCCGTCCGCGCGATCGAGCAGAACCTCGACAAGCTGCGCCTCACCGGAGCCCGCGTCCTCCGGCAGGACGCGACCGCGGCCCTCGCGGTCGAGGCCTCGGCCGGCAGGAAGTACGATCTCGTCCTCGTCGACCCGCCCTACGACATGTACGCCGACCTCGAACCCCAGCTTGCGCGCTACCTCCCTGCGATCCTCGCCGACGACGGGATCCTCGTCGTGGAGACCGACGCGCGCATCGAGCCCGAACTGCCGCTGCCGCTCATCACGTCGCGCAAGTACGGCGCGGCGCGCGTGACGCTCTTCGAGGCGGCCGAGTGATCACCGCGATCTGCCCCGGGTCGTACGACCCCGTCACGAACGGGCACATCGACGTGATCGCGCGCGCCGCCGGGATCTTCGACCGCGTCGTCGTCGGCGTCGTCGGCAGCCCGCACCACAAGGAGCCGATGTTCTCGATCGACGAGCGCGTCGACTTTCTTCGCCATGCGCTCGGCCACATCGAGAACGTCGAGATCGACGTCTTCCGCGAGCTCGTCGTCGAGTTCGCGCGCAAGTGGGAGGCGAAGGCGATCGTGAAGGGGCTCCGCGTGCTCTCCGACTTCGAGTGGGAGTACCAGATGAACCAGCTCAACCGGCACCTCGCACCCGACGTCGAGACGCTCTACGTGATGGCGAGCCCGCAGGTGAGCTTCGTCTCGTCGAGCGGCGTCAAGGAGATTGCGGCGTTCGGCGGCGACGTCTCGGCGCTCGTCCCGAAACCGGTGGCCGTTCGCTTCAAGGAGCTCTTCCCGGCCGGCCGCCCGGGAACGCCGGAGAATCCGGGCGAGTGACGGAGCACCTGATCGCGGCGGACGGCGGCCGCGTGCTCCGCCTGCACGAGGGCGGTGACCCGGCCGGCTTCCCCGTTCTCGCCCATCACGGGTCGCCCGGCAGCGGCGTCCTCTACCGGCCGCACGTCGAGGACGCTGTGCGGCGCGGGATACGACTCCTCTGCGCCGACCGCCCCGGCTACGGCGGCTCGTCGCGGCACGCGGGCCGAGCCGTCGTCGATGTGGCGGCCGACGCGCTTGCGATCGCCGACGCGCTCGAGATCGACCGCTTCGCGACGTGGGGGATCTCCGGCGGCGGCCCGCACGCGCTCGCGTGCGCCGCGCTGCTTCCCGGACGCGTTGTCGCAGCTGCATGCCTCGCGTCGCCGGCGCCGTACGACGCGGACGGGCTGGACTGGACAGCCGGCATGGGCGAGGACAACGTGGCGGAGTTCGCGGCGGCGGTCGCCGGCGAGTCGACGCTGCGCCCGTTGCTCGAAGAGTTCGGCGCCGGGCTCGTCGCGGGCGGCCCTGCCGGTCTCCGCGACGGGCTCGCGACGCTGCTCAGCGAGCCCGACGCCGCCGTCCTCACGGACGAGCACGCCGACGCCCTGTACGCGACGATGGCCGACGGCCTCGCACCCGGCGTCGACGGCTGGCTTGACGACGACTTCGCCTTCGTCAGCCCGTGGCGGGTCGATCTCGGTGCGATCGCGGTCCCGGTTCTCATCTGGCAGGGAGCGCAGGACCGGTTCGTCCCACCGGGTCACGTCGACTGGCTCGCGGCCCACATCCCCGGTGTCGAGGCACGGCTGACCGCCGAGGACGGTCACCTCACGCTCTACGAGAACCGGGTCATCGACGTCCACGCCTGGCTCCTGGAGCGCGCTACGGCCTGACTCGGCGGTCGCAGGACTGGACCGTCGCCCGCGGAAGTTAGAATTCCTGACATGGATGTCCTCGTACTCATCGACAAGCTCGACGACCTCGTGCACAACGCGAAGGCCGTGCCGCTCACCGACCAGGTCCGCATCGACCGCGAGGAGATCTACGACATCCTCGACCAGATGCGCGCGACCATCCCGGAGGAGATCAAGCAGGCCCGCTGGATCGTCAAGGAGCGGCAGGAGATGCTCGCCGAGGCGAAGCGCGAGGTCGACCGCCTCCTCGCCGAGTCGCGCGAGCAGGCCGTCCGCGAGGCGTCCCAGACCGAGATCGTGAAGATCGCCGAGCGCCAGGCTCAGGACATCGTCGACGACGCGCGCCGCCAGGCCCGCGAGACGAAGCTCGAGATGGAGGACTGGGCCGACAACATCCTCGCGACGCTCGAGGTCAACCTCGACAAGTTCCTCGTCGCCGTGAAGCGCGGCCGCGAGCGGCTGAACGAGCGCTCGCAGGAGACCGTCGTCGCCGGGGTCGGTCCGATCGACGGCAGCGTCGACGATCTCGGCTACTGAGCTAGCAGTCTGCCGCGCGTGCGGCGTCCAGTTCGGCGAGGTCTCCCCGCCGCGATGCCCGATCTGCGAGGACGCGCGCCAGTACGTCCCCGACGACGGCCAGCGCTGGACGACACTCGCCGAGCTCCGCGCCGACCACGGCAACTGGATCCGCGACGACGCCGGCTTCATCGGGATCGGAACCGAGCCGTCGTTCGCGATCGGCCAGCGCGCGCTGCTCGTCCCGTGGCAGGGCTCGAACCTGCTCTGGGACTGCATCACGCTGCTCGACGACGAGACCGCAGGCGAGGTCGAGGCGAACGGCGGACTCGCCGCGATCGCGATCTCGCATCCGCACTACTACTCGGCGCTCGTCGAGTGGGCGCAGCGGTTCGACTGTCCCGTGCACCTGCACGTGGACGACGCGGAGTGGGTGATGCGCCCGGACGAACGAGTCGTCTTCTGGGAGGGCGAGACGCTCGAGCTCGGCGGCGGGCTCACGCTCGTCCGCTGCGGCGGCCACTTCGCCGGCGGCCAGGTGCTCCACGTCGCCGAGCGGCGCGCGCTTCTCTCCGGCGACGTCGTGCAGGTCGTCCCGGACCGGACGCACGTCTCGTTCATGTACAGCTACCCGAACCTGATCCCGCTCGGCGAGGCGGCCGTGCGCCGGATCGGCGACGCGCTCGAGCCGTTCGACTTCGACACGATCCACGGCGCCTGGTGGGGGAGGCTCGTGCCGCGCAACGGGAAGGACGTTGTCCGCCGGTCGGTCGACCGCTACGCCCGCGCCGTCCGCGGCGGCGCCGTCTAACCTGGGTCGATGCGCCGAACGGTCGTCGAATGGATCGTGACGCTCGGGCTCGCCGCCGCGTTCATCCTCGTCTTCGAGGCCGAGGTGGCGCAGCCGTTCCGCGTCCCGACCGGCTCGATGGAGCCGACGCTCGAATGCGCGAAACCGACCGCGTATTGCTCCGCGCGGTTCAACGACCGCGTGATCGTCGCGAAGTTCGTCTACCGCTTCCGCGACCCGCGGCGCGGTGAGATCGCCGTGTTCCATGCGCCCGCCGCCGCGAAGACGATGTGCAGCGAGGGCGGCACGTATCTCAAGCGCGTGATCGGCCTGCCCGGCGACGTCGTCTCGGAGCGGAACGGCATCGTCTTCATCAACGGGAAGAAGCTCGCCGAGCCGTACGTCTCCTTCGCCGACCGCGTGATCAACGAGACGAAGACGTTTCCGCGGCTCGGGAAGGACGACTACTTCATGATGGGCGACAACCGCGCCGGCTCGTGCGACTCGCGCACGTGGGGGCCGGTCAAGCGCTCGGCGTTCGTCGGGCCGGTCGTCGCGACGTACTGGCCGCCGCAGCGCTGGACGTTGCGCTAGCGGCGTCCTGGCGGCGGGTGAACGCCTCGCCGAGCTCGCAGGCGAGGTCGGCGAACGCCTGCGACGCCGCCGAGCGGTAGCGGTCGCGGTGCCAGACGATCGCGAGCACGCGCGGCGGGATCCGCGATCCCAGCGGCAGCCCGACGACGGCCGGGTTGCGCGGGTTCACGACGAGCCGCGGCACGACAGCGGCGCCGAGCCCTTCGGCCACGAGCGCCGTCAGCGTCCCGTTGTCGTCCGTGCGGAACACGACGTCGAGGTCCGGGACGTGCCCGCGGAGGAAGCGCTCGAGGTCATCGCTGCTCCGCCAGCCGACGAGCGGCCGTCCGGCGAGGTCGCGCAGCCGCGCCGTCGTGCCGCGCTCGGCGAGGTCCGACTTCGACCCGACGAGCAGCATGTACGGGTCGCGGAGGACCTCCGCGAACTCGAACGGCCCGTCCGGCAGAGGGAGATCGGCGAACGAGAGATCGAGCTCGCCGCGCTCGAGCAGCCGCAGCAGGTCGGCCGCGTCGGTCTCCTCGCGGACGCGCACCTCGACCTTCGGCCACTCCGCCTGGAAGCGGTGGAGGAGGCCGGGGAGGATGCGCGCGCCGACGCTCTGGAAGATCCCGACCCGGAGCGGCCCCGCCGCGCCCTCGGCCAGCGCCGCCATGTCGGCCCGCGCGGCGTCGAGCTGCGCGACGATCGCGTCGGCGTGGCGCAGGAGCAGCCGGCCCGCCTCGGTCAGGTCGACGCGGCGCGGCCCGCCGGGCCGGTCGACGAGCTTCTGGCCGACCGCGCGCTCGAGCCGCGCGATCTGCTGGCTGATCGCCGACTGCGTGTAGCCGAGCTCGCGCGCCGCCCGGCCGAACGAGCGCGTCCGCGCGACCGCCTCCAGCGCCGCGAGGTGGCGCAGCTCGACTCCGAGGAATTGATCACGTTTCATAATCGATTCGAATCATAGCTCGATTTGCACTAATAGAACCGGAGCGGGCAGGGTGGGAGAGTGAAGCGCGCGGCGGCACTCGGCACCATCTACCTCGTCTGGGGCTCGACGTATCTGGCGATCTCGGTCGCCGACCGGACGCTGCCGCCGCTGCTGATGCTCTCGGTGCGGTTCCTGATCGCCGGGCTGCTCCTCTACGGCTGGTCGGTCTGGCGCGGCGACGTGCGCGCCGAGCGGCCGGGCCGGCGGCAGTGGGGCGCCGCGGCGGTCATCGGCGGGCTGCTGCTCGTGATCGACACGGGCGGCATCGCGCTCGCCGAGCAGCGCGTGCCGACCGGCTACGCGGCCCTGCTCGTCGCGAGCGTGCCGCTGTTCATGGCGCTGCTCGACCGCTTTGTCCACGGGATCCGACTGCCGCTCGGAGCCGTCGCAGGCATCGCGACCGGCCTCGTCGGCGTCGCGCTGCTCGTCGGACCCGGCGGCCATGTCGACGTCATCGGCACGATCGTGATCCTCGTCGCCGCGCTCGCCTGGGCCGTCGGCTCGGTCTACGCGCGCGTCGCGCCGCTCCCGACGAAGCCGGCGCTCGCGGCTGCGATGCAGCTGCTCTGCGCCGCGGCGATGCTCGCGGTCGCCGGCGCCGCGACCGGCGAGCTCTCCCGCGTTCATCTCGGCGCGATCTCGCCCGCGTCGGCCGCCGCGCTGCTCTACCTCGTCGTCTTCGGCTCGATCATCGCCTTCACCGCGTACGGCTGGCTCCTGAACAACGTCGGCACGCAGCTTCTCTCGACGTACGCATACGTGAACCCAGGCGTGGCGGTCATCCTCGGCTGGGCCTTCATCGGCGAGCACATCGGCGGCAAGGAGATCTCGGCCGGGCTCGTGATCCTCGCGTCGGTCGGCATGCTCTTCTTCGCCCAGGAGCGGACGGACACGGAGCCGACCCAGGAGTCGCTCGAGCACTACATCCGCGGCAAGGACGCACAGATCGCGACCGTCCATTCCGTGCCGCAGCTCGCCGAGCTCCGCCGGATCCCCGTGTAGACAGGCGGTACCCTCGGAGGGTGACTGTCTTCAACCTCCGAAACGCGAGGCTCCGGACCGGCGAGCAGCTGCGCGAGTCCGTCGAGGTGCAGCTCGAACCGCTCCTGCTCGGCGGCCAGCAATACGTTCCGGAGCCCGACCCGACGCCTGCCGAGCTCACGATCACGAAGGCGACCACGGGAACCGTCTTCCAGCTGTCGTTCCGCGTCACCCTCAGCGGCCCGTGCTTCCGCTGCCTCGCCGACGCGACGCTCGAGCAGCCGGTCAACGCGCGCGAGTACCAGGCGACGAACCCCGGCGGCGACGACGAGCTGGTGTCGCCGTACGTCGAGGCCGACAACCTCGACCTCTCCTCCTGGGCCCGGGACGCACTCGCGCTCGCGCTGCCGGACAAGATCCTCTGCCGCCCTGACTGCGCCGGGCTCTGCCAGGTCTGCGGCCGCGATCTCAACGCCGAGCCGCACACGCACGAGGAGGAGAAGACCGACTCGCGCTGGGCCGCGCTCGAAGAGCTGCGCCGCTCTAGCGGTTGACGCCCGACATGTCGGAGTAGCGCTCGCCGGCGGCCGCGCCCGGCGGGAACTCCGCGTCGAGCTGCGCAAGGTCGTCGGCGGTCAGCTCGACCGCTCCGGCGCCTGCGTTGTCCTCGAGATACGCGCGCCGCTTCGTGCCGGGGATCGGAACGACGTCCGGGCCGCGCGAGAGCACCCACGCGAGCGCGAGCTGCGCGGGCGTGGCTCCCTTGGCCGCGGCGAGCTCGCGGACGCGCTCGGCGAGGCGGACGTTTCGCTCGAGGTTGTCGCCCGTGAAGCGAGGGTTTGTCCGTCGGAAGTCGTCGTCGTTCAGCTCGTCCGGCGAGCTGAAGCGGCCTGCGAGGAACCCGCGGCCGAGCGGGCTGTACGCGACGAACCCGATGCCGAGCTCGCGGCAGGTGTCGAGCACCTCGCCCTCGGGGTCGCGCGTCCACAGCGAGTACTCGGACTGGAGCGCTGTGATCGGATGCACGGCGTGCGCGCGCCGGATCGTCTCCGGCGACGCCTCGGAGAGCCCGAGGTGGCGAACCTTCCCCGCCGCGACGAGCTCCGCCATGGCGCCGACGGTCTCCTCGATCGGCGTCTCCGTGTCGACGCGGTGCTGGTAGTAGAGATCGACGTGGTCGACGCCGAGGCGTTCGAGCGAGCCGTCGATCGAGGAGCGGACGAACTCGGGCGTGCCGTCGACACGGCGGCTTCCGTCCGGCTGCACGGAGCCCCAGAACTTCGTCGCGATCTCGACCTCGTCGCGCCGGCCGCGGACGGCCCGGCCCACGAGCTCTTCGTTCGCGCCCTGCCCGTAGAGCTGCGCGGTGTCGAGGAACGTGATCCCGAGCTCGATCGCGCGGTGGATCGTCGCGATCGACTCGTCCTCGTCCGTCGCGCCGTAGAAGGCCGACATCCCCATGCACCCGAGCCCCTGCTCCGAGACCTCGAGGCCCTGTCCGAGCGTCCGTCTCTCCATGCCTGGACGGTACCCGGCCGCAGCGCTCCTGCGCGGCGCGGCTATACTGGCCGCCGGTTATGGCCGTCCCGAAGCGGAAAACCTCGAAGTCCCGCCGCGACAAGCGTCGCGCGACGCATGCGATCTCCGCGCCGCGCGTGAACGTTTGCCCGCAGTGCGGCAATCCGAAGCGGCCTCACCACCTCTGCCCGACCTGCGGCACGTACAACGGCCGCGAGGTCGAGCCGCTCCGGATCGACGCGCCGTAAGGCGCCCCTTCGGGCAATGCCGTCCAGCCTCCGGGTCGGGAGCACCAAGCGATGCAAGGACGCAGGGAGCACTCGTAGGTTGACCTACGGGTGCGACCGAGGACGCCGCAGCGCGCCGCGTGATCGCGGGCCGGAGGCAGACATGTATTGCCCGACGGGGCGCTAATGCCGCGCATCGCGGTCGACGCGATGGGCGGGGACCGGGGGCCCGAGGAGGTCGTCGCGGGTGCGCTCGACGCGCGCTCGGACACGCTGACGCCGATCCTGTTCGGGTCGGCCGGAATCGAGACGCACGGGCTCGAGCTGATCGAGACGGTCGGCGTGATCGAGATGGACGACAAGCCCGCGGAGGCCGTCCGTGCGAAGCCGGACAGCTCGCTCGTCGCGTCCGTTCGCGCCGTCGCCGACGGAAGCGCCGACGCGGTCGTCTCCGCGGGGAACACCGGCGCGGTGCTCGCGGCCGGGCTGCTCGAGCTGCGGCGGCTGCCGGGCGTGCTGCGGCCCGCGATCGCGATTCCGATTCCGTCGCAGCGCCCGACGGTGCTCCTCGACGGCGGCGCGAACGCCGACGCGCGGCCCGAGCACCTGCTCCAGTTCGCGACGATGGGCGCCGTCTTCGCCGAGGAAATGCTCGGCATCGCGAACCCCGAGGTGCGGCTGCTCTCGATCGGGGAGGAGCCGGAGAAAGGGAACCAGCTGACGCTCGAGGCGCACCAGTTGCTCGCCGCGAGCGACCTCAACTTCGCCGGGAACACCGAAGGCCGCGACCTCCTCACGGGCTCTGCCGACGTCGTCGTCACCGACGGCTTCACCGGCAACGTCGCGCTGAAGCTCCTCGAAGGCGCGATCCGGACGCTGCTCGAGGCGCTCCGCCTCGAGATCGAGTCGACCGCCCGGGGGAAGCTCGGCGGCGCGCTGATCCGGCCCGCGGCGCGGCGCCTCCGCGACCGGCTCGACCCCGACACGTACGGCGGCGCCTACCTTCTGGGCCTCCGCGGCCTCGCCGTGATCGCGCACGGCAACTCGTCGCAGAAGGCGATCGCGAACGCTGTCCGGCTCGCCGCCAGGGGCGTCGAGCACGACGTCGTAAACCGCCTCGCCGCCCGGTTGCCCGCTCCCGCGACGACTCGGGCGCCTGGCTGACCGGTTCGTCGTGTTATTGTCGGCCCGCTCCAGCCCCCGAACCAGATTGAGGTGACATGGCAGCGTCGCGCGAGGAAGTGTACGAGCGGGTCAAGGAAGTCCTGACGGAACAGCTCGGGATCGACGAAGGCGAGATCACAGAGGAAGCGTCGTTCCAGGAGGACCTCGACGCCGACTCGCTCGATCTCGTCGAGTTGATCATGGAGCTCGAGGATCAGTTCGGGATCAAGATCTCGGACGAGGACGCGCAGAAGATCACGACTGTCGGCCAGGCGGTCGACTACGTCACGTCGCACCAGTAGCGGCAGCGCGCGTCACCCCGGCCTCGGCCAGCTGATCGACGCGCTGCCTCCCTCGCGGGCGGCGACGGCGTTCACCCATTCGTCGTGGGCGAGTGAGCGCACGGCGTCATACGAGCGGCTCGAGTTCCTCGGCGACAGCGTCCTCGAGCTCGCGATCGCGCATGAGATCTACTCGCGGTTCCCCGATTTCTCCGAGGGGCGGCTGGCGAAGATCCGCTCGCACGTCGTCTCGCGTGCGAGCTGCGCCGTCGTCGCCCGCGAGCTCGACCTGGGTGCGCGGCTCGCGGAGCACGCCGCCGACACGCCGCCGGAGGAGCTCGACCGGCTCGCGCGGAACCGCAACGTCCTCGCGGCACTCCTCGAGGCGGCGCTCGGCGCGCTCTTCCTCGAGCACGGGTTCGCCGCGATCGAGCCGGCCGTCGTCGAGGCGTTCGTCGACCGGATCGAGTACGCGTTGACGAGCCACGTCGATCACAAGACCGAGCTCCAGGAGGCCCTCGCGCGCACCGGCCGGCAGGTTGCGTACGTCGTGTTGTCGGCCGAAGGGCCGCCGCACGACCGCCACTTCACATGCGCCGCGATGGTCGGCGGCGAGCAGCTCGGAGTCGGCAGCGGCGGCTCGAAGAAGGCCGCCGAGCAGGAGGCCGCGCGCGGCGCTTTGGAGCGCGTCGGGGCCGAAGCGGCGCCGTGAGCCCGGCCGCCGTCGAGGGACGGATCCCCTTCCGCGGCTTCGAGACGTGGTACCGCGTCGTCGGGGCGCGCGAGGACGAGGGGAAGCTCCCCGTGCTCTGCCTGCACGGCGGGCCGGGCGCGACGCACTGGTATCTCGAGCCGCTCGAGGGCATCGCCGCCGGCGGGCGCCGCGCCGTCTTCTACGACCAGCTCGGGTGCGGCGCGTCGTCGCAGCCGCACGATCCGTCACTCTGGACGGTCGAGCTGTTCGTCGACGAGGTCTACACGGTGTGCGAGGCGCTCGGCCTCGAGCGCGTGCACCTGTTCGGAAACTCGTGGGGCGGGATGCTCGCGCTGGAGGTCGCGCTGACACGGCCCGCCTGGATCGCGTCGCTCGTGCTCGCGTCGTCTCCGGCGTCGATCCCGCAATGGGTCGAGGAAACCGGGCGGCTGCGCGCGCTCCTCCCCGACGACGTCCAGGCGACGCTGACACGCCACGAAGAGGCCGGGACGACAGACTCGCCGGAGTACGAGGAGGCGTGCCTCGTCTTCTACAAGCGTCACGTCTGTCTCGTCGACCCGTTCCCGGCGTGTGTCGCGCGCGCGTTTGCCGAGCTGTCGCGCGAGGTCTACGAGACGATGAATGGGCCGAGCGAGTTCCACGTCACCGGGACGCTGCGCGAGTGGAGCGTCGTCCCGCGGCTCGGCGAGATCTCGGTGCCCGCGCTCGTCGTCAGCGGCGAGCACGACGAGGCGACGCCGGCGATCTCGCACACCGTCCATGAGGGCATCCGCGGCTCGGAGCTCGTGATCCTCGACGGGTGCTCGCACATGGCCCACGTCGAGCAGACGGAGAGCTACCTCGCGCTGCTCGACACGTTCTTCTCGCGCGTCGAGGCGGCTCAGCGGAGCAGCTCGCGGTAGAGCTCCTGCGTCGGAGCGCTCGGCGCGACGCCGAGGTCCTCACGCAGGGTCGTCCGCAGCCGTTCGTATTCCTGGAGCGCCTCGGCGGAGTTGCCCTCCGCGGCGAGCGAGCGGATGAGGATGCGCCAGCCGGACTCGCGGTACGGCTCGACGCGCGTCAGCTCGCGGCCGGCCCGGACCGCCGCGCGGAGCTCGGTGCCGCCGATCGCAAGCGTGCAGCCCGCATACGCCTCGAGCGCGCGGAGATGGAGCTCACCGAGGCGCCGCCGTTCGTCGTCGATCCAGTCGGCCTCCTCGCCGGCGAGAAAGATCCGTCCGGAGGTGAACATCGCAACTTGCGACGGGGCCCACGCGCGCCGGGCGTCGTCCTGCGCGAGCGCGGACTCCGCGCGGTGAAGCGCGTCCGACGCGGCCTCGATGTCGACCCACGCGCCTTCGAGCGCGAGCCGCGTCCCGTCGAGCGGCACGACGCGCCGCAGCTTCGAGAGGAGCGGCGCGAGCCCACCGTCGTGGCCGTCGGGCCACAGCGCCTCGACGAGCTCGGCTCGGTCGACCGAGCGGAGGCGGTTGAGCGCGAGATACCCGAAGAGGAGGCGGCCCTGCCGTCCGGGCAGTTGCGCCTCGACGCGGTCGCCGTCCACCGTGATCGCGAGCCGGCCGCAGAGCTGGATCTTGACGTCCGCCAATTCCGCGCCAACATAGCCCCAAGTTCCACTTCCTACAAAGGAGTCGTCATGGCCAAGCAGATCAAGTGCGAGTGCGGCTACGTCGCGGTCGGAGAGACCGACGACGAGGTGATCGGGACGATCCGCGACCACATGCGGACCGACCACCCGGCGCTCGTCGACTCGGTGTCGCGCGACGACCTGCTCGGCTGGATCGAGGAGATGTAGGAGGAACGACATGTCCGCTGCAGCGTTCGACGCACAGGCGTACAAGGACACGACACGGCAGCAGTGGGAGGACGCCGCCGAGGCGTGGCACACGTGGGGGCCCGCACTCGAGGCGTGGCTCGGCGAGGCGACCGAGTTGATGCTTGACCTCGCCGGAGTGGTGGAGGGGCAGAGGGTGCTCGACGTCGCTGCAGGCACCGGCGGCCAGACGCTCGCGGCGGCGCGTCGGGTCGGGCCGGACGGCGCAGTCCTCGCTACGGACATCTCGCCGCGCATCCTCGAGTTCGCGGCCGGCGAGGCGCGGCGCGCCGGGCTCGCGAACGTCGGCACGCATGCCGTCGACGGCGAGGAGCTCGACGTCGAGCCGGGGTCGTTCGACGTGGCGATCTCGCGCGTCGGGCTCATCTACTTCCCGGACCGGCAGGGCGCGCTCGCCCGGATCCGGGCCGCGCTGCGGCCGGGCGGCCGGTTCGCGACGATCGTCTACTCGACGCCCGATCGCAACGGCTTCTTCTCGGTGCCGGTCGGCATCATCCGGCGTCTAGCCGAGCTGCCGCCGCCGGTGCCCGGGTCGCCCGGGCCGTTCAGCCTCGGCGCCGACGGCGTGCTCCAGGCGGAGCTCGAGGATGCGGGCTTCACCGACGTCGTCGTCCGCGCCGTCGAGGCACCGGTGCGGATGGCGTCGTCCGCCGAGTGCGCCCGCTTCGAGCGGGAGTCGTTCGGGGCGCTCCACCAGATGCTCTCGGGCCTGCCGCAGGCCGAGCGGGACGCCGCCTGGGACGAGGTCGGAGCAGGCACTCGGACAGTTCGACGGGCCTGGCGGCTTCGTCGGACCGTGCGAGCTCCTCGTCGCCGCGGGCACGTCGTCGTAGCCGTCCGTGAGGGCCGGTAGGGTCCCCTCGCGTGCATCTTCGCGCGGTAAAGCTCCGTGGCTTCAAGTCGTTTCCCGACCCGGTCGAGGTTCGCCTCGACCGGGGCGTCGGCGTGATCGTCGGGCCGAACGGATCGGGGAAGTCGAACGTCGCGGACGCGATCCGCTGGGCCGCCGGCTCGCTCAGCCCGAACGAGCTTCGCGCCGAGAAGCCGGACGACGTGCTCTTCGCGGGAGGCGCCGGCCGCGGGCCGGCCGACTTCTGCGAGGTCGAGCTGCTCTTCGACAACCAGGACGGCGCGGGAGACTTCGAGTACTCCGAGCTCGCGATCGCGCGGCGGCTGCACCGAGGCGGCGAGGGCCAGTACCTCGTCAACCGCACGCCGGTTCGCCGGATCGACCTCGTCGAGCTGCTCGCCGACCTCGGCCTCGGTCAGGGGATGCATTCGATCATCGGCCAGGGGAAGGTCGAGGCGATCCTCGCGTCGCGGCCGGAGGAACGGCGGGCGCTGATCGAGGAGGCCGCGGGTCTCGGCCGCTTCAAGGCGCGGCGGCATCGCGCCGAGCTGAAGCTCGCGCGCGTCTCGGTGCAGGTCGAGCGCGCGCGCGATCTCGAGGACGAGGTGCGGAAGCGGCTGCGGCCACTCGCGCTGCAGGCCACGGCCGCCGAGCGCGCCGAGAAGCTTCGCCACGAGCTCGCGCGGCTGCGCGCGCGGCTCGCGCAGCTCGACCTCGAAGCGCTCGACGGCCGTCTCGCCGATGCGGGCGACCGGAAAGCCGCGGCCGGGCTCGTCCGCCGCGCTGCGGAAGAGCGGCTCGAAGCCGTGCTCGCGGAGCGGGGCGGGGCGGAGGAGGAGCTTGCCGACGCAGCGGGTCGCCGCGAGCAGGCGATGCAGGCGCTGTACCGGCTGCGCAGCGCCGCCGAGCGCCTCGATATTCGCCGCGAGTCCACGACAGGTCTGCTCGAACTGGTGCGCACGGAGCTTGCCGCTGCCGAGTCGGACGCCGGCGATCCCGGTGCGGAGACGGCCGGGCTCGAGCAGGCGTCGCACGGGGCGGCCGAGGTCGCGCGCGTCGCGGCGGTCGAGCGCGAGACGCGGTTCGAGCGCGCACGGCGCGCGTTGGCGCGGCTGCTCGGCGCCGAGCGGGCGGTTCAGGCGTCGGCGCAGGAGCGGCTCGACGTCGTGCTCGCCGAGCGGACGCAGATCGAGGAGACGCTGACCGGCGCAGCAGGCGAACGCGAGGCGGCGCTGTCCGTCTCGTACGAGTTGCGCAGCCGCGCGGCGCGACTCGCCGTGCAGCGCGAGTCGGCGGTGCGGCTCATCGCGCGGCTGGAGTCGGAGCTTGCGGAGGCGCGAGGCCGACGCCGCGCGCGGCGGTCCGTCGCCGGAGGAGCTCGAGCGCGACGCGCTGCTCGCGCGTGCCGCCGCGCGCGCCGCGGCGCACGAGCGCGACACGCTCGCGGAGCGGACGCTCACCGCGCACGAGCGGCTGGCGACGCTCGAGCGCTCGCTCGCGGAGCGCGAAGGGATTCCGCCGGCTGCGCGTGCGCTCGCGGAGCAGGGCGAGCGGCTCGCGCTGTCGATGCTCAGCATCGAGCCGGGAACGGAGCGCGCCGTCGCGGCGGCGCTCGGCCCGCGCGCATCCGCGCTCGTCGCCGACGACGCGAAGTCCGCGCTCGAGCTTCTCGAGCGCGCTGCCGCTGCCGGGCTCGGCTCGCTGCGCGTGCTCGCGGGACGCGACCCGCGCGACCTCGTCGCCGAGTTGCCCGTCGTCGAGAAGGACGAGCTGCTGGCGTCGCAGGTGCCCGCGGTGACGCGCGACGGCTACGGCTACGACCCGCAGCGCGGCGAGCTCTGGTTCGCCGGCGAGACGGCCGAGGCGGTGCTGCTCGAGCTCGAGGCGCGCCGCGCCGCGCTCGCCGAGGAAGCGCGCGGTCTCGCCGAGCAGGCGCAGTTCGCGGAGCGCGAGGCGGACGCGGCAGAGGAGCGCGCGGAGGCTGCGGAGGCGGCGTTCGCGGCGGCGGCACCGCGGCTGCGGATCCGGCGCGCGGACGAACAGACACTTCGCGCGCTCGTCGCTGCGGCACGCCGGCTCGAGCGGGCGCTCGACTCGCTCGATCGCGCCGTCGACCGCGTCGAGGCGCCGCTGCGCTCGCGCGGCGAGGCAGGGTCGGAGCGCACCGCGGAGCTCGGCGCGACGCTGCGCGCGCTCGGCGAGCGCGAGAGCGCGCTACGGCGCGAGCTCGCGACCGCGGCCGAAGGCGCGTCCGCCGCCGAACGCGATCTCGTCCGCCTCGGCGGAGCGACCACCGCCGACGACTCCGGCGGAGAGATCGACGCACTCCGCGCCGAAGCGCACTCGCTCGTGGCCGCGGCGGACGCCGCTGCGACCGAGGCCGCCGCGGCGGGCGAGCTCGCGCGCGCAGCCGAAGCCGCGCGCATCGACGCCGCCGTCCGCGCCGGCCGCCGCCGTGCGCGCCCGCACGAGCTCGCCCGCGTTCTCTCCGGCGCCGAACGGCTCGACGAGACACTCGCCGCGGCCGCCGTCGCCGCAGCGCGCTTCGAGACGCCGCTTCGCGCGCGCGTCGACGCCGGCGCAACGCGCACCGGCGAGCTCGGCGAGGAGCTGCGCCGGCTCGGCGCGGCCGAGGTCGAGCTGCGGCAGGAGCTGTCCGCCGCATCCGAGCGCGCCGCCGCGATCGACGTCGAGGTCGCCCGCATCGAGACCGAGGCTGATGAAGCGCGCCGCCGCCTCGAGCACGCGGACGCCGACGAGCCCGCCGAGGGCGACGACCGCGACGAGCTCGCCGAGCGGATCGACCGGCTCGAGCGCCGCCGCGAGTCGCTCGGCCAGGTGAATCCGCTCGCGAAGGAGGAGCACGATGCCGAGAAGGCGCGGCTCGACGAGCTCGCGACGCAGCGTGCCGATCTCGAACAGAGCCTCACGGAGCTGGAGAAGCTCAGCGCCGAGCTGAAGGAGACGGTCGAGACGCGGTTCACCGAGACCTTCGACGCGGTGCAGCATCACTTCCACGAGGTCGCGGCGACGCTCTTCCCCGGCGGCGAGGGCCGGCTCCAGTTGACGATGCCCGAGGACGACGAGGAGAACCCCGGTATCGAGGTCGAGCTGCGCCCTGCGGGCAAGAAGGTGCAGCGGCTCTCGCTGCTCTCCGGCGGCGAGAAGGCGCTCGGGGCGATCTCGTTCCTCTTCGCGCTCTTCCTCGCGCGGCCGTGCCCGTTCTATCTCCTCGACGAGGTCGAGGCCGCGCTCGACGACACGAACATCGGCCGCTTCGTCGCGCTGCTGCGCGACTACGCCGACCGTGCGCAGTTCGTCGTCATCACGCACCAGAAGCGCACGATGGAGGCCGCCGACGTCCTCTACGGCGTCACGATGGGCGGCGACGGCATCTCGCAGATCGTCTCCCGCCGCCTTCCGCGCGAGGACGCGGAAGCGGTCAGCGCGGCGTAGCCGAAGGAGACCGGGGCCAGGCCCCAATACGAAAGCTCGCGACTTCGTCGCGGCGCGATGGGCGTAAACGCGCATGGTTCACCGTCGTCATCCGCGACCGTGACGAAGACGGCGCACTTCCGTCACGGGGCCTGGCCCCGGCCGTCGGTACGGCATCGTCCCGCCCGTGGCGCGCAGCTGGGCGAGCTGCTCGGGGAGGCGGATGCCGCACCCGAGCCGGAGGAGGAGCGGGCCGGGATGTTCTCGCGGCTGCGCGAGTCGCTCTCGAAGTCGCGCCGCGCGCTCACCGGCGAGCTCGCCGCCGCGGCGTTCGACCCGGGCAACGCGGCGGACTGGGAGCGGCTCGAGGAGGCGCTGATCATGGGCGACGTCGGCGTGCGCGCGACGGCGGAGCTCGTGCGACGGCTCGAGGCGCGCGGCGAGCTCGGCGACCTGAACGAGGCGCTCGCAGAGGAGATCGCGGAGCTGTTCGGCGAGCCGCCGACGATCGACCTCACGCACGGCCCGACGGTCATCCTCGTCGTCGGCGTCAACGGCACCGGCAAGACGACGACGATCGGCAAGCTCGCGGCGAAGCTCGCGGAGCACGGCCACTCGATCGTCGTCGCGGCCGCGGACACGTTCCGCGCCGCGGCGGAGGAACAGCTCGAGATCTGGGCGCAGCGCGCGAACGCGGACTTCGTCGGCTCGGAGCGCGGCGGCGACCCGGCCGCGGTCGCTTACGACGCGATCGAGGCCGCGCACGCGCGCAACCGTGACGTCGTCATCGTCGACACCGCCGGCCGCCTGCACACGCAGACGAACCTGATGGAGGAGCTGGCGAAGGTGCGCCGCGTGATCGCCGGGCGGATCGACGGCGCACCGCACGAGACGCTGCTCGTGATCGACGCGACGACAGGCCAGAACGGACTCCAGCAGGCGCGGTTGTTTGCGGAGACGGCGGGCGTCACGGGAGTCGCACTGACGAAGCTCGACGGTTCCGCGAAGGGCGGCGTCGCGATTCCGATCGCCTACGAGCTCGGCCTGCCGGTCAAGCTCGTAGGCGTGGGTGAAGGCCTCGACGACCTTCGGCCGTTCGACGCGCGCGACTACGCGCGCGCGCTCGTCGGCGGCTAGCCGCCGATCGGCCGGGCCTTGACGATGTACTCGCTGATCGGGTTTGTTCCCGTGACCCAGATGTCTTCGATGTGGAACGACAACGTCCCGGTGTGGTACTCGGGGTCTTTCCGCGCCTCGGCGTACGCGTCCTTCATCGCACTCGTGACGTCTTTCGGCGACTCGCCGACAAAGGTGCCGTCGCGCTGCTTCCCACGGGTCGGTACAGGTTCTTCAGCCATGTCGACCTCCGGTTTGTGGCAGACGCGACAATAAACCGTTTCGCGCGGAGGCGCTAGCGCCGGATCGCGGTACGGGCGGCCACGACGTTGCCCTTGCGCTCGTACATCGCAGCGGCCTCGTCCGCGGCACCGGCCGCGTCGCCGTTCGCTCCGAGCACCTCCGCGAGCGCGACGAGCGCGGACGCCCGCAGATCGACGAAGTCAGTGTCCGCGGCGAGTGCCGTCGCCTCCGTCGCGAGAGCTTCGGCATCGTCGTGCTCGCCGCGGTGCGCGAGCACGATGGCGCGCGCCGAGCGCCAGACGACCTGCGTCACGAGGTCGTCGCTCCCAGCAGTGTCGGCACTGAACTGCGCGAGCTCGTCGGCCTCGTCGTACCGGCCTTGCAGCGCGAGCACGCGCGCGAGGTACGCGGACAACGTCGAGCGGACTCCGCGGTCGCCCATCCGCTCGAGGATCTCGCAGCCGCGGCGCAGCTCGCGCTCCGCGGCGGGAAGATCGCCGGCAAGGGTTTCGATCTCGGCACCGACGAGCGTCCGCGCCGCGAGGCGGAACTCGTGGCCCATCTCGGCGTACGTCGCGACGGCGTGCGCGTACAGGTCACGCGCCTCGTCGAACTCGCCGCGCATCGCGTGCAGCCCGGCAAGCGTGCTCTGCAGCGCTGCGACGAGCGCGCGGTCGCCGCCAGCCTCGGTGAGGAACGCCCGGCATCGTTCAAGCGCCTCGTCGACCGGGGTCGGGCCGTAGTAGAGCGCCTGCGCGAGGAGTGCGACGAGCGTCGCCGCCTCGCCGGAACCGCCGCGGCGCGCGTGCTCGAGCGCGCGCACGAGGGCGTCGCCGCGCTGCTGCCAGTGTCCCGCGACGGAGTACGCCTCGCTGACGAGCCACCACGCCTTCGCGAGCCCCGCGTCGTCGCCGAGCGGCTCGAGCCCGGCGATCGCCTCCTCGCCGACGCGCACGAGGCCGTCGCTGCCGGCCTCGGGATGCGTCCAGCTGCGGATGAACTCGCGCTCGACGAGCACGCGGAGCCGGACGCGCTCGTCGCCGGTCGCGGTTGCGCGGTCCGCGGCCTCGGCGAGGACGTCGTCCGCTGCGGCGAGCTCACCTGCGCGGATCAGCGCGCTCGCGTGCTCCGGCAGCAGCTCGAGCCGCCGCGCGTCGTCGTCGGCGTAGAGCGTCGCCGCGCGGCCGAGGAGGTTCACAGCGGCACGCGCGTCGCCGCGCGCGAGCGCGCGCCGACCCGCGGTCGCGAGACGGTCGCCGGCACGCGCGCCGAGGCTCGGGTCGGCGCGCGCCGAGCTCGCCCTGGAGGCGGTAGGCCCGTTCCAGGTGGTAGCCGACGATCTCCTCGAGCTCGCCGCGGCGCTCGACGGTCTCGAGCCGGTCGGCGTGGCGCTCGTGGAGGCTCGCGCGCAACGACTTCGGCATCGCGTCGTACGCCGCGTCGCGGATCAGGATGTGGCGGAAGCGGAACGCGTCGTCGCGCAGGCCCGCGCCCTCGTCCGGCCGGATCAGATCCTTGCGCGTCAGTGCGAGGAGGTGAGCGCCTGCCTCGGCCTGGAGCTCGGCTGGAAGCAGCTCGGCGACGTCGGCACGCGTGAACTCGCGGCCGACGATCGCAGCGTGCTCGATCACCGTGCGCTCCTCGGGCTCGAGCCGGTCGAGCCGCGCCGCGAGCAGCGCCTCGATCGTCGGCGGCAGCGACGCCGCTCCGCCGTCGGCGGCGAGCGCGGCGAGCTGCTCTGCGAAGAGCGGATTGCCCTCGGCCGCGTCACGGATCCGGACGCGCGCGTCCGGGTCGAGCGCGCCGAGGCCGTCGAGGAGCGTCTCGGAGTCCCGCTCCGAGAGCGGCTCGAGCCGGACGACCCCGCCGGCCAGCCAGGCCGGCCGCAGCTCCGCGAGCTCCGGGCGCGCGAGGCAGAGCACGACCACAGGCACGTGCCGCATGAACCCCGCGAGGTACTCGAGCAGATCGAGGAATGTCGGCTCCGCCCAGTGGATGTCCTCGAGACAGACGACGAGCGGCCGGTCGGCGGCGAGCCTCTCGAGCAGACGACGTACGGCCCAGAAGATCTCGTCGCTCGTCGCCGTCGCCGCCGTCTCGGGCTCCAGCAGCCCGAGCAGCGCCGCCGCGGCGTCCTCGTCGTCCGCGAGCGCGCGGTTGACCGCGTCGGCACCGCCTGCCGCGCGGACGAGCTCGACGACCGGCCAGAACGTGATCCCCTCGCCGTAGGGTAGGCAGCGGCCGATCAGCACCGTCGCCATGCCGCCGGTCGCCTCCAGGAGCTCCGCCGCGAGCTTCGACTTCCCGATCCCGGCGACACCGAGGACGGTGACGAGCCGGCAGCTTCGCTCCGCGACCGCCTCGCGGTAGACCGTCCGCAGTTGCGACAGCTCGTCGAGCCGGTCGACGAACGGCGTGTCCGTGCGGCGGCGAACGCCGGCCCCGTCGGCGGAGATGTCGCGCACCAGCCAGGCCGGAACCGGCAGCGACTTCCCCTTCATCGCGAGCTCGCCGAGCGGCTCGAGCTCCGCGGCGTCTCGCACGAGCGCGCGGGTCGTTTCGCCGATCAGGATCTCGTCCGCGCCGCGCCGCCTCCTCGAGCCGCTTCGCGGTGTTCACCGCGTCGCCGGCGACGAGCGAGCCGTCGTTCGTCCCCGGCCACGACCTCGCCGGTGTTGACGCCGATCCGCACCCGGAGCTCCGGCCGGCCGCGTCTCCGCGAGCTCGCGGTTCATCGCTCCGAGCGCCTCGCGCATCTCGACCGCCGCCCGCACGGCGCGGAGCGCGTCGTCCTCGTGGATCTGCGGGATGCCGAAGACGGCCATCACCGCGTCGCCGATGAACTTCTCCAGCGTTCCGCCGTGCCGCTCGAGCGGGAGCGCGCATCGCCTCGTACCACTCCGCCATCACGGCCCGGTACGACTCGGCGTCGAGCTGCTCGCCGAGCGCGGTCGAGCCTGCGAGATCGCAGAAGAGGACGCTCACGGTCTTCCGGACGGCGGCGGAGGACATGGATCGAAGTGTGGCAGACGTTGCAAACGGCGTCAGTACACTGATTTGCGGTGTTCGACACGCTTTCGGACAAGCTCCAGAGCGCTCTCGGCGACCTCCGCGGGCGCGGGACCCTCGACGAGGAGACGATCTCGCGCGCGATGCGCGAGGTCCGCCTGGCGCTGCTCGAGGCGGACGTCAACTTCGAGGTCGTGAAGGACTTCGTCGCGCACGTCCGCGAGCGCGCGCTCGGCGCGGACGTCGCCAAGAGCCTCACGCCGGGCCAGCAGGTCGTGAAGATCGTCCACGAGGAGCTGACCGAGCTGATGGGCTCCGGCTCGACTCGAAGCTCGCGTTCTCGCCGCGCCCGCCGACGACGATCCTCCTCGCCGGCCTCCAGGGCTCCGGCAAGACGACCACCGCCGGCAAGCTCGCGCTGCTGCTCGCGAACGACGGCCGGAAGCCCGCGCTCGTCGCCGCCGACCTCCAGCGCCCGGCCGCGATCGAGCAGCTGATCCAGCTCGGCGCGCAGGTCGACGTCCCCGTCTACGCCGACGAGCGCGCCGACCCGGTGCAGGCCGTCCGGAGCGGGATCGAGCGCGCGCAGGCCGACGGCCGCGACGTCGTGATCCTCGACACCGCCGGCCGCCTCCAGATCGACGAGCCGCTGATGGAGGAGCTCGCCGCGATCCGCCGCGAGGCGAAGCCGACGAACGTGCTGCTGGTCCTCGACGCGATGACCGGGCAGGAGGCGATGAACGTCGCGCTGGCGTTCCAGGAGCGGGTCGACTTCGACGGCGTCGTCCTGACCAAGCTCGACGGCGACGCGCGCGGCGGCGCAGCGCTCTCGGTGAAGGCGGTCACCGGCAAGCCGATCAAGCTCGCGTCCGTCGGCGAGAAGCTCGACCAGCTCGAGTGGTTCCACCCGGACCGGATGGCCTCGCGGATCCTCGGCATGGGCGACGTGCTGACGCTGATCGAGCGCGCCGAGGCCGCGGTCGCCGACGACGAGCGGGAGGAGCTCGAGCGCCGCATGATGGCGGGCGAGTTCACGTTCGACGACTTCCTCAAGTCCTACAAGATGATCCGCCGGATGGGGCCGCTCCAGGGCGTGCTCAAGATGATCCCCGGCGTCGGCAAGCAGATGGAGGGTCTCGACCAGGTCGACGAGCGCGAGCTCGGCCGCGTCGAGGCGATCGTCCTCTCGATGACGCCGCAGGAACGGCGCGTCCCGCACGTCATCGACGGGTCGCGGCGGCAGCGGATCGCCGCCGGCTCCGGCACCTCCGTCCAGCAGGTGAACAAGCTGATCGAGGCCCGCAAGCAGATGGCGAAGATGATGAAGTCGATGGGATCAGGCAAGATGCCGTCGCTCGCCGGCCTTCAGGGTCAGGCGCCGGGGATGCCGAGCGGCAAGCCGCGCCCGAGCGCCACACGCAAGTCGTCCAGTAAACGCAAGAAGCGAACAAAGAGGTAATCCGAATGGCTGTGAAGTTGAGACTGACGCGGATCGGTTCGAAGAAGAACCCGATCTACCGCGTCGTGGCCGCCGACTCGCGCTCGCCGCGCGACGGCAAGTTCATCGAGATCGTCGGCCGCTACAACCCCCAGATGAACCCGTCGCTGATCGAGCTCGACGAGGACAAGGTCAAGGCGTGGCTCGCGAAGGGCGCGCTCCCGACCGAGTCGGTGGCGAAGCTCCTGAAGACGCAGGGCATCGAGAAGTAGTGCGCGAGCTGCTCGAGGAGCTCGCCCGCCGGCTCGTCGACGAGCCCGACGCCGTGCGCGTCGAGCAGGTCGAGGGCGACGACGGCTCGCTCGTGTTCCAGCTGTACGTCGCCGAGGGCGACGTCGGCAAGGTGATCGGCCGCCAGGGGCGCATCGCCCGCGCGCTGCGGACGCTCGTGCGCGCGGGAGGCGTCGAGGCGGGCCGGCGGCTCCAGCTCGAGATCGTCGGCTAGGCACTCGTGCCCGTCGCGGCGCTTTACGACATCCACGGGAACCTCGCGGCACTCGAGGCGGTGCTGAACGAGGTCGCGGACGACGCGACCATCGTCGTCGGGGGCGACGTCGTCGCAGGCGGGCCACAGCCGGCGGAGGTCGTCGACCGCCTGCGTAGCCTCGGCGACCGCGTCCGTTGGCTGCGCGGCAACGCCGACCGCGAGCTCGACCCGAACGAGGAGGGGCTCGCGCCGACCGAGGTGGTCGAGGAGACGCGCGCGCGACTCTCCGACGCGCAGATCACGTTCCTCGTCGGCCTGCCCGCCGACGGTGCAGATCGAGCGTGTTCTCTACTGCCACGCGACGCCGCGCAACGACACTGACATCTTCACGGAGGAGACGCCCGAGGAGCGCCTCGTCGACATCTTCGCGGACGTCGATGCGGACGTCGTCGTCTGCGGGCACACGCATATGCAGTTCGACCGGACGATCGGCGGCACGCGGGTCGTCAACGCCGGCAGCGTCGGGATGCCGTACGAGGACGAGCCGGGCGCGTACTGGCTGCTCGACCTCGAGCATCGGCGCACCGCGTACGACGGCGAGCCGGCCTCGCCGGCGGGGCGCGACGAGGCCCTGCGGCATTTTCACCGAACGTGGCCTCTGACCTCGTCCCGATCGGCCGCGTCGGGAAGCCGCACGGGATCGACGGCTCCTTCTTCGTCGAAGGCCCGAGCGACCGCGACGAGGCGTTCGCGCGCGGCGCCACCGTCTGGGTCGACGGCGAGACGGCGGAGATCGTCGGCTCGCGGCGCGGCTCCGGCGGCCGCCCGGTGATCCGGCTCGACCGCCGCGTCGCGCGCGGCGCGACGCTCGCGGTGCCGCGCGACACGCTGCCGGAGCTGGAGGACGACGCGTACTACCACTTCCAGCTCGTCGGCCTCGTCGTCGAGGAGGAGGGGGCGGCGGGTACTCGGCGTCGTCAGCGACGTCGTCCACTACCCTGCGAACGACGTGCTCGAGCTCGACTCGGGTTTGTTGCTGCCGCTCGTGGAGGCCTGCGTGCGGCAGGTCGATCTCGGCGGCAGGCGAATTCTTGTCTCAACCGGCTTCGCCGGACCGGAATAACCTCATCCGCCTGTGCGCATCGACGTCTTCACCCTCGTCCCTCACGCCTTCGCGTGGCTCACGGAGCAGCAGCCGCTCGCGGGCGTGCTCGGCAACGAGCTCGAGCTTCGGCTGCTCGGCTATCGCGACACGACCCCGCTCCGCGCAGGGCAGGTCGACGACCAGCCGTACGGCGGCGGCGCCGGGATGGTGCTGCGCGTCGATGTCGTTGCGGCCGCGCTCGACGCGGTGTACGGCGGCGTGCCCGAGCACCGCGTGATCGCGCTCACGCCGGGCGGCCGGCCGTTGACGCAGCCGATCGTCGAGGAGCTCGCGGAGGAGGAGACGCTGACGCTGCTCTCGGCGCGGTTCGAGGGCTTCGACGACCGGATCGTCGAGCACCTCGCGAGCGACGCGATCTCCGTCGGCCCGTACGTCCTTTCGAACGGCGACCTGCCGGCGATGGTGCTGCTCGACGCGGTCGCGCGGCGGCTGCCGGGCGCGCTCGCCGAAGGCTCCGGCGAGCTGGAGAGCTTCTCGGAGGAGCTCGGCGGCGCGATCGAGTACCCGCAGTACACGCGGCCGCCGGACTTCCGCGGCTGGACGGTTCCCGACGTGCTCCTCTCCGGCGACCACGCGCGGATCGACGCCTGGCGAAAGGAGCACGTGCGATGACGGACTCGTGGGAGCCGCCGGCACCGCCGCCGAGCCGGGAGCGAGCCGGACCTGGGCACGAGCCGGAACATGAGCCGTGGCCTGTCGCCCCGTCCCCGCCGCCGCCGGAGCCGAAGCGGGGACGGTTGCACGATCCACTCGGCCGTCTGTTCCCGAATCTGCCGCACGGCGCGCGCGTCGTCCTCGACTGGGTCTTCACGATCGCGGGCGCGATCATCATCGTCCTCGCGATCAAGCAGTGGGTCGTGAATCCCTACCGGATCCCGTCGTCGTCGATGGAGCCGACGCTCCACTGCGCGCGGCCTGCGCCAGGCTGCGAGGCGCGCTTCAGCGACCGCGTGCTCGCGAACCGCTTCATCTACCACTTCGAGAATCCGAAGCGCGGCCAGATCATCGTCTTCAACACGCCGCCGTCCGCGGTGATCTCGTGCGGCCAGGGCGGGACGTTCGTGAAACGCCTGATCGGCCTCCCCGGCGAGACCGTCAAGGAGGACGAGCACGGCTACATCTGGATCAAGGAGACGGGCACGGACGGACTTCTTCAAGCTGAAGGAGCCGTACATCCAGCCGTCGAGGCGCCTCGACGACGTCCAGCACGCCGGGAACGTCGACAAGGAGTGGGTCGTCCCGAAGGGCGAGTACTTCTTCATGGGCGACAACCGCGGCGAGTCCTGCGACTCCCGGAAGTGGGGGTCGGTGCCGCGGAAGAACCTGATCGGCGAGGTCTTCTTCGTCTATTGGCCGCCGACCCGGATCGGTTTTCGCTAACCTGGCCTCCGGCCTCTGGCCGCCCCTTGCCATGAGCAACATCATCGATTCGATCGAACGCGCCCAGATGCGCCGCGTCCCCCGTTTCAAGGCGGGAGACACCGTCCGCGTCCACTTCCAGGTGATCGAGGGCGCTCGCCGCCGTGTCCAGGTCTACGAGGGCATCGTGATCAAGCGGCAGGGATCCGGCGTCCGCGAGACCTTCACGGTGCGGAAGCAGTCGTTCGGCGTCGGCGTCGAGCGGTCGTTCCCGCTCCACTCGCCGAAGATCGAGAAGATCGAGGTCATGGCGATCGGCGACGTGAACCGCGCGAAGCTCTACTACCTGCGCGGCCGCGTCGGCAAGAAGGCGCGCGTCCGCGAGATGCGCTACGGCACCGCGCGGCCGGAGACGATCGAGCCGGACGTTCTCGAGCCGGTTGTCGACGAGGAAGCTCCCGTCGAGGACGAGCAGGCGGAGGTCGAGCCCGAGGCGGTCGAGGAGACCGTCGAGGAGCCGGCCGAGGTCGAGGCCGAGGCGACCGAGACGGAGGAGCCGGAAGAGGCTCCCGTCGAGGCCGAGGCCGAGCCGGTCTCTCCCGCGTAGCTCGCAGCTTCCGCGCAACTTCGTCACACGCACGGGTACCCGCTGAGGCGCGCGCTATTGTCGCGTGCAGATGAAGCGGACCGGACAGCGGCTCCTGCGCTTCGACCGGAATCTCGGCGCGCGGTTCGTCGCCGGGGCGGACGAGGCGGGTCGCGGCTCGCTCGCAGGCCCGCTCGTCGTCGCAGGCGTTCTGCTCGACTACGGCTCGCTGAAGGAGCACAAGGTGCGCCCGCTCGCGTATCTCAACGACTCGAAGCAGTGCTCGGAGGAGCGGCGCGAGGAGCTCTTCCACGCGGTGCTCGCGTGCGCGGAGAAGATCGCGGTGCGCGTGATCCCGCCCGGCGACATCGACCGTAACGGGCTGCACAAGTCGAACCTCGCCGGACTGCGCGCGATGCTCGAGGCACTGTCGCCGGCCGACGCGTGTCTCGTCGACGGCTTCCGGCTCGGGCCGGCCGCTCCGAAGCACACCGCGGTCGTCGACGGCGACGAGAAGAGCGCGGCGATCGCTGCGGCGTCGATCGTCGCGAAGGTGACGCGCGACCGGCTGATGCACAGGCTCGACGCGCTCTATCCGGCGTACGGGTTCGCGCGCCACGTCGGCTACATCACGCCGGGCACTCGGCGGTCGTGCGCGAGCGCGGCCCGACGGCGGTGCACCGGCTCAGCTTCCAGGCTCTCTGTTACGGCCACGAGACCGCCGCTAGCCGCGGAGGGGCGGCCGAGCGCCGTGCGCTGTGGTGGTACCGGCTGCGTGGCTGGCGGATCCTCGGCGCCAACGTCTGGGCCGGCGGGAACGAGCTCGACCTGATCGCGCGCCGCGGACGCGAGCTGCGCTTCGTCGAGGTGAAGGAGAAGGGCGGCCGCGGCTTCGGCGATCCGCTCGAGATGGTGACGCCGGAGAAGCAGCGTCGTCTCCGGCGCGCGGCGTCGTCGTGGCTCGCGGCGCGGCCGGAGCTCGACGGGCTCGTCGTCGGCTTCGACGTCGTCGCCGTCCGCGGAGGGCGGCTCGAGCGCGTGCCGAACGCGTTCTAGAACGACTCGGCTGCGGCGGCGATCGTCTCGGCGAGCCGGTCGAGCTCGCGGACGGCCTCTGTCGTCGAGACGGTCGGCGCCGTCGATCCGGACGGTCGTCCGCTCGAGCTCGGCGAGCAGCGCGTCGAGCGCCGCGAGCGGATCGACGTCGCCCGAGATCGTCGCGGGCGCAGGCGCAGCGGCGGCGAGCACGCGAACCGGCTCGGGCGCGCGGCCGCGTCGGCGCACGACAACCGCCGCGAGGGCGCACGCGAGGACGGCGGCGAGGGCGAGGATGACGAGCACGGCCGGGCAACTCTAGGATCCGGACATGACGGAGGCCCGGCTCGTCCCGGTCGAGACCGGCGGTGTCATGCCCGAGGGCGCAGGCTGGTTCGTCCTCAACGCGAAGGACGCCCGCTGGTTCGACGGCACCCTCGGGGCCTACTGCCCGTGGGAGGGGAGGGATGAGGCGCGGTTCCAGCAGCTCGGGATCAACGTCAACGTGCTCCATCCGGGCGTCCCGATGGCGATGTACCACCGAGAGAGCATGCAGGAGGACTTCCTCGTGCTCGACGGCGAATGCCTGCTCATCGTCGAAGGCGAGGAGCGGCCGTTGAAGCAGTGGGATCTCTTCCACTGCCCGGCCGATGTGCCCCACACGATCGTCGGCGCGGGCGAGCGGAATGCGCTCGTGCTCGCGGTCGGCGTTCGCATCGATCCCAAGGACAACGACCTCCGGTACCCGGTCGATCCCGTCGCGCAGAAGCACAATGCCGGCGTTGCGAGGGAGACGTCGAAGCCGGAGGACGCGTACGCGGGCACGAAGCACGAGTGGCGCGCGTACGAGCGCGGCTGGCTTCCCGAGTAGTTTCAGCGGCGATTGACCCGTGCGGGTATTGCGGCGGTTCGCGTTCAGCCGTACCGTCGGGACGTCATGAGATCGACCATTTTCGCCGCGAGCGTCGCTGCCGCGCTGTCGATGGCCGTCGCTCCCGCTTCTGCCACACGTTCGACCACGCAGCTCGGGATCGACGCTCTCACGTTCAGCCCGGACGGGACAACACTCGCGGTCGGCGGCGCCGACGGGGCAGTCCGTTTCTGGGATCTCCGCACCGGGAAGCAGACGCGCTCCCCGCTCGCGGGCGGGGGTGGTGGAACGGGAACACTCGCGTTCACCCCTGACGGTCGGACGTTGGTCGGCCGGATCGGCGCCGGGGTCTCGGCCTGGAACGTCGCGACGGCGGCTCAGGTCGGCCCGACGTTCGGGAACGGCGCCACGGCGCTCAGCCCCGACGGCCGGACGATTGCGGTCGCGGGCCGAGATGCCGGCGACGGCGTCACACTGTGGAACTGGTCGACGCACACGCGTCGGGGGACGAGCTTCGCGGGCGGGACCGCGCGGTGGTACGCGGTCGCGTTCAGTCCGGACGGACGGACGCTCGCAACCGCGGGCGGCGGCGGCGTCCGCCTCTGGAGCGTTCGGACGCATCAACGGGTTGCTGCGATCGACGTCGGGAAAGACGCCAGCGCCGTGGCCTTCAGTTCGGACGGCCGCACACTCGCGTTTATCGATGACGACGGCGCAAAGCTGTGGAACATCCAGACCCACGAGTACGCTTTTCGACTCCTCGGCGCGCGCCCCAAGGGCGGTCGGCCCGAGGACGCCACGAGCGTTGTCTTCAGCCCCGACGGCCGAATCGTCGTGACCGTCGGTTTCGAGCACACGCGCTTCTGGAACGCTCGCACCGGAGCGCAGATCCTGCCCGCGCTCGGCCGCGCCGCCCCCGGTGGGTTCCCCGAGTTCGCGTTCAGTCCCGACGGCCGCACCTTCGCGACGGGGGAAGCGAAGGGGCAGTCACCATCTGGTCGACGGCGACGCATCGGCCCACGCTCGCGCCGTTCGTCGCGTATCCGTCGCGATTCGCCAACGTCGCATTCAGTCGCGACGGGCGGATGCTCGCCGCGTCGACGCCGCAGGCTGTGGGCGTCTGGGACACGGGGACGCATGCGCCGCTCGGCACGACGATCGCCGCCGGTGACGGCCACACCTTCACCGGAGCTGCGTTCCTCGGAGATGGCTCAACGCTCGCGACCTCCGGCGACGAGGTGCGGTTGTGGAGCGCGGCCTCCGGTGCAGAGCTCACGCCGGCAATCGAGCAGACGTCGTGCGGGACGGTCCTGGGCGGGTGCAGCGTGTACACCGACGGCATCGAATCGAGCCCGGACGGGGCGATGTTCGCGACGTTCAACGGCGGCGTGGCGCGCATCTGGGATTCCGCGTCGCACACGACGCTCGGGGCGCAGATCGAGATCCCCGAGGACGTCGACGTCGACGCCGTCGCGTTCAGCCCGGACGGGACTTCGCTTGCGACCGGTGTCGACGAGTACGGCCAGGTCGTCCGCCTCTGGGACACCCGGACACAGAAGCAGATCGGCGATCCGCTCGGCAAGATCGTCGACCACTACTCACCAGCGGCGACCGCCGTCGCCTTCAGCTCCGACGGTGCGAAGCTCGCCGCGGTGGTCGACGGCGACATCGCGTTCTGGTGGGTCACCACCCACGAGCAGCTCGGCATGTCGATCTCGTCGCCGACAGGGCTCGACTTCACGAGCGTCGCGTTCAGCCCCGACGGGAAACTGCTTGCGACCGGCAGCGACGATTGGACTGTCCGCCTCTGGGACACCGCGACCGGCTCCGAGGTCGGCGCGCCGTTCCGCGACACCGGACCCGTGACCTCCGCGGCGTTCAGCCCCGACGGACGGGTGCTTGCGTCCGCGAGCTACGCCGCGGTTCGCCTCTGGGACGTGGCGGCGCACGCCGAGATCGGCGGGCCGCTGGCCGGGTCGTGAGCCGGGCGGGAGTTCGCCGCCCGCCGTCGAATCACGTTCTCTCGTGGCCGTCACGCAGGATGAGCTGTACGCGACCCTGGACCTCGAGCTCTCGTGGTCGGAGAGCGCGCTCCCGGAGCGCGTGCGGACGAAGCACGTCCACCGGCTGCACCCGTACCACGGCAAGTTCATCCCGCAGCTCGTCGAGGTGCTGCTCGACCGCTACTTCGAGCGCGGCGATCACGTCCTCGATCCGTTTGCCGGCTCCGGGACGACGCTCGTCCAGGCGCTCGAGTCCGGGCTCGACGCGACCGGGGCCGAGCTCGCTGCGTTCAACTGCCTGCTGATCCGCGTCAAGACCGCGCGCTACGACGTCGACGCGCTCGGCGCGGAGCTTCGCGACGCGAACGCGCGACTCGACTCGCTCGACGTCGGCCGCGTGCGCGCGCCGCGCGAGCGGTATCTGCGTCTGTGGTACGCGCCACGTGCGGCTGCGGAGCTGCTCGCGTTCCGCGACCTGATTCCGGAGTACGAGCACCAGGACGTCCTGCGCGTGATCCTCTCGCGCGCCGCGCGCTCGGCCCGCCGCGCCGCGCACTTCGACCTCGAGGCTCCGCGTGAGCCGCAGACCGGCGAGTACTGGTGCCACAAGCACCGCCGCACGTGCCGCCCCGTGGAGACCGCGGCCGGTTTTCTCCGCCGCTATACCCTCGACGCGCTTGCGCGGATCGAGGAGTTCGCGCGCGTGCGCGACGGCGCGTGCACGGCGCACGTCGTCCACGCCGACTCTCGCGACGCCGAATACGCGACGACCTTCGACGGCGTCCTGACCTCGCCGCCGTATCCGGGGCTGATCGACTACCACGAGCAGCACCGCTACGCGTACGAGCTGCTCGCGCTCGACGACCGGCGTGAGCTCGAGCTCGGTGCCGCCGACGACGGTACTTCGCGCGCCGCGCTCGAGGCGTACCGCGCCGGAATCGCGGCAGCGCTTGCAAACGCCGCTGCGTCGCTCGCCGCCGGCGCGCCGGTTCTCGTCGTCGTGAACGACCGCCGCGATCTCTACCCGGAAATCCTCGACCGGGCGGGGCTTCGCCTCGAGGCGCGGCTGCGCCGGCACGTGAACCGCCGTACCGGCCGCCGCGCCGGCGAGTACTACGAGGACGTGCTGGTCGCGCGCCCCGCCTAAGCCGTCATGTGGGCGACGACCTCCATCAGGTCGACGCCTGCCCGCCGGCCGATGCCGACGTCGTCGGGGCTCATCGCGTTCAGCAGCGCGTCGCCGGCCTTCATGTCGTCCTCGGTCTCGAAGAACGTGACGAAGATCGACTTGCCCGACGCGGCGTCGGCGAAGAAGTAGGCCTCGCTCGACTTCAGCCCCTCCGGCGGTCCTCCCGCCGTCGCCTCCGTCATCGCCGCCTTGACGTCCTTCGTCGCGCCCTCGAACGTTGCGATCCGTGCGTACATGTGATCCCCCTTCGGTTCGCTTGACGCCGCGAGGTTACGACACCGCGCTCGTGCTTGTCGATACGACCGCGCTGCCGTAGGGTCGCCCAGAGGCAGGCAACGCTAGGGGGAAGGGGAAACCATGTACGGACGCTTGAGCCGTGTCGTCGGACGGCGCGCATTGCGCCTGTCCGCCGTGACGGTCGTGCTGCTCGCCGTCGCTGCTGGAATCGCGTACGCGACGATTCCGAGCGGGAGCGGCGTCTTCACCGCGTGCAAGCTGAACGGCGTCGGGACGATTCGCCTGATCGACCCGTCGCTGCCGCACAGCTCGTTCCTGAGCCATTGCGCGCCGTTCGAGACGGAGGTCTCGTGGAACGCGGCCGGCGGTGCTCCGGGGCCGGCAGGGCCTGCAGGACCGGCAGGGCCCGCGGGGCCGGCAGGACCGAAGGGCGACACCGGAGCGGCCGGCGCGGCCGGCGCACCCGGAGCCAAGGGAGACACCGGCGCAACCGGTGCGCAGGGCCCGAAGGGCGACACCGGCAACACCGGTGCGACCGGCCCCGGCGGACCGATGGGGCCGCCCGGAAACGGCATCGCGCACAAGATGATCGCCGGCGGCACCTACGGCGTCCCGGACAGCACCGGGAACGTCGCCATGTACACGTCGACAGGCGGCTTCACCGTCACGACCGACGAGACGCACCCGGGCATCTACAAGATCACGATCCCGTCCGGGACCTGGTCGTGTTACCCGATCGTCAACTTCCAGACGTACTTCGTCGCGTCGACGCCGGTGATCACGTACGGCGCGCCCGACGGCACGGAGTTCGACGTCGACTTCGGCACACACGCCGACACGACGTTCAACTTCACGCTGATCGACCCCTGCTAGAGACGGCGGCCCGGCGGGTGCGGCAGCGCGCCCGCCGGGCTCTCCGCGATGATTGCGGCGTGACCGGCCCCGTCCCCGATCGCGCCGCCGCCGCGGCACTCGGCTCCGCTCTCCGCAAGGTCGGCTACACCGATGAAGCGCTCGACGACCTCGTCGACGAGGACGGCTTCTCGGGCGAGCCGGAGGAGACGCTCGTCGCGGAGCGGCGGCTACCGCGCTCGAAGCTCGGCACGACGATCCGGCTGCTCGGCCTCCAGCTGGCGGTGCCGAGGAAGGACGCTGTCGCCGCGCTCGGCGCGAAGGCCGTCGACGCGCTCGCGGCGACCGGGCTCGCCACCGTCGACGGCGAGGTCGTCCCGCACTCGCGGCTCGTCCCCGTCGGCGACGTCTATCTCGCGTCCGACGGCTTCACGCGCGCCGCCGACGATCCGCCGGACTACGTCGCCGGCTACACGCTGACGGCGCGAACGTGCGACATGCTGACGCCGCGGAAGCGCGGCCGCCGCGCACTCGACGTCGGAACCGGCAGCGGGATCCACGCGCTGATCGCTGCGCGTCACCATCGCGAGGTCGATCGCGGTCGACGTCAACCCGCGCGCGCTCGCGTACACGGAGCTCAATGCCGCGCTGAACGGATTCGACAACGTCGAGTGCCGGCAGGGCAGCTTCTTCGAGCCGGTCGACGGCGAGACGTTCGACCTCGTCACGTGCAACGCGCCGTACGTCGTCTCGCCGGAGACGCGGTGGATCTACCGCGACAGCGGCTTCCGCGGCGACGACGTCACCGCGCATCTCTCCGCCGCCTGCGCGGCGCACCTCGCCGAAGGGCGGCTACGCGACGCTGCTCGGCAGCTGGCTCGTGATCGGCAAGGGCGACACCGAGAAGCGGCCGGTGAAGTGGGTCGAGGCGACCGGCTGCGACGGCTGGGTGCTCGCCGAGCCGGAGGCCGACCCGCTCGCGCACGCCGCGACGTGGAACTCGGAGAACTACGGCGATCCGGCCGCGTACGGCGCCGCGCTCGACGAATGGACGGCGTATCTCGCAGAGTTCCGCGCGCGCGCCGTCGCCGAGGGCGCGATCATCCTCCACAAGCGCGACGCGAGCCCGGCCGACGATCCGCGTCGACGAGATCGACTCGGAGTCGCTCGAGCCGGCCGGCGACCAGGTGCGGCGCGCGTTCGCGAACCGCACGCGGCTGGACGCGATGAAGAACGGGAAGCTCGCGAAGTCGCGTCTCGCGCGCGCGATGCGGCTCGAGTTCTCCCGCGACGTCGGCAAGCGCGCGCGGCGAGGTGAGCATCGAGGGCGGCACGAACTCCGTCCTCGAGACGACGGCGAGTGCGATCCGCGTCGTCGACCGGCTCGACGGCAAGACGACGCTTGCCCGACTCGGCGCCGACCGCGACGCCGTCGAGCTCTGCCGCGATCTGCTCGAGCTCGGCGCGCTCCGCTTCGCGCGATGAGCTAGCCCCGCACGATCCGATAATGGACGAACGTTGCGTAGGTCGACGGGATCGTCTCGACGACCTCGAGCCGGTGCGGCGCGACTCCCGCGAGCAGCGCGGTGCCGGCTCCGAGCACCACCGGCGCGATGTGCACCTGGAGCTCGTCGAGGAACCCGAGTTCGAGACATTGCTGCACGACGCTCGCGCCGCCGGAGACCTGGACGTCGCGGTCGCCGGCTGCCGCGCGCGCCTGCTCCATCGCCGCCGCGACGCCGTCCGTGACGAAGGTGAACGTCGTGCCGCCGAGCATCTCGACCGGCTCGCGCGCGTGATGCGTGACGACGAAGACGGGCACGTGAAACGGCGGATTGTCGCCCCACCACCCGTCCGCGTTCGGATCGTCCTCCACGGGCCTTCGCCGCCGCTGAACATCTTGCGGCCCATCACGACGGCGCCTGTCGCCGCCAAGTTCCGTTCGACGACGTCCGACTCCGGGCCGACCTCGCCGCCTTCGAGCCCGTGTGGCTCACGCCACACTGCGAGCCGGAACGCCCACTCGTGCAGCTGCATCCCGCCGATGCCGAGCGGGTTCTCGAGCGACGGGTCCGGGTCCGGTGACGAACCCGTCGAGCGAGATCGAGATGTCGGTGAATACCCGCGCCATCCGCCTCCATTGTGAGCGATCTGTGAGCGGGGCGCGACAGCGTGCCGACATGCACATCTCACTGAAGCACTGGGTAGCGCTCGGCGTCGTCGCTGCGATCGCCGGCGCGGTGGGGATCGGCTACGCCGCGATCCCGGACAGCCAAGGAACGATTCACGCCTGCATTCTCGATGCGACGGGAACGATCCGTCTCATCGACCAATCGCTCCCCGCGAAGTCGTTGCGGAGCCATTGCACGGCCCTCGAGACCGAGGTGGCGTGGAGCCAGCAGGGACCCGCCGGCCCGGTCGGCGCACCGGGGCCGCAAGGACCGGCCGGGAACTCCGACAGCACCGTGCGCCACATGAGCAACTTCATGCTCGACGGGAACACGGTGTCCACGCCGGTCTATTCCGGCCTGGGCCAGCTCGGGAAGCTCTCGCTCTCGTGCGGCAGCGACGCGGGCGGGGGAAACGGCACGATCACATACACGTCGACTAACAGCAGCGGGTTCCAGGAAAGGCTCATCTTCTACTCGCCCGAGATCCCGGATTCTCCGACGTTCACGCAGGTGGACGGCATCACGACGATCCCCTGGGCCGATACGCCGGGAGACAACATCCTGTTCGAGATCATGCTCGAGGGTGAAGCCGTACCCGACCACAACGGCGCTCCGCGCCCGTCTCTGACGGTGATCCACGGCTTCGTCCAGCACTTCTCCGCCTATGGCGGCTGCGCCTTCTACGTGCACGTCGACACGTCCGACGTCAACACGCCGGAGACGTACACACCGTGACATACGCGTAGGTTTCGCTCGAGAGTCGACACCTCGACGTTACGGTCGGCGCCGTAGCGTCGAGGTGTGCGTGCACGCGCGCTGACGCATGCGCTCGTCGGACTCGAGCCGCGCCGGGTCGAGGTCGAGGCACATGGCTCGAGCCGAGCGAGCGGCGGCCGTATCTCGACGCGCTCGACGCGTACTCGGCCCAACTGTCGCAAGAACACCCGGCCGGAGCGCGTGAGCGATATGTGAGCGTCTCGCGCGAACGTCCGCGCATGGATGCGCTGGCACGCCTTGCCGGGATCGTCACAGTTGTGATCGCCGCGCTCGCCTCGGCGGCGGCGGCGACGCCGTCCGGGGTCTGCGCGCAGCGCGGCCCGGCCGGCGGCGCCGGCACCGAGCTTGCGTTGCCGATCCTCATGTACCACCGGGTTGACGGGAGCACGCTGTCCGATCCGGTGATGACTCGGCACCTGACCGTGAGCCCCGGGGACTTCGCTGGGCAGATGCACTGGCTGGCACGGCACGGGTATCACACGGTCACGCAGCTCCAGTTGCTTGCCGCCCTCGACGGCGGACGCCCGCTCCCGCCAAGGCCGGTGATGATCACCTTCGACGACGGCTACCAGGACGTCTTCTTTGAGGCATCGACCGTGCTGCTGCGGCTCCACATGCACGCGACGGCCTACGTCATCTCGGGGCGGGTCTCCGGCAGCGACGCGAGCTTCCTCACCTGGGGACTCCTGCATGCGCTCGAGCGCCGCGGCATCGAGATCGGCTCGCACACGGTCTCGCACCTCGACCTGACGGGCCTGTCCGACCGGGATGCGCTCCGCGAGCTCGTCGACTCGCGCCGGGTGCTCGAGCGGAGGCTCGGGCACCCGGTTCTCTGGTTTGCGTATCCGGGCGGCGCCTACGACGCCCGAGTCGAGCGGCTCGTCTGCAGAGCCGGCTATCGCCTCGCCGTGACGACCGTGCCCGGCGTGATGCAGCCGGCGGGTCAACCGCTCGCGCTCCATCGGCTCCGCGTCTCCGACACCACCGGAGTCGGCGGGCTCGCCGCAATGCTCGCGGGCTAGCACGAAATCGGCACGCTTTCGTGACGGTTCTTGCCGTAGCGTCGAGGTGTGCTCGCACGCGCGGTGACGCATGCGCTCGTCGGACTCGAGCCGCGCCGGGTCGAGGTCGAGGCGCACATCCAGGACGGTGTGCCCGCGTTCGCGATCGTCGGGCTCGCGGACAAGGCGCTGAACGAAGCGCGGGAGCGCGTGCGGAGCGGGATCGCGTCGGCGGAGCTCGAGTTTCCGCGGCGCCGCGTCACCGTCAATCTTGCGCCCGCGGAGCTGCGGAAGGAGGGCTCCGGGTTCGACCTGCCGATCGCGTCGCGGTGCTCGCGGCGTCGCGGCAGGTGCCGCGCGACGAGCTGGAGCGGCATGCGTCCGTCGGCGAGCTGCGCGCGACGGCCGGGCTGCGGCCGGTCGGCGGCGTGCTCGCGGGGCGCGGAGGGCGCGCGGCGGCTGGGGCTCGTCGGGCGGCTGCTCTGTCCCGGCGGAGTCGGCGGCGGAGGCGGCGCTCGCGGGCGTCGAGCCGATCCCGATCCGGCGCCTTGCGGACGCGCGCGCGTATCTCGTCTCGCGGCGACCTCGAGCGCCCGGTGCTCCGCGTGACGGCCGCGCTGAACGGGCAGCCGTTGCGGTGTTGCTGCGGGATCTCGGCGCGGACGGGGCCGCGGCGGCGCAGGACGCTCACGGCCAGCGCGATCGAGCTCGCGGCGTGCGCATCGCGATCTTCTTAACGCCGTACGCCGAAAGTCAACAAGCCTGTCGAATCCGTCCGGATCCCGCTGATTTGGGCAGACTTCCGCGATGCCTGCATTTCTGGCTGTCGTCGCGCTCGTTAGCGGCATCTACGGGATCGTGATGCGCGGCCCGACGACGCCGGGATGCAAGGTGGAACTCGATGCACGAGCGGGCAGCGGCGCGGTTCTGATCTCTCGCGGCGGCCCGCCGCGAAGACGCGCACGGGGAAGACGATACTCGGGCCGCTTGCCGGGGATCCTGCCGCCAGCTCGCACCGCGACCGGACGCGGCCTTCGAGGGACGGTCGCGTCCATTCCGATCGGCGGCCTACTGCCGCCGACATCCGCTGATCGAGACGCCGCGTTTCGTGCGCCGCATCACAGCGCCTCGACCGCGGCGATCGTCGGCGGCGGGCGGGGACTGCGACCCGGCGAAGCAAGCCTCGCGCATCACGGCGTCCTGCCGCTGGACGGAGCTCGCGAGTTCCGCGCCTTCGCTCGAGGCGCTGCGGCAGCCGCTCGAGGACGGCTCGTCTCGATCGCGCGCGCCGCCGGCTGGTGGTGTTCCCGGCGCGGTTCCAGCTCGTTGCGACGATGAATCTCTGTCCGTGCGGCGCGCGCGGCGATCCGGCGGCGGAGTGCACCTGCTCCGGCCAGCGGCTCGCGCGCTACCGCGACAAGCTGTCGCGCGCGCTGCTCGACCGCTTCGACCTGGTGGTCGCGATGCCGCGGCCACGCGCGGTCGAGCTCGCCGCCGGGCCGTCGGAGCCGTCCGCCGCGGTACGGGAGCGCGTCGTCGCGGCGCGCGACCGGCTGGCGTCCGGCACGCCGCGGCGGACGGCCGACGCGGACGCGCTGCTCTCGCGCGCGGTCGAGCGGCTGCCGCTGTCGGGCCGCGGCCGCGCGCGCGTCGCACGGGTCGCGCGGACGATCGCCGCGCTCGCGGCGGCCGACGAGGTGCTGCCGGAGCACGTCGCGGAGGCGCTGTCGTATCGCGCGCCGCAGGAGCTCGCGGCGTGAGCGGGCGTAGCTCGACGGAGCCCGCCCAGGAGCGGAGGCGCCGGCTTCGCGGCGTCGGAGCGGGATGCGGAGCCACGCTGGCGGTGTACGCGTCGGAGACGGAACGCATCTGATCCGTCCGCCGCACGGTGCGCGGTACGCGGCGCACGTGCGCGCGTTCGACCGGCGTGGCGTACGAAGCGCGGCTCGCCGCCGGCGGGTTCCGGTTCGTCTCGCGCTCTGCGCCGCGTTCCCGTCGCAGCTCCGCTCGATCCACGATCCGCCGCCGGGCCTTTTCGTGCGCGGCGCCGCGGAGCTCGAGCTGCTCGCGCGGCCGTCGGTCGCGATCGTCGGCGCGCGCGCCTGCTCCGGCTACGGCTCCTCCGTCGCGCGGAGCCTCGCGCGCGACCTCGCCGCCGCCGGCCTCGTCGTCGTCAGCGGCCTCGCGCGCGGCATCGACGCTGAGGCGCACCGCGGCGCACTCGAAGCCGGCGGCACGACCGTCGCGGTCCTCGGCTGCGGCATCGACCGCGACTACCCGGCCGCGCATCGCGAGCTCGCGCGCCGCATCGCCGAGACAGGGCTGATCGTCTCGGAGTACGCACCTGGAGTCGAGCCGGCGCCGTGGCGCTTCCCGGCACGCAACCGGATCGTCGCGGGACTCTCCGTCCGCGACGGTCGTCGTCGAAGCACGCGAGCGAAGCGGCGCACTGATCACCGCCGACCTCGCGTTGGAGGAGGGGAGAGAGGTGTTCGCCGTCCCCGGCGAGATCACGTCGTTCGCTTTCCGTCGGTTCGAACGACCTTCTGAAGCTCGGCGCGTCGCCGCTGACGCGCGCCGCCGACGTGCTCGTCTGCTTCGGGCTCGAACTGGAGACGGCCGAGGTCGACGGTGGAGGGGACGGCGGCGCAGTTGCTCGAGCTGCTCCGCGACGCGCCGGCGAGCGCCGACGAGCTCACCCGCCGCGCGAACCTCGACGCGTCTGAGGTCGGACGCGCCCTCGTCGAGCTGGAGCTGGCAGGACTCGCCGGCGCCGCCGACGGCGTCTACCGCGCGAGCTAGAGCGCGCCGCCGGCCGCGGGCGGCGTGGGACTGGACGGCGCGTCGGCAATTCCTCCGGCCGCGCGGCTGAGGTAGTCCTCGACGAGGAGCAGGTTGTCGACGCCGGCGCGGTCGATCACCGAGAGCAGCGTCGACATGCTCGCGACCTCTTCGCGCTGTTCGTCGAGGAACCAGCCGAGGAACTGCTCGCCGACGTACTCGTTGTCCTCGCGCGCGATCTGGACGAGGTTCGCGATCTGCGCGGTCACCGTCTTCTCCTGCTCCAGCGCGAGCGCGACCGGTGCGCGGTCGTCGTCGAATACCGTCCGCGGCGCCGCGACGCCGGGGATGGCGACCTCGGCGTCAGCGTCAAGGAGGTACTGCACGATCATCATGGCGTGGTTCCGTTCCTCGACTGCCTGCCGGTAGAAGTGGGCGGCGAGTTGCGGCAGCGACTGCGCGTCGTAGTGAACCGCGATCGCGATGTATTGCTGCGACGCGCCGAACTCGCTCGCGACCTGCGCGTTGAGCGTGTCGGTGAAGCGGCTCATCGCACGCGGACGACGTATGTCCGCGACTCGTACGCCTTCGTCTTCTCGCCGACGGTCAGTCCGAGCTTGATCGTCGTCGTGCCGGAGCCGGTCGCCTTGAAGACGAGCACGACCGTCGGGCCGACGTCTCCCTCCGTGACCTGCTTCAGCACCTTCGGATTCGCGTTCTGGGCGATGCGCCACACCTTGCCGCCGCTGCGGTGCGGCAGGGCGATCGAGACGAGCTCGCCCTTCGTCGTGACGATCGACGACGTCGGCCCGGCGGGCAGCGGGCCGACCGGCGGCGCGGTGGCTGCGGCTGCTCCGACGAGCGCTGCGGCTACGACGGCGACGGTCGCGGCGACGGCGATCCTCATTGCTGGTAGCCCTCGACGACGTCGGACGGGCGGACTTCCGCGTCGTCGGGATTGCGCCGAACTCGCGGAGCGCGCTGCGCTGGCGGAGGAGGTCCCAGCACTGGTCGAGCGAGACCTTGATCTCCGCGAGCCGGGCCCGGTCGGCGTCGCTGGCGTGGCCGGAGCCTTCGCGCTCCCAGAGCTCATGCTCCTCGGCGACGAGCTCCTCGATGTTCGCGTGGATTCCTGCGTCGTTTGTGCTCATGCCGGGATCGTAGTTGCAGTCGGGGTGGGTAGGCTCCGCTCCGGCATGAACCCGTACTGGCTCGAAGACGAGATCCCGCCGCGGCCGTCGCCGCGCGTCGAGGGCCGCGCGGACGTCGCGATCGTCGGGGCCGGCGTCACCGGCTGCTCGGCGGCGCTGCGGCTCGCGGAGGCGGGGTTACGCGTCCGCGTGCACGACGCGCGTGGAGTCGCGGAGGGCGCGAGCGGGCGCAACGGCGGCTTCGCGCTGCCGGGCGGCGCGACGCGCTACGACATCGCGTGCGAGACGTACGGGCGCGAGCAGGCGCAGGAGTTTTGGCGCTGGACGGAGGAGGAGCTCGGCCGGATGACGGAGCTCGCCGGCGACTCGTTCCGCGAGCTCGGCAGCTATCGCCTCGCCGCCGACGAGGAGGAGCGGGAGCAGATCCGCGCCGAGTACGACGCGCTGCGCGCGGACGGCTTCGGCGTCGAGTGGCTCGACGATCTTCCCGGCGTTCTCGCGGGGCGCTACCACGGCGTGATCGCGCACGCGGCCGGCGGGTCGCTTCAGCCCGCGCGATTCGTGCGGCGGCTCGCGGCTCGCGCGGCCGATGCCGGCGTCGAGTTCCGCGAGCACGACACGGTGGCCGATGTCGCCGTGCTGGACGCGGATCGCGTCGTCGTCGCGACCGACGGCTACGGACACGGGCTTGTGCCCGAGCTCGCCGACGCGATCTGGCCGACGCGCGGCCAGGTGGTCGTCAGCGAGCCGCTCGACCGCGAGCTCTACGATCGTCCGCATTACGCGCGCCAGGGCTTCGATTACTGGCAGCAGCTTCCCGACGGCCGCGTGCTGCTCGGCGGCTTCCGCGACGTGTCGATCCTCGACGAGCTGACCGACGACGAGGTGTTGACGCCGACGATCCAGAACGCGCTCGAGTCGTTCCTCGGCGAGCTGATCGGCGAGCCGCCGACGGTGACGCATCGCTGGGCCGGCATCTTCGGCCTGACGCAGGACATGCTCCCGCTCGTCGGCCCGGTGCCGGGACGCGACGGGCTCTGGGTCGCCGGCGGCTACTCCGGCCACGGCAACGTTCTCGGCTTCGCGTGCGGCCGCCTCGTCGCAGGCGCGATCCTCGGCGAGTCGTCGCCGCAGCTCGAGCTGTTCGATCCGGCTCGGTTCGCCTAAAGGTCGATCGCGCGCGGGTGCTTCGGCTGGTACAGGAGCACCTCGACGCCGCCGGGAAGGAGCATCGTCGTCGTGATCGCCGAAGCTCTCGTCGACGGGCGTGCCGCGGAACTCGACGCCCTTCTCCTCGAGCTCCGCGATGGTCGACCTCGATGTCGTCGCACATGAGGCAGAGCTCGTGCTTCGTCGCGCCGCCGGACGGATGGACGCCGAGCTCGGCCGGCGGCAGCTTGAAGATCAGCCAGCCGGGGCTCGCCTCGGCGTCCTCGACGAACTCCCAGCCGACGACGTCGCGCAGCATCGCGCGCACCGCCTCGGCTTCGGGCGTGTAGAGGAGCATGTGCGCGCCGATGATCGCCATCAGAGCGCAATCCTAGGCAGGTCGAGCTCCGGCGCGCGCTCGAGCGCGACGAGCGCGACCGCGAGATCCTGGAGTGCGAGACCGGTTGAGTCGAATGCCGTCGTTTCGTCCGGCGTGCGGCGGCCTTCGCTGTCGCCGGTGAGGACGGCGCCGATCTCGGTCACGTCGACGCTGGTGAGGACGCCGGCTTCGACGGCGGCTGCGCACTCGCCGCCGTGGCTCGCCTGTTCCCAGTCGTCGCAAAAGACGCGAACGCGTGCGAGTTCTGCGACGGCCATCTCGGCCTTGCCGGGGCCGTCCGCTCCCATCAGCGAGACATGCTGGCCCGGGAGGAGCGATCCCTCCGGCAGGAGCACCTCGCGGCCGGGCGTCACCGTCACGAGGAGATCCGCGGCGAGCGCGGCTTCACGCGTGGCGACGCGGCCGCCGACGCGCTCCGCGACCGCCGCTGCGCGCTCCGCGTCGACGTCCCAGACAAGCGGCGCGCGGCCGCGGGCGGCGAACGTTCGCGCCGCCGCCTCGCCGTTCACGCCGGCGCCGACGACTGCCGCGGTCTGAGCGTCGGCCCGGCCAAGCGTCTCCGCCGCCAGCACGGCCGCGGCTCCGGTGCGCACCGCGGTCACGGCACCGGCGTCGAGCACGGCGACCAGGCTCCCGTCCTCCGCGGACGAGACGAGTACGACGCCCATCACCGTCGGCAGTCCCTTCGCCGGATTGCCGGGGAACGACGTGACCCATTTCAGCAGTGCGTGCCCGCCGCCGAGTGCCGGCATCGCGCGAAAATCGCCCGCCGGATACGCGCCGACGTAGACCTTCGGCGGCATCGTCCACTCGCCGCGCGCGAACGCGACGAACGCATCGCGCACCGCGTCGACGGCTCGCGCCGGCGGAACGGCGTCGTAAACATGCTCCGCGGTGAAGAGCGGGACCACGGCGCCAAGCCTACGGCCGCCGTGACATGTCCCGCTTCTTAACAGTGACTGTCACCGTTAAGGACGCGACGGCCGTCCGGGTGCGGACGAAGCCGCTTCCGCTCGCCTGCGGGGCATGTCCTGGTTCTTAACGGGGTCTGTCCCCGTTAAGGGTTAGTCTCGGCCGCGATGGGGATGTCCGACTACGTGCGCGGGCTGCGCGGGCTCATCGGCACCGAGCTCCTGTTCATGCCGTCGGTCGCCTGCATGATCCGCGACGACGAGGGTCGGATGCTGCTCGTGCGGCACGTCGAAGGCCGTTGGATGCTGCCCGGCGGCGTCGTCGATCCCGGCGAGCGGCCCGCAGACGCGGCGCGCCGCGAGTGCTGGGAAGAAGCAGGGATCCTCGTCGACCCGGTTCGAATCGCCGGCGTCTTCGGCGGGCCGGAGCACCACACGACGTACGAGAACGGCGACAACGCCGGCTGGATCGTCACCGTGTTTGACGCCGTCCATCGCGAGGGCGAGCCGCACGCCCACGACGACGAGACGCAGGACGTCGGCTGGTTCGCGCCGGACGAGATCGACGCGCTCGAGATGGCGGACGCGACCCGCGCGACGCTGCGCGCGCTGATCGGCGGCTCGTCCTTCGTCGCCGCGACTTGGCTTCCGCCCGAGTGACGGACGCCGCGATCCGGGTCGACGCGCTGCACGTCGTCCGCGGCGGCGTCACCGTCGTCCCGGATCTGACCTGCGAGGTCGCCGCGGGCTCCGTGACCGGGCTGCTCGGGCCGAGCGGCAGCGGCAAGTCGACGCTGATCCGCGCGATCGTCGGCGTCCAGCGCGTCGCCGGCGGCCGCGTCGAAGTCCTCGGCCTGTCCTGCGGGCGCGCCGGAGCTCCGCACCCGCGTCGGCTACATGACCCAGGCGCCGTCGGTCTACGGCGATCTCACCGTCGTCGAGAACCTGCGTTTCTTCGCGCGCGTGCTCGACCGCCCGGCCGACGCCGTCGAGCGCGTCCTCGCCGACGTCGCGCTCGACGACTTCCGCGACCGCATCGTCAACCGCCTCTCCGGCGGCCAGCGCGCACGCGTCTCGCTCGCGACCGCGCTGCTCGGCGAGCCCGACCTGCTCGTGCTCGACGAGCCGACCGTCGGGCTCGACCCGGTGCTGCGCCGCGACCTGTGGGAGCTCTTCCACCGCATCGCGGCCGGCGGCGCGACGATGCTCGTCTCGAGCCACGTGATGGACGAGGCCGACCGCTGCGACGCGCTGCTGCTCCTTCGCGACGGACAGCTGCTCGCGCAGGCGACGCCGGACGAGCTGCGCGCGCAGACCGGCGTCGACGATCTCGACGCCGCGTTCCTCCGGCTCGTGGAGGCCGACGGCGTGAACCCGCGCGTCACCTTCGCGGTCGCGACCCGCGTCCTCCGCCAGCTGCGGCGCGACCCGCGGACGATCGTGCTGATCCTCGGCGTGCCGTGCCTGCTCGAGTTCCTGCTGCAGCAGCTGTTCGGCCGCAACTCGCCGGTCTTCCAGGAGATCGGCACGCCGCTGCTCGGCCTCTTCCCGTTCATCACGATGTTCCTGGTCACGTCGATCACGATGCTGCGCGAGCGGACGTCGGGAACGCTGGAGCGGCTGATGACGCTGCCGCTCGCGAAGATCGACATTCTCGGCGGCTACGGAATCGCGTTCGCGCTCGTCGCCGTCGTCCAGGCGACGCTCGTGTCGGTGCTTGCGTTCGGGCTGCTCGGGCTCGACGTCGCCGGGCCGAAGGTCGTGGTCGTGCTACTCGCCGTCGCGAACGCGGTGCTCGGCAGCACGCTCGGCCTGCTCGTCAGCGCGTTCGCGGAGACCGAGTTCCAGGCCGTGCAGTTCATGCCGGCGGTCGTGTTCCCGCAGATCCTGCTCTGCGGCCTGTTCGTCGCGCGCGACGAGATGGCGACGTGGCTGCGAGTCGTCTCGGCCTTCTTCCCGCTGACCTACGCGTACGACGCCCTCGCGAAGACCGCCGCCGACGACTTCGACGCGCGGTTCGCGCTCGACGTCACCGTCGTCCTCGGCTGCATCGTCCTTGCGATCGCGCTCGGCGCGGCAACGCTGCGACGGCGAACCGACTAGAGATTCTTGACGTCGGCGACGAGCTTGACGATCGACTCCTTCGCGTCGCCGAACAGCATCACGGTCTTCGGGTTGTAGAAGAGCGGATTGTCGATCCCGGCGAAGCCAGGGTTCATCGACCGCTTCAGGACGACGACCGTCTGCGCGTCGTCGACGTTGAGAATCGGCATCCCGTAGATCGGGCTCCCCTGGTTGTTCCGCGCGTCGGGATTGACGACGTCGTTCGCGCCGACGACGACCGCGACGTCGGTGCGCGCGAACTCCGGGTTCGCGTCGTCCATCTCCTTCAGCTGCGGGTACGGGACGTTCGCCTCGGCGAGGAGGACGTTCATGTGTCCGGGCATGCGCCCCGCGACCGGATGGATCGCGTAGGTGACCTCGACGCCCTTCGCCTCGAGCAGATCCGCGAGCTGGCGCACGTCGTGCTGCGCCTGCGCGACTGCAAGCCCGTAGCCGGGGACGAAGACGACCTTGTGCGCGTACGCGAGCATCACCGCGACGTCCTCGGCACTCGCGCTGCGCACGGAGGCGCCCGGGTCGGCGGCCGCCGCCGCGGCAGCCTGTGGACTGACCTGGCCGAACGCGCCGAAGAGGACGTTCGCGATCGAGCGGTTCATCGCGCGCCCCATCATCAGCGTGAGCAGCGTTCCCGACGCGCCGACGAGCATTCCGGCCACGATCAGCAGGTTGTTCTCGAGCTCGAAGCCGCCCGCCGCGACGGCGAGGCCGGTGAACGCGTTCAGCAGCGAGATCACGACCGGCATGTCGGCGCCGCCGATCGGGAGCACGAAGAGGACGCCGAAGACCAGGGACGCCCCGATCAGCACCCAGAGCAGCCACTCGTCCTGCACGCCCGCGACGAGCGCGACGCCGGACGCGACGGCGGCGAGCGCGACGAGGCCGTTCACGAACTGCTGTCCGGGATACGTGATCGGCCGGCCGCCGATCAGCTCCTGCAGCTTCGCGAACGCGACCATCGAGCCGGCGAACGAGATCGAGCCGATCAGCGCCGAGAGCACGATCGCGAGCGAGATGTCGACCTTCGGCGCGCCGGCCTCCGGCAGGATCCGGTGCAGCTCCGCGAGCGCGATCAGCGCGGCCGCACCGCCGCCGACGCCGTTGAACAGCGCCACCATCTGCGGCATCGCGGTCATCTTCACCCTGCGCGCGGCGACCGCACCGAAGCCGCCGCCGATCAGCATTCCGATCGCGATCGCCCACCAGCTCGTGGTGCCGATGTTGATCCACGTGACGACGACCGCGAGGATCATGCCCGCGGCGCCGATCTGGTTCCCGCGCCGCGCGCGCGCCGGATCCGAGAGGAACTTCAGCGCGAGGATGAAGCTGACGATCGTGACCAGGTAGAGAAGGTTCGTGACGTTGTAGGGGCTACGAGTCCTTCCCGTCTTCCGGCGGCTTCGGCTTCGCGGCTCGCGCTTCTTGAACATCTCGAGCATGCGGTCGGTGACGACGAAACCGCCGACGACGTTCGCCGACGCGAGGATCACGGCGGCGAAGCCGATCACCCACGTGTAGGTGCTCTTGTCCGGGAGGCCGAGGACGATCATCGCGCCGACGATCACGATTCCGTGAATCGCGTTCGTCCCCGACATCAGCGGCGTGTGCAGCAGTGTCGGCACCTTCGAGATCACCTCGATGCCGAGGAAGATCGCGAGCACGAGAATCGTGACCTCGAAGACGAGCAGCGTGCCGTGACTCATGCGGCGACCTCCTGTTTCCCGGCGACGCATGCGCCCGCGGTGATCTCGTCCGACCAGTCGAGATTCAGGGTGCCCTCCGGCGCGAGGTGAAGCAGCAGCGCCTGGACGTTCCGCGAGTAGAGCGTCGACGCGTGGTACGGCATCGTGCTCGGCAGGTTCGTCAGCCCGACGAGCGTGACGCCCGCGCGCTCGACGATCTCGCCCGGCTCGGTGAGCTCGCAGTTGCCGCCGGTCTCGGCGGCGAGGTCGACGATCACGGAGCCGGGGCGCATCGCCTCGACCGCGGAGGCGGGGATGATCTTCGGCGCGGCGCGTCCGGGGACGGCGGCGGTCGTGATCACGACGTCGAAGTCACCGATGCGCGCCTCGAGCGCCGCCTGCTGCGCCTTCATCTCCTCCGGCGTCAGCTCGCGTGCGTAGCCGCCTTCGGCCTCGCCGCCGGTGACGCCGAGATCGAGCCAGTTCGCGCCGAGGCTCTCGATCTGCTCGCGGACGACCGGCCGCACGTCGAAGCCGGTGACGACGGCGCCGAGCCGGCGCGCCGTCGCGAGCGCCTGCAGCCCCGCGACGCCGGCGCCGATCACGAGCACCTTCGCCGGCGGCACCGTGCCGGCGGCCGTCATCAGCATCGGGAAGAAGCGGGGGAGATGCTCCGCCGCGAGCAGCGCGGCCTTGTAGCCGCCGACCGTCGCCTGCGACGACAGCGCGTCCATCGACTGCGCGCGCGTCGTCCGCGGGATCGACTCCATCGCGAACGCGATGACGCCGCGCGCGGCGAGCCGCTGGATGCCGTCGGGATCGGAGAGCGGATCGAGGTAGCCGATCAGCAGCTGTCCGTCGCGAAGCCGCGCGACCTCGTCCTCGGACGGCTTGCGCACCTTGGCGACGAGGTCGGCCTCCCACGGCGACGCGAGCGTCGCGCCGGCCTCCGCGTACGCAGCGTCGGGGAACGATGCCGCCGCGCCCGCTCCGGGCTCGACGACGATCTCGAAGCCGGCCGCGGCCAGCTTGCCGGCGGTCTCGGGAACGAGCGCGACCCGCCGCTCGCCCGCCGTCGTCTCGCGTGTCACTCCGACCTTCATCTCCCGCAACTCTATGGATCGGGTGCGGAACGCGTGGCTCCTACACTGCGCGCGTGTCGAGCTTCGTCGCGCACTGGGGACTCTGGGTCGTGTTCGGGGTGATCTTCCTCGAGTGCGCCGGCCTGCCCTTCGTCCCGGGCGAGACGGTGCTGATCGCGGCGGCGGTGCTCGCGTCGCAGGGGCACGGAAGCATCACGGCGACGATCGCGGTCGCCGTCTTCGCGGCCTTCATCGGCGCCGCGACCGGCTATGTGATCGGGCGCTGGCGCGGGCGGAAGCTGCTGTCACTCTGGCCGTGGCTCGACCGGGTCACGGGGCACGGCGTCGAGAAGTCGGACGCGTTCTTCCATCGACACGGGTCGAAATCCGTGTTCCTGGGCCGCTTCGTGCCGATCCTGCGCGCGACGCTCGGCTGGATGGCCGGGGTGGGGAAGATGCACGTCTGGCGGTTCATGGGCTGGAACCTCGCCGGCGCGATCGTCTGGGGGCTCGCCGTCGGGATCGCCGCGTACTACCTCGGCGCCGCGGTCGTCGACGCCGTCCAGCGGGATGCCGCGATCGGCGTCGCGGTGATCGTCGCGCTCGCCGTCGTCTACCTCGCGTTCCATCTCGTGCGGCGCCGCCTCGAACGCAAGCTCTGATCGCCGCGAAGGAAACCGCCCACGGGCGAGGAACGAACTCCGGGCATGCTAGGGGCCATCTCGCGCGCGCTCGAGGAGCGCGACCAGACACAGGGGCACGGAGATCGCGTCGCGGCGCTCGCGGAGCCCGTCGCCGCGCAGCTCGGCTGGGACGCCGCGCGCCTGTCGGCGCTGCGGTTCGGCGCGCCGCTGCACGACATCGGGAAGATCGCCGTCCGCCTCGACGTTCTGCGCAAGTCGGGGCCGCTGACCGGCGACGAGCTGTCGGAGATCCAGCGGCATCCGAGCGCGGGCGCGTCGCTGATGCTGTCGATGCGCGCGGGATACCACGCGCTGCCGTACGTCCTTTACCACCACGAGCGCTGGGACGGAACCGGCTACCCGTCGGGTCTCGCGGGAGAGGCGATCCCCGTCGAGGCGCGCGTGCTCGCCGTCGCCGACGCGTTCGACGCGATGACGTCGCCGCGTCCGTACCGCACGGCGCTGACCACCGACCGCGCGCTCGAGGAGGTGCACCGCTGCACCGGCACGCAGTTCGATCCGGTCGTTGCGGAAGTGTTCCTCGAGATCTGGTCGGAGCGCAGCGGCGTGTGGCCCGCGCAGCGCGCGAGCTGACCAGGGGACCCGTGGTTCCCCTAGTGGACCCCTCCTTCGGCGCGCGTGGCGTTTCGCGGTGGCGCTGCGGCGAGAGCGCGGTCTCGCCTTCGCGCGAGAAAGCGCAGTGCACCCAGATTGATCTCGGCGTCGTGCCTTCCCCGCGCGACGCGTGGTGACCTTCGGCCATCCCGCGGCGCTCGTTCGCCTGCGGCTAACGCGCCTGCGGCTGCGTTAGCCTCCGGCCTCGTTCGCTCGTCGGGCGATCGCGCTAGAGCGCGGCCCAGACGTCGAGTTTGGCCCGAACGCGAGAGATGACTTCGTCGGTGAACTCGGTCGTGCCGAGGTCGCCGCCGAGATCCGCCGTGCGCTGTCCCTGCGCGACTGCCTCGAGGCACGCCTCGCGGATCGCGCGGCCCGCCTGCTGGCCCTCGTCGCTCGTGTGCGAGAGGAGCGCGGCGCCGGCGAGGATCATCGCCATCGGGTTCGCGACGTTCTTCCCCTCGAGCGACGGCGCGGTGCCGTGCGCCGCCTCGGCCATGATCGCCGCAGGCTCGAAGTCGTCCTCGAACGCGACGAGCAGCGACTCGGAGCCGGCGATCGATCCGAACAGCGGCAGCACGAGGTCGGAGAGGATGTCGCCGTCGCGGTTCAGCGCCGGGATCACGAGCGGCTCGCCGGTCGTCGAGAGCAGCAGCGCGAACGTCGCGTCGATCAGTTGCGGCTCGTAGGTCACGTCGGGGTGGCGCTCGGCCGCCGCGTCCATCTCCTCCTTCAGCATCCCCTCGTAGGTCGGGCTGACGGTGTACTTCGGGCCGCCGAATACCTTCGCGCCCGTCCGCGCGGCCTGGCGGAACGCGAACTCGGAGACGGCGCGGCAGATCCGCCGCTCGATTCGCTCCGTGCGGAACGCGACCTCGTCATCGCCCTCGCCTTCGCGCCACTCCTTCGCGCCGTACGCGTCGCCGACCGCCATGCGAACGATCGAGATCGGCGCGAAGACGCCGCCGACCGGGACGACGCCGGGGATGCGGCGGCCGGTGCGGACGATCACTTTGCCGCCGATCTCCTCGCGGAGGATCCGGTTGGGCGAGCCGACGTCGCCGCGCTGCTCCGGCGTCACCGTCGCGCCCTTCAGGCCGAGGCCGTGCTCGCGGACCGCGGCGGCCGCCTCGTGCACGACGGCGTTCTGTGTCGCGCGGCGTTGCTCGAGCGAGAGGTCGAAGCGCGGGAAGTCCAGCTCGAACCGGATCACGTCGGGCGCGAGCACGCGCAGCGATTCCTCGAGCAGCTCCTGCCCGGTCTGGTCGCCCTCGAGGACGACGATCGTCTGCTCGTCGCGCATCCGGCGGTGGATGGTACCGGGTGCGAATCGCGCCGGATTCCGGAGCGCCGATTTCCCGCGAAGTTTCCACAGCGATTTTCGTTACAGTTTCGCGGCGACAACGTCTACCGAGGAGGAAACTCGTGGCACGTAAGACAGTGCTGGTCTGCGACAACTGCGGCAAGGAAGTTGAAGACGGAAAAGGCGCTGCGATGCGCGTCACGTACACCGATGCGCGCCGCGGCTCGAAGCAGGCGGATTACTGCGACGACTGCGCCGCTGCGCTTCCCGGTCGCGCGGTTGCGCGGCGCGGGCGCAAGCCGAAGGCGGCGGTCTAGGCCGTTGCGGCCCCGATCTCCGCTGCGACGGCGCTCGGGTCGTCACAGGAGATCACCAGACGGTCGAAGCGCTCCCCGGAGAGCTCGACGACGACGGCCGGGTCGTGCCGGTAGACCGCGGCGAAGTCGTGGACGTCGCCCGCCGCGACGGTGGCCGAGCGCGATCAGCCCCGGCCAGCCGGTTCCGGGTGCTCGCATTCCGCGCAGCTCCGTCCATGGATCCTGCGCCACGCGCGCGGCCCGAACCGCGCTCAGCGGGACGGAGATGTCGCCGCCGACCATGCCGCCGAGCCGCTCGAGGGCGGACAGATGGACGACGACACGGTCGCCCTCGACGGCGATGCGGGCCATGCGGCGACCCTAGCGCACCGTTTCCCCGCACTTTGCGGACGCGGCCGTCCCGGCCCTGGGGAGCCGTCGGCACCCCGATCTACGATGGACACGTGGCTCTCAGCCTGATCGCCGGGCCTGCGAACGCGGGCAAGGTCGAGCTGCTGCTCGACCGCTATCTGGCCGCGCTCGAGCGCGAGCCGGTCCTGATCGTGCCGAACCGATCGGACGTCGATCGCGTCGAGCGCGATCTTCTCGCGCGGCGGCCGGCGCTCTTCGGCGGCGCGATCGGAACGTTCGACGACGTCTTCCAGCGGATCGCCGGCGACGAGCGGCCGCTCGTGTCGCCGGCGCAGCGCGCGCTGCTCGTGCGCCGCGCACTCGCGGGCGCGCGGCTGAACGGCCTCTCCGCGTCGGCGCGGTTCAGCGGCTTCGCCGACGCGCTGCTCCAGACCGTCGGCGAGCTCGAGTCGGGGCTGCTCGACCCGGAGCAGCTCGACGGCGACCTCGCCGAGCTCCACGGCGCGTACCGCGCGGAGCTCGACCGGCTGTCGCTCTGGGATCGCGACCTGATGCGCCGCCGCGCCGCCGAGCGCCTCCAGTCGGATCTCGACGCGTGGCACGGCGAGCCGGTCTTCGCGTACGGCTTCGAGGATCTGACCGGCGCCGAGTGGGCGCTGCTCGAGGCGCTCGCGGCGCGCACCGAGGTCAGCGTGTCGCTGCCGTACGAGCCGGGCCGTCCCGCGTTCGCGTCGCTTCGCCGCACCGCCGACGATCTCTCGCGTCTCGCGGCGGGTCACATCGACGAGCTGCCGCCGCGCTGGGCCGAGCTCGCGCATCCCGCGCTCGCGCATCTCGAGCGCGCGCTGTTCAGCGACGAGCCGCCGCCGCCGGTCGCGAGCGACGGCGCGATCCGCTTCTTCGAGGGCGCCGGTGCGCGCGGCGCGCTCGAGCTCGTCGGCGAGGAGCTGCTCGCGCTGCTGCGCGCGGGAACGCCGGCGGAGCGGATCGGGATCGTCGTGCCCGTCGGTCGAGCGCTGGCGCGCGCCGCTCGAGACCGCGCTCGGCACGCTCGGCGTTCCGTACGCGATCGACGGCGAGGTGCGGCTCGCGCAGACGCCGCTCGGCCAGGCGGTCGCGTCGCTTCTCCGCTTCGCGTGGCTCGGCGGGACGCGCGGCGACCTGTTCACGTTCCTGCGCTCGCCGTTCTCCGGGCTCGAACGGCGCGCGGTCGACTTCGTCGAAGGACGTCTGCGCGGCCGCGCGATCCAGACGCCCGAGCGCGTCGTCGAGGAGGCGGAGAAGCTGCGCGGCGCGCCGCTCCCCGCGCTCGCGGAGATCCGCGACGCCGACGATCCGATCGAGGCGGTGCGCACGCTCGCGGCGCGGATGCTCCGCTCTGCCTACGGACTCGACGGCCCGCCCGCGGTCGAGTCGTCGCGGCTCGACCTTCGCGCGTACGAGACGCTGACGCGCCTGCTCGGCGAGCTCGAGCGCTGGCGCACGCTCGTCGGCGAGCTGACGCGCGAGGACGTCGTCGCGGCGCTCGAGCGGCAGACGCTGCGCCCGATGCGCGGCGACGAGCCGGGCCGCGTCGCCGTCGTCGACCTGCTCCGCGCGCGCACGCGGCTGTTCGACGTCGTCTTCGTGCTCGGGCTGGAGGAGGGGAGCCTGCCGCGGCGCGGCTCGTCGTCGCCGTTCCTCGACGACGACAAGCGGCGCGCACTCGACGAGCGCGGCGCGCGGCTGCAGCGGCCCGACTCCGTCGCGCGCGACCGCTACCTCTTCTACACCGCGTGCACGCGCCCGCTGCAGCGGCTGTACCTCGTCCGCGAGGCGGCGACGGACGACGGCAGCCCGCGCGAGCCGAGCCCGTTCTGGGACGAGGTGCGGGCCGTGCTCGCGGAGGAGGACGTCAGGCGCTGGACGCGGCGCCGCCCGCTCTCGGCGCTGACGTGGTCGCTCGACGACGCGCCGACCGAGCGCGAGCGGCTGCGCGCGCTCGCGGAGCTCGCGGCGACCGACGCGCCCGCCGCCGACGCGCTCGCGCTCGCGAACGGGTGGGAGCGCCGCCTCTCGCGCGCGCGCACCGCGTTCGCGCGGCCGACGCAGATCACGAACCCGATCATCCTCGAGCAGTTCGGCGGCCGCACGACGTTCAACGTCACCGAGCTCGAGCGGTTCGCCGACTGCTCGTCGGCGTGGTTCGTCGAGCGGTTCCTCGACCCGCGCTCGATCGACGCCGAGGTCGACCCGAAGCTGCGCGGCTCGGTCGCGCACAGCGCGCTCTTCAAGTTCTTCACGCGCATGCCGAAGGAGCTCGGCGTCGAGACGCTCGACGAGCGCGTCGCCGACGCCGCGCGAGCGGCTGATGCGCGCGTGCCTCGACGAGGCCGTCGCCGGCGTGCGGATGGAGATGACGGAGATGCAGGCGCGCGAGCTCGACCAGACGCTGTGGCGCGACCTCGAAGGCGACCGTCCGCGACGAGGTCGAATCGACGCTGTCGCTCGTGCCGCGCCGCTTCGAGCTGCTGTTCGGCAGCGAGCGCGCGGCGCCGGAGCTCCAGCGCGGGCTCGACCTCGGCGACGGCGCGACGCTCTCGGGAAGATCGACCGGATCGACGTCGACCCGTTCGGCGCGCGCGGAATCGTCCAGGACTACAAGTCCGGCAAGCACGCGCACTCGGCGCGCGAGATCGAGAGCGAGCTGCGGCTCCAGATCCCGCTCTACATGCTCGTGCTCCGCGATCTCGTCGGCCTCGAGCCGCTCGGCGGCGTCTACCGGCCGCTCGCCGGCGAGCGGCGCGCGCGCGGGCTGCTGCGCGCGTCCGAGGGCGAGACGCTGCCCGGCTACGTGAAGAACGACTACCTCGACGAGGACGCGTTCTGGAGCGCGGTCGAGAACGCGCGCGAGACGGGACGCCGCGTCGCGGGCCGGATCCGCACGGGCGACGTGCACCACGATCCGAAGGGCGGCGAGTGCCCGGCGTGGTGCGACCTCTGGCCGAGTCGCGGGTGCCGGGTGGACGGCCGGCGCGGCGTGGACGACGCGCTGAACGAGCAGCAGCTTGCGGCGGTCGAGGCGACCGGCGAGGTCTTCGTCTCGGCCGGCGCGGGGACCGGGAAGACCGCCGTGCTCGTCGAGCGGTTCACGCGCGCGGTCGTCGATCGCGGTCTCGACGTCGACTCGATTCTCGTCATCACGTACACGCGGCGCGCCGCGGGCGAGCTGCGCACGCGCATTCGTCACGCGCTGGGCGAGCGCGATCGGCCCGACCTCGCGCGCGAGCTCGACGGCGCGTGGATCTCGACCATCCACGGCTTCTGCCTGCGACTGCTGAAGGCGTATCCGTTCGCCGCCGGGCTCGATCCGCGCTTCCGCGAGCTCGACGAGAACCAGGGCGCCGTGATCCGCAGCGAGGCGTTCGCGCAGGCGCTCGCCGAGTTCTGCGCCGACGGCGACGACGACCGGCTGCGGCTGCTCGCGACGTACGGCGCCGGCGGGCTGCGGCGGATGCTGACCGGCGTCTACGCGACGCTGCGCTCGGCCGGCCGTGACTTGCGGCTCGACATCGGCGGACGGCCGGAGCTCGCGGAGCGGATCGAGGAGCTGCGTGAGGCGGCGCGCTCGCTTGCCGCCGACACGTCGGCGACCGATCTCCAGCGGAGCAACGCGCAGGAGCTGCTCGCGCTGCTCGACCGCGACACGCGTCCCGACCGGCTGATGGAGCTCTCCGGCTTCCGCGCCAGCGGCGAGCGCGCCGCGTCGTACGAGGACGCGCGCCGCTCGGTCGAGCAGGCCGCGCTCGACGAAGCGGCCGCACGCGACCGCGATCTGCTGCAGGAGCTGCTGACGCGCTTCGCCGCCGCGTACGCCGAGGCGAAGGCGCGCGAGTCCGCGCTCGACTTCGAGGATCTCCAGCTCGCCGCGCGCGACCTGCTGCGCGATCACGCGGAGATCCGCGAGCGCGAGTCGCTGCGGTTCCGCTCGATCATGGTCGACGAGTTCCAGGACACGAACCAGCTGCAGTGCGAGCTCGTCGATCTGCTGCGCGGGCCGGCGGCCGAGCTCTTCTTCGTCGGTGACGAGTTCCAGTCGATCTACGGCTTCCGCCACGCCGACGTCGGCGTCTTCCGCGAGCGGCGCGCGCAGGCCGAGCAGCTGCTGCCGCTGACGCAGAACTACCGCTCGCGGCCGGAGGTGCTCGCCGCGGTGAACGAGCTCTTCGGCGCGCACTTCGGCGACGAGTTCCAGCAGCTGCACGCGGCGGCCGAGTTCCCCGACCCGGTCTTCGGGCATCCGGTCGAGCTGCTCGTCACCGACAAGGGGAGCTACAAGGACACCGGCGTCCACTGGCGCCGCGCCGAGGCGCGCGCGGTCGCGCGGCGCGTGCGCGAGCTCGTCGACGCGGGCGTCGCGTCCGCCGGCGAGGTCGTCCTGCTGTTCGCTGCGGGCACGGACGCGGAGTGGTACGAGGACGAGCTGCGCAAGGCGGGGCTGCCGACGTACCGCGCGACGGGCAAGGGGTACTTCGGCCAGCAGCAGGTCGTCGATCTGCTCGGGTACCTGCGCCTGCTGCACAACCGCTACGACGACCGCGCACTGTTGACGGTGCTCGCGTCGCCGTTCGTCGGACTCTCGAACGACGCGCTCGCGCTGCTTCGTCGCGCCGCGTCGAAGCGGCCACTCTTCGCGGGGCTCGAGCGGACGCTGCCGCCCGGCCTCGACGAGCGGGACGAGCGGCTGCTGCTCGCGTTCCGGCAGCGGTTCGACCGGCTCGCCGCCGCGCTGCCGCGGCTGTCGCTCGAACGGCTCTGCGAGCGCGTCGTCAGCGAGCACGACTACGACCTCGCGGTGCTCGCGCGGCCGGACGGCCGCCGCCGCTACGCGAATCTCCGCAAGCTCGCGCGGCTCGCGCGCTCGTACGAGGAGCTGCGCGGTCCCGACGTCGAGGGCTTCGTCCGTTTCGTTGCGGAACAGGAAGCCGTCGGCGCGCGCGAGCTCGAGGCGGTCGCGGAGGAGGAGGGAGCAGACGCGGTTCGGCTGCTCACGATCCACGCCGCGAAGGGGCTCGAGTTCAAGGTCGTGATCGTCGCCGACGCGGGCCGCGACAAGGCGCCGCCGTCGGCGGACGAGATCCTCGCGCTCTCCGACGGCCGCTTCGGCTTCCGCGTCGCGGACCCGGCCACGTCGAAGCGCCGCGGCGCGTTCGACTACGAGGCAGTCAAGGACGCGCGGAGCGCGGAGGAGGAGGCGGAGAAGCTTCGCCTCTACTACGTCGCGATGACGCGCGCGAAGGAACGGCTGATCGTCTCCGGCTCGATCGACCGCGAGAAGACCGCCGACCGCTCGACGCCGATCGGCTGGGTGCTCGCGCGGCTCGAGGTCGGCGAGGAGCTCACGACGAACGGCGACGGCCCGGTCGAGCTCGCGCGCGGCGACGCCCGGCTCGTCGTGCGCGTCGACCGCCACCGCGAGGGCGACTGGGTCGAGCCGCCCGTCGCGGCCGTCGCGAAGGTCGAAGCGGGACAGCTCGCGTTGTTCGCGGCGACGGACGACGTTGCGTCCGCCGTGCTCGCGCCGGAGCTGCTGCCGCTCGTCGCGCCGCCGGAGCCGCCGCTGCACCGCGCGCGCCGGCTCTCGTTCACCGCGATCTCGACGTTCGAGCAGTGCTCCTACAAGTACTTCGCGTTGCGCGTTGCCGGAATGTCGGAGCGGCGACCTGCGGGACGCGGCCGTGACGGCGGGTTGCTCGCGACCGAGATCGGCGATGCCGTCCACAAGCTGCTGGAGCAGGTCGACCTCGGCGCGCCGGCGATGCCCGACGTCGAGCAGGTGCGCGAGTGGTATCCGGCCGTGAACGACGACGAGGTCGAACGGATCCGCGTGTTCGTCGCGTCGTACTGCGCGTCGGAGCTCGCGGCGCGGATCGCGTCGCTCGGCTCGGTCGAGAAGGAGCGCCACTTCACGTTCGAGCACGACGGCGTGCTCGTGCACGGCTACCTCGACGCGCTGCGTCTCGACGGGACACGTGCGCTCGTGCTCGACTACAAGACGAACGTGCTCGGCGACTCGTCGCCGGAGGAGATCGTCGACTCGGATTACCGGCTGCAGCGGCTCGTGTACGCGCTCGCGTGCTTCCGCGCCGGCGCGGAGGAGGTCGAGGTCATCTACCACTTCCTCGAGCGACCCGACGCGGTTGCGGCGACGACGTTCGGGCTTGCGCAGCTGCCGGAGCTGGAGGCCGAGCTCTCGGAGGCGATCGCGCGCATCAACGCGGGCGTGTTCGAGCCGACGCCGAGCGACTTCGCCTGCTCCGGCTGCCCAGCACTTGACCTCGTGTGCGCAGGGCCGCACCTCCGCGGCGGCGGCGATCCGTTCGGCGCGCCGCTCGCTGCGGTCGGGTAGTGGCGAAGAGCTACGTCAAAGAGGCGCGGAAGCCCGTCGGCCGCCGGCGCGATCGCATCCGCCCGATCATCGACCGGCTCGCGGCGGAGCACGCGGACGCGACGATCGCGCTCACGTTCCGTAGTCCGCTCGAGCTGCTCGTCTCGGTGATGCTCTCCGCGCAGACGACGGATGTGAACGTGAACCGCGTGACCGCGACGCTGTTCCAGAAGTACCACCGGCCCGAGGACTATCTCGCGGTGCCGGCCGCGGAGCTCGAGCGCGACATCTTCGCGACCGGGTTCTACCGCCAGAAGGCGAAGTCGCTGCGCGGCACGATGCGGATGCTGATCGACGACTTCGACGGCGAGGTGCCGCGCACGCTTCCGGAGCTCGTCCGCCTGCCCGGCGTCGCGCGCAAGACGGCGAACGTCGTCTCGTCGGAGCTCGGCAACCCGCAGGGCATCGTCGTCGACACGCACGTTCGCCGTCTTTCGCAGCGGCTCGGGCTGACGCGGCAGGAGGATCCGGTGAAGATCGAGCGCGATCTCGTGAAGCTCGTGCCGCGCGCGGACTGGCCGCGGTTCCCGCATCTGCTGATCTGGCACGGCCGCCGCGTGTGCGACGCGCGCCGTCCGCGCTGCGAGGATTGCGTCATCGTCGACCTTTGCCCTTCGAGTCGTGTCTGAGGACGGATACCGCCTCAGCTTCGACGTCGTCGCGGAGCAGTACGAACGCGCGCGTCCTCTCTACGCCGAGACCGCGGTCGCGTGGCTCGGCTCGACGGCTCGGGATCGGGCCGGGCCGCCGAGTCGTCGACCTCGGCGCCGGAACCGGGAAGCTGACGCGGCAGCTGGTGGCGCTCGGTGCCGATGTCGTCGCGATCGAGCCCGGCGATGCGATGCGTGCGCAGCTCGAGCGGGTCGTTCCCGACGCTGAGGCGCTCGCAGGCAGCGCGGAGGCGATCCCGCTCGCGGATGCGTCCGTCGACGCAGCGACTGCCGGCCAGGCGTTCCACTGGTTCCGCGTCGACGAGGCGCTCGCGGAGATTCATCGCGTGCTGCGGCCGGGCGGTGCGGTCGGGCTGCTCTGGAACGAGTGGAACGGCGACGATCCGCTGCAGCTGGAGATCACGCGGCAGCTTGCGCCGCTCCGTCCGGGTCGCCGCGGTCCCGACGAGCTGCCGGCGTGGCGCGTCGGCGTCGACGCGTCGCTGCTGTTCGGGCCGGTCGAGGAGCGGCGGTTCTCGCACGCGCGGGAGGTGAGCGCGGACGGTCTCGTCGAGTGGGTGGCTTCGACCAGTCCGTTCATCATGGCGCCGCCCGACGAACAGGCGAGGATCGAAGCGGTGGTGCGGGAGGCGGCGGGCGCCGGGCCGTGCGAGCTCGCGCTCTCGACGCGGGCGTTCGCGTTCGACGCCGTCAGTTGACCGACGGGTCTTCCGGCATGCGGGCGACGAGCTCGTAGATGCCGCCCTTGCGGCGGAGCACGTCGGCCCAGAGGTCGTCAGGTGCTTCGGTGAACGCGTCGTCGGGGAGTGCGGGCTCGATGATCCAGTCGTCGCGCTCGAGCTCGTCCTCGAGCTGCCCGGAGCTCCAGCCCGCGTAGCCGGCGAACACACGCCGCCGCGTCGTCACCGGGACGACCTCGTCGGGATCGTCGAGCGAGGGAAAGCCGAGCGAACCGAAGAGCGGCACCGCGGCGTCGTCGGCGTCGATGAACTCGCCGAGCACGAGCACAGCGTTCGGCTGCACCGGACCGCCGACCCAGACCTGGTCGCCGTCGTCGACGAGCGGCTCGAGCAGCGGCACGAGCTCCGCGACCGGGTTCGGCGACGGACGGTTGAGCACGAGCCCGGCCGCGCCTTCGTCGTTGTGCTCGGTGACGAGCACGACAGCCCGCCAGAAGTTCGGGTCGAGAAGCGCCGGCGACGCGATCAGGAGCTGTCCCTGGAGCGAGTCCACTCGTACATTGTGGCTGCCGCGGTAGCATCGTGGCAGGCGATGAGGCTCGCCTCAAACCGCGGCTCCGCCGCTGATGGCCTCTGTGCACGCTTGGAGACCAACGAGGAGCCGTCGTGACCGAAGCCCTTTCCGAGACCCGATCGCTGCGGTCGCATCCGCGCCGGGGCGCGCGCCCCGCCGGACGGACTACCGGTTGCTCCTCGCGGTCTGCGCTGGGGGTACCGCCGGAGGCGTCAGCCGCGCGGCGGTCGAAAAGGTGTTTCCGGTCGGCGTTCACGGCTGGCCGTGGGCGACGTTCGTCGTCAACGTCGTCGGGACGTTGCTTCTCGGGTACTTCGCAACGCGTCTCCAGGAGCGGCTGCCGCCCTCCACCTACAAGCGGCCGCTGCTCGGGACGGGCTTCTGCGGCGCGCTGACGACGTTCTCGACGTTTCAGATCGAAGTCCTCGAGCTCGTGCGGCACGATCGAGCGGGCCTTGCAATCGCGTACCTCGTCTCGAGCATCGTCGCCGGCCTCGCGGCGATTCACATCGCGACGGTCGTGTCCCGCCGCGCGAGGCTGCGATGAGCGTGTTCGCGTGGCTCGGCGTTGCCGGTCTCGGAGCGGTGGGCGCGCTTCTCCGCTTCGAGCTCGACGGACTCGTGCAGCGGAGCACGGCGGGTAACTTCCCGGTCGGCACGCTGGTCGTCAACGTGCTCGGCTCATTCTGTCTCGGCCTGCTCGTCGGGCTCTCCGTCGGCGGCGACGCATTGCTGCTGGCAGGCACGGCGCTGCTCGGCTCGTTTACGACGTTCTCGACCTGGATGCTCGAGACTGAGCGTCTCGCCGAGGACGGCGAGGCGCGCCTCGCGGTTGGCAATCTCACGATCGCCGTCGCGGCCGGCCTCGGTGCCGGCGCCGTCGGGTGGTTGATCGGCGGTCTGCTGTGAACGACGACTGCCTGAAACTGACGGTGTACTTCGGCGAGTCCGACCGTCTAGACGGGCGGCTCCTCTCGGACGAGCTCCTCGACGTATTCGAGCGCGCGGAGTTGCGGGCCTCGGTGCTGTTGCGTGCCGTCGAAGGATTCGGCATCAAGCACACCCTCCGCTCGCAGCGGTTCCTCACGCTGTCGGAGGACCTGCCGCTCGTCGCGGTCGCTGTGGATGAGCGGACACGGATCGAGCGGATCCTGCCGGCGGTGACGGAGCTTGTCGGCGGCGGTCTCGTCACGTTGGAGCGCGCGCGGCTCGTGCACGACGCGATCGAGGCCGTTGCACTGCCCGAGGAGTTGAACGAGGCGACGAAGCTCACGCTCTACCTCGGCCGGGACGAACGAGTCGGCGGCGTGCCGGCTCAGGTGCAGGTCGTCGAGCTGCTGCGGCAGTGCGGGCTCGCGGGCGCGACTGTCCTGCTCGGAGTGGACGGCGTGCTCTGACCTCCCGCCGCCGCGCATGCGGCGGCGGGAGGCGCACGTCGGGCTAGTGGCCGACGCCCGCGTGCGCCTTGACGTGCGCCGGCGGATGCGGGTCGTGCTTCGCGTCGATGTCGTCGGAGAGCTTGGCCCACCACGCGCGCGGCACCTGCTCCGGAACGTCGGGGCGCTTGCCCTTCTTGCCGCCCTTCACCCACTTCGCCCAGTCGTCGAAGCCGGCCTTCGGCTTCGGGTCGGCGACGTTGCCGGGGATCCGGATGAACGCCGCGCAGACGGCGCGCGGGCGGATCTTGACGAAGACGCCGTCGCCTTCGCCCTGTGCATGTCCCGTTCCGGGCATCGCGCTCGTATTGCCCTCGACGGTCTTGATCGTCCCGTCGGGCAGAGGCTGCACGACGAAGCCGATGTGGTCGAGCGGCCCGCTGTCCCACTGGAAGCACACGAGATCACCGCGCTCCGGCGTCGTGGCGATCCAGCCCTTCGACTTCGCGAGCTCGAAGCTCCGCTCGACTCCCGCCGACCGCTCCAGCTCGTCCAGCGGCCGCCCAGCTTCACCGAAGCAGTAGTCGCAGAACGCGTCGCACCACGCCCAGCCCGTTCCGCCCAGGCTCGTCGCGTGCTGATATTGCTCGACCCGCGCCCCGGTGTTCGCGCCGCCTTCCTCGTGCACGTGCATCGCCGCCTCACCGAGTGCGATCTCGAGAGCCCGCTCGCGTGCCAGCATCGCCTACCTCCTCCTTGTGCCCGGGGTCGGACGGGCGGTGACGCGAGCCGCAGGAATCGCGCCGACGTCCTACCAACGCCGGGCTCTTCCGAAGTACGTGCGCGGGACTATGCCAGCTTCGGCGTGAGGGCGACAAGCAGGCCGCCGTCGTCGTCGTACGCTGGGAAGAAGTCTCCGGTCACCTGCTTCGTGTGCCCGGCGCGGGTGCGGAGCTCGAGCACCTCATTCAGGCGGCGGACGCCCCATTCGAGCGCGAGCTTCGCGGGGTTGCGCTCCTCCTCGAAGCCGGCGAGACCGAGCCGGGCGACCAGCTCGCTGCCGAGGAGATCGGCCTCCGACCAGCCGGTGAGCTCGAACACGCCGCGTCCGGCGGCGAGGATCCGGCCCTCCTGGTCGCAGACGACGAAGCCTGTTCCGGGAGCCGGGTAGTAGTCGTCCATCAGCTCGAAGAGGAAGCCGAAGCCGCAGTGGTGGCAGGCGACGGCCTCGTCGTAGAGCCCCTCCTTGCGATCGATGTCGACCGACCGCTCCTTGCAGTTCGGGCAGATGAAGTACGGCACCGGCCCAGGGTAGCGGGGCGGCTCAGGCGCGCGGGCGCGCGTCGACGCGCGCCGACCCAGGTCTTCAGCCGCGGGTAGCCGGCGCCGAGCGGCTGGTGCTCGACGAGGATCCGGTGGAAGAGCTCGTCGTCGCCCTCGGGGAGGCCGAGGACGGCGTACTTCAGGAACGGGAATGCCATGCAGTCGGCGACGCCGAACTCGTCGTAGAGGTACGGGCGGCCGGCGAGCAGCGCCTCGAAGCGGTCGAGTGACGCGTGCATCTGCGCGCTGAGGCGGTTGACGAGCGCCGTGTCCGGGTCGCTGCGCTCGAGCTCGGCGGCGATCAGGTTCGGCGGCCGTTTCCAGAGGCGGTTGAACCAGTCGACGAAGAGCGAGACCTCCGCGCGGCGCGCCTCGTCGGCGGGGTAGAGCGCGGGCTCGGGGAAGCGGCGTTCGAGGTGCTCGACGATCGCGGTCGAGTCGGCGATCGTCTCGTCGCCGTCGAGGAGCACGGGGACGAGGTCCTGGCCGCTCGCGGCCTCGACCGGCGAGCGGTCGGCCGGATCGACCTCGATCCAGTCGATCTCGAGCCCCTTGTGCGCGGCCGCGAGCGCGACGCGCTCGACGTTGGTCGAGAACGGAATCCGGTAGACGCGCAGCGGCGGCATGACGCGATCGTACGCAGCCGGCACGAAGCTGTGACAGTCGCGTCACGGTTCTTCTGCGACGCTTCCGGAAGGGAGCCTCGCGCCCCCATTGGGGGGAACGCTTTCGCTTCGGCCGCGGTCCGGTCCGGTTGGGCAGGGGCAGGGTGTGGTATCAACGGTGTATGAGACCGTTCGTTCGGCGTATCGGGAGTGCGGTGATGGGGGCGCAGGCCGCCGGCTTTCTGTCGACGCCGCCCGGGCTCGACGGCGATCCCGGGCTCGGCATTCCCGGGTTCACCGGCGTCGCGCGGGCGCGAGAATGGGATGCGGTCGAGTCGGCGAACGCGCCGGATCTGCGCGGCGACGAGGTGCACTTCGTCGCAGTCGATGACGCCGACCGCACGGTGATCGTCGACGAGGACGAGCCGGACGGCAGCGTCGCGCCGCTCGCCGATGCGATCGAGAAGCTGCTCGACCCGCCGTACCGTGCCGTCGCGCGTCGTCAGGCCGACGACGTCTGGGGTGTCGGTGCCGTTCGCGCCGAGGTCGTCGAGCTTCCCGCCGACGTCAAGGGCGACACGATCGAGCTGACGTCGGTCGACGGAAACCGCGAGCTGCGCGTCGACGGCGACGAGTCGAACCTCGAGCTGCCGGAGCTCGAAGCATTCGGCACGCGGCTCGAGAGCGACTACGCAGTTCGCGCGGAACGGCTCACCGAGACGACCTGGGTCGTCGACGCGGACGCGCGGTCTAGACGTCGCGGTCAGCGGAACCGGCGCGGCCTCTTCGGCCGCGAGGAACCGTTCCGCGTCGAGCGCCGCCATACAGCCGGAGCCCGCCGCGGTGACCGCCTGCCGGTACGTGTGATCCTGGACGTCGCCGGCCGCGAACACGCCGGGGATGTTCGTCTCCGTCGACCCCGGCTTCGCGACGAGATAGCCCTCGTCGTCGTGGTCGAGCTGGTCGACGAACAACGCGGTGTTCGGGTCGTGGCCGATCGCGACGAACACGCCGTCGGTCGCGGACTTCCCACGTCTCGTCGGTGCCGGGGTTGCGCAGCACGACGGCTTCGACGCATGTGTCGCCGATGATGTCGTCGACGACGGCGTTCGTCACGAACGCGATCTTCGGGTTCGCGCGGGCGCGGTCGAGCATGATCGGCGAGGCGCGGAACTCGTCACGCCGGTGCACGAGCGTCACCTTCGACGCGTAGCGCGTGAGGAACGCGGCCTCCTCCATCGCCGTGTCGCCGCCGCCGACCACGATCAGCTCCTTCTCCTTGAAGAAGGCGCCGTCGCAGGTCGCGCAGGCCGACACGCCGCGACCCTGGAACTGCCGCTCGCCGTCGATGCCGAGCCAGCGCGCGCTCGCGCCGGTCGCAACGACGACCGCCTTCGCGCGGTACTCCTCGTTCTCGACCCAGACGCGGAACGGCCGCTCCGAGAAGTCGACGCGGGTCACCTCGTCGGTGACGAAATCGGTGCCGAACCGCTCCGCCTGCCGGCGGAACTCGGCCATCATCTCCGGCCCCATCACACCGTCGGGGTAGCCGGGGTAGTTCTCCACATCGCTCGTGATCATCAGCTGGCCGCCCCAGTTGAAGCCCTCGATCACGAGCGGCTGCAGGTTCGCCCGCGCCGCGTAGAGGGCGGCGGTGTAGCCGGCGGGGCCTCCGCCGATGATGATCAGCTCGCGTACGTCGCTCATTCCGTTCCTTCCTCGGAAAACGTGTTCTGCCCTATTAAACGTCTCGGGCCGGAAGGACGTTCCCGACCTCTCCCATGGTAGGGCTAGGCGGCGTCGAGGGCGCGCGGAAGGGCGGGGGGAGGCTCGGCCGCGGCTAGCGGAACCTGCATGTCGCCGGCCTGCTCGAGCCTGGCGTCGAGCTTCTCGAGCCGCTTGTCGGCCTCGCCGTACTTCCCGTAGGCGTGCGTGAGGTGCTTGCCGACGAGCTCGAAGTCGTCCCGGAACCGGTCGAAGGTCGTCCGGAGCGCCCCGAGGTTCGCGATCACGTCCTGGGCGCTCCGCTCGATCTGGAGCCCCTTCAGCCCGAACGCGATCACCTGGAGGTAGGCGACGAACGTCGTCGCGGACACGGGGAACACGCGCCGGTCGTGCGCGTACGAGAGCAGCGCGCCGGTCTTGCCCGAGACGAGCTCGTAGTAGACCGCCTCGGCCGGGACGTACATCAGCGCCCAGTCGTACGTGCCCTCGCCGGGGAGGATGTACTTCGACGCGATCGCGTCGATGTGCCCCTTCACGTCGCGCGCGAACGCCTTCTCGTGCAGCTGCCGGTCCGCGTCGGACTCGGCCGCGCACATGCGCTCGAAGTTGTCGAGCGGGAACTTCGCGTCGATCGGAACGAGCTGGTCGGCGCGGATGACCGCGTCGACCCGGTTGCCGCTCGCGAACGAGTACTGCACCTCGTACGCGCTCGGCGGGAGCCGGTCGCGCAGGAGGTTCTCGAGCAGCAGCTCGCCGAACCCGCCGCGCGCCTTCGGCGGCCGCAGCACCTGCTCGAGTCGGCCGAGGTCCTTGGCCGACGCGATCATCGCCTCCGTCGCCTTCGTCACCTCGCCGAGCCGCTCGTGGATCTGCGTCGTCGTCTTGCCCGCGGTCTCGAGGCGCCGGTCGACCTTCGTGTCGAGCTCGCCGAGCCGGCGGTCCATCGTCTCGACGACGGCGTCGAGTCGCCGGTCGACGTCCGCATTGCGGGCATTCAGCTCGGTGGACGTCTCCTCCCGCATCGCACCGAACTCTCCGCGCACGATCCGCGGCAGCACGATGAACGCCGCCGCAAGCGCGAGCGACAGGAGCACCACGAGGAATACGAGCGCAACGGCCATTGAGCCGACGAACCGTAGAGAGGCCGTCGGACGGAGCCGGAAGCTACTGGTTCAGCGCGTTCTTGATCGCGGTGAGGAGCGTCGCCTCGTCGCCGCCGCTCTGCAGCGGCACGTACACGAGCTTCGAGCCGGACTTCCCGACGAGCACCGTCGGCGTGCCGGAGACCTTGTCCGCCTGCGCCTGCGCCGCGACGTTCGAGGCCTGCTTCTTGACTGTGGACGACTTCCGGTCGGTGAGCAGCTGCTGCACCTTCAGGCCCGGGACGCTCGCCGCGGCCTTGCCGACCATCGCGTCGTTCAGCCAGCCCGTGTTCTCGGTGCCCTGGTTGTCGTAGAGGATCTGCGCGTAGTTGAAAGCGCGGTTCTGCTTCCCGGCCGCGAGCATCGCAGCCTGGCCGCGGTAGGAGTCGGGGCCGATGAACGCCCACGGGCGAACCTCGACCTGCACCTTCCCGGTGCGGACGTACTTCGGGATGATGTCCGGCATCACGGTCGTCTCGAACTCCTGGCAGATCGGGCACTGGAGATCGATGTACTCGACCATCTTCACCGGAGCGAACGCGGAGCCGAGGACGAGTCCCTTCTGCGGGATCCCCTTGAACATCGCCTGGACATCGGCTGCGCCGGGCAGGCCCGCGGCGACGGAGCCGACGGCGGGCAGGTTCTTCGCCCCGTTCGACGACTTGCCGCCCGTGAAGACGATCACGCCGACGACGACGGCGACGATCACGAGGACGACGCCGGCCCCGATCCCGAGCACCTTCGGCGAGGCCGTGCGCGCGCCGGAACCGCCTGTCGAGCGGACGGGCGGCGGCTTCGTGGCTGCCGCGCGGCGCGCCTCTCTGCTCTTCTTGCCGCTAGCCATCGGCGGCAAGGGTAGCGGCCGATTCGGTCGAGTCGGCGGCTGCGAGGGCTAAGAATCCGATGAGGAGCACGAACCCCGTCAGGGCCAGCGTCGGGATCGTCATGTAGCCGAAGTAGTTGATCCACTTCACGGCGCAGCCTGCCCCTCCGATCTTGCACGCGTTCGGCTCGGTGATCACCTGGTTCTCGATCAGGATGTGGTAGACGGAGACGCAGGCGCCGATCACCGGGAACGGGAGCAGATAGCGCGCGAACCGATTTTCCCCGTGCACCGCGGCGAACAGCGTCAGGATCGAGAGCGGGTACATGCAGATCCGCTGGAACCAGCACAGCTCGCAGGGGACGAAGCCGGCGACCTGCGAGAGGAACAGGCTGCCGCCCGTCGCGATCGCCGCGACGACGAACGCCGCCCAGAGCTCGTAGCCCCAGAGGAACGAACGGAGCCATGCGAGCGGCCCCCGGACGCGGAAGAGCGCCAGCACGCCGATCACGATCATCGCGCCGGCGAGCACCTGGCCGACGACGCCGAGCACCGCGAGGAGGACGATCACATCGTGGGTCATCGGGCGCAACGATACGCTGGCCGCGCCGGGATGGCGAAACTGGTCAAACGCGCCCGACTTAAAATCGGGTGGCCCTCGGGCCTTGCGGGTTCGAGTCCCGCTCCCGGCACTGGCGACCGCGTCTTTGCGGCCCGAATTCTCGTAAAGGGTTGAACTCCGATCCGCGAACGCGGAGAATCACCCCGGGCGCGGCCGCCACAGCAGTGGTCGCCGCGGGGGACTCTCGGAGGGGAAACCCGAGGGCAATTGTCATTAGGGGAGGAGAAAACGTGCAGGCGTTGAGAGATTTGGCACGCCGGAAACGGCGGGCTCCGATTGTCGGTGCCCTCGTGCTGGTGGTCGCAGTTGCGATCGTCGGGGCAGGATCCGCAGCCGGCCCACAGTTCACCGCAACGGGACTGACTCCGGACTCGACGTTCACCGGAGCGAAGTCGGACAGCGGCCAGCTGGCGCAAACCGATCCGACGCTGCTCGGGCAAACGAGCTCCAGCCCGGTCAACGTCATGATCAAGTACGACTTCGACGCGACGGCGTCGTACAAGGGCGACGTCGCCGGCCTTGCGGCGACAAGCCCCGAGGTGACCGGTGTACCGCTGGCCGACAACACCGCCGCCGTCAGCGCATACGACAACTACACGAGCGGCGTTGCCAGCGACATCACGGCTGCGGTTGAAGAACGCGGCTCCGTCGGCGCAGGTCACCCAGACGTTCCAGACCGTGTACGGCGGGGTCACGGCTCAGGTCCCCGCGAACTCGATCGGCGCGCTGCTTCGGGTGCCCGGCGTCGCCGCGGTGCAACGTGACACGCTCAACCAGCCGCTCGACGACAACACGTCGTTCATCGGTGCGACGACCGTCTGGCCGACGCTTGGTGGGTCGACCCTCGCCGGGAGCAACGTCGTGGTCGGCGTCATCGACACCGGTGTGTGGCCCGAGAGCCCGTTCTTCGTGGCGAAGCCCGGTGAGCCGGCGCCGCCGCGGCCGCTCTCGGCCTACCACTGCGACTTCGGCGACGGCTCCGACGTCGCGCATCTCGGTCCGACGTTCGCGTGCAACAACAAGCTGATCGGTGCGTACAACTTCACGCAGACCTACATGGCCAACACCGGCTCGAACGGCCAGGAGTTCTGCAACAACACGACGCACCTGTGCTCAGCCCGCGACTCGGAAGGGCACGGCACGCATACCTCGTCGACCGCCGCCGGCGACTGCGTCACGTCCGCGGTTCTGTACGGCGTCGAACGCGGCCCAGTGTGCGGAATCGCGCCGGGCGCGCACGTGATCATGTACCGCGTCTGCTTGGCGTCGGGCTGCTATTCGTCCGACTCGGTCGCCGCGGTCCAGCAGGCGATCGCCGACGGCGTCAACGTCATCAACTTCTCGATCTCGGGCGGGGCGCAGCCGTACAGCGACCCGGTCGAGCTCGCGTTCCTCGACGCGACGAACGCGGGGATCTCGGTCAACGCGGCCGCGGGCAACAGCGGCCCGGGTGCGGGAACGGCGGATCACGGCGGCCCGTGGGTGACCACGGTCGGCGCGGTCACCGGCCCGCGTGCGTTCCAGTCGACGCTCCACCTCACCGCCGACGGCGGCGCGAGCTTCGACGTGACGGGCGTGACGATCACCAACGGCATCAGCACGCCGACTCCGGTCGTGCTCGCGCAGAGCATCACCGGTGAGGACGCGCTCTGCCAGTCGACGCTGGCCGCGGGAACTGCGACCGGCGAAGATCGTCATGTGCCAGCGCGGCACGAACGGACGCATCGACAAGGGCCGTCGCGTTCTCGCCGGCGGCGCGGCGGGGATGATCCTCTACAACCCGTCCAAGCAGGACACGGAGACGGACAACCACTACCTGCCGGCGATCCACGTCGACGGGCCGCCGACGGCGCTGCTCGCGTTCGTCAACGGTCACACCAATGTGAAGGCGACGTGGGCAACCGGTAGTCCGACGCCGTCCCTCTCGGATGTGATGGCGTCGTTCTCGTCGCGCGGCCCGCTCGGCGACTGGCTCAAGCCGGACGTCGTCGCTCCGGGAGTCCAGGTCCTCGCGGGCACGACGCCGCAGCCGGACCAGACGACGGCCGATAACGGGCCGCCCGGCAACCTGTTCATGGCAATTGCGGGGACGTCGATGGCGACGCCGCACGCCGCAGGTGTCTCGGCCCTCGTCAAGGCGGCCCATCCGGACTGGTCTCCGGAGGAGATCAAGTCGGCCCTGATGACGTCGTCCGTCCAGAGCGTCGTCAAGGAGGACGGCGTAACACCGGCGAGCGTCTTCGACGACGGAGCCGGCTCGATCCGGGCCGACCGCGCCGTCAATCCGACGCTCGTGTTCAACGAGACGTACGCGGACTTCGTCGCGGCAGGCTCTGACCCGCTGCACCGCATCGATCTCAACATCCCGAGCATCGACGCAACGACGATGTCCGGCCAGATCACGACGCAGCGGACGGTGATCAACGTCTCGGACAAGAAGGTCAACATGGCGGTCCAGATCACCGAGCCGGCGGGCGTCGACATCGTCGTCGGGACGAAGAACAAGAACCTCAAGGTCCCGAAGAACGGGACGCTCACGTTCCCGATCAGCATCAGCGCTCCGTCGGTGCGCCAACGGCCAGTACGAGGCGCGGATCACGCTCGTCCCCGAGGCGGGCGGCAACAACGTGACGATCCCTGTCGCGTTCGTGAAGGGGCAGGGCAGCGTGACGTTGGCGAACGTCTGCAGTCCGACGACGTTCCAGGCGAAGGTCGGCGACGCACGCACTGCACGGTGACCGCGTCGAACCTCGGCAGCACGACGTCGAACGCCGCGCTGAACGTGGTCGGAGGCGACAAGAAGTCGCCGCTCCAGTACAAGAACGTCGGCTTGCCCGGATCGGTCATCGGATCCGGCGACGGCGTCCAGTGGAGCGGTCCGCTCTCACCGGCCATGCCGCCGCAGGTGACCGGCGTGACACCGGGCTCGGGCCCGGCCGGCGGCTATCTGTCGCTGTCGCTGTTCGGGATCACGCCGATCGCCGGAGTCGGCGACGACACGATCACGAACTTCAACGTGCCGACGTTCTACTACGGCGGCGAGTCGTACACGCGTCTCGGCGTCGTCTCGAACGGGTATCTCGTGCTCGGCGGTGGAGACTCGGGCGACATCGTCTACACCCCGCAGCACTTCCCGAACGCGGCACGTCCGAACAACGTGGTCGCGCCGCTCTGGACCGACCTCAACCCGACGGCGTGGGCGCAGGCGCGATCCGGATCGGCGACGCTCACGGACGGTCGCAGCACCTGGATCGTCGTCGACTGGAACGAAGGTGAAGAACTTCGGCGATGCGACGACGCACTCGTTCGAGGTGTGGATCCGGATCGCCAGCGGCGGCGCCGGAACCGGCCCGTCGAGCGAGCAGGTCACGATCTCCTACGGCGGGGCATGGACGCCGGCAACGCCGGTGCCGGCGATCGCGGACTCGGGCCAGAACTGGGGCGCCGAGAACCGCGACGGCTCGAGCGGAGCGAACATCGCGTCCGCTCCGGCCGACGGCTCGGAGTACGTCGTGCACACGACACCGCCGACCGCGGGTGGTTCGGTGACGGTGCCGTTCGACATCACGGCGAAGAAGAACGGCGACGGGATCTGGTCGTCGATCGCATCGCTGACGTCGAACACGACGGCAGGCACGACGCAGGTCGTGCAGACGCTCACGGTCACTCCGTAGCGTCGGTGAATCACGGGTTGGGGGTCGCTCGCGCGGCCCCCAACCCGGCTTCCGGCCCCGATGCGAACATCCGCACGTGGACGGTCGCGTAAAGACCCTCGTCGACACCGGACGCGCGACGTCCGCGGGGTACGGCCGGCACGCCGGCTCGCAGCTCGCGGCCGGGCTCGCCTACCGCGTGCTCTTCTCGCTCGTGCCGCTGCTCGCGCTCGTCGTCTCGGTGCTCGACCTCGTGCTGCCTGACGATGCGCGGACGGACATCCTGCACTGGATCTTCAAGGCCGTGCCGGGGACGGCCTTCGAGTCCGCGATCGACAAGTCGGCCGCGCATCCGGGTGCGACGGCGCCGATCGTCACCCTGATCGCGATCGTCGGACTGCTCTGGGCGGCGACGGGAATGATGTCCGCGATCCGGACGGCGTTCCGCGTGATCTGGGAGCACCCGGGCCAGAGGTACGTGCGCGGGAAGCTGCGCGACCTGCTGCTCGTCGGGCTCACGGCGGTCCTGATCCTCGTGGCGTTCGGCGTGTCGCTCGCGGCGCAGATCGTTGCCCAGGCGGGGAAGAGCGTCTCCGACGCGATCGGCTGGAGCGGAAGCGCGAGCGTGTTCGGGACGCTCGTCGAGCTCGCGAGCGGGCTCGCAATCGCGGTCGCTGCGTTTCTCGTCCTCTACACGGTCGTGCCGCCGGTGCGCGAGCGATTCGGGCTGATCTGGCCGAGCGCGCTTCTGGCCGCCGTCGCCGTCGAGGTGCTGATCCGCGGCTTCGCCTTCTACGTCACGAACTTCTCGAGCTACAACAAGATCTACGGGTCGCTCGGCATCCTGTTCGTCTTCCTGTTCCTCGTCTATCTGCTCGCGATGATCCTGCTGCTCGGCGCCGAGTTGATCGTCGCGCGCCGGTAGGGTCCGCTCCGTGGAGTCGCTGCTCCGGATCGCCGAGGAGCTCGAGCGCCGCGACGACGACGCGGCGTCCGCGCTGCGCGAGCTCGACGAGCTGCGCGCCGAGGTCGAGGAGACGCGCGTCCATGCGACGGCGGTCGCGGCGTTCCTCGCGGCGTATCCGGACACGCTCGCGGCGCGCCGCGACGAGGAGCACGCGGCGGACGAGTCGCGCGAGCGTGCGGCCGGCGCGCTCGCGGAGGCGGAGGCCGCGCTCGCCGAGGCGGAGAAGCGCGGCCGCGACGACGTGAAGCTCGCGGCGGCGCGCACCGCACAGTTCGCGCGCGACGCGCTGCGTGACGCCGAGCTGCGCGTCGAACGCGCGCACGCCGAGCGCAGCCGGCTCGAGACGCAGCACACGACGCAGACCGCCGAGGCCGCGGCACTCGAAGGTCGCGCCGCCGAGCTCGGCGCGCGCCTCGCCGCGATCCCGCGCACCGCGACCGAGCCGCCGCGGCCGGGGCTCGACGGCGTCCTCGAATGGTGCTCCCGCGCCCGCGGCGCGCTGCTCGTCGCCCACGCCGGCCTCGACGCCGAGCGCGACAAGATCGCCCGCGAGGCGAGCGAGCTCGCGCCGCCCTCCGCGAGCGGCTTTCGTCGTACGGCTTCGCCCGCGTCCGCTGCGCGCTGCGGCGTCCTCGGCACCCGTAGCCGCGGCCTACACTCCGCCCGTGGCCCGGCTGGAGGCATCGCCACTCGATCGGCCGCTCGAATGGGACTCGCCGCTCTTCCTGATGGCGCGGGCGCAGTTCGAGCAGGCGCTTCCGTACGCGGACGTCTCGCCGATGGTCGCGGAGCGGCTCAAGTTCCCGGAGCGCGCGCTGCTCGTCAGCGTGCCGCTGCGGCTCGACGACGGCACGACGAAGGTCTTCCCGGCCTACCGCGTCCAGCACTCGAGCGTGCTCGGGCCGACGAAGGGCGGCATTCGCTACGACCCCGAGGTCTCGCTCGGCGAGTGCGCCGCGCTCGCGATGTGGATGACGTGGAAGTGCGCGCTCGTGCGCCTGCCGTACGGCGGCGCGAAGGGCGGCATCCGCTGCGACCCGCGCGCGATGTCGCGGCCCGAGCTCGAGCGGCTGACGCGGCGGTTCACGTCGGAGCTCGTCGACGTGATCGGCCCGCAGATGGACATCCCGGCTCCCGACATGGCGACGAACGAGCAGACGATGGCGTGGATGATGGACACGTACTCGATGCTCGTCGGCCACGCGGTGCCGGAGGTCGTGACCGGGAAGCCGATCTCGATCGGCGGCTCCATCTTCCGCCGCGAGGCGACCGGCGCCGGCGTCGTGATGTGCGGCGGAGCGCGCGTGCGGCCGGCTCGGGAAGCAGCTCTCCGACCAGCGGTGCGTCGTGCAGGGCTTCGGCAACGTCGGCGGCGTCGCCGCATCGGAGCTGCACGAGCGCGGCGCGATCGTGATCGCCGTCTCCGACATCTCCGGCGGCGTGCTCTCGTCGGACGGGCTCGACATCCCGGAGCTGCATGCGTACGTCGCCGAGCACGGCTCGCTCGAGGGCTACGACGCCGGCGTCGACGCGGATCTCCAACGAGCAGCTGCTCGAGCTCCCGTGCGACGTGTTGTTCGTCGCGGCGCGCGAGGATCAGCTCACCGGCGAGAACGCGGGTCGCGTCGAGGCGAAGCTGATCGTCGAGGGAGCGAACGGCCCGACGACGCTCGAGGCCGACGCGATCTTCGCCGAGCGCGGGATCCCGGTCGTCCCCGACATCCTCGCCAACGCCGGCGGCGTCACCGTGTCGTACTTCGAGTGGGTGCAGGATCTCGGACGCCTGTTCTGGGATCGCGACGAGATCCGCACGCGGCTCGCCGAGAAGATGACGGACGCGTTCGACCGCGTCTGGTCGGTGTCGGACGAGAAGGGCATCCATCTGCGGTCCGCGGCGATGGTCGCGGCGATCCGGGAGGTGGCCGCCGCACTCGAGGCGCGCGGTCTCTATCCGTGAGCGAGCACGAGCAGACCGTCCGCGACGCGATGGTGCCGGAGCCGACGACGCTCGACGTCGGCGCGACCGCGCAGGACGCGGCGGCGCTTCTGGCCGAGAGCGACGACGTGCGCGCGATCTTCGTCTCGGCCGACGACGGCCGGCTCGTCGGCGTGATCACGCGCAAGACGCTCGTGCGCGAGGTCGTCGCCGCGGGACTCGACCCGACGTCGGTGCGGCTGGACGCGATCGCCGAGCGCGCCGCTGAACACGCTCGACGCCGGCTCGCGCTCGACGACGCGTTCCGGTTCCTCGAGGAAGACGATCTCGAACGCGTCCCGGTCGTCGAGGACGGCCGGCTCGTCGGCGTGCTCTCGCGCTCCGTCGTGCAGCGGCGGCTCGCGGAGGACGAGCCGCCCGAGGACGGCGACGCGGAAGATCCCGGCGCGGTCGTTCTCTAGCAGCAGGTGTACGCGCCGGGCGGTGCCGCGCGCTCGACGGGCGCCGGCAGCTCCGCCGCGGCGAGCGCAGCGCCGTCGAGGATGTCGCGTTCGCTCACGTCGACGGCGTCGAGCGCGAAGAAGTCGAGGATCTCCGTCAGGATCACCGCGCCCGCGACGATCACCGGCGCGCGCTCCGGATCGAGCGCGGGTACCTCGCGCCGTTCTGCGAGCGGAAGCGCCGCGAGCCGCTCCAGCTGCGTCCGCGCCGCCGCCGTCGTGAGCCGGTGGCCGTCGACGCGCTCGCGGTCGTAGCGCGCGAGACCGAGGTCGAGCGCGGCGAGCGTCGTCGCGGTTCCGGCGACGGCGACCGCGGAGGTCGCGGCCGCGCGCACCGCGTCGGGCACGCGCTCCGCGAGCAGCGCGCGCACCGCATCCGCGCACGCCGCGAGCTCGGCGGCCGACGGCGGATCGGACGCGAGGAACCGCTCCGTGTGCCGCACTGCACCGAGCTGGAAGCTCGCGTGGAACTCGTCGAGGATCAGCTCCGTCGAGCCGCCGCCGATGTCGATCACGAGCGTTCCCGCCGCAAGCTCGCGTCCGGACGCGACGCCGCGCCGCGTCAGCAGCGCCTCGTCGTCGCCCGGCGAGCAGTCGCGTCGCGAAGCCGTAGCTCCACTCGACCTCGCCGAGAAACGCCTCGCCGTTCTCCGCGTCGCGCACCGCGCTCGTCGCGATCGCGAGCGTCCGCTCCGCGCCGAGCGACTCCAGCGTCCGGCGATAGTCGGAGAGCGCGTTGCGCACGCGCGCAACGGGAGCGGGGAGGAGGCGCCGGCGCGTGTCGACGCTCTCGCCGAGCCGCGTGATCCGCGTCTCGCGGTGCAGCTCGGTCAGGCGGCCGTCGATGACGTCGGCAACGAGCAGCCGCGTCGTGTTCGACCCGAGATCGACCGCAGCGACTCTCACCCGCGCGGCAGGAAGAACGCGACGCGCCGAAACATGCCCTGCACTTCGTCGAGCGCGCTGCGGAGCACCTGCAGCCGCGCGAGCGAGACGCGCAGCCGCGCGACGGCCTCGTCGAGCCGGCGCATGTCGCCGGCGGACTCCGCCTTGCTCGCGAGCATGTCGGCAGCGAGCGTGAGGTGGTCGAGCTCCTTGTAGAGCTGGCGGCGCAGCCGCTTGAACCCGCGCCACGTGTGGCTGACCCGCACGACGAGCCGCCCCGCCGCGATCCCGACCGCGACGAAGCTCGCGATCAACGCCCCGTAGATCAGCCATTCGTACATGTCTCCGGATCGTAACGGCCGCCGAACCGGTGCTACGATTCGGCCAGCGTCGCGGGGTGGAGCAGCCAGGTAGCTCGCCGGGCTCATAACCCGGAGGTCGCAGGTTCAAATCCTGCCCCCGCTACTTTCTTCGTCGAGGTGAGCCGAGCTCAGCCCGCGCCGCGCTCGCTCGCGATTCGCTCCGGGCTCCACGTGCTCCAGCCGTGGAAGTGCGACATGTCGCCGGACTCCCACGCCTCGCGCAGCCCCGGCGCGCTCAGGTCCCAGTCCGGGCGGATCTCCTGCGTCGCGGCGCGCAGATCACGGCGCAGGTCCTCCACCGACGGCCTGCCCCAGAACCAGTAGCCGTTGTAGATGCTGTGCACGACGAGCCCGGCTTGAGCACGAGGGTGTACGGGATCATCGGGTTGTGCTCGGCGTCCGTGAACTCCTGGATGTCGAGATCCTGCTGAACCGTGCGTTCCGGGTCCGACGAGGAACGGCCACTGCGCACCGACCGACGCGCGGAATTCCTGGGTCGTGTGGTGGTCGTCGGTCGAGATCGTGGCGACCTTCGTGTACGCGACCGCGATCTGCGGATAGAACGCGGCGAGCTGCAGATGCTGCTGGTGCTCCTTGGGGCAGTAGTGGCCGCGCGCAAGCGTGAGGATCAGGGGGTCGTCGCCCTGCAGCTCGCTGAGCTTGCACATCGTCTTCGTGTGGTCGGGCAGCTCGTAGTCGGGGAACGTCGCTGCCGGGGACGATGTCGGGACGCATGGTTCGACTCCTTCGTCGTGGTTCAGCGGTCGATCATGCGCTGATTCTGCTCGCTGTACCGATCGCCGTGCGCCGTGATGGCCGACGCGGCCGAGTCGATCTCCTCCAGATCGGCGGACGTGAGCTCGAGGTCGGCGGCCGCGAGGTTCTCGTCGAGGCGGTGCAGCTTCGTCGTGCCCGGGATCGGCACGATCCACGGCTTCTGCGCGAGCAGCCACGCGAGCGCGATCTGCGCCGGCGTTGCGTTCTTCTGCTCCGCGATCTCGCTCGAGCAGGTCGACGAACGCGCGGTTCGCCTGCGCGCGCGTCGGCGTCGAAGCGGGGGACGGTGTTGCGGAAGTCGGTGCTCGTCGAAGGTCGTGTGTCTCGTCGATCTTCCCGGTCAGAAAGCCCTTGCCGAGCGGGCTGAACGGCACGAAGCCGATCCCGAGCTCCTCGAGCGTCGGCAGGATCGCCGTCCTCGGGCTCGCGCCACCACAGCGAGTACTCGCTCTGCAGCGCGGTGACCGGCTGGACGGCGTGCGCGCGGCGGATCGTCTGCGACGCCGGCCTCGGACAGCCCGAAGTGCTTCACCTTGCCGTCCTGCGATCAGCTCCTTCACGGCGCCGGCGACGTCCTCGATCGGCACCTCCGGGTCGACGCGGTGCTGGTAGAGCAGGTCGATCGCGTCCGTCCGCAGCCGCTTGAGCGACGCGTCGACGCTGCGCTTGATCGTCTCCGGGCGACTGTCGAGGCCGCCGCGGTCCTGGTTGTCGAAGTCGAAGCCGAACTTCGTCGCGATCACGACCTGGTCGCGGACCGGCTCGAGCGCCTCGCCGACGAGCTCCTCGTTCGCGAACGGCCCGTAGACCTCCGCCGTGTCGAAGAACGTGACGCCGCGCTCGACCGCCGCGCGGATCAGCGCGATCATCTCGTCCCGGTCCGGGATCGGCAGGTAGCTCTGGCTCATGCCCATGCAGCCGAGACCGAGGGCGGAGACTTCGAGGGTTCCGAGCTTGCGCGTTTCCATGTCTGTCTCCTTGGTCAGGGTTCGATCAGGACCTTGATCGCCTCGCGCTCGTTCATCGCGCGGTAGCCGTCCGGCACGCCGTCGAGGTTCGTCGACGCGGTCGAAGACGCGGCCGGGCTCGATCCGGCCCTCGAGCACGTCGGGCAGGAGCTCCTCGATGTAGGCGCGCGCGGGAGCCGGGCCGCCGGCGATCGTGACGTTGGCGAAGAACGTCTTGAACGTGGTCGGGAGCGCCTCGTGCTGCGGAACGCCGACGCGGCCGATCGCGCCGCCGGGGCGGACGATGCCGAGCGCCGTCTCGACCGACTGGTCGTGTCCGACGCACTCGAGGACGGAGTGCGCGCCGAAGCCGCCGGTCAGCTCGAGGACGCGCGCGACCGCCTCGTCGCCGCGCTCGCTCACGACGTCGGTCGCGCCGAACTCCTGCGCCAGCGCGATCCGGTCGGGATGACGGCCGAGGACGATGATCCGGTCGGCGCCGAGGCGCTTCGCTGCGATCACTCCGCAGAGCCCGACGGCGCCGTCGCCGACGACGGCCACGGTGTTCCCGGGCCCGACCTTCGCGGAGAGGGCCGCGTGGTGACCGGTTCCCATCACGTCGGACAACGTCAGCAGCGACGGCATCAGCGCGTCGTCCTCGCCGACGGGCAGTACGACGAGCGTGCCGTCGGCCTGCGGAACGCGCACGGCCTCGCCCTGGCCGCCGTCGACGTCGTCGGCTCCGTATCTGCCTCCGTGCAGGCACGAGGTGTGGAGCCCCTCGCGGCAGAAGACGCAGGTTCCGTCGGAGTAGAGAAACGGCGCGACGACGAGGTCGCCGGCCTTGACGGTGCGGACGTCGGCGCCGACGGCGTCGACGATGCCGATGAACTCGTGTCCCATGCGGCGGCCGGTCTCGCTGTGCTCCATCCCGTTGTACGGCCAAAGGTCGCTGCCGCAGATCGCGGCGCGGGTGACCCGGACGAGGGCGTCGGTCGGCTCGATCAGGTGGGCGTCGGGGACGGTCTCGATCCGGACGTCGCCGGCGCCGAACATGATGGTCGCTCGCATCGGCGGTCACTGAATCACAGCCCGGCGCGCCGTGACCGACCCTGTTGATCCAGGTACCGGCAGGCCCCCTCACCGACCGCGGAACGGCGGTACGCTCGCCGTCATGGACGCGAGGAACGAGGTTCGCGAGTTCCTGACCTCACGGCGGGCGAAGATCACGCCGGAGCAGGCCGGGCTGCGCACCTACGGCGGCACACGCCGCGTACCCGGGCTCCGCCGCGAGGAGGTCGCGATGCTCGCCGGGGTCAGCGTCGACTACTACACGCGCCTCGAGCGCGGCAACCTGAGCGGCGTCTCGGAGACGGTGCTCGAGTCGCTCGTCCGCGCGCTGCAGCTGGACGACGCCGAACGCGCGCATCTCTTCGACCTCGCGCGCGCGACGCAGACGGTGACGCGCACGCGTCGCCGCCCTGCGCCGAAGCAGGTGCGGCCGAGCGTGCAGCGCATGCTCGATGCGATGACCGGCGCGCCGGCGTTCGTGCGGAACGGACGCATGGACATCCTCGCCGCGAACCGGCTCGGATTCGCGCTCTACTCCGAGATGTTCGCCGACCCGCGACGACCCGCGAACACGGCCCGCTTCGTCTACCTCGACCCGCGCGCGCCGGACTTCTATCTCGACTGGGACAAGGTCGCGACCGACTCCGTCGCGATCCTCCGCTCCGAAGCCGGTCGCAATCCGTACGACCGCGATCTCTCCGATCTCGTCGGAGAGCTGTCGACGCAGAGCGAGCTGTTTCGCACCCGCTGGGCCGCGCACAACGTGCGCTACCACGACACCGGCAGCAAGCGGTTCCATCATCCCGTCGTCGGCGACCTCAGCCTGACGTACGAGACGATGACGCTCGTCGCCGACACAGAGCTGACGATGTTCGTCTACACCGCCGAGGTCGGCTCGAAGTCCGAAGAGGCGCTGAACCTCCTCGCGAGCTGGACCGCGACACTCGAGCCAGACAAGGAGACGATCGATGCGGATCACGCGCAGCAGCATTGAGACGAGGCAGGGACCGAGCGACTGGTTCACCGGCGCGGTCTACATCGACGCCGTCGCGGCGCCGTCGGGCACCTCGCAGGTGATGGCGAGCAACGTGCACTTCACGCCCGGTGCGCGCACCGCGTGGCACACGCATCCGAACGGCCAGACGATCTTCATCCTCGAAGGCGTCGGCCACGCGCAGCGGCGCGGCGGCCCCGTCGAGGTGATCCGTCCCGGCGACAGCGTGTTCTTCGAGCCGGGGGAAGAGCACTGGCACGGCGCAGCAGCGACGCGATTCATGCTGCACCTCGCGATCGTCCAGGTCGACGACGAGGGAAACTCGGCGACGTGGCTCGATCAGGTCACCGACGCGGAGTACGCGGCTGCGCCCGCGCTTGACGGCTGACCTACTTCGCGATCTCCCAGCACCCCTTCCGGGAGTGCCGACGTTTACCGAAGCGCCTATTCTCCATTCGAGAGCGTGGCGATGCGTACGCCGTCCGACAGTCCGGTTCTGCACCGCTGGGGCGAGTACCGGCAGGGACGGCGACGGCGCTGGGTGCCGTGGTGGGTCTGGACGGCACTTGTCGCCGCGGTCATCGTCGGGCTCGGTGTCGCATCGTGGCTGGGCTTCGCCCCGCACCCGTGGCGGCCGCCGAGCGGCGTCCCGCGCTTCGCGGAGTGCAACTACTACGGCGAGCTCTCGGGGGCGTGGTGCGCGCAGCTCGCTGTTCCGGAGGACCCGCTCAGGCCGAAGGGACGCGCGATTTCCCTGCACATCGTCGTGGTGCCCGCGACGAGGCGGCCGGCGGTCGGCGCGCTCTTCTATCTCGAGGGTGGACCGGGCGGCGCGGAGGCCGATTCGGCGATTCGCGTCAACCGGCTCTTCGCCGAAGTCGGGCGCGATCGCGATCTCGTGATCGTCGACCAGCGCGGAAGCGGCGCTTCCAGCCGGCTCGCGTGTCCCAACGAGAGGGTGCCCGCCCGCGACGCGGCGGCGGTGACTGAGTACCTCAGCCGCTGTTTCGCCGGTCTGCACCGTGATCCGCGGCTCTACACGTCGAGCGTCGCCGCCGCCGATCTCGAGCGCGTCCGGAGCACGCTCGGCTATGGGAAGATCGACATCTACGGCACCTCTTACGGCGCGACGCTCGCGCAGGTCTTTCTCCGGCGCTACCCGCGCTCGGTGCGAAGCGTCGTTCTCGACGGCGGCTCGCTTCCCGGAGTGCGGGTCTACGACACGGCCCCGCGAAACGCGGAGCGCGCGCTCGACGCGGAGCTCGCACGCTGCGCGGCTGCGTCAGCGTGCCGTCGCGCGTTCCCGAATCCGCGGCGGGAGCTCGACGAGATACTCGCGCGTCCGCCGCGCCGCGTCGCCGTTCAGGCCGGCACGTTCCTGATCGGGCGCGACGAGATCGCGTGGACCGTCTCCGCGCTCTCGGCCTCGCCGGAGGGTGCCGCGCAGATCCCGTACCTCGTCGATGCCGCCGTGCACGGCGACTACCTGCCGCTCGGCCGCGTATTCGGTGAGGAGGTCGGACCGAACCTCGACGCGCGTGCGCGGCTCGCGATGGTCTGGGTGATCCTGTGCTCCGAGCCCTGGGCCTCGCTCGACCCAGCCGCAACCGCTGCCGGCGGCTATCTCGCAGCCGCGACCGTCGACCGGGCGCGCCTCTTCCGACGTGCATGCCGCGTCGTCCCGCGAGGCCGGGTGCCGGCAGACATGAGCTCGTCGTCGATCGCGCGTGCGCCGGTGCTGCTGCTCGCCGGCGGCGACGACCCGCTCGACCCGGTCGCGAACCTTCGCGGCTGGCGCCGGGCATTCCCGAACGGACGCCTCGTGGTCGTTCCCGGAGCGGGTCACGGCGTGATCGGCGACGGCTGCGTGTCGACGCTCGTCGCGCGGTTCGTCGCGCTTGCAAACGCCGACCGCCTCGACACCGCGTGCGTCCGCCGGTTCGCCTTGCCGCCGTTCGTCACGCCCTAGTCGGGTAGCGTCCCCGTCATGGCCGACGAGAAGACGCCCGAGGAGGCCCCCGCCGCGAAGCCGGACCACGAGCCGCCGGCGGGAGCCGAGACGTCCGCGACGTGGACCGGCGGCGCAGCGCCGATCGCGTACACCGCGCGTGCGAACTGGCTGGTGCTGCGCAAGAAGGAGAAGCCTGCCGCGGAGATCTTCTCGGTCTCGTACGTCGCCGACGGCGGCGACGCCGACCGGCCGGTGATGTTCGTCTTCAACGGCGGCCCCGGCGCGTCGTCCGCGTTCCTGCATCTCGGCGCCGTCGGCCCGCGGCGCGTCGCGTTCCCGGCGGACGGCACGCTGCCCGAGATGCCGCCGCGGCTCGTGCAGAACGAGTCGTCGTGGCTCGCGTTCGCCGACCTCGTCTTCGTCGACCCCGTCGGCACCGGCTTCAGCCGCGTGATCGAGAACGACGCGAAGGACGACAAGGACAAGAAGCCTGACGCGACCGATCCGAAGGAGTACTTCGGACAGAAGCGCGACCTCGAGTCGCTCTGCGAGTTCATGGGACGCTGGCTCTCGGTCAACGGCCGCTGGGGCTCGCCGATCTTCATCGCGGGCGAGAGCTACGGCGGATATCGCGTCGGCCGCCTCGTGCGCATGCTCCAGGAGAGCGCGGGCATCGGACTGAACGGCGCGATCCTGATCTCGCCGGCGCTCGAGATCGCGTCACTCGCGCCGACCGACTACGAGGTGCTCGGGTGGGTCGACACGCTGCCGACGATGGCTGCCGCGGCGGCCCATCACGGCCGCTCGCGCGTCTTCGCGGCAGGCACCGCGCTCGACGAGATCCTGCGCGAGGCCGAGGAGTTCGCGACGGGCGACTTCGCCTCGTTCCTGACGCGTGGCGCATCGATGGCGCAGGACGAGCGCGACCGGATTCTCGGGAGGCTCGCCGACCTCGTCGGGTTGCCACTCGATCTCGTCGCGCGCGCCGAGGGCCGGATCTCGATCCGCACCTTCACGCGCGAGCTGCTCCGCGACGAGCGGAAGGTGCTCGGTCTCTACGACGCGACGATCACCGTCACCGACCCGTTCCCCGATCGCGACTCGTTCGACGGCCCGGATCCGACGCTCTCCGGGATCGGTTCGGCGTACACGATGGCGATCAACCGGCAGCTCCGTTCCGAGATCGGCGTCGAGACCGACCGCGAGTACACGGTGCTGAGCCTCGAGGTCAACCGTGCGTGGAAGGAAGACACCGACCAGCATTTCTTCCAGCCGCCGATCGGCGCGACCGACGACTTCCGCTACGGCATGTCGCTCAACCCGCACATGAAGGCGTTCATCACGCACGGCCGCTACGACCTCGTCACTCCGTACTACTCGAGCGACCGCCTGCGGAACCTGATGCGGCTCGACCCGGAGATGACCGAAGCGTCTGACCGTGCAGCACTTCGGCGGCGGCCACATGTTCTACGCGTGGGAGACGAGCCGGCGGGACTTCACCGCGGCGATCGCCGCGTTCGTCGCCGGCGCGACCTAGCTTCGCGGCGCGGCGCGCTCGAGGCGCCGGGCGACTGCGATCCGTGCCTGTTCGAGATAGGCCGGGTCGCCGAGGAGCACGAAGAAGTTGTTGCCCATGACCATGAAGGCGTCGACCTCGAACCCAAGCTGGACCGTGTCCTCGTCGGCGCTCACGCTCCCGGCCTTCTGCGCGTCGGCGACGAGCTGCGTCAGGAGACCAAGCCACCCCGACTGAACCGCAGCGACCTTGTCCCGCACCGGGCCCGGGTGCATGTCGAACTCCGCCGCGACCGACGCGAAGAAGCAGCCGCCGGGGAAGACCCGGCGCTCGAGGTGGTCGAGGAACGAGTCGCAGAGCGCCAGCAGCCGCTCGAGCGGATCTGCGATCTGCTCCGTCGGCGCGACGACCTCGGCCTCGAAGATCTTCTCGGCGGTGTCGACCGTCGCGAGCTGGAGCTCCTCCTTCGAGCCGAAGTGGGCGTAGAGGCCGCTCTTGCTCATCCCAGATGTGCGCCGCAAGGTTGCCGATCGAGAGGCCCTCGAGCCCCTCGACGGTCGCCAGGCTCGCCGCCGTGCGCAGGATCGTGTCCCGGCTGCGCCGGCCGTCCGAGCGGATCCGCCGCGGGGTCTCTGTGCTCATCGCATTTGACAAGTTAGCACGATCGTTCGTAGAGTACGACCGTTCGTGCTAACTAGCTAACGGAGGTAACCATGCAGCTGTACGTGATTCGCCGCCCAAGTGGATGGCGCACGCCGGAGGAGCTCCAGGCCGCGGCGGCGCGGTCGAAGCAGGTCGGGGACGAGGAGATGTCGGAGGACATCCGCTGGATCCGGTCATACGTCGTCCAGGAGGCGGACGGCGGGCTCGGGACGTTCTGCATCTACCAGGCGTCGAGCCCGGAGAAGATCCGGGAGCACGCGGAGCGTGCGGGCATCCCGGCGACGGACATCTTCCCGATCGCCGACACGGTGATCGTGCGGCCGGACCCGGTCGCGGTCGCGGCGTAGCGGTGGAGGGGGCGGGCGCGCCTGCGCCTGCCCCCGACGCCGCCTAGTCGGGCAGCAGCGGCATGGTGAAGCCCTGCGGCCGGCCGAGGAGGACGGCGCGCGTGATCGCCGCCGAGCCGAAGCGGTCGCGGACCTCGTCGAGTGCGACGTCGAGCGCGTCCTGGTGGCGGCGGTCGAACGGAAGCAGGAGCTGCACCGGCACGGCGTCCTCCAGGTTGGCGACGGAGATCCCGACGAGCGTCAGGCCGCGGCTCTCGATCGTCGGCACGGCGGCTGCGAGCAGCGCCCGCGCGGTTGCGAGAATCGCCGCGGTGTTCGCGGTCGCGTGCGACAGCGTGTGCGAGCGCGTCGCGCGCGAGTAGTCGGCGAAGCGAAGGCGAAGCACGACGGTGCGTCCGACGCGGCTGCGCCGCGCGCATCCGCCGCGTGACGCGGTCGACGAGTGCGACGAGGTCGGCGTCGACCGCCTCGGGCGACCACGGCGCGCGTCCGCGTGCGCGCTGCGAGCCGATCGAGCCGCGCCGGCGGCGCGCCTCGACGCGCCGCGGGTCGCGGTTGTGCGCGAGCGCGTGCAGATGCCGGCCCGCGGCGCGGCCGACCATCGACACGAGCACGGACTCCGGCATCAGCGCGACCTGGCGGACGGTCGTGATCCCGAGCTCGCGCAGCTTCCCCGACGTGACCGGGCCGACGCCCCAGAGCCGCTCGATCGGAAGCGGGTGGAGAAACGCGAGCTCGCCGTCGGGCGGCACGACGAGCAGCCCGTCGGGCTTCGCGACGCCGCTCGCGACCTTCGCGAGGAACTTCGTGCGCGCGACGCCGACGGTGATCGGCAGTCCGACGCTGCTCGCGCACCGCCGCGCGCAGCTGCGTCGCGATCTCGAGCGGCGTGCCGACGCTCCGCTCCATCCCGCGCACGTCGAGGAACGCCTCGTCGATCGACAGTCCTTCGACCGCGGGCGTGTGGTCGTCGAAGACTTCGAACACCGCCTTGCTCGCCTCGGAGTACGCGGTGAAGCGCGGCGGCACGACGATCGCCTGCGGGCAGAGCCGCTGCGCGCGCCGCCGGCCCATCGCGGTCTGGACGCCGAACGCCTTCGCCTCGTAGCTCGCCGCGAGCACGACGCCGCCGCCGACGATCACCGGCTTGCCGCGCAGCCGCGGGTCGTCCCGCTGCTCGACCGACGCGAAGAACGCGTCGAGGTCGGCGTGGAGGATCGACGCCCCGGCTCGACACGAACATATGTTCGCACAGACTACGGAACGGGTCGAGAGGCGAGCTCGTGCAGCTTGTCCTGCGCTCCCACGGTGATCGGGTCGCCGTGCCCGACGCCGACGATCGTCGCCTCGAGGGCGGCCAGCCGCTGCAGCGTCGCGTGGTGCTGCGGCCGGTTCAGGTTGAACGAGTGCCAGCCGGGACAGAGCTCGGGCCACGTGGCGACGCCGTCGCCCGCGATCAGGAAGCTCCGCTCGGGCCAGGAGAAGACGAGATGGCCCGGCGAGTGCCCCGGCGCGTGCAGCACCTGCAGCGGCCCGAACGCGTCGCCCTCGTCGAGCAGCTCGTCGACGGGACAGGGCGGCGGCTTCGGGATGTTGAGCCAGAGCCCGAGCTGGAACGGAATCAGCTTCAGCGACTGCCGCGGCCAGATGCTGACCGCCTGCGCGCGCCGGTCGCCGGCGACGATGTCCGCTTCCCATTCGTGCGCGTACACGGTCGCGCCGCTCGCGCGCTTCAGCGCCGCGAGGCCGCCGACGTGCGAGCGGTGACCGTGCGTGATCGCGATCCGCTTCAGGTCGCTGGGCTGTTCGCCCGAGCGCTCGGATCGCTCGAGCACGAGCCGCGCGTCGGTCTCGAACAGCGTGTCGACGAGGCTCAGCTCGTTGCCGTCGTCGATCAGGAACGCATGGACGTGACCGCCCTTGCCGTGGCCGAGGCTGTGGATCCCGGGTGCGAGCTCGGTCACTGTTTCGGCGCACCGGCGCGCTGCCACGGCGCGAACGGATTCGCGACGCCCTCGAGCGCCGGTGCGAGGTCGGGGAAGTGGCGGAGCAGCAGCGAGCGCATCCCGTTGCTCTCGACCCAGTCGATGCCTTCCTTCGTGTAGACCTCGGGCCGGTAGTCGCGCGTGAAGAACCGGTCGGCCTCGATCCGCCGCGACGCCATCAGGATGAAGATCCGGAACGCGGTGTCGCTGAACCCGAATCCCTTCGGCTTCGGCTCGGCGTACATGCCGATCATCGTGTCGACCTCCTCCGGATCGCTGTAGATCCGGCGCAGGTCGGCCGCGTGCTCCGGCGAGTCCGTCATCTCCTCGAATGTGTCGTACGCCCTGAGATGCAGCAGCCGGCGGAACTCGTTGTACCGCGGCACGCCGCGCTCGCGGACGCGCAGCACGTCGATCGACGCGAGGTCGACGTGCGTTCCGTCGGCCTTGTGGAAGTCCTGGAGGAAGCGCGGGAAGTTGTGCAGCGTGATCGCGCCGGGATGCATCGTCCCGAACGAGTAGAGCGCGTCGCTCATCGACATCTCCGTCAGCCGCTCGCGCACCTCGAGCACGCTGATCTCCGGCAGCGTGCGCTCCTGCAGCGTCTTGTCGTCGGCGAGCGAGCGGAAGCTGAAGTCGTCCGGGATCAGCGGGTGCATGCGATACACCGCGACGAACTCCTCGGTCAGCTGGTACGGGACGCCGTGCAGCGCGGTCGGCGAACCGGGGATGCCGCGGATCACCTCGTTCGACGTGAAGCGGCCGAAGCGGCGGTCGAGGTGCTCGCCCTCGAGCCCCCACCAGTTCGTGCGCAGCGCGATCACCGTCGTCGGGTGCGCGATGATCGCCGGCGTCCAGTCGGTCGTGTGGATCTTCGCCATCAGCGCCGCGACGACGAGCCGCGCGTTGTCGTAGAGCTCGTCGTCGGACTTCTCGGGATGCGTCGCGTGCAGCCGGTCGCAGACCGCGTTGTGCTCGCGCATGAACAGCGAGTGCAACAGCGCGAGCCCGACCCAGAAGTTTCCCGCGACAGTCGACAGGTCGACGTGCGACTCGATCTCCTGCGGGATCAGTCCGCGGTCGTCGATCTTCAGCTTGCCGTTCTCGCCGGTGCGCAGCGCCTGCGCGAACGCGGGGTCGCGCCCGTACACCTGCGAGCCGTCCCACCAGTGCGTGTCGTCGGTGATGAACGTCGGCGGGCCGTCCGGGTCGGCGCTCGGGTCGCGACGTGTCCGCTGGATCTCCATCGGATGCTGCGGCCACGGGTCGTCGGCGGCGAGCTCGACCTTCCACGGGTTCACGTCCTCGTTCTTGCCGTGGCTGAACCAGTCGTGCACCTCGAACTGGATCCACGCGCCCGCGAGCAGGTTGAGCGTCGTCGCGGGAATGAATTCCTTCCGCGTCAGCAGCTCGCGGCTGATCACGCGTGGGTTCGGCTCCATCGGGTTCTTCTCGCGGACGGTGTACTCGAGCGGGACGTTGCGGCCGAACCGGCTGCCGAGGCTGCCCATCAGCGGGTCCTCGAGGTTGTTGAAGGTGCCGTCGAGCGTGCGCGCGGTCAGGTAGCGCGGGTGATCGTCGATGTTCGGCTTGTCGAGCGGGCCGCGGCCGGTGTCCCAGAGGTTCTTCTCGCGCAGGATGTTGCGCAGCCCGATCAGGACGAGCATCGCGATCGGCAGGGGAAGCTTGTCCCAGCCCCAACGCCGGTCGATCCTCTCAGCCGCATGGTTGTACCAGGACACAGGCCAACGACTCATGCGGCCTCCCCTCGGCTCCGGACTCAAGCACGTCGTCAGCGGAGAGTCAAAGCACCCGCGTGCTCGCACCCCCTTTCGGGGGGACGGGAGCCGTTTGTGCGTGCCGATACACGGCACATGCGTAGGCTACTCATCCCCGTTGCGCTGGTCCTCAGCGCCGTGCTGCCGGCTGCAACATCGGCGGCCCCCTCGAAGCATTCGGCCGGCTCGGCCTGGGCGACCCAGGCAAATCAGGTCTGCACGGCCTGGCTGGCAAAGGCCAAGACGGATCTCGGCTCCCCGAGCACGACGGCACAGCTGTATCCCTTCGCGATCCGGGCGAAGACGCTGGAGAGTCAGGAGCTGGGCCTGCTCGTGAAGATTCCCGGAAGGACCGCTGCGGGCAGCGCGGCACTGGCCGCGGTGAAGGTCGACATCAACGAGGTCGGCACTGCGATCGCTGCCTGGAAAGCCCACAAACCGGCGCAGTTCATCCAGATCTTGAAGAAGTATCTGAACGACAACCGGCCGAAAGCAGCATTCGCGATGGCCGGCGCGTCGAAGTGCGGCTGACCTTCTCTCCGGACAGACGCCAAGACAGCGAGAGCCCGCCTCACGGCGGGCTCTCGTCGTTCAGCGTCCGAAAAGGTGAGCGCTACGAAGCGAGCGCCTTCGCCTTCAAGGAGTCGAACTCGGCCTGCGTGATCGCGCCGCTGTCCAGCAGCTGCTTGCCCTTCGCGATCTGCTCGGTCGGGTCGGACTGCGCGGCGACCGTCTTCACGTAGCTGTCGAACTCCGACTGCGCGGCCTGCGCCTGCTGCGTGTTGCGCTCGGCCATGCCCTTGCTCTCGGCGATCAGATAGATCAGCACGCCGAGGAAAGGAAGAACGATCACGAAGATGATCCAACCGGCCTTCGCCCACCCCGAGCAGTCGTGGCGGCGGAAGAGGTCCGCGAAGACCGTGATCAAAAGCCAGAACCAGATGATCCAGGCGAAGATCACGATCAGCGTCCACATGACGCTGAGGAAGGGGTACTGGGTTGCGAGCAAGAGAGCCTCCCTTGGTGTTCAGTCTCTCGAGTTTCAGAACCTAGAGGCTAAACGCTTTCGTTTCCGGTGCGGCGACATCCCGGCGGGATGCGCCCTCGCGGCCCAGCTCGAGCAGCTCGCCGACCATCCGGTTCAGGTCGCGCGCGCCCGACTCGAAGCCGAGGTGCCCGTCCGCGTCGAGCGGCCAGTCCTCCTCGGGCCGGTCCCAGTAGAGCTCGAGGCCGTTGTCGTCGGGATCCTGGAGGTAGAGCGCCTCGTGCGTCCCGTGGTCGTTGACGCCGGAGAGCGGCCAGCCGGCGTCGGCGAGCCGGACGAGCGCATCGCCGAGCGCGGCGCGCGTCGGGTAGCGGAGCGCGATGTGGTAGAGCCCCGTCGTGCCGCGAGGCGGGGGCGGGCCGCCGCGGGACATCCACGTGTTGAAGCCGAGGTCGTGGTGGTAGCCGCCCGCGGAGAGAAAGAGCGCGTCGGGCTTGTGCACGATGACGTCGAAGCCGAGGATGCCGACGTAGAAGTCGTAGATCGGCCCGATGTCGGCGGTCTTCATGTGGACGTGGCCGATGTCGACGCCGCCGTCGATCGGGCGCGGCGCGCGCTCGAGCGGGACGAGTCTGCCGGTGTATGCGTCGGTGAAAGCCATTTACTTGATCGCGCAATAATATAGCAAAGGGCCTCAGCAGCCGGTGCGCGGCGGCAGGTCGTCCGGGACGCGCTCGAGGTCGACGAACTCGGCCGCGAAGTCGCCGAAGCGAACGATGTCGGCGTGGTTGGAGGCGATGCCGAGCGACGCGCGGACGGCGCCGCCGGACGGCAGCCCGATCGCGTCGACGTAGTCGTCCAGCGTCATGCCCTCGCCGAATTCGCCGCCGACGAGCGTCTCGCGCGAGATCGTGAACGCGACCTCGCCGGCGCCGGGGTTGCAGAAGCAGCCGGTGCGGAGCGAGATGCGGCGGCGGGTCGCGACGCGGTCGACGTAGCGCTCGTCGACGATCGTCCCGTCGGGGTGGAGGAAGTTGAACGCGATCGTCGCGCCGCGCGCCTCGAAGTCGCGCGGCCCGTACACCGTCGCCGCGGGTGCGCCGTTCGCGTGGCGCAGCGCCTCGAGCGTCGCCAGGAGCTCCAAGCCGAGTATCTCGACGCGCGCGTGGACGGTCTCGATCCCGATCCGCTCGAGGTGGCGGATCCCGATCTCGACGGCGGGCAGGTTGAGGAAGTTCACCGTCCCGTCCTCGAAGTGCGCGGCACCCGGCGCGACCTGGTGGTAGTCGCGCTGGACGAACGCCGCGACGATCGTCCCGCCCGAGAACCACGGCCGCTCGAGCCGGTCGAGCGCCTCGCGCCGCGCGAGCAGAACGCCGACGCCGGTCGGCCAGCCGAAGAGCTTGTAGAACGAGACCGGCACGAAGTCCGGGTGCCAGCGCGAGAGGTCGAGCCGGTTCGTCGGCACGAACGCGGCTGCGTCGAGGAGCACGTCCCAGCCGCGGTCGTGCGCGCGCTCGATCCACTCGAGCGGGTGGTGCACGCCGGAGAAGTTCGACTGCGCCGGGAACGCGAACAGGTTGTGGTGGTCGCCGCCGACCTCGTCGAGGTAGCGGTCGAGGAGCGCGTCGTCGACGCGCAGCTCCGGCGCGGTGCTCGGGACATACGTCGTCTCCGCGCCGCGGGCGCGCGCGAACTCGCGGACGCCGTTCACCGAGTTGTGGTTGTCGAACGTCAGGAGGAAACGGTCACCGGCGCGAAACGGATACGCCTCGCCGACGAGCCGCAGCGCGCCCGTCGCGTTCGGCGTGAAGATCGCGACGTACTCGTCCGGTGACGCACGGAAGAACTCGAGCACCGCGTCGCGTGCCTGCTCGACGAGCTCGGTCATCGCCGACGAGGTCGGGTTGACGGAGTGCGGGTTGCCGAAGACCGTGCTCCGCAGCAGCTCGAGGTGCTCCGCGAGCTGCGACTCGGCGTAGAGACCGGCGCCGGTGTAGTCGAGATACGTGTGGCCGGTCGCGTCGAGCCGCGCGTAGTCGCTCGCTCGAAGCTCGTCGAGGAGGTCGGTCACGGACCGCGCGGCTACTCGCCGGCGGCGCGCACGACCGGAAGCTCGTCGACGAGCTCTGCGCTCGCCGCCGTCGGCTCCCATTCGCCGCGGACGAGCCTGCGCGCCTGAAGGCGGTCGACCGCTGCGCCGAAGAGCTCGAATGCCTCTCTGCCCTCGGCCGGATAGACCGCCCAGCCGAAGCTGATCGAGCTGCCGCCGGCGTGCAGCGCGCGCTCGATCGACTCGCTCGCCTCGCGGGCTGCGCCCGGCGTGCCGATCGACGAGAGGATCGCGAACCGGCGCGCGCCGATCCGGGCGAGCTGGTCGTCCGGCCCGAGCTCGGCCGCCAGCTGGCGGGCGGTGTTTCGAAGCTCGTCGTCGTTGCGGCGCCGGCCGACGCTCTCGCCGACGAGCAACGCGAACGGCTTCCCGGCCGCGAGCCGCTGGTTCGTCGCCGTCTCGAGCCCTTCGCTCGAAAGCGATGCGGTGATCAGATCGCGCCGCGACAGGATCAGCAGATCCTCGAGCACGTGCAGCGACTCGGCGAGCATCCGCCGTCCCTGCGTCGCGAAGTAGCCGACCGTGACCCCGGCGAGGACGTAGCTGACGAGCCGGATCGGCGTGCTCGCCGCGTCGAGGTCGTGCCAGCTCACCGCGCCGTTGAGCAGCATGGCCGCCTCGAAGAGCACGATCGCCGCCACGCCCGCGAGCCCGCCGATCAGCGGGCCTGAGGCGAGGGCCGCGAGGACGACGGGGACGTAGAAGAGCTGCCCGAGCCCGAGACCCGGCCGGCCGTACGCGAGGACGAGCGCGAACACCGCTACGTAGCCGACGAGCGAGGCCGCCGCCAGGCGGCGGGGCATCGAGATGCTTCGGATCTGCTTCAGAAACGTCGGAGACATCGCTCTCACATTGGCGAACGCTGGGGCACTCTGCAAATAGGCATCCGATGGTATCGCCCGGGACTGCTGCTACCCTTTGGCTACGGACGGCAACAGGGTCGTCCCGTGAGATGGCTTCTCGTGCCTCCTTCGGCGGTCTGAGTCGCAACATCTCGGACTGCACCATCACTGAAGGAGTTGAACAGAAGTTGTCCGATTCGTTTCGCGCCCTCGGCGTGAGCGCGGCTGTCGAGCAGGTGCTCGCGGACCGCGGCATCGTCGAGCCGTTCCCCGTCCAGTCTCTCGTCCTCCCCGATGCCCTCGACGGCCGCGATGTCCTCGCGAAGGCGCCGACGGGCTCGGGGAAGACACTCGCTTTCGGCATCCCGCTCGTCGAGCGGATCGTCGGCGGCGGCAACGCCCCGAAGGCCCTCGTCCTTGTCCCGACGCGCGAGCTTGCGACGCAGGTCTGCGGCGAGCTCGCCCTGATCGGCGCGGCGAAGAAGCTCCGAGTCGAGGCCGCGTACGGCGGCGCGCCCATCGGAGCGCAGATCAAGAAGCTCAAGGGCGCCGACATCGTCGTCGCGACCCCAGGCCGCCTCCAGGATCTCGCGGAGCGGAAGGCAATCTCGCTCGGCCAGATCGAGTCGCTCGTCCTCGACGAGGCCGACCGGATGCTCGACATGGGCTTCAAGCCGCAGGTCGAGCGGATCCTCCGCCGGCTGCCGGCCAAGCGCCAGACGATGCTCTTCTCCGCCACGCTCGACGGCGAGGTCGGCGAGCTGGCCACCGAGTACACGCACAACGCGTCCCGCTTCGAGTCGACGCTGCCGGTCGAGCACGCCGACGTCGACGAGGACGGGATCGTCGACCACGAGTTCGTCTCGGTCACGGCGGGAGACAAGCTCGACCGGCTCGTCGAGCTGCTCGAGACCGACCGCGGGCTCGCACTCGTCTTCGTGCGCACGAAGCGCGGCGCCGACCGGCTCGTCCAGCGGCTCAGCCAGCGCGGCGTCGCCGCGGCGGCGATGCACGGCGACATGCCGCAGAGCTCGCGCGAGCGCGCGCTCGAGCGGTTCCGCACCGGCAAGGTCACGACGCTCGTCGCGACCGACGTCGCCGCGCGCGGTCTCGACCTCGAGGCGATCAGCCACGTCGTGAACTACGACCCGCCGGACGACCACAAGGGCTACGTCCACCGCGTCGGCCGCACCGGCCGTGCCGGTCGCTCCGGCCGTGGGATCACGCTCGTCCTGCCGGAGCAGCAGGCCGAGATGAGCCGCGTCGCTGCGATGGCCGGCCACCGTGAGCAGTTCGAGGAGACCGGGATGCGCACCGCGCGCCCGAAGCTCGTGTACTCGAGCCGCCGCGGCCGCCGCTCCAAGTGGTAATCGTTTCCGTGTGCCCGATCTGCCGCTGACGGGCGCCTGCCTCTGCGGCGCCGTCCGCTTCGAGGTGACGGCGCCACTCGTTTCCGCCGGCTACTGCCATTGCACGCGGTGCCGGCGGCGGACGGGAACCGCGTCGTCGGTCCAGGCGACGATCGCCCCGGGCTCGCTTCGCGTCGTCGCGGGCGAGGATCACGTCGACTGCTTCCGGCCTCCGGACGGAGCGTGGAAGTGCTTCTGCGCGTTGTGCGGCGGCGCGCTCTGGAGCCGCCCCGCGGACGATCCGACGAGCGCGAGCATCCGCCTCGGCACGTTCGACGAGGATCCGGGAATCCGACCGGCGTACCGGCAGTTCGTCGCGTACGCCGTGCCGTGGGAGCCGATCCCGGACGACGGCTTGCCGCGGTTCGACGAGCGGCGGCCCGCCGACTGGCGCTGACCCGTCGCGCGAACGCGTTGTCCGCATGCCGGGTGATGCCTAGGAGTTACACTGGCAGACGGTGTCTGCCCCCATCACTCGAGGACAACTCCTGTCGCGGAGCGCGAAGGGCGGTGCGGCGTTTCTCGTCGCCGGCTCGGCGCTCGGGACGTTCGTCGAGACGGCTGCCGCGGCACTGCCGCTCGGCGATCTCGCGTACGCGCGCCTGCTTGTCGGGGCGGAGTTGCTGGCGTTGGACTTCTACTCGCTCGCGATTGCGGCGGGGAACACGAACCGCACCGTCATGTCGTACCTGAAGCGTGCGCATGCGAACGAGCAAGAGCACTACACGTCGGTCGCGCAGATCGTCAGCGGCTCGGGCGGGACGCCGGCGGTATCGGGTGACATCGACTTCAGCTACCCGGACGGGACGTTCGCGAGCCGGCACTCGATCGTCACGTTCGCCGGCCGGCTCGAGGCCACGATTCTCGGCGCATACCTCGGCGCCATCGACGGCATCCAGACTGACAGCCTCAAGGCCGGTCTCGCGCGGATCGCGGCGAACGAGGCACAGCACCTCGGCTACTTCTCGGCGGCGGCGGGCGGCAAGGCGTTCAGCCTTTCCTTCCCACCGGAGCTCACCATCGACCAGGCCTCGAACGCGCTCGACGCGTACACGTCGTGAGAATCGTCGCACTCCTCGGCGCCGCACTCGTCTGCGCCTTGCTCGCCGGCGGCGCCTCCGCGAAGCGGTCGTCGGGGATCACGATCTTCGCCGGCTCGTCGATGACCACCGTGCTCCCGCAGATCGACTCGGGCAACACGTACTCGTTCGGGAGCTCAACCGCGCTCGGGACGCAGATCACGAACGGCGCGCCCGCCGACGTGCTGATGTCGGCGAACACGACGGTTCCGGCGGCGCTCTTCGCCGCGGGCGTGGTCGAGAAGCCGGTCAACTTCACGCGGAACACGCTCGCGGTCGTCGTGCCGAAAGGGAACCCGGCGGGCATCAAGTCGATCTACGACCTGACCAAGTCCGGGACGAAGATCGCCGAGGCGGCGTCGACGGTTCCGGTCGGGAGCTACACGGTGCAGGTGCTGAACCAGATGGGGATCAACACTGCGGTGCAGGCGAACGTCGTCACGAAGGAGACCTCCGACGCGAACGTCGTCGCGAAGGTCGCGCTCGGCCAGGTCGACGCCGGTTTCGTCTATCTCTCCGACTACGTGATCGACCCAACCCATCTGTTACTGATCAAGGTTCCAGCCTGGGCGCAGCCGAAGATCACGTACGCGATGGCGGTCGTGACGAAGAGCCCGAACCAGGCTGCCGCGGAGGCGTGGCTGAAGAAGGTGCTGAGCCCCGCGGGGCAGGCGGTCTTCGTCAAGAACGGATTCCTCCGGGTCACGGCTGCAGTGCCGGCGATCGCGAAGGTCGCACCGGCGCACGCAAGGGCGGGAGCGACCGTCACGGTGACGGGCACGAACCTCGCCGGCACGACGTCGGTCACGATCAAGGGCGTCCCGGCGGCGTTCAAGGTCGTGTCGCCGACGGCGCTGAAGGTGACCGTGCCGGCAAAGGCGAAGACCGGTGTGATCACGGTCACCAATCCGTCCGGAACGGCGTCGAAGCCGTTCAGGGTCGGCTAGCCGTCAAAGGGAGGCGAGGCGCATGCCGAGGGAGTACTACAGCGTCGGTGAGGCTGCGAAGACGCTCGGAATCAGCGTGGACACCGTCCGGCGCTGGGACCGGCAGGGCCGGCTCAAGACCGAGCGCGACGAGGGCAACCGGCGGATCGTCCCAGCCAGCGAGATCGAGCGCCTACGCGGCGACGCGGGCTCAGCGCACCTCAGTGCCCGCAACCGCTTCAACGGCACCGTCACGACGGTGAAGGTCGACGGGCTGATGGCGCAGGTCGAGATGGTCGTGAACGAGCCCGTCCGTCTCGTCGCGCTCGTCACGCGCGACGCGATCGACGAGCTCGGGCTCAAGCCCGGCATGCCGGCCACGGCGATCGTGAAGTCGACGTCGGTCATGGTCCAGCACTAGTCGCATGCGCGTGCGGCAGAAGGTCGTCCGCGGCGTGCTGGCCGCGCTGTTCTTCCTCGCGATCGTCGTCACGATGACGTTCCTCGTCCTGCCGATCGTGGCGATCTTCGTCCACGTGCCGGTCGGGCGGCTGCTGCACGAGTTGACGAACCCGGTCGTCACCGACGCGCTCATCGTCAGCCTGAAGACCGTCGCCGTCGCGCAGGTCGCGATCCTCGTGCTCGGGACGCCGACGGCGTACTTCTTCGCGTCGCGGCGGTTCCGCGGGCGACCGTTCCTCGTCACGCTGATCGAGCTGCCGATCGTGCTGCCGCCGGCGGTGGCCGGGATCGGGCTGATTGTCGCGTTCGGCCGCTTCGGTCTCCTCGGCTCGTCGTTCGACGCGCTCGGGATCAACGTGTCGTTCAACCAGGTCGCCGTGGTCTTCGCGATCTCGTTCGTCGCCGGCCCGTTCTACGTCCGGCAGGCGATCGCGTCGTTCGAGGCGGTGGACCGGAACCTGATCTCCGCGTCGCGGACGCTCGGAGCAGGATCGCCGCGCACGTTCTTCAAGGTGACGATGCCGCTCGCGCGCGGCGGGCTCGTCGCCGGCGAGGCGATCTGCCTCGCGCGCGGGCTCGGCGAGTTCGGCGCGACGATCATGTTCGCCGGCAGCCTCCAGGGCGTCACGCAGACGCTGCCGCTCGCGGTCTACACGACGTTCGAGGCGCAGAACGGGCTCGACGTCGCGCTCGCGATCAGCGCGCTGCTCGTGATCATCAGCCTCGCGATCCTGCTCGCACTCAAAGGCAGCGGGCTCTGGGAGCGGTCGCGCCCGGCGGTCACCGCTATCGCGCAGCCCGAGCCGCGATGACGACGCTCTCCGCGATGTTCGCGCTGCCGCTGCGCTCGTTCGTCCTCGACCTGGAGCTCGAGGTCGAGGGCACGGTCGCGCTGATCGGCCCGTCCGGAGCCGGCAAGACGTCGGTGCTCAGCGCGGTCGCCGGGCTCTCGAAGCCCGCGACGGGGCGGATCGCCCTCGAGGGCGACGTCTGGTTCGACTCGGCGAACGGCGTCTTCCGGAAGCCGGACGAGCGGCGCGTCGGCCTCGTCTTCCAGGAGTACGCGCTGTTCCCGCACATGAGCGTCCGCGAAAACGTCGCGTACGGCGGCAAGAGCCGCGCCGACGAGTACCTCGAGCGCTTCCGGATCTCGCATCTCGCGGGCGCGCGCACGACCGAGCTGTCCGGCGGCGAGCGCCAGCGCGTTGCGCTCGCGCGCGCACTCGCACGCGACCCCGGCGTTCTGCTTCTCGACGAGCCGCTCTCCGCGCTCGATGCGAATACGCGGCTGACGGTTCGCGGCGAGCTGCAGGAGCTGTTGCGCGAGTTCGGGCTGCCGACGCTGCTCGTCACGCACGACTTCGAGGATGCCGCGTCGCTCGCCGATACGCTCGGCGTTCTCGTCGACGGCACGCTGCGGCAGCTCGCGTCGGCTCAGGAGATGGTCGCGAATCCCGCCGACGGGTTCGTCGCGTCGTTCACCGGAGCGAATCTCCTCCGCGGTACGGCGCGCGAGCGGCAGAACGGCCTCACGCCGGTCGAGCTCGAGGGCGGCGCCGTCGTCTTCTCGACCGACCAGGCGTCGGGCTCCGTGAGCGTCGTCGTCTATCCGTGGGACGTGACGGTCGGCGGCGAGCGTCACGCGGATTCGGCCATGAACGTGATCGAGGACACGATCCGCTCCGTCGTCCACGTCGGCAGTCGCGCGCGCGTGCGGATCGGCCCCGTCACCGCCGAGGTGACGGACGCATCGGTCGAGCGGCTCGGGCTCGTCCCCGGAAGGACGGTCGTCGCGTCGTTCAAGGCGACGGGCACGAGACTCTTTCCGTACGCCTGACTCAGAAGCCGCGGATCTCCGCGGCCGTGCCGATCACGATTGCCGGATGCGCCGCGGGGCGCAGCCAGCGCAGCAGCCGCACGAGTTGCGACTGCGGCAGGCTGACGCAGCCGTTCGTCGGGGCGCCGATGTCGTCGTGGACGAAGATCGCCGAGCCGCGGCCGGCGACGGTCGGGTGGACGTTGTACTCGACGACGGCGAACTGCTGATACGCGGTCGTCGCGCGCCAGAGCGCCTCGCTGCCGCCGCCGAACGGCGGCGGCGTTCCGCACGCGACATGGCGGAACGTGTTGTAGCCGGGCGACGACGGATCCTCGTCCCACCAGTCGCCGCAGACGAGTCGGTGATATGCGGTGGCGCCGCCGGGATCCGGTGCGATGCCGTAGACGATCGGGCCGAGCGCGTACACGCCGGTCGGCGTCGCGCCGTCGCCCTCGCGCTTCCGGTCGGAGAGGCCGCTGCGGCCGACGCGCGCCCGCCACGGTCCGGCAACGAGCCGCCAGCAGCCGCCGCGCCGTTCCCACAGCGCGAGCGACGCGGTCGTCGTGCCGAAGCCGGACGCCTGGACGGTGACGAGCTGCGACGCGCCGTGCGTCGAGGCGAGCTGGTTGGCGAGCGTGTGCGGGCACACCGCCACGACGGCGGCGGCAAGAAGGCTCGCTACGCTCATCGCCGTATGGTGCCGTTCAACGCGACCGTCTCGCCGGTGACCGCCGCAGAGCTTCGGTACTCGTACCGGCCCGGCTGCCCCGTCGTGCCGGCGCAGCTTCGCCGCGTGCGCCTCCGCTACTGGGGCTTCGACGGCGCGTCGCACGTCGGATCGCTCGTCGTCAACGACGCGGTCACGCGCGACGTCGTCGCCGCGTTCCGGCGGCTCTACGCCGAGCGGTTCCCGATCCGCCGCATGCGGCCGGTCGACGCGTATCGCGGCAGCGACGACCGCTCGATGGCGGCGGACAACACGTCGGCGTTCAACTGCCGCTACGCGGTCGCGTCAGGCCCGAAACGGTGGTCGGTCCACGCGTACGGCGAGGCGATCGACGTCAACCCGGTCGAGAACCCGTATCTCGAAGGCGGCAAGGTGCGGCCGGCCGCCGGCAAGCCGTATCTCGACCGCACGCGCGTCCGGCCCGGCATGGCGGTCCGCGGCGGCGCGCTTGTCGCGGCGTTCGCATTCGTCGGCTGGCCGTGGGGAGGACGCTGGACGGGCTCGCCCGACTACCAGCACTTCTCCAAGACCGGCGGTTAGCTGAGCGGACGGTTCCTGACGCCGACCGCGCCGATCACGCCCCCGGCGACGAGCAGCGCCGCGGTGACGAGCATCGCGTTGTGGAACCCGGCAACCGTGAGCCCATCGCCGCCGCCGGAAGCGACGACGCCGATCACGGCCACCGCGATCAGGCCGGCGATGCGCGCGACGGCGTTGTTCACGCCCGATGCGATGCCCGCGTCGCCGGGGCCGGCGTCGCTCAGGACCGTCGTCGTCAGCGGCGCCACCGTCAGCGACAGCCCGACCGAGAACCCGAGCAGCGCCGGCAGGAGATCCTGCGCATACGCGACGTCGACCGGCAGCCGTGCGAGCGCGAGAATCGACACCCCCGCGATCAGCGGCCCCGCCGTCATGAACCAGCGCGGCCCCCAGCGGGCCGAGAACTTCCCGGCGTAGCGCGAAAGGAGGAACATCACGATCGTCACCGGGATCGTCGCCAGCCCCGCCTGAAGCGGCGACCAGCCCGCGAGCTGCTGCAGGAACAGCGAGAGCGTGAATCCCCACGACGACAGGGCGCCGTAGACGACGAACGTCTCGAGGTTGGCGGCGGAGAAGTTGCGCTTCGCGAACAGCCGCAGCGGCAGCATCGGCTGCGCCGCCCGAGACTCGTGGACGACGAACGCGACGAAGCACGCGGCCCCTCCGACGAGCGAGCCGACGACGAGGGCGCTCCAGCCGCGCGAGGGCTGCTCGATCAGCCCGAACACGAGACCACCGAGCCCGGCCGCGCAGAGGACTGCCCCGAGATAGTCGACGCGTACGCCGCGCTTGCCGCTGTAGCCGCGCGGCAGGCCGACGACGACGATCACCATCGTCGCGATCGCAACCGGAACGTTGATCAGGAAGATCGCCCGCCAGCTCCAGACCTCGATCAGCCAGCCGCCGAGCAGCGGGCCGGCCACGAACGAGATCCCGCTCCACGCGGTCCACGTGCCGATCGCGGCGCCGCGCTCCGCACCGGAGAAGGTCGCCGTCAGGAGCGCGAGCGACGCCGGCGTGAGCAGCGCGCCTCCGACTCCCTGCAGGCCGCGGCTGACGATCAGCGTCGTCGAGTCCGGCGCGAGGGCGCAGAGCACCGACGCGACGCCGAACCATGCGATACCGATCGCGAAGATCTTCCGCGCGCCGAAGATGTCGCCGAGCGAGCCGCCGACGAGGATCAGCGACCCGAGCGTCAGCAGGTACGCGTCGACGATCCACTGCTGCGCTGCGAGGCCGCCGCCGAGATCGTTCTGCATCGCCGGCAGCGCGACGTTCACGACGGTCGAGTCGAGGAAGACGATGGACGAGCCGAGAATCGCCGCGACGAGCGTGCACCGCGCCGCGCGCGGCGAGATCCCTTCGAGCGCGACCGCCGATGCCTCCACTCAGAGAGCGTACGTACTCGACCGCAGCCGACCCGCGGCCCGTAGCCGACGCGACCGCGTCGTGCGACCGGCACGCTGGGGCCATGACGGGCCTGCACTCCTTTTCGACGATCCTGCCCACGCTTCTCGCGGGCTGGCTGATGCTCGCCGCGGGATTCGGAAAGAAGCGGATCGAGCGTCGTCCCCGGCGCCGCAAGCCGCCGAAGCCGAAGCCCCGCTAGAACGACCGACGGCCCGCGACGGGTGTCGCGGGCCGTGGCCGTCCGTCGTGCGTGGAGAGGAGGAGCTACGAGGGCCGGACGCCGAGCGTGACGTCGACCGTCATCGACTTGCCGTTGCGGTTGAGCGTCACGGTGACCTTGTCCTTCGGCGCGTGCGCCGAGACCGCGGCGGTGAGGTCGTCCGCGCTCGTGATCGTCTTGCCGTCGATCGCGGTGATCACGTCGCCGGCCTGGAGCCCGGCGGCCGCGGCCGGGGAGCCGGCCTGGACGGACGCGACCTTCGCGCCGCCGCTTGCTGCGTCGCCGACATGGATGCCGAGGAACGCGTGCTGAACGGTGCCGCCGGAGATGATCGTGTTCGCGACGCTCTTGACGCCGTCGATCGCGAGGGCGAAGCCGACGCCGTCACTGCCGCCGGAGTCGCTCTCGATCTGCGCGTTGACGCCGATCACCTGGCCGTCGGTCGTGAGGAGCGGACCGCCGGAGTTGCCGTGGTTGATCGGAGCGTCGGTCTGGATCGCGCCGGAGATCGAGAAGTTGTTCGGCGCGGTGATCGTGCGGTTGACCGCGCTGACGATCCCGGCCGTCATCGTCTCCTGGAGGCCGAACGGGCTGCCGATCGCGGCGACGGTCTCACCCGGGAGGACGCCGGCCGAGCTGCCGATCGTGAGCGGGTGGAGCAGGTCGGACGAGACGTTGACCTTGAGCACGGCGATGTCGCTCGAGTCGTCCTTGCCGAGCAGGGTCGCGGAGACCTTCTTACCGGTCGAGAACTGAACCGTGAAGGTGCTGGCGCCGTCGACGACGTGGGCGTTCGTGATGATGTCGCCGTTCGTGTCGTAGACGAAGCCGGTGCCCTCGGCAGCGCTCGTGCCGCCCTGCTGGCCACCGAGCGGATCGGTCGCGGACGAGGACGAGCTGCCGGTCGCCGTGATGTCGACGACACCGGGAGTGGCGTTCTTGTAGAGCTGCTCGAGCGTGGTCGTCGTGGTCTTCGCGGCGGCCGGCTGCGTCGTCGCGGTCGCTGCCGCGGGCGAGCTGCTCGAGTGGGTCGAGTCGTGGTTGGCGACCGCGTAGGCGCCGACGCCCGCGGCGACGCCGAAGGCGACGGCGGCGACGATCGGGGCGCCCCGCCGGAAGAGGCGGTTCTTGGCGGGCTTGGGGTCGGTCTTGGGGTCGGGCTGGGGTTCCATTCAGAAAGCTCCTTATAGGCGTTCGTGTTCTCGACCATCGTCCCGCCGCCGCCTAGGAGCAGGATGAGAGCCCTGTGAGTTTTGCGTAAGGCCGCGCGGCCTGCGGTCTTAGCCAGGGCTTAACGAAAAGCCGGTCGGATCCCCTCAAGCCAACCGCCTTTAGCGCCGATGTAGGGATTGAGCGATGACCAGTACGCAGAACGCGCCTCTCGATCCGAGCATCATGGAACAGTACGCCGGGCACCTGTACCGGCGGGCGGCCTCCCTGGTGGTCGGTGCCACCGTGGTCGGCGCCCTGGTCGGCCTGATCTTCGGGGCGATGCCGTTGACGTCGTACGTGCACTGGCCGATTCCGCACAGCCTCGGCTACGGCACGGCGCTCGCGATGGCCCTGGTCGGCGGCTTCATCGGCCACGTGGTCGGCGAGTCGCGCGCCTTCGGGCTCCGGATCCAGGCCCAGATGGCGCTCCACCAGCTTCGCGTCGAGAAGACGACGACGGCCGTGGCCGCGGTCGTGGCGCCGCAGGCGGTCGCGCCGCCGCTGTCCGCTGCGCCGCCCGTGTCCTCGCCGCCGCTCTCGGCTCCGCCGTTGTCGGCTCCGCCGTTGTCGGCGCCGCCCGCGGCGGCGCCGCCTGCGCCGGCTCCGCTCGCGCCGGCTCCGCCGCTTCGCTGCGCCTGCTCCGGCACCGCCGCGCCGGCACCGCTCGCGCCGGCACCGCTCGCCGCTCCCGCGCCTCTCGCGCCCGCGCCGCTCGCGCCGGCACCGCTCGCCGCTACCTCGGCGCCGCTCGCGCCCGCGCCGCTCGCGCCGGCACCGCTCGCCGCTCCCGCGCCGCTTGCTCCGCCGCCGCCCCCGGCGCCGACCCCGCTTGCTCCTCCGCCGGTGCAGCCCGCGCCGTCGCTCGCTCCGGCTCCGTCCTTGCCGCCGCCGCCGGTCGCGCCCGCGCTCGAGCCCGCGCTCTCGCCCCTCGCGACTCCCGAGCCGCCCGCTCCGGCCCCGGCTCCGCTGCTGCCCTGAGCCGACGCCGCTCGCGCCGCCGCTCGGCGCGCCCCCGGTCGGCGCTCCTCCCGTCGGCGTGCCGCCGTCGGCCCCGGCCCAGCAGGCGCAGGTCGCGCCGCTGCCGCCGCTCTCGGCGACGAACTAACAGACTCAACGCTACGCTCCGGGAACCACGTTGCCTTGAAGGAGGCCCGGCTCCGATGCCCGACACGCTGACCGTCACCGACAACCGCACCGGCCGGACGTACGAGGTCGCGATCGAGGACGGCGCGATTCGGGCGAACGCTCTGCGGGAGATCGTGGTCGACGAGGACGACTTCGGCCTGATGAGCTACGACCCGGCGTTCCTCAACACCGCGTCGGTCCGGAGCTCGATCACGTACATCGACGGCGACGCGGGGATCCTCCGTTACCGCGGCTATCCGATCGAGCAGCTCGCGGTCGAGAGCACGTACCTCGAGACGGCCTTCCTGCTCCTCTTCGGCGAGCTGCCGACCGCGGACGAGCTGGCCGGGTTCGAGCACGACGTGATCCACCACACGTTCGTCCACGAGAACATGAAGACGCTGATGACGGGCTTCCGCTACGACGCCCACCCGATGGGGATGTTCGTCAGCGTCGTCGCGCGCACTCGGAACGATCTACCCCGAGGCGGCGCAGGTCGACGACGCGGACGTGCGGCTCGCGCAGGTGATCCGGCTGATTGCGAAGGTGCCGACGATCTCGGCGTGGTCGTACCGCCACAACAAGGGCATGCCGTACGTCTACCCCGACAACGATCTCTCGTTCGCGGAGAACTTCCTCTCGATGATGTTCAAGATGGCGGAGTCGAAGTACTCGCCGGATCCCGCCCTCGTCCGCGCGCTCGAGGTGCTGTTCATCCTCCACGCCGACCACGAGCAGAACTGCTCGACGAACGCGATGCGCGCGATCGGCTCGAGCCGCGTCGACCCCTACAGCGCGCTCGCCGGCGCGGCCGCTGGCGCTCTACGGGCCACTCCACGGCGGCGCCAACGAGGCCGTGCTGAAGATGCTGACGCAGATCGGCGACGTGAAGAACGTCCCGGCGTTCGTCGACGAGGTGAAGGCGGGCCACGGCAGGCTGATGGGCTTCGGCCACCGCGTCTACAAGAACTACGACCCGCGCGCGAAGATCATCAAGGCGACCGCCGACTCGGTGTTCGAGGTCACGGGCCGCGACCCGCTGCTCGAGATCGCGCTCGAGCTGGAGAAGATCGCGCTCGAGGATGACTACTTCGTCTCGCGGAAGCTCTATCCGAACGTCGACTTCTACTCCGGACTGATCTACCAGGCGCTCGGTTTGCCGACGTCGATGTTCCCGGTGCTGTTCGCGATCCCGCGCACGGCGGGCTGGCTCGCGCAGTGGCTTGAGGGGATCGTCGACCCGGAGCAGAAGATCGCGCGCCCCCGGCAGATCTACACCGGCGCGGACGAGCGGTCCTACGTGCCGCTCGCGCAGCGCGAGTTCGTCGGCGTGCGCTAGTGCTCGCAGTCGCGCTCGCTTCCGTCGCCGTCTCTGGGAAGCCAGATCCGCGGCAGTTCCTCCACATCGATTCGCGCGACAAGGTCGCCGCGCTGACGCTCGTCGCGGGTTACGACTCGTCGAACAACGGCTTCAACTTCGACGGCTACGGCCGCGGCGAGCTTCGCGTCACGGTGCCGCTGCGGTGGCGTGTCCGGATCACCTGCGTCGACCGCGGCGGGATGCGCCACTCGTGCGCGGTCGTCGACGGGGCGATGACGGTGCGCCCGGCGTTCGCGGGAGCGAGTTCGCCTGATCCGACGTACGGCCTCGAGCCGGGGCGGAGCGCGACGTTCTCGTTCGTCGCGTCGCGGGCCGGAGCGTTCAGGCTCGCCTGTCTCGTCCCGGGCCACGAGGACGCGCGGATGTGGGACGTGCTCGAGGTCGCGCGCAGTCGCGAAGCCGTCGATCGAGGCGCTGCCCGGCCCCTAGCTAGCTAGAGCAGGGGGTCGATCGCGGCGGCGACGAAGAGCAGCGCGAGGTAGAGCAGCGAGTAGTGGAAGACGGTCGCGGCGCCGCGGCGTGACGGCGCGCGGCTCAGACTCCAGGCGAGCGCGAGGAAGATGCCGCCGAGCACGAGCGCGGCCGCCAGGTAGAGCGGCCCGAAGACGCCGGTCGCGAACGGCACGACGCTCGCCGCGACGAGGATGATCGTGTAGCCGAGAATCCTCCGCAGCGTCGCCGCATCGCCGGCGACGACGGGCAGCATCGGAACCTCCGCCTTCGCGTAGTGCTCCTTCAGCAGCAGCGCGAGCGCCCAGAAGTGCGGCGGCGTCCAGAGGCACACGAGGACGAAGAGCCAGAGCGCGGGGACGGCGAGGCTGCCGGTCGCCGCTGCGTAGCCGACGAGCGGCGGCACCGCGCCCGCGGCGCCGCCGAGCACGATGTTCTGCGGGCCGCGCCGCTTCAGGTAGCCCGTGTAGACGATCACGTAGAAGAGGTTCCCGACGAGCGCGAGCACCGCGGTGAGCACGTTCGCTCCCGACGCGAGCACCGTGAACGACGCCGCCGACAGCGCGAGCCCGAACTCGAGCGCGCGCGGCGGCGTGATCCGTCCCGATGCGACCGGACGCGTCGCCGTGCGCGGGCCCATCAGCCGGTCGATGTCGCGGTCGAGGACATGGTTGAGCGCCGACGCGCCGCCGCACGCGAGGCCGAGCCCGACGAGGACGGTCGCCAGGAGCGCCGCCGACGGGCGGCCGTCGGCGCCGACCGCAGCTCCGCAGAGGCCGGTCAGGAGGAGCAGGGTCATGATGCGGGGCTTCGTCAGCGTCACGTAGTCCCGCCACGAGCCGGCGCGAACGTGGCGGCCGCGGAACGTCGCGACGGCGAGGGCGCAGGCCGCCGCGACCGCGGGGACGGCGAGGGCGAGATGCGCGGGGCCGGGCGGCGCGACCGCTGCGGCGGCGAGAAGCGCACCGGTGACCGCGACCGGCGCGATCAGGTTCCGATGCGACAGCAGTGCGGCGACGAGCAGGGCGGCGAGCGGCGGGGCGGCGAGCGCGGCGACGACCCGGTGCGCGGTTCCGAGGCCTGTCGCGCCGCTGACCACCGCCAGCATCGCCGCGACTGCGACAGCGACGGCGCACGCGCGCAGCCAGGCTCCGGGGGCGTCCTTCGTGCGCAGGCCGTCGGTCACGGCAGCCGCTCCGTCGCGAGCGCGTGCAGGTCGCCCTGGACGAAGGCGGGCGCGAACGGGAACAGGTAGCCGGTGCGTTCGTCGCCGTGCCGGTCGACGAGATAGACGACCGGCGTCCGCGTCCCGCGCGCGAAGACGAGGCCGGGACGGTCCAGCCGCGGGAGGCGGCGGACCACGCTCGCGAGCTCGAGGCGGAGCTGGGCGCAGCCGGGACAGCCGGGGCGGAGGAGGGCGAGAACCGCGGTACGGCCGCGCAGGCGCCGTAGCGCCGCGAGCGGCGGCGCTGGGCGCGCGCCGGGCGCCCAGCTCATCTGGCCGTGCAGCTCCGGAAGCACGAGCGACGGCGCCGCCGTCGAGCGGAGCGAGTGCACGAGCGCACCGCCCGCGATGCCGGCGACGACGGCCGCGACGAGATGATCTTGCGTACCGTCACGCGCCTCCGTCTGGGCCGGCGGCGCAGCACGACCGTCCAGTAGATCAGGATCGCGATCAGCAGCCCGACCGGCAGCAGCAGGCGTGAGCAGCCCGCCGGTGAGGTAGTCCGTTGCGATCAGGTCCATGAAAGCTCCTCGTGTCGGGGCTCGGCAACGGGCTTGACCGGCTCGAGCCAGCGGTAGAAGAAGTAGATCCCGGCGATGAGATAGGCGAGCGAGCCGGGCACCCACATCACGCCGGCCGCGAGCTGCTGATCGGCGAGCGCGCTGAGTCCTCCCGGCCGGTGTGCGAGCGAGACATAGGCGCCGTAGAGCGGGGTGGACGCGTACGCGAGCACGATCGCGAGGATCCAGCTCGGCAGCAGCGCCGCGCCGAACCATGCCGCACGATGGAGATCGTCGGTGCGCGCGCGAACGGGAGGCGCCTCGAGGAGCGCACCCCAGAAGAGCAGCGCGGTGGCGAGGAAGCAGACGTGCTCGAGGATGTGCACGCTCTCGTTCCGAACTGCCGCGTCGTACAGCGACGGCACGTGCCAGGCCGCGAGCGCCGCCGTCATCAGCACGAACGCGACGGCCGGGCGCGACACGGTGCGGCCGACGACGCGGAACGAGCGTGAGCTCGCGAGCGCGCGCGCGACCGCGCGGCGCGAGCGAAGCGGGAACGCGATCCAGAGACGCGGCCACGGCCGGCCGAGCACGAGCAGCGGCGCAGAGACGGTGAGCAGGACGACGTGCTGTGTCATGTGTAGCGCGAACGACGTGTCCGCCCAGTTGTCGAACGGCGGCTCGAGCACGATGAGCACCGACGCGACGCCGGCGTAGAACGCCGTTTCTCGCCCGACGCGATGCCGCCCGCGTCCTCCGAGCGCGTACAGGCTCGCCGCGAGTGCACAGACCAGGAGCGGCGGGACGCTCAACGTCCGCGACCTACACGAGGTAGAGGACGATCCACGTGAGGACCCCGATCCCCGCGAGGAACGTCCAGTAGAAGCTGAGCGCGACCAGTTCCGCGCGCACGAGCGACACCGGGTCGCGGATGTCGTCGCCCGGGCGTCCCGGATCGCCCGACGCCTCACCCGGCGCGACGGTGGCCGCGCCACTGGCCCAGCCGCGGTAGCGCCAGGACGTCGCCAGCACCGTCTCGAGCCAGAACATCGTGATGAAGACGAAGAGGAAGTAGAACGCCGTCCAGCCGACGTAGACGCTCGCGTAGCCGCCGTCTGCCGGGCCGAAAGGAAGCCTCGCCCACGCGACGATCTGCAGGACGAGCGCGAGCAGGCCGAGCACGAGCGCGGCGAGCCCCTTCACGCGCCACTGCGACCTTCGCTCCGCGCGGTGATCGATCAGGCCGAGCCGCGTCAGGAGCGCGCTCGCGACGACGCACGCGATGATCACGGTTCCCCAGCCGACCGACGGGTCGACACCCTTGGGCCGCCACATGCCGTGGTTGTTCAGCGAGCGGAGGTAGAAGTAGCGCGAAGACGAACGCGAGGAAGAAGAACGCCGACGCACTCGCGAGCAGGTGACCGGCGGTGACGAGGTTCCGCCCGAGCACCTCCGGCGGCTCGCTCTCGACGACCTCGTACGCGGTTGCGGGTTGCGCGAACTCGGACATTCAGTCCCTCCCTGCCGGTGCGCCCGCCGGGACGGCGACCGGGTCCCGACGATTCGCCGTAGCCGTACGGGTCGCTCGAGAAGACCGGGATCTTGGTGAAGTTGTGACCGGCACCGGCGACGGCAGCTGCCATTCGATCGACTTCGACGCCCACGGGTTGTCGCCCGCCGGCATCCGCGCGAACACGAGCGAGTAGACGAGGTTGCCGAGGAAGAACAGCAGCGACCGCGCCGAGGAGGAACGCGGACACCGAGACCCAGCCGTTGATGAACTCGAGGCTCATCGGATACGTCACGACGCGGCGCGGCATGCCGAGGAACCCCGCCGCGAACAGCGGTGCGAACGTCGAGTTGAACGCGATGAACATCCACCAGAAGTGGATCTTCCCCATGCGCTCGTTCAGCTGGAAGCCCGTCATCTTCGGGACCCAGTAGTAGACGGCGGCGAAGAACGTGAAGATCAGGCCGCCCATGATCGTGTAGTGGAAATGCGCCATCGAGAAGAAGCTCCCGTGCGTCGTCACGTCGCTCGGGACGTCGGACAGGAAGACGCCGGATAGGCCGCCGATCAGGAAGTTGAAGAACCACGCGAGGCAGAACAGCATCGGCACCGTGTAGCGGATCTGCCCGCGCCAGAGCGTCATCATCCCGCAGATGAACGTGAAGCCGGTCGGGATCGAGATCAGCTCCGTCGACAGCATGTAGAACGGGCGCAAGTCGCCGTTGATGCCGCTGACGAACAGATGGTGCTGCCACACGAACCACGAGAGCAGCGACACGCCCAGCAGCCCGGCGACGGCAAGGCGATAGCCCCACAACGGCTTGCGCGCGAACACCGGCAGGATCTCCAGCACAACGGCGAAGCCTGGGAGCGCGAGGATGTAGACCTCCGGGTGCCCGAATACCCAGAAGAGGTTCTCGTACAGGTAGTTGCTGCCGCCCGCCGCGGGTATGTAGAAGCTCGTTTGCGCGGTGCGGTCGAGCAGCCCCATCGCGAGCGCCGCGATCAGCACCGGCGCCGCGAGCACCATCAGCGCCGCCGTCGAGATCACGCCCCAGACGAAGATCGGCAGCCGCGTCCACGTCAGTCCCGGCGCGCGCATGGTCACGATCGTCGCGATCATGTTCAGCCCGAGCAGCGTCATCGACAGGCCGACGAGCGCGAAGAAGATCAGGTAGCAGTCCATTCCCGGGTTCGCCTGGATGTTCAGCGGCTCGTACCCCGTCCACCCGGTCGGGAAGCCGCCGAAGAAGACGGTCGTCTCGAGGACGACGCCGCCGGCCATCAGCAGCCAGAACGTCAATGCCTCGATCCGCGGGAACGCCATCCGCCGCGCGCCGATCAGGATCGGGATCAGGTAGTTGCCGAACGGACCCAGGATCGCGCTCGACATCATCCCCATCATCATCGTGCCGTGCAGGCCGACGATCGTCAGGTATGTCCCGGCGGGGAACACCTGATGCGTCGGGCTCAACAGCTCGACCCGGATCAGCATCGCGTTGAGCCCGCCGATGAAGAAGAAGACGCCGATGCCGACGAGGTACTGGATGCCGACGACCTTGTGGTCGGTGCAGAGCCCGAAGTAGCGGCCGATTCCCTGTGTCTCCTTCTCGCGCAGCGACGGTGGATAGCCGCGCAGCCGGGCGAACGGATAGTTGAGGAATCCGAGCCCGATCAGGAAGCCGATCACGCCGCCGAGATACGCGAGCACGACAGAGAGCTCGTTCTGGTCGACATCGGCGAAGTAGGCGATGCTCGCACCCTTGATCAGGTGGGCCGCGTACCAGCCCACGTACCAGCCGGCGACGCCGAGCACGATGCCGGTGAGCAGGTTGAATCCGAGCAGACGTCTCATCCGGCCCTCCTCTGTGGGTCGGGGTAGTACGCCTTCGCGTACGGCGGCATGTACTGCGCGACCGATGCGAACACCAGCTGCTGCTGCTTCACCCATCCGGCGAACTCGTCTGCGGGCACGACGCGGCCGGTCGAGAACATATAGCCGTGCCAGAGGCCGCAGAGCTCGGCACAGTGGATGGCGAAGGTGCGCGGTCCCCGCGTCTTCAGGTACGCGACGTTGTCGACGCCGGGATTCGCGTCGGCCTTGATCCCGAGCTGATACGCCCAGAACGAGTGCACGGCGTCGAGCGAGGTGACATGGAGCTCGACCAGCGTGTTCGCCGGGATCACGAGCTGCGCCGTCTCGAGCCCGCCGTACGCCGGATACCGGTAGGTGAACTCCCATTGCTGCGCGATGACCTGCACCTGGAGCTTCGCGCCCGACGGGACGGCGATCGGGGCCGGGCCCTGGCCGCCGCCGGCGCCGTTCTGGAGGAGCTCGAACGTCCCGAACGCGGCGAGGAACAGCACGACGACCGCCGAGAGCCCGACCCAGAGCAGCTGCACCGTGTTGTGGTTGCGCAACGGCGGCCCGTCGACGAGCTCTCCGCCGCGCGGCTTGCGGAACTGCGACAGCGCGTACACGAAGAACACGAGCAGCAGGCAGATGATCGGCGTCAGGATCGAGATGATCACGGTGTTGTCGACGGTCTGGCCGGCGGCCTGCTCGCTCCCATTGCCCGGCGGGATCGCCGGCCCGAGGAAGATCGCGACGAGCGGCGTCGCGATCAGGCTGAGCACGATCCACGCGACGATTACGCGCCGCGCGTGATTCGGCGAGCTAGACAACGTTCAGGAACCCGTCCATGTAGCCGATCGTCTGCATCGGCCCGCCGAAGCCGTACAGCCAGCCCGCGGCGCACGGCACGAAGCACTGCCAGCGGTAGTGGCCGGCCTTGCCGGTGTGGAACGTGAACTGGATCGTCCGGTGGTCGTACGACAGCGCGCACGGCGCGTAGCCGCATGGGTTCTTCGCGTCGTCGGGAACGGGTGCGACGGGGACGACCAGCCCGTACGCGGGAACGGCGAACGTGTGTGACGCATCGTCCGGCGGGAGGACGTTCAGCGTCTTGCCGTCGACGGTCATGATGTTGCCGTCGACCCCCTGCGGGCGCGCGAGATACGGATTGCGCAGCCCGCTGGCGCCGTCGAAGTTGTAGATGGTGACGTGGATCGTCGCGTTCGCGGGCAACTGCCACACCGTGTCGCGCACCCACTGGCCCTTGGTGTTCCTGATCAGGTACGAGACGTAGTCGGGGTGAGCCGGGCTCAGCTGCGGGCCGACCGCGGCGACCGTCTCGATCGTGAGATCGACGACCGGGTGGCCGTTCGCCGTCGTGACCGGCACGGTGTACGACGGCGAGCCCGCCTCCGTTGTCAGCTTCCCGACATAGAAGCCGACGACGACGGCGACCGCGACGACAGCGAGGGCGACGCCGATGAGCTTCCAGGTGAGCGAACGCATCCGCGGCGATCTCTATCGCAGCCCAAAGCAAAGGGGGCGGGAATGACAAAAGTGTCATCTCGGCGTCATGTGCTTGTCATGTCCCGTGGCCGGAGTTACAGTCGTCCACGGCGGCCGGAATGATCGGGACACGATGCGAATCCTGGTAGTTGAGGATGAAGCCCGCATCCTTGCCTTCCTCACACGAGGGCTGGAGGCGGAGGGCTACACGGTCGTCGCGGCGGACAACGGGCGCGACGGTCTCGCGCTTGCCGCAGCCGGGGAGTGGGACCTCGTCGTGCTCGACTTGCTGCTCCCCGGTCTAAGCGGGCTGCAGGTGCTGCGCGACCTCCATCGCGCGCGGCCGCGGCTCCCGGTCCTGATTCTCTCGGCGCGCTCGGACCTCCAGACGAAGCTGCGCGGGTTCGAGCTCGGCGCGACGGACTACGTGGCGAAGCCGTTCGCGCTCGACGAGCTGCTCGCGCGCGTGCGGGTACAGCTGCGGGCGGTGCGTCCGATCGAGGACGAGCACCTGCTCAGGGCCGGGCGCGTGGCGCTCGACCTCGCGCGCCGGCAGGCTCGGATCGGCGAGCTCGTCACCGACCTGTCTGACCGCGAGTTTCGGGTTCTCCACCTGATGCTGCTGCACGCAGGCGAGGTCGTGAGCCGCGAGCGGCTGCTCGCAGACGTGTGGGGCTACGCCTTCGATCCAGGCTCGAACGTCGTCGACGTGTGCGTGCGCCGGCTGCGGCAGAAGCTCGGCCCCGAGGCTCCCATCGAAACGGTGCGGAATGCCGGCTACCGCCTGGCTGCGGCGTAACGCACTCGAGGTCGGCTGGGCGCTCTTCGCGCTCGCGAACCTCGCTGTCGTCGTCGTCTGGCCGGCATGGATACGCCTGCCGTTCGACCTGATCTGGATCAGCCTCGCGTTCGTCTACAGCATCCGGCTCTGGTCGGTGCGGACGACCGCGATCGTGCTGTCGTGCCTTTCGGGCGGCCTCGTCCTCGTCGGCGTCGTCCTCGCCTCCCCGGAGGGAGACGAGATGTGGGGGCGACTCGTCGCGATTCCGTTCCTTTGCACGATCTTCGCGGCGATGGTCTGGCAGGCAGAGCGGCGCAAGGCGGCCGTTCGCTCGGTCGAGACCGTCGCGGATACGCGTGCATCGCTGCTCGAGCGCCAGGAGCGGTTCCTCAACGACGCGTCGCACGAGCTGCGAACGCCGGTGACGATCGCGCGCGGGCATCTCGAGCTCCTGCGCCGCGAGCAGCCGGACGCACCGGAGATCGCCGTCGCCCTCGACGAGCTCGAGCGGATCGAGCGAATCGTCGGGCGGGTGCTGCTGCTTGCGCAGGCCGAGCAGCCCGACTTCCTCATGCTCGCCGACGTCGAGATCGACAGCTTCGTCGAGGACGTGTTCATGCGCTGGTCGGAGGTCGCGCCGCGCGCGTGGCGGCTCGGCGTCGACGTCACCGGCGTCGTCCGCGCCGACCCGGAGGCGCTGCGAAGCGCGCTTGACGCGCTGCTCGAGAACGCCGTGAAGTACACGGAGGCGCACGACCTGATCACGTTGCGCGCGTACGCCGGCGGCGGCGAGGTCGTGATCGAGGTTGCGGACGAGGGCTGCGGCGTCCCGCCGGACGCGCTCGATCGCATCTTTGACCGCTTCGCGCGGGCGGACAACGCGCGGACGCGCACGCAGGGCGGCGCGGGGCTCGGGCTCTCGATCGCGGACGCCATCGCGAAGGCGCACGGCGGCCGCTGCACGGTTACGGCGAGCGACCGCGGAGCGACGTTCGCGCTGCGCCTCCCGGTCGGCGTCCAGCCCGAGGTCGGAGCTCAGCGCCGCTCCGGCGCAGCTCGAGGTCGCGCCGGCCTAGCCCGCGTCGAGCGCGGCGCGGAGCGACGCGACGTAGTCGCGCAGCGCGTCTGGGCCTTGCTCGGCGACCTGCACCGCGCGCGAGCCGACGACGACGCCGTCGGCGACTTCGGCGAACGCACGCGCATGCTCGGGCGTCGAGACGCCGAAGCCCGCGTAGAGCGGCAAGCTCGCGGGCGCGAGCGCGCGCGTGCGCTCGACGAGCGACCCGAGCCGCGCGGAGACCTCTCGCGCGCACCCGTTGTGCCGGTCAGCGAGACGACGTAGAGCCAGCCGTCGGTGTTCGCCGCCGCGGTGCGGATGCGCTCGTCGGTCGAGGTCGGCGCGATCAGCTGGATCGCGCTGCACCTCCGGGTGCATCCTCGACCGGGAGGTCGACGAGGATCGGGCTCGATCGCGCCGGCCGCGCGCGCGTCGGCGGCGAACCGCTCGTAGCCGTACGCCTCGAGGATCGCCGCGTAGGTCATCGGCACGATCGGAACGTCGACGAGCTCGCGCGTGCGGGCGAGCACCTCGAGGCAGGGCGCGTGCGCATCCCGCGCGCGAGCGCTCGCTCGGACGCCTGCCGGATCACCGGCCCCTCGGCGAGCGGGTCGGAGAACGGGATGCCGAGCTCGATCAGGTCGGCGCCGCCTTCGACCGCCGCGCGTGCGAGCTCCGGCGTCTCCGGCTCGACAGACCAGGTAGATGACGAGCTTCGTCATTCGGGCTCTCAGCGCTGCGCGAGCACTTCGGCGAGGTCCTTGTCGCCGCGGCCCGAGAGGCAGACGAGGATGAGCTCGGCGTCGAGGTCGAGCGCGCGTGCGAGCGCGTGCGACGACTCGAGCGCCGGGATGATGCCTTCGGTTCGCGCGAGTCGCAGCAAGGCGTCGAGCGCCTCCTCGTCGGTGCACGGCACGTACTCGGCACGGCCGGTGTCGCGCAGTGACGCGTGCTCCGGACCGACACCGGGGTAGTCGAGCCCGGCCGAGATCGAGTGCGCGTCGGCGATCTGCCCGTCGTCGTCGGCGAGGATCGAGGAGCGTGCGCCGTGCAGCACACCCGCGCGGCCGGTGCCGAGCGACGCGGCGCCCGCGGCCTCGACGCCGACGAGCCGCACGTCGGCGTCGTCGAGGAAAGCCGTGGAAGGTGCCGATCGCGTTCGAGCCGCCGCCGACACACGCCACGACCGCCTCCGGCAGGCGTCCTTCGGCGGCGAGCACCTGCTCGCGCGCCTCGCGGCCGATCACCGATTGCAGCTCCGCGACGAGCTCCGGGTACGGCGCGGGGCCGACGCAGGAACCGATCAGATAGTGCGTCGTCTCGACGTTCGTGATCCAGTCGCGGATCGCCTCGCTCGTCGCCTCCTTCAGCGTCTTCGTGCCGAAGCTCGACGCCGATGACCTCCGCGCCGAGCAGGTACATCCGCTCGACGTTGGGCCGCTGGCGGCGCATGTCCTCTTCGCCCATGTAGACGACGCACTCGAGGCCGAAGCGCGCGCAGACGGTCGCCGTCGCGACGCCGTGCTGGCCCGCGCCGGTCTCCGCGACGATGCGCTTCTTGCCGAGCCGGCGGGCGAGCACGGCCTGGCCGAGTGCGTTGTTGAGCTTGTGTGCGCCGGTGTGGAGGAGATCCTCGCGCTTGAGATAGATGCGCTTGACCGGGCGCGAACCGTTCCGCGAGGGTGAGCGGCGTCGGACGGCCGGCGTACGTCGTCGCAAGATGGTGCAGCTCGGCGTGGAACGCGTCGTCGGCGAGCGCCTCGCGCCAGCCCTGCCGTGAGCTCGTCGAGCGCCGGAATCAGCGTCTCGGGGACGTAGCGGCCGCCGTATTCGCCGTACAAGGTCGTCATGCGTGTGCCTCCTCGACGAATGCGCGGACGCGCGCGTGGTCTTTGACTCCGGGTTCCGTCTCGAGCGACGAGGCGGCGTCGACCGCCCACGGGTGCACGGTGTCGATCGCCGCGCGGACGTTTTCCGGGCTGAGGCCGCCGGCAAGGACGATCCGTCCGTCGGCCGCCGCGGCGGCGTGCCAGTGGTCGGGGTCGTATCCGTCCCATGGCTGGTCGAGCACCATCCCGACTTGATCGCCGCGCCACAGGAGGCCCGCGTCGCGGCCGCGCACCGTTCCGTCGTCCTCCGGGTAGATCTGGACGAGGTCCGAGTCCGCCCCCTGTTGAGATCCGACGAACACAGCGACTGACAGCGCCGTATTCGGCACGTCGAGCACCGTGTGCGCGCGGCGCGGGCTCTTGTCGACGAGGATGAAGCCGAGCATGTCGGCGCCCGCCTCGACCGCGGCGTCGACGTCCTCCTGCCGCGTCAGCCCGCACACCTTTACGAGCGGGCGCGAGAGGCAGCTCGCGCAACTTCGCCCCCGGATCGGGAGGCGCGCATCAACGCGGTGCCGACAAGAATCGCGCTTGCGCCTGCGAGCTCGGCGGCCGCGCCTTGCGCGCGCGAGTGGATCGCGCTCTCGGCGACTGCGATCCGCCCGCAGGGCACGTTCGCGACGAGCTCGAGCTGCACGTCGCGGTCGATCGCAAACGTCGAGAGGTCGCGCGCGTTGAGGCCGATGACGGAGGCATCGAGCCGCGATCGCGCGCGCGAGCTCGTCGATGTCGTGCGCCTCGACGAGCGTGTCGAGCCCGAGCTGCTCCGCCTTGCGCATCAGTCGCGCCGTCCGCGCGTCGTCGAGGTCGCGGAGGATCAGCAGGGCGGCGTCGGCGCCGGCACCGCGCAGCTCTTCGAGTTGCGCCTCTTCAGTGAAGAAGCCCTTCGCGAGCAGCGGCGTGTCGGTCACAGCGCGCGCCGCACGCAGATCGTCGAGCGAGCCGGCGAACCGCTCGTCGACGAGCACCGAGATCGCCGCCGCGCCGTTCGCGGAGTAGGCGGGGACGAGATCCTCGACGCGCGCGTTCGGGCGGATGTCGCCCAGCGACGGCGAGCGCCGCTTGAACTCGGCGATCGCGCCGAGGCCAGGCTGCCGGAGAGCGTCGGCGAACCTCATGCGGCCTCCGCCTGCGTGAACGCGACCAGCTCGTCGAGCCGCGCGCCCGCGGCGCCGGAGTCGACGGCCTCGCGGGCGAGCTCGAGCCCTTCGCGGAGGTCGCGCGCGTGTCCGGCCGGCAGCGATCCCGCCGGCCGCGTTGAGCAGCACCGCCGAACGGTGGCCGCCGGCGGCGCCGCCGAGCACGTCGCGAAGTGCGCGCGCGTTCGTCTCGGGATCGCCGCCGCGCAGCTCCGCCGGATCGCACGGCTCGACGCCGAGCTCGCGCGGATCGAGCTCGTACTCGCGCACCGATCCATTCTCGACCTCGCAGACGAGGTTCGGCCCGCAGGGCGACAGCTCGTCGATACCGCCTGCGCCGTGGACGACGTACGCGCGCGTCGCGCCGAGCTGCACGAGTGCCGCGGCAAGCGTGCGCGTCAGCTCCGGCGAGTACACGCCGAGCATGAGCGCGCGGGCGCCGGCTGGGTTGGTCAGCGGGCCGAGCACGTTGAAGACGGTACGCGTCGCCAGCTCGCGGCGCACCGGCGCGGCGTGCTTCATCGCCGGATGGTGCGCCTGCGCGAAGAGGAAGCCGAAGCCGAGCTCGTCGATCGACCGCTCGATCCGCGTCCGGCGGCAGGTCGAGCCGGAAGCCGAGCGCCTCGAGGACGTCGGCCGCGCCGCTCGCCGACGACGCGGCGCGGTTCCCGTGCTTCGCGATCGCCGCGCCCGGCACCCGCGGCGACGAGCGCCGACGCCGTCGAGATGTTGTACGTGTTCGCGCCGTCGCCGCCGGTGCCGACGATGTCGACGAGGTCGTCCGCTTCGGGCGCACCTGCAGCACGTGCTCGCGCATCGCCTCCGCGCAGCCGGCGATCTCGTCCGCCGTCTCGCCCTTCGCGCGCAGCGCGACGAGGAAGCCGGCGATCTGCGCCTGCGTCGCCTCGCCGCGCATGATCTCGCTCATCGCCTCGCTCGACTCGGCGCGCGTGAGGTCGTGGCCGTCGAGCAGCCGCGAGATCGTTCCCTGGATCACAGCCGCCCCTCGAGGAAGTTCCGCGCGAGCGCGGGCCCGTCGGGCGTGAGCACCGACTCGGGATGGAACTGGACGCCGTCGACCGCGAGCTCGCGATGGCGCACGGCCATCACCTCGCCGTCGTCGGCGAACGCCGTCGGCTCGAGCTCGTCCGGGACGCGCGTCGCCGCGAGCGAGTGGTAGCGGCCCGCCTCGAACGGCTCCGGCAGGCCGGCGAAGAGCCCCGTGCCGTCGTGATGCACCGGGCTCGCCTTGCCGTGCAGAGCTCGCGCGCCGTAGCCGACCTCGCCGCCGAACACCTCGACGATCGCCTGGTGGCCGAGGCAGACGCCGAGCGTCGGCGTCGTCGGCGCGAGCGCCGGATGATCTCGATCGTCGACGCCCGCCGCCGCCGGCGGCCGGGACCGGGGGAGACGACGAGATGCGACGGCGCCAGCCGCTCCGCCTCGTCGCGCGTCGATCTCGTCGTTGCGCAACACCGTCACCTCGACGCCGAGCGCGCCGAACAGATGCGCGAGGTTGTACGTGAACGAGTCGTAGTTGTCGACGAGGAGCATGCTCATCGCGCTTCCGCCTCCGCGAGCTCGATCGCGGCCTCGAGCGCGGCGAGCTTGTTCAGGCATTCCTGGTGCTCCTCCGCCGGATCGGAGTCGGCGACGATGCCCGCCGCCGGCCTGCAGGTACGCGACGCCGTCGCGCAGCACGAGCGTGCGGATCGCGATGCACGTGTCCATCGAGCCGTCGGCCGGGAAGATGTAGCCGACCGCGCCCGCGTAGATCCCGCGCCGGTGGGCTTCGAGCTCCGAGATGATCTGCATCGCGCGCACCTTCGGCGCGCCGGAGACGGTGCCGGCCGGGAAGACGCGCGCAGCAGCGTCGAAGGCGTCGCGCTCGCCCTGCAGCTCGCCGACGACCTCGGAGACGAGATGCGTCACGTGCGAGTACCGCTCGGCCTGCATGAACTGCTCGACGTGCACCGTGCCCGGAACGCAGACGCGCGAGAGGTCGTTCCGGCCGAGGTCGACGAGCATCACGTGCTCCGCGCGGTCCTTCTCCGACGAGAGCAGCGCCTCCGCGTCGCCGTCGCCGGGCGCGATCGTGCCGGCGATCGGGTTCAGCGCGGCGCGCGTGCCCTCGCACTTGACGACCGTCTCGGGCGAGCTGCCGACGAGCGCGAGTCGTCGAGCTCGAGCAGGAAGAGATACGGCGACGGATTCACGCGGCGGAGCGCGCGGTAGAGCGTCGAACGCGGACGCGGACGTCGGCCGCTCCGCTCGCTGCGCGACCACGACCTGGAAGACGTCGCCCGTCGCGGATGTGCTCCTTCGCGACCTCGACGCGGCGCAGGTGACTCGTCGCGGTCGGGGAAGCGGCGCAGCGGGCCGGCGGCGAGCCGTGGCGGCGGCGCGGCTCCGGCTGCGGTACCGGCGAGCAGCGCCGCCGCTTCGGCCGGGTCGCCGGCGAGCGTCTCCGCGACGCCGCGCGCGTGGTCGAAGCGGACGAGCAGCTCCGGGACGACGAAGAGGCTCTCCGGGAAGCCGGGTCCGTCGGCCGGGCAGCGGCACCGTCGGCTCGAGCCGCGCGACCGCGTCGTAGCCGAGGTAGCCGACGACGGGCTCGCCGAGCTGCTCCGCCTCGTCGAACGTGACGAGCCGCGAGCCGCAGCCGACGAACGAGTGGCGCCCGAGCCGTCCGCGCTCCACCGACTCGAGGAGGAACGTCCCGCGCGCGCCGGGCTTCCCGCGCAGGCGGAGGTACGCCCCGAGCGGGGTGAGGAGGTCGGTTGCGATTTCCGGGTTCATGGTCACTGTCATTGCAAACGAAAACGGCTCCTCGCGGAGCCGATGTGGGCGGAACGGGTTGTGCTGCGTCTCGAAACTAGCGCAGGCTCCCGCTCCGCTCGTAGCGCCAGCCCCACCAGCTGCGGGAGACGGGAGTCATCTCTTCCAGACTAGGCGCGGGCTGCGTGCGCGTCAAGCGTCGACGACGTGTCCGGCCTCGCGCAGCGCCGCGACGGCCCGCACGCCGTCGTTCTCGCGGACGAGCAGATAGTCGGTCTCGAAGGTCGAGATGACGAAGATCGACACCTTCGCCTCGGCGAGCGGGGAGACGAGCGACGCGACGACGCCGGTCAGCGAGAAGTCGAGCGGGCCGGCGAGCTCGAGTGCGCACCACCCGCGCTCGGCGCGCGCGTCGTCCGGGATGTCCTCCTCGGCGCAGACGACCGACAGCTCCGCATCGCTCCGAGTCACCGACCAGAACGGGCTGTCGTAGACCCACTCCGGAACGGCCGAGTCGGGATCGAGCCGGACGATCGCGTAGAGATCCGGAAGCGTGCGGAGCCTCACGGGGCGGGAACCTATCGCGGAGCCGCGCGCCGGGTCGGCGGTAGAGTCGCGCCGTGGCGATTCCCGAGCTACTGGAACGGTTGCTGACGGCGCCGGGGCCGTCGGGCCACGAGGCGCCGGCCGCCGCCGTGTGGCGGGACGCCGCTGCGGCGTTCGCCGAGGTCTCCGGCGACATGCTCGGCACGTCGTGGGTGCGCGTTCCCGGGACGGCCGGTGGACCGCTGCTCGCGGTCGTCGGGCACATCGACGAGATCGGCGTCGTCGTGACGCACGTCGGCGACGACGGGCTGATCGCCTGCGCGGTCTCGGCGGCTGGGATCCGCACGTGCTGCTCGGGCAGCGGGTCGAGATTCTCGACGCGTGAGGGGCCGCTCGGCGGCGGTCGTGTCGGCGCGTCGCGTGAAGCGGAAGGCCGGCGAGGAGCGGAAGCCGGTCGGATTCGACGACATCTATATCGACATCGGCGCGAAGAACGGCGAGGAGGCGCGCGGGCTCGTGCGGCCGGGCGATGCGGCCGTCGTTGCCGGCGCACCGCTCGAGCTTCGCAACGGACGGATTGCGTCGCGCGTCGGTCGACAACCGGGTCGGGTGCTACGTCGCGCTCGAGGTGGCGCGTCGCGCGGCGGCGGAAGGCGGCACGCCCGGCGACGTCGCGGGAGTCGCCTCGGTGCAGGAGGAGGTCGGCACATCGCAGGCTCGCGCGCGGTCTCGTGCGCGCTCGAGCCGGTCGTCGCGATCGCGGTCGACGTCACGTACGCGACCGACGTGCCCGGCGGCGATCCGGAGGAGGACGGCGAGCACGAGCTCGGCTGCGGCGCGGTGATCATGCGCGGGCCGTCGCCAACCGCGCGTCTCGGACCTGCTCGCGAGACCGCAGAGGCGGAGTCGATCCCGTACACGATCGAGGTCTCTCGCGGCCCGACCCCACCGACGCCGACGCGGTTATGCTCAGCGACGCGGCGTCCCCACCGGGATCGTCTCGATCCCGCTCCGCTACATGCACACGCCGTGCGAGACGATCGCTCTCGGACTCGAGGCGACATCCGCTGCTCGTCGCGTTCGCGCGCCGGCTCGAGCCTGGCGTCGTCGTTCGCGCGCTGACGGGCGTCGCTCAGGTGCCCGGCACCTCAGAGGTTCAAAGTGGCTGGCACCTCACGCGGCTGAGGTGCCAGCCACTTCGTCACGACTTCGTGCCGGGCACCTCGTCGTGGCTACGCTGGCGGGCATGACCCGAACCGTCATCGTCGGCCGCGGTGCGGACGCCGTTCGGCCGGCTCGGCGGCGGGCTCGCGAGCTCGCGGCGACCGAGCTCGGCGCGATCGCGATCCGCGCCGCGCTCGAGCGCGCCGGGATCGAGCCGCGGCGAGGTCGAGTACGTGATCATGGGCCAGGTGCTCCAGGGCGGCGCCGGCCAGGCGCCCGCGCGGCAGGCGGCGATCGGCGCCGGGCTCCCGATCGAGATTCCCGCCGACACGATCAACAAGGTGTGCGCGTCGTCGATCCGCGCGGTCGAGATCGCCGACTCGATGATCCGCGCCGGCGACGCCGAGCTCGTCGTCACCGGCGGGATGGAGTCGATGTCGAACGCGCCGTACATCCTCGCGAAGGCGCGCTTCGGCTACCGGCTCGGCGACGGCGACGCTCGATCGACCTGATGACGCACGACGGGCTCATCTCGACGCTTCGACGGCAAGCACATGGTCGAGCAGGCGTCGTTCGTCTCCCGCGAGCTCGGCATCTCGCGCGAGGAGCAGGACGCCTGGGCGTTCCGCTCGCACCAGCGCGCGGTCGCGGCGATCGACGCGGGCCGCTTCGGCGACGAGATCGTCGCCGGTCGGCGAGGTCGAGGCCGACGAGGCCCGCGCCGCGACACGTCGCTCGAGAAGCTCGCGTCGCTGAAGCCGGTCTTCGACCCGGACGGGACGACGACCGCCGGAAACGCGCCCGGGCGTGAACGACGGCGCGTCCTGCGTGTCGTCTGCTCGCGAGCGAGGAGTGGGCGCGCCGGCGCGGGATCGAGCCGCTGGCGACGATCGTCGCGCAGGGCTACGTCGCCGACGAGTTCGCGTACCTCGCGCGCACGCCGGCGAAGGCGGCCGGATCGCGCTCGCGAGCGCCGGCAAGATCGATCGACGACGTGAAGCGCGTCGAGATCAACGAGGCGTTCGCCTCGGTCGCGACGCAACTCGACGCGGCTGCTCGGCGCCGACGAGGAGCTCGTGAACGTGAACGGCGGCGCCGTCGCGCTCGGCCATCCGATCGGCGCGTCCGGCGGCCGGATCCTCGCGACGATGGTGCACGAGCTGCGCCGCGAGGGCGGCGGGCTCGGCCTCGCCGCGATCTGCTCCGGCGGCGGCCAGGGCGACGCGCTCCTGATCGAGGTGTGACCGAGGTCCGGCGCAGCGCGGCGTCATCGTCCGCCGGCTCGGTGCTGCTCGTCCATCGGCCCAGTACGACGACTGGACGCTTCCAAGGGCAAGCTCGACCGGGCGAGTCGTGGCGGACGCGCGTGCGCGAGGTCGAGGAGGAGACACTGCAGTCTCCGGCGGCGAGCGCCGGACGCTACCGGACGGTCGGCCGCAAGGGTCGTACTAGTCGAGTGACCGGACCGGCAGCCCGCGGCGCGGACGAGGCGCGGATCGTCGCGACCGGGCATCGGAGGCCGACGACCGCTGTCGATCGCGAGCTCGTCGAGGATGCCGACGAGGTCGCGACCCACGACCACGGCGCCGCCGGCCCGGTCGAGCGTCCGAGAAGCGCAGGTCGAAGCGACGTCGAACCGCTGGCGAGCGGCGCGAACTCGGTCCCGCCGCGAGTCGCTGAGCCGCGCGCACGAGCACGACCGCCGGCGTCGCCGCCTCCTCGTACGAGCCGCGCACCGTGACCTCGCGATCCACGACGCGACGATAGCCTCCCGCGCGTGAGCTTCGAGCACGTCCTCGTCGTCGGCGCCGGCCAGATGGGCGGCGGGATCGCCCAGGTCGTCGCCGCGCTCGGGCCGCCGCGTCTCGCTGCACGACCCGTTCCCGGGCGCGATCGAGCGCGGCGCTCGAGACGATGCGCCGGAGCCTCGACGCGGCTCGCGGAGAAGGGCGGCGCCGACCCGGACGAGGTGCTCGCGCGCGTCGACGCCGGTCGACGAGCTCGTCGCCGGCCGACCTGATGATCGAGGCGGTCGTCGAGGACGCCGCCGTGAAGGAGGACGCTCTTCCGCCGCGCCGACGCGGCGCTGCCGGAGACGCGATCCTCGCGTCGAACACGAGCGTCGATCCCGATCGCCTCGCTCGCCGCGGCGACCGGCACGCGCCGGACCGCGTGATCGGCATGCACTTCTTCAACCCGGTGCCGGTGCTGAAGCTCGTCGAGGTGATCCGCGGCCTCGCAGACGTCCGACGAGACGGCCGCGGCGATCGTCGCGCTCGCGCGCGACCTCGGCAAGGAGCCGGTCGAGGCGCGCGACGTCGCCGGGCTTCGTCGTCGAACCGGATCCTGATGCCGTTCATCAACGAGGCCGTCGTACGCGCTCGCACGACGGCGTCGCCGAGGCGGAGGCGATCGACACGGTCGCGAAGCTCGGCTTCGGCGCATCCGATGGGGCCGCTCGCGCTCGCCGACCTGATCGGGCTCGACACGTGCGTCGCGATCATGGAGGTGCTCGCACCACGGGCTCGGCGACCGCGAAGTACGCGCCGTGCCCGCTGCTGCGCGAGCTACGTGCGGCGGGCCGCCTCGGCCGCAAGTCCGGCCGCGGCTTCTACGAGTACTAGATCCCCGGGCGGCTCGGCTTCGGCACCGGGACGCGCTGCCCAGTGCACGATCTTCCCGTTCTTGACGATGAAGAGCGCCGCGGCCTTCTCGCCGGGGCCGTCGCACGTGTGCTTCGGCCGGTGGCCGAGGACGAACGTCGCCGTCACGTAGCTTCCCTTGACGTCGAGCGCGACGATCTTGCCGGCGCACGGAAGCGAGGCGTTGAACGCGACCGCGAGCTTGTGCGACGAGAGCGGAACGGCTCATCGGGCCTTCGACGATCAGCGCGTTGTGCGCGAACAGGTTCGCCGCCGCGACGTTGTCGTTCGCGTTCAGCGCCTTGCTCCAGGCGCGCACGACCTGCGCCGGCGTTGCGGTCGCCGCCGCAGCTCCCGAGCCCGCCGCCGCCACGACGAGCACGGCTCCGAGAGCCAGGGCCTGCCTCACGCCGTGACTATAGTCCGGCGCAGTGGACTTCGAGCTGAGCCCGGAGCAGCGCGAGATCCAGGGGCTCGCGCGGGAGTTCGCGCGCCGGGAGATCGAGCCGCACGCCGCCGACTGGGACCGCGAGCACCGGTTCCCGCGCGAGGTGTTCGCGAAGCTCGCCGAGCTCGGGCTGATGGGCGTGTGCGTGCCGGAGGAGTACGGCGGCGCCGGCGCGGACTTCCTCTCGTACATCCTCGTGCTCGAGGAGTTGTCGCGCGCGGACGCCGGCGTCGGCGTCACCGTCGCGGTGCACACGAGTGCGGCGACGCTGCCGCTGCTCGTTCGGCACGGACGAGCAGAAGTCGCGGTTCGTGCCGCCGCTCGCGCGCGGCGAGCAGATCGGCGCGTTCGCGCTGACCGAGCCCGAGGCGGGCTCCGACGCGGGCGCGCTCGCACGCGCGCCGACGCGGACGGCGACGGCTGGCGGATCACCGGCGCGAAGCAGTGGATCACGAACGGCCGCTACGCGGGCACGTTCCTTCTCTTCGCGCGCACCGACCAGGAGACGCCTGGCGCGCGCGGCGTCAGCGCGTTCATCCTCGACGCGGAGCACGTGCGGATCACGCGCGACGAGGAGAAGCTCGGGCTGAACTCGTCGGCGACGAACGACCTCGTCGTCGAGGGCGCGCACGTCGGCCGCGACCGGCTGCTGCACGAGGAGGGCCGCGGCTTCCGGTCGCGATGGCGACGCTCGACGGCGGCCGGATCGGAATCGCGGCGCAGGCGGTCGGCATCGCGCAGGCCGCATACGACGTCGCGCGCGAGTACGCGAAGGAGCGTCACGCGTTCGGGCAGCCGATCGCGCAGCTCGCGGCGATCCAGCAGAAGCTCGCCGACATGTCGACGGAGATCGACGCGGCGCGGCTGCTGACGCATCGCGCCGCGTGGCTGAAGGAGCGCGGCGAGCCGCACACCGAGGCCGGCGCGAAGGCGAAGCTGTTCGCGTCCGAGATGGCGCGCCGCCAGACCGCCGAGGCGATCCAGATCCTCGGCGGCTACGGCTACACGAAGGAGTTCCCCGTCGAGCGGTTCTACCGCGACGCGAAGATCACCGAGATCTACGAAGGAACGAGCGAGATCCAGCGGCTCGTGATCGCACGCTCGATCCTCGAGCTCCAGCGCGAGCCGCGCGCCACCGTGTAGTGCCGGTCGACCTGACGGAGACGCGCGCGACCGCGGAGCGCGTCGCCGCCGAGTGGAGGCTCCAGATCGGCGAACCCTTCGCGATGGCGTACCACTCGTTCGCCGCGCCCGTGAGCGACGACGCCGTGCTCAAGGTCGCGTGGGAGGGCGACGACGAGTCGCTCCACGAAGGTGAGGCGCTCGAACAGTGGGATGGACGCGCCGCGGTTCGCGTCCTGCGCCGCGACCCGGCCAACCGCGCGCTGCTGCTGGAGCGCGCCGTTCCGGGGACGGACATCTCGCAGCTCGAGGAGGACAGGGCGACCGCGATCGCGGTCGAGGTCGGCTCCCGGTTGTGGCTGCCCGCTGCCGCACCGTTCAGGCCGGTCGCGCCGGAGATCGCACGCTGGCTCGACACCGCCGAGCGGGAGGGAGCGAGCTCGTCCCGCTCGCGCGCACGCTGTTCGCGGAGATCGGCGGCGGCGCGGACTGGCTCGTCCACGGCGACTTCCATCACCACAACATCCTCCGCCACGGCGACCGCTTCGTCGCCATCGACCCGAAACCGTACCTCGCCGACCGCGAGTACGACGTGCCGTCGTTCCTGTGGAATCCGATCGACTACCGGCTGGACGACGTGGCGGAGACCGAGCGGCGCATCGCCGCATTCGTCGGCGCCGGCCTCGACGACTTCCGGATCGCGCGTGGACGGTGATCCGCGGCGCGTATCTCCGCCCGGACCACGTCGAGCCGCTGCGGGCGCTGCTCGGTTAGACGAGGTCGGCGGCTGCCGCGACGCGCGCGTAGCCGCCGGCGAGCGCGGCCAGAAACGCGGCGTGCACGTCGGCCGCGGCGACCTCGCGCCCGTCGAATGTGAGGCTCGGCGCGGCACACGCGTCGTGCGCGACGCTCGTCCCGAAGCCGAGATCCGCGGCGGCGCGGACGGTGGCGTCCACGCACATGCTCGTCATCATCCCGCAGACGACGAGCGTGTCGACGTTACGCCTGCGGTTGCGCAGGTAGCTCTCGAGGCCTGTGTCGCGGAAGCTGTTCGGGCGGGTCTTCTTCAGCACCATCTCTTCGCCGACCGGCGCGACGAGATCGTGGATCTCGATACCCGCGGTGCCGGGCCGCATGAACGCCGCGTCGGGCGCGTCCCAGACGTGCTGCATGTGGACGATGGTCTCGCCGGAGGCGCGGAACCCGTCGAGGAGCACGCGCGCCTGCGCGGCCGCCTCCTCCGGGCCGGCGAGCGGATACGCACCGCCCGGGAAGTAGTCGTTCTGGATGTCGACGACGATCAGTGCGCGTGTCATTCGGGTCTCCATTCGTAGAGCGCGTCCGGTGTCTTCTCTTCGTTGCCCGACCCGTCGGTGAGCTTGACGACCCGGCAGCCGCGGCGCTCGTAGAACTGTCGCGCGGGCTCGTTCTGCTGGAAGACCCAGAACGTGAAGCCGCCGGGCCGGCGTTCCTTCGCCTTGTCGAGCAGCGCGCCGCCGGCGCCGCGGCCCTGCGCGTCCGGGTGCACGTAGAGCTGGTCGAGCATCTCGGCGGAGAGCGACGCCATGCCGACGATCGCGCCGGCGTCCTCCGCGACCCAGACCTCCGACGTCTCGACCGTGCGCCGGATGAACCCGCGCGTCTCGTCGTCCGTGTGCAGCTTCGGCAGGAACGCCAGCGTCCCGAACGAGGCGATGTACACCTCGGCGACGGCGCCCGCGTCGTCCGGGCCGGCAAGCCTGACCTCCACGGCGCCTAATCTACGGCGCATGAGCTCCCGCCGCCCCGACGAGCCGGTCCGCCTGACGAAGATCTACACGCGCGGCGGCGACCAGGGGGAGACGAGCCTCGGCGACGGCTCGCGCGTCGCGAAGAGCGATTCGCGCATCGCCGCGTTCGGTGCGGTCGACGAGCTGAACGCGCAGCTCGGCGTCGTGCTCGCGGGCGAGATGCCCGCGGCGTTGCGCGCGCCGCTCGCGCACGTGCAGAACGAGCTCTTCGACGTCGGCGCCGATCTCTCCGTGCCGTTCGCCGGCGAGGACGAGCGGCTGCGCGTGACGCAGACGATGATCGACGGGCTCGAGCGCGTGTGCGACGAGCTGAACGAGCCGCTGCCGGAGCTGAAGAGCTTCGTGCTCCCCGGCGGAACCGAGGCCGCGGCGCGCCTCCACGTCGCGCGCACCGTCGCGCGCCGCGCCGAGCGGGATGCGCTCGCGGCCGATGCGGCCGTCGGCGTCAACCCGCTCGCGCTGGTCTACCTCAACCGCGTCTCGGATCTCCTCTTCATCGCCGCCCGCGCGGCGAACGCGCTCGCCGGGACCGACGAGCCGCTCTGGAAGCCGGGAGGCTAGCGCCGTCTAGGGGTGCGAGGCCGGCAGGCGGTACGGCACCGACAGCTGCGAGACGGCCTTCGCGAGCTTCTTCGTGCCGGCGGTCTTCGGCAGCGTGATCGTGGCGCCGAAGCGGCGTGCGCGCGCGAGCCTCGCCGGATTGCTCGAGACGGCGATCAGCTTCATGCCGGGGAACACGAGATGCAGGTTGTGCACGAGGCGCACGCCGTACTCGTCGACGTCGACGACGACGACCTGGACGTTCCGCTTCAGGCTCGCCGACATCGTGAAGGACGACGAGTCGGAGCCGCTGACGATCCGCCGCGCCTGGCGCGTGACGGTCGGGAGCTTCTTCGGCAGCTGCGTGCCCGCGACGACGATGTCGACCAGGTGCCGCTGCGAGACCTTCATCGTGCGCAGCGACCGGTAGACGCGAACGACGTTCGTCCGGTGGATGACGGTGGTGCCGGAGACGGCGGTCGACCGCAGGGTGTAGGTCGCGCCGACGCGGCGCGCCGACTTCGGCAGCAGGAGCTTCCGGATCGCGACCTTGCCGCGCGTCACCGTGTGCCACGTGCGGAGCACCTTGTGATGCTTGCCGATCAGCTGCACCGTGACGTTCGTCGGCCGCGTCATCCCGAAGAAGTAGAGGCCGACCCACTTGCGCTGCGCGAGCGGCACGCCCTTCGCGTCGACGGCGTAGAAGCCGTACTTCGTGACGTCGGTCGAGCCGCCGGAGAGCTGGAAGCCGACCGGGCTGCCAACGGCGGCGAAGCGGACGCCGGTCGGGCCGATCACGGTGCCGGATGCCGATGTCGAGTTGCCGACAGTGATGTCGCCGACGCTGAACCCGGCCGCGATGAGTGCGGCGCGCGCCGCCTCGAGCGTCAAGCCGACGAGGTTCGGGACGAGGCGGAGGCCCGAGGTCGGCGGGCTCGATTTTCCGTTCCCGTCGACCGCGACGATCGAGTACGAGTGCGCGTCGTTCGGGTCGAACGGGCCGACGGTGTACTGCGTCTGGTCGGAGCCGAGGGTGGCGACAGGCTTGCCGTCGACGTAGACGACGAAGTTCGCGACGGGGCCGCCGTCGGAGGGCTCGGTCCAGTGGAGCGTCAGGTTGCCGCCATCGACGGAGGCGGTGACGTTCGTCGGCGTCGACGGCGGGCGCGTGTCGGCGGTGATTGCGAAGAAGGAGAGATGGCGCGTGAGGATGTGGACGCTGCCGCCGCTCTGGTAGTAGCCGTCGTTCCAGCCGGCCGGCAGCTGACCCGGGTTCGGCACGGCCTGGATCATGCGCCAGGCGCCGTTCTCGTACGTCGCAGCCTGCGCGCCCGCGACGGCGTTGTTCATGACCACGTCGAGCGGCTGGTTGAACGCGTGCACCTGGGCGCCGGCGAGCGCCCAGTAGGCGCTGACGTCGACGACGGCGGTGAGCTGCATCGTGGCTGCAGGTGCGGCCGTCGGCGCGGTCGGGTCGACGCGGACGACGAGCCAGTCGCTCGGGATGCCGCCCGACCAGTCGTTCGCCGGCATCGTGACGCTCGAGCTGCCGTCGGCCGCGTTGAGCGTGGTGGCGCTTGCGAGCGTCGTGTTCTTCTCGGTGTACGGGGCCGTCGCCGTCGGTGTCGGGTAGACGGTGAAGTGGATCCGGAACGGAGTCGTCTTGCCGACGGCGTCGTTCAGCGTGCCCGCGAGCGTGTGCGGGCCGGGCGCGAGGGCACCGGTGGCGAAGTCGGCGTGCGTGCCGGTGATCGTCGGGGCGACAGTCGGGTTCCCGTCGAGCGTGACGCCGGTGAGCGTGACGACCTCGCTCGTGTCGAAGGCGATCGAGCTCGCGGTCGCCGGCGCGGTGCCGTCGAGCGGGGCGGACGTGACGATCGTCGGCAGCGTGTTGTCGACCCGGACGTTCGTCGCGACGTCGGTGCCCTGGTTGCTCAGGCTGTCGACGGCGAGGGCGCGGATGTCGTAGAGGCCGTCGCCGACGGTGGTCGTGTTGAAGCTCGCGCTCCACGGGGAGGCGTTGTCGACCGAGATCGTCTGCCACGTGTTCGCGCCGGCCGGGCTGACCTGGAAGGTGACGGAGGCCGCGACCGGGCCGCTCGTCGACGCCGTCAGCGGGACGGTGCCGGAGATGTTGGCGCCCGGGTTCGTGAGGACGACGGTCGGCGCGGTCGAGTTGACGTGGACGGTGACCGGAGTCGTCGTCTTGACGTTGCCCGCGTTGTCCGTGATCACGAGGCGGAGGTCGTAGTTCGCGGTCGGCACCGCGGATGCGTTCCACGCGACCGAGTACGGCGCGGTGGTGTCGCTCGCGATCGTCAGACCAGGTGTTGAGACCGGCCGGGCTGTACTCGAAGGTGACGCTCGCGACGCCGGCGCCGCCGTCGGACGCGGTCGCGTCGAGCGGCGTCGCCGGGCCGCCGATCGTCTGGCCGGCGAGCGGGGACGTCAGCGAGCCGGTCGGGTTCGTGTTGTCGACGAGGACGGTGACGATCGGGCTCGTGCCGGTGTGGCCGGCCTGGTCGGTGGCGATCGCGCGCAGCTCGTAGTTGCCGTCGGTGAGCGCGCCCGTGGCGAACGGAGTCTGGAACGGAGGCCCGACCGTCGCGATCGACGTCCACGACGAGCCGCCCTGCGGCCGCTGCTGGAACTCGACCGTCGCCGTGTCGGCGTCGCTCGTCGCCGAGACAGTCGGGCGCCGGAGATCGCTGCGCCGGGGCTGTTCAGGGTCGGCGTCGGAGCGTGGTTGTCGACGGTGACGGTGACCGGGGCCGAGGTCGTCGAGTTGCCGGCCGGGTCGGTCGCGCGCACGCTGATCTGCACCGTGCCGTCGGCGACGGAGGTCGAATCCCAGTTCGCGCTGGCCGCCGCGCCGCTCGCGACGACGGAGCCGTTGACAGGTAGTCGTAGGTGAGCGGGTTCGCGTCGGACGCGCTCGCCGAGATCGTGACGCCCGAGCCGCTGACGAACGAGCCGGCGGTAGGCGCGCCGACCGCGACGGTCGGAGCGGTGTTGTCGACGACCACGACGCCCGCGCCGCCCGGATGCAGGTCGATCGTCGAGACGCTGCTTGCACCGTCGGTGATCACGGCCTGGAGGTGATATGCGCCGTCCGTCACGCCCGTCGTCGCCCAGTTGACCGAGTAGGTGCCGGAGACGCCGGTCAGGTCGGTGCCGATCGTCGTCCACGTCACGCCGTCCGGCGAGTACTGGAAGACGACGGACGACGATCCCGGAGGGGCCGGAGGTCGGCGTCGCGGACAGCGCCTCGGTTCCGTGCATGTAGTCGGAGGCGGAGCAGGACGGGCAGGCCGGCGGCGTCGCGTCGATCTGGACGTTGACGGAATGCTGCGACTCGACGTTGCCGGCGTTGTCGACCGACTGGAACGTGATCGTGTGCGAGCCGTCGTTCGAGCCGTTGACCGGCGCCGGGATCAGCACCGACGTGCCGTGCTGCGTCGGGCCGGCGTCGACGCTGTAGAGCGTGTCGCTGACGCCGGAGCCGGCATCGGTCGGGTTCAGGGAGACGGTGACGTCGGTGGCCGAGAAGCCGGACGGAACGCCCGAGGCCGTCGTGACCGGGGCGGTGTTGTCGACGCGGCGGGAGCCGACGATGCTCGGGGCGCTCGCGTTGCCGGCCGCGTCGGTGACGATCGCGCGGACGTCGTAGAGGCCGTCGGCGACGCCGGTCGTGTTCCAGCTCGCTCCGACCGGCAGCCACGTCGCGCCGCCGTCACCGGAGACGGTGTAGGCGGTCGAGACGATGCCGGAGGCGTTCGGGCCCGGGTCGTTCGTGCCGGCCGGGTTCGTCGAGAGCGCGATCGTGCCGCGGAGGTTCGCGCCCGGATCGTTCAGCTGGACGACCGGCGGCGTGTTGTCGACGAGGCGGTTCGTGACCGGCGTCGCGGTCGACTGGTTGCCGGCGACGTCGGTCGCGACGGTGCGGAAGTCGTAGTGGCCGTCCGTCAGCGTCGTCGTGTCGAGCGACACCGAGTACGGCGCGGTCGTCGAGGTGCCGACGGTCGTCCACGTGTTGGCGCCGGTCGGGGAGACCTGGAAGTCGACGTGGTCGACGCCGGAGCCGGGCTGGTTCTGCGGGTCGAGCGGATCGGCGGCGGTGCCGGTCAGCGCGATCGTGCCGCGGAGGAACGCACCCGGGTCGTCCTGGGCGGTGACCGGCGGCGTGTTGTCGATCTTCACGTTCGCGACCAGCGCCGACGTCGCCGTGTTGCCGGCGAAGTCGGTCACGAGCACCTGCATCTGGTAGATGCCGTCGGTCACGGCCGTCGTGTCCCAGGCGGCCGGAGTCGCGATCGTGGCCCAGGTGATGCCGTCGGCGGAGTACTGGTACGTGAGGGTCGCCGGGTCGACGCCGGAGGCGTAGCCGTTCGTCGTCGGGTCGGCGGTGGTCGACGCGAGCGCGATCGTGCCGCGGACAGCGTGTGCCGGGTTCGCAGCTGCCGGGTCGGTCAGCGTTGCGGTCGGCAGCGTCTGATCCTCGTGCCACGTCCAGCTCGCAGGCGAGGCGTCGACGTTGCCGGCGAGGTCGGTCGCGCGGAGCTGCATCGTGTGGCTGCCGTCGACCGGCGTCGCCGCGAGTGAGTACGGGCTCGTGCAGGTCGTCCAGCCGCCGCCGTCGAGGTTGCACTCGATCTTCTGCGTCGGCTCGCTGGCGGAGAACGTGAAGGTCGGATGCGCGTCGTTCGTCGGGTCGCCCGGCTTCGTGATCAGGGTCGTGTCGGGCGCCGTGCGGTCGACGGTGACGGCGGCAATCGACGAGCTCGTGTGGCCGACGTTGTCGGTCGCGACGGCCTGGATCCAGTAGGAGCCGTCAGCCGGGACAGGCCACGAGCCGCTGTAGATGCCGGCGACTCCGGTCGTGTCCGTTCCGAGATGCGTCGTCCCGCTGGAGCAGCTCGCGGTCGGGCAGAGATAGAAGTCGACCTGGGCGACGCCCGTGCCGGCGTCGGCCGCGCTCGCCTTGACGGTGTACGGGTCGCTCGCGGCCGCGTTGACGTAGCCGCCGTCGACCGGCGCGGTGACGTTCACCGTCGGCGCCTGGTTGTCGACCGTGACGTTCGTGACGGAGTCGGTGGTCGCGTTGCCGGCCCAGTCGGTCGCCGTCGCGCGGATGTCGTACTGGCCGTCGACGACCGCGTCAGGCCCGGTCTTCGTGTTCCAGCTCGCCGGGACGGTCGTCCAGGTCGAAGTGCCGTGCGGCGCGACCTGCCAGACGACGGCCGGGCTCGGGTCGGCGTCGCCGATCGTCGCGGCGAGCGCGACGGTGCCGGCGATGCCGCCGTTCGTGGCCGGGTTCGTGATCGAGACGCTCGGCGCCGTGTTGTCGACGCGGACGTTCGTGATCGGAGCCGACGCCGCCGAGTTGCTCGCGTTGTCGACCGCGACCACGTCGAGGTCGTAGAGGCCGTCGGCGACCGCGTCAGGTCCGGTCTTCGTGTTCCACGAGGCGGACGAGATCGGCGTCCACGGGCCGCCGCTGCCGGCCGTCGAGTAGCGGAAGGTCGTGCTGGCGACGCCCGTGCCGCCGACGTCGCTCGACGTCGAGTTCAGCGAGACGGTGCCGCTCAGATGGCCGCCCGGGTTCGTCATGCTCGCCGCCGGCGGGACGGTGTCGATCGTCCACGTCCAGCTCGGCGGGGTCGCGTCGACGTTGCCGGCGAGATCGATGGCGCGGACGCGGAACGTGTGCGGGCCCTCGCCGAGGGTCGGCTCGGTCAGCGGCGTCGAGCAGGCGGTGTATGCGCCGCCGTCGAGCTGGCACTCGAAGGTCGAGCCGGCCTCGTTGGAGGAGAAGCCGAAGGTCGGCGCGGCGACGTTGCTCGGGTTCGACGGCTTCGCGCCGATCGACGTCGTCGGCGCGATCGTGTCGATCTTCACCGTCTTCGTGCCGACCGCGGTGATGTTGCCGACGTTGTCCTCCGCGATCCACTTGACCGTCGTCGTGCCCTCGGTCGAGATGTTGAAGGACGCGCTCGAGCCGGGGACGGCGGTGCCGTTGGTGACGTTGTCGCCGCTGTCGATCGTCGGGTCGCTGCCGTCGGTCGTGTACACGACGCGCAGGACGCCCGTGCCCGCGTCGCTCGCGCTGATCGCGAACGCGACCGGGCTGGTCGTGTACCAGCCGGCGACGCACGCGGCGGCGTTGCAGGTGGCGGAGGCGTTCGGTGCGGCCGCGTCGGACTGCGCGGTGAAGCCGACGCCGGCACTCGACAGTCCCGCGCCGTTCTGCGCCGTGATCGAGCCGCTCTGCGTCGCCGCCGAGCTGTCGAAGCTGTACACGCCGGCGGCGTTCGACCAGCCCGCGCCGAGCGCCGGGAAGGTGTAGCCGGCGAGGCCGGACTGGGCGTCCGCCGAGCCGCTCGCGCCGACGGTGAAGCCGCCGCTCGCGCCGCCCTGGAAGTAGATCGTCGAGCCGGTGCCCGGGTAGTACGAGTGGGTGCCGCCGGTGAACGTGAGGCTCGGTGCGCTCGGTGCGCTCGTGTCGAGCTTTACCGTCTGCGTGCCGGCGGCCGAGATGTTGCCGACGTTGTCCTCGGCGATCCACTTGATCGTGGTCGTGCCGAGTGTCGTGACGTTGAAGCTCGTCGACGCCGCGTTGACCTCGGTGCCGTTGGTGACGACGTCGCTGCCGTTGATCGCCGGCGCGCTGCCGTCTGTGGTGTAGACGATCCGCTCGACGCCCGATGCGCCGCTCTCGCCGCCGGTGGTGATGGCGACGGCGACGGGCGAGGTCGTGTACCAGCCGGCCGAGCAGCCGACCGTGTTGCACGTGATCGCGCTCGTCGGAGCCGACGAGTCGGACTGTGCGGTGAAGCTCGTGCCGGAGCTCGAGAGCCCGGCGTTGTTCTGTGCGGTGACGCCGCCGGTCTGCGTGCCGGCGGTCGCGTCGAAGGTGTACGCGCCGCCGGTGTTCGTCCAGCCGGTGCCGAGCGCCGGGTACGTGTAGCCGGCGATCCCGGACTCGGCGTCGGTCGAGCCGCTCGCCGTGACGGTGAAGCCGCCGTTCGAGCCGCCCTGGAAGAACACGGTCGAGCCGACGCCGGGCCAGTACGCGCGCGTCGGCCCGGAGAAGACGAGGCTGGTCGGCGCCGACGGAGCGGTGCCGTCGATCTGGAGGGTCGCGCTCTGGACGGACGAGGCATCGCCGAGGTTGTCGATCGAGTACCACTTGATTGTCTGCGGGCTCGAGATCGAGAACGACGCGGTCGCGGCGTTCACGGTCGTCGCCGTGCCGCTCGACGTCGGGTTGGAGCCGTCGGTCGTGTACTTGATGCTTGCCACGCCGGAGCCCGTGCCGTCGTTCGCGTTGATGTCGATGTTGACCGGGATGCTGTTCGTCCAGCCGCCGGAGCAGGGGAGGCTGTTGCACGTGAGCGAGCTCGTCGGCGCAGCCGAGTCGGCCTGGGCGGTGAAGCCGACGCCGGTGCTGGAAAGACCCGCGTTGTTCTGCGCCGTGACGCCGGCGGACTGCGTCGCGGCGGAGCTGTCGAACGTGTAGGCGCCGCCGGTGTTCGTCCAGCCGCTGCCGAGCGCCGGGTACGTGTAGCCGGCGATCCCGGACTCGCCGTCGGCCGAGCCGGAGCCGGTGACGGTGAAGCCGCCGCTCGTGCCGCCGAGGAAGAAGACGGTCGAGCCGCTGCCCGGGTAGTAGGCGTTCGAGAAGCCGGAGAAGGCGATCGACAGTGCGCTCGGCGCGGTGGTGTCGAGCTTGACGGTCTGGGTCGAGACGCTGCTGATGTTGCCGACGTTGTCCTCGGCGATCCACTTGACGGTCGTGGTTCCGAGCGTCGAGTCGTTGAAGCTGGCGTTGGCGCCTGCCACGGCGGTGCCGTTGGTGACGGTGTCGCTGCCGTTGATCGTCGGCGTGCTGCCGTCGGTGGTGTAGACGATCCGCTGGACACCCGCGGCCGCGTCGGAGGCGCTCAGCGCGATCGAGACGGGGGAGCTGGTGTACCAGCCGGCGGAGCAGGCGGCGGTGTTGCAGGTGATCGAGCTGGTCGGCGCCGCGGCGTCGGACTGGGCGGTGAAGCTCGTGCCGCTGCTCGAGTTGCCGGCGTTGTCCTGGGCGGTGACCGAGCCGGACTGCGTGCCCGCTGCGGCGGTGAAGGTGTAGGCGCCGACGGTGTTGTTCCAGCCGCTGCCGAGTGCCGGGTAGGTGTAACCGGCGAGGCCGGAGGTCGCGTCGGTCGACCCGGTGGCCGCGATCGTGAAGCCGCCGGTGCCGCCGCTCTGGAAGTAGACGGTCGAGCCGGAGCCGGGCCAGTAAGCGTGGCTGGTGGACGAGAACGTGAAGCTCGTGGGCGCGGCCGGAGCGGTCGTGTCGAGCTTCACCGTCTGCGTCGTGACGCCGCTGATGTTGGCGACGTTGTCCTCGACGATCCACTTGACGGTCGTCGTGCCGTCGGTCGAGACGTTGAGGCTCGCGTTCGCGCCGGCCGACGCGGTGCCGTTGGTGACGACGTCGGAGCCGTTGATCGCGGGCGCGCTGCCGTCAGTCGTGTAGACGACGCGCTGGACGCCGGCACCTGCGTCGCTGCCGGTGATCGCGACCGAGACGGGAGCAACGGTGTACCAGCCGGCGGAACAGGCGATCGAGTTACACGTGACGGAGCTCGTCGGAGCGGCGCTGTCGGACTGCGCCGTGAAGGCCGTTGCGGTGCTCGAGTTCGTCGCGTTGTCCTGCGCCGTGACGTTGCCGGTCTGCGTGCCCGCCGAGCCGGTGAAGGTGTAGGCGCCGGCGGTGTTCGACCAGCCGCTGCCGAGTACCGGGTAGGTGTAGCCGGCGAGGCCGGACTGTCCGTCGGTCGAGCCGGAGGCCGCGACGGTGAAGCCGCCCGAGCCGCCGCCCTGGAAGTAGATCGTCGAGCCGGATCCTGGCCAGTACGCGAGCGTCGTCGACGAGAACGTGAAGCCGGTCGGCGCGGTCGGCGGCGTGGTGTCGATCTGGAGCGCGACCGTCTGCACCGACGACGCGTTGCCGACCTTGTCCGTCGAGAACCACTTGATCGTGACGGCGCTGGAGACCTGGAACGACGCGGTCGCAGCGTTCACGGTCGTCGCCGTGCCGCTCGAGGTCGGGTCGGAGCCATCGGTCGTGTACGTGATGTTCGCCACGCCCGAGCCCGCGCCGTCATTCGCGTTGATGTCGATGTTGATCGGGACGCTGTTCGTCCAGCCGCCCGGGCACGCGGCGGAGTTGCACGTGAGCGAGCTCGACGGCGCGGCAGCGTCGGACTGGACGGTGAAGCTCGTGCCGGAGCTCGAGAGCCCGGCGTTGTTCTGCGCGGTGACGTTGCCCGACTGGGTCGCGGCGGTGCTGTCGTAGGTGTAGGCGCCGCCGGTGTGCGACCAGCCGCTGCCGAGGCCCGGATACGTGTAGCCCGCGATGCCGGACTCGCCGTCGGCCGAGCCGGAGCCGGTGACGGTGAAGCCGCCCGAGCCGCCGCTCTTGAAGAAGACCGTCGAGCCGCTGCCCGGGTAGTACGCGTTGCTCGAGCGCGGAGAAGGCAAGCGACGGGGCCGACGGGGCGGTCGTGTCGAGCTTGACCGTCTGCGTCGAGACGCTGCTGATGTTGCCGACGTTGTCCTCGGCGATCCATTTGACGGTGGTGGTGCCGAGGGTCGAGTCGTTGAAGCTGGCGCTTGCTCCGGCGACGGCGGTGCCGTTGGTGACGACGTCCGAGCCGTTGATCGTCGGCGCGGAGCCGTCGGTCGTGTAGACGATGCGCTGGACGCCCGCTCCGCGCGTCGCTCGCGGAGAGCGCGAGCGAGACGGGCGAGCTGGTGTACCAGCCGGCGATGCAGGCTGCGGTGTTGCAGGTGATCGAGCTGGTCGGCGCCGCGGCGTCGGACTGCGCGGTGAAGCTCGTCGTCGCACCCGAGAGCCCGGCGTTGTCCTGCGCCCACGCCGAGCCGGTCTGCGTGCCGGCGGCTGCGGTGAACGTGTACGCGCCGAGGGTGTGATTCCAGCCGGCGCCGAGTGCCGGGTACGTGTAGCCCGCGATACCGGAGGTGGCGTCGGTCGCGCCGGTGGCGGCGACGGTGAAGCCGCCGGTACCGCCACCCTGGAAGTAGACGGTCGAGCCGGAGCCGGGCCAGTACGCATGCGTCGTCGACGAGAACGTGAAGCCGGTCGGCGCAGTCGGCGGGGTGGTGTCCAGCTTGACGTTCTGGCTCGAGACGGAGCTGATGTTGTGGACGCGGTCCTCGATGATCCACTTGACCGTCGTGACGCCGTCGGTCGTGACGTTGAGGCTCGCGCTCGAGCCCGCGACGGCGGTGCCGTTGGTGACGACGTCGCTGCCGTTGATCGTCGGCGCGCTGCCGTCCGTCGTGTACACGATCCGCATGACGCCGGCGCCGCCGTCGTTGCCGCTGATCGCGAAGGCAACCGGCGAGACGGTGTACCAGCCCGGGGAGCAGGCGATCGAGTCGCACGTGAACGAGCTTGTGCTCGGGGCGGTCGTGTCGGACTGAGCGGTGAAGCTCGTGCCGGCGCTCGAGAGCCCGGCGTTGTTCTGCGCGGTAACCGCGCCGGTCTGCGTGCCGGCCGTGCTGTCGTAGGTGTAGACGCCGCCGGTGTTCGACCAGCCGCTGCCGAGCGCCGGGTACGTGTAGCCGGCGAGCCCGGACTGCGCGTCCGCCGAGCCGGAGGCCGTGACCGTGAAGCCGCCCGAGCCGCCGCCCTGGAAGTACACGGTCGAGCCGAAGCCGGGGTAGTACGCGGTCGAGAAGCCCGAATACGCGAGCGACGGCGCGCTCGGTGCGCTCGTGTCGAGCTGCACCGTTTGGGTGGAGACGCTGCTGATGTTGCCGACGTTGTCCTCGACGATCCACTTGACGGTGGTGGTGCCGAGGGTCGAGTCGTTGAAGCTGGCGGAGGCGCCGGCGACGGCGGTGCCGTTGGTGACGACGTCGCTGCCGTTGATCGTCGGGGCCGAGCCGTCGGTGGTGTAGACGATGCGCTGGACGCCTGCGCCGCCGTCGCTGCCGGAGATCGCGATGCCGACGGGCGAGGTGGTGTACCAGCCTGCGATGCAGGCGGCGGAGTTGCAGGTGACGGAGCTGGTCGGCGCGGCCGAGTCGGACTGGGCGGTGAAGCTCGTGCCGGCGCTGGAAAGTCCGGCGTTGTTCTGTGCGGTGACGTTGCCCGACTGCGTCGCGGCGGTGCTGTTGTAGGTGTAGACACCGGCGGCGTTCGACCAGCCGGAGCCGAGGGCCGGGTACGTGTAGCCCGCGACGCCGGACTCGCCGTCCGCGGAGCCGGAGGCCGTGACGGTGAAGCCGCCGGAGCCGCCGCCCTGGAAGTACACCATCGAACCGGCGCCCGGGTAGTACGCGTGCGTCGGCGCGGAGAACGCGAGCCCGGTCGGCGCGCTCGGGGCGGTGGTGTCGAGCTTGACGGTCTGGGTGGAGACGGTGCTGATGTTGCCGACGTTGTCTTCGGCGATCCATTTGACGGTGGTGGTGCCGAGGGTGGAGTCGTTGAAGCTGGCGTTGGCGCCGGCGACGGCGGTGCCGTTGGTGACGGTGTCGGAGCCGTTGATTGTCGGGGCGCTGCCGTCGGTGGTGTAGACGATGCGCTGGACGCCGGCGCCTGCGTCGCTGACGCGCTGAGCGCGAGTGAGACGGGGGAGCTGGTGTACCAGCCGGCGCTGCAGGCGGCGGTGTTGCAGGTGATGGAGCTGGTCGGTGCGGCTGCGTCGGACTGGGCGGTGAAGCTTGTGCCGCTGCTGGAGTTGCCGGCGTTGTCCTGGGCGGTGACCGAGCCGGACTGCGTGCCGGCGGCGGCGGTGAAGGTGTAGACGCCGGCGGTGTTGCTCCAGCCGCTGCCGATCGCCGGGTAGGTGTAGCCGGCGAGGCCGGAGGTCGCGTCGGTCGAGCCGGTGGCCGCGACGGTGAAGCCGCCGGTGCCGCCGCTCTGGAAGTAGACGGTCGAGCCGGAGCCGGGCCAGTACGCGTGCGTCGTCGACGAGAACGTGAAGCCGGTCGGCGCGCTCGGCGGCGTGGTGTCGAGCTTGACGATCTGGCTCGAGACGCCGCTGATGTTGCCGACGTTGTCCTCGACGATCCACTTCACGGTCGTCGTCGCGTCGGTCGAGACGTTGAGGCTCGCGTTCGCGCCGGCGACGGCGGTGCCGTTGGTGACGACGTCGGAGCCGTTGATCGTCGGCGCGCTGCCGTCGGTCGTGTAGACGACGCGCTCGACGCCGGCGCCGGAGTCGCTGCCGGTGATCGCGACGGAGACCGGCGAGACCGTGTACCAGCCCGCCGAGCAGGCGATCGAGTTGCAGGCGACGGAGCTCGTCGGTGCGGAGGCGTCGGACTGGGCGGTGAAAGCTCGTGCGCGGTGCTCGAGTTGGTCGCGTTGTCCTGTGCCGTGACGTTGCCGGTCTGCGTGCCCGCGGAGCTGTTGAAGGTGTAGGCGCCGGCGGTGTTCGACCAGCCGCTGCCGAGTGCCGGGTAGGTGTAGCCGGCGAGGCCGGACTGCCCGTCGGTCGAGCCCGGAGGCGGCGACGGTGAAGCCGCCGGTGCCGCCGCCCTGGAAGTAGACGGTCGAGCCGGAGCCGGGCCAGTACGCGTGCGACGGCGCCGGAGAAGGTGAAGCCGGTCGGGGCGGTCGGCGGTGTCGTGTCGATCTGGAGCGTGACCGTCTGCACCGAGGAGGCGTTGCCGACCTTGTCGATCGTGAACCACTTGATCGTGACCGCCGACGAGACCGGAGAACGACGCCGTCGCCGCGTTCACGGTCGTCGCCGTGCCGCTCGAGGTCGGGTCGGAGCCGTCGGTCGTGTACTTGATGGTGGCGACGCCCGAGCCGGTGCCGTCGTCGCCGACGATGTCGATGTTGACCGGGATGCTGTTCGTCCAACCGCCCGGGCACGCGGCCGAGTTGCAGGTCAGCGAGCTGGTCGGCGCGGTGCTGTCGGACTGCGCCGTGAAGCTCGCGGCAGCGCTGGAGAGCCCGGCGTTGTTCTGCGCGGTGACGTTGCCCGACTGGGTTCCGGCGGAGCTGTTGTAGGTGTAGACGCCGGCGGCGTTCGACCAGCCCGAGCCGAGGGCCGGGTAGGTGTAGCCGGCGACGCCGGACTCGCCGTCGGCGGAGCCGGAGCCGGTGACGGTGAAGCCGCCGGCGGCGCCGCCCTTGAAGAAGACCGTCGAGCCGCTGCCCGGGTAGTACGCGTTCGAGAAGCCGGAGTAGGCGAGCGACGGGACGGACGGCGCGGTCGTGTCGAGCTTGACCGTCTGGGTGGAGACGGCGCTGATGTTGCCGACGTTGTCCTCGGCGATCCACTTGACGGTGGTCGTCCCGAGCGTCGAGTCGTTGAAGCTCGCGCTCGCGCCGGCGACGGCGGTGCCGTTGGTGACGACGTCGGTGCCGTTGATCGTCGGCGCGCTGCCGTCGGTGGTGTAGACGATGCGCTGCGACGCCGGCCGCCGCGTCGCTGCCGGTGACGGCGATCGACACCGGCGACGCGGTGTACCAGCCCGCGATGCAGGCGATCGAGTTGCAGCTAATGGAGCTGGTCGGCGCGGCGGCGTCGGACTGCGCGGTGAAGCTCGTTGCGGAGCTGGAGAGTCCGGCGTTGTTCTGCGCGGTCACGTTGCCCGACTGTGTCGCCGCCGAGCTGTTGAACGTGTACGCGCCCGAGCCGTTCGCCCAGCCCGCGCCGAGTGCCGGGTACGTGTAGCCGGCGACGCCGGACTCGGCGTCGGCCGAGCCGGTGGCTGCGACGGTGAAGCCGCCGGTGCCGCCGGCCTGGAAGTAGACGGTCGAGCCGGAGCCGGGCCAGTAGGCGTGGGTCGTGGCCGAGAAGGTGAAGCCGGTCGGCGCCGACGGCGCGGTCGTGTCGAGCTGCACCGTCTGGGTGGAGACGCTGCTGATGTTGCCGACGTTGTCCTCGACGATCCACTTGACGGTCGTGGCGCCGAGCGTCGAGTCGTTGAAGCTGGCGCTCGCGCCTGCGACGTCGGTGCCGTTGGTGACGACGTCGCTGCCGTTGATCGTCGGCGCGCTGCCGTCGGTGGTGTAGACGACGCGCTCGACGCCGGCGCCGCAGTCGCTGCCGGTGATCGCGATGCCGACCGGGCGAGGTGGTGTACCAGCCCGCGATGCAGGCGGCGGAGTTGCAGGTGACGGAGCTCGTCGGCGCAGCCGAGTCGGACTGGGCGGTGAAGCTCGTGCTGGCTGCTCGGAGAGGCCGGCGTTGTTCTGCGCGGTGACGTTGCCGGTCTGCGTTCCGGCGGAGCTGTTGTAGGTGTAGACGCCGGCGGCGTTCGACCAGCCGGAGCCGAGCGCCGGATACGTGTAGCCGCGCGATGCCGGACTCGGCGTCGATCGAGCCGTTGGCGGCCACCGTGAAGCCGCCGGCGACGCCGCCCTGGAAGTAGACCGTCGAGCCCGAGCCGGGGTAGTACGCGTGGCTGAAGCCCGAGAAGTTGAAGCCGCTCGGCGCGGACGGCGCGGTCGTGTCGAGCTGGACGACCTGCGTGTGGACGACGGAGACGTTGCCGACGTTGTCCTCGGCGATCCACTTGACCGTCGTCACGCCGAGCGTCGAGTCGTTGAAGCTCGCGCTCGCGCCGGCGACCGCCGTGCCGTTGGTGACGTTGTCGCCGCCGTCGATCGTCGGGTCGCTGCCGTCCGTCGTGTAGACGACGCGCTTCGACGCCGCGCCGACGGGTCGGCTGCGGTGATCGCGATGCCGACCGGCGAGCTCGTGTACCAGCCGGCCGAGCAGGCGGCGGAGTTGCAGGTGACGGAGCTCGTCGGCGCGCCCGGAGTCGATCTGCGCGGTGAAGCCGGTGCCGGCGCTGGAGAGTCCCGCGTTGTTCTGCGCGGTGACGTTGCCGCTCTGCGCCGGCGCCGAGCTGTTGAACGTGTAGACGCCGGCGGTGTTCGACCAGCCGGAGCCGAGGGCCGGATAGGTGTAGCCGGCGACACCGGACTCGCCGTCGGTCGAGCCGGAGCCGGTGACGGTGAAGCCGCCGCTCGCGCCGCCCTCGAAGTAGACGTCGAGCCGGCAGCCGGGGTAGTAGGCGTGGCTGAAGCCGGAGTAGGCGAGCGACGGCGCGCTCGGCGACGCTGGTGTCGACCTTGACTGTGGTCGTGATCGTGGCGGCGTTGCCGACGTTGTCGGTGCCGGTCAGCGTCAGGAGGTAGCAGTTGCCGCTCGCGACCGTCTGCGACGTGGTGCCGGAGATCGTCGCCGGTGCGCCGTAGCTCGAGCAGCTGTTGCCCGAGAGCGTGCCGGTCTGCATCGTCAGCGTCGAGTTGGCAAGGCCGGACGCTGTTCCGCTCAGCGTCTCGGTGTAGTCGGTGCGGCTGTTGATCGTGAGCGTCGTGCCGCTGTTGAGGTAGCTCGAGGAGCCGCCGCCGGTCGCCGCGGTGCCGTTGGCGCTGAACGCTCCGCCGGCGGGTGCGGTGGAGTCGTTCTGAGCGGTGAAGCTCGCGCTCGCGCCGGTCACGCCTGCGCCGTTGGTCGCGGTGACGGCGCCGGTGCCGGTCGGGGAGGCGGCGGTGAAGCTGTAGACGTTCGTCGCGTTGGCCCAGCCGCTGCCGGCGACCGCGCCGTAGGTGTACGAGGCGATGCCGCTGTCGGTGTCGGTCGAGCCGGACGCGGTGACGTTGAAGCCGCCGGCCGAGCCGCCCTTGAAGAAGACGATCGCGCCGGCGCCCGGGTAGTACGCGTTGGTCAGGGCGCTGAAGCCGAACGTGGTCGGCGCGCTCGGGGCGGTGGTGTCGACCTTGACGGTGGTGGTGATCGAGGCTGCGTTGCCGACGTTGTCGGTGCCGGTCAGCGTCAGGAGGTAGCAGTTGCCGTTGGCGACGGTCTGCGCCGTCGTGCCGGAGATCGTGCTCGGCGCGCCGTAGCTGCCGCAGGCGTTGCCGGTCAGCGTGGCCGACTGGATCGTGAGGGTCGGAGTTGGCGAGGCCGGATGCGGTGGCGGTCTGGGTCTCGGTGTAGTCGGTGCGGCAGTTGATCGTGAGCGTCGTGCCGCGGTGAGGTAGCTGGAGGAGCCGCCGCCGGTGGCTGCGGTGCCGTTGGCCGCAGAACGCGCCGCCTGCGGGGGCGGTCGAATCCGACTGCGCGGTGAAGCTGGTGCTGGAACCGGTGAGGCCGGCGTTGTTGGTGGCGGTGACGGCGCCGGTGCCGGTGGGGGAGGCGGCGGTGAAGGTGTAGGCGCCGGCGGCGTTGGCCCAGCCGGAGCCGGCGATTGCGCCGTAGTTGTACGAGGCGATACCGGAGTCGGCGTCAGCGGCGCCGGAGGCGGTGACGGTGAAGCCGCCCGCGCTGCCGCCCTTGGTGTAGACGATCGAGCCGGCGCCGGGGTAGTACGCATTGGTCGGCGCGCTGAACGCGAATCCGGTGGGTGCGCTCGGCGCAGTGGTGTCGACCTTGACGGTGGTCGTGATCGACGTCGGCGTTGCCGACGTTGTCGGTGCCCGTCAGCGTCAGCAGGTAGCAGTTACCACTCGCGACGGTCTGGCTCGTGGTGCCGCTGATGGTGCTCGGTGCGCCGTAAGCTGCTGCAGCGAGTTGGCCGTGAGCGTTCGCGGACTGGATCGTGAGCGTGGAGTTGGCGAGGCCGGAGGCGGTCGCGGTCTGCGTCTCGGTGTAGTCGGTGCGCGCAGTTGATCGTCAGCGTCGTGCCGCCGTTCAGGTAGCTCGACGAGCCGCCGCCGGTCGCCGCGGTGCCGTTGGCCGAGAACGCGCCGCCGGCCGGAGCGGTCGAGTCGCTCTGCGCGGTGAAGCTGGCGTCGCAGCCGGTGACGCCGGCGCCGTTGGTCGCGGTGACGGCGCTCGTGCCCGTGGGCGAGGCGGCGGTGAAGCTGTAGACGTTCGTCGCGTTCGACCAGCCGCTGCCGGCGATCGCGCCGTAGTTGTACGACGCGATGCCGCTGTCGGCGTCGGTCGCGCCGGAAGCCGTCGAGGTGAAGCCGCCGGCGCGAGCCGCCCTTGAAGTAGACGATCGATCCGGCGCCCGGGTAGAAGGCGTTCGTCAGGGCGCTGAACCCGAACGTGGTCGGCGCGCGTCGGCGCGGTGGTGTCGACCTTCACGGTGGTGGTGATCGTGGCGGCGTTGCCGACGTTGTCGGTGCCGGTCAGCGTCAGGAGGTAGCAGTTGCCGCTGGCGACGGTCTGCGACGTGGTGCCGGTGATCGTCGCCGGTGCGCCGTAGCTGCCGCAGGAGTTGGCGGTCAGCGTCGCCGACTGGATCGTCAGCGTGGAGTTGGCGAGGCCGGATGCGGTTGCGGTCTGCGTCTCGGTGTAGTCGGTGCGCGAGTTGATCGTCAGCGTCGTGCCCGGCGGTGAGGTAGCTCGAGGAGCCGCCGCCGGTCGCCGCGGTGCCGTTGGCGCTGAACGCGCCACCGGCGGGTGCGGTCGAGTCGGACTGCGCGGTGAAGCTGGCGCTGGCGCCGGTGACGCCGGCGTTGTTGGTGGCGGTGACGGCGCCGGTTCCGGTCGGGGAGATGCCGGTGAACGAGTAGACGTTGCTTGCGTTGCCCCAGCCTGCGCCGGCGATCGCGCCGTAGTTGTACGACGCGATGCCGCAGTCGGCGTCGGTCGAGCCGGACGCGGTGACGTTGAAGCCGCCGACCGTGCCGCCCTTGAAGAAGACGATCGCGCCGACGCCCGGGTAGTACGCGTTGGTCAGGGCGCTGAAGCCGAACGTGGTCGGCGCGCTCGGGGCGGTCGTGTCGACCTTGACGGTGGTCGTGATCGACGCGGCGTTGCCGACGTTGTCGGTGCCGGTCAGCGTCAGGAGATAGCAGTTGCCGCTGGCGACGGTCTGCGCCGTGGTGCCGGTGATCGTCGCGGGCGCGCCGTATGCGCTGCAGCTGTTGCCCGAGAGCGTGCCGGTCTGCATCGTCAGGGTCGAGTTGGCGAGGCCCGAGGCGGTTGCGGTCTGCGTCTCGGTGTAGTCGGTGCGCGAGTTGATCGTCAGCGTCGTGCCGGCGGTCAGGTAGCTGGAGGAGCCGCCGCCGGTTGCCGCGGTGCCGTTGGCCGAGAACGCGCCGCCGGCGGGGGCCGTGGAGTCGCTCTGGGCGGTGAAGCTGGTGCTGGAGCCGGTGAGGCCGGCGTTGTTGGTTGCGGTGACGGCGCCGGTGCCGGTGGGGGAGGCGGCGGTGAAGGTGTAGGCGCCGGCGGCGTTGGCCCAGCCGCGAGCCGGCGATCGCGCCGTAGTTGTAGGAGGCGATGCCGGAGTCGGCGTCAGCGGCGCCGGAGGCGGTGACGGTGAAGCCGCCCGCGCTGCCGCCCTTGGTGTAGACGATCGAGCCGGCGCCGGGGTAGTACGCATTCGTCGGCGCGCTGAACGCGAATCCGGTCGGTGCCGACGGCGCGGTGGTGTCGACCTTCACGGTCGTGGTGATCGATACGGCGTTGCCGACGTTGTCGGTGCCGGTCAGCGTCAGCAGATAACAGTTGCCGCTCGCAACCGTCTGCGCCGTCGTGCCGCTGATTGTGCTCGGTGCGCCGTAGCTGCCGCACGAGTTGCCGGTCAGGGTGGCCGACTGGATCGTCAGCGTCGAGCTCGCGAGCCCCGAGGCGGTCGCGGTCTGCGTCTCGGTGTAGTCGGTGCGGCTGTTGATCGTGAGCGTCGTGCCGCTGTTGAGGTAGCTCGACGAGCCGCCGCCGGTCGCCGCGGTGCCGTTGGCCGAGAAGGCGCCGCCGGCCGGCGCGGTCGAGTCGCTCTGCGCGGTGAAGCTGGCGCTCGCACCGGTGACGCCGGCACCGTTGGTCGCGGTGACCGCGCTCGTGCCCGTCGGCGAAGCAGCGGTGAACGTGAACGCGCCGGCCGCGTTGGCCCAGCCGGAGCCGGCGATCGCGCCGTAGTTGTACGAAGCGATGCCGCTGTCGGCGTCGGTCGCGCCCGAGGCGGTGGAGGTGAAGCCGCCTGCGCTGCCGCCCTTGAAGTAGACGATCGAGCCGGCGCCGGGGTAGAAGGCGTTCGTCAGCGCGCTGAAGCCGAACGTGGTCGGCGCCGACGGCGCGGTGGTGTCGACCTTCACCGTGGTCGTGATCGTCGCGGCGTTGCCGACGTTGTCGGTGCCGGTCAGCGTCAGGAGGTAGCAGTGACCCGACGAAACGGTCTGCGCGGTCGTGCCGGCGATCGTCGCGGGTGCGCCGTAGCGCTGCAGCTGTTGGCCGAGAGCGTCGCCGGTCTGCATCGTGAGGGTCGAGTTGGCGAGGCCCGAGGCGGTCGCGGTCTGCGTCTCGGTGTAGTCGGTGCGCGAGTTGATCGTCAGCGTCGTGCCGGCGGTCAGGTAGCTCGAGGAGCCGCCGCCGGTTGCCGCAGTGCCGTTGGCCGAGAACGCGCCGCCGGCGGGTGCGGTGCCGTCGGCCTGGCCGGTGAAGCTCGCGCTCGCTCCTGTGACGCCGGCGCCGTTGGTCGCGGTGACGGCGCCGGTGCCGGTCGGGCTGGCGGCGGTGAAGCTGTAGACGCCGGCAGCGTTGGCCCAGCCGCGCCGGCGATCGCGCCGTAGTTGTAGGAGGCGATGCCGGAGTCGGCGTCGGTCGAGCCGGAAGCGGTGACGGTGAAGCCACCGATCGTGCCGCTCTTGAAGTAGACGATCGAACCGACACCCGGGTAGAACGAGTTCGTCAACGCGGAGAACGCGAACCCGGTCGGCGCCGACGGGGCGCTCGTGTCGACCTTGACGGTGGTCGTGATCGAGGCCGCGTTGCCGACGTTGTCGGTGCCGGTGAGGGTGAGGAGGTAGCAGTTGCCGCTGGCGACGGTCTGCGACGTGGTGCCGGTGATCGTCGCCGGCGCGCCGTATGCGCTGCAGCTGTTGCCCGAGAGCGTGCCGGTCTGCATCGTGAGCGTCGAGTTGGCGAGGCCCGATGCGGTGGCGGTCTGGGTCTCGGTGTAGTCGGTGCGGCTGTTGATCGTGAGCGTCGTGCCGGCGGTCAGGTAGCTGGAGGAGCCGCCGCCGGTGGCTGCGGTGCCGTTGGCCGAGAACGCGCCGCCGGCGGGGGCGGTGGAGTCGCTCTGTGCGGTGAAGCTGGCGCTGGAGCCGGTGAGGCCGGCGTTGTTGGTTGCGGTGACGGCGCCGGTGCCGGTGGGGGAGGCGGCGGTGAAGGTGTAGGCGCCGGCGGCGTTGGCCCAGCCGGAGCCGGCGATCGCGCCGTAGTTGTAGGTGGCGATGCCGGAGTCGGCGTCGCTGGCGCCGGAGGCGGTGACGGTGAAGCCGCCCGCGCAGCCGCCCTTGGTGTAGACGATCGAGCCGGCACCGGGGTAGTACGCATTGGTCGGTGCCGAGAATGCGAACCCGGTCGGCGCCGACGGGAGCAGTGGTGTCGACCTTGACGGTGGTGGTGATCGACGCCGCGTTGCCGACGTTGTCGGTGCCGGTCAGCGTCAGCAGGTAGCAGTTGCCGCTCGCGACCGTCTGCGCGGTCGTGCCGGTGATCGTGGCCGGTGCGCCGTAGGCGCTGCAGCTGTTGGCCGAGAGCGTGCCGGTCTGCATCGTCAGCGTCGAGTTGGCGAGGCCGGAGGCGGTTGCGGTCTGGGTCTCGGTGTAGTCGGTGCGCGAGTTGATCGTCAGCGTGGTGCCGCTGTTGAGATAGCTCGACGAACCGCCACCGGTTGCCGCGGTGCCGTTCGCGGTGAACGCGCCACCCGCCGGAGCGGTCGAGTCGGACTGCGCCGTGAAGGTCGTGCCGCTCGACGTCAGGCCCGCACCGTTGGTCGCTGTGACCGAACTGGTGCCGGTCGGCGAGGCGGCGGTGAAGGTGAACGCGCCGGCGGCATTGGCCCAGCCGCTGCCCGCGATCGCGCCGTACGTGTAGCCGGTGATTCCAGTGTCGGCGTCGGCGGAACCCGAAGCGGTCGAGGTGAAGCCGCCGGCCGTACCGCCCTTGAAGTAGACGATCGATCCGGCACCGGGGTAATACGAGTTGGTCAGCGCCGAGAACGAGAAGCCCGTCGGTGCCGACGGCGCGGTCGTGTCGTCCTTCACGGTCGTCGCGATCGTGACGGCGTTACCGACGTTGTCGGTGCCGGTGAGGGTGAGCAGGTAGCAGTGTCCGCTCGAGACGGTCTGCGCGGTCGTGCCGACGATCGTCGCAGGAGCGCCGTACGCGCTACAGGCGTTCGCTGAGAGCGTGCCCGTCTGCATCGTCAGCGTCGACGACGCGAGGCCCGAAGCGGTTGCGGTCTGGGCCTCGGTGTAGTCGGTGCGCGAGTTGATCGTGAGCGTCGTGCCGGCGGTCAGGTAGCTCGAGGAGCCGCCGCCGGTTGCCGCAGTGCCGTTGGCGCTGAAGGCGCCACCGGCCGGAGCGGTGGAGTCGCTCTGCGCGGTGAAGCTCGCGCTGGCGCTGGTGACGCCCGCGCCGTTGGTCGCCGTGACGGCGCTCGTTCCGGTCGGCGACGCCGCAGTGAAGGTGAAGACACCTGCGGCGTTGGCCCAGCCACTGCCCGCGATCGCGCCGTAGTTGTACGACGCGATTCCGGAGTCGGCGTCGGTCGCGCCGGAGGCAGTCGAGGTGAAGCCGCCGGCCGAGCCGCCCTTGAAGTAGACGATCGAGCCGGCGCCGGGGTAGTACGAGTTCGTCAGCGCGCTGAAGCCGAAGGTCGTGGGCGCGCTCGGGGCGCGTGGTGTCGACCTTGACGGTGGTCGTGATCGTGGCGGCGTTGCCGACGTTGTCGGTGCCGGTCAGCGTCAGCAGGTAGCAGTTGCCGACTTGCGACGGTCTGCGCCGTGGTGCCGGCGATCGTCGCCGGGGCGCCGTAGGCGCTGCAGCTGTTGGCCGAGAGCGTTCCGGTCTGCATCGTCAGGGTCGAGTTCGGCGAGGCCGGAGGCGGTTGCGGTCTGGGTCTCGGTGTAGTCGGTGCGCGAGTTGATCGTCAGCGTCGTGCCCGCGGTGAGGTAGCTCGACGAGCCGCCGCCGGTCGCCGCCGTACCGTTGGCCGAGAACGCGCCACCCGCCGGAGCCGTCGAATCGCGACTGCGCGGTGAAGCTGGCGCTCGAGCTCGTCAAGCCCGCGTTGTTGGTCGCGGTGACCGCGCTCGTGCCGGTCGGCGAGGCGGCGGTGAAGGTGAACGCGCCGGCGGCGTTGGCCCAGCCGCTGCCGGCGATCGCGCCGTAGTTGTAGGAGGCGATGCCGGAGTCGGCGTCAGCGGCACCCGAGCCGGTGGCGGTGAAGCCGCCGACCGAGCCGCCCTTGAAGTAGACGATCGGTTCCGGCGCCGGGGTAGTACGAGTTGGTCAGCGCGCTGAACGAGAACCCGGTCGGCGCCGACGGCGCGCTGGTGTCGACCTTGACGGTGGTCGTGATCGTGGCGGCGTTGCCGACGTTGTCGGTGCCGGTCAGCGTCAGCAGGTAGCACTTGCCGGTTGCGACGGTCTGCGCCGTCGTACCGATGATCGTCGCCGGGGCGCCGTACGCGCTACACGCGTTCGCCGACAGCGTTCCGGTCTGCATCGTCAGCGTCGAGCTGGCGAGGCCGGACGCGGTGGCGGTCTGCGTCTCGGTGTAGTCGGTGCGCGAGTTGATCGTGAGCGTCGTGCCCGCGTTGATGTAGCTCGTCGAGCCGCCGCCTGTCGCCGCGACGCTGTTCGCGGTGAACGCGCCGCCGGCCGGAGCCGTCGCGTCGTTCTGCGCCGTGAAGCTCGCGCTCGACCCGGCCAGGCCGGCGTTGTTCGACGCGGTGACCGCGCCGGTGCCGGTGGGCGAGGCAGCGGTGAAGGTGTAGGCGCCGGCGGCGTTGGCCCAGCCGGTGCCTGCGACCGCGCCGTAGTTGTAGCCCGAGACGCCGGTGTCGGCGTCCGTCGAGCCGGAGGCGGTGACGGTGAAGCCGCCGACCGTCGCCGTCCTTGAAGTAGACGATCGAGCCGGAGCCGGGGTAGTAGGAGTTCGTCAGCGCGCTGAAGGCGAAGCCGGTCGGCGCGCTCGGCGCCGTCGTGTCGACCTTCACCGTCGTGGTGATCGTCGGCGCGACGTTGCCGACGTTGTCGGTGCCGGTGAGCGTGAGCAGGTAGCAGTGTGCGGTCGAGACGGTCTGCGAGGTCGTCCCGGTGATCGTCGCCGGTGCGCCGTACGCCGAGCACGCGTTGCCCGACAGCGTCCCGGTCTGCATCGTCAACGTCGAGGTCGCGAGGCCCGAGGCGGTAGCGGTCTGCGTCTCCGTGAAGTCGGTCCGGGAGTCGATCGTCAGCGTGGTGCCGCTGTTCAGGTAGCTGGACGAGCCGCCCGCCGCTCGCCGCCGTGCCGTTGGCGGAGAACGCGCCGCCGGTCGGGGCAGTCGTGTCGCTCTGGGCGGTGAAGCTGGCACTCGGGCCGGTGAGGCCGACGTTGTTGGTCGCGGTCACGGCGCCGGTGCCGGTCGGCGAGGCTGCGGTGAAGCTGTAGACGTTCGTTGCGTTCGACCAGCCCGTGCCTGCGACCGCGCCGTAGTTGTAGGACGCGACCCCGGTGTCGGCGTCCGTGGCGCCCGAGGCGGTGGCGGTGAAGCCGCCTGCGGTGCCGCCCTTGAAGTAGACGATCGAGCCTGAGCCGGGGAAGTACGAGTTCGTCAGCGCCGAGAACGCCGAACGTCGTCGGCGCGCTCGGGGCAGTCGTGTCGACCTTGACTGTCGTCGAGAGCGAGGCGGCGTTGGCGACGTTGTCAGTACCGGTCAGCGTGAGCAGGTAGCAGTGGCCGCTCGCGACGGTCTGCGCCGTGGTGCCGATGATCGTGGTCGGCGCACCGTACGCCGGCACACGTTGCCGGACAGCGTCGCCCGTCTGCATCGTCAGCGTCGAGCTCGCGAGGCCGGCCGCGGCGCCGGACTGCGCCTCCGTGTAATCCGTGCGCGAGTTGATCGTCAGCGTCGTGCCGGCCGTGATCGTGCTCGAGGAGCCGCCGCCGGTCGCCGCGGTGCCGTTCGCGGAGAACGCGCCGCCGGCCGGGGCCGTCGTGTCCTTCACGAGCGTGAACGTCCCGGTGCCGGTGCCGCCCTGGCGGTTGGTCGCCGTGACCGTCTGCGCGCCGATCGTCGTCGTCGCGCTCGTCCACGAGTACGCCGTCGGCGAGGAGGAGGCGTACGCGCTCGTCGACGGCGACGCGTTCGTTGCCGTGCCGTTCCCGCCGGTGAAGCCCGCCACGGCGGGATACGCGACCGTCGAGACACCCGAGTCGGCGTCGGTGAACGACGAATTGACCGTGAACGTGCCGGCGTTCGCGCCCTGGGCGTTGTAATAGAGCGTCGACCCGTTCGCGAACGTCTGGCCGGTCAGTCCCGAGAGCGTGACACTGTTGAGCGCCGGGCCCGTCGAGTCGACGGACTCGAGCGCGGTGACCGCCTGTGAGCTGCGGTTCGGGGCGGTGGTGCTCGTCCACGACATCGTGTGGGCGCCGGGCGCGACCATGAGGTCGACGCTCATGCCGAGCGAGTCGGTGCCGCCCGCGGCCGACGAGTCGGCGTGGACGTGGTACGTCTGGCCGGCTCCGGCGTTCCAGGTGCCCATGGTGGCGATCGTGTCGCCCGGGGCGATCGTGTCGACGAGCATCTGGTTGGGCCACTTCGTCGTGAATGCCGTCGAGGTGAGACCGGGCCCCTGGTTCGTCGTCGCGGTCGAGATCGCCGAGGCGTTCTGCCAGACGTTGGTGAAGGTCTCGGCGCCGCCGACGATGCCGTCCTCGGTCGCGCCGAAGCTGATCACGACGTTGTGCGCGACGCCCGACGGCGGGTTCAGCATGTAGTAGAGCGCGGTGCAGTCGTAGTTCGGCGCCGGATTGATCGCCACCGCCTGGCTGCCCGGCACGAGCGTCATCGCGACGCCGTTATAGGTGACGCTCGTCGCCTGGCACGCCGACGTGGTCGTGTTCTCGGCGTTGTAGCCGACGAGCAGCAACTGGTTTGCCGCCGACGGCGTGATGCTGAACGTGACGGAGGTGGCGGTGTGGGCGCTGCCGGTCGCCGCGACCGACCACGCGACCGCGGGGTCGATCGTGTACGGCAGCGGCAGGTGCGCATCGTCGAGTCGCAGCTCGAGCACGTTCGACCCTCCGCGACGTGCAAGGGACCAGTGCAGACCGGCGGGCGTGACGTCCTTTCCGGACTGCGTGAGCAGCTGGACAGGAAGGATCGACGACACCAGTGCGCCGTGCTTGTCGACGAGGGTGATCGAACCGCCCGGTCCGGGCTTCGGCGTGAGCGTTCCGTCGAGCGACCACCGCCACGTTCTCTTTCCCTGCCGCTGATCGACGACGAGGAACTCCTCCGTCTTTCCCGGCACAGTGGTGATCGCTTCGCTGCCGAACGACGTCGAGCGGATGACACCGTTTCGGTGTCCGCGCCACGGGCCCGCGGCGGCGACGGAGGTGCTCGCGAGCGAGACGATCGACGCAGTGCGTCCCTCGTGCGCGTGGACGGTGTATCCGCGCTTGTCGACCGCGACCGTGAAGTCGCGCCCCGGATGACGCACCAGCGACGCATGCGTTGCGCTCGGTCCGAGCTGCGTTGCGAGGTAGTCGTGCGACGCCGCTTGGTGCCCGCGGCTTACTACGAGCATCGACGCGCCGGCCGCGACACCGATGCACAGGAGTGCCACGACGGCACCGATGAAGAGACGGAGGTGCCGACGCGTAGCGATCACGCCGAAACCTCGGCGACTGCACGCACCGTCGAGTCGACCCCCGGAGTGGCGAGCTCGGAGAGGGCGACGACGGTGCCTGCGGCTGAAAGCAATACGCCTGCGACGAACTCGAAACCACGGCGCATGCGAACGCCCTCGGACGCGTCCGAGGGCCTCGCCTTAGGTGTCCGCAGATTCCGGAAGCTCGCCATTCCTCACGCGCGCGTCTGCACGCGATCTCCAGTCGTATAGATCGACGGAATTGGGCCTGGAACTGAGCGCTTCCTGGTGTGAAACCGGTAGGAAACGTCCCGGAGCGCACAAAGATCCCTCCGCCGGGTGAGAGAAAGGGCGCCGCGTCAGGCGCCGACTCGCGACGACCGACGGTCGCGTGTAGAGGCGCTGTCCTAACCATCAACCTCGAGTAGAGGCTGAGAACAGTGGTCTCGGCGCCCGCTTCCCGTTGTCGGATCGGGCAACGGGGCGTTGGCGATCGCCCCGCAGTTACGAATACCCTGCATGGCTCGGAGTCGGGGCGTCTCGTCTCTGCTTCGGCGCGATCGTCGCGGTTGCTAGAACACGCTGAAGGTCGCGACGGTCGTGAGCGTGCTCGTTGCCGCGTTGCCCGCTGCGTCGGTGATGGTGGTGGCGGGAGCGAAGGCGAACGCGCCCTGGCCAGCTGTGATGTTGGCGCCGCAGGTGCCGGTGCAGGCGCCTGCCACGGTCGCGGTGATGTTGGCGCCGGAAACCGAGAGCGTGCTCGACGCGAAGGCGGCGCTCGTGTTGTTGCTACTGATGTAGGTGTTGGCGCCGAGCCTGCGCGCGCCATTGGTGAAGCTGGTGATTGTCAGCGTGTCGTTGCCGCCGCCGGTGGGGTCCGTTTCGGTGATTGTGGTCGAGCCAGGGACACTCGATGCGAGGATCGCCTCGCTGAACGTGATCTGAAGCGCGTCGCCCACTTGCATGAGTCCCGCCGTCGAGCCTGCGGTCGTGGTGGTGATCGCGGTCGGGACGGGTGCTGCTTTGTCCAGGGGGGCGGTGGCGGCGAAGCTGGAGAGGTTGCCCGCGGCGTCGCGGATGCCGGTCGCGCTCGTGGCGAGCGCGACGGTGAAGGAGCCGACGGCGGTGTCGGTGCGCCTGCTCCTTCGGTGATCGTGAGCGTGGCGACCGCGGCCGCGACGGCGAGACCGAGGCGAGGCCGCCGCTCGAGGGCACGTTGGCGAGCGTCCAGGGAGCGGTGCCCGCGCTGTAGGCGGCCAGCGATTCCGAGAAGGTGGCGAGTGACGCGGTCGACCTTGCCGTTGGTGTTACGTCCTGCATGACGAGCGAGACGAGGACGGGAGTCGCCTGGTCGTCGGGGCGGTCGCGGCGAAGGAGGCCCTGGTTGCCGGCGGCGTCACGGATACCGGTCGCACTCGCGGCGAGCACGACACGTGAAGCTGCCGACGGCGGTGTTCGGCGCACCGGCGCCCTCGTTCGCGATGACGAGCGTCGCGGTCGCGCCCGAGGTCGAGACCGCGGCGAGCGAGCCTCCACTGGGGACGTTCGTGAGCGTCCAGGGGGCGGTGTCCGAGGAGGGCTCGACCGTCTCGCGAGAAGGTGGCGAGACCGGTCGACCTTGCCGTTGCCGTCGATGTCGCGCATCACGAGCGTGCGCCGCGACGAGCACCGGCCGCGCACCGTCCGTCGGTGAGGTGGCGGCGAAGGCTGGAGAGGTTGCCGCCGGCGTCGCGGATGCCGGTCGCGCTCGTGGCGAGCGCGACGGTGAAGGAGCCGACGGCGGTGTCGGGTGCGCCTGCGCCTTCGGCGATCGTGAGCGTGGCGACCGCCGCCGCGACGGCGAGACCGAGGTGTGCCGCCGCTCGAGGGCACGTTCGCGAGCGTCCAGGGAGCGGTGCCCGCGCTGTAGTACGCGGCCAGCGATTCCGAGAAGGTGGCGAGTGACGCGGTCGACCTTGCCGTTGGTGTTGTCGTCCTGCATGACGAGGGTGACGAGGACGGGAGTGGCGCCTGGTCGGTCGGTGCGGTCGCGGCGAAGGAGGACCTGGTTGCCGGCGGCGTCGTGGATACCGGTCGCGCTGGCGGCGAGCACGACAGTGAAGCTGCCGACCGCCGTGTTCGGCGCACCTGCGCCCTCGTTCGAGTGTCGAGCGTCGCGATCGCGCCCGAGGTCGAGACACTCGCCGAGCGTGCCGCCACTGGGGACGTTCGTGAGCGTCCAGGGGGCGGTGTCGGAGGATGGCTCGACCGTCTCGCTAGAAGGTGAGCGAGCACCTGGTCGACCTTCCCGTTCCCGTCGATGTCCTGCATCACGATCGGCCGCGACGAGCACCGGCCGCGGCACCGTCCGTCGGTGACGGTGGCGGCGAAGGCTGGAGAGGTTGCCCGCCGGCGTCGCGGATGCCGGTCGCGCTCGTGGCGAGCGCGACGGTGAAGGAGCCGACGGCGGTGTTCGCTGCGCCTGCTCCTTCGGTGATCGTGAGCGTCGCGGCTGTGGCGGCGACGGCGAGACCGCAGGCGAGGCCGCCGCTCGGGCACGTTGGCGAGCGTCCAGGGAGCGGTGCCCGCGCGTGTAGGCGGCCAGCGTTTCCGAGAAGGTGGCGAGTGACGCGGTCGACCTTGCCGTTGGTGTTGTTGTCGAGCATCGACAGGGTGACCAGGACCGGCTTGGCGCCGTCGGTCGGTGCGGTCGCGGCGAAGGAGGACTGGTTGCCGGCTGCGTCGTGGATACCGGTTGCGCTGGCGGCGAGCGCGACGGTGAAGCTGCCGACCGACGTATCGGGCGCGCCTGCGCCCTCGTTCAGCGTCAGCGTCGCGATCGCGCCAGAGGTGGAGACACTCGCCAGCGTGCCGCCACTCGGCACGTTCGCGAGCGTCCACGGCGCGGTGTCCGTCGACGATGCGAGCGTCTCGCTAGAAGGTGACCGAGACCTGATCGACCTTGCCGTTCCCGTTCACGTCCTGCATCACGATCGCCGTCACAGCACCGGCGCGGCACCGTCCGTCGGTGACGGTAGCGGCGAAGCTGGAGAGGTTGCCGCCGGCGTCGCGGATGCCGGTCGCGTTGTGGCGAGCGCGACGGTGAAGGAGCCGACGGCGGTGTCGATGCGTCCGGCACCCTCGGTGATGGTCAGCGTCGCGGTCGAGCCGGTCACCGCGACGCTCGCCAGCGTGCCGCCGCTGGGCACGTTGGCGAGCGTCCACGGAGCGGTCCCGGCTGTGTACGAGGCCAGGGGTTCCGAGAAGGCGACCGTAACGGCGTCGAGCTTGCCTGGAGTTCCGCCGAGATCGCCGGTGACCATCGACGCGAGCGTCGGTTTCACCGTGTCCTTCGTGCGAGTGATCGAGGTCGTCGGCCCAGCGTCCCCGTACGAGCTCGTCGACCAGGCGCTGATCGTCAACGTTCCATCGGCCAGGCTCGAGACGTCGACGGCGCTAAAGCTGCGGGTGCCACCGCCCGTGATCCCCGCCGCAGTGACGGCGACGGTCCCGGAGCCATCGCTGACGGACAGGTGAACGGTGTCGCCCGCGAGTGACGTCGCCGGTAGCACCACGTCGAACGAGAGCGACGAGGCATTCGCTGCGTTGACGAACGCGTTCCCGGTGCCTCCCCCGTTCGTCAGCGTGACCGAGGTGGGGGCGTCGGGCGTCACCGTCGCCGCGGCGCTCTGAGAGCTCACGGCGCCCGTCCACAGGTAGTAGGTCGGCGTCACCGAATAGAGCCAGCGACCGGTCGGGAGCGACGACTCCGTGCACGAGAGCGGATCGGGGGCGCCGCTGATCGTGCCCGCGCAGGATGCGCCGGGTGCGATCGGCGTCGCGGGGGCGCTCTGGGCGTAGCGCTGCACCGTATACCCGCCCGAGGGGAGCGAGCCGAGCGTTGTCCCCGCCACGATCGTCTGCGCCCAGCTCACGGTTACGGCGCGTCCGGCGACCGACGCTGACGGCGTCGACCCCGTTCCGAGCGAACCGATGTCGCCGCGTCCATTGCTTCCCGACGACGAGCCCGAGGTCCAGTACGCGAGCGCTCCTGCGACACAGACGCCTGCGGCGACCACGACCAGGCCGACGAGCAGAGCGCGACGGCCACGGTTACGACTGCGGCGCGGCTCGGCTCGCGGCACGAAATCGTCCCGGACGACGGTCGGCGCCGGCTCGGGGAGCCTCGGAAGCGGCCTTTCCTCGTTCGCACGACGCTGGGGTTTCCGACGAGCTATACAGACGCCGACCGCAGAGACGGCGACACCGAACATGATCGAGCGGCGCTTCATCCTGTTCCCGTCGCCGCGTACTGAAGTGTGAAGACGGCGCCCTTGCAGGCGTCCTGGCTTGAAGCCATGTCCAGCATGGTCACGACCGGCGCTGTTGCCCCCTGCGCAGGCAGGACGACGGAGCCTCCGGACGGGACGATGACTGAGACAGCGCCGCCGGACATGTTCGACTGGGCCACAGAGAGGTTCGTGGCACCATCGCAGCCCGGTTGGCTGCTGCCGGCCGCCACGGTCACGACGAGGTTGCTCACCGTGATCGGAAAGGACTGCGGGTTTGTGATCGTGACCGGGACCGGCCCGCCGAGTCCTGGCGCAAGGAATGTCGGTTGGTCACCCGTGATCGTGAACCCGGTGGGGACCGGCGACGGTGTGGCCGGTTGGTCAGCGCTGCGGATGAACCACGACGTACAGGACGGCGTGCTCGAGATGCCGTTCGGAAGAAGCGACCGCACGCAGAACGTGTGACGACCGGCAGCAAGACCGACGTAGATCGCCGGGCTCGTGCACGTCTCCCAGGCGCCGGAGTCGAGCGAACACTCGAACTCGAGCCCGTCGGCGCCTTCGAAGGTGAGCACCGCCGTGGTCGATGTCGTGTCCGCGTCGGGCTCGCCGATCAGAACAGGAGGCGCGGGCGGTGGCGCCGGCGCGATCGTCCAGTAGAACTGATTGACGCTGCTGTGCTGCGAGCCGTTCACGCCGCGAACGCTGAAGACGTGCCTGCCGAGCGTCAGGCTCTTGTAGGTTCTCGGCGAGCTACACGTTCCCCATTTCGAGCGGTCGAGCGCGCACTGGGAGGACGGCGCACCACGCCGGTCCCAGGCGAATGTGGCCGTCCGTGAGAGCCACGGTTTCCGGGGCACGGTGATCATCAGCGGGCGCGGGACTGCCGCCGCGGCAGGCACGGCTTTCGCCTTCACGATCTTCCAGGTGTACGAGGCAGAGTCGCCGGCGTCCCCCGTTGGGTCACGGCCCCGCACTCTGAACGTGCGGGCCCCGAGTTCGAGGCGGGAATACGTCACCGGACTCGCGCACCGCCGGAAGGTAGCGCCGTCGAGGCTGCAGTCGAACGCCGCCGTCAACCCATAGAAGCCGAAGGTCGCGCTTGTCGCCACCGTCGCCGAGATCGGTCCATCGGTAATCGTCGGCTTCGGCACGACCGAATCCCGCCCGAACGCCCCGATGCTCTGGCCGGCGACAACGAACGCCGCCACACAGAACACGAGGACGACTACTACGCGCCACACGCGGAACGGGTATCGGTTCACGGACCGACCTTGAGGTAGACGGTGATCTGCGCCCCCTGACAGGCCGAGACCGCCGCAGTGGACAGCGAGACGGCACTGCTCAGGTCGAGCGGCAGCGTCGAACTCCCCGCCACGAACCAGCCGGCGCCGCCGTTCGACTGTGTCGTGTATCCGAGCGCCGCGAGGTTGCAGCTCGAATGCGCACCGTCCACGGAGAAGCCGTTCGTGCCCTGACTTGTGTCGAGCGGCAATGACCCGACGAAGACGCGGCCGGGATTGCCGTTGTTGATCGAAAGCGCAACGTCGGCCGTGCCGCCCGGGAAGAGCGACGTCGATGTCGTAGCAGGCGAGAGCGACACCGCCGATACGGTGCCTCCCTGGCTTCCGGTGGAGCCGTTGCCGATCACGAGCCAGTAGGCAGCGGCTCCTCCAACGACCACGGCCGCCGCCACTGCCACGAAGGCAACCACCACGCGACGGCGTCGACGGATGCGCATTGCGAACCGCCCCCTGTCGGACATCCCGACTTCTAGTTGCTCGTCAAGTCGTCTAGTTGCTCGTCAAGTTGAGCGTGATCGTCGCGCCCTGGCATGCGTCCTGGTTCGAGGCGGTGTCGGCGAATGACAGCGTCCCGTTGTTGGGCAAGCTCAGACCTGTGCCGTTGGCGATCTCGACGTTCTCCGCGACATCGGCCATCGTGAAGTCCGCAGCGGAGCAGCTTGCATGACCCGCGTCGAACGTGACACTTGCGAGGTGGATTGTCCCGACCTGAACCTTTCCAGTGTTCGGGTTATCCGCTGTGAACGAGACCGACTCCGTGCCGCCCGGATAGATGCCCGCCGGGAACGACGCGTGGAGCGTGATGGCGCTGGTGGTACCCGCCGTCGACGAACCCGTGCCCGAGCCTGTCGAACTCCAATAGGCATACCCGGCAATCGCCGCGATCAGCGCAAGCACGACCACGACCGCCGCGATCAGGGTGAGTTTCTTTCGTCTGGTCACTTTCCTCTCCTTTTGTTGAGTGCTACATGGCACGGGCTCAACGTACAACGAGCGGCGACAGGCCGTGCCCGCCGCTCAGTCACATAGTTGCCTGCCCACAGACCATCGTCTAGCGCTACACGGACGAAAGATCGGCGACCCGGCGCTCGACGCGGCACTTGATCGAGTGAGCGCGACCGGCACGGGGCAATCCTTACCCGTTTCATACGACTGAGCTCCCGTTCTCCGGCTTCCGCGCCGAGCTTGTACTTCCTCCCCGGGACGCGCGACCGGCAGACCTACAATGAGGCGCAATGGCGACCACCGGGGATCCGCGCGCCGGAGTCGGCGACGCCGGCGAGTGGCGCCGCGACGTCTACGACGCGACGCCGGAGCGGGAGGGCGAGCTGTTCTCGACGATGTCCGGGATCGAGAACGAGCCGCTCTACTCGCCCGGCTCCGGCGCGGTCGACTACGACCGGGATCTGGGTTATCCAGGGGCTTTTCCGTTCACGCGCGGCGTCTATCCGTCGATGTATCGCGGCCGGCTGTGGACGATGCGGCAGTTCGCGGGCTTCGGGGGGCCGGAGGAGACGAACGAGCGGTTCCGGTATCTGCTCGAGCACGGCCAGACGGGGCTTTCGACGGCTTTCGACATGCCGACGCTGATGGGCTACGACTCGGATCATCCGCGGTCGCTCGGCGAGGTCGGGCGCGAGGGCGTGGCGGTCGACTCGCTCGAGGACATGGAGGCGCTGTTCGCCGGGATTCCGCTCGGCGAGGTCTCGACGTCGATGACGATCAACTCGCCGGCGGCGATGCTGCTCGCGTTCTACGCGTGCGTGGGCGAGGAGCAGGGCGTGCCGCTCGCGGAGCTCCGCGGGAACCGTTCAGACGGACATCCTCAAGGAGTACATCGCGCAGAAGGAGTGGATCTTTCCGCCGGAGCCGTCGCTGCGGCTGGTCGTGGACATGATCGAGTGGTGCGCGCAGGAGATGCCGCTGATGCACCCGGTCTCGATCTCCGGGTACCACATCCGCGAGGCCGGCTCGACGGCGGCGCAGGAGCTCGCGTTCACGCTGGCGGACGGGTTCGCGTACGTCGACGCGTGCCTCGAGCGCGGCCTCGACGTCGACGATTTCGCGCCGCGGCTGTCCTTCTTCTTCAACGCGCACCTCGACTTCTTCGAGGAGATCGCGAAGTACCGCGCGGCGCGGCGGATCTGGGCGCGCGAGCTGCGCGACCGCTACGGCGCGAAGAATCCGCGCTCGTGGCTGATGCGCTTCCACACGCAGACCGCCGGCGTGTCGCTGACGGCGCAGCAGCCGGAGGTGAATCTGATCCGGACGGCGATCGAGGCGCTGGCGGCGGTGCTCGGCGGCACGCAGTCGCTGCACACCAACAGCTTCGACGAGGCGCTCGCGCTGCCGACCGAGAAGGCGGTGCGGCTCGCGCTGCGCACGCAGCAGGTGATCGCCCACGAGACCGGCGTCGTGAACACGATCGATCCGCTCGGCGGCTCCTATTACCTGGAGCAGCTGACGAGCGAGCTCGGAGCGGCAGGCGTACGAGTACTTCGACCGGATCGAGAAGCTCGGGGGCGTGATCCCGGCGATCAAGGAGAACTTCTTCCAGCGCGAGATCGCCGAGGCGTCGTACCGCTACCAGTCCGAGGTCGAGAAGGAGCAGCGGATCATCGTCGGCGTCAACCGCTACGTGCAGGCTGACGAGCAGCCGCCGGAGATCCTCCGCATCGACCACGCGCTCGAGACGAAGCAGATCGCGCGCGTCCAGGCGTTGCGCGCACGGCGCGACAGCGCCGCGGTCGAGGCCGCGCTCGCGCGTCTGCGCGAGGACGCTGCGCACGACGACCGCAACCTCATGCCCCCGATCATCGACGCCGCGCGCGCCTACGTCACGATGGGCGAGATGTGCGACGCGCTCCGCGAGGTCTGGGGCGTCTGGCGCGAGACGCCCGTCTTCTAGTGCGGGCGTTTCTCGACAAGTGGGCGCCGTGGATCGCGGTCGCCGTGCTCGTAGCGGGGGTCGGCGCGTACGCCGCGACACGGATCGGGTCGGGCCGCGGCGATCCCACGACGACCACGCTCGCCTCGTTGCCGAGCGTGCCGCTCGAACCGAAGGAGCTCGCGATCGCGAAGGAGTTCGTCGCGACCGCCGTCGCGCGCAAACAGCTCGCGCGGGCGTGGGCGCTCGCGGCGCCCGAGATGAAGCGGGGGCTGACGCTGAAGCAGTGGCTCACGGGAACGATCCCGGTGACGCCGTATCCCGTCGGCAAAGCCGCGGTGAAGTTCACGGTGCAGTCGTCGACCGCGGACGACGCGGTGATCCGTGTCAGCTTCCTTCCGCCGCCGGCGTCGGCGACTCCCGGCGGTGACTTCCTGATCACGCTCCACCGAGACGGCGGCAACTGGCTCGTCACGAGCTGGGTGCCGCGCCAGACGGTGAATGCACCCAGCGGCGGCTAGTCCCTAGACTCCGTTCCATGGCGGCACCGATCCGTGTCGTGATCGCGAAACCCGGCCTCGACGGGCACGACCGCGGCGCGAAGATCATCGCCCGGGCGCTTCGCGATGCCGGCATGGAAGTCATCTACACCGGCCTCCATCAGACGCCGGAGCAGATCGTCGAGACCGCGATCCAGGAGGACGCCGACGCCGTCGGCATCTCGATCCTCTCCGGTGCGCACATGACGCTGGTGCCGCGGATCCTCGAGCTGCTGCGCGAGAACGGCGCCGAGGACGTGCTCGTCGTGGTCGGCGGGACGATCCCGGGCGACGACGCGACCGAGCTGAAGCAGCAAGGCGTCGCCGCGGTGTTCGGGCCCGGCGCGCCGACGTCGGAGATCGTCGACTTCCTGCGCGGCGCGGTTCCGGCTTGAGCGTCGGCGTCGCGCGCGACGACGGCGTCGCGGTCGTCACGATCGACCGCCAGGAGGCGCTGAACGCGCTCGACGTCGCGACGCTGACGGAGCTGCGCGACCGGCTGCGGGAGCTCGCAGCGGACGACTCCGCGCGTGTCGTCGTTCTCACGGGCGCGGGGGAGAAGGCGTTCGTCGCCGGCGCGGACATCAAGTACATGAGCGGCCTCGACCCGGCGGGCGCGGTGGCCTGGGGCGCGCTCGGCCACGAGGCGGGCTCGTTGCTCGAGACGATGGCGAAGCCGACGATCGCGGCGGTGAACGGCTTCGCGCTCGGCGGCGGCTGCGAGCTCGCGCTCGCGTGCGATCTCCGTTTCGCGTCGAGCCGCGCGAAGCTCGGCCAGCCGGAGATCAACCTCGGCATCGTCCCCGGCTGGGGCGGCACGCAGCGGCTGGCGCGCGTGTGCGGCATCGGCGTCGCGAAGGATCTGATCTTCACCGGGCGCACCGTCGATGCGGAGGAGGCGCTCCGGATCGGCCTCGTCAACGCGATCGCCGATCCGGTGTTCGAGCACGCGCTGGCGGTGGCGCAGGCGCTCGCCGCGAAGAGCTCCGTTGCGCTCGCGCTCGCGAAGCGGCTCGTGAACCTCGCACCCGCGGCGCTCGACGCCGAGGTCGCCGGCTTCGGCGAGCTGTTCTCGAGCGAAGACGCGAAGGAAGGCCTCACCGCGTTCGCCGAGAAGCGCGAGCCACGTTTTACCGGCCGCTGACAAAGGACTCCGCGCGGTCCGCGGGAATCGAATCGTTCCATGCGCCTCTGGATCGCCCTGGCCTGCGCGCTCGTCATCGCCGCGTCTGTCGCGGCGGCTCCGGCACGCGCGCTGAACCCGCAGCTGGCCGGGCTCCAGGTCGCGCTGCGCGCGCAGGGTCTCTACAACGGGCCGATCGATGCGATCGTCGGGCCGCGAACGGTCGCCGGGGTCCGCCGGTTCCAGCGGACGCAGGGCCTGCGGGTGACCGGGAAGCTGAACGTGCGCACGCGGCGCGCGCTCGGGCCGCTCGGCCGCCACCTCTTCGGCACGCGGCAGCTCGGCCGCGGCTCGTTCGGGTGGGACGTCGCGGTTCTCCAGTTCCTCCTCGTGCGCCGCGGCGTGCACGTGCCCGTGAACGGCTATCTCGACACGCCGACGCTGCGCGGGTTGCGACGCTTCCAGCGCACGTCGAAGCTCGCAGTCGACGGCGTCGGCGGCCCGAAGACGTTCGCGGTGCTGCGCGGGGCGCGCGTGACGGTGCATCTGGTGCAGACCGCGTACCGGACGACGACCGCGCCGCGCACGCAGATCTACGTCGTGAAGGCCGGGCGACTCGCTCACCGCGATCGCGCGCGGCGCCGGCGTCTCGCTGACCGCGCTCGCGCGTCTGAACCACGTCGATCCGACGCACGTGCTGCTGATCGGGAAGCGGCTGCGCGTGCCGACGCGCGCGGTTGCGGCCGTCGCGAAGCCGCAGGCCGTCGTCACGACCGGCGCCTCCTCCGTCCGTGCGTCGCTCGACCGGTGGTCGGCGTACTACGGAATCGACCCGAGCCTCGCGCACGCGCTCGCGTGGATGGAGTCCGGGTACAACAACACGCTCGTCTCGTCCGTCGGCGCGCAGGGCGTGATGCAGCTGCTGCCGACGACGTGGGACTACGTCGAGACGGTGCTGATCAAGCAGAAGGTCGCGCACGACGCCGACGGCAACGTCCACGTCGGCATGGCGTATCTCCATCACCTGCTCGGCGCGTTCGGCGGCAACGAGACGCTGGCCCTCGCCGCCTGGTACCAGGGCGAGACGTCGGTGAAGGCCACCGGCCCGTTCCAGGTGTCGAAGGTCTTCGTCGCGAACGTGCTCGCGCTCCAGCGGCGCATGTAGCCCCGCGAAATGGCTGGCACCTGGGACCCCCGAGGTGCCAGCCACCTGAGAGCAGTTTGGTGCCAGGCACCTCGGCGGACGGCCGTGGTTAGAGTCCCGGCGATGAAGATCGCGGTCTGCGTGAAGCACGTGCCGGAGGGGTCGGCGCGCATCGATCCGGCGTCGAAGCGGCTCGACCGCTCGGGCGAGGGCGCGCTCAACCACTTCGACGCGAACGCCGTCGAGGAGGCGCTGCGGCTCAAGGGCGACGCCGACACGGAGGTCGTCGTCGTCTCGATGGGGCCGGAGAAGGCCGCCGACTCGCTGCGCAAGGCGCTCGCGATGGGCGCCGACCGCGCGGTGCTCGTCAGCGACGACGCCGCGGCCGGCTCCGACCTCGTCGCGACGAGCCGCGTGCTCGCGAAGGCGCTCGAGCGCGAGGGCGCCGACCTCGTGCTCTTCGGCCAGCAGGCCGCCGACGGCGACGGCGCCGTGCTCTGGGCCGCGGTCGCCGAGCGGCTGCGCCTCCCGGTCGTCTCGCAGGCGGCCGAGCTCTCGCTCGACGGCGCCGGCGTGCACGTGAAGCGCCAGACCGAGTTCGGCTACGACGTGATCGAGGCGCCGCTGCCGGCGGTCGTCGCGGTGAGCGACGCGATCAACGAGCCGCGCTACCCGTCGCTGAAGGGGATCATGGGCGCGAAGAAGAAGCCGCAGGAGATCCTGTCGCTCGCCGACCTCGGCGTCGACGCCGCCGACGCGGGCGAGGCCGGCTCGCAGACGACGGTGCTCGCGCTCGCGTCGCCGCCCGCGCGCGGCGACTCGCTGAAGATCGAGGACGACGGCAACGCCGCGCAGGCGATCGTCGACTTCCTCGCGGAGAAGAAGCTCATCTGAGGCGACCCTCGTCTTCCTCGAGCACCACGGCGGCGAGCTGCAGAAGGGCTCGCTCGGCGTGCTCGCGAAGGCCGCCTCGCTCGGCGGCGACGTCGCCGCGGTGCTCGTCGGCGGCGGCGTGACCGCGCTCGCCGCCGAGGCGGGCACGCTACGGCGCGACGACGGTGCTCGTCGCCGACGACGCCTCGCTCGAGCCGCCGCTGCCGCAGCCGCGCGTCGACGTGCTCGCGAAGATCGTGCGCGACGGCGGCTACGACACCGTGCTGTTCGCGAACTCGGTGCTCGCCGCCGACATCGCCGCCGGTCTCGCCGCGCGGCTCGACGCCGGCCTCAACTGGGATCTCGTCGACCTCGTGCAGCAGGACGGCGAGCTCGTCGGCAAGCGGCCCGCGCTGCAGGACTCCGTCTCGTCGACGTCGGCTGGAAGTCGGCGCCGCGCATCGCGCTCTTCCGCGCCGGCTCGTTCGACGCGACGCCGACCGGCGGCGGCGCGCCGCAGGTCGGAGAACGTCGCCGTCGAGCTCGAGGCGTACTCGAGCGCGGCGAAGATCGTCGCGCAGGAGCACGAGGAGGCGAGCGGCCCGTCGATCGAGGACGCCGACGTGATCGTCGCCGGCGGCCGCGGCCTCGGCGCGCCCGAGAACTTCACGCTCGCCGAGGAGCTCGCGCGCGCGCTCGGCGGCGCGGTCGGCGCGACGCGCGCCGTCGTCGACGCGGGCTGGTACCCGTACTCGGCGCAGATCGGCCAGACCGGCAAGACCGTCTCGCCGAAGCTCTACGTCGCGCTCGGCATCTCCGGCGCGATCCAGCACAAGGTCGGCATGCAGAGCTCGAACGTGATCGTCGCGATCAACAAGGATCCGAACGCGCCGATCTTCGAGTTCAGCGACCTCGGCGTCGTCGGCGACGTGCACGAGATCGTCCCGAAGCTCACCGAGCTCGTGCAGCAGCGCAAGGACGCGTAGTGGCGACGCGCGCGTCCGACTACCCGCCGCCGTTCAGCGCGGGCGAGTTCGTCGGCGAGCCGACCGATCCCGTCGACGAGCGGATCGAGGTCGGCGTGCTCATCGTCGGCGCCGGGCCGGCCGGGCTCGCGTGCGCGATCCGTCTCGGCCAGCTGCTCGAGGAGCATCCCGAGATCGCCGAGCGGCTCGGCGAGGTGCCGGTCGCCGTCGTCGAGAAGGGCAAGCAGCCCGGCTCGCACCTGCTCTCCGGCGCGGTCGTCAACCCGATCGGGCTGAAGCGGCTCTTCGGCGACCGCTACCGGCTCGACGAGTATCCCGTCGTACGGCCAGGTGCACGGCGAGTCGGTCTACGTGCTCACGCGCCGCGGCGCGATGCCGATCCCGCCGCCGCCGACGATGCGCAACCACGGGAACATGGTCTTCTCGCTCTCGCGGCTCGGCCGCTGGCTCGCCGAGCACGCCGAGGAGGGCGGCGCGATGATCCTCCCCGAGACGAGCGCCGAGAAGCTGCTCGTCTCGCACGGCCGCATCGTCGGCGTCCGCACCGGCGACAAGGGCCGCGGTCGCGACGGCGAGCCGCTGGGCGAACTTCGAGCCCGGCGCCGACCTCGTCGCGAAGGTGACGGTGCTCGCCGAGGGCACGCAGGGCCATCTCACCGGCGTCGCGATCGACACGTTCGGGCTCGCGCGGCGCGCAGCCGCAGGTCTGGGAGCTCGGCGTGAAGGAGGTCTGGAAGGTCGCGAAGCCGTTACGCGACGTGATCCACACGATGGGCTGGCCGCTGCGCAAGGCGGCGAAGTACCGCGAGTTCGGCGGCTCGTTCATCTACCCGATGGGCGACGACATGCTCACGATCGGAATGGTCGTCGGGCTCGACTACCGCGACGTCGAGCTGTCGGCGCACGATCTGCTGCAGGAGCTGAAGACGCATCCGAAGATCCGGAAGCTGCTCGCCGGCGGCGAGCGCATCGGCTGGGGCGCGAAGACGATCCCGAGCGGCGGCTTCCACTCGCTGCCGCGGAAGCTGCACGCGCCGGGCCTGCTCTTCTGCGGCGACGGCGTCGGCATGGTCAACATCCCGCGGCTGAAGGGCGTGCACTACGCGATCGAGTCGGGCCGGCTCGCGGCCGAGTCCGCGTTCGCGTCGCTGCAGCGCGGCGCGACGCCGGGCCAGTCGCTCGGCTCGTACGACGACGCGGTGCGCAACAGCTTCATCCGCTCCGACCTCTACGAGGTTCGCGACATGCGGCAGGTGTTCGGCCGCGGCTTCTTCGTCGGCGGTGCGTTCGCGAGCGCGATGACCGTGTCGAAAGGAAAGATCTCCGTCGGCAAGCTCGACGCCGAGCCGGACGCGGAGGCGCCGCTGCTGCGGACGAACCGCGCCGCGGACTATCCCGCGCCCGACGGCACGCTCACGTTCGACAAGCTCTCGTCCGTCTTCGCGTCGGGGAACAAGACGCGCGACGACCAGCCGAACCACATCCGCATCGAGCGGCGCGTGCCGCGCGACGTCGCCGAGCTGTGGGCGCGCATGTGCCCCGCGCAGGTGTACGAGGTCGGCGAGGCGGACGGCGACGGCACGGTGACGGTGCAGATCGCGCCGTCGAACTGCGTCCAGTGCGGCGCGATCACCGCGAAGGGCGGCCGGCTGACGCCGCCCGAGGGCGGCTCCGGCCCCGAGTACACGCTGACCTAGGGCTCGAACCGCGTCACGAACTCGAGGGCGAACGTCGTGTCGTCGTTCTCCGTGTGCGGCGTTCGCAGCACCGTGAGGTACGCCGCGAGGTCGTCGAGGTCCCACGCCGCGCGGAAGAAACTCAGCGCGGTCTCGTCGATCTGCGCGGCCCGTCGCCTCGGCGTATGCGGTCTTGTCGGCAGCGCGTCTCGACGACCAGCCAGAGGTCCCGCTCCGGCGGCGCGAGCGCCACGGTGTCCCAGTCGACGAGCAGGCGGCGCCCGTCGGCCGTGAGGACGTTGCCGGCGTGCGGCTCGCCGTGCGTGACGACCCAGTCGGACCGAACATCGGCCGCCAGGCGGTCGGCGAAAGCGAGCAACTCCGCGACGTCGGACGAGATCGCGGCCAGCGCGTGACGCGCCGGCTCCGAGAACGGTCCGCCGGTCCACGGCTCGCCGACCTCGCGGAGCGCGGCTTCGAGCTGCCGCCGGCCCGGCACGTCGACCCCGACGAGGCGCGGCGCCGTTCCGGTCGGCGTCGTCCCGTGGAGGCGGGCCAGCATCGCGACCACGTCGGCGCGCGCGTCCTCGGCGTGCGGCCCGAACTCGCCGGCGGCTCCGTCCAGGAACGGAAAGAGCGCGACGGCGTGCTGCCGTCCGAGTCGGTGCACCGTGTCGCCGTTCGTCGTCCGGAACGGCGCGACGACGAACTCGAGCCCCGCGTCGCGAAGAGCGACTGCGGTATCGAACGCGCGAGCAGGTTGGCGAACACGTCGTCGCGCGTCTCGCCGAGCCACGGCTTCGCGTCGAGGTCGTCGACCGGTGACGAAGGCCGGTGTTCCGTCGCGAGCCCGAACGACCCAGTGGTAGCTGCCGGCGCCGACCGGCGCGTACTCCGTCTCGGCTGCGTCAAAGCCCCAGCCGTCGGCGAGGGCAGCGACGACGTCGTCGCTGTCGATCCCATCGGGAGGCGACCTCATCGCGGCAGGTCGCGCAGCACAGCGTCGAGCGTCGCGTCGTCGGCGTGCGCGCCGTCGAGGTGCGGCGCGCGGCGGAACAGCTCCGCTGCTGCGCGGTGGAAGCCGTCCGGCAGCCCGGCGGCGGCGAACGTCGCGGCGATCTCCTCCATCTCGAAGTCCCAGCGCCAGCCCTTCGCCGCGGCCGAGCGCGCGGCCTGCAGCGACCGCGCCGGAAGGTCCGGCAGCGACGCCTCCCAGTCGGCGAGCAGCGCGGCCTCGACGCCGCTCTCGCGCGCGACCGCGCGCACCGCGAGCAGCAGCGCCGACGCGCCCTTCGTCCACGCGGCGAACACCATCTTCATCGCGGACGCGTCGCCGATCTGGTCGGAGAGCACCGGCGCGGCGACGATCGTGTCGTCGAAGAGCGACGCAACGGCGGGAGCCTCCGCGCCGGAGAGATAGAGCCGCGTCGAGCCGGCCGCGTGCGGCGGGGCGCCGACGATGCCGCCGTCGACGAACGTGCCGCCGGCGCCGACGATCACGTCGCCGACCGCACGCGTCGTATCCGGCGAGATCGCGTTCGCGTCGACGAACATGCCGCCGAAGCCCGCGACCTCGTGCGCCACGTCGAGCGCGGCGTGCGGCGGGCACACGGAAAAAATCGTCGAGCAGCGCGCCGACAACTCCGCGACGGTCACGAGGTCGTCGAGACCCGCGTCCTTCGCGCGCCGCGCGGTCGCGTCGCTTCGGCCCGACGACGCCCAGACGACGTCGTGGCCCGCGCCGCGCAGGACCGCGCCGACGGCGGCTCCCATTTCACCTGGATGCAGCACTCCGATCATTTACGGGTGTTTTACGCGCTCCGTACTACCGCGTGACGGCGAGGGACGAGAGTCGGCAGGACATGTTCGAGCAAAGGGGTCATCCGATGCGCACCAGGGTCTTTCTCGTCGCGGCGGCTGTTGCACTCGCTCGCCGCCGCCACCGCCTTCGGCGGAAACGGATCCGGCAAGGGCAACGGCATCCGCTACACGTTCCTCGGCCAACTCACCGCGACCCCGGCGAACGGCGCTGTTCCGATCACCGTCGAGGGCGGCAACCGCGTCGCGCTCCGCGCGATGCTCGGGCAGCCCGTGACGCAGACGTTCGCGTACGACACGAGCACCGAGTTCCTGAAGTGGGCGAACGGCATCCCGACCGTCGTCCAGCCCGGCGACCTCGCCGCCGGCGACTACGTCCGCGTCAACGTCCGCGACGCACGCGGCGCGTCGCTCGCCGACATCGAGCAGCACGCAGCCGGGATCATCGGCGATCGCGGCACGCAGCTCTTCCCGCCGACGCAGCCGCTCTACCTCTACCGCGGGACGCTCACCTCGGTCGCGACGTCGACCGTCGCGGTGCACGTCACCGGCGGCAACGCACGCGGGATGCGCCTGCTGCTCGGCCAGTCCGCCGACCAGTCGTTCGCCTTCGACGGCCAGACGATCTTCCTGCTCTGGCAGGGCAAGGTGCCGACGGTGATCGACGCCTCGCAGCTGAAGGTCGGCGACCGGATCGTCGTCCGCGTCCGCGCCGCCCGGGGCTCCTCGCTCGGCCAGGTCGAGTCGACGCCGGCGAAGCACATCGGCGACCGCGAGCCCGCGCAACCGTGACGGACGGGGTCAACCGCCGCCGCGCCAGCCGTCCTTCGGGGCGGCTGCGCGGCGTTTTACAGACCCCTTACGCGCCCGGCCGGAAAGGGAACGATCATAGGACGATGAGGTTCAGGCGGTCCCTCGCGGTCGGTGTGGCATTCGTGTCGCTGCTCGCGCTCGCGTCGAGCGCGGCGGCGATCCCGAAAGCGCTGATCAATCAGTTCACCGGTCCGCGCCTGATCCGCGCCGAGGTGCTCGTCCTCGCCTCCGACGGCACGGTGCAGGACTACCGGATCGACCGCGGCGTGATCGTCGGCGTCACCGGCGCCGGCCTCTCGGTGCGCGAGCTGAACGGCGACGTCGTTCCGGTGGCCGTCTCCACCGGCGTCACGACGAACAACCGCCCCGCGACCGGCGGCGGCCAGTACCACCGCGGGATGCGCGTCGTCGTCTACCAGCTCACCGGCGCGACGCCGACGATCGTCGCCGGGCGACTCCGTCAACGCCCAGTTCTTCGGGCCGAAGCTGATCCGCGCCGAGGTTCTGCTCCTCGGTGCTGGGAGGCACTCCGCAGGACTATCGGATCGACCGCGGAAGTGTCGTGTCCGCCGTATCGGGCATTCTGACGGTACGTGAGTCGAACGGCGACATCGTCCCGCTCTCCGTCGACCCTGGCGCAGTCGTCCAGGGCGGCGGCCGCAAGGCGACCGCGCCGACCCTCCGGCGCGGCTTGCGCGTCGTCGTCTACCGCCAGGCCAACGCTCCCGCCCAGCTCGTCCAGGTCGAGGGCTTCGGTCCGTAGACCGCGATGACGGGGAATGCGACCGGGGGCGTCCTACTTCTCGTCGAGGACGATGACTCGATCGGTCGTTTGGTCAAGCAGTACCTCGAGCAGCAGGACGGCTGGCGCGTCGTGTGGCTGCGCTCCGGCGAGGAGGCGGTGACCGAGTTGCGCCGCCACCCGGTGCGGCTCGTCGTGCTCGACATCGGGCTGCCTGGGATCGACGGCTTCGAGGTCTGCCGCCGGATGCGCGCGCACTCGAAGGTTCCGATCGTGATGCTGACCGCGCGCGACGAGGAGCCCGATCGTGTCGCGGGGCTCGAGCTCGGCGCCGACGACTACGTCGCGAAGCCGTTTTCGCCGCGCGAGCTCGCCGCGCGGATCAAGGCGATCCTCCGCCGCACCGAGCAGCGGTCCGAGGACGAGGTGCTGGCCGCGCGCGACATCGTTCTCCGCCGCGATTCGCGCGACGTCACGGTCTCCGGCGGCGCGATCGAGCTGACCGGCAAGGAGTTCGACCTGCTCGCGTGCTTCCTCGAGCATCCCGGGGATCGTGCTCTCGCGCGAGCGGCTGCTCGACCTCGTCTGGGGAATGACGTACCCCGGCGGCACCCGCACCGTCGACGTCCATGTCGCGCAGCTGCGCCGCAAGCTCGGCGACCCGGACACGATCCGCACGGTGCGCGGGGCCGGGTACAAGCTGCAGACGGCGTGACCTCCAGGGCCAGTCTCCGGTCGCGGCTGTTCCAGGCGATCGCGCTGATCGTCCTTCTGTGCGTTGCGCTGACACTCGGCCTGGGGCTCGTCCTGACGCGGCGCGCGGTCGACGACGCGACGCTGCAGGACGTCGCGCACCAGGCGAATCTGATCGCCGGCACCCAGCAGGTTGCGCTCGCCCCGCTCGTCCATCTCCCGGAGCTGAAGAAGTACTTCGCGCGGCAGAGACGAGACGGCGAGCACGGACGTCACGCAGCTGCCGGCGTGGGCGCAGAACGATCTGAAGCAGGGAAACGCCGCGAAGGGCTCCGTGAGGATCGACAGCAAGGACTACTTCTTCGCCGCCGAGCCCGTCGGGACGCAGGCGTTCGTGCTGCTTCGTCCGAAGAGCGTGACGAAGTCGCAGCTGACGCCGTTCGTCGAGGCGCTCCTGATCTCCGCGCTCGCCGCCGGCGCGCTGGCGGCCGTCGCGGCGTTCGGGCTCGCGCGGCGGATCGCGCGTCCCGTCGTTCGCGTGGCGGACGCGGCGCGCAGCCTCGCGCGCGGCACGCATCCCGAGCCGGTTCCCGTGGAAGGCGCTGCCGAGCTCGCGACGCTCGCGCAGGCGTTCAACGATCTCGCGACGCAGCTCGCGCAGGCGCGCGAGGCGGAACGGAACTTCCTGCTCTCCGTCAGCCACGAGCTGAAGACGCCGCTGACGGCGATCCGCGGCTACGCGGAGGCGCTGCGCGACGGCGCGGTGTCGGTGCAGGATGCGACGGAGACGGTCGCGCTCGAGTCCGCGCGGCTCGAGCGGCTCGTCGGCGACCTGCTCGACCTCGCGCGGATGAACCGCACCGACTTCAGCGTCCACAACTCCGAGATCGACCTCGCGAGGTCGCCGACGACGCGGTGCGCCGCTACCAGCCGCAGGCAGACGCGTTCGGCGTCGCGCTCTCCGCGCAGTCCGACGGCGTCGCGCCCGCGCTCGCCGACGCCGACCGCGTGCTCCAGGTCGTGTCGAACCTCGTCGAGAACGCGCTCCGGCTCGCGCCGGTCGGCGGCGAGATCCGCCTCGTCGCTGCGCCGGGGCTTCTCCGCGTCGAGGACACGGGCCCGGGGCTGAAGCCGGAGGAGCACGAGCACGCGTTCGAGCGGTTCTATCTCCACGAGCGCTACGGCCGCGAGCGCCCGGTCGGCACCGGGCTCGGGCTCGCGATCGTGAAGGAGCTGACGCAGGCGATGGGCGGGACGGTCGAGGTCGACAGCGTTCCCGGCGGCCTGACGACGTTCACCGTCCGGCTCGCCGTGCCGCGCGCGCCAGCCCGCACGCGCAACGTAGGCTCCGCCGATGGTCTCGCTCGAGGACGTCGAGCGCGCGCAGCGCGTCATCCACGGGCGCGTCCACCGCACGCCGCTGCTCGGCTCCGCGACGCTCTCCGAGCGGCTCGGCGCCGACGCACACCTGAAGGCGGAGCTCTTCCAGCGCACGGGCTCGTTCAAGGTGCGCGGCGTCCTCAACACGCTCTCGGCGCTGTCGGACGAGGAGAAGCGCCGCGGCGTGATCACGATCTCCGCCGGCAACCACGCGCAGGCGGTCGCGTGGGCGTCGCGCGAGGAGGGGATCGACGCACTCGTCGTGATGTGGCAGGACGCCAGCCCGCTGAAGAAGGAAGCGACGATCGGCTACGGCGCGGCGGTCGACGACTCGGCCGCGGATCCGACGACGGCGTTCGCGCGGCTCGACGAGCTCCAGGCGGAGACGGGGCGGACGCTGATCCATCCGTTCAACGACCCGGCCGTCGTCGCCGGCCAGGGAACAGTCGGGCTCGAGATCCTCGAGGACGCGCCCGCAGCGGATGTCGTGCTCGTCCCCGTCGGCGGCGGCGGGCTCGTCACGGGAATCGCGGCCGCGGTGAAGCGGCGCCGGCCCGAGGCGCGCGTGATCGCCGTCGAGCCGGAGCTCTCGCCGGCGCTCCACGACGGGCTCGCGGCCGGCCACTCGGTGCCGGTGACACCGCGCAGCGCCGCCGACGCGCTCAGCGCGCCGTTCGCCGGCGACCTCTGCGTCGCGCTCTGCGCGGAGCTCGGCGTCGAGTCGGTGCTGGTCGACGAGGACGACCTCGCGGATGCGTTCCGCTGGCTCTACGCGCGGACGAAGCTCGCGTGCGAGCTCGGCGCCGCCGCCTCGACCGCGGCGCTCCTCTCCGGGAAGGTGGCCGTCGAGCCCGGCCAGACCGTGGTCGCCGTCGTCTCCGGCGGCAACGTTGGGCCCCAGCAGGCCGCTGCTATCCTGGCTTCATGAAGACTGACATCCATCCCGAGTACGTCCTCACGACCGTGACGTGCTCCTGCGGAAACACGTTCCAGACGCGCTCGACGAAGCCGGAGCTGCACGTCGAGATCTGCTCGGAATGCCATCCGTTCTACACGGGCAAGCAGAAGCTCGTCGACACGGGCGGCCGCGTGGAGCGCTTCCAGCGCCGGCTCGAGCGGGCCGAGCGCGCCAAGAGCGCCGGCTAAGCCGGGAGGCGTCCGAGCATGGCCAACGTCGGCGGACAGGCCGTCCTCGAGGGCGTGATGATGCGCGGCCCGGGAAACTGGGCCGTCGCCGTCCGCACCCCGCACGGGACGATCGAGCAGGTCTCGCGGCCGATCCAGTCGGGGATGGCGCGACACCGCGTTCTGCGGCTGCCGGTGATCCGCGGCGTGATGGCGCTCGGCGAGTCGCTCGCGATCGGCTTCCGCGCGCTTGCGATCTCCGCGAACTACGCCGCGCAGGAGGCGAAGGAGGCGAACGAGCTCGGTGAGCCGGAGCCCGAGGCCGAGAAGGAGCTCTCGCGCGGCGCGCTGATCTTCGCGTTCGCGATCGCGATCGGCTTCGCAGTCGCGCTCTTCAAGGTCACGCCGGGGCTGCTGACCGAGCTGCTGCCGATCTCGAACGGCACGTACTTCGTCTTCGCCGAAGGCGCGATCCGCGTCACGATCTTCGTCGCGTATCTCGTGGTGATCTCGCTGCTGCCGGATCTCCGGCGCGTGTTCCAGTACCACGCCGCCGAGCACAAGGCGATCAACGCGTACGAGGCCGGGGAGGAGCTCTCGCCGGAGATCGTCCAGCGGTACTCGCTGATCCACCCGCGCTGCGGCACCGCGTTCCTGCTCTGGGTGATGGTGCTCGCCGTCTTCGTCTTCGCGTTCTTCGGCCGCCCCGATATCCAGTGGCTGATCCTGACGCGGATCCTGCTCCTGCCGGTGATCGCGGGGCTCGCGTACGAGCTGATCCGCTTCGCCGGCAAGCACACGGACAACCGCGTGCTGATGGCGGTGCTCGCGCCGGGCCTCTGGCTGCAGCGGCTGACGACGCGCGAGCCGACGCTCGACCAGCTCGAGGTCTCGATCCGCGCGCTGCGCGAGGTCCTCGCGCTCGAGGCCAAGGGCGATCCCGAGGCCGGTCTCGTCGAAGTCATGGCGTGAGTCACGGGGGAACGGGTTCCCCCGTGTGCCCTTCCTTCGGCGCTCGTGGCCGGGTCGCTGTGTGCGCTGCGCCGGGAGCGCGGTCCCGGCTTCGCGCGGCGGAGCGCTTCACGCAGAGCGGGTGTCGGCGGTTGCCTGCGCCGCGCGGCCGGCGGCTGACCTTCGGCCATCGCCGACCGCGAGTGCGCCTCCGTCCAACGCGCCTTTGGCTGCGTTGGCCTCCGGCTCGTGTCGCACGTGCGACGCGAGGGGTTCGCGGCTTCCGTAGGCTTCGTCTCGACAGCGACCGAGGGAGACGAGATGGCGACCGAGCGGCGTGCAGATGTGACCTGGAACGGCGGGCTGATGGACGGGAGCGGCACGATCCGCTCGACCACGAGCGGCGCGATCGGCGAGCAGCAGGTCAGCTGGGCTGCGCGGTCGGAGGATGTCGAGCGGGGCAGCTTGACGAGCCCGGAGGAGCTGATCGCCGCCGCGCACGCGTCGTGCTTCTCGATGGCGCTGTCGGCCGGCCTCGCGAAGGCGGGCACGCCGCCGGAGCAGCTCGACACCTCCGCGACCGTGACGTTTCAGCCCGGCGAGGGCATCACGAAGATCGCGCTGACCGTCGCAGGGCGTGTCCCCGGGATCGACGCGGCGGGCTTCGAGGAGGCAGCGCAGGGCGCGAAGGCCGGCTGCCCTGTCTCGAAGGCGCTCGCCGGCGTCCCGGAGATCACGCTCGACGCGACGCTCGCCTAGACGGGAACGATCTTCCCGGTCTCGACTTCGTAGACGTACCCCGTCGCGGTGAACGAGTCGGGGAGCAGCGACGAGCTCTCGATCGTCGCGACGCTCTCGCGCACGCGCGCGGCCGCGTCGGGGAACGGCTGGAAGTCGATCGACTCCGACTCCGGCCCGAGCTTCGAGTGGAGGTCGGAGTTCTGGAACGTGACCATGCCGCAGTCGGTGTGGCCGATCACGATCGCCTCCTGCGTTCCGAGCAGGTGGTGCGAGATGATCAGCGAGCGCAGCGTCTCGTCGTTGACGAGCCCGCCCGCGTTGCGGATCACGTGCGCGTCGCCCTCTTCGAGCCCGAGGAACTTCGCGGGGTCGAGCCTCGCGTCCATGCACGTCACGACCGCGAAATGCCGCGCCGGCGGCATCGCGCAGGTCGCCCTTCTCGAACCCCGCGGCGTAGGCGGCGTTCGCAGTTTGAACTTCGTCGATGATTGTCATGAGCCGAAGCTATAGAAAATGAAGCGGTCTGTGCAACCGGATACCCTGTTTCCGCGATGGCGGAGAACCTCGACAGCCTGATCGACGAGCTCGAACGCTCCTACGGGGAGACGCAGGAGCGCATGTCCGACTCTTCTGTCTACAACGACCACCGCGAGGCGGCGGAGGTCGGCCGGCGGCTGAAGGAGCTCGAGACGCCGGTGAAGATCGCGCGCGAGTGGCGGGCGGCGCGAGACGATCTCGTCGCCGCGCGCGAGGATCCCGACCTGGCTGAGCTCGTGCCCGAGCTCGAGCAGCGGCTGGCCCTGATCGAGGAGGAGCTGCGCGTCGCGCTCGTCCCGAGCGACCCGGCCGATCACAAGGACGTGATCCTCGAGATCCGACAGGGCGTCGGCGGCGACGAGGCCGCCCTCTGGGCCGGCGACGTCTACCGCATGCTCGCGCGCTACGCCGAGCGGCGCGGCTTCAAGGTCGAGGAGCTCAGCGCGAGCCCGAGCGACGGCGGCGGCTACAAGGAAGTGACGTTCGCGGTGAAGGGCGACCCGGCGTACGCGGTCTTCAAGTGGGAGGGCGGCACGCACCGCGTCCAGCGCGTCCCCGAGACGGAATCGCAGGGACGGATCCACACGTCGACCGCGACGGTTGCGGTGATGCCGGAGGCGGAGGAGGTCGAGGTCAACATCGACCCGAACGATCTCAAGATCGACGTCTACCGCTCGACCGGCCCCGGCGGCCAGTCGGTGAACACGACCGACTCCGCGGTGCGCATCACGCATCTGCCGACCGGCGTCGTCGTCTCGATGCAGGACGAGAAGTCGCAGCTCCAGAACAAGGACAAGGCGATGCGCGTGCTCCGCGCGCGCCTCTACGAGCGCGAGCTCGAGCGCCAGCGCGCGGAGCTCGACGCGACGCGCCGCTCGCAGATCGGCACCGGCGAGCGCGCCGAGAAGATCCGCACCTACAACTATCCCGAGAACCGGCTCACCGACCACCGGATCAAGCTGACCGCGCATCAGCTCGACAGGATCCTCCAGGGCGAGCTGGACGAGTTCACGGACGCGCTCGCCGCTGAGGAACAGCGCCGGGCGCTCTCGGCTTGACCGCGCGCGAGGCGCTCGCCGACGCGGAGCGGCGGCTCACGGCGGCGGGAGTGGACACGCCGCGCGTCGACGCCGAGCTGCTCGTCGCGCACGTGCTCGGGACGACGCGAAGCGGCGTCCACGCCGAGCTCGGACCGCGACGTCGACAGCTCGTTCGAACCGCTGCTCGTGCGTCGCGAGGCGCGCGAGCCGCTCGCGTACGTCCTCGGCGAGTGGGGGTTCCGGCGGCTCGTGCTGAAGACCGACGCGCGCGCGCTCGTGCCGCGGCCCGAGACCGAGACCGTCGTCGAGCGCGCCCTCGCGCTGCTCGTCCGGTCTCGACGCGCCGCGCGTGCTCGACATCGGCGTCGGCTCCGGCGCGATCGCGCTCGCCGTGAAGGACGAGCGGCCGGACGCGCGCGTCACCGGCGTCGACGTCTCCGCGGACGCGCTCGCGCTCGCGCGCGAGAACGCGGCGCGGCTCGCGCTCGACGTCGACCTGCGCGAGGGCGGCGTCGACGCGGCCGCGGAGGGCTGGGAGCTCGTCGTCTCGAACCCGCCGTACGTCGACTCGCTCGACGGTCTTCAGCCGGAGCTCCGCTACGAGCCGGAGGTCGCGCTGCTCGGCAGCGGCTTCCACGACGCGATCGCGCGCGCGGCGCGGACACGCTTCGTCGTCTTCGAGGTCGGCGACGGGCAGGCGGACGAGGTGGCCGCGATGCTCGCGCGCGGCCGCGTACTCGGACGTCGCGGTGACGCGCGACCTCACCGGCCGCGAGCGCGTCGTGGAGGGGAGACGGTGAACGCGGTCGAGGCGCTCCGCGCCGGGTTGCCGGTGATCCTGCCGACCGACACGGTGTACGGCCTCTGCGCGCTGCCCGACGAGAGCGCGTGCGAGCGGTTGTACGCGCTGAAGGGCCGCGAGGCGCGGAAGCCGACGGCGCTGCTCGCGGCCGACGTCGACGCGCTGCTCGCGTGCGTGCCGGAGCTGAGCGGCCGCGCCGAGACGATCGCGCGAGCGCTGCTCCCGGGTCCGTACACGCTGATCCTCGCGAACCCGGCGCACCGGTTCCCGTGGCTCGCCGGCGACAACCTCGGCCGCGATCGGCGTCCGCGTGCCCACGCTCCCGGCGGCCGCCGCCGCGGTCGTCGCGGCCGTCGGCGCCGTCGCCGCGACGAGCGCGAACGCCGCCGGCGGGCCGGATCCCCGCGTTCTCGACGACGTCCCGATCGCGATCCGCGCCGTGGTCGGCGCCGAGGTCGACGGCGGCGAGCTGCCCGGCACGCCGTCGACGGTGCTCGACTTCACCGGCGCCGAGCCGCGCGTGATCCGCGAGGGAGCCGCGCCGTCCGCGGAGGCGATCGCCCGCGTCGTCGCAGCGCTCGCGTAGCATCACGCTGCCGTGTCCGTCGCGCAGGAAACCTTCCAGCACCTCCGGAGCGCGGGGCTCGACGACGTCGACCCCGACATCGCGGCGCTGCTCGCGAAGGAGCTCGAACGCCAGCGCGGCCAGATCGAGCTGATCGCGTCGGAGAACTTCACGTGGCCGTCCGTCCTCGAGGCCGTCGGCTCCGTGCCGACGAACAAGTACGCCGAGGGCTACCCCGGCAAGCGCTACTACGGCGGCTGCGAGGTCGTCGACGAGATCGAGCAGCTCGCGATCGACCGCGCGAAGGAGCTCTTCGGCGCCGAGCACGCGAACGTCCAGCCGCACGCCGGCTCGCAGACGAACATGGCGGTCTACGCGGCGGTGCTCGAGCCCGGCGACACGATCCTCTCGCTGCGGCTCGACCACGGCGGGCATCTCACGCACGGGCACAAGGTCAACTTCAGCGGGCGGCTCTACACGATCGCCGGCTACGGCGTCTCGCGCGAGACGATGATGGTCGACTACGACGAGGTGCTCGCGCAGGCGAAGGAGGTGCGGCCGAAGCTGATCGTCTGCGGCGGCTCCGCGTACGCGCGCACCGTCGAGACGGACAAGTTCCGCGAGATCGCCGACGAGGTCGGCGCGCTGCTCCTCTGCGACATGGCGCACTTCGCCGGGCTCGTCGCCGCCGGGCTGCATCCGAATCCGGTCGAGCACTGCGACTTCGTCACCTCGACGACGCACAAGACGCTCGCCGGCCCGCGCGCCGGCTTCATCCTCTGCCGCGCCGAGCACGCGCAGGCGGTCGACCGCGCCGTCTTCCCGGGGATGCAGGGCGGACCGCTCGAGCACACGATCGCCGCGAAGGCGACGTGCTTCAAGATCGCGATGACGGACGCGTTCCGCGAGTACCAGACGCAGATTCGCCGCAACGCCGACGTGCTCGCCGAGACGCTGCAGGAGAACGGAATCGAGATCCTCACCGGCGGGACCGACACGCATCTGATGCAGATGGACCTGCGCAACTCCGAATGGACGGGCAAGGACGCGGAGGAGCGGCTGCACGAGGTGCAGATCACCGTCAACCGGAACACCGTTCCGTTCGACGAGCGCCCGCCGACCGTCGCGTCCGGCGTCCGCGTCGGAACGCCGGCGATGACGATGCGCGGCTTCGACGAGGACGACTTCCGCGAGGTCGGCCGGATCATCGCCGACGCGCTCGCCGACGCACCCGACTTCGACGGCCTCCGCGCACGTGTCGCCGCGCTGTGCGCCGCGCGGCCGCTCTATCCCGGCTTCCGCGGCTACACCCGGTACGACGCGTGAACGGCGAGAGCCGACTCACCGTCGTCTCGCATCCGCTCGTCCAGCACAAGCTCAGCTATCTCCGCGACAAGGAGACGCCGACCGTCCACTTCCGCAAGCTCGTCAACGAGCTGACGCTGCTGCTGACCTACGAGGCGACGAAGGACATGCCGACCGAGGCGCACGAGATCGAGACGCCGCTCGAGACGATGACGGCGCAGCGGATCAAGGGGAAGAAGGTCGCGGTGTGCCCGGTGCTGCGCGCCGGGATGGGGATGCTCGACGGCGTGCTGTCGCTCGTCTCGAGCGCGCGCGTCGGCTTCATCGGCCTCTACCGCGACGAGGAGACGCTCGAGGCGGTGCAGTACTTCGTCAAGCTGCCGCTCGATCTCCGCGACCGCGACGCGATCGTCCTCGACCCGATGCTGGCCACCGGCCACTCGAGCTGCGCCGCGATCGACGTCGTGAAGGAGGCAGGCGCGCAGACGGTGACCTTCGTCTGCATCGTCTCGGCTCCGGAGGGAATCGCGGAGCTCCACGGCAAGCATCCGGACGTCCACATCGTCTGCGCCGCGGTCGATCGCGGCCTGAACGAGCGCGGATTCATCGTCCCTGGGCTGGGCGATGCGGGAGATCGCTGTACGGGACGAAGTGAGCCGCCCGTCGAGCCGGCGACGCGGGAGATCGGCTCTACGGCACGAAGTAAGGTGGTCTGATGAACGTACTCGCGGTTGTGCGAGACGTCGGTTCCGCCCACCACAGCGTCCTTCACGTCCTCGAGGAAAACCTCCAGGTCGTCTGGGGCGCGCTGCTCGCGTTCGTGATCGTGGTGGCTGCTGACGCCGGCAGTCGGCGGGATGGCGCGGCGGCTCGGCGCCGTCGATTCGCCGGGCGGCCGGCGGCTGAACGTGCGGCCGATCCCGCGACTCGGCGGGCTTGCGCTCTTCTTCGGGATCTTCGTGCCGGCGCTCGCGTTCGTGCACGTCGGCCGCGAGACGCGCGGACTCCTGATCGGCGCGGCCGTCGCGGTGACCGTCGGCGCGATCGACGACTTCCGCGGGCTGCGCTGGTTCGAGAAGCTCGCCGGCCAGATCGTCGCGGCGACGATCCCCGTCGCGTTCGGCGTCTGGGTGAGCCGGTTCACGTTCCCGTTCCTCGGCATCCACGACCTGCCGGTCTGGGTCGGCGGGCCGCTGTCGGTGCTCTGGATCGTCGCGATCATGAACATGTTCAACTTCCTCGACGGGATGGACGGGCTCGCCGCCGGGGTCGCGGCGATCGCGGGGCTGACGTTCAGCGTGATCGCGCTGTCACTCGAGAAACCGGACGCCGCGATCATCTCCGCGATCGTCTTCGGCGCGTGCGTCGGCTTCTTGCGCCACAACTTCTATCCGGCGCGGATCTTCATGGGGGACTCCGGCGCGATGCTGCTCGGGTACACGCTGGCGGCGGTCTCGGTGCAGGGGCTCCTGAAGACGGCGGCGACCGTCGCGCTGTTCTTCCCGCTCCTCGTGCTCGCCGTGCCGATCGCCGACACGACGTTCGTCGTGCTCCGCCGGCTCAGGCACGGCGAGAGCCCGTTCGTCGGCGACCAGGCGCATCTCCATCACCGCTTCTTGCGTCGCGGCTTCACGCAGCCGCGGGCTGCGCTGACGATCTGGATCTGGTGCGGCGCGCTCGCGGCGGCCGCGCTGGCGACGCGCTTCATCCCGTTCCGCGCACACGGTGTCTGGCATCTGTGGCCGACGCTCGGCGCCGCGGTGATCGGCGGGATCGCGATCGGGATCTCCGTCTACGTCGTCTACGCGCTCGAGATCGTGAAGTTCGGGAACCCGATCCAGCGCCGCCGCACCGCCGACGACCCGCTCCGCAAGAGCGCGTGACCACCGGCACGAACTTCGTCTAAACGCCGCTTCCGTTGCGGTCTCCGCTGTCACAATCTGCGGGCCTTTCTGCTATTCTCCGCGCGCCGATGCAGGCTGCCCAGCGTCCCTCTGTCAACCCCGCAGGGGCCGGTGGCCTGTTACTCGCGGTTCTCGTTCTCGGGATCGGCGCCGGCCTCCTGATCGGCTGGGCAGCAGGTTCCGCGGCGGTCGGCGCGCTCGTCGGCTCCGTCTTCGGCATCCTCGGCGGGATACTCGCGGTGTACATCCGCTACCGAGGGGCGCTGTAGCGATGTTCGGCACGCTGTTCTCGACGCCGCGGCCCGAGCCCGGCCACCTGATGCCGGCGCTCGGCGGTTCGCTCGTGCTGGTGCTCGCGCTCCCGGTCTTCCTCGTCGCCGGCTGGCCGCTCGAGGGCTGGGGGCTCGCCGCGGTGCTCTGGGTCGCGGTGCACGCGATCGATCTGTTCCTCGCACGCGCCCGCTCGCGGGCCGATACGCTCCGCGGCTCCGGCGTGCAGGCGTTTGGTCTTCTCTTCAAGTTGATCGCGATTCTCGTCGTGCTCTTCGCTGCTCTCGCAGCGAAGCCGCACGTCGCGCTCGCGGCGGTCCTCACGTACGCGCTCGCGTACACGTTCGAGCTCGGCCTGTCGCTCGCCGGCTACTTCGGAGCGGAGAAGTCGTCGTGAGGCTTCGCTACCTCGCCGTCATCGCGATCCTCGCGCTCGCGGCGCCGCCCGCGGCGCTCGCACGCGGGACGTTCGATCCGACGACGGAGTTCGAGCAGCACGAGTGGGTCTCGATCCATCTCGGCCCGCTGAACCTCTCGATCACGAAGGCCGTCGCGTATCTGATGCTCGGGGCGGTGCTGACGATGCTGCTCGGCTGGTTCCTGATGCGCGCGAAGTCGGGACGCCGCCAGACGATCGGCGAGCAGATCTACGAGATCGCGCAGACGCAGATCGCGGAACAGGGTCTGCCGACGAAGGCGATCGGGCGCTGGTTCCCCTACTGCGCGACCCTCTTCCTCTTCATCTGGGTCGTGAACATCATCGGCTTCATCCCCCTGCCGCTGACGGGCGAGAGGTGGCACGGGATCCCGACCTGGGGGATTTACGCCGCGACGTCGTCGCTCTCCGTGACCCTCGCGCTGGCGTTGCTGACCTTCGTGTTCACGCACTTCGAGGGCATTCGCTGGAACGGGCCGAGGCGCTACTTCAAGAGCTGGATCCCGGAGGCACCGAAGGTGCTCCTGATCCTGATCGTGCCGCTGGAGATCCTCGGCCAGTTCATGCGGCTGATCTCGCTCAGCGTCAGGCTTTTCGCGAACATGCTGGCGGGCCACATCCTGATCCTCACGTTCATCGGCCTGTTGTTCATCCTGCAGACTCTGTTCCTGATCCCGTTCGTGATCATCTTCGGCGGGATCTTCTACATCTTCGAGGTCGTGATCGTCGTTTCGATCCAGGCCTTCATCTTCGCTGCTCTGTCCGCCATCTACATCGGCTCGGCAATCGAGCCGGCCCACTAGGAGGAACTCACGATGCATCTCATCCTCGCCGCGACGACCGGCGACGTGACGAAGGCCGGCAAGGCCATCGGCCTCGCGCTCGGCGTCGGCCTCGGCGCACTCGGCGCCGGCGTCGGCATCGGCAACATCTTCGGCTCGATGATCCAGTCGGTCGCGCGCCAGCCCGAGCTCCGCGGAGAGCTCCAGGGCATCCAGTGGCTCGGGTTCGCACTGACCGAGGCGGTCGTGTTCTACGGCCTGCTCGGCTCGATTCTCGCGTACGTCCTCGTCTAATGCTGCTCGGCGCCAACCCACTCATCTCGGTCACTCCGGGTCTGATGATCTGGACGATCGTCCTGTTCCTGCTCACGCTGTGGTTCCTGAAGCGGTTCGCGTTCGGGCCGGTGCAGAAGATGATCGACGAGCGCCACGAACGGATCCGGCAGTCGATCGAGGCCGCGGACGCCGCGCGCGACGAGTCGCGGAAGCTCCTCGAGGAGCACAAGCAGCTCATGGCGCAGGCGCGCGGCGAGGCGGAGGAGATCCTCGCCGAGGCACGCCGCACCCGCGAGTCGATGGAGACCCGGATGCGCGAAGAGACCGAGACCGAGCGGCAGCGGCGCCTCGAGGAGACGCGCAAGGAGATCGCCGCCGAGACCGCGCGGGCGCTCGAGCAGATCCGCTCCGAGGTTGCAGACCTCACGCTCGAGGCAGCGTCGCGGGTCGTCGGCCGCACGCTCGACGCCGAGCGCGACCGCGAGCTGATCGCGGAGGCCGTCGGCGGGCTCGACTTCTCGAAGCTCGAGGAGACCGTCTAACCGCAATGGCCGTCGCGCACCGCATCTACGCCGAGGCGCTGTTCGGCGCCGCGAAGGACGGCGGCCGGCTCGCCGAGGTCCACGAGGCGCTCGGCGACTTCGCGACGGCGATCGCCGCGACGCCGGAGCTCGCGTCCGTGCTGCGCAACCCGCAGCTCGAGCCGCGCGCGAAGGCGAGCATCCTCGCCGACCTCGCAGGTGACGACGAGCCGCTATTCGCGAACTTTCTCGCGGTCGTCGCGGAGAAGGGCCGCGCGGGCGAGATCCAGGAGATCGCCGCGGAGTTCGAGCGGCTGGTCGCGCGCGAGCAGCGCCGGCTCACCGTCGAGCTGACGACCGCACGCGAGCTGACGGACGAGGAGGCGCGCGCGATCGTGGCGCAGATCGAGCAGGCCGCGGGCCGCCCGGTCGACGCGACGCGCCAGGTCGACCCCGACCTCGTCGGCGGCATCGTCCTGCAGGCAGGTTCGTACCGCGTCGACGCGAGCGTCCGCGGGAGATTGGAACGACTCCGACAAGAACTCGTGAAGAGCTAGGAGAAGAGAAACCGTGAAGCTTCGTCCCGAAGAGATCACCGCGATCCTGCGTCAGCGGATCGAGCAGTACGACGTCGAGACCGACCTCGCGGAGGTCGGCACCGTCCTCAACGTCGGCGACGGCATCGCCCGCATCTACGGGCTCGAGAACGCCGTCTCGATGGAGATGCTCGAGTTCGAGCACGGCGTCGTCGGCCTCGCGTTCAACCTCGAAGAGGACCAGGTCGGCGCCGCGCTGTTCGGTGAGTGGGAGCGGTGCGCCGAGGGCGAGCCGGTGCGCCGCACCGGCCGCGTCGCCAGCGTCCCCGTCGGCGAAGGGCTGCTCGGCCGCGTCGTCGACCCGCTCGGCAACCCGCTCGACGGGCGGGGCCCGATCGAGAGCACCGAGTCGCGGCCGCTCGAGTTCAAGGCGCCGGGCGTGATCCAGCGCCAGCCGGTGAAGGAGCCGCTGCAGACCGGGATCAAGGCGATCGACTCGATGACGAACGTCGGCCGCGGCCAGCGCGAGCTGATCATCGGCGACCGCACCACGGGCAAGACGGCGATCCTGATCGACACGATCCTCAATCAGAAGGACACCGACGTCCACTGCATCTACGTCGCGATCGGCCAGAAGGCGTCGACGGTCGTCCAGGTGTACGAACGCCTCCGCGACGCCGGCGCGATGGAGTACACGACCATCGTCACGGCCGCCGCGAACGAGGCCGCGCCGATCAAGTGGATGGCGCCGTTCGCCGGCTGCGCGATGGGCGAGCACTTCCTGTTCAACGGGAAGCACGCGCTCGTCATGTACGACGACCTCTCGAAGCACGCGGACGCGTACCGCCAGCTCTCGCTGCTGCTGCGCCGCCCGCCGGGCCGTGAGGCGTTCCCGGGCGACGTCTTCTATCTGCACTCGCGGCTGCTCGAGCGCGCGTGCAAGCTGAACGACGAGCTCGGCGGCGGCTCACTCACCGCGCTGCCGGTGATCGAGACGCAGGCCGGCGACATCGCCGCGTACATCCCGACCAACGTCATCTCGATCACCGACGGACAGATCTTCCTCAACGCCGACCTGTTCTACTCCGGCGTCCGCCCGGCGGTGAATGTCGGCACGTCCGTGTCGCGCGTCGGCTCGTCCGCGCAGACGAAGGCGATGCGGAAGGTCGCCGGCCGGCTGCGCCTCGACCTCGCGCAGTACCGCGAGCTCGAGGCGTTCGCGCAGTTCGGCTCGGAGCTCGACCGCGCGACGCAGCAGGCGCTGACGCGCGGCGAGAAGATGGTCGCGTCGCTCAACCAGCCGCAGTACCAGCCGTGGCCGACCGAGGAGCAGGTCGTCGCGATCTACGCCGGCGTCAACGGGATGCTCGACGAGATCCCGACGCACCAGGTGCAGCGCTTCCAGGACGAGCTGCGGGAGCACCTGCGCGCCGAAGGCACGATCCTCAAGCAGATCCGCGAGACCGGCGAGCTGCCGGACGACCTTGCGGCGAAGCTCGACGACGAGATCGCGAAGTTCACGAACGGCTTCAACATCGAGGACGAGTCGGCACTGGTCTAGTCGATGGCGTCGCTTCAAGACATCCGCCGCCGGATCACCTCGGTCCGGAACACGCGCAAGATCACGAAGGCGCTCGAGCTCGTGGCCGGCGCACGGCTGCGGCGCGCGCAGACGCGGATCGAGGAGATGCGGCCGTACGCCGACCGGATGCAGGAGCTGATGGTCGGAACAGCGCGCGCTGCGTCGTCGTTCAGGAGCCTCGCGCTGATGCAGCGGCGCGACGAGGTGAAGCGCGTCGCCATCGTCGTCGTCACCGGCGACCGCGGCCTCGCCGGCCCGTTCAACGGCCAGGTGCTCCGGCGTGCGTTCGAGCTGGAGCGCGAAGCGCGGGCGAACGGCCAGGAAGTCGTCTGGCTCGTGACCGGCCGCAAGGGCGCGTCGACGCTGCGCTTCCGGCGATACGAGATCAGCGGCGAGTGGGCCGGCTTCGCCGACAAGCCGACGTACGCCGACGCGCAGGCGGTGGCGCACAAGGCCGCCGAGCTCTACACCAACGAAGATGTCGATCGCGTGGTCCTCGTCTACAACAGGTTCATCTCCGCGCTCGTGCAGCGCGTGACGACGACCGACCTGCTCCCGATCCCGGAGGACGTGCTTCAAGCCGGCGAGGAGCAGGAGACCGATGAGGAGCAGCGCGCCTTCCAGGGCGACTTCATCTACGAGCCGGAGCCCGAGGAGATCCTGCAGCGCCTGCTGCCGGTGTACCTCGAGACGGAGATCTACCGGGCGCTGCTCGAATCGGCGGCCGCGTTCCTTGCGTCGCAGATGACGGCGATGCGGAACGCGTCGAAGAACGCCGGCGAATTGCTCGATCGGCTCACGCTCGCGATGAACCGCGCGCGCCAGGCCGAGATCACGCAGGAGATTCTCGAAGTCGTCGCGGGCGCGGACGCGCTCGTGGGCTGACGAAAACTCGACTCGATTCAGGAGACACATGGCGGATCAGAAGCAGAACGGCAGGATCGTCGAGATCAAGGGCGTTGTCCTCGACGCCGTCTTCCCGGCGGGGCTGCCCGAGATCAATCACGCACTCAGCATCCAGGTGCCCATCGAAGGCGGCGGCACGACGGAGCTGATCGCCGAGGTGCAGCAGCATCTCGGCGACGACCGCGTCCGCGCGGTTGCGATGGACACCACCGACGGCCTCGCCCGCGGAACGGAGGTCGTCGACACGGGCAAGCCGATCTCGGTTCCCGTCGGCGACCAGACGCTCGGGCGCGTGTGGAACGTGATCGGCGACCCCGTCGACGGCGGCGACGCCGCGACCGGCGAGCGCTGGCCGATCCACCGCGACCCGCCGGCGTTCGTCGATCTTTCGCCGAAGGTGGAGATCTTCGAGACCGGGATCAAGGTGATCGATCTGATCGCGCCGTACGTTCGCGGCGGCAAGGTCGGCCTGTTCGGCGGCGCCGGCGTCGGCAAGACCGTGACGATCACGGAATTGATCAACAACGTCGCGCTCCAGCACGGCGGCGTCTCCGTCTTCTCCGGTGTCGGCGAGCGTACGCGCGAGGGCAACGACCTGATCCTCGAGATGACCGAGTCGGGCGTGCTCGACAAGGTCGCGCTCGTCTACGGCCAGATGAACGAGCCGCCGGGAGCGCGGCTGCGCGTCGGTCTCTCCGGCCTGACGATGGCGGAGTACTTCCGCGACCAGGGCCAGGACGTGCTCCTGTTCATCGACAACATCTTCCGCTTCGTCCAGGCGGGGTCCGAGGTGTCGGCCCTGCTCGGCCGCATGCCGAGCGCCGTCGGCTATCAGCCGACGCTCGCGACGGAGATGGGCCAGCTGCAGGAGCGCATCACGTCGACGCGCACCGGCTCGGTCACGTCCGTGCAGGCGATCTACGTGCCTGCGGACGACCTCACCGACCCGGCGCCGGCGAACACGTTCGCGCACCTCGACTCGACGACGGTGCTTTCGCGCGCGATCGTCGAGAAGGGGATCTACCCGGCGGTCGACCCGCTCGACTCGACGTCGCGCGCGCTGCAGCCGGGCATCGTGACCGACGACCACTACCGTTGCGCGACGCGCGTGCAGGAGGTGCTGCAGCGCTATCGCGACCTCCAGGACATCATCGCCATCCTTGGCATCGACGAGCTCTCGGACGAGGATAAGGTCGTCGTGCAGCGGGCTCGCAAGATCGAGCGGTACCTGTCGCAGCCGTTCTTCACCGCTGCGCAGTTCACGGGGACGCCGGGCGAGTTCGTGAAGCTCGAGGACACGATCCGTGGCTTCACCGAGATCCTCGACGGCAAGCACGACGAGCTGCCGGAGCAGGCGTTCTACATGGTCGGCACGATCGAGCAGGCCGTCGCGCGCGGCGAGCAGATGCGCGAGCCGGCCAACGCGTAATGGCGGAGCATCCGAAGTTCTCGGTGTCGGTCGTCACGCCGGAAGGCCCGGCGTTCGAGGGCGACGCCGAGATGGTGATCGTCCCCGGCGCAGCCGGCGAGATCGGCGTGCTCGCGCGGCACGCGCCGCTCGTCGCGATGCTGAAGGCCGGCTCGACGCGCGTGCACATCACCGAGGGCGACGTGCGGGAGTTCGCCACCGGGCCGGGCTTCTTCCAGGTGCTCCAGGACCGTGCCATCGCGCTCGTCGACGACGCGGTCGCCGCGGGCGATGTCGACGACGAGCGCGCGCAGCGACAGCTCGACGAGGCGAAGGCGGAGCTCGAACGCGTCGACGCGGGAGAGTCGACGGCCGACCGCTGGCAGCTCGAGCAGCGGATCGCGCACGCGGAGAACCAGCTCCGCGTCGCAGGCCGCAGCGACTAGTCCGCCGGGGCGGGCATCATGAGCCGAATGCGGAAGGCCGTCGCCGGCGTCGTCGTCCTGCTTCTCCTCGCGGGCGCGGCGACAGGATTCTTCTTCTACGAGAAGCACAGGGGCCGCGACGTTCGCGGCTCGACGACGGAATTCGTGCCGGCTCTCGTCCCGAGCCTGCGGCCGCCGACGTCATCCATCGTCTGGCCGATGTTCGGCTACGACGCGGCACGGCTGCACGTCGCGCCCGTCGTCCGTCTCCGTCCGCCGTTCAAGGTCGGCTGGGTCTCCGGCGGCCGCACGCTGCTCGAGTTCCCGCCCGCGATCGCCGAAGGGCGGCTCTATCTCGCGACCGGCGCCGGCCATCTGCTCGCCGTGTCGGTGCGCGACGGGAGCCGCGCGTGGGACTACGACGTCAAGCGCTGCGCCGCCGCGTCGCCCGCCGTCGGACCGCACGCGCACGGAACCGTGTACGAGACGTTCCTCAACCGCCTGCCGTGCAAGAACAGGAACGCGACGGACGGCGAGATCATCGCTCTCTCCGTCGGGACGAGGAAGCTGCACTGGAGCCGTCACATCGGCGCGAGCGAGACGTCGCCGCTCCTCGTCGGCCACCATCTCTACGTCGGCGACTGGCTCGGGAAGGTGTACGACTTCGACGCGAACAACGGGCGCCTGTACTGGACGTTCACGGCGCACGGGGCGATCAAGAGCGGCATCGCGTGGAGCGGCGGCCGGCTCTACTTCGGGTCGTACGACGGTCACGTCTACGCGCTGAACGCGAAGACGGGAAAGCTGGTCTGGCGCGCCTCCGGCGACCCGCGGCTCTTTCACCACGGAAACTTCTATTCGACGCCGGCGGTCGCCTACGGCCGCGTGTACATCGGCTCGACGGACGGGAAGGTCTACTCGTTCGGCGCGTCGAGCGGCAAGCGGCGCTGGTCGCACTCGACCGGCAGCTACGTCTACGGCTCGCCGGCGGTCTGGAATCAGCGCGTCTACGTCGGGTCCTACGATCATTACTTCTACGCGTTCAACGCGGAGACCGGCGACATCGTGTGGCGCTATCACGCGAACGGCCCGATCTCGGGCTCTGCGACGGTCGTCGACGGGATCGTCTACTTCGCCACGCTGAAGCACAAGACGTATGCGCTGAACGCGCGCACCGGCAAGTTCGTCTGGAGCTTCGCGGACGGCCACTACAGCCCGGTCGTCGCGGACTCGAAGCACGTGTTCCTGATCGGCTACGGCACGATCTACGGGCTCGTGCCGCGCTAGCTAGGCCGCGCGCTCGATCCGCGAACGCGTGTCGTGCGCCGGCAGGTACAGCCGCTCGACGTACTCCCGCACCATCCGCGTCGTGCTGAACTGCGTTCCGAGCTCGGCGATCGAGTGCCGCATCATTCCGATCCAGCGCGTCGGCAGTCCGTCGTCGCCGCGTTCGTAGTACGCCGGAACGACCTGCTGCTCGAGCACCGCGAAGAGCGCCTCGGCGTCCGCGTGGTCCTGTTCCTCCTCCGTCGCGCGGACGTCGTGGTCGCCGATCGCAAACCCGACCTCGGGCGTGTACGCCTCCGCCCACCAGCCGTCGAGGATCGAGCAGTTCAGCACGCCGTTGAGCGCGGCCTTCATTCCCGACGTCCCCGACGCCTCCATCGGCCGGCGCGGCGTGTTGAGCCAGACGTCGACGCCCTGGACGAGCCGGCGCGCGAGCATCATCTCGTAGTCCGGGAGGAAGACGACGCGCCCGAACGCCCCGGGATCGCGGGCGAAGTCGGCGACGAGGCGAATCACGCCTTTGCCGTCCTCGTCCGCCGGATGCGCCTTGCCCGCGACGAGAATCTGAACCGGCCGGTGATCCGTGCCGCCGAGCAGCCGCGCGAGGCGTTCCGGCTGGCTGAACAGCAGTCCGGCACGCTTGTACGTCGCGAAGCGGCGCGCGAATCCGATCGTCAGCACGTCGGGATCGAGCTCCGGTGCGCCGCGCGTCCGGGTGACGAACGCGAGCATCCGCTGCTTCGCCGCGCGGTGCGCCGCCCAGATCACGTCGTCGGCGAGGTCGAGCGCGCGCTCGAAGTCCGGCTCCGTGTGCCCGAGCAGATCCTCGAGCTCGTCCGAGATCCACGTGCGGACGTGCACGCCGTTCGTGATCGACGTGATCGGCACGTCGTCGACGGACCGGTCGGGCCAGAGCGCGTGCCACATCTCGCGCGACACCGCGCCGTGCAGCTCCGAGACGCCGTTCGCATACGACGGACGTGCGCAGCGCGAACGGCGTCAGCCCGAATCCCGCGTCGTCGGGCGTGAGCTTGCCGAACTCCGCGAACTGCGGCCATGTGAGGCCGCACCGCGTGACGATGCCGCCGACGTTCCGCTCGACGAGCACCGGGTCGAAGACCTCGTTGCCCGCGGCGACCGGCGTGTGCGTCGTGAAGACCGTCGAGCCGCGCAGCCGCTCGAGTGCGTCGCCGGCGTCGAGTCCGTCCTCCTCGATGAGCGTCCGCAGCCGTTCGAGCTGGAGGAGCGCCGAATGCCCCTCGTTCATGTGGAAGACCGTCGGCGCGAGCCCGAGTGCGCGCAGCACGCGCACGCCGCCGATGCCGAGCACGATCTCCTGCCGAAGCCGGTTCTCGCGGTTGCCGCCGTACAGCGTGTCCGTGACGTCGCGCGCCCAGTCCGGGTTGCCCTCGACCTTCGTGTCGAGCAGATAGAGCGAGACGCGGCCGACCTGCGTCCGCCAGACGCCGAGGCGGACGGGAACGAGGTTGCCGTCCTCGTCTGCGAGCTCGACGATGGGGGACATCGGAACGAGCGTCAGCGGCAGGCGGGTCGTGTCGTTGCGCGGGTACCGCTCGATCTGGCGGTCGTCGAGATCGAGCCGCTGGCGGAAGTACCCGCGGCGGTAGTAGAGGCCGACGCCGACGAGCGGGATACCGAGCTCCGATGCGGCTTTCAGGTGGTCGCCGGCGAGGATTCCGAGGCCGCCGGAGTAGACCGGAAGGCTCTCGTCGAGCCCGTACTCCGTCGAGAAATAGGCGACGAGGAAGTCGTCGGGCAGGCCGCGCTCCTCGGCCCACGGCCGGCGCTCGCGCTCGATCGCCAGCCGCTCCTCGACGTGCCCCAGCCGCTCGGCGTACTCCGGCGTCAGGGCGGCGGCGAGGTCGCCGTCGGTCAGCTCCGTGAGCAGCGCCTTCGGGTTGTGCCCGAGCTCCCCGAAGCGCACCGGCGCGAGCGCGGCGAACAGCGCGCGGGCGCCCGGCGTCCAGCTGAACGAGAAGTTGCTCGCGATCGCCGGCGAGCGCTGCGCGCAGCGTCGCTCCGTCGTGGATCTCCGACATGCGCCGCACCCTAGCGACCGGCGCCGCTGGTAGCCTGCAGAAAACCGGAGAGCTTTGATTGGCAGCTTGGCGACCGGGTTACCAAACGCCTAAAGAGCCGAGAGCGCGCAGTCGCTCCCGGTCGTAATTGGAGGGTCTCAGCGGGAGCCGGAATGCAGGACGTGCGCGAAAGACTGGAGGCCGTACTCCGCGATCGCATCGCCGTGCTCGACGGCTCCTGGGGAGTCCTGATCCAGAGCGAGGTGCGCGGCGAGGAGGCGTACCGCGGCGAGCGGTTCCGCGACCACACGCACGATGTCGCTGGAAATCCGGATCTCCTGAACCTGACCCGGCCCGAGATCGTCTCGCGGATCCACGACGACTACTTCGCCGCCGGCGCCGACATCGCGACGACGAACACGTTCACCGCGACGTCCTACGGCCAGGCCGACTACGGGCTCGAGGGCGTCGTCCACGAGCTGAACGTCGAGGCCGCGCGGCTCGCGCGCGCGGTCGGCCGACGCGTGGACCGAAAAGACACCGGATCGACCCCGGTTCGTCGCAGGCGCGGTCGGTCCGCTGAACGTGACGCTCTCGCTCTCGCCGCGCGTCGACGACCCGTCGTATCGCGCCGTCACGTTCGACGACGTGTGCGCGGCGTACGCGGAGCAGATCCGCGCGCTGCGCGAGGGCGGCGTTGACCTGCTCCTGATCGAGACCGTCTTCGACACGCTGAACTGCAAGGCCGCGATCGCCGCGGCACTCGATGCGGCGCCGGAGCTGCCGCTGTGGCTGTCGTTCACCGCGGTCGACCGCAGCGGACGCAATCTCTCCGGACAGACGGTCGAGGCGTTCTGGACGTCCGTCGAGCAGGCGCGGCCGCTGATCGTCGGCGTCAACTGCTCGCTCGGCGCGACCGAGATGCGTTCGTTCGTCGAGGATCTCGCGCACGTCGCGCCGACGTGGGTCGCGTGCTACCCGAACGCGGGGCTCCCGAACGAGTTCGGCGCGCACGACGAGCAGCCGGCCGACACGAGCCGCTTCCTCGGCGAGTTCGCGCGCGCCGGGCTCGTCAACGTCGTCGGCGGGTGCTGCGGCACGACGCCGGAGCACGTCCGCGCGATCGCCGCCGCGGTCGACGGCGTGCCGCCGCGCCGCGTGCCGGAGCGTCGCGCGCTGCCGGTCTTCTCCGGGCTCGAGCCGTTCGCGATCACGCCGGACACGAATTTCGTGATGGTCGGCGAGCGCACGAACGTCACCGGCTCCGCGCGCTTCCGCCGCCTCGTCGAGGCCGACGACTGGCAGGGAGCGCTCGAGGTCGCGCTCGAGCAGGTGCGCGGCGGCGCGAACCTCCTCGACGTGAACATGGACGCCGACCTGCTCGAGGGCGAGCAGGCGATGACGACGTTCCTCAACCTCGTCGCGACGGAGCCCGAGGTCGCGCGGCTGCCGATCATGGTCGACAGCTCGCGCTGGACGGTGATCGAAGCGGGCCTGAAGTGTCTGCAGGGCAAGGGCATCGTCAACTCGCTGAGCCTGAAGGAGGGCGAGGAGCCGTTCCTCGAGCACGCGCGCCTGATCCGCCGCTACGGCGCCGGCGTCGTCGTGATGGCGTTCGACGAGCTCGGCCAGGCGGAGACCGTCGAGCGGAAGGTGTCGATCAGCGAGCGCGCGTACCGACTGCTCGTCGACGAGGTCGGCTTCGCGCCGGAGGACATCGTGTTCGACCCGAACGTCCTCGCGGTCGCCACGGGGATCGAGGAGCACGAGAACTTCGCGAAGGCGTTCATCGAGGCGCTGCCGCTGATCAAGGAGCGCTGCCCCGGCGCGCGCACGAGCGGCGGCATCTCGAATCTCAGCTTCTCGTTCCGCGGCAACGACGTCGTCCGCGAGGCGATGCACTCGGCGTTCCTCTACCACGCGATCCGCGCCGGGCTCGACATGGGCATCGTCAACGCCGGCCAGCTGATCCTCTACGAGGACATCGAGCCGGAGCTGCTCGAGCGCGTCGAGGACGTGCTCTTCAACCGCCGTCCCGACGGGACCGAGCGGCTCGTCGACATCGCGGAGTCGGTGCGCGGCGAGGGAACGCGGCGCGAGCTCGACCTCCGCTGGCGCGAGGCGCCGGTCTCGAAGCGGCTCGAGCATGCGCTCGTCCACGGCGTCGTCGACTTCATCGAGGCGGACGCCGAGGAGGCGCGCGTCGAGCTCGGGCGTCCGCTCGACGTGATCGAAGGCCCGCTGATGGTCGGGAATGCAGGTCGTCGGCGACCTGTTCGGCGCGGGGAAGATGTTCCTGCCGCAGGTCGTGAAGAGCGCGCGTGCGATGAAGCGCGCCGTCGCGTATCTCGAGCCGTTCATGGAGGAGGAGAAGGGCGAGGGCCGGCCGGCGCAGGGGAAGATCGTGATGGCGACGGTCAAGGGCGACGTGCACGACATCGGCAAGAACATCGTCGGCGTCGTGCTCGGCTGCAACAACTACGAGGTCATCGATCTCGGCGTGATGGTGCCCGGCGACCGGATCCTCGACACGGCGCTCGCCGAGGGCGCGGATCTCGTCGGTCTCTCGGGGCTGATCACGCCGTCGCTCGACCAGATGGTCGACATCGCGCGCGAGATGGAGCGGCGCGGGCTCTCGCTGCCGCTGCTGATCGGCGGCGCGACGACGTCGCGCCAGCACACGGCGGTGCGAATCGCGCCCGAGTACTCGTCGCCGGTCGTCCACGTGCACGACGCGTCGCGCGCCGTCGGCGTCGTCTCCGATCTCCTGCATCCGGAGCGCCGCGTGCGGCTGGACGACGAGAACCGCGAGCTCCAGGAGAGGCTGCGCGAACAGCACGCGGAGCGCGACCGCAAGCCGCTGCTGCCGCTCGAGAAGGCGCGCGAGAACCGGCACCGCGTTCCGTTCGACGAGCTGCCGGCGCCGCCGTTCATCGGCACGCGGTTCGTCGAGCCGGAGCTCTCGACGCTCGTCGAGTACATCGACTGGCAGTTCTTCTTCCACACCTGGGAGCTGAAGGGGCGCTACCCGGCGATCCTCGAGCAGCCGGCGGCGCGCGAGCTCTTCGACGACGCGCAGCGGCTGCTCGACGAGATCGTCCGTGACGGGCTCCTCCAGGCGCGCGGCGTCTACGGGTTCTGGCCGGCGTCGTCCGACGGCGACGATATCGTTGTCAACAGTGACAACGGTGATCCTCTTCGCTTTTCGTTCCTGCGCCAGCAGCCCGATCACGGCGACTCGCGCCCGAACCGGTGCCTCGCCGACTACTTCGCGCCGGCCGGAGACCACATCGGTGCGTTCGCGGTCACCGCCGGGCTCGGCGCCGACGAGCTCGCCTCCCGGTTCGAGGCCGAGCACGACGACTACAGCGCGATCATGGTCAAGGCGCTCGCCGACCGCCTCGCCGAGGCCTTCGCCGAGTACATGCACGAGGTCGCGCGTCGTGCCTGGTACGAGACCGGCCCGAAGCTCGAGCACACACAACTGATCGAGGAGCGCTACCGCGGCATCCGTCCGGCCTTCGGGTATCCCGCCTGCCCGGACCACACGGAGAAACGCGAGCTGTTCGCCCTGCTCGACGCCGAGGCCGCCGGCCTCGCGCTCACCGAGACGTACGCGATGACGCCCGCCGCGAGCGTGAGCGGCATCTATCTCGCGCACCCGCAGGCGCGCTACTTCTCGGTGGGCCGCATCGGCCGCGACCAGGTCGAGGACTACGCCGAGCGCCAGGGCTGCACGATCGCGGAGGCCGAACGCCGCCTCGCGCCGAACCTCGGCTACGAGCCGGCCCGCGAACCGGCCCTTGACCGGGCCACGGCCGCGTCCTAGCGTCGAGGAATGCGCGCTGTCCCGGTCATCGTCCTCGTGCTCGCGGCGTGTGCGCTCGCCGCGTCGGCGACTGCTGCGCGCGATCCGAAGGATCCGCAGCAGAAGCACACGGCCGCCGACACGAAGCTCGCAAACTCGCTGGCTCTCCGTGCGAGCGACCTCGCCGCGGGCTGGAAGCTGGCGCCGGCCCATCCGAAGTCGCCGCCGTGCACGACGGAACCGAACGAGTCCAAGCTCGTGCAGACCGCGCAGATCGACCCGACGTTCCTCTGGACGGACGGCGTGACGTCGCTCGGCAGCGAGGTCGACATCTTCAAGACTCCGGCGCAGGCAGAGACCGACTGGCGGCTCTCGACACTGAAGCTGTTCCGCTCCTGTCTGCTCGAGAACGCCCGCAGCCAGCTCGGAAAGAAGTTCAACGTCCGGATCGCGTCTGCGAAGTCGCTCTCGTCGCCCGCGCGGCTCGCCGACCGCCAGCTCCACTACCAGATCGTCTTCGCGATCAAGCGCGGCTCGACCCCGGTCTCGCTCGTGAGCGACGTCTACGCGCTCGGCAAGGGCCGGATCACCATCGTCATGCACTCCTTCTCGGTGCGGACGCCGCTGCCGTCGTCGGCGTTGAAGGCGCTGCTGCAGACGCTTTCCGGCCGCCTCGGCGCCGGGATCTAGCGACCGCCGCGCCCGACGGTAGGCCGACGGGCCTCGCCGCAGGCTCGGCTATCCTCGACGGAGCCGTCCGCGACAGAGCGCCGGCCCCCCACGCATGCGGACGACGCTGAAGAGAGGCATGGGTCGCGCGGCGACCCTCAACGGCCACACCAACGGCCACTCAGTCCTCCCGCCGATCGTCGTCGAGCCGACGCCGGTGCACAAGTACCGGCAGCCGGATCCGCCGCGGCGTTCGACGGGCCGCTTCCTCGCCCGGGTGCTCGGCTGGGCGTTCGTCGCGATCCTCGTCATCGTCGCGGGCCTCGGCGGCGGCCTCTACCTCTACGGCCACCAGACGCTGAACGCGATCAGCGCCCACTCGAAGGGCGTCGTGAAGGCGCAGAAGGACCTCAACCCGATCGCATCGCCGTCCCAGCCTGCGACGGCGCTGATCATCGGCTATGACGCGCGCTCCGGCTCCGACGGCTTCGGCGTCGCCGGCTCGCGCTCCGACACGGTGATGCTCGTCCGCGCCGACCCGACGAACAACTCGCTCTCGATGCTGTCGTTCCCACGCGACCTCGTCGTCCCGATCTACTGCAACGGCTCCGACGTGCCGCGCACGACCGACCGGATCAACTCGGCCTGGTCGACATGCGGGGCGGAAGGCACGCTCGACACGGTCAGCCACCTGACCGGCCTGCCGATCAACTACATCGTCACCGTCGACTTCCACGGGTTCAAGCTGCTCGTGAACAAGCTGCACGGCGTGTACGTCCAGGTCGACCGCCGCTACTACATCGCTCCGCACACCGGGACGGCGACGATCGACCTCCATCCCGGATACCAGATGCTCGACGGCCAGCAGGCGCTCGACTACGTCCGCTACCGCCATACGGACTCGGACATCTACCGCACCGCGCGCCAGCAGATCTTCGTCGAGGCGTTGAAGGACCGCTTCGCGGCGGGTTTCTCGATCCTGCAGCTGCCGGGGATCATCGGCTCGATGAAGCACTTCCTCGAGGTCGGCCGTGCCGGCGGCGGCTCGCCGAGCATGGGAGAGATCGAGTCGTACGCGGGGCTCGCGCTACCACCTTCAGGCCGGCCACCTCTTCCGCAACGCGATCGACAAGAACCAGCTCCAGCCGTACGGCGCCTACGGCGCAGAGCTGATCGCGTCGACCGGAGGCGATTCGACCGCCGTCGACTCGTTCGAGAACCCTGACGTCAGCCTGCCGAAGCGCGCGAACGCGACCGCGCTCGGGCTGAAGCCGAAGGCGCCCGTCGTGACGAACCTGCCGCCCGGCGGCGTGTCGACGCTCGTCCTCAACGGGACGACGACGGCGGGTCTCGCGCGCGACACGTCGTACAAGATCGCGCAGCTCGGTTACGTCACGGAGCAGCTGCCGCCGCTCGTCGAGGCGAACACGCCGACGCAGAACTACAAGACGACCGTCGTCTACTACGACCCGGTGCAGGCGAACTCGCGCGTCGCGGCGCAGCAGCTCGCGAACCTCTTCGGCGCGGACACGAAGATCGCATCGTTCACGCCGGTGATCGCGCCGTTCGCGCAGCAGACGGGGAACCCGCTGACCGTGGTGGTCGTCGGCGCCGACTTCGGCGGCACGCTGACGCCGCCGACGCCCCCGCAGCCCGCGCCGACGCACGAGCACGCGTCGGTCACGACGAACCCAGGCCTGACGCTGACCCAGCTCCAGGAGGCGCGGACGAAGCTGCCGTTCCGCCCGTACGTGCCGCACACGATCGCGATGGGCTCGACGCTCTCGTCGCTCGACGGCGTCCGCGTCTACAAGCCGGCGCCGTACCAGAAGGCCGTCGTGATGACCTTCGTGTCGGGGCTCAGCTATTACCAGGTCGAGGAGACGAACTGGTCGAGCGCGCCGATCCTCCGCCGCGCGACCGGCACCTTCCGCGCCAACCACCGCACGTACGCGCTCTACACGGTCGGCGGCCACATCCACATGGTCGTGCTGCATCACGGGCGCGTGACGTACTGGGTCGTGAACACGCTCCTCGACGAGCTGTCGAACGAGACGATGATCGCGATCGCCAAGGGCCTCCAGCCGCTCGGGAAGTAGGCTCTCGCCCGTGTCGCGGATCGCGATGTTCGGCGCCGGCTACGTCGGCCTCGTCACCGGGGCGTGCTTCGCCGATCTCGGGCACGACGTCGTGCTCCGTGACGTCCTGCCGGATCGGATCGAGCGCCTGCGCGCGGGCGAGGTTCCGATCTACGAGCCCGGCCTCGACGCGGTGCTCGAGCGGAACCGCGAGCGCATGCATTTCACCCTCGACGTCGACGAGGCGGTCGACGGCGCGGAGTTCCTCTACGTCGCGGTCGGCACGCCGCCGACGTATTCCGGCGACGCCGATCTCTCCGCCGTCTGGGCCGTCGTCGACGAGCTGCCGGCGACGATCCCGGGCCGGCCGCTCGTCGTGATGAAGAGCACCGTTCCGGTCGGGACGGGCATCCGCGTCCGCGAGCGCCTCGACGCGCGCGGCCTGACGAACGTCGGGTACGTCGCGAACCCCGAGTTCCTCGCCGAGGGCAGCGCCGTCGCGGACTTTCTGCACGCCGGACCGGATCGTGTCGGCGCGTTCGAGGCCGCGGACGGCGACCGTGTCGTCGAGCTGCACACCGGCATCGAGACCGAGGTCGTGCGGACGGACGTCTCGTCGTCCGAGCTCGTGAAGCTCGCCGCGAACGCGTTTCTCTCGACGCGCATCAGCTTCATCAACGAGATCGCGAACGTCTGCGAGCTCGTCGGCGCCGACGTCGTCGACGTCGCGCGCGGCGTCGGGCTCGACCACCGGCTCGGCCCGCACTTCCTGCGCGCCGGCATCGGTTTCGGCGGTTCGTGCTTCCCGAAGGACGTGACGGCGCTGAAGCAGCTCGCGGGCAACTCCGGCTATCCGTTCCTACTGCTCCAGGCGGTGTGGGAGGTGAACGAGCTGCAGAAGCGGCGCGTCGTCCAGAAGCTGCAGCGGCACCTCGGCGCGAATCTGCGCGGCAAGACGCGTCGCGCTGCTCGGGCTCGCGTTCAAGCCGAACACCGACGACCTGCGCGAGGCGCCGAGTCGCGTGATCGCGTACCGGCTGCTCGCCGAGGGCGCGGAGGTGCGCGCGTGGGATCCGGTCGCCAAGCCCGACGACCTGCACGGCGTCACGCTCTGCGACTCCGTGCTCGACGCGGTGCGCGGCGCCGACGCGGCGGTGATCGTCACGGAGTGGAACGAGCTGCGCGAGCTCGCGACGCCGGAGATCCGCGATGCGATGGAGCGCCCGCTGATCATCGACGGGCGCAACCTTCTCGACCCGGCTGCGACGCGCGCGGCCGGGCTTCGAGTACGAAGGGATCGGCCGCGCCTGATGGAGGCGCTGCTGCTCGCGGGCGGAAAGGCGGAACGCCTCGGCGAGGCCGCACAGGGGCACCCGAAGCCGCTCGTTCCCGTCGCGGGCTATCCGCTCGCCGAGTACACCGTCGCGCGGCTCGTCGAGGCCGACGTGTCGCGCGTGATCGTCGCGTGCCAGGCCGGCCAGGAGGAGCTCTTCGTCCACGTGCTCGCGGGACTCGGCGCCGAGATCGTCCCCGTCGGCGAGCCCGAGCCGCTCGGACGCGGCGGCGGCCTCCGCCTCGCCGCGGCGCAGCGGCAGGAGACCGGCACGGTGCTCGCGCTGAACGGCGACGAGCTGCTCGACGTCGACTTCCGCGCGCTGCTCGACGACCACGAGCGCTCGGGTGCCGCGGCGACGATCGTCGTCGCGCAGGTGCACTCGCCGTTCGGCGTCGTCGACCTCGGCGACGACGGCGTCGTCAGCGGCTTCCGCGAGGCGCCGTTGCTGCCGCACTGGGTGAACTCCGGCGTCTACGCACTCGGCGAGGACGCGCTCGCGCGGCTCCCGGAGCGCGGCGACCACGAGCAGAGCACCTTCCCCGAGCTCGCCGCCGAGGGCAAGCTGCGCGGCTATCGGCACCAGGGCGTCTGGCTCACCGTGAACACTCCCAAGGACCTGCGGAAAGCGGAGGAGTTCATGGACGCACATCCCGAATGGCGCCCGCAGCGGCGGCTCGCATGAGCGGCATCGAACGCTGGGCGGTCGAGTCGCGCATCGTCGAGAAGCCGTGGGGCTGGGAGCTGATCTGGGCGGCGACGGAGCTGTACGTCGGCAAGGTGCTCTTCGTCCGCGCCGGCCAGTCGCTCAGCCTCCAGTACCACGAGCAGAAGGACGAGAGCTGGTACGTGCAGAGCGGCCTCGCGCGGCTCGAGCTCGGCGCGGTGGGGGACGAGGAGCTGGCGACCGACTCGATCGCCGCCGGCGCCTGCTTCCACTACACGCCCGGCACGGTGCACCGGATCACGGCGATCGAGGACACGACGATCATCGAGGTCTCGACGCCGCACCTCGACGACGTCGTCCGGCTCGAGGACGCGTACGGCCGCGAAGGCACGAGCAAACCCTGACACTCCTGTGTTAGGGTCTGTCCCGTGGACGGACTGAAGGTCGGCGAGGCGGCTGCGCGGACGGCGTGGTCGCCGCGGATGCTGCGCTACCTCGAGCGCGTCGGCCTCGTCGTCCCCTCCCGCACCGGGACAGCGGCTATCGCGCTCTACGGGCTGCGCGAGCTGAACCAGCTCCGCTCGCTCCGCGACCTCCGCTCCCGCTTCGGGCTCGAGATCTCCGACCTCGTCTTCGCTGCTCGGCTTCGCCGCGAGCCGGAGCTTCGCAAGGCCGTCGACGGCTGGCTTGCCGGCGCCGACGACCTCGCGTGGGTCGAATGGGAACAGCGCAAACACGAGCGGCTCCTCGCCGCATAGCGAAAGGAACCGATGGCAACGACGAAGCGCCATGACGTGAAAGACCTCGCCCTCGCGGCCGAGGGCAAGCGGCGGATCGAGTGGGCCGACCGGCAGATGCCGGTGCTCGCCGCGATCCGCGAACGGTTCGAGAAGGAGCAGCCGCTCGCCGGCTACCGCATCGCGGCGTGCCTGCACGTCACGACCGAGACCGCCAACCTGATGCGCACGCTTCAGGCCGGCGGCGGCGACGTCGTGCTGTGCGCCTCGAACCCGCTCTCGACGCAGGACGACGTCGCTGCGGCGCTCGTCGAGGAGTACGACATCTCCGTCTTCGCGATCAAGGGCGAAGATCACGACACGCTACTACTCGCACATCGAGGCCGCCGTCGACCACAAGCCGCACCTGACGATGGACGACGGCGCCGACGTGATCGGCGTCCTCCACTCGGCACGGCGCGAGCAGCTCGGCGACATCATCGCCGGCACCGAGGAGACGACGACCGGCGTGATCCGCCTCAAGGCGCTCGAGGCGCGACGGGAAGCTCGGCTTCCCGATCATCGCCGTCAACGAGGCGCAGACGAAGCACCTCTTCGACAACCGGTACGGCACGGGCCAGTCGACGATCGACGGGATCATCCGCGCGACGAACGTGCTGCTCGCCGGCAAGAAGTTCGTCGTCGCCGGCTACGGCTGGGTCGGGCGCGGCGTCGCGTCGCGCGCGCGCGGGCTCGGCTCGCACGTGATCGTCACCGAGGTCGACCCGATGCGCGCGCTCGAGGCGGTCATGGACGGCTTCGACGTGATGACGATGGAGAAGGCCGCGCAGACCGGCGACCTCTTCTGCACCGCGACGGGCGACAAGCACGTGATCGCGCGTCAGCACATCGAGAAGATGCAGGACGGCGCGATCCTCTCGAACACGGGTCACTTCAACGTCGAGATCGACATCCCGGCGCTGCGCGACCTCGCAGTCGAGACGCGGATGGCGCGCGAGTTCGTCGAGGAGTTCACGATGGCGGACGGCCGGCGGATCTACCTGATCGCCGACGGACGGCTCGTCAACCTGTCGCGCCGCCGAGGGGCACCCGGCGCTCGTGATGGACATGTCCTTCGCGAACCAGGCGCTCGGCGTCGAGTACGCGGTCCAGCACGCGGGCGAGCTCGACCGGAAGGTGTATCCGGTGCCGGCCGACATCGACAAGGAGATCGCGCGCCTGAAGCTCGCGACGATGGGAATCGACATCGACCAGCTGACGGAGGAGCAGGCGAAGTACCTGGCGTCCTGGGACGAGGGGACCTGAGCCCGCTCGGACCTGCCCGGCCCGCTCGAGCCACGTCCGGTGCCAGGCACCCGGACGTGGCCGTTCGAGACATGAGCGACGCACAATCGGCTCTGAGAATGGGATCTCGCATCCGGCCCTGCGGGACAACTGTCCCGTTGAGTCACGTCTCGGTGCCAGGCACCGGGACGTGGCCTGTCCGGCCACGGCCATGAGCGAAGCACTCGAACCGGAACGCATCGTCCGGCTCGACGAGTCGATTCCCGCGGTCGTCCTGCTCGACCAGCGGCGGCTGCCGGACGAGGAGATCGAGGTCGAATGCGCGTCGGCGGCGGAGGTCGCCGACGCGATTCGCACAATGGTCGTTCGCGGCGCGCCCGCGATCGGCGTCGCCGCCGGGTACGCGCTCGCGCTCGCGGCGCTGCGCGGCGAGGACCTCATCGCGGCCGAGCGCGTTCTCGCGGACTCTCGGCCGACCGCGGTCAATCTCGCCTGGGCGCTCGCGCAGCTCCGCGACGACCCGACGCCCGAGCGGGCGCGCGCGCTTCACGCAGAAGAGGTCGACCGCTGCCGTCGCATGGCCGCGCACGCCGCGGAGCTGTTTGCGCCCGGCACGCGCGCGCTCACGCACTGCAACGCGGGCGGCCTCGCCACCGGCGGCTACGGCTCCGCGGTCGGCGCGCTGCGCGCCGCCTGGGAGCGCGGCCTGCTCGAGCGCGTGCTCGTCGACGAGACGCGGCCGCTGCTCCAGGGCGCGCGCCTCACCGCGTGGGAGCTCGAGACCGTCGGGATTCCGCACGCCGTGATCGCCGACTCCGCGGCGGGCTCGCTGATGGCCGCGGGCGAGGTCGACATCGTCGTCACCGGCGCCGACCGGATCGCCGCGAACGGCGACACCGCGAACAAGATCGGGACATACTCGCTCGCAGTGCTCGCGGCGCATCACGGGATCCCGTTCGTCATCGTCGCGCCGACCTCGACGGTCGATCGGGCGACGCCGACCGGCGCCGGAATCCCGATCGAGGAGCGCGACCCGGCGGAGGTCACGACGCGCTTTCCCGCGCGCAATCCCGCCTTCGACGTGACGCCCGCCGAGCTGATCGCTGCGATCGTCACCGAGCGCGGCGTCCACCGCGCGCCGTACGCCGACTCGCTCGCGGCATGAAGGCGATCGTCCTCGCCGCGGGCTACGCGACGCGCCTCTACCCGCTGACCGAGACGATCGCGAAGCCGCTGCTGCCGGTCGGCGGCCGGCCGATGCTCGACCACCTGCTCGACCGGATCCGCGAGGTCGACGAGATCGACGCTGTGCACGTCGTCACCAACCACAAGTTCGCCGCGTCGTTCGACGCGTGGGCCGCCGGCCGCGAGGACGTCGTCGTCCACGACGACGGCACGACGAGCGAGGACGACCGGCGCGGCGCGATCGGCGACATCGCATTCGTCCTCGACGAAGCCGGTCTCGTCGGCGACGACCTGTTCGTCGTCGCGGGCGACAACCTCTTCGACTTCTCGCTCGCCGAGTACGTCGCCTGGTGGCGCGCGAAGGGCGAGGCGAGCGCAGTCGCGCTCTACGACGTCGGCGACCTCGAGCTCGCACGCCGCTACGGCGTCGTCGAGCTCGGCCCCGGCGACCGCGTCGAGTCCTTCGAGGAGAAGCCGGAGCGGCCGCGGTCGACGCTCGCCGCCACAGCGACGTACCTCTATCACCGTGCACACGTCCCGCTCGTCCGCCGTTACCTCGACGAGGGCAACTCGCCCGACCAGCCCGGCCGCCTCGTCGCGTGGCTCGCCGCGCGCGAGCCCGTCTACGGCTACCGCTTCGAGGGCGACTGGCGCGACATCGGCGACGCCGAGCAGCTGCTCGATGCCGACAACCGCTTCCGCGCGCTGAACGGACTCCCGCCGCGCGACGCGTACGCGCTCGACTAGATTGCTCCGGATGTCCGGGGTCATGACGAGCGCGGAAGACGTTCGCTGGAACCTGTCCGAGCTCGCAGCGAGCGCGGACGAGGCCCGCACCGAGTGGACAGAGCTCGCGGCGCGCGCGAAGGCGTTTTCCGAGCGCTACCGCGGCCGCATCGCCGGGCTCGACGCGCCGAGCCTACGTGCGCTGCTGGACGAGTGCGACGACCTCGCGCAGGACGCGTCGCGTCTCGGCGTCTACGGCAGCTCGCGCGTGAACATGGACGCCGCCGACGTCGAGGCGAACGACCTCGCGACATTCGCGCGCGACATCGCAGCGGAGACGGAGAACGAGCTCGTGTTCGTCGACCTCGAGTGGATCGCGCTCGACGACGACGCCGCGGAGGCGCTGCTCGCGTCGCCCGAGCTCGCCGGCTTCGCGCACAAGCTCAGCACCCTGCGCGAGGAGAAGCCCTACGTCCTGAGCGAGCTCGAGGAGCAGGCGCTCAACGCGCGCAGGCCGGCCGTCTCGTCGTGGGCGTCGCTGCACGACCGCCAGGTCGCGACGCTCGAGATCCCGTTCGACGCGGGCGACGGCGTCGAGCCGCACTCCGTCAACGTTCTTCTCTCGTACCAGTATCAGCCCGAGCGCGAGCTGCGCCGCGGCGCGCTCGAGGCGCTTTACGTCGGCCTCGAGCCGCGCGTCGAGGTGCTCGCGGCGTGTTACGACGCGCTCGTCGGCGACCGGCTCGCGATGGATCGCGTGCGCGGCTTCGCCGATCCGATGCAGCCGACGAACATGCTCAACGAGCTCGACGCGGAGACGGTCGAGTCGATGTTCGCGGCGGCGGGGGAGAGCTACGTGATCGGGCGGCGCTGGTTCGAGGCGAAGGCTGGGCTGCTCGGCCTGGACAAGCTCGAGCTCGCCGACCAGTACGCACCGGTCGGCGAGGGCCGCGAGTTTCCGTGGGCAGAGGCGGCGGAGATCGTCGACGCGTCGTTCGGCCGTTTCTCGCCGAAGCTCTCCGAGATCTTCCGCGCGTGCATCGACGCGGGCCACGTCGACGCGCCGCCGCGCGCGGGGAAGGCGAGCGGTGCGTACTGCACGACAGTGTCGAAGCGGACGCTCCCGTTCGTGCTGATGAACTTCACGGGACGCTTCCGCGACGTGATCACGCTCGCGCACGAGTTCGGCCACGTCACGCACGGCGCGCTCGCGCTGGAGCGCCAGAACTTCCGCTCGCACCGCACCGGGATCGCAATGGCCGAGGTGCCGTCGACGTTCGCGCAGCTGATCGCCGACGATTATCTCCTCGAGCTCGAGCCTGACGAGCAGACCCGGCGGGCGCTCGTCGTCGACCGGCTGGAGCACGCGATGGCCGCGATCTTCCGCCAGATCGTGCTCGCGCGCTTCGAGCGGCGCGCGTACGCGCTGCGCGCGGAGGGGCGGACGCTGACGCCGGAGCGGCTGTCGGAGATCTGGGTCGAGGAGAACGCGGCCTACTACGGCGACTCGCTCACGCTGCCGGACGGCTACAAGCTCGGCTGGTCGTACATCCCGCACTTCATCCACGTCCGCTTCTACACGTACGCGTACTCGTTCGCGCATCTTGTCGCGCTGCTGCTGTACGGCCGGTATCACGAGGATCCGGAGGCGTTTGTGCCGCTGTACCTGGAGTTCCTCGCGACGGGCGGGGCAGCGTCGCCGGCCGCGCTGCTCGAGCCGTTCGGGCTCGACCTGCACGCGACGGACACCTGGCGCTCGGCGTTCGCGCAGGTTGAGGTGCTGCTGCGCGACGCCGAAGCGGCCGTCGCGTAAGCCGCGACGGTTTCGTGACGGTCCCGGCGCTAGCGTCGGTGGCGTGCTCGACCTGCTCCTGCCGCGCCGCTGCCTCGTCTGCGGTGTCGCCGGGACGCAGCTCTGCGGCGGCTGCCTCGACGGCTTGCCGCGGCTTGGTCCGCCGCTCTGCGCGCGCTGCGGCGCGCCGACGGCGTGGCCTGTCTCCCGCTGCCGCGAATGCGCCGGACGGCGGATCGCGTTCGCGTCGGCGCGCGCCGCGGTCGCGTACGACGACGCCGTGCGGCGGATCGTCTCCGCGTGGAAGGAGCGCGGGCTGCGCGCGCTCGCGGACGAGGCGGCCGGCGTCGTTGCGGCGACGCTGCCCAGCCCGGCCGCCGCAACCGTGACGTTCGTCCCGCCGGACGCGGGCCGCCGCCTCGAGCGAGGCCACCATCCGGCGGAGCGGCTCGCACGCGCGCTCGCCGCGCGCTGGGAGCTCCGCTGCGAGCCGCTCCTCGCCCGGCGCGGCGCCGGCCGCCGCCAGCGCGGCCTCGCTCTCGCCGAGCGGCGCAAGAACGTCGCGCACGCGTTTCGCGGCACCGCCCGCGCGCCGACCCGCGTGATCCTCGTCGACGACGTCTACACGACAGGAGCCACCGTCTCCGCAGCCGCCTCGGCACTCCGGGTGGTGGGCGCGAGGACGATCGACGTGGTCACCTTCGCCCGGGCGGTGCGACACCCTGGAATGCTCTAATCAGGAGTAGAGCGTTCAATCGAGGAGGCAGGCATGCAGCTCAACGTCAAGGGCAAGAACCTCGAGGTGAGCGATTCGATCCGAAGCTACGCGGAGCGCAAGCTGTCGAAGCTCGACAAGCAGGTGAACGAGCTGACGCGCGTCGAGGTCGAGCTCGCGGTCGAGAGGAACCCGTCGATCGCGGCGAACCAGGTTGCGGAGGCGACGGTGTGGATGAAGGGGCACACGCTGCGCGCGCGCGAGTCGTCGAGCGACATGAAGGCGTCGATCGACGAGCTGACCGACAAGCTGATGCGCCAGATCAAGGACGAGCGCAACAAGCGCGCTGCAAAGCGCAAGACCGCCGACAAGCACGTCGCAGTCCTCGAAGAGCCCAGCGAATAGTGGGGCTGTTCCGCCGGCGCGAGCCGTTACACGTGCAGCTTGCCCGCGAGGCGGGGCTCGACGCGGCCGCCGCCGTGCAGGCGGAGCCGCAGCCGTCGCCGGACGGTGCGCGTCCACCGGCGCTCGACGTGGGAATGCACGGCCTCCAGCGCCCGCGCACGTGGGACGCGACCGTCACTGCGGAGGCGCACGGGATCGACGGCGACGAGGCGACGTTCGTTGCGCTCCCGGACGGCACGCTGCTCGTGGAACAGGGGCCGGACCAGTCGCTCGAGCCGCTCGCGGCCGCGGTCGAGCAGGAGCTCCGTCCTCCGTACCGCGCGCGCGCCGTCCGTCAGGGCGACACGATGTGGGCGGTGCAGGCGCGGCGGATCGAGGTGCTGGAGATCCCGGACGGCCCCGGCGGCGACAGCATCGAGGTCACGCACACGATCGACGGCACAACATTCTCGATCGACGACGCGCGCTCGTTCGGCTCCCTGCCCGCCCTGGAGGAGAGGGGAGCCCGCGAAGGGAGCGAATACACCGTTCGCGCAGACCGGCTCGACGGCGACCTCTGGGAGGTCCGGGCAGCCGCCCTCTGACCGCTACCCTTCTCTCATGGCACAGCAGCTCGGTTCCTTCGAAAAAGTCCTCCGGATGGGCGAGGGCCGCCGCCTCAAGCGGCTCGCCGAGCAGGCTGCGTACATCGGGACGCTCGAGGACGACTTCGAGAAGCTCTCCGACGCGGATCTCGTCCAGAAGACCGCCGACTTCAAGCAGCGGTGCGAGAACGGCGAGAGCCTCGACGAGCTGCTCTTCGAGGCGTTCGCCGCGGTGCGCGAGTCGTTCAAGCGGACGATGGGCGTCCGCCTCTTCGACGTCCAGCTGATGGGCGGCGTCGTCCTCCACGAGGGCGACATCGCCGAGATGAAGACCGGCGAAGGTAAGACGTTCGTCGCCGCGCAGGCGCTGTACCTCAACGCGCTCGCCGGCAACGGCGTGCACCTCGTCACGACGAACGACTACCTCGCGCAGCGCGACCAGCAGTGGACGCTTCCCGTCTTCGAGGCGCTCGGGATGCGCACCGCGTTCATCGAGAACATGATGCCGTTCGAGCCGCGGCGCGACGCGTACCAGGCCGACGTGACGTACGGGACGAACTCGGAGTTCGGCTTCGACTATCTCCGCGACAACATGTCGGTCTCGCTCGAGGGGATCGTGCAGCGCGGCCACAACTACGCGATCGTGGATGAGGTCGACTCGATCCTCATCGACGAGGCGCGCACGCCGCTGATCATCTCCGGCGAGCCCGAGATGGCGCCGCAGGCGTACTACGACTTCGCGCGCATCGCGACCGGGCTCGTCGCGCACGAGTCGCATCCCGGCGACCCGAAGGGTGCCGCCGAGGAAGCCGGCGCCGACTACGAGTACGACGAGAAGCACAAGACCGTCGCCGTCACCGAGCAGGGCGTCGAGAAGATCGAGCGCGCGCTTCGAATCGACAATCTCTACGCGCCGCAGAACGCGCAGCTCGTCAACCACCTCGTCCAGGCGCTGAAGGCGCAGTCGCTCTACAGCATCGACGACGACTACGTGATCCAGGACGGCGAGGTGAAGATCGTCGACGAGTTCACCGGCCGGATCATGGAGGGCCGCCGCTGGAGCGAGGGCCTGCACCAGGCGGTCGAGGCGAAGGAGGGCGTCCGCATCCAGGAGGAGCACCAGACGCTCGCGACGATCACGCTCCAGAACTACTTCCGCCTCTACGAGAAGCTCGGCGGCATGACCGGCACCGCGAAGACCGAGGAGAAGGAGTTCGTCGAGATCTACAACCTCAACGTCGTCGAGATCCCGACGAACGTGCGGGTTGCGCGCCTCGACGAGCAGGACCTGATCTTCAAGACGAAGGAAGGCAAGTTCGAGGCCGTCTCGCGCGACATCAAGGAGCGCAGCGAGAAGGGCCAGCCGGTGCTCGTCGGCACGATCGCCGTCGAGACGTCGGAATACCTTTCGGCGCTGCTCACGCGCCAGGGCGTCAAGCACAACGTGCTGAACGCGAAGGAGCACGCGCGCGAGGCGGAGATCATCACGGACGCGGGCCAGCCGGGCGCGGTCACGATCGCGACGAACATGGCCGGCCGCGGCGTCGACATCAAGCTCGGCGAGGGCGTGCGCGAGCTCGGCGGCCTGTACGTCGTCGGCACCGAGCGCCACGAGTCGCGCCGCATCGACAACCAGCTCCGCGGCCGTTCCGGCCGCCAGGGCGATCCCGGCGAGACGCGCTTCTACCTCTCCGGCGAGGACGACCTCGTGCGGCTGTTCGCCGGCGACCGGATCAAGGGGATCATGGAGCGCTTCAAGATCCCGGAAGACCAGCCGATGGAGCACAAGATCCTCAGCCGCCAGATCGAGGGCGCGCAGAAGAAGGTCGAGGAGCAGAACTTCGTCCAGCGCAAGAACGTCCTCAAGTACGACGACGTGCTCAACCGCCACCGCGGACGCATCTACGAGCAGCGGCGCGACGTGCTCGCGGGCGACGACATGTCGGAGCAGGTGCGGATGTGGATCGACGAGGTCGTCGAGGACACCGTCGGCGAGTTCACGCAGGAGGACGTACGCGGAGGAGTGGGATCTCGAGGCGCTGACGAACGCGATGGCCGCGCTCTACCAGACGGAGATCACGGCGGCCGAGCTGCGCGAGGATCTCGGCGAGATCACGCGCGACGCGCTCGTCGAGGAGTTCAAGTCGGACGCGCGCGACGAGTACACCGCGAAGGAGGACGAGTTCGGCGCGGAGCTGATGCGCGAGCTCGAGCGCTTCGTCATCCTCCAGGTCGTCGACGTCCGCTGGCGCGAGCACCTCGACAACATGGACTACCTGCGCGAGGGCGTGCACCTTCGCTCGATGGCGCAGAAGGATCCGCTCGTCGAGTACACCGCCGAGGGCGAGCGTATGTTCACGGCGCTCGGCCGGTCGATCCGCGCCGAGGTCGTGCTGCATCTGTTCCACGCCGAGCTGGCGCCGCAGGACGCGCAGCAGGAGCTCGCGCAGCAGCAGCCGCCGGGCGGGAACGGCAATCTCCGCTACGAGCACGAGACGTCCGCGGGCGCCGAGGTGATCGACGCCGCGCTCGGCGCGGGCGCGAGCACAGCCGCGTTCGCCGGCGCGACGCTGGCGCCGCAGCCGGTGCACGCGGGACCGCACGACAAGGTCGGCCGCAACGACCCGTGCTGGTGCGGCAGCGGCAAGAAGTTCAAGAAGTGCCACGGCGCGTGAACTGAGTTCGCGCGCGGTAGCGTGCCGTGTGGACCTCTCGGCTCCCGGCGACCGTACAGTCGGCGATGGACCTCTCGGCTCTGCCGGAACGTATTCGTCTGCGGAGATGCCGGTATCCGGTCGTGACGAGCGTGCCTGGGTGCGAGGCGCACAGGCCGGTTCCGTCGAGGCCGTCGAGGCGCTCTATCGCGCACACTGGCCGCGCGCCTACCGTGCCGCGTATCTCGTCGTCCACGACGCTGCCGGCGCGGAGGACATCGCGCAGGAGGCATTCCTCGCCGCTCTCCGCGCGCTCGACCGCTTCGACCGCCGCCGCCCGTTCGGTCCGTGGCTGCATCGGATCGTCGTCAACCGCGCGATCGACTGGGCGCGCGCCCGAACGCTGCGCCGCGAGGTCGAGGTCGACGACGCGGTCGCGGCCGATCCGGCGCCGGTCGCCGAGTTGGAGGAGCTCGTCCGCGCGCTCGGGTCGCTGCCGCCGGAGCAGCGCGCCGTGATCGTGCTCCGCTACCTGCTCGAGTACACCCCCGGCGAAATCGCGCTGATGCTCGATCTCCCCCGCGGGACCGTCAACTCGCGGTTGCGGCGGGGGCTCGACGCACTGTCCGACGATTTCGAGGGCACGCCGTGAACGAGCTCTCGCGGTTCCGCGCGCCCGGTGAGGCCGAGGCGGAGGAGCGGACGTGGGCCGTTGTCGCGGCGGCGTACGCCGAGCGCGACGCGACACCGGTTCGCCGCCGCCGTCTGCGCCCGGCACTCGCACTCGCCGTCGTCGCCGTCGCGGCGCTGACCGCGATCGCGTTCACGCCGCCGGGGGAAGCCGTGATCACGTCGGTGCGGAAGGCGATCGGCGTCGCGTCGGCGCGGCCGGCGCTGTTCTCGCTTCCCGCGCAGGGCGACGTGCTCGCCGGCGGCTGGATCGTGCGTGCCGACGGGTCGGCGCGACGGCTCGGCGACTACACGCAGAGCTCGTGGTCGCCGTTCGGACGCTTCGTCGTCGCCGCGAATCGGAACAAGCTCACCGCCCTCGAGCCGAACGGGAGCATCCGCTGGACGCTCGCACGTCCCGACGTTCGCTTCCCACGCTGGGCCGGAGGGCGGACCGACACACGCGTCGCGTACCTGAGCGGCCGGCACCTTCGGATCGTCGCGGGGGACGGCACCGGCGATCGCGCGGTGGCGCTCGCCGCCCGCGTCGCGCCGTCGTGGCGCGAGGCCACGTCAGCCCGCGCGCTCGCGCTGGCGTACGCCGACCTGCGCGGGCGCGTGCGCGGCGTTCGAGCCCGCGTCCGGTCGGACGCTCTTCCGCACCGCGGCCGGCCCGCTGCCGACGACGCTCGAGTGGTCGGACGACGGCGCGCGGCTACTCGTCGTCACAACGCGGAGGCTGCGCATCTACGACGCAGCACGGCAGGCTGGTGACGTCGGTGTCCGGCACGTTCCGCGACGCAAGCTTCCTTCCCGGGACGCGTCGCGTCGCGCTGCTCTCGCGAGCGCGGGAGCGACTCCGTTGTCTCGCTGCTCGGCGCGGCCCGCCCGCTCTTCCGCACGACCGGACGACTGGCACAGGTCGTGCCGTCGCCGGACGCGCGCTGGCTGCTCGTGACGTGGCCGCAGGCCGACCAGTGGCTGTTCCTGCGCGTCGTCGGCACCGGGCGGCTGCGCGCGGTCGGAGACATCTCCGAGCAGCTCGGCGGCTCGTTCGCCGTCGGCGGCTGGTGCTGCCGCCCCTGACACGGGACCTCTCGTGCCGTGCGGCGCGTATCTCCCTCGTATGCACCGCATCGTCGCCTGCACGGCCGTCGCTCTCGCACTCGCCGCCGCACCTGCGGCTCTCGCCGACGGTCCAATCGGGTACGCAGTGCAGTCCGCGACCGGCGTGCTTTCTCTCGACGGCACGCAGCGCTACGTCGCGGTCGGAGCCGGCCAAACGGCGACCACGATGCTCGAGGCGATTTCGACGCGTGACGGCAGCGTCGTCGGCTCCGTCAGCCTTATCGGCGACTGGGGCACGCCGTTCGTCGTCTCCACGAACGACGGCACGGGACTCTCGCCGGACGGCAGGACGCTCGTTCTCGCCGACGTGCCAACGTCGTTCCCGCATACGAGAAGCGCCTTCATGTTCCTCGACCCGCGGACGCTGCGCATGCGGGACGCGGTCAGCCTGAAAGGCGACTTCGCCTTCGACGCGCTCTCGCCCGACGGCAAGCGCCTCTACCTGATCCAGCACGTGAACCAGAACGACCAGTCGAGATACGTCGTCCGCGCGTTCGACGTGCGCACGCGGTCGCTGCTGCCGGGCCGCGTCGCCGACCGGACGCAGAAGAGCTGGGTGATGCAGGGCTACCCGGTCTCGCGGGTGACGAGCTCCGGCGGCCGCTGGGTCTACACGCTCTACGACAACCCGGGCGGTTTCCCGTTCGTCCACGCGCTCGACACCGTCCGGGGCGTCGCCCACTGCGTCGGGCTGCCGTGGCTCGGCAGCGAGGGCGGCGTCTACAACATGCGGCTCGCGCTTCGCGGCGGCGGCCGCACGCTTGGCGTGGGCTTCGCGAGCGGACGCCGCTGGATGCTCGTGGACGCGCGGACGTTCCGCCTTGCTCCGGACCGCAGCGGCCCTCGCTGGTGGCCGCTCGCGGCCGGCGCCGCCGGGCTCGTGGTGGTGCTCGCAGGGCTGGCCCTGCTCCTGCGGCGCCGTACGCGGCAGCGCCGGCTCGACGACGGGCTCGCCCGCGTCCTCGCCGGCGAGGGCCGAGAAGCTGCACCGGTGCCGTAGCCGCTGTCCAACGTCGCGCACGCGCTCGCCGTCGAGACATGTCCCGCGTCTTAACGGGGTCTGTCCCCGTTAAGAGAACCGCCACGTCCTGCGGGGCTCTATCCAGCCGCGCCGGCCGGTGCGGCGGTCTCGGAGCGCTGCGACCGAGGACATGTCCCGCGTCTTAACAGTGACTGTCACCGTTAACGGCGACCGTCGCGGGACAGTGGCTCGTTCGGGCACGATGGACGAGATGGCAGCTGTCGAAGAGACCGCTCTCGGCGGGCGCGACGAGCGCCGGCGTCGCGCTGCGCGGCCTGACGAAGTCGTTCGGCGACGTCCAGGCCGTGCGCGGGATCGACGTCGACGATCGCGCCGGGGAGACGGTCGCGCTGCTCGGGCCGAACGGTGCCGGGCAAGTCGACGACGATCGACATGCTGCTCGGCATGCTCGACCCGGACGCCGGCAGCGCGCAGCTGTTCGGCGGGTCGCCGCAGGACGCCGTCGCCGCGGGCCGCGTCGGCGCGATGCTGCAGACCGGATCGCTGATCCGCGATCTCACGGTGCGCGAGCTGATCGCGATGGTCGCGTCGCTCTACCCGCGGCCGCTCGGCGTCGACGAGACGATCACGCTCACGCGGATCGACGAGATCGCCGACCGGATGACGCAGAAGCTCTCCGGCGGCGAGACGCAACGTGCGCGCTTCGCGATCGCGCTCGTCAGCAATCCCGATCTGCTCGTCCTCGACGAGCCGACGGTGGCGATGGACGTCGAGTCGCGGCGCGCGTTCTGGACGACGATGCGCGACTTCGCCGCGCACGGCAAGACCGTGATCTTCGCGACGCACTACCTCGAGGAGGCGGACGAGTTCGCGGACCGCGCCGTCCTGATGGCGCACGGGCGCGTCGTCGCCGACGGGCCGCCGACGGAGATCAAGGCGATGGTCGGCCAGCGCCACATCCGCGCGACGCTGCCCGGCGTCGCAGCCTGCCGAGCTCGAGAAGCTCGCCGGCGTCACGCGCGCCGAGCTCCGCGGCGAGTCGATCGTGCTCACGTGCTCCGATTCCGACGCGGCGATTCGCGCGCTGCTCGAACGCTTCCCCGCCGCGCGCGACATCGAGATCGCAGGCGCCGCGCTCGAGGACGCGTTCGTCGAGCTCACCGGCAGTCGAGGAGCACGCGTGAAGCTCGCGACCTACACGCGCTACGAGCTGCTGCGCACCGTCCGCAACAAGCGCTTCATGATCCTCGCGCTCGGCTTCCCGCTGGTGCTCTACTTCCTGATCGCGGCACCGAACCGGCACGAGCACGAACCTCGGCGGCAGCGGCATCTCGGCGCCGCTGTACTTGATGGTCGGGCTTGTCGCGTTCGGGACGATGAACGCGGTGCTCGGCTCGGGCGCGCGCATCGCCGCCGAGCGGGCGACCGGCTGGAACCGGCAGCTTCGCCTGACGCCGCTCTCGCCGAGGACGTACTTCCGGACGAAGGTGCTGACCGGCTACATGCTCGCGTCGCTGACGATCGCTGCTGCATCTACGCGGCGGGAACGCGTGCTCGGCGTGCGCCTGACGGCGGACGAGTGGGTGCGAGATGACCGCGCTGATCCTCGTCGGGCTGATCCCGTTCGCGGCACTCGGGATCCTGTTCGGGCACCTGCTCACGCCGGACTCGATCGGCCCGGCGCTCGGCGGGATGACCGCCGCGCTGTCGATCCTCGGCGGCGTCTGGTTCCCGATCTCGCAGCACGGCGTGATGCACGACATCGCGCAGGTCCTGCCCGTCGTACTGGCTCGTCCAGGCCGCGCACATCGGCGTCGGCGGCAACGGCTGGGGCGCGACGGGCTGGGTCGTCGTCGCAGCCTGGACGCTCGTCGCCGCGTACTTCGCGCGCCGCGCGTACGAGCGCGACACGAAGCGCACGTAGTCCGCGGGATCTAGACGAACCTGCCGCCGCGCGCGCGGAACTCGCGCCAGTCCTCCGGCTTCGGGAACGAGAAGTAGGACTTCGAGAGTCCTTCGTCCGGGAGCGGCGGCACGTCACGACCGTGTCCGCGGAGGAGCGCGAAGGCCTCTTCGGTGGCGTCGACGCTCAGCGTGAACCCGACCTCGTAGAGATCGTCGAGCGAGTCGCCCGGCTCGACGGGGATCCACCGCCTGGCGATCACCGGCCCGCCGTCGATCTCGGGCGTCATCACATGCACGGAGGCGCCGACCCATCTCTCACCGTGCTGAACGGCACGAAAGACGGGGAGGAGCCCGCCGTAGCTCGGGAGCAGGCCGGTGTGCCTGTTGATCGTCGCGATCCGCGGCACCTCGATCAGCGACTCGGGGAAGATGAGCGAGTTCGCCGAGAGCACGACGTCGGGATCGAAGGAGCGCACCCATGCCTCGAACTCGTCGCCGCGCACGCTGTCGATCGTTCGGCACGGAATCCCGAACCGCTCGGCGACCGACTTCACGCTCGCGTCGTGCTCCCCCTTGACCGCGCGAGGGAACAGGCCCTGGAGCTTGATGGCAGTCTGCGTCGCACCGAGCGTGAACAGCTCGCGGAGGCCGAGCAGGCGCGCGTTGCGCATGAGGTAGCTCGACAGCGGGCCGCCACGCGGGAGGCAGACGCGGGCGATGGCGACGATGTCGGCGTGCACCGACTCCTGGATGAGACGACGCAGGTACTCGGGGTGGTAGAACGCGGTCTCGTCGATGATTGCGACGACGCGCAGCCGCGGTCGCACCGACCTTCGACGGCAACGGCGCGGGACGCGCCGGAACCGGCCACCCGGCGAGCGCCGCGAAGTTCGTCAGCTCCCAACCGGATTCCCGAAGCTGCTCTGCGAGGTCGGCCCGGGTGACGATCTGCAACTCGTGCGTCCTGTACGGGCTCACTGTGAACGCGCGCGTGCCCGGGAGATACGCGTCCTTCTCTTCCCCGGCGCCGGCGGTCGGATGCAACAGCAACTCGACGATCCCTTCCTTGGGGGCGGCCGCGAGCCCGCGCATGATCGAGCGCTCGTCCATGAAGCCCGTGTAGAGCAGTCCGACGAAGCCGTCGTTGACGCGCACACCGTGGCGAGCCGCGATCGGCCGCAGCCGTGGCACGAGCGCGCGGACGACCGCCATCTTGACGGTGTTGAGTGCGGTTCCCTGTCCACGGGTACCCGAGTCCCGCGAACGCCACGCGCTCGTACGGGATGCGAACGAACGGGACGTCGTACTCCTTCGCGAGCCGGCAGACGATGTCGAAGATCGGCGGCGAGAGGTGGCAGTGCTGGTGTCCGTTGAGGTGGTCCGGACGGCGGCGCTCGACCACGGTCTCGATCTGCTGGCGGAAGTCGGCCTCGATCTCGGCGAGCAGGCGCGGGTTGCGTCCGGCGCGGAGGAGCTGGACGAATCCGAGTCGGTACGTTCCGTCGGGAGCGCAGAGCTCCGACGCTTCGGCGACGTCCGCGCGCATCGTGTGGCCCTCGACGAGGTTCAGGTGGACGCCGAGACCGAGATGGGGGCAAGACGCGAGAACGTCGTCGAACGCCTCGTCCACGGCCGTCCCGTTCGTGCGGATACAGGTGCTCGTCAGCCAGCCGTCGGTTGCCGCCCGCCGGATCCCCTCGTTGAAGGGCCGGGAGAGCCCGAGGTCGTCCGCCTCGATGACAAGAGCACGCGAGTGCGCCATTGCGAGCAGACCTTAGTGATCGGTGCGTACGCGCCTGCGAGTAACATCCGCGACGCGATGGCCGACGAACGCGAACTCTCACTGCAGGAGCAGCTCGACGAGATCGGGGTCCAGCTCGACTGGGTCCGTGGTTACCTTTGACCCGGATTCGCTGAGGGGCCGCATCGCCGAGCTCGAGACCGAGCTCGCACAACCGGGATTCTGGGACGACCAGCAGCGCGCAGCCGCCGTCTCCGCCGAGCACGCACGGTTGACGCGGCGCGTCGACCGTTACGACCGGCTGACACGCGAGTACGAGGACGCGAAGGAGCTGCTCGCGATGGACGAGTCGCTCGCCGCCGAGGTCGCGCAGAGCATCGTCCCGCTGCGCGGCGAGCTGGAACGGCTGCAGGAAGACGCGCTGTTCTCCGGCGAGTACGACGCGGGCGACGCCGTCGTCACGATCCAGGCCGACGCCGGCGGCACCGACGCGCAGGACTGGGCGGAGATCCTGCTGCGCATGTATCTCCGCTGGGCCGAGGACCGGCGGTTCCCGACGGACGTGCTCGAGACGAGCCCCGGCGAGGAGTACGGGATCAAGTCGGCGACGTTCACCGTGAAGGGCGACAACGCATACGGGATCCTGAAGGCGGAGCGCGGCAAGCATCGTCTCGTCCGGCTCAGCCCGTTCGACTCGGCGCACCGCCGGCACACGAGCTTCGCGCAGGTCATCGTCGCGCCGCTGCTTCCCGACGACGTCACCGTCGAGATCGACGACGACGACCTCCGCATCGACACGTACCGCTCGTCCGGCGCCGGCGGCCAGCACGTGAACAAGACCGACTCGGCGGTGCGGATCACGCACATGCCGTCGGGCATCGTCGTCGCAGTCCAGAACGAGCGCAGCCAGTCGTCGAACAAGGACACGGCGATGAAGATCCTGCGCTCGCGGCTCGCCGAACGCGCCGAGGAGGAGCGCGAGGCCGAGCTGGCGCGCGAGCGCGGCGGCGTCAACATGGGCTTCGGCGGCACGGCCGTGCGCAGCTACGTCCTCCATCCGTACCAGCTCGTGAAGGACCACCGGACGGACTACGAGATGGGGAACACGCAGGCCGTGCTGGACGGCGAGCTGGACGGCTTCATTCGTGCCTATCTGCTCAAAGCCGCAGGAAATGGCGGATAACGCGCCGAACGGTTCGGTAGACTGACCCTTCCGCCATCTGACCGGCGCGGGCCCGGACGACGGCTCGCTCGCCCACTGCTGCACCACCGGTACAGGACGACGTGACAGAACTCGAGACAGAACTCGCCCCGGTGATGCCCGAGCGCCAGGAGTCCGCGCCGGAGCAGGAGTTCTCGTCGCCGCAGGGCCTCGGCCCCGGCGCGATGATCGTGTTCGAGGGCGTGACGAAGGTGTACGAGCCCGACGTCACCGCGCTCCGCGACATGACGTTCGTGATCGAGAAGGGCGAGTTCGTGTTCATCGTCGGCGCGTCCGGCTCCGGCAAGTCGACGCTGATCAAGCTCCTGCTGAAGGAGGTCGAGCCGACGGAGGGGCGGATCATGGTCGGCGGCCGCGACCTGACGCGGCTGAAGCACAGCAAGGTGCCGCTGCTGCGCCGCAACGTCGGCTGCGTGTTCCAGGACTTCAAGCTGCTGCCGAGCCGCACCGCGGCGGAGAACGTCGCGTACGCGCTGAAGGTGCAGGGTGAGAGCCGCACCTCGATCCGGCGCAAGGTGCCCGAGGTGATGAACATGGTCGGGCTCGCGCACAAGATGAACTCGATGCCCGACGAGCTCTCCGGCGGCGAGCAGCAGCGCGTCTCGATCGCGCGCGCCGTCGTCAACCATCCGCCGCTGCTCGTCTGCGACGAGCCGACCGGAAACCTCGACCCCGACACGTCCGTCGGGATCATGCAGCTGCTCTACCGGATCAACCGCGCCGGCACGACGATCCTCATGGTCACGCACGACCGCGAGATGGTCGACAAGATGCGCAAGCGCGTGATCGCGCTCGAGGAAGGCCGGCTCGCGCGCGACGAGCGGCGTGGGGGGTACACCTCCGAATGAGCCGCGTCCGCTTGTTGTTCTCCGAGGCGTGGTCCTCGATCAGCACGAACCTGTCGACGACGGTCGCCGCGACGATGACCGTCCTGATCGGGATGTTCCTGCTCGGCCTGTTCATTGCGCTCGGCACGTGGGTGCTCTCGTGGTCGAACCATGTGAAGAGCGAGCTTCAGGTGCAGGTCTACTTCGCCGGCACCGCGACGCCGCAGCAGGAGTACGCGGTCGGCCAGAAGCTCCGCGCCGACCACAAGCGCGTGAAGACGGTCGTCTTCGTCTCGAAGGGCCAGGCGTACAAGATCATGGAGCGCAAGTACCCGGACCTGTTCAAGTCGAAGCTCCCGTCGAATCCGCTGCCCGACTCGTATGTCGTCACGCCGACGAAGGGCGAGTACACGCCGCAGATCGGCGCGCTCGTGCAGCAGGCGAAGTGGGCGGGAGTCGACGACGTGCGCTGGGGGAGCAAGACGGCGCACCGTGTCCTGACGATCGCCGAGGTGATCTGGATCGTCTTCCTGATCGCGGTCGTGCTGCTCGTGACCGCGTCGACGCTGCTGATCGCGAACACGATCCGGCTATCGATCTTCGCGCGGCGTCGCGAGATCGAGGTGATGAAGCTCGTCGGCGCGACGAACTGGTTCGTGCGCGGCCCGTTCATGCTCGAGGGCCTGCTCTGCGGGTCTTGCCGGCTCGTTGCTCGCGGTGCTCCTGCTGATGCTCGGCAAGGAGCTCGCGCTGCCGTCGATCCTGCCGCACATCGGCGGCGGCTCAGACGTTCACGCGCTCTCGTTCGGGCTCAACGCACTCGCGCTGCTCGGCACGGGCCTGCTCCTCGGCGCCGCCGGCTCCGGGATCACGCTGCACCGCTTCCTCAAGGTCTAGCGCCTGCTGCGAGCTGCCAGAGCTCGCGCAGGGTCGAGACGGTGAAGCCGGGTTGCAGCGCTGCGGGTGAGAGACCGGAGACCGCGGGCGGCAGCAGAACGGTGAGCGCCCCTGGGACGATGGTGAAACGCAGCGGTGGCTCGAGCACGACAGCCTCTCCGTCGATGCCCGTCGCGACCGGCGCACTCGATGCGACCTCGAACTCCGAGGCCGACCAGTCGAGCCAGCCCTCGAAATGGGACAGCTGTCCTGACAGCGTTCAGCGACACGAGCTTGGCCGCCTGCGCGGCGTTCTCGACGTGGATTGCGACGATCCCGAGTCGGCCGGTGTCGAGGCGCGGGCGCGTGCCGATGCCGCCGAGCCGGTCGAGCACGTAGCGGTTGTTCGAGATGAGGACGAGCTGTGCCGTCTCCTGCTCGCGGCCGTCCGGGCCGCGGAAGCGGAGGTCGAAGGGCGTTGCGTCGGGCCCGAGTAGCTCGGGGAGCATCTGTCTCGACGGTCGCGAGCTTCGCGTTCCGGTAGGCGTCGGACTGGACGATCTCCGCGTAGATCCCGAGCGAGACGTTGTTGACGAAGATCCGGTCGTTGACGAAGGCGAGGTCGATCCTGCGCTCGCGGCCGCCGCTGAAGGCGTCGAGCGCGCCGACGACGTCTTCGCGGTTGAGTCCGAGGTCGAGCGCGAGGTGGTTTCGCGTTCCGGCGGGGATACAGACGTACGGGAGATCGTGCTCCATCGCGACCTGGGCGACGAGCGCCTGCGAGCCGTCGCCGCCCGCCATCCCGATCACGTCGGCCGACCGCGCTGCATCGTGCGCGAGCGCTCGCAGATCGTCGCCGGGGTGAAGTAGCACAGGCTCGATCCCCCGTCGCCGAGCTTCGCCTTCGAGGTCGAATCGTTCGACCTTGCCTCCTCCCGATTTGGGGTTCATGAGCAAGATCGCCCGGCGCGGCCGTGCAGCACGGGAGACAGGCTGGGCGGCGGCCGCGCCGCGGCGCGCGCGCCGGGTGACGGCTGCAAACGCGCCGGTGGCGAGGACGAGGACGATGAGCTCGTCGACTGCGCCGAGAACGACCAGCGCGATCGCGCCGCCGATCAGCGCCGCTACCGCGGCAACCGCCGCGAGCACTCGGACCGTGCCGCGACGACTAACGGCGATCCAGCCGGCCGCCCCGGCGATCACGAGCGCTCCGAGCACGGCCAGGAGCGCGGGAGACATTCCGAACGACGAGCACCGCGAGCGAGACGATCACGACCGCGGCGGCGACGAGAGCCACGATCGCCGCGATGCGGCCGGGGCGTTGTTTCATCCGCGCGAGCCTATCGAAGCCGCCCCCCAACGGCCCTCCGCCACCTTTCGGGTCAGACTACGTCGATGTCCTTCCTGCGCAGGACGCAGCCCGAGCACTTCTTCAAGCGCCCACGGCGGGCGTTGTTGCTCGGAGCGGGATGCCTGTCGCTCTTCGTCGTGTTGGCACTGCTCGTCCCCGCCAAGCCGCTCGCGGTCGAGCAGCACTGGGCCGACTGGATGCGCGAGATCCAGACATCGCTGCTCGAGCACGTCGCGCTGTTCTTCAACTCTCTCGGTCGCGGGATCGGGCGTGCTCTGGTGGTCGGCGGGATCGGTGTCGTCCTGATCGTGGCCAGGCGCTGGTGGGCCCTGCTGGCGTACGCGGTCACCGAGGCTCTGGCGCCGTTGTTCAGCTCAGTGGTGAAAGCGCTCGTCGATCGGCCGCGACCTCCCGACGGTCTCGTACATCCCGCCGGTGCGTCGTTTCCCTCCGGCCACGTCACGTTCGCCGGCGCAACGTGCGTCGCGGCCGTGCTCCTGTTCACGAAGGTCGGCCGGCGGCGCGTTCTTTGGTGGTGGCTCGCGGTCGCGGGAATCGCCGGCATGGCGTGGAGCCGCACCTATCTTCAGGTGCATTGGCTGCTGGACGTCGTCGCGGGCTCGCTCCTCGGCGCCGGCGTCGCCCTGGTCGTGTTCGCCGGCCTCCAGCTCGTGCTCTCGTCGCGAGATCAACCGCCCCGTGCGGAAGTCCAGTCTGCGCCCGTCTGACGACGAAACGCGGCGATCGCAGCACCGAGCGTCGGGAAGAAGTGTTCCGGATTGATGGTGCGCGTAAGCCCGTAGCGCTCGATCTTCTCCCGGACGGGATCCTTCATCTCCGCGAACACGAGCGAGATCCCCTTCGCGTTGAGTGCCTCGTCGAGGTCTTCGAGCATGTCCGACGCCGTCGTGTCGATGTCCGAGATCGGCGCGGCTGCCACGACGATCCAGATCGGCGGCGGGTCGGCGGAAGCGAGCACGCGGATCTGCTCGCGAAACGTGCGAGCGTTCGCGAAGAACAGCGACGCATCGAAACGGAACACGACGAGTCCCGGGAGGAGATCGGCGTCGGGGTAGCTCTCCAGATCGTGATACCCGGGCAGGCCCTTCACCCGCCCGAGAACAGCCTGGTGCGGCCACCACGCTCGCCGGAATGCCACCGGACACGAATCTCACTTCGGGCCGGCCTTAGCGATGCGCCAGCGGACGTCGCGCTCGGTGGCGCCCGATTCGACGGCGAGTGCCTCGGCGCCGGGCTGCGTGTTGAACCACCGCGCGTAGCGACGTGCGAGCGGGGCGGCGCTGAGGCCGTGCGCGAGCACCGAGAGGCCGATCGTGACGAAGACGGTTGTCAGGATGACGTTCTCGTGCGGCAGGGTGCCCGGCGCCTCGACGAGAAGGACCGAGAACACGATCGATGCGAGCCCGCGCGGCCCGAACCAGCCGAGGAAGCCGATTGTGGGCGGCCGCGCGTGCGTGCCGAGCATCGCGATCGCGACGGGCACCATGCGCACGACCGTCAGGCTCAGCAGGGCGTAGATCGCGACCGACCACGTCAGGTGCCCGAGCGCAGGCCCGAGCAGCGCGCCGCCGAAGACGACGAATGTCGCCGCCGCGAGCAGGCCGCCGAGTTCCTCCACGAGATATCCGACCTCGCCGCCGATCCGGCGGCGTATGCCGCCGAACACCATCCCGCCGACGAAGGCGGCGATGAATCCCGACCCGCCGACGGCGTCGGCCGCCGTGTAGGCGAGCGCCGCGCCCGCGACGGGCACGACCTGGAGCCAGACCGGCTCGACCCAGCCGCGCGCGCCGGCGAGGACGACGACCGCAGCGGCGGTGGCACCGGCGGCCGCGCCGACAATGACGCCGTAGCCGATCTCCTCGGCGAGCAGCGTCACCGCACGGTGCTGGCCGATCAGCCCGGCCTCCGTCGATGCGACCGCGACCGCGATCGCGAACACCGGCACGCAGAGGCCGTCGTTCAAGCCGCTCTCGACGTTGAGCCCCTGGCGGATCGGGGACGGCAGGCCCGGCAGCGTCACGACCGCCTGGCCGAGCGCCGCGTCGGTCGGCGCGAGGATCACCGCGAGCACGAGCGCCTCCGGCCAGCCGAGCGAACCGAACACGCCGAGCGCGACGACGAAGCCCGCCGCGATCGTCGAGCGGCAGCCCGATCCCGAGCAACCGCGCCGGGACGTTGTACTCCTCCCGCAGCGCGCGAAGGTCGATCCGCGCCGCATCGCCGAAGAGCACGACCGCAAGCGTCGACGCCGCGAGCAGCTTCACCGTCTCGCCGGCCGGGCTCGGCTCGACGAGGCCGAACGTCTTCGCGCCGACGAGCAGCCCCGTCCCGGTGAAGATCATCGCCGCCGTGATCGCGCTCCCCTCGAGCTTCCGCGACACCGCCGCGAAGGCAAGCACCGTCACCGCGATCACCGGAAGCAGCCACGTCACGACATGTGAGCCTAAGCGCCCCGGTCGGCGCGCGCCGCTACCGTGGCGACTGTGGCCAACGGACGAAACCAGCGACAGAAGCGGCCGAGCCGCAGCACTCGGCATCGCACGCGGCAACCGCGGCGCAAGCCTGTCTCCGAGCTGACCGTCCGCCTGCCCGAGCGGCGCACCGAGCCGGAGACGGTGATCGCACACCTCGGCCCGACGAACTCGGGGAAGACGCATGACGCGCTCCGCTTCCTCGTCGAGACCGGCCGCGGCGTCTACGCGGCGCCGCTGCGGATGCTCGCGCAGGAAGCGCACCGGCGGCTCGCGGCGGAGATCGGCGACGAGCTCGTCGGCCTCGTCACCGGCGAGGAGCGCGTCAACCCGGACGCGCCGATCGTCTGCTGCACCGCCGAGATGGCCCCGCTCCGCGGCGAGACGCTCGTCCTCGACGAGGTGCAGTGGGCCGAAGACGACGAGCGCGGCTCCGCGTGGACGCGGCTGATGCTCGGCGGCGAATACCGCCACATCCTGCTGCTCGGCGCGGTCGAGGCGCTGCCGCTCGTGCAGCACGCGTTCCCCGACGCGGAGATCCGCTTCTTCGAGCGAAAGGCGCCGCTCGACTGGCTCGGCAAACGCGGCATCGCGGGCCTCTCCCCGGCAACCGTCGTCGTCGCGTTCTCGCGCCGCGCTGTGATCGGCCTCGCCGGCGAGCTGAACCAGCTGCACCCCGGCAAGGTCGCGTGCCTCTACGGTGCGATGCCGCTCGCGTCGCGCCGCGTCGAGATCGACCGCTTCATCGAGGGGAAGGCGGAGGTGTGCGTCGCGACCGACGTGCTCGGCCACGGCGTCAACCTTCCGTGCGAGACGCTGCTGTTCGCGGAGACGACGAAGTTCGACGGCAAGGAACGCCGCGACCTCGAGCCGTGGGAGATCGCGCAGATCGCCGGCCGCGCGGGCCGCTTCGGCTTCCACGAGCGCGGCCACGTCGGCGTCCTCACCGGCGTCCCGTGGTCGAGCCCCGATCCGGAGCTGATCCGTGACGCGCTGACGCCGCATGTCGAGCTTCCCGGCGGCCATCACGGCTACCGCATCGTCGACAGCGGCCGCCTGCGTCCGCAGCTGTCCGATCTCAACGTGTCGTCGGTGGACGAGCTGGAGCCCGCACTGCACGCGTGGCGGCAGGCGGCGCTCGCGTACTGGAGCGTCGACGGCTGGCTCCAGGTCGAGTCGATCCAGCCGCTGCTCGCGCGGCTCGACGCCGTCCGCGACGCGCTGCACCACAGCCGCCGCCGGCTCGAGCTCGCCGACGTGTGGAAGCTCGTGCAGGCGCCGATCGACGAGGACGGGCTGCCGCTGCTCGGCATGCTCGCGTGCGCCGTCGCCGGCGACCGCCCGCAGCGAACGGTGATCCAGTGGATCCTCGACCCGACCCGTCTCTCGGCCGCGAGCCTCGAGGAGGCGGAGGCGGCGGCGCGCGAGGCGTCGATCCTCCGCTGGTTCGCGCTGCAGTACCCCGGCGTCGCCGGCGTCACGATCGAGAAGGCGGCCGCGCTCGAGGAGGCCGCCGCCGCACGCGTCGTCCGCGAGCTCCGGGCCGAGATCGACGACCCGTCGATCGGCCGCTGCCGCGTCTGCGGCTCCCGCACCGCGCCGTGGGCCGCGCTCTGCGACCGCTGCTTCATGGCGCGCGGCTACCGCTCCGGCCGCCGATAACGAGGATCCCCCGGAAGGGGTGTTGCCACAAGGAAATAGAGGAGCACGATGAGTGTGTGGCACCGGAACGACGCGACCGGATCCCCGACTGGAAGGACGAGCTGCGCCGGCTCATGCCGAGCCTGCCCGAGCTGCCGGTGCAAGCGAGGCTGGCAGTGTCCGAAGTCGTGGTCTCGTTCGCGCGCGAAGACGCCGACAACCCGGCCCTACACTTCGACACATGGCCCGGGCAAAAGGCGAGAGGCTGATCGCGGACAACCGCCGCGCTCGGCACGACTACCACCTCCTCGACCGCTACGAAGCAGGCCTCGTCCTCACCGGGACGGAGGTCAAGTCGCTGCGCGAGGGCAAGGCGACTCTGCAGCAGGCGTTCGCGGAGGTGCGCGAGGGCGAGGCGTGGCTCCTCGGCCTCCACGTGCCCGAGTACGGCCAGGGCAACCGTGCGAACCACGAGCCCGACCGCTCGCGGAAGCTCCTCCTGCACCGCCGCGAGATCGACAAGCTCTACGCCCAGGTCAGGGAGAAGGGTTTCACCGTCGTCCCGACCAAGCTCTACTTCAAGGACGGCCGCGTGAAGGTCGAGATCGCGCTCGCCCGCGGCAAGGAGCTCCACGACAAGCGGCGCGACATCGCCGACCGCGACGCCAAGCGCCAAATCGAGCGCGAGCTGAAGTCGATCCGCGGCTAGAATGCGCGGACACACATACGGGGGCGACCTGGTTTCGACGTGGTCGATACATCCGGTTGAGCTGCAAGCCGAGGTCGCCGGTAGGCCTCGTTAATCCACCGGCACAACGCAAGTGCGAACGACAAACAGCTCGCACTCGCTGCCTAATTTCGGTTAGGTAGCGACGCCCTTCCGGGTTGGGCCCGTGGCCCGGAGCGGCGCTAACCAACGGGCTCGGCGCCGAGGGAAAGCCAATCGCCCGGAGCGCGACACCAAAGGATGGCTAGCCCGTCGGTAGGGCGGCTGCACTCCGGCCGGCGGGCGAAATCAAAGTGCGGCCTATGCTTGTAGACGCTTCTCCGGTGCGGCTTCGGACGTGGGTTCGATTCCCACCGCCTCCATCATTGTCCGGCCAACGCTGGAAGGGTTGAGCATGCCGACGCCTGACGTGCTGGCCGAGATCGCGGCGGAGGTCAATGCGGATCCCTCGTCGCTCGCGCTGATCCTTCATGGATCGCGAGCGACAGGCGATGCCTCGGCAGGTTCGGATTACGACCTGATCCGGATCGTCACGGACGAAGCGTACGAGGAGCGCAAGGCGGCCGGTGCCCTTCTCGAACGCCGCGAAGTAATCGACGCGCCGAAAGCAGATGTCCTCTACCAGAGTCCGAGTCGGCTCGACTGGTTGGCGGATAACCCAGGCTGGTGGACAGCGACCTACGCCACGGCGCACGTGATCGTCGACAAGACCGGCTCAATCGGTGGACGCGTGCGCGACATCGTCGAGCGCGGCGGCGAGGTCGCCTTCTCCAGGGTTGCGGAGGAGTACGACTCCTATCTCAACAGCTTTGTGCGTTCGCTGAAGTCCTGGCGCCGCGGTGATGAGGTCGGCGGTCGCCTTCACGCAGCGCAATCCGCGCTCTATCTCCTGCCTACGTTGTTCGGGCTCGAGCGGCGCTGGATGCCGTACTTTGACTCGCTCACGGTGCGGCTGCCCGAAATCGAAGAAGCGCAGGGATGGGAGGCCGGCTTCCTGAGCGCTGCAATTCTGCAACTGCTCGGAACCGGCGAGCCGGCGCTGCAGCAGCGATTGGAGGCTCGCGTTGAAGACCTCCTGGCCTCGCGCGGCGTGCTGCATGAGTGGGGCGACGATCTCGAACCCCTGAAGCTGCTGCGCTTCGGGTCGCAAGGGGGGTGTTGCATGTCCCAGGGTCTGACCCCTTCGACGCGCGCTGGATAGTCTCGGAGGGTGATCGGGGTCGCGACGTCCACACCCGGTCAGGTCGCGCCCGTTCCCGACGTCCGGCGTGCGCGACGCGGGACGGCGGCGGTGTTTGCGGTGCACGGATGCGTCACCGGCAGCTTCGCGGCCCGTATTCCGTGGATCGCGTCGCACGTCGGTGTCGGTGTCGGCCATCTCGGGATCGCGCTGCTCATGCCGGGGATCGGCGCCCTGCTCGCCATGCCCTTCTCTGGCCGTCTCGCTCACCGCTTCGCGCTTCGCCCGTTCGTCACGGCCACGATCGTCGCGTGGTGCGCGTGCCTCGTCCTGCCGGCGCTGCCCGCGTCGCTCGCAGCGCTCTGCGCCGTCCTGCTCGTCTTCGGCGCGGTCGCGGGACTCGCGGACATGGCGATGAATGCGGAGGGCGTCCTGGTGGAGAAGCTGTTCGGCCGGTCGGTGATGTCGAGCCTGCACGGTTTCTGGAGTGTGGGCGTTCTCGTCGGGTCGGCCGTCTCGGCCCTCGCGTCCCACGCCGGCATCGACACGCGGGTCCAGTTCGCGGTCGAGGCGTTCGTCCTCGCGGCGGTCGGCGCCGCCGTCGCGCAGCTGCTGATCGACGACCCGACGACGACCGACGCGCCTGCGCCGCCGCACTTCGCGCTCCCGACGCGGCCCGTCCTCCTGATCGGGCTCGTCGGCCTATGCGCCGTCTTCGGCGAGCAGGCCGGAACCGACTGGTCGGCCTTCTACATCCGCAACGAGCTCGGCGGCTCGGCGAGCGTGGCAGCGCTCGCGGTCTCGGCGTTCGCCGTCGCGATGGCGACGGTCAGACTCATGGGCGACCGCGTGATCCGCAGGCTGGGGCCGGTCCGTACCGTCCGCATCTCAGGGGCCTGCGCCTTCGTCGGCGCCGTCGCGGTCGTGCTGGCGCCCAGCCTTGCCGTCGGCCTCCTCGGCTTCGCGCTGCTCGGGGTCGGCCTCGCCGTCGTCATCCCCGTCGTGTTCGCGGCGGCCGGCCGCGTGGGCGCCCATCCCGCGCGGAGCATTGCCGGCGTCGCCGTCGTCGCCTACGCGAGCGGCCTCGTCGCACCGGGAGTGATCGGCGGCATCGCCTCGGCGTCGTCGCTGACGACATCGTTCTGCGTCGTCGCCGCCCTCGTGGGAGTCATCGCGCTGGCCGCGGGCGTGCTTCGCCGCGGCTAGCCCCGCGACACGGCTGTTTCGTTCGGAGCTATCGTCGAAATATGACGATCGCCCGCCGCCGTAAAAGCGACCGCTCCCGCCGGGGCTCGCGGCTTGGGCGGCTGTTGTTCGTCGCGGCCAGCGTGGTTCCGGAAGTGGTGGTCCTGAGGCGGCGCGGCTACGGGTTTGCCGGTGACGTCGTCGTTCGATGCCGGCGCGGGCATCTCTTCACGACGATCTGGGTTCCGGGTGTTTCCGTGAAGGCGTTCCGGCTGAGCTGGTGGCGGTTCCAGCGCTGCCCGGTCGGTAAGCACTGGTCGTTCGTGACTCCGGTCAGGCGGAGCGAGCTGACCGAAGACGAGAATCGCGCCGCGAGCGACGCCAGGGATATTCGGGTTCCCTGAGGGTTTGCCTAAGGACCGGCGCTCGCCGATCCGATAAGCAACCCATGACCAAGCGAATCCTCTCCCTCACTGCGATCTGTATCGCTGCCCTCGCGATCGTGCTGCCGGCTGCGGCCAAGACGCCTCCGGCCTCGGCTGTCGCTGCGGTCGGCATCGAGGTCGCCAAGCTCGGCCTGGCCACCGGCAACATCGACACGGCCACCTCGAAGTGCACGACGAAGGCCTGTCTCTCCAAGAGCTACTCCGCCTTCTACACGCAGGCCCACGTTCTCGACGGCGCTCTCCAGAATCTCTGGAAGGCGGCCGGCGAGTCCGGCGCGTGCGCAGCGGCGGTTGCGAATGCCGGCGCGGGCTTCGACTCCCTCACCGCCAACTACCACAGCCTCGAAACCGCGACGCTGAACAACAACAAGGCGGCGGCGAAGCAGGCGTACGCACAGATCGAGACGAAGACGCCGCGACTGACCGCGGTCATCAGTTCGTTCAAGACCAAGTGCCGCTAGCCGGCGCAGCTACTCGTAGAGCGTGAGCACCGCCAGCACGACGTAGAGGGCGACGAGCGCGACGCCCTCGAACGCGGCTGCCTGACCATCTCCTGTGATCTGCCACACCGCCAGCGCGGCGACCAGGAGTGCGCCGATGTAGACCGGGGCGAGCGAAAAGGTGAGCGAGTTCGCGAAGAACAGCGAGATCAGCACGAGCACCGGGAAGAGGAACGCCGCCACCTGTGCGACCGAGTTCTTCACGACCGAGATCGCGAGATCGGCCTTCCCCTTCCAGGCGAGGACGATGCCGGTCGTGTTCTCCACCGCATTGCCGGCGATGCCGACGACGACGATTCCGGCGAATGCCTCCGAGAGATTGAGCTTGTCCATCGCCGGCGAGAGGGCCGACACGAACCAGTCGGAGACGAACGCGGAGCCGATGCCGCCCACCGTCAGCAGGACGAGCGCGGCGTTGAGGGCGACACGGGGCTGTTCCTGCGACGGCTGTGCTGACGGGTCTGACCGGAGGTACGGCACGAGCCACGCGGCGTACGTGATCAACAGGACGACGGCTCCCGCGATCGAGATCCCCTCGACATGGTGCGACGCGTGGTCGCTGGCGGCGACCGAGATCCCGATCAGCACAATCACGAAGCTCGCCAGGATCAGCAGCGTCGCGGTGTCGTTCGGGAGGCGCGGACTGAAGCGCATCAGGTTCTCGCCCGACCGCCATGCGCCGGCGATCACGACGAGACCGAGCACGAGCAGCGCGTTCGCGAACAGGCTGCCGAGGATCGACGTCTGCGCGACGACGACCTCGCCTGCGCGCAACGCGAAGATGACGATGAAGAGCTCCGGCAGGTTCCCGAGCGTCGACTGGAGCACGCCGGTGACCGCAGGCCCGTACCGCTCGCCGACCTGCTCCGTCGAGAAGCTCACGATCCACGCCAGCCCGGCCAGGGCGACGGTCGCCGCGGCGAAGGCGGCAACGGCCGGCACGGAGAGGTAGTGGCAGACACCCGCCACGACGGTCGCGACGATCACGGCTACGAGGAGCAGCCGCTCGCGATGGGACAGTCCGGCGATCACGTTACTGGACGGCGAGCGACGCCTTCTCGAGCTCCGGCTTGACCTCCGTCGCGAACAGCTCCACCGTGCGCTTCGCCTCGTCGAAGGTCATGTCGCCGGTCGGAAGCTGCAGCAGGATGTAGTCGATGAGGCCGGGCTCGAGGATCGACGGCGAAGCGCTCGGTGATCTGCTCCGTCGTGCCGGCGCCGAGGCTGATCGCGTCTTCGATGTGGGACAGGATCCCGTTCAGCGGCGCGAGCGCCGCTTCGCACTCCGCCTCCGGCAGCACGAGGTGGTCGTACGTGTGCACGTTGCGGGCGCGGCGCACGAGGCCGTCCATGCCGCGGCGCGCGATGTCGAGCGCCTCGCGTCTCGGTCGGCGCGATCGCGAGCACCATCGTGCAGCCGACGCGCGGCCGCGCGTCCGGGCCGTCGACGCGCAGCGTGTCGCCCTTGTGCGCGTGCCACGCCTCGACGTAGAGGTCGTACGCGGCCTGGTCGATCGGGCCGGCCCACATCAGGTTCATGCCGTGACGGCCGGCGGCCACCGGGCTCCCGGGATACCAGAACGGGATCGGATTCTGCAACGGCTTCGTCGAGAGCGGAGCCGTCGGAAAGTCGTAGTACGTGCTGTTCTCGCTCGAGATCTCGCCGGTCGCGAGCGCGTCGCAGATGATGCCGAGCGTGTCCTCGAAGCGCTGCCGCGACTCGCGCCAGTCGCTCCCGAACCAGGCGTGCTCGACCGGCGCGACGCCGCGGCCGACGCCGAAGTCGAGGCGACCGCCGGTGAGCTGGTCGGCGACGCACATGTCCTCGAGGATCTGCACCGGGTGATGGAGCGGCAGCAGCTTCACCATCGGGCCGAGCCGGATCTTCGTCGTCACCTGCGACGCGGCCGCGATGAACAGCTCCTGGTTCGGCGCCATGCACAGGTCGGAGCCGTGGTGCTCGGCCAGATGGAAGCCCGTGAATCCCGCCTCGTCGGCGAGCGTGATCAGCTCGAGCCGATCCTTGAACAGCCGGTGCGTCGGCGTGCCCGGGATGTCCTCGATGTGGTCGAAGATGCCGAAGGTCGGTGCGGTCATCCGGGGCACGTTACCCCGACGCGCGGTTAAGCTCGAGGGCATGTTCGGCATCGTCAGCCAGGCCAAGCGGGTGCAGGAGCGGCTGGTGTCGCTCGCCCAGCTGAATCTCGAGCTCGCGAAGCTCGAGGGCAAGCGGAAGGCGACGGCGCTCGGGATCGCGATCGGGCTCGTCGCGCTCGCGGCCGTGTGCGTGATGTACGCGATCGGCTTCCTGCTCGCGTCGGCGGCCGTCGCGCTTCACTCGGACTTCGCGCTGTGGCTCGCGCTGCTCATCGTCGCCGGGGCGGTTCTCGTCGTCGCGCTGATCGCCGTTCTCCTCGCGTCACGGTTTGCCAAGAAGCTCTCGGGGCCGTCGGATGCGGTGGACGAGACGGAGCGAACGATTGACACAATCAAGAGCCATGCCTGACCGTTCCGTCGAAGAGATCCGCCTCGAGATCGCCGCCGAGCGGCAGGCACTCGCCGCCGACCTCGACGCGCTGCACGACGAGGCGCGCTCGGTCGTGCCCTACGCCGCCGCGACGTTGATCGCGGTCGCCGTGCTCGCGAACCAGAAGCGTCTGCGGACCGGCTTCAGGCTCCTCTGGGATCTGCTCTAGACCGCCGCGAGAGCCGCGCCCGTCGCGGATCGGTGGTTTCAGGCAACCGCGGCGCTCGCTTCTGCTGATGCCGTTCGGCGACCGGACTGCGACGCTCGACCGTGCGGATGTCTGTCCAGGCGTCGGTCGTCGAGATCGAGCCCGGACAGGCCGCACAGGAGGTGAGTGCTATGACACTCCGGCAGGCGGTTCTCGCGTCTGCGGGCGTCGGTGTCGCACTGGCCCTTGGTCTTGCAGCGGCTTCCGTGACCACCGCGTCCGCCAGAGCAGGGTCCGTCCACCGTCCCCGGCAACACGGTGACCTACACCGACCCTGTTGGTGACGCGACGGGCGGAGCGCCCGACGTCACGGGCGTCTCGGCGAAGAGCGACGCCTCGGGGACGGTCACGTTCGTCGTCACGACGAGCGCGTACGCCGATCTCACGGACGCATCGGTCTACATCGACACCGATCGCAGTAGCGCGACGGGATCCTCGTCGGGTTGCGAGCTCATGCTCGACGGCCTGAGGCTCGCTGACGGCGTCTACGCCGCCGGGACCTTCCGCTGGGTGAACGGCGACTGGGCCGAGGCAGCCAAGCCGGCGTCGCTTGCGTTGGCGATGAGCGGCGGCAACGCGACGTTCACGATCAGCAAGGCCGATCTCGGCGTCACGACCGGCTTCTCGTTCTGGGTCGACACCGGGCGGTACGACACGAGCGGCAATCTGCTCGGCGAGGACCAAGCTCCGAACTACGGCTTGTGGAGCTTCGACCTCAACGCGGCTCCGACGACCACGGCTCCGGCTGTGGCCGTCAAGCCGATGATCGGCGCTCCGGTCACGACACCGGCGCGGGCGGTTGCAGGCAAGCGCTTCACGGTCTCGTTCCCCGTCACGCGAAGCGACACGGGGAAGCCGCTGGCCAGTGGAACGATGACCTGTGACCCGTCCGTGAACGGGAAGATCATCCAGCACGCCGAGTCGTTCGGCAACGGCACGGCGAAGTTGTCCTTCGTGATTCCCAAGAGCGCGAAGGGCCAACTGCTGAAGGTGAAGCTCACGATCAAGGCCGGCAGTTCCGCGACCAAGATCGCGACCTTCCGCGTCGGCTGAACGATGCGCGGGCTCCGGCCCGCTGCACCGGGGGCCGGGGCCCGGCTTCTACGCGTCGACGCGGAAGTACGGCCAGCCGGAGAGCAATGCGCGCCGCGCGAGGCCGTCGATCTCCGTGTCGAAGCGCAGGCTCTCCGGGCCGAGTGGATCCTCGCCGACCCGGAACGAGCCGTCGTCGGTGCGGACGAGCGGCTGCTCGTCGTCGAAACCGTCCGGCGCCGACGCGAAGACGAGCCACGGCTCGCCGTCGCGCGCGACGACGCGGAAGCCCGTCGTCCACGGATTGTGCGAGCGGTAGCTGCCGGCGATCGCGCGCAGCTCGGCCGGCGGCTCCTGCTCCGCGGTTGCTCGGCCGCGTCGTCGTCGGCCGACGGCTCGAACGGGAAGCCGAGGGCGACCCGCGCGAGCGCCATCGGATTCGTGCCGTAGCCGTTCTGGAGAACGACCGAGCCGATGCCGGCGTCCGGGTCGACCTGCAGCGCCGCGAGGTACCCGACCATGCCGCCGCCGTGGCCGATGATCGTGCGGCCGTCGATCTCGCGCACGATCAGCCCGTAGCCGTAGCCCGCGGTGTCGGTGACGCGCGCGTGCACGGTGCTCATCCGCGCGAACGCGGCCTCGCTCAGCACGCCTTCGCCGCCGCGCAGCAGCATGCGCGCGAACGCGCACATGTCGGCGGCGTTCGACGCGATCGAGCCGTCGGCCGTCGCGGTCTCCAGCCACGTCGCCGGCGCGAGCGGGGAGGACTCGTAGCCGACCGCGAGACGCTCGCGCATCCCGTTCGCGATCGCGGGCTCGGTCGCCGACATGCCGAGCGGTTTGAGGATCCGCGCGCGCAGCAGTTCCGGATACGAGCCGCCCGTGACGGCCTCGAGCACGAGCCCGAGTGCCTTGTAGCCGACGTTCGAGTAGTGGAAACGCTCGCCCGGCCTCGACCTCGCGGGAATGTCGCGCAGCGACCAGACCTGGAACGCCGCCTCCGGCGTCCCGTCGATCCCCGCGACGAGTCCCGCGGTGTGCGACAGGAGATGCGCGACCGTGATCGCAGCGGCGCCGTCCGGCTGAGGCACCGCGAACCACGGCAGATAGTGCGCAACGGGTGCGTCGACGTCGATCGCGCCTTCGTCCGCGAGCTGCAGAACGAGGATCGCCGTGAACGTCTTCCCGATCGAGCCGATCTCGAACAGCGTCTCCGGCGTCACCGCCGTCCGCGACGCGAGCTCCGCGAAGCCGTACGTGCCGACGGAGAGCGTCGCGTCCCGGTCGGTGACGCCGAGCGTCAGCCCCGGCTGCTGCGTTCGTTCGAGCTCGGCGTGGATGTCGGCGTCGGAGAGCACGCGCCGATCGTATGCGGCACTCAGGTTCCCGGCGTCACTGTCGCGGACGGCGCCGACTCCGGGCCGTTGCCGCTCGCGTTCCTCGCGATGACCGTGAACGTGTAGTCGGCGCCGTTCGTCAGGCCGGTGACCGTCACCGGGTCAGCAGTCGCCGACTGCACCGACATCGCAATCGCGTCGCCGGCGTATGCGTTCACGGTGTAGCCGGTGATCGGCGACCCGCCGGTGTCGGACGGCGGCGCGAACGAGACGACGGCGCTCGCGTCGGCGCCGGTTGCCGCTACGTTCGTCGGTGCACCCGGAACGCCACCGGCCGCCGGTGGCGGCGGAGCGGCGCGGAGGCGCCGCATCGCTTGCCGTCTTCGCCCCGAAGTAGAAACCGAGGATCGTCGTCAGCGCGGACGTCAGCGCGACGACGAGCGTCTTCAGCAGATCGGCGGCGCCGCTCGCGCTGCTGACGAGCAGTGCGATCAACGCGATCCCGATCAGCATCAGCAGACCGAGCGCGAGCAGCGTGCGCGTCAGTCCCGGCGCGGTCTTCGGCGGCTCCGCGACCTTCTTGAGCAGGAGACCGGCTTCGCGCGTCGTCAGCGTATGGCCTTTGCCGTGCCGGTCGTCGACGAGCTTCGTTGCGAACTTCATGAACTCGCGTTGCCGCCGGTTCGCGCTGATGCGGTCGTAGAGGACGATCCCGAACCAGAGGAGCGCGAGGAAGACGACGACGAACACGACGAAGCGGGCCGGGTGCGTCGTGTTGATGAACGGCGTGTCGGCGGCGGCCGCCGGCGCAGCGGAGACCGGCGCCGCGAGCCAAAGGGCCGTGACGATGAGGGCCGCAGAGGGGATCCCGAACTTCCGCATGGGTCACCACCTCTGTCTGGAACGTCGAGGCGGGGAGCGTACCGCTGCACCGGCGCCCGTTCAAGGCTGTCCGCCCGCCGCTCGACAATGCGACGGTGGCACGCCTTTGCGTCGTCGTCGGTCTTGTCGCGCTCGCAGTCGCCGGCCGCGCCGCCGCGGCGACGCCGGAGACGCAGCTCGCACAGAAGTACGCGCCCGTCGTGCGGCTCGCGACTGACGTGCGCGGCTGCGAGGACGCGGCGCCGCTCGCGCCGTCGAATGTCAACGTGATCCTTCCCAACGACGAGGTCGTGCTGCGCGGCCCGTGGGATCGCACGAACATCGTGAAGATCGCGCCGACCGCGGAGGATCTCTCGCGCGGGCTCTTCGACTACCACCTCGACTTTCCCGGCGACCCGCTGAATCCCGGCTGCACGTACGTGACGTGGTCGAAGCGCCTCTCCTTGAACGGCAAGCCGACCGTCTACGCACACGTCGCGACGGAAGCCGCCCACCCCGGCAAGCTCGCGCTGCAGTACTGGTTCTTCTACGTCTTCAACGACTTCAACAACCTGCACGAAGGCGACTGGGAGATGATCCAGCTCAACTTCGACGCGCCGAACGCGGACGCCGCGCTGAAGACGCAGCCGACGGAGGTCGGCTACAGCCAGCACGAGGGCGCCGAGCGTGCGTCATGGGACTCGTCGAAGCTCGAGAAGGTCGGTACGCATCCCGTCGTCTATCCGGCGGCCGGCTCGCACGCGAACTTCTACTCGTCGGCACTGTTCCTCGGGCGCAGCGCGGAGCAGGGCGTCGGCTGTGACGACACGCGCGGCCCGAACGAGCAGACGAGCCCGGCGGTCGTGACGATCCCCGAGGCGAGCGCGGACTATCTCCGCGAGTACCCGTGGCTCGCGTTCCAGGGCCGCTGGGGCGAGCTGCAGCCGGCGTTCTACAACGGGCCGACCGGCCCGAACATGAAAACCCAGTGGACGGAGCCGCTGACGTGGGCTGCAGGCTGGCGCGCGCGGAGCTACGCGGTGCCGACCGGCGGCCTCGGCAGCTCGAGCGCGACGGACTTCTTCTGCGGCGCGGTCGCGCGCGGGTCGAATCTGCTGACGGCGATCATCCGCAACCCGCTGCCGGGAGTGCTCGCGCTCGTCGCGGTGATCCTGCTGCTGTTCTTCGCCGCGGCGCAGACGTCGTGGCGCGGCGGCGTCGCGCTCCGGCTCGCGCGCCGGCGCGCGTGGGGCGAGTTGATCACGTCGGCCTGGCGGATGTACCGCTCCCATTTCCGTGTGTTCATCAGGATCGGGCTGCTGTTCATTCCGGTGGGCATCGTTGTTTCGCTGGTGCAGTACCTGCTCTTCCACATCGTCGGGTTCGTGCCGTGGGTCGAGACCGCGGGCGAGTCGAGCGTTTCCGTCGCCGGACTCGCGTTCAGCGTCGGACTGTTGTTCACGGTCGTCGCGCTCGCGTTCGTGCAGGCGGCGACCGCATACGCGATGGCGGCAATCGACCGCGGCGAGCCGGTGCGCGCGCTCGAGGCGTATCGCAAGGCGCTTCCGAACGTTCCCGTGCTCTTCGGCTGGGTGCTCGTCGCTGCTGTCGTCGTCGGCATCCTGAATCTGACGCTCTTCGCGATCCCGCTCGCAGTGTGGTTGGTCGTGCGCTGGTCGCTGCTCGCGCAGGTGATCCAGCTCGACGAGGAGACACGCCCCGGGGCGCTGCGACGCAGTTCGGCGCTCGTGCGCGGACACTGGTGGCGCGTCGCCCTCTTCACGCTCGTCGTCGCCGGCGGCGGTTTGATTCTCGGCCCGTTCGTCGGCGGCCTGCTGTTGCTCGCGACGAGCGCCGCGTTCAACGTCGTCAACGTGATCGCAGGTGTCGTCTACACGGTGACGATGCCGTTCGTCGCGATCGCGACGACGTATCTCTACTACGACCTGAAGACGCGCTCCGTGCTGAAGTCGCGCGAGGTCGTCGTCACCGGCCCGCTTCCGGCCGAGATCTGAGCGGTTGCGCGCCGTCACGGCGCGCGGTACCGTCGGCGCAGCTAGGGGTCAGGGGGAGGAAGTACCGATGGAAGCACCGGCGAAGACCCTCGGGCGGCGGGGTGTCCTTGCAGGCGGTCTCGGCGCACTTGCCGCGGCCGCGCTCGGGCGGGTCTCGACGGCGACAGCAGCGACGGGAGAGCCGCTGTTGCTCGGCACGTCGAACGACGCCGACGAGACGACGTCGCTCAACTTCACGAAGCGGACCGACCCGAACGGAGGCGGAGGCGCAGGCGACGCGCTCGAGGTCGCGTTCGGCGACGGCTCGGTTCGCGTCCTGCTCGGCGCGGGCTCGCTCGGGGGCACGGGCGTGTTCGGCCAGGCGGGCAAGCCGCGCCAGTCGCAGCCGTGGACGACCGCGGCGGCCGGCTGGTTCACCGGCGGCGAGAATCCCGGCGCGATCGGGATCTCCGACTCGCACATCGGCGTGATCGGCCTCTCCGGGCCGGTGGCGCCGATCAGCCCGACGGAGCTCGATCCGGCCGGCGCGCACTTCGTCGGCGCCGGGGAGGCGTCCGGCGTCTGCGCACGCAGCGACTCGATGCCGGGCGTGCTCGGCATGTCGAGCTCGAACGTCGGTCTCGTCGGCGCAACGGGCGGCGCGACGGAGGACGAGGATGCGCTCTACAGCCTGATGGCGTCCGGCGTGCACGGCATCGGCGCGACGGAGCCGGGTGTCTGCGGGCGCTCGGAGGCGATCGGCGTGCTCGGCGAGTCGAAGTCGATCGGCATGTGGGGCGCGGCCGGCCCGACCGAGGTCGACGTGACGCAGGTGCCGGCGTTCGCCACCGGCGTCTGGGGCCAGGGCACCGGCGAGAGCGTCGGCGTGCTCGGCAACGCGCCGCTGATCGGCGTCTGGGGTGCAGCGTCGCTCGAGCCGCCGGGACCACCCGTCCTGCCGGCCGTGCAGACGCCGAGTGGGCTCTGGGGCCAGACCGACATCACGGGCGGCGTCGGCGTCCTCGCGCGGCACCAGACCGGCGGCGCAGCACTCGCAGTCGAGGGCCGCGCGTCGTTCACCGGCGTCGGCGGCGGCACGCTCGACCGCCGCGGCGACGCATTCATCGGCGACCCGCACATCAGCGCCGACTCGCACGTGATCGTCACGCTGCAGGGCGATCCGGGCAAGGGCGCGCCGTGGGTCGAGGTCATGCCGGGGAAGGGCTTCGCCGTGCACATGACCGAAGCGACGAACAAGCGCGTCCCGTTCTCGTATCTCGTGCTCGACGCGCGCGAGGCTGCGAACAGGACGTAGGCGAGGAGGGTTTGGCGGGATGGTGCTCGTTGCCGGGGTGCGATGGGCGGTGCGAGGCAAGGACGCAGGGAGCGCCGATAGTTCGAACTATCGGCGCGACTGAGGACGCCGCATCGCGCCGTCCAGCGCGGCCCGGCGACACAGCCGCTATTCCGCCAAACCCTCCTACTCGGTGGGGGCGCCCGCTGCGGTGCGATCGCGGCGCCAGCGCCCCCACGGCCACACGCCGTCGATCTCGACTTCGAGCGAGAAGCTGAGGACGACGCGGATCAACACGATCGCGCCGAGGACGGCGACGCTCGTCAGCGTCGGCGCGACGATGATCGTCCGCACGATGTCGGCGAGGATCAGCACCTCGAGGCCGAGCAGGATCGAGCGGCCGAGGTTGCGGCGGAGCGCGGCGTACGTTCCGGCGCGCGTCCGCGGGTTCCAGGCGGTGATCGTGAACACGACGAACGAAGCGAGTGCGCCACCGACCATGATCAGGGCGCCGACCGCCTCGACCGTCTTCACGACATCCGCCACGTCGTGCTCGTAGGACATCCGGGACACCGTAACGCGCCGGTCGGCGGGGCATCGTAGAGTCCCGCGGCATGGGATGGATCGACACCGAACTGGTGCTCGTCTCGCTCGCGGCGATGCTCTCGCCGACGACGCTCTCGTTCTCCGTCCTCGCGCTCGTGCTCTCGAAGCGGCCGTTGCGCACGGGGATCTTGTTCTGGCTCGGCGCGTTCATCGCGACCGTCTCGATCGGCATCCTGGCGGCGTTCGTGCTCGGCAACGTCGCCGCGTCGTCGACGCCGTCGTCGCCGAAGACGTGGGTCGCGATCCTCGACATCGTGTTCGCGGCGCTGCTGCTGTTCTGGGTCGCCACAAAGCTGCGTAAGCCGCTCGACCCGAAGAAGGAAGCGGCAATGATGGAGAAGATGAGCTCGGTCGCGACCGCGCCGTGGATCGCGGTCGTCGCCGCCGGCGCGACGCTTGCCAACCCCGGCGGCTTCATCCCGATCGCGCTCAAGACGATCTCGGAGACGAATCCGAGCGCGGCCGAGTACTGCGTCGATTGGCTCTTCTTCACGCTCGCGTCGATCCTGCCACTCGGGCTCGCGATCGTTGCGCTGCTCGTCGCGCCCGACTGGGCCGGACGGGTGCTCGCGCGGGCGCGGACTTCCTCGAGAAGCACGCTCTGACGATCGTCGCCGTGATCGTCGTGCTGGTCGCCGTCGCGCTGCTGCGCAACGGCATCTCCGGGCTGACCTCGTAGCTACTCGGTCTCGCTGCGGCGCTTCGGGCGCATCCGCGAGACGAGCACCGCGATCACGGTCACGAGGTAGAGCTGCCCCGACAGCGCCTCGGCCACCGCCGCGACGCGCGTCACCGGCGTGCCCGGTGTGTAGTCGCCGTAGCCGACCGTTGCGAGCGTGATGTAGCTGAAGTACGCCCGGATCGCGCGCGTCCCGTCCGTTCCCTGCGCGAACAGCGGCATGCTCCCGAACGAGGCTATTGAGCCGTAGATGAAGAGAAAGATGAAACCGAGCTGGAGATAGATCGTGATCGCGCCGAGCACCGACTGGCCGTTGATCTCGCCCTGGTCGAAGACACCGAGCGCAACGATCCCGACGATCGCGAACGTCAAGGCGGCCGAGAGCAGCGCGACGGCGCCCAGGAGCACGCTGCCGGACCAGATCAGGACGGCGGCGGCGACCGCCACCGAGCCGACCACGAGTACAACGCTGATCCGAGAGTCCGTTCGTGCGAAGCCCGACGTCCAGAGGGCGACGACCAGCGTGGCGCACTCGAGGAGGAGGAGCGCACTCGCGGTCCACGGGGCGTCGCCGGCGAGCTCGATGAACACGAACGTCGCGGCCACGAGGATGAGCACGATCCCGTAGCTGTGACTCGCCCGTAGGCGCTGCACCCGGGTTCCGGGCATGAGGCGGGAACTCGTCACGGCTCAATCATCCCCTCTGGAGGGTGGTGACAGCACGGTTAACGCTCGCGTGCGAACCTTCTGTTGACAGCCGCCCCGAACCGGGAGGCTTTGCGAACGGCAGGCAGCGAAGGAGGGCGTCATGGCGAAGGTTGAGGAGAAGACTGACAAGAAGGCGGGAGCTCCGCCTGCGGTCGAGCATTTCAGCGCGGAGGAGCGGGCCGCGCGCGGTCGTGTCGCGCGGAGCGACTGCCCGCGTGCGAGCCATTCGTCGCTCGGGTTCGCGGACGACCGCGATCCGGTTGCGATCCTCGAGGCGCAGGCGCCGTCGCGCGTGCCGGAGCTCGTGCCGATCCGCTACGGGCGCATGCTCGTCTCGGCGTTCACGTTCTACCGCGGAGCGGCGGCGATCATGGCGCACGATCTGAACTCGACTCCGCGCGCCGGTCTCCAGGTGCAGCTGTGCGGCGACGCGCACCTCGCGAACTTCGGCGGCTACGCGTCGCCGGAGCGGAGCCTCGTGTTCGACCTCAACGACTTCGACGAGACGCTTCCCGGCCCGTTCGAGTGGGACGTCAAGCGGCTCGCGACGAGCTTCGAGGTCGCCGGCCGCGACCGGCGCTTCACCGAGGCACAGCGCGATGCAGCGGTGCTCGGCGTCGTCCGCGCGTACCGCGAGGCGATGCGGCAGTTCGCGGGGATGAACAACCTCGAGCTCTGGTACTCGCGATCTCGACGCCGTTGCGTTGGAGGCGGAGATGCGCGCCCGGAACGAGACGAAGCAGGCCGACAAGATGAAGGTGACGGTGGAGAAGGCACGGACGAAGGACAGCATGAAGGCCTTCTCGAAGCTGACCCGCGAGGTCGACGGCGAGCCGCGGATCATCTCGGATCCCCCGCTGATCGTGACCCTCGAGGATCTCGCCGCTGACCGGGCGGAAGCGATCACTGCGGAGCTCCAGGCCACCTACCGCAGCTATCGCCGCACACTGCAGCGCGACCGGCGGCACCTGCTCGAGCAGTTCCGCTGGGTCGACCTGGCGCGGAAGGTCGTCGGCGTCGGCAGCGTCGGCACGCGCTGCTTCATCCTGCTGCTGCTCGGCCGCGACGGCTCCGACCCGCTGTTCCTCCAGATCAAGGAGGCGCAGGAGTCGGTGCTCGAGCCCTATCTCGGAAAGAGCGAGTTCGCGAACCACGGCCAGCGCGTGCTCGAGGGGCAGCGCCTGATGCAGGCGGTGAGCGACATCTTCCTGGGCTGGGTCCACGTCGGTGCGGACACGACGCTCGATCAGACTCCGCGCGACTTCTACTTCCGGCAGCTCTGGGACTGGAAGACGTCAACCGATCTCGACGTGATCACCGCGAAGGGGCTCGAGCTCTACGCAACGGTCTGCGGGTGGACGCTCGCGCGCGCACACGCGCGTTCGGGCGACCGCATCGCGATCGCGGAGTATCTCGGCAAGGGCGACGTGTTCGACATCGCGGTCGCCGAGTTCTCCCGCGCGTACGCCGACCAGAACGACAAGGATCACGCCGCGTTGCGGCAGGCCGCCGACGACGGTCGCATCAAGATCGAGGAGGGCCTGTAGGCGACACGCGCGTCCTCTACCTGCTCCGTCACGCGAAGTCGGACTGGAACGACGCATCGCTCGCGGACCGCGACCGGCCGCTCGCACCGCGCGGCCGGCGCGCCGCGAAGAAGATCGCCGATCACCTTCGCGAGGAGCAGGTGGCGCCCGACGTCGTGCTCTGCTCGTCCGCCGTGCGCACGCGGCAGACGCTCGACGCGATCCTGCCGTCGCTCGGCGGCGAGCCGGTAGTCGAGATCGAGGATGGGCTCTACGGCGCGTGGTCGGACGCGCTGCTCGAGCGGATCCGCACGGTGCCGGCGGCGGCCGGCTCGGTGCTGCTGATCGGTCACAACCCGGGGATCTCCGATCTCGCGCTCGTGCTCGCCGGCGCCGAGACCGTGCGGCTGCGCGACGGCTTTCCGACGGGAGCGCTTGCGACGCTTGCGATCGCGGCGGAGTGGGCAGCGCTCGATGCGGGCGGCGCCGAGCTGACCGCGTTCGTCGTGCCGCGCGAGCTCTAGTGGCCGTTCCGCCCGTTCGCGCCGTTCGTCGGCGGCTCGGGCGGTGACGCGGCGCTCGCGGTGCGGCCGAGCTCGATCAGGGTCTGCGGCGAAAGCCACTCGTCGGAGAGGATCTCGCCGTCCGCGTTCGTGATCGCCCGTCGAATCGGGATCGCCCAGCGGTGCTCGATCAGCGCGACCGCGACGGCGGTGCCGACGGGGATCTCCGAGGCGAGCTTCTGCGCCTCCGACTCGTCGAAGACGTGCCCCGTGGACACTTTCGAAAGACCGGCGAGCATGCCTTCGGCGGAGCCCTCCTCGCCGGCGACGCCCGACCCGACGAGCGTTCCGATCATCGCGCCGAACTCGAGCATCTCCTGGATGTCCAGGTCGGTCGCGGTGAGCACGGCGAGCGCGCCCGAGCGGTCCTTCCGGATCACCAGAAGGTCGATGAGGCGGATGATGTCGTGCTCCTTCAGCCGCTCCAGCTCGGGCCAGATCTCGCCCTTGAAGCGGTAGCCGTCGAACTCGACGACAATCATCTCGACCGGCCCGAGCTCGGGCATCGTGCTCCTTTCGCCGTCTGCGGAAAGACCGTGACCCTACCGGGACAGCGCCGGGTCGGCCTCGCGGACAAGGCGCGCGGCATCGACGTCGGATGCGCGGATGATCGTGCAGCTCCCCGCCGAGACCGTCGCCTCGACGCGCCGCGCGACCGGCTCGTCGTAGACCGCAATCAGCCCCGCCTCCGCCGCCTCGAGCATCTCCGCGAGCCGGCGCAGCTCCTCCGGCGCGATGTCGCGGTGCACGTGGCGGACGAGTGCGCCGACCGCGGCGCCGCCGCCGACTCCGAGCGCGAGCGCGGTTCCGACGCCGATCGGCGGAAAAAGCGCCGCGGCGACGCCGATCGCGAGGCCGGCGCCGGAGGTCTTCTCCTCGACGACGAGCACCTGGCCGAAGTCGTCGCGCACGACGACGACCGCGTCGAACCCGTGCGCCGCGCCCGGCTCGAGGTAGATCGCCTCCAGCGCGGCAAAGTCGGCCGCCGCGCCTGCGACGTTCTCGTACGGCGCGGCCAGCACATACAAGGCGTTCAAGCCGGACATCGGCACTCATCGGAGCACCGGCGCCGCGCGCCGGACAGGGCGTGCGCACCCGTGACGGAGTGGGGCGCGCGTCAGGACAGCAGCGCGTACGCGCCGACCGTCGTCAGGTAGAGACCGATGACGGCGAAGACGATTGCAAGCGCTGCCTTCCCGTGCTGTCCGAGCCAGCTCTGGAACGCGGCGAGACGCGCCTCGGCCCGCTCGCGGTTCGTGAGGTAGACGCCGAGCACGACGAGCGGCGCGCACGAGGCGATGACCGCGTACGCGACGATCGCGAAGGTGGCCTTGCCCGTGCTGAAGTCCGAATTCGCAACCTCGAGCCCGGCGTCGACGGCGAAGACGGCGTTGACCCAGAAGAGGCCGAAGACGAACGCGCCGGGCCAGCCGACGCGGTTGATCATGCGGAGCCAGGCGGGCGTGCCTGTCTTGGGCTGCTTCGGTTTCTGCGGCGCGTCGCGGCGCGTCCAGAACCAGAACGCGAGCCCGAGCGAGGCAAGGCCCGCCGCAAGCTCGAAGGCTGCCTTGCCGGTCGAGAACCTCCCGCCGCTGCTGCCGGTGCCGAACCCGGCGGCGGTGAGGCTTGCGACGACCGTGACCGAGATGACGCCGCCGGCAAAGTACGCGACGAGCGCGCGCGGCCCGTTGCGGGTGCCGAGCAGGATGACCGCGGGGACGAACGCGGTCGGCGACAGGCAGCTGAGCAGGGCGAGCGCGAGGAGATGCAGCCAGGTCGTCACGCGCGCGGCGAGACGACGAGCAGCAGTCCGTCGATCGCGTCGACGCGAACCGAGTCGCCCGGATCCGCGCCGTCATCGCATCGCGCTTCCCACAGCTCGCCGTGGACGCGCACGCTTCCCGTTGGGCCGACACGGCGTGACGACCGTCGCCGTCGTGCCGATCATTCCCTCGGCGCCCGTCGTCGGCTCGAGCTTGTGGCCGAGATGCTTCGACCAGCGGCGGAGGATCGCGATCTCGCCGATCTCGAACAGGCAGCCGACGATGATCACGACCGCGCCCCACGGCTCCGGCACGGGGACGAAGATCACGAGCAGGATCGAGAGAAGAAGAATCACGTCGCTGGGAGTCTGTCAGGCGCCGTGGCAGTTCTTCCACTTCTGCCCGGACGCGCAGGTGCACAGGTCGTTGCGGCCACGGCGGGCATCGGCGGCGGCGTAGTCCGCCATGATCTCCGCCGGCGCGCGGCCGGCCGCGAGCAGCGCGCCCATCGTCCGCATCGGCGCGTGCACGTGACCGAAGAAGCGGAGGAAGCTGGGGCAGAGGTAGTTCAGACCCGGGCTCGCCGTAGGCGTCGCGCACGATCCGGTCCTTCGGGCAGCCGCCGTGACACGCGAACTGCACCTCGCATTCGCGGCATTGCCGCGGCAGCGTGTCGAGCTTCGCCTGTCCGAACGTCGCGCTGCTGCTTCGAGTCGACGAGGTCGAGCATGTGCGTGAAGAGGATGTTCCCGAGCTTGTGCTTCGGCTCGACGTAGTGGTCGCAGGAGTAGAGGTCGCCGGTGTGCTCGAGCGCGAGCGCGCTGCCGCACGTCTCGGAGTGGACGCAGAGCCCGGGCGGCTCGCCGACCCAGTTCGCGAGCGCGACGTCGAACATCTGCACGTACACCGTCCCGACGTCGCGCCGCACCCATTCCTCGAAGACGTCGACGAGGAAGCGTCCGTAGCCGTCCTGCGAGATCGAGCGCTCGGTGACGGTGTCGCCCTCCTGGAAGCCCGTGTCGTTCGCGCGCTCGACGATCGGGATGAACTGCATGAACGTCGCGCCGAGCTCGTCGCGGAAGTACCGGTACACGTCGCGCCCGTGATCCTCGTTGACGGCGTGCACGGTCGTGAGGACGTTCCATTCGACCTCGTGCTTCTTCAGGAGGTCGAGGCCGTGGATGACGCGGTCGAACGTTCCCTTGCCGCCCTTGTCGACGCGGTACGCGTCGTGGAGCTCGCGCGGCCCGTCGATCGAGATGCCGACGAGATAGCCGTGCTCGCGGAAGAGCTCGCCCCAGTCGTCGTCGAGCAGCGTCCCGTTCGTCTGGATCGTGTACCCGATCCGCTGCCCGGGCGCGCGTACTCGCGCGCGAGCTCGGTGGCGCGGCGGAAGAACTCGACGCCCATGATCGTCGGCTCGCCGCCCTGCCACGCGATCGTCACCTCCGGCGCGTCGCCGTGCGCCTCGATCAGCTGCCGGATGTACGTCTCGAGCAGCTCGTCCGCCATCCGAAAGCGGCTGCCGGGATAGAGCGCCTCCTTCGAGAGGAAGAAGCAGTACTCGCAGTCGAGGTTGCAGATCGCGCCCGTCGGCTTCGACAGCACGTGGAACGGCCGCGGCGCGACGCCGACTCCGGGGGCCAGGACGGTGCTCACCCTGTGGTTGTAGCCGGAATCGGCCGTCCTGCGGGTGGTGGCCGCCGCCCCCGGGCCGACCGGCGTCCACGCTCCCGCGGGAGCGTTCCTGCGCGTAGGGTCGAAGCGACATTCGTCCCGACTGAAGGAGAACCGAAATGGCCGATGTTTCGCAGGAGACCGCCGACTCGCTCGAGGCTCTCGCCAACGCCGAGGAGGCGATCATCGAGTCCTGCTCGCGATGCAGCTCCACAATCTCGAGGAGTCGGGCTTCGACCCGCGCACCTACTCGCTGATCAAGATCGCCGTGCTGATCGCGCTCGACGCGCCGCCGGCGTCGTACATGGCGCAGATCGCGTTCGCGCTCGAGGCCGGCGTCTCGCCGGAGGAGATCGTGAACGTCCTCGTCGCCGTCGCCCCGCAGGTCGGGCTCCCGAAGGTCGCCTCGGCGGCACCCGAGATCATGCTCGCGCTCGGTCTCGAGCTCGGGCCCGTCGACGCGTAGCGGAACGCGCGATGATGCGTCCGTGGAAGGTCATGAGACGGCGCGTCGTCGCACCGGCCGCGCCTGCGGCCGCGATCGACCCGATGGAGCAGCTCCAGCGGCTGGCGGAGCTCCGGGAGCAGGGCGTCCTCTCCGAGGACGAGTTCTCCGCAGAGAAGCAGAAGATTCTCGCGCGGTAAGCAATGCGCGTTGACGAACGCGACGGGGAGGCTCGACGGCGAGAGCCGCCGGGCCTTCTCGCCGCGTTCGCGCATCCCGTCGACGCGGTAAAGAGCATCCATCTGACGTCGGTGCTCGCGATCGCGCCGGGGATCGGCGAGCTCCGGCACACCGATCGCACGCACGTGCGGACCGACGTGATCGCCGGCCTCAGCGTCGCGGCGATCGCGATTCCGGCGAGCCTCGGAATGGCGAGCCTCGCCGGCGTCCCGCCGTCGGTCGGCATCTACGCGACGCTGCTCCCGCTCGTCGTCTACGCGATCTTCGGCTCGTCACGGCAGGTCATCGTCGGCCCGGAGGGCGCGACCGCCGCGCTCACCGCCGCCGCGCTCGCGCCGATCGCGATCGCGCAGAGCCCGCGCTACGTCGAGCTCGCGGCGCTCCTCGCGTTGATGGCCGGCGTCGTCCTGCTCGTCGGCTTCGCTGCTCGGGCTCGGCTTCATGGCCGACTTCCTCTCGAAGCCGGTGCTGCTCGGCTACATCAACGGCACCGCGGTGCTGATCATCTCGAGCCAGCTCGGCAAGCTCTTCGGCCTCTCGATCTCGTCCGACGACTTCATCCACCGGATCGGAGAGTTCGGGCGCGAGGTGCCGGACTCGCACTGGAAGACCGTCGCGCTCAGCGCGGCGCTGCTCGGGCTCGCGATCGTGTTGCGGATCTACCTGCCGCGTTTCCCGGTCGCGCTCTCGCTCGTCGTCCTCGGCTGGCTGCTCTCGGTCTCGCTCGACCTGAAGTCGCACGGCGTCGCCACGGTCGGCCACGTCCCGCGCGGGCTGCCGTCCATCGCGGCTCCGCCGATCCACTTCGCCGACGTCCGGAGGCTCGTGCTGCCTGCGATCGGGCTCGCGCTCGTCGGCTTCGGCGACGCGACCGCGAACGGCCGCGTGTTCGCGCGGCGGCGGGGCTACGAGCTCGACGCGAACCAGGACCTCGCGGGGCTCGCGGGCGCGCAGATCGCGTCGGCGTTCACCGGCGGGATGCCCGTGTCGTCGAGCGGCTCGCGCACCGCGGTCTCGGATGCCGCCGGCGGCCGGACCCGCATCGTCTCGCTGACGACCGCCGGCGCTCGTCGCGCTCTTCGCCGCGTTCGCGATGCCGCTGATCGAGCCGCTGCCGCAGGCGGTGCTCGGCGTCGTCGTCGTCGCGGCGGCGATCGGGCTGATCGACGTCGAGGACGTCCTGAAGCTGAAGCGCGTTCGCACGTGGGAGCTGGGGCTCGCGATCTCCGCGTTCGCCGGCGTGCTCCTCTTCGGGCTGCTCGACGGGATCATCGTCGCGGTCGGGCTCTCGATCGGCGTGTTCGTCTACCGCGCGGTGCGGCCGCACGACGCGGTGCTCGGCGCGGTCGAGGACGTCGACGGCTACCACGACATCACGCGGCTCGAAGACGCGGAGACGCTGCCCGGTCTCGTCGTCTACCGGTTCGACGCGCCGATCTTCTTCCCGAACGCGCTCTACTTCCGCCAGCAGGTGCTCGGCCTCGTCGCGCGCGCGGAGCCGAAGCCGCGCTGGGTGCTGCTGAACGCCGAGGCCGTGACGTACGTCGACGCGACGGCGGTCGACATGCTCCTCGAGCTGCGGGCCGAGCTCGCGGACGCCGGCATCCTGCTCGCCGTCGCGCGCGCGAAGGGAATGCTCCGAGACGTCTTCGAGTCGACCGGCGTCACCGCGGCGATCGGCCCGGAGAACTTCTTCCCGACGGTGCGGACGGGCGTCGCCGCGTTCTCCACCCGAACGGGGGAGTAGCGGCACCGGCCCGTATCCCGCGCGCCGACGTGGGGGCGCGATTGCCAAACGGCGACAGGTCCGCGCATCGTTCACCGGATGGACACGATCCGGGTCGAGCCGTCGACGACCCTCGTGACCCGGGTGCGGCCGCCGCACCTGCGCCGCGACGTCGTCTCGCGCCCGCGGCTCCTCGATCTGCTCGACAGCGGCGTCCGGCGAGAGGTGACGCTCGTCTCGGCACCGGCCGGATTCGGGAAGACGACGCTCCTCGCCGAGTGGGCCGCGACGAGCACGCGGCCGGTCGCGTGGCTCGCGCTCGCGGAGGCCGACGCCGATCCGTCCGTGCTCCGGGCCGAGATCGTCGCCGCGCTCGGGCGCGTCGCGCGGAGCGAGCGTGTCGTGCTCGTCCTCGACGGCTACGAGGCGATCGCCGGCAGCGCCGGCCGACGCCGCGCTGTCGGAGCTGCTGCGCGACAGTCCGGCCGGGCTCCAGGTCGTCGTCTCCGGCCGCGTCGACCCGCCGTTCCCGCTCGGCGACGCGCTCGAGATCCGCGCGTCCGACCTGCGGATGACGGAGCTCGAGGCGGCGGAGCTCCTGCACCGCGCGCTCGGCGAGAGCCTCGCCGTCCGCGAGGTCCTGCGCCGGATCGACGGCTGCGACGGCGTCCCCGGCGCCCTCCGGCTCGCCGCCGATGAGGAGGCCGGGGCACCCGCGGACGCGCTGACCGAGCGCGAGCTGGCCGTGCTTCGCCTGCTCGCGGACGGCCTCTCGACCCGGGAGATCGGGCTCGAGCTCGACGTGCTCGTTCGACGCCGTTCTCGGCCATACGAAAGCGATCTACCGCAAGCTCGGCGTCTCGTCCCGGGTCGAAGCGGTCGCCCGGGCGCACGAGTTCGGCGTCGGCTGACGTCCCACATACTCGTACAGCGCGATATCCTCCCAGCGGGGAGCCACCAGGCCGGTCCGCGAGGGGAGCTATCGCGTCCGGAGAGCCGCAGAGCCATTTGACCACTGAGCACACCGGCGTAAAGCCGCGTCCGCCCGTCTCGACGGACGGACCGCGGGAGATCTCGCTGCCCGCGCTGCCCGGACGCGTGGAGCGAGGAGTCGACCGCAGCCCGCCGCGGCCGCCGACCGCGAGATCCGCGGTCATCCGTTCGCCGGCACGCTGCTCGCGCGCCGCCAGACGACGCGTCTCCGAGCTCGCGATCCTCGGCGCGGCGCTGGTCGTCGCCGCCGTGGCTGCCACCGCGATCAGCGCGGGGAGTCTCGTCGGCAGCCCGACGGGCTTCGCGACGCTGGTCGTCTCGACGCTGGTCGCCTATGTGATCGCGGGGCTCGCCTGGCGGCGCGCCCGCCCCTGGAGCCCGCTCGGGCCGCTGCTGATCGCGTTCGGCTTCTTCTGCACCGTGACCAGCCTCGACGCTTTGTCGTCGCCGGTCGCCCACAGCATCGGCGTGCTCGCCGAGGCCCCGATCACGTTCTTCCTCGTCTGGCTCGTGCTCGCGTTTCCCTCCGGCCGGCTCGACCGGATCTCGCGGATCGTCGTCGCGGCCGTCGGCGCGGTTCTCGTCTTCGGCTTCGTGGCGAGGACGCTCCTGGCGCCCACGATCCAACCGATGCTGCCGCTCGCGCGCTGCGCGGGTGCCTGCCCGGCGAATCCGCTTCAGGTCGCCCACAACGCGACCCTGGTCTCCTTCGCCCACTGGATCGACACCGTCGGCCGAGTCGGCGTCTTCGCGGTCGTGCTCGTGGATCCTCGCCTATCGTTTCGTGCGGGCGAGCCATCCGCGCCGGCGGATCCTGATGCCGGTCTACCTCGTCGCGACCCTGCTCTCGCTCGCCGCCGCGATGAACCAGATCTCGGTGAACTGGTTCGGCGTGCACATCACCCCCGACGATCCGCGCTCGGTCGCGTTCGGCGCGACGTGGATCCTGTTCCCGTTCGGCTTCATCGCCTCGATCGTCCTCGCGTACGTCTACGTCGGCGCCGCGCTCGCGTCGATGGTGCGCGAGCTCGGCGTGAGCACGACCGTCGTCGGGATCGAGCGCGCGGTGCAGCGCGTCCTCGACGACCCGCGCGCGCGGCTCGCGTTCTGGCTGCCGCGGTCGCACGCCTACGTCGACCGCCACGGTCAGGACATTGAGCTCGACGATCTCGACGCCGCGACGTGGCGCAGGTTCGAGCGCAGTGACGGCGAGCCGCTTGTCGCGATCGTCCACGACGCCGCGCTCGAGGAGGATCCCGAGCTCGTCGAGGCAGTCGGCGCTGAGACCGTCCTCGCGCTCGAGAACCAGCGGCTCCAGCAGGACCTGCTGGACTCGATCGCGGCGCTCCGCGCCTCGCGGAAGCGCCTCGTCGCCGCCGCGTCCGCCGAGCGCAGGAAGATCGAACGCGACCTCCACGACAGCGCGCAGCAGATGCTGATCGCCGTCCGCATCCAGCTGGAGCTCGCGCGCGGCCAGGCTGCACCCGAGAGCAAGCTCGACGGCCAGCTCAGCCGCATCGGCGACGACCTCGACCGCGCGCTCGACGAGCTTCGCTCCGTCGCACACGGCATCTATCCGCCGCTCCTCGCCGACGAGGGCCTCGTCGAGGCACTCGCGGAGGCCGCGGGCCGCGCCGGCGTTCCGGTCCGGCTCGAGCTCGACGACGTCGGGCGGCTGCCGGAGGAGATCGAGACCGCTGTCTATTACTGCTGCCTCGAGGCGCTCCAGAACGCGGCGAAGCACGGCGGCGCCGACGTGACCGTGACGCTGCGCCTCTGGTGGGAGCCGCATCTCCTGCGTTTCTCGGTCGCCGACGACGGCGTCGGCTTCATGCCGGGCGAGGAGGCCGACGCGACGGGGCTGACGAACATGCTCGACCGGTTGGGCGCGATCGGCGGACGGATTTCGATCCGGTCGGCGCCCGGTCGCGGCACCGACGTCGACGGCGCCGTTACGGTGAGCGCGTGAGCAAGACCGAATCGCAGGCGTCGCCCGAACTCAAGGCGGACGCACGGATGTTTCGCATCGTTGTCGCGGAGGACGCGTATCTGATCCGCGAGGGGATCCGGCAGGTGCTCGAGCAGGAGGACGAGGTCGAGGTCGCGGAGTTCTGCTCCGACTACACGTCGTTGATCCAGGCGGTCGAGCGCCACAAGCCCGACGTCGTCGTGACCGACATCCGGATGCCGCCGTCGAACTCCGACGAGGGAATTCGCGCCGCGACCGCGCTGCGCGAGCAGGCGCCGGAGACCGGCGTCGTCGTGATCAGCCAGTACGTGAGCCCGCACTACGCGATCAAGCTCTTCGAGGACGGCTCCGCGGGCCGCGCGTATCTCCTCAAGGAGCACATCGGCCACCGCAACCATCTGATGGGCGCGATCCGCGAGGTCGCGACGGGCGGCTCCGTCGTCGACCCGGCGGTGGTCGAGGTTCTCGTCGAGGCGCGAACGCGGGCGAAGAACTCCCCGCTCGGGCACCTGACCCCGCGCGAGCGCGAGGTGCTCGCCGGCGTCGCGGAGGGCAAGTCGAACGCGGCGATCGCACGGACGCTGTTCCTCACCAAGCGCGCCGTCGAGAAGAACATCAACTCGATCTTCGCCAAGCTCGACCTCGCCGACGACACCGACGTCAGCCGGAGAGTGGTTGCAAGCCTCCTTTTCCTCTCGGAAACGGGGGCGTCGCCTCCCTGAGGGGCTTGACCGCCGGATCGTAGTGCGAGCATGTGGGCGGCCATCCGCCTGCGCCGAAAGGATCAGTCCGTCAGCTTTGCGGCAGGGGTGATGGATGAAGCGGCATCGGGTTTCGGTCGGCATGAAATGACCGAGCGGACGGGAGGTTCAACGCTGGTCCGTGTGCTCGTCGTCGACGACAACGTGCCGTGCCGTCGCGCGGCCTGCGACGTCGTCCGGGCGGCGCCCGGCTTCGAGCTCGCCGGCGCGGCGCGCTCTGGCGAGGAGGCGGTCGAGCTTGCAGTCCTGCTCCGGCCCGACCTCGTCCTCCTCGACATCCGCATGGACGGGATCAACGGCTTCGAGGCGTCGCGCAGGATCCTCGCGCTTCAGCCGGAGACGATCGTCGTGCTTGTCTCCGCATGGGCGGACGAGGCGGCCGCCGGCGGCGAGCGCAGCGGCGCGGCGACGACGCTGCACAAACGCGATCTGAAGCCGACGGTGCTCGGCGAACTCTGGGACCGCTACGGCGGCCCGGCCGCGGCGGCCTAGCTCGTATCCGCACCCGCGCAACGGTCGTAGACGCCGCCTGTCCGCGCGCGCACGTCGCTGAGACGGTACGGCGAGCATGGACAGGACCACGGACCGCCGGTGAAGCAGCACCTTCCCGGCGGGCCCGTGGTCCGCGTCGCAGCCGTCGCGCTCGCCTGTCTCGCGTTCGCCGCCGGCCTCGTCGTCGCGGCGGCGTCCGGCGCAGGCAACGCGAGCTCCACCGACATAACGGTGACGTTGACCGAAACAGCGACGACGGCGCCGGACGTGGTCACCGTCACCACCGAGCGGACGGCCACGCTGACCGTTACGGAAACACAGCCCGCAACGACGGCGGAGACCTCCACGACGGAGGACACCGCGACCACCGCGACGACGACCGAGACCACGGGCGGCGGAAGCGGCGGCGGGTTCCCGACGTGGGCGATCGTGCTGATCGTCGCCGCCGTGATCGGGCTGATCGCCGCGGTCGCGTATCTCCTCGGCCGGGGCAAGAAGCAGGACGACAACGCTCTCGACGGCCGCACGCGGATTCTCGACGCGGCGGTCGCCAGCGCGGTCGCGTCAGGCTGGACGGTCGAAAGCTCGAGCCCGCTCGAAGCCGTGATCCGCCGCGACGACGAGCGCACGCTGCTCACGGTCGACGACCAGGGCAGGGTCACGCGGCGGCCGCTCGGCGCCGGACTGCCGCCCGAGTCTCCGACCGACGCGCAGCCCCCGGCGGCCGAGGAGCCGCCGGAAGATTGGCCTTCCCGTTAGCGTGCGCGGTTCACGGCACATCTCCCGGAGGTGAGTTTCATGTGCCACGGACTCGTGCTCGGCGGTTTCTTCAACCAGGGATGAGCGGCGTGAAGAAGTGCGCGTGGGTCCTGATCATCGTGCTCATCCCGGTGTTCGGCGCGGTCATCTATCTGGTTGTGAACGGCGATGCCGCGTACTCGGGGAGCGACGACCGCGCCGGGATGACGCAGCAGGGTCAGCAGGACGAGCGCATCACCGAGATCCAGCACCCCGGCATCTAGACCACGGCGCAGTGTGCCACGCAGGGGTGCGCACCACATGCACGCCACCTGGTTCAGCGGCCGCGGGAATGGTCGGATACGACGGATGTCGAGGCTCCGGATCCCGTACGTCGCCGCGGTTGCTGCTGCGGCTGTCGCGCTCGCCGCCGCGGGCTGCGGCAGCTCCAGCAGCAACAACACGACGTCGGCCGAGACCTGGGCAAACGGGGTCTGCAGCGCCTTCTCGACGTGGGAGACGTCGCTGAAGAGCCTTCAGTCGACGGCAACGTCCGGCGGGGTGACGAAGGACTCCCTGAACGCGGCGGTCACGACGGCGCAGGGTGCAACGCAGACGCTCGCAAAGTGATCTGAAGAAGCTCGGCAAGCCGGACACCGCGTCCGGCCAGCAGGCGAAGGACGACCTCAACCAGCTCTCGGACGAGCTGAACTCAAGCGCGCAGACCATCACCGATGCGATGGACAACGCCTCAGGAGCCGCCGGCGTGCTCACCGCGATCTCGACGATCAGCGCGACACTCGTGACGATGGGCAAGGACGTGTCGACAACGATTACGAGCCTGCAGAAGCTCGACCCGAAGGGCGAGCTGAAGTCGGCTTTCAAGAACGCCAGCTCCTGCAAGACGCTGACCGGATCGTAGAACCGCGGCCGCGAGGGGGGCCGATGGAGATCGGAAAGCCGCAGCGGAAGTACACGATCGAGCCGATTCGCGACCCGGTGCCGCAACGGCGGAGAACGCGTGAGGAGCCCGCGAAGCCGCCCGCGCCGACACCCGGCCGCCGACGGGACTCCCGCTCGTGAGCGGCGCGCCCGACTACATCGAGCCCGTCGAGGGCTGGCGGGTCTGGCGCGTCGCACCGCTCGACGGCGACGTCGTTCTCCAGAGCGTGTTCGTCAACGCGGTGTGGGAGCCGGGCCGGCCGCTCGAGGCGCGCTGCGAGCACCGGCGGCGCTCGCCGTGGCGGCCGTGGCGGGTCTACCGGAACGACCATCCCGCGCCGGACGAGGAGTGCAGCTGCGGGATCTACGCCGCGTCGGCGCGTTCGGCCGCGCGGCGCTACCTCGGCGTGCCGTCGCCGATCAGCGCAGGGATCCGAGTGCTCGGGCGGGTCGCGCTCTGGGGCGACGTCGTCGAGTCGGAGAACGGGTGGCGTGCGTCGTGCGCGTATCCGTCGCTGCTGTACGTGCCGCTCGCCGGCGACCACGCGCGCCGGTCGCTGCGGCGACGCGCGGTCGTCGACGCGCTCGCGGTCGGCCTCGAGGCGTACGGCGTCCCGGTGGAGCTCGTCGCCGGCGAGTCCGAGACAAGCATCGTGGCGGCGTTCTCATGGTGAGCTTCGCGCCCGCGTTCGCGATGCGGCGCCGGTTCGAACATGCGCAGCCGCTCACCGTCGGCGTCGAGGAGGAGCTGCTTCTGCTCGACCCGGTGACGTTCCTGCCGGTCGACGCGGCCGAGGACGTCCTCGCGCGGCTGGACGGAGATTCCCGCTTCAAGCCCGAGCTTCGGTGCGCGCAGCTCGAGCTCGTGACCCCGTCGGCGTCGACGGTCGCCGATGTCGCTCGCGAGCTCGCTGCGGCGCGCCGAATCCTCGCCGACCGTCTGCGCGGATCGATCCGCATCGCGGCGGTCGGCACGCATCCGACCGCGACGACGGTCTCCGCGCTGACGCCGCGGCGGCGCTACCGCGAGATCGGCCGCGAGCTCCGGTGGCTCCTGCGCGCCGGTCTCCCGTGCAGCCTCCACGTTCACGTCGCGGTCGACGGCGCCGATCGTGCGGTCGCCGTCTACAACGCGCTCCGCTCGTATCTCCCGGAGATCGCCGCGCTCGGCGCGAACTCGCCGTACTTCGAGGGACGCGACACGGGTCTCGCGTCGACGCGGCTGAAGCTCAGGGACGACGGCCCGCGCTCCGGCATCCCGCCCGCGTTCGCGTCGTGGCAGGAGTACTCGGACTTCGTCGCGTGGGGTGCACGCGGCGGCGTCATCCCCGATCCGAGCTTTCACTGGTGGGATCTGCGCCTGAACGGGATGCAGGGAACGCTGGAGATCCGCGCGGCGGACGCGCAGACGCGCATCGACGACGCCGCGGGCATCGCCGCCGTCTGCCAGACGCTCGTCGCGTCGCTCGTCGACCGGCACGACGCGGGCGACGTTCTGCCCGTGCACGAGACGCACCGGATCGCGGAGAACCGCTGGCGCGCGCTGCGCGACGGGCTGGACGGCGAGCTCGTCGATCTCGACGACGGCAGGGCGAGGCCGGCCCGCGACGTGCTCCGCAATCTCGTCGGCGAGCTCGAGCCGTACGCGGCCGCGCTCGGCTGCGAGCACGAGCTCGCGCACGCGGCCGTGCTCGTGGGCGCGAACGGGGCCGTGCGCCAGCGCGCGATCGTCGCCGCCGTCGGCGTGGACGGCCTGGCCGAGCTGTTGGCCGAGGAGACAGAGGCCTTCGTTCCGACTGAGCCGCCGGTTAGGCTGCACGAGGTACCCGAGCCGGCGCGCGCTGCCGGAGGAAGGTTCAGATGACGTCAGCGCTTCGCATCGCCGCAGCAACCGCAGTCGTCGCGCTCGTCGCGGCGGCCCCTGCAGGCGCGCGGCCCACGGCTGCGAAGACGAACTTCTACGTGCTCGCCGTCGTCTCGACCGGGTGGAACGTCGAGTTGTCGCAGGATCACGTCGCGCCGACGCTCTACACGCTGCAGCTCCACAACATCGGCTACTACGCGGCGCACTTCACGATCGGCGTCCCCGGCTCGAAGCCGGTGACGATCGTCGTCAAGCCGAACGCCTGGAAGTTCCCGCGCCTGCACCTTCGCCCGGGGACGCTCTCCGTCAAGGTGACGACGAGGCCCGACGCGCAGTTCGGCGCGTCGATCCCGATTCAGTGACGCGAAGCTAGCTCGCGCTTCGGGATCTCGACGAACCAGTAGTAGCCGACGAAGCCGCCCATGACGGCGCCGCCGGCGACGACGGCGTAGCAGACGATCGTCCAGAACCACTCGATACCGCTCATGCGTCAAGCTTCGCATATGGGAGCGACGGACGCGCGGCTGACATGGCTCGGGCACAGCACGGTGCTCGTCGAGCTCGACGGCGTGCGCGTGCTGACGGATCCCGTGCTGCGCCGCCGCATCGGCCATCTCCAGCGTGACTCTCCGGTTGCCGGCGCCGTGCTCGGCCGGCTCGACCTCGTGCTCGTCTCCCACGTCCACTACGACCATCTCGACCTGCGCTCGCTCGAAGCGGTCGACGCCGCGCGCGTCGCAGTTCCGGCCGGAGCGGCAAAGCTGCTGCGCCGCCGTCGCATCGACGGCGAGATCGTCGAGGTCGCGGAGGGCGACGAGCTCGACGTGGGGGAGGTTCGCGTGCGCGCGACGCACGCCGTGCACGCCGCCGCGCGCAGGCCGCTCTCGCCCGAGTTGCCGTCGCTCGGTTTCGTCGTCGACGGCTCGCGGCACGTCTACTTCGCCGGGGACACGGATCTCTTCGACGGGATGGCGTCGCTCGCGCCGCAGCTCGACGTCGCGCTGCTGCCGGTCGCCGGCTGGGGGCCGAAGCTGCCGCCGGGCCACATGGATCCCGCGGCCGCGGCGGAAGCGGCGCGGCGGCTGCGGCCGCGGATCGCGGTGCCGGTGCACTGGGGCACGTACCGGCCGATCTACCGCCGCACGGCGTACGACCCGGACGCGGCGGCGACGTTCGCCGCACGCGTCCGGGAGGTTGCGCCGGGGATCGAGGTGCGGATCCTCGCCGAAGGCGAGAGCTGCGCCTTCTGAGCGTCGGGCCTACGCGATCGTGGCCTTCTCGCGCGGCTCGGCGATTGCCGCGGCCTCGCGCCTCGGCGGGATCACGAGCACCGGGCAAGGCGACGCGTGGAGCAGGGCGCGCGCCACGCTGCCGACAACCGCGGCCTTGAATCCGCCGTACCCGTGCGTCCCCGCGACGATCAGCCCCGCGTCGACGTCGTCCGCGACGTTCGCGATCAGTGTTGCGACGTCGATGCCGCCCGTCACGATCCTCAGCTCCGCGACGTAGCCGTCCGCCTCGAGCCGCGAGACCTGGTGAGCGATCTTGTCGCGCAGGTCGGGTTCGGCTGCGAGCGTCGGCGCGGTGCCGTAGCGGCCGGGAATCAGCTTGTTCGCGTGGACGGCGACGATCTTCGAGTTGTGAACGTCGGCGAGCTCGGTGACGTACTCGAGCGCGCGGTCCGCGAACTCGTACCCGTCGGTCGCCCAGACGATGGTCTCGAACATCTCGGCTCCTTTCGTCGAGGTCTTCAGGATGCCGCCGGCGCGGCCGAACGGCATCCGTCTTGCCCCGCAATCCGGGGCCGGAACTACGGATACCGCCCCCGGAAGGGCGTCCTGTGTATCGTCGCGCCATGCTGTCGCTCGACGAGCTGCGCGCCGAGGTCGAGACCGGGGCGGTGGACACGGTGATCGCCGCGTTCACCGACATGCAGGGGCGCCTGATGGGGAAGCGGCTCCACGCGGAGTTCTTCCTGGACGAGCTCGACTCCGGCCACGAGGTCGAGGGCTGCAACTACCTCCTCGCGCTCGACATGGAGATGGACCCGGTCCCGGGCTACAAGCTCGCGAGCTGGGAGAGCGGCTACGGCGATTTCGGGATGCAGCCGGATATGGACACGCTGCGCCGGATCCCGTGGCACGAGGCGACGGCGCTCGTTCTCTGCGACGTCGTCGGCCACGACGGGACGCCGGTCGCGCCGTCGCCGCGGCAGCTGCTGAAGGCGCAGCTCGAGCGCGCGACCGCGCTCGGCTACGAGGTGAAGTTCGGCTCGGAGCTCGAGTTCTTCCTCTTCCGGGAGAGCTACGAGGAGGCGCGCGCGAAGAACTTCAGCAACCTGACGCCGTCGGTGCCGTACATCCTCGACTACCACATCCTCGCGAGCGGCTACGACGAGCCGTTCCTGCGCGAGGTGCGGAACGCGATGCAGGCGGCCGGCATGAAGGTCGAGAGCTCGAAGGGCGAGGCGTGGCCGGGCCAGCACGAGATCAACTTCCGCTACGCCGACGCGCTGAAGGCCGCCGACGACCACGTGATCTACAAGACGGGGCTGAAGGCGCTCGCGTACCAGCACGGGATGTCGGTGACGTTCATGGCGAAGCCGGATCACGAGTGGGTCGGCTCGTCGTGTCACATCCACTCGAGCCTCTGGCATCGCGGCAAGGCCGCGTTCGCCGGCGAGTCCGACGTCTTCAAGCAGTACCTCGCGGGACAGATCGCGTGCGCGGCCGAGCTGGCGATCTTCGTCGCGCCGACGATCAACTCGTACAAGCGCTTCGCCGCCGCGAGCTGGGCGCCGACGACGCTCGCGTGGGGATACGACAACCGGACGTGCGGCTTCCGCATCGTCGGGCACGGCTCGTCGCTGCGCGCGGAGACGCGGATCCCCGGCGCCGACGCGAATCCGTATCTCGCGTTCTCGGCGCTGATCGCGTCCGGTCTGCACGGGATCGAGAACGAGCTTCCGCTCGGGCCGGCGTTCGAGGGCAACGCGTACGAGTCCGACGTCGAGCGGTTCCCGGGTGCGCTGCGCGACGCGATCGCCGCGCTCGAGAACGGAACGATGGCGCGCGGCGCGTTCGGCGACGAGGTCGTCGAGCACTACCTCAACTACGCGCGGACCGAGCAGCGGCTCTTCGACGGAGTCGTGACCGGGTACGAGCGCGAGCGGCTGTTCGAGCGAGGATGAGCCGGCCGCTCGTCGGCATCACGACGTACGTCGAGCCCGCGAGCTGGGGGCACTGGCAGCTCGACGCGGCGTTGATCCCGTACGACTACGTGCGCGCGGTCGAGCGCGCGGGCGCGCGGGCGCTGCTGATCCCGCCGAGCGTCGACGGGATCGAGGAGACGCTCGACGCGCTCGACGGCATCGTGTTCTCCGGCGGCAACGACGTCGATCCCGAGACGTACGGCGCAGAGGCGCACGCCGAGACGAACGGTCTGCGCCCGGAGCGCGACCGCGGCGAGCTCGCGCTGCTCCAGGCGGCGCTCGCGCGCGACATGCCGGTGCTCGCCGTGTGCCGCGGCTTCCAGATCCTGAATGTCGCGCGCGGTGGCGACCTCGAGCAGCACCTGCCGGAGATCGTCGGGAGCGAGCAGCACCGCGAGGTCAGCGGCACGTTCTCCGAGCACGGCGTGCGGATCGACGACGACTCGCGGCTCGGCTCGGTGCTCGGCGACGAGCACGCGCCGGTGAAGTCGCATCACCACCAGGGCGTCGGCCGCGTGGGGGAGGGACTGCGCGAGGTCGCGTGGGCCGACGACGGAACCGTCGAGGCGCTCGAGGATCCGGACCGGCGCTTCGCGGTCGGCGTGCTCTGGCATCCGGAAGCCGGCGACGATGCGCGTCTCTTCGAAGCGCTCGTCGCGGAAGCGGACGCATATAGAAAGGAACGGCGCGCGTGACAGTCGTATTGAACCCGGCGACCGAGGAGCCGCTCGCGGAGCTCGAGTCGGCAGGCGTCGAGGAGACGGACGCCGCGGTTGCGAAGGCGCGCGCCGCGTTCCCCGCGTGGCGCGCCGTCGCGCCAGCCGACCGTGGACGCCTGCTTCGCCGCCTCGCGACGCTCGTCGAGGAGCACCACGAGGAGCTGTCGCGGATCGAGTCGCGCAACGTCGGCAAGCCGATCGCCGGCGCGCGCGGCGAGATCGGCATGGTCGCGCAGGTCTTCCACTTCTACGCGGGCGCGGTCGACAAGTTCCACGGCGAGACGATTCCCGTCGCGGGCGGCGTCGACATGACGTTCCGCGAGCCGCTCGGCGTCGTCGGGCTGATCACGCCCTGGAACTTCCCGCTCAACATCGCGTCGTGGAAGCTCGGGCCGGCGCTCGCGTGCGGCAACACCGTCGTGCTGAAGCCGGCGGAGCTGACGCCGCTGTCGGCGATGCGGCTCGGCGAGCTCGCGCTCGAGGCCGGGATTCCGGAGGGCGTCGTCAACGTCGTCGTCGGCAAGGGCTCCGTCGTCGGGCAGCGGCTGATCGAGCATCCCGACGTGGCGAAGGTCGGCTTCACCGGCTCGACCGAGGTCGGCCGGCAGGTGATGCGCGGCGCGGCGTCGACGATCAAGCGCGTGACACTGGAGCTCGGCGGCAAGTCGGCGAACGTGATCTTCGCGGACGCGGATCTCGAGCGCGCCGCCGCGGCCGCGCCGTACGCCGTCTTCGACAACGCGGGCCAGGACTGCTGCGCCCGCTCGCGCATCCTCGTCGAGCGCAGTGCGTACGACCGCTTCGCCGAGCTGCTCGTCGAGTCGACGCGCAACGTGAAGGTCGGCGACCCGGAGGACGACGCGACGGAGATGGGACCGCTCATCTCCGCAGCGCACCGCGAGACGGTCGCGTCGTTCGTCGACGGCGCGACGCTCTTTACAGGCGACGCGCCCGGCGGCAAGGGCTTCTGGTACCCGTGCACGCTCGTCGAGGCCGGCCCGGACGATCGCATCGCGCGCGAGGAGGTCTTCGGCCCGGTCGCAGCGTTGATCCCGTTCGACGACGAGGCCGACGCGATCCGGATCGCGAACGACTCCGAGTACGGGCTCTCCGGCTCGATCTGGACGCGCGACGGCGGCCGCGCGCTGCGCATGGCGCGCGCGATCGACACCGGCGTCCTCTCGATCAACTCGAACTCGTCGGTGCGCGTGTCGACGCCGTTCGGCGGCTTCAAGCAGAGCGGCTTCGGCCGCGAGCTCGGCATGCACGCGCTCGAGGGCTACAGCGAGGTCAAGAACGTGTACTACTCCACCGAATGAACCGGCTGCAGGACAAGGTCTGCGTGATCACCGGCGCCGGAGGCGGCATGGGCGCCGACGCGGCGGAGCTCTTCACCGAGGAGGGCGCGAAGGTCGTCGTCGCCGACGTCAACGTCGACGCGGCGCAGCGCGGTCGCGGCGAAGGTCGGCGGCCTCGCGGTTCAGGTCGACGTCGCCGACGAGGAATCGGTGCAGGCGATGTACGCCGCGGCGAAGGCGGAGTACGGCGGCATCGACGTCCTCTACAACAACGCGGGCATCTCGCCGGCCGACGACGACTCTGTCTTGATCACGGAGCTCGACGCGTGGGAGCGCGTGCAGGCGATCAACACGCGCGGCGTGTTCCTCTGCTGCAAGTACGGCATCCCGTATCTGCTCGAGCGCGGCGGCGGCTCGGTGATCAACGTCGCGTCGTTCGTGGCGCTCGTCGGCGCGGCGACGTCGCAGATCTCGTACACCGCGTCGAAGGGCGCGGTGCTGTCGATGAGCAAGGAGCTCGGCGTGCAGTTCGCGCGGCAGGGCGTCCGCGTGAACGCGCTCTGCCCGGGCCCGGTGGAGACGCCGCTGCTGCTCCGCATCTGGAGCGAGACGCCGGGCGCCGCGGAGCGCCGCCTCGTGCACGTTCCGATGGGCCGGATGGCGAAGCCGCGCGAGATCGTCAACGCGGCGCTCTTCCTCGCCAGTGACGAGTCGAGCTACGTGAACGCCGCGACGTTTCTCGTCGACGGCGGGCTGACCGCGGCGTACGTCACGCCGGAATAGCTGTTCAGAAACCGGGCCTCGTTGCCGATAAAGGCGACATGGCAGGGCGCGTTCTTCTTCTCGCGGGCGGCGCGCTGGTCGGAATCGCGTGCTTTCTTCCCTGGATCTCGGTCTCGATCAGCCTCTTCGGCGTGAGCGGGACCGGGCATCTGCACGGCACGGACTTCACGTCCGGCAAGGTCGCGCTCGTCCTTGCGTTCGGGTCGGTGCTGCTTGCGGTGATCGACTCTCGCGGCGGCGACGGGAGTCTCAGGCGCTGGGCGATCGGAGCGGCTGTGCTCGGCTCGGCGATCGTGGTCTACAACGCGTGGCACAAGAGCTCGACCTTCGCGATCGCGACGTCGAGCACGAGCTTCGCCCACGCGTCGACCGGCCCAGGCCTCTGGGTCGGCCTCCTCGGCGGGGCAGCCGCCATCGCCGCGGCCTTCGTCGGCCGCACGGACTAGCCTGTCCGCTCGACGAGCCAACCAAGGCCGAGCTAACGCGGAGCGTTAGTGAGACCGGACGAGTGGGCGGGGATGGCGAAGCCACCACCGACCGCGCAGCACAACGATCCGCCGACACGTATCAAGAAGACACAGCCTGGAGCGGTCGTGAGACCGCGCTCTCGCGACCGCGGAAGTCCGTTAGGTCGGCAACGAGTTACTCGTTGCCAACGACCTGGACGAGCCAGCGCCGGTCGCGCTCGCGGTCCAGCTCGATGAACAACACGCGCTGCCACGTCCCGAGCTGGAGCTCGCCGTCGCGCACGGGCACGGACTCGCCGGCGGTGCCGAGCAGCATCGCCATGCAGTGCGAGTGGCCGTTGCCCTGCTCCATGTCCTCGGGGCAGATGTTCTCGGTGCGCCGCTCCCAGTCGTCGTGCGCGTAGTAGCCCTCGGTCGGCACGAGCCGGCGCAGGAGCTCCGCGAAGTCCTCGAGGAAGCCGTTCTCGAACTCGTTGACGCGGACGCAGCAGGTCGTGTGCGGCGAGTAGACGCACGCGATTCCCTCCGCGATCCCGCTGTCGCGCACCGCGCCCTGCACCTCGTCGGTGATGTCGGTGACCGTCAGCCCGCCCGCAGTCCGGAGCTGCTTCTCGTGCTGGAAGACCTTCATAGGGCTGCATTCTGCGGCAAAACGGCCGCGGCCGGGGCGGGAACGCGCGTGTCTCAGGAGAACCTGATCCGGCGATAGGCTCCGCGACGCGGGCCCGTAGCTCAGCTGGTTAGAGCAGGGGACTCATAATCCCTTGGTCCCTGGTTCGAATCCAGGCGGGCCCATTCCAGGACGTCGCCCCGCGTGTGGATCACAAGACGGGCGGGCGGCCGGTGAGCTGCTCGTACGCCGCGGGGACGTCCGCAGTCGATGCGAGCACACGGGTGCGCCAGATCTTGTTGTCACGCAGCACCGTCAGCCAGACTGCCTGGCGGTCGGAGACGCCGCCGTTCGCGGCCATATGCTGGATCCGCCCGACCATCACCGCCGCGTCGTCTGCGACGTCGTCGATCCTCGAGGCCTTCGGCCGGTGAATTCCCGAGCTGGCGTCACGGAGCGCGTCGCTCAGCTCGTCCGGCCCGCGCGCCGTGTCGCCTTCGAGCAGCAGCATCTCGACCTCGGCTTCGGGATGCGTCATCTGCCGGAGCAGTTCCCAGTCGCCGCGCTCGTATGCATCCATTGCCCTGGAGACGATCTGGGCAGCTGTCTCCGCCCGGTCCGTACTGTCCCCGATCACGCTTCGTTCGCCTCCCGACGAGGTCACCGAGTACAGACTCACTGCCGCGACAGTTTCCATCGCCCGACGCGCGCTCGTCAACTCGAGCACGTGCGCCGACCAAGGTTTCGCGATTCGCTCTACGGGGAACCGACTACGGCGTGGGAATGCTCCGTGTCTGCCGCTTTCCCGGATGTGAGACCTTGACGCTCGGCGCCGCCTGCATCCTGCACGAGGTGCAGGCAGCGCCGCCGTTCCCCGTCGGCCGTCCGTTTCCGCGCGACTTGAGTCCTCGTCCCATGACGGTGTCCGACCGCGGCCCGGCCGGTCTGAGCCTCGAGGTTTGGTTCGCCGACAATGGAGACGGTGGGACGGAACCCGTCGCGGACCATTCCGTTCATCGCACGCTTTCTCGCGCGCCACGGCGACCGGCGGGTTAGCTTCGTCGGAGGCCGATCTGGAGCTCGCGCAGTCGCGCAGAGATCGTCGAGGGTGTCCGTCACGCACATGCGGCGGTTCGCTTCGCACTGACCGCGTTTCGACTTCGGTCGTGTTGGGAACCAACACGACACGAGCCGAAACACTGATTGGCTCGGTAGCGCCCTTACTCACACGGGAGGCCCGAGATGTTGTGGATCCTTGTTCTGCTGCTTCTGCTCTTGGCAATCGTCGGCGGCATCGCGATCTCGAAGTTTCTGTTCCTCATCCTTGTCGTCGTCGTGATCGTTGCGCTCGTCGCTGCGATGGGTGGACGCACTGCCAGCTAGCGCGGTTGTGAGCGGCGAAAGCAGCAAAGGAGATCGATGAGGACGTTCATCAGCTCGGTACGGGGAGACCCGGTGTTCATGCGCCGGCTGAACGGCTGGCTGACGCTGTTCTGGATGGCGATGATCCCCATCTCGTATGAGTTCGGCTGGCTCAAGAGCGTCGTGTTCGTCTCGGCGCTCTCGCTCTGGGCGCTCGTGTCCGGTCACTGGTCGACCTGGCAGGCGGCACGCGTCGAAGTCACCCAGCAAAAGGAAGCGGAGGCGCAGCGCGCCGATCCGGTCGAGAAGCGCGTCGTCGACGCGATGATCGAGCGCACCGACGTGGCGCGAGCCACGGAGTAGCCCGCCGGTTTCGAAACAGTCGACACGGGAATCGTACGAGTCATGGTCGAGCTCGTCTTTGTCACCCGGAGAACCTCGGGCGTCGGTCGCAGAATGGAGTCCGTTGTCGCGAGCCTCCAGTCACGCAATCGAGACCGCGTCGCAATCAGGACTGTCGATGCGGACACGCACGCCGACCTCGTCGCCGAGCTTGGTGTGCGCGAGGTTCCGGCCGTCGTCTTCATGCGGGCGGACCACGGCGTGCTGACGCTGGAAGGCAAGGTGACTCTCGAGGAGCTCGAGCAGGCGCTCGAGTCGTGCAGCTGAACGGAAGAGCGCGCGAGCCGTTTGGGATCCTTGGGTTGCGGGTACACCCGCCCGTATGACCGCAGCGCTAGCATCGCGGCCGATGAGCGAAACGCTTGCGACGATCGCCATTCCGACCGACGAATACGTCGGAGTGGCACGCCTCGTCGCTGCCGGCGTCGCGTCCCGCCTGGATCTCGACTTCGCGCACGTCGACGACCTTCAACTGGCGACGGAGACGCTTGTCCGCGTGATTCTCGGCTCCGGCAGCACCCCGGCCAAGGTGAGCGTCGAGACTGACGAAGCAGCCCTATACGTCGTGGTCGGGCCGTCGTCTCCGGATGTGCTCCAGCGCCGCCTGCGGGATGCGGGCGAGCTCCGGACGGTGCTCGAGCGTCTCGTGGACGGCGTCGTCGAGCGCACCGTTCCCGACCGGTCGATCGTGCTCCGCGTCGATCTTCCGGCCCGATGAGTGCGAGCGACACCGTGAACATGTCGAGCGACACCGAGCGCCGAGCCCTTCTGCGGGCGTATCGCGAAGGGGGCGACCTTGCGGCGCGCGACCAGCTTGTCGCGGAGCTGCTGCCGTTTGCGCGTTCGCTGGCCCGCCGCTACGCCGGCAAGGGCGAGGAGCTCGAGGACCTCGTGCAGGTGGCCGCGGTGGGGCTCGTCAAGGCAATCGACAAGTTCGACCTCGAACGCGACGTGAGAATGGTGGCGTACATCTTTCCGACAGTCGTCGGAGAGCTGAAACGACACTTCCGCGATCGCGCCTGGGCCGTCAGCGTCCCCCGCCGACTGAAGGAGCTCAACCAGCTGCTGTCGCGGCACCTCGAGGAGCTCACGAGGACGCTGGGGCGATCGCCGACGATTCCCGAGCTCGCACAGGCGAGCGGCCTCGAAGAAGAGGAAGTCCTCGAGGCGCTCGAGGCGGGACGCGCGTACACGGCCCGCTCTCTTTCCGGCGGGTTCGACGACGATGAGTTCGACCTCGAGCCGATCGACGCACTGAGCACGGAGGAAGAGGGATACGACGCGAGCGAGAACCGCGCGATCCTCGCGGCGGGCTTCCAGGCGCTCGACGAGCGGGAGCGCACGATCCTCCATCTCCGCTTCTACGAAGGTCTCACACAATCGCAGGTTGCCGTCGAGCTCGGGATCTCCCAGATGCACGTGTCCCGGTTGATCCGAAAGGCGCTTGCCACGCTGGAAGCCGAGATCGAGGAGGTCGCATGAGCGAAACGTCCACCGTCGAGCTCCGCATCGCAGCGCGCCCGGAGAACGTGGCGCTCGCGCGCCTCGCACTGGTCGGCGTCGCCTCTGTCGCCGGAGCGTCTCGTGAGGAGACGGCCGACCTCAGGCTCGCCGTGTCCGAGATCTGCACGAACGCGGTCGTGCATGCATACGCCGGCGCGCAGGAGGACGGCGGCGTCGTTCTGCGCTACTCGGTCGGCGACGGTGTCGTGACCGTGGAGGTCGAGGATGCCGGCGCGGGCTTCGACGCGCAGATCGAGCCCGAGCCCGTGACCAGCCCGAGGGACGGAACGCTCGGCCTTTCGATCGCGCGCTCGGTGAGCGACGACTTCCTGATCGAGTCGGGCGACGGCGGAACGCGCGTCGTGTTCTCGAAGAACCTCTCGCGCAGCTGAACGTGTCAGACGGTTCTTGCGCTGCCGGTGCTCGTCGAGCGGAGGTGCTCGAGACCCTCGTCCGCGGTCGGGAAGATCGCGAAGACCCGGTCGAGCAGCGTGATCTCGAAGATTCTGCAGATGTTCGCGTCGGCGCAGGCGATCGCGACCTCGCCGCCGATCGGGCGGAGGCGCCGAACGGCGCCCATGAGGATGCCGAGCGTTGTCGAGTCGATGAACGTCGCCCGCGAGAGATCGACGAGAACGTAGCTCGCCCCGGCCTCGATGGCGGCATTCAGCGCTTGCTTGAGTTCGGGCCCCGTGTAGATGTCGGCCTCGCCGACCACAGCGACACCGGCGACACCGTCGCCGAGGCTTGTCGTCGATACCTGGAATTCCGCGCTCACAGAGTCTCAGCGACGTGAATACCCGTTCAGCTGTCGTTCAAACCTCGGTCTTCGTCGGCCAGCACGACGGTCACCGTCGTCCCAAGCGGGCCGCTCTCGAGGCTCCACCAGGACGCAAGCGCGTCGATGATCTCAAAACCCCGGCCGGCAGCCGGATCGCGCGTGCGCAGGAGCTTCAGGGTCATCGGTCGGCCCGTGTTGTGCACGCGGATTCGCCTGACGCCGGCCTCGATGTCGATCTCGAGCACGATCGGCTCGCCCGGCTTGCCGTGGAGCACCGCGTTGCTCACGAGCTCGGCCGCGACGAGGCGCGTGAAGAACGCGGTCTCGCCCTCGGCCGTCGGGCCGAGAACCGCGTCGACGGCGTGGCGGGCGAGTCGCGGCGCTTCGGTCGTCGGGGGCAGCTCAGCGTGAAGCGACGCCCGAGCGGAGCGATTGTGAGCGGCGGAGGCTCGCGCACCGAGCCGGATCTGCGTCTGGATCTCCCGGAGGAGTTTGACCTCGTCCGGCCCGTAGAGGCGCTGACCCTGGGATCCCCGGCGAGGAATGACGAGGCCGTAGCGCCGCTCCCAGCTGCGGAGCGTGCTCGGCGAGACGCCGATCTCCCGGGCAACGGCCCCGATCTCGAGCGCGGGTGCGTGTGTGTCGGCGGCAGGCATGGGGATGCCCCGCTAGGCCGGCTCCCGAGTCGCCGTCAGCTCTGCAACGAGTCCGGCCTCGCCGGTCTTCTCGATGATCTCATGGGCGCCGTTGCGGATGACGACGCGCTCGATTCGAGGATCGGCGTGACCCGTGAGGACGATGAACATCCGCGCTCTCGACCGCACGAGCTCATATTCGCCGACCGAAAGAGAGATGCGCTCGGTGCACTCTTCCTGTGAGCACTCGCAGACGATCAGCAGCTCCGTGTTGCTGTCGCCGTTGCGTTCGAGCACCCGATCCTCGAGTCGCTCGTTGAGCATTCGGAATGCGGATTCGTTCTCGCCGCGGCGGGCGGCACTTTCTCTCACGGGCGACTCACCTATCCTTCCGGCCACGATTGGCCTTTCGGAGTGAGGGTTCCCGACATGGTGAAGCGGAAAACATCGAAGCCGCAAGTCACAGAGGGCGGGGCGGCGGAGCGCGATGACGCGCTCGAGCGGTACGGAACCTCGGCAGCCCGGTTCCGCCGGAACCTGATCATTGCCGCGCTCGTCGCCCTCGCGGCCGTGATCGCGGTCTCGGCGGGGCTTGCGTACCGCCAGTACCGCGCGGCACAACGCGCGTCGCTCAGCAACCTCGGCTCACGCGCCGTCGTCGCGGCAGGCGTGGTCAACGCGGCCTTTGCGGGAGATGTGGCTGCGCTTCAGACGATGGCGTTGTCACCGGCGTTCATCGATCAGGACCTTCCGCGGATGACGGCGTATCTCGGTCACGTCCACCGCGCGAACGATCGGTTGTTCAACGGCGGCATGGTATGGATCGATTCGCACGGGACCGTTCGGATCAGCACGACAAAGCGGACGAGCTCGGCGCCGATCGACGTCAGCGACCGGGTCTACTTCCAACGTGTTCTCGCAACCGGGCGGCCGTTCGTCAGCGGCGGCCTGATCGGGCGCTCGATCGGGAAGCCGGTCGTCGTCGTCGCCGTGCCGACACGCAGTCCGGACGGTCGAGTGTCCGGCGTCCTCGCCGGCAGCATCAGGCTCTCGACCGGGAACACGAAGCGGAGTGCGCTCGATCTCGGATATGCGGGCCTCGAGATGGTCGATCGCAACGGCAACGAGATCCTGTCGGGACTCAGGCCGGTCGCGAATTCTGCCCTGCTTGCTCAGATGCGGCGAACGCCCACGGCTGTCGTCACCGGGCGCGGCCTCTCCGGCCGCCGCGGCGACGTCGTTGCGTTTGCGCCCGCGGCGGTGCCTGCGTGGAGCATCGTGATCGACAGGCCGAGATCGGCGGTCGACGCCGCGGCGCGCCGCTCGCTCTATCTCCAGCTCGGCTCGGTCGGTGCGGTCGCGCTCGTCGTGTTCGCAATGGTGGCGTTCGTCGTCGTGCGGTCGCGTCGCGATCACCGGCTGCAGGAGAGCCGTGCGCGCGCATGGACCGATCTGACCCGCGCTCTTGCAGCTGCGGTGACGCCGGAGGACGTCGCGCTTGCTGTGATCGGCTCGCTCAAGACGGCGTTCCCCAAAGCGATGGTCGTGGTCGTCGTCGACGACATCGACGGCCGCCGCGAAAAGTACGTCGCGGACAGGCTCGCATGGCGCATCGTCCTCGCGAAGTCGCAGGTCATGGACGAGATCGCGTCTCTTGCAACGTCGCGCCGGCAGAGCATCGCGCTCGACCAGACGCCTGCGATCAAGGCCGCCTTCGCGTCGTCCGGCCGCCGGTTGCGCCGGCTGCACTGCATTCCCATGCACGACGCGAGCGGCCGCGTGATTGGAGGCATCGCGCTCCTGCGCGGCGTGGACGAGCCGCTCGACCAGGCCGAGTGGGCGTTGTTCGACTCGATTGTCCGCCAGGGTGCGCAGGCGTACGAGCGCTCGCGCCGCTCGGCGTACGACCACGGCCTTGCGCTGCGCCTCCAGCGCAGCCTCCTGCCGGAGGCGCTTCCGGACGTGCCCGGGATGCAGCTTGCCGGTCACTACCGGGCCGGCTCCGAAGGGCTCGAGGTCGGCGGCGACTGGTACGACGCGGTGCGCCGGCGCGACGGGATCGTTCTCCTCTGCGTCGGGGACGTCGTCGGCCGCGGCGTCGTCGCGGCGATGCTGATGGGGCGCCTCCGCGACGCCTTCCGCGCGCACGCGTACGAGTCGTCGTCACCCGCGGAGATCATCCGAAAGATGCGCCAGCACGTCATGGACGAGGACGTGATGATCACGCTGGCCTGTGTTGCGCTCGATCCGTATTCCGGTGCGATGACCTACTCGGTCGCCGGCCATCCACCGCCGCTTCTCGTCGACGACGCCGGAACCGTGACCCGGCTCGAGGGCGCGGCGTCGCCGCCGCTCGGCGTCGCCGACGTCGCATCGGTCCGCGAGGAACAGCGCACGCTCGACGGACCGGCCACGATCGTGCTCTACACCGACGGGCTCGTCGAGCGGCGAGGCCAGAGCATCGATCGCGGTATCGACGTTCTCGGCGAGGTCGTCGCGGCGGATCCGCTGAAGCCGATCGTGGAGACGATCGCCGGGGTGGCCGACGTGCTCGGCGCGGGGACCGACGATGTCGCGCTCCTCGTCGTCCGCGTGACCGGTGAGCCTGTCGTCTTCGAGATCGAGCTCTTGGCCGGCCCCGGCGAGCTCTCGGCTTTCAGGCGGCGACTCCAGGCCTGGCTCGCGCGCCGGTCGATCGACAGCGCCGAGGCCGGCGAGATCGTCTTGGCCGTCAGCGAAGCGTGCAACAACGCGATCGAGCACGGGTACGGCGACGGCGTCGGGTCGGTCTGGGTATGCGTCGACGACGACGGAGAGACGCTCCGCGCGTCGGTGCGCGATCGCGGACGCTGGCGTGAAGGACCGAGCGGTGCCGATCGCGGGCGTGGCATCGCGATCATGGAAGCGGTTATGGACACCGCCACCATCGAGACGACGGCCGAGGGCACCGAGGTCGTGCTGGAGCGGCGACGCCGCACCGCCGACACCGGCCCCGGTTTGACCGCCGGCAATTCGCGGTAAAGTCGAAACACACGACGACCTGTGCAACGGTTGTTCGGCATCGGGGTGGAGGGGGTTATGACTGATACGGAGGGAACCTTCGGGATCCAGCCCTCGTCGGTGGGTGCTTCCGCGGTGCTCACGGTCACCGGCGAGGTCGATATGACCACCGCGCCCGAGCTGCTCCGATCGATCGAGCTCGTCTCGGACCGAAGCGATCGGGTCGTCGTCGACCTGTCCGCCGTGACGTTTCTCGACTCGTCAGGCCTCAACGCGCTGCTCACGGGCCAGCGCGTGCTGGACGGGCGCGGGATCGGTCTGCGCGTCGTGACGCCGGAGGACAACCCGGTGAGGCGTGTGTTCGAGATCACGCAGCTCACCGGGTCGCTCTCCGTCGTGCCGTCCGTCCAGGCCGCTCTGGCCTGACCGAGTCTCAGAAGTTCGTCGTCCGCTCTTCGGTGACGCGCGTGCCGGTGCGACCGTCGGCAACCGTGCGCCGCCGGCTGAAATAGCCGGGCCCGGCCCACGACGACCAGAACACGAGCGAGAGCGTCATCCCGACGAGCCCGAGGATGAACAGCACCCAACCCACCGCGTGGACGTTCACCGAGGTGGACGAGACGTTGACCGCCCAGATGAGAATCGCGCCGGCGGCCGTCATGACGAGACCGATGCCGAATCCCATCTCTACCACCACGTCCCGCGCGAGCGACCGCCCGCGGCTCCGAAGAAGGCGCTGATCACCCAGAGGAGAACAGCGATCACGGCGACGATGAACAGCCAGTGCACCGTGAAGCCGACGCCGAAGGCGATGATCGCCAGCAGCGCGAGGAGTACGAGTATCAGCATGAGTTGCTCCTTTCGTTCGAGTGTCGGATGAAGACGGGGCGCTACGGAGCTGTGCGAAGCGTCGGCTCGGGCTGCTCCCGCTCCTGCACGGGCGCCGTCGCCGGTTCGTCGTCGACGGTGGCGACCGGCGCGCGGCTGCGCCGGGCGAGACCGGTCGCGGTTGCGACCACGAGGCTTGCTCCGAAGGCGAGAACGGTCACGTGGACACCGAGATCGCTCACGACTCGGCCGATTCCGAGATCGTGGGACCAGTTCGTCACGTGTCCGCCCGTCGGCTGATTTGCAATCGCGATCCAGACCGTGACGAGCAGCGAAACGAGCGCGACGATCGGGTTCGCCGCCTGCGCCGCGTGGGCACGCAACGCAACGCCGACAATCACCCCGGCGGCCGCGATGAGCCCGAGCGCGATCCAGTAGTCGTGTGACGTCGGCCCGTCGAAACGGCCGGCGAACCAGATCAGAGCTCCCGCGGCCGCGACTGCGACCGTCAGTGTCATTGCTTTCGTCGGCGTGTTCATCGCTTCACCTCCGTTGTGCGTTACGCAGCACCTGTTCCCAATGGAGGACAGACGAAACCTCGCCTCACACGTCCGTGACATTCGCCGAACCAAAACTTGATGTGTGCTCATCGTCGAGATCGGGAACGAGTGCGGCGTACGGGGGTCGACTCGACACGAAAGGGGAACACGATGAAGAGGTTCACGTTGATCGGTATCGCAGTCGTCGTCGCATGCGTGACCGCGGCGCTCGCCACCGCGGCTTCGTCGGCGACTGCGCCCGTGAACACCGCCGCACCGACGGTCAGCGGCCAGGCGTACGTCGGCAAGACGCTGACGACGTCGAAGGGAAGCTGGCTCAACGGCCCGACGTCGTACAAGTACGCCTGGGCGCGTTGTGACGGCAACGGCAACGGCTGCGCGCAGATCGCAGGCGCGACGTCGGCGTCATACGTCGCGACGTCGTCCGACCAGGGTCACACCCTCGAGGCGTCGGTGACGGCTACCAACTCCGCAGGATCCGCCGGGCCGGTGAACTCGAAGCCCACCGCGGCGATCAGTCCGGCAGCGAAGCCCGTGAACTCGACGCGGCCGACCATCATCGGCAAGCCGGTCGTCGGTCAGCAGCTCGTCGCCCAGCCGGGTGCCTACACCGGCGGAACGGTCGGCGGCTACGGCTATCGGTGGGAGCGCTGCGACGCCGCGACGCTCACGTGCTCGTCGATCTCGGGCGCCAATCGGCAGGACTACCAGGTTGCAGCCGCCGACTTGGCTTCCCGGCTCCGCGTCCAGGTGACCGCGTCGAACCCGTTCGGCCACGTGACGACTCCGTCGAACGCGACTGACGTCGTCGTCAACCAGGTCGTCGTCGTGACACCGACGATCCGTCTCTCGAAGTCGGCCACGGTCTGCTGTCAGGCTCTCCACCTCACGGGCAGCATCACGCCCGCGCACGCAGGTGAGAAGATCACCGTGCTCGGACGCCAGTTCGACGGCCTCGCGATGGCGCCGGTGACGACGGCCACGACGGATGCGTCCGGCAACTGGTCGGCGATCGTCATCCCGATGATCGCCACCACGTACACGGCGCAGACCGCGACGGCGACGAGTGACGCCGCCAGCGTCTCCGTGCACCCGCGCGTCGGCTTCGGCGTCAACGGCAACACGTTCACCGCGAAGGTGACCGGTCGCGACAGCTTCGCCGGCCGGATCGCGTACCTCCAGCGGCGGATCGCCTCGGGCGCGTGGAAGCCGATCAAGCTGGTCGTCATCAACCAGCACTCGGTCGCGAAGTTCCGCGTGCCGCTCAAGCGCGGCCACACGTACTCGCTGCGCATCTTCCTGACGAAGTCGCAGGCGGGCGGCGGGTACCTCGCCGGCACGAGCATCATCCAGCGCGTCGGCGGCACACGCTGACTCGACGCTCGCGGGGCGGGAGCCAGGTCAGCGCTCCCGCCCCGCGAGAACTCGTGCGTCAGCCGCGCCGGTGCTTGCGGCTGTCGACCGCGCGCTGGAGCTGCGCCTTGTTCATCTTCGAGCGGCCCGGCACGTGCATGTGGCGCGCCTCGGCATACAGCTGCTCGACCGTCCGGCCCTTCGTGCGCTTCGTGCCGGAGCGCAACCCGCCGCGGCGACCCGACGAGATGTCCTCTGTCGAGGTCGCCGAGCTCGTGCGGGACTCACCTGCACGCGCGCGTTCCTTCTGAACTGTGCGCGCCGCGATCTCCTCGGCCGTGCGCTCGGAGACGCCGCGCTTACGCTCGCTCTCCTTGATGTGCTCGTACTGCCGGGCGCGCTTCGTTCCCTTTTTGATCCCGCGGGGCGGCATCGTCGGCCTCCTCTGCTCGTCGGTCCGGTTCAGCTCGCCCGCTCGCGCGCAGCGTGAGCACGCGGCAGCCAACGTTCGAACGACAGTCCGTGCACGTCGATTGTCCGGGACCAGCGGAGCAACAGCTCGGCGTAGATCCGATCGTGTTGGGCGGCGGACAGCCGGCGTGGCGTGCGGCGAGCCATTGGCTCCCGGCTACCCGATTCGCAGCGCGCCAAACCGCGTGTTTGCAGGCTCCCCGATCCGGGGATAGATCGCACGCAGCCGATGTTCCGAACGAGGAGGAGTGCCGTGGTACGGATCGACGTGGCCGACGCCGGACGGGCGAAGGAACTGGTCCGCGTCCTCGTGACGCGCGTGGGGGCGGATCCCGTGTCGCTCGATCCGCAGACCGGCGCGGTGTGGGTGACTCAGACCAGCGATGCCGAGCTTGCCGTCACCCTCGGCGCGGTCGATGCCTGGCTGGAGGAAGCGGATGTCGCGGTGATCAGCTTCTCGAGCGAGGTGCGCACTTTCACGATGAAGGGCTCCGCGGCATGAGCGCGCCGGCTCGCACAAGAATCCTGCTCGTCGTGACGGCCGACATCGATGCCGGCGGCTTGACAGGGCTACCCGATCTCTCAGGGGAGGACGTTCGCGTGGTGGCGCCGCTCGCGCAGCTCTCCCACGTTCAATGGCTGGCGAACGACGATCGCGAGGAACGCGACGCCGCCGCCGAGCGCGCACACCGCGTCGCCGGAGCGGTCGCGCCGGAGGCGGATCGTGCCGTCGGCGACGACGACGTGCTGCTTGCGATCGAGGACGAGCTCCGTACCTTCGACGCCGACGAGATCTGGCTCGTCATGTCGAAGGAATCCGAGGCGAACTGGCTCGAGACAGGTGTTCACGGGGCCGCGCTCGCTGAGTTCGACGTACCCGTGGTGCGCGTGGTCGCCTAGTGCGCGCGGCCGCCGCGCGCATGGCGGATGCGGGCGCGGCGGGGGTCGAGCTGGGTGAGGAACGTGACGTTCACGGCGCGCGGGTCGCCGTCGGTGTCCTCCCGCTCGAAGCTGACCGCCTTGCCCTTGCAACGCGGCTCGGGCTGCTGGTCGGGGAGAAATCCCGTCTGGGCGACGTAGAGCCGTTCATCCTCTTCGGTGCGGATGAATCCGTAGCCCTTGTCGACGTTGAACCAGATCATCGTTCCTTCCATCGTGCTCCCAGTCTCGCACAGGAGCGGCCTGTCCGCCTGCCTGCTACCCTTTGACGACCATCTGAGCGAGTACCGGACGCGCCGAAAGTGCCTCCTCTGCCCGTTCCTGAGCAGCAAGAGGAGGTGTTTTTATATGGCAACTGGAACCGTCAAGTGGTTCAACGCCGACAAGGGTTATGGGTTCATCACCCCGGACGACGGCGGCAAGGACCTGTTCGTTCATCACAGCGCGATCGTTGGTGAGGGTTACAAGACTCTCGCGGAGAACGCGAAGGTGCAGTTCGAGGCCGCCGAGGGAGCTAAGGGTCCCGAGGCGAAGAACGTCGCACTCGCGTCCGCCTAGGCGCGCTTCGGCAGCTGCCGCGCCTTTGGGCCGGCAGCTGCCGCTCTTTCCATCATCCCGAGGAGGGAAATGGCTACAAAGAGACCGCAAACAGTGGCGAAGCGGGAACGCGAGATGGCAGTCAAGGAAAAGCGCGACCGCAAGCGCACCAGAAAGGCAGAGGCCGCCGCATTGCGCGAGGCAGGCCCGGCTCCGGAGATTGCCGACGTCGCCGACGTCGTGGACACCGGAGATGAGACGTCATGACGTCCCGTGCAAGTGAAGAGAAAGTCGAGCTCGAAGGCCACGTCGTCGAGTCCTACCGCTCCGGAATGCACCGGATTGCGCTCGACAACGGCCACGAGACGCTGGGCTATACGTCCGGCAAGATGCGCCGCTACCGCATCCGCATCAATCCGGGCGACCGGGTCAAGGTCGAGGTGTCGGCCTACGACCTGACGCGCGGCCGCATCGTCTTCCGCGAGCGCTGAATCCTGGACGGCCGACGGCCGTCGCTCGATCGAGGGATTCTCGAGGCCGGTCACCCTTCGGGGGGATGCCTCGCACTCCGGCCTACCTAGGGTGCGTGACGGAGCCGAACGTTGGGCTCATGCGGAACTGCGGCAACTGCGGCCTGCGCGTACGGGCGCAGAAAGGAAAATCGTCTATGAAGCCAAGCTCGAGTAGCGGAGGCAGTAGGGCCAACGCGCTCTGGGGCAGAGGAGGCCGGCAGGGTTCGCGCGGGCGGGTTCCGTTTACCGGAACCGTTGTTGCTCTCGCGGCCACGGCAGCGCTTGCGTTGCCGGCAGCCGGTGTCGCGGCGAAGTCTCCCGCTCCCGGCGTGCCGGGCGCCGTTTCGGCGTTCACCGACTCGTTCGGCGGCGTCGGCCAGCTGGCGGCCCCGAGCCTGTCGCGTTTCGGCGGCGCAAGTGGAACCCTGGTGCCTTCGAGCCTGATGACGCGGGTGCAGGCGCATCCCGGTCAGGTCTTCCACGTGATCGTCACGGGGAAGGGCACCGCCACGAATGCGCAGCTCGCGAAGGCCATCAACAGCCTCGGAAAGTCAGGGCGTCAGTTCAAGTCGATCTCCGGCGTCACCGCGACGATCACCGGTGCCGACCTGCAAACGCTCGCCAAGCAGTACCCAAAGCTCGTCCAGGCGATCACGCTCGACCGGGTCGTCAAGACGGCGGACTACCAGAACGGGCAGATGTGGAGCTCCTCCACGGACGTCACGCCCCTCTGGCCCGTCATCAACCGGCGCACTGGTCTCGTCTCGGTGCTTGCACCACAGGCGCCGACGATCGCGGTCATCGACAGCGGCGTCAATGCGGCTGATTCGACGGACTTCGGCTCACGTGTCGTTGCAACTGCGGACTTCTGCTCGCTGTGCACCGACGGCCCGACCGGGAACGACCTCGAGGGTCACGGCACGATGGTCGCTGGAATCGCGGCGGGATCGAGCCCCAGGTACCAGGGCGTCGCGCCGAACGCGCCGATCGTCAGCATTCGCGTCGCGAATGCCAACGGCGAGTCGATGGAGAGCGACGTCATCGCGGCGTGCGGCTGGATCGCCGCCAACGCGAAGCAGTACGGAATCAAGGTCGTCAACATCTCGATGGCGGGCTCGTCGCCGACGAGCTTCCGCGCCGACCCGCTCGACCAGGCGGTCGAGCAGCTCTGGTTCCAGGGCATCACGGTCGTCGCGGCAGCGGGCAACTTCGGCACGGGCAGTGCGGTCGATATGTCGGCGGCTCCTGGCAACGATCCGTTCATCATCACGGTGGGCGCACTCGACCAGAGCGGTACCTCCACTCCGTCGGACGACACGGTGGCCCCGTGGTCGGCGTTCGGTTACACGGGTGACGGGTTCTCGAAGCCGGACATCTCGGCTCCGGGCCGTTACCTGATCATGCCCGTGCCGAACGGTGCGGCGATCGCGCAGGCGGTCCCCGCTCGTATCGTGGCGCCTGGCTACATGTGGATGTCGGGAACGTCGTTCTCGTCACCGATGGTCGCAGGTGCGGCGGCTCAGATCCTCGCCCGGCATCCCGGCTGGACGCCGGACCAGGTGAAGGGCGCGTTGATGCTGACCGCGAACTACCTCCCCCTCGCTGGCGGGCAGACCGCGGGCGTCGGTGAGGTCGACGCGGCGGCGGCGGCGAACCTGCTCCTCGATCCGCCGAATCCGAACGTCGCTCTCGACGCGTTCGTCACGACGAGCGCGACGACCGGCACCCCGGTGTTCGACCAGGCGGCATGGTCCAGCGCAGTTGCTGCGAACGCGGCGTGGAGCTCGGCGGCGTGGAGCTCGGCGGCGTGGGCGAGCGCGGCGTGGAGCTCGGCGGCATGGGCGAGCGCGGCATGGAGCTCGGCAGCGTGGAGCTCCAGTGTCAACGCGGCCATGTCGAGCCTCGCGACCTACACCGAGGCGACGTACGCACCGTAAGCACGACCATGTTGACAAAGAGCACTTCCCAGTGGCGGCCCCTAGTGGCCGCCACTGGGCCTTTTTGGGCATTCAGTTATCGCGCCTCGCGCACCGATAACAGCGACGGGAGCGGCACTCCCCAACTCATGAAATTGCGGCTCTTCACTTCCAGTCAGACCCCATTTCCGCGGCTCATCGGCACGGTCGTGGTCGCGGCGTGTCTGCTCGGGTTCGGATCATCGGGTGCCAGCGCAAGCGTCAGTGACTACCCGACGCTGTATCTGTCGGGTGCGACGTCGAGTCTGCTCCCCGGGAGCCATATGCTCGTGACGTCGGCCGGGCCCGGAACGCCGTCCGCGACCCCAACTGTCGGGGACTTCTTCGACAGCCTGGGGCTCGACGGGCTCTGGGACTGCATTAACTACAACTACGTCTACACGGAGGTGGACCCGACGGGCGGAGAGACGCCGCCGAGTCCCGCGGTGAACTTCTTCTTTCCCGCGCAGTGGGCCGAGCTCGGCAATCTGCCGACGGGCGTCACTGTGCGTCTGTACAGGCAGTGCGACAACAGCCAGTACACCCGGGTCGCGGAGCTGCCGAACAACAGCTCTTCGATCTACGACGACACGATGAGCGACGCGACCGCTGCGGGCCAGCCGGTGCTCCCGCAGGCACAGAACCGGATTCCTCTCGGGACGACCGGCTATCAGACGTTCGCGCCGGGCGGTTATGCGGACACGTCGCTCGACTCGGCTCTCGATCCCGGCCCCTACGCGACTCCGAACGGCAACGGCTGGATCGTCGATGGGAGCGGAGACGTCAGCTTCCCGACCGGAACATGGACGTTTAAAGCCAACGTCCAGCAGAACGGTGCCAACGGCACCGCCCACCTCGCCGTCGGTATGTGGAAGGTGACGGTCTCCGGTAACGCGATCACGAGCTCGACGATGCTGCTCGACCCAACCGGCGCCGGCGAGGACTCGACGAACTTCGTCTCGGGGGCTTCGATCACGCATGCCGTTACGATCAACGGCTTCTCGCTCACCCCGAACGAGCATCTCTACGTTCAGTACTGGCGGCATCAGACGGCCGCGATGGCGTCGGGCGGATCTGCCAGCACGGTCGCCACGATGCTCGTGTACGACGGAACAGCACAGATCACACATCCGGCCGCTGACGGCCCGCCGAATCTCCCGACACTCAACGCGCCGGCGAACGTCTCACGGGGGAACAACCCGGCGCCGCTGCTCTCGGCCAACTACACCGATCCCGAGTCTGACAACGGGACGCTGTCGTTCCAGCTCTGCTCCGACGCGGCGTGTTCGAGCGTGCTCCAGTCGAATACGACACCGAGCATCGCGAGCGGGGCGAACGGGACGTGGACGCCGGCCGCGCTTCTCTCCGGGACGTACTACTGGCGTGTCCAGTCGACCGACTCGACCTCGAACGCCTCCGGATGGTCGGCCACGCGGAGCTTTGTCGTCGACCTCACCGCGCCCGGTGCGCCGACCCTCAACTCCCCGGCGGTCGGAGCGCGTGTCGCAAGCCCGGCGTTGAACGCGACGTTTGTCGACTCCGATCCGACCGACAGCGGAACGCTCGACTTCCAGCTCTGCTCAGCTTCGTCATGCGCGAGCGTCCCTCAGAGCATGACGTCGGCGACGGTCGTCGGAGGGACCGCGATCAGCTGGACCCCGACCGGGCTCGTCAGCGGGACGACCTACTACTGGCGCGTCCGGGCCACCGACCTGGCCGCGAATCCGACGGCGTGGACACCGTCCCAGAGCTTCGTCGTCGACACCAACCCGCCGGGGGTTCCCCTTCTCACGAGCCCGGCGAACGGCGCGTCGGTTACCTCGGCGCCGGCGCTCAGCGCGACGTTCTCAAGCAACGGAGATGTCGGGGACACCGCGACGATCGCGTTCCGCGTCACCTCCGACAGCGCGTGCACGACGGTCGTCGCCTCCGGATCGAGCGGAAGCGGTCTCGCGAACGGCGCGACCGGGTCATGGACGGCCACCGGTCTGTCCCTCGGCGCGTACTTCTGGTGCGCGCAGGCACAGGACGCGGCGGGCAACAGCTCCGGCTGGTCGACTGCGTCTTCGTTCACGGTCGTTTCCCCGCCGTCTTCGTCCCCCGCGTCAGGCTCGGGCGGCGCATCCGGCTCGACGCCGCCTACCCAGCCTCCGCTCGTCGATACGACCCCGCTTGACCCCGCGTCGGCGCTGTTGCCACTCGGCTCTGCAGTTCAACGCAAGATTCGGCTCCGCGCGGTGTTCCCGGCATCGGACCCCGGCAACAGCGGCACTCTTGAGTTCCAGGTCTGCGTCGATGCAGCGTGCAGAAACGTTGTTGCGAAAGGCTTGTCCGCCACTGTCGCGTCCGGCGCTGCCGGCACGTGGTCACCGACTACGAGCCTCCGGGATGGCACATTCTTCTGGCGTGTCCGTGCCGTCGATCTCGCAGGCAACGCCTCGTCCTGGTCGATCCCACGGCGTCTGATCCTGGATGGGACGCCGCCCGGGCGGCCACAGCATTTCCGCGCCGCGATCAAGGGCAAGACCCTCACCCTTCGGTGGACGCCGCCGGTCGACTCGAAGGCTGTGCGCGGGTACACCCTGCTTGTCGACGGCCGCCGCACGCGGGATCTCAAGTCGACTCGCCGGACCGTCCGGATCAGCTTGCGGCCGAGCGACGACCGGACATTCGCGCTCGCGTCGTTCGACGCTGCGGGAAATGTCAGCGCTTCGACGCAGCCGCTTCCTGTTCGAGGTATCCGCCAGGCGGCGCGCCGATACATTCGCGCCTCGATGCCCGCGCGGTAGCGCGGTCGCCTCCCAGACTGTCGGGCTGGAGTTACCCTAGAGGCATGTTCCTCTTCGGCAAGTCCGCGACGCTCGTCACACCGGAAAACGCACTCCCAGGCCGCAGCGAGCGCATGCCCGTGCCCGCGCGGCACGAGGTGCTCGGAACGCCGCTCGAGCCGCCGTTCCCGGACGGCTTCGAGCAGCTGATCGTCGGCATGGGCTGCTTCTGGGGCGCCGAGCGAATCTTCTGGCGCGCGCGCGGCGTCTACACGACGGCGGTCGGCTACTCCGGCGGTTTCACGCCGAATCCGACGTACCGCGAGGTCTGCAGCGGCGAGACCGGCCATACGGAAGCCGTCCTCGTCGTGTTCGATCCCGCGCTGACGAGCTACGAGGAGCTGCTGCGGCTCTTCTGGGAAGGCCACGATCCGACCCAGGGAATGCGCCAGGGGAACGACGCCGGCACGCAGTACCGCTCCGCCGTCTACTGGACGACCGACGCGCAGCGCGAGGCGGTCGAGGCGTCGCGCGCGATGTTCCAGCAGGAGCTGACGCGCGCGGGCTTCGGCGAGATCACGACGGAGATCGCGAAGGCGGGGCCGTTCTACTACGCCGAGGACTATCACCAGCAGTACCTCGAGAAGAACCCGAACGGCTACTGCGGGATCGGCGGCACGGGCGTCTCCTGCCCGGTCGGTCTCGCCGCCCCGACGACGAGCTAGGCGCGGCTCGCGAGACCGCCCGCGGTCTCGCCGCCGTCGAGGGAGATCGTCGCGCCGGTGAAGTACGCGCCCTCGTCGCTGGCGAGGAACGCGAAGAGCGATGCGATCTCCTCCGGCCGCGCGTGGCGGCCGATCGGGATCTTCGCGTTCGTCGCGTCGAGCATCTCCGGCGTGTACTCCGCCTCCTGCATCGGCGTCATCACGTAGCCGGGGCACACGGCGTTCACGCGCACGGCGGGCGCGAGCTCGAGCGCCATCGAACGCGCGAGCGCGATCACGCCGGCCTTCGACGCGTTGTAGCCCGCGTAGAACGGATGGCCGACGACTCCGTTCGTCGACGCGGTGATCAGGATCACGCCGCTACCGGCAGCGTGCATTCGCCGTGCGGCCTGCTGCGCGCAGTGGAAGACGCCGGTGAGGTTCACGTCGAGCGTGCGCTGCCAGTCCGCCTCGGTGATGTCGAGGAACGTCGCGCGCACCGAGATGCCGGCGTTCGCGACGAGCACGTCGACACCGCCGAGCAGCTCGTCGACGCGCGCGAACGCGTGCTCGACTTGGGCCTCGTCCGCGACGTCGCAGTAGAGCGCCGCCTCGAGCCCGTCGATCCGCTCGTGCGCCGTCTCGAGCTCGCGCTCGCCGACCGCGAGCGCGACGACGCGCGCGCCCTCGGCGGCGAAGCGGCGGCTCGTCGCCTCGCCGATCCCGCTCGTGCCGCCGGTGACGACGACGCGTTTCCCCTGAAGACCGTCCATACCGCGACAATCTAACGGTGAGCAGCCTGCGACCCGCAGCCCGCGTCGAGGATGCCGCCGGACGAACGTGGGAGATCTACGCGTTTCGGTTCCGGTGGCCCGAGCTGGAGACGTCCGGACGCTTCCGCCGCGTGCGCCGGATCGGGCGCGCGCTCGTCGAGGTGCCGCGCGCGGCGCTCACCGCCCGCAGCTCCGACGAGTGGACGATCGAGGCGGTGTCGTGGCTGCCGTCGCGGACGCGCTACACGTGGACGACGACGTCCGAGTACCGCGGCCACGTGCTCGCGCAGGTCGAGGCCGGCGTCGCCGGCGGCGAGATCCCGCGTCCGCGCCACGCGACCTTCGTCGGCACGACGCGTTAAGGCTGCAGGCGTTCGGCGAGATAGCGCAGCGCGAGCGGATAGCGGTACTCGATGCTGCTGTGCGTCGCGTCGAACAGCTCGAAGAAGACGTCGGTGACGCCGATCGCCGCGAGCGCGGCGCGAAACGCCTCGGCGCCGAGGTCGAGGAAGAACTGGTCGCGCTTGCCCGCGTCGACGTACACGGCGCGCAGCCCGCGCAGCGCGTCGGCGTGGTGCTCCGCCATCCGCACCGGGTCCCGCGCGAGCCAGCGCTCCCACACGTCCGGGCGGAGCTTCCCGGACGACGGCTCGAACGGCAGCTCGACCGTCCCGTCGTCGTTCGCGGAGTAGCACGCCGCCATCGCCCACGTGTTCAGAAGCGGGAAGTCGGTGCTCTTCGTGAAGGCGGGCCGCGAGCGGAAGTCGGCCCAGAACTTCTCGAACGAGCCGTGGTAGCCGTCGCGCAGCGCGCGGGCCGCGTCGCGGAAGTCCGGCAGGTAGCAGAGCTCGAACAGCGCGTCGCCCGCGTGCGTCGCGAGCCCGCCGAAGAGATCCGGCCGCAGCATCGGCGTCACCATCGCGCCGTAGCCGCCGCTCGACTTGCCGGAGATGCCGCGGTGTTCCGGCGCGGCGAGCGTCCGGTAGTTCGCGTCGACGAACGGGACGATCTCGTCGCAGAGATACGTGTGGTAGTTGCCGACCGCGGGCGAGTCGAGGAATTGCGAGCCGCCGTACGACGTCCACGCGTCGACGAAGACGACGAGCGCGGGCGGGCAGCCCTCCTCCGCGAAGAGCCGGTCGACGAGCTCCGGCACCGTCGGCCGGAACGCCGCGCGGTTCCGCCACATGTCGACCTGGCCCGTGTGACCCTGGATCAGATAGATCGTCGGGAAGCCGCCGCTCCGGTTCCGAGTCGTAGGCCGGCGGCGCGTACACCCAGAGCGGACGGAGGTGCGGATCGGAGAGCGCGTTGCCGCGCAGCGCCTCGCTCTCGAGCTCGTGCTCGTCGAAGCGCCCCGCCGGCTCTCTCGACCACGGTTCCACACCCGGATTCTCCCACCGGTCCGGCCTACGGCGCGGCTACAGTCGCCTCGTGCGGCTGCGCTCCCTTCTCCTGCTGGCTCCGATCGTCCTGCTCGCTGCCGGTTGCGGCCGCGGCAGCACGGCGCCGTACACCGCCGCAGCCACCGCTCCGTGCCTGAAGACGAAGGGCTTCACGAACGTGACGACGAACCCGGCGAAGGTCGGCTTCATCGCCGGCTTCGCCGACAACGGCGGCATCGTCGCTACCGCGTCCGGCGGCAATCTCGTCACGATCGCCTTCGCCGGCGACAACGCGGGGGCCAAGTCGACGGAACAGGCCTTCCGCGCCCACGCGAGCCCGTTCTACCGGCGGCACATGTCGGACATCATGCAGTCGCAGCGGAACGCCGTCCTCGTCTGGACGACGTCGCCGACGCAGGCGCAGATCACCGCCGCCCTCGGCTGCCTCGGCTCCTGAGATCGTCTGGATAGACTTCGGCTATGGCCGAATACGGGACGATGCGCGTGAAGAGCGGCCTCGCCGAGATGCTCAAGGGCGGGGTGATCATGGACGTCGTGAACGCCGACCAGGCGAAGATCGCCGAGGGGGCGGGAGCGGTCGCGGTGATGGCGCTGGAGCGCGTTCCCGCCGACATCCGCGCGCAGGGCGGCGTCGCGAGGATGTCCGACCCGGAGATGATCTCCGCGATCCAGGAGGCCGTGACGATTCCGGTGATGGCGAAGTGCCGGATCGGCCACTTCGCCGAGGCGCAGATCCTCGAGGCGCTCGAGATCGACTACATCGACGAGTCCGAGGTGCTGACCCCGGCCGACGTCGAGCACCACGTCGACAAGTGGCGCTTCACGGTGCCGTTCGTCTGCGGCGCGACGAACCTCGGCGAGGCGCTGCGGCGCATCTCCGAAGGCGCGGCGATGATCCGCACGAAGGGCGAGGCAGGCACCGGCGACATCGTCAACGCGGTCACGCACATGCGCGCAGTCTTCGGCCACATCCGCCGGCTTACGACGCTGGCCGAGGAAGAGCTGTACACGGAGGCGAAGAAGGTGCAGGCGCCGTACGAGCTCGTGCGCTGGGTCGCGGAGCACGGCCGGCTTCCGGTCGTCACGTTCACGGCCGGCGGGATCGCGACGCCTGCGGACGCGGCGCTCTGCATGCAGCTCGGCGCGGACGGCGTCTTCGTCGGCTCGGGCATCTTCAAGTCCGGCGATCCGGAGCGGCGCGCGAAGGCGATCGTCGAGGCGACGACGCACTTCAACGACGCGGAGATCCTCGCTCGCGTCTCCGCCGGGCCTCGGCGAGCCGATGGTGGGCATCTCGACCGCGACGCTCGACCCGTCGCAGCTGCTCGAGACGCGCGGCTGGTAGCGGCTCCGTCCGGCCCGGGGTACACGATCCCGGGCGTGGCGGCAGGCAAGCCGGTCTGGACGACGTCGTCCTTCCTGGTCTACTCGGGCGGACTGACCGTTCTCTTTGCGGCGATCGGCGCGCTGTCGTATCTGTCGGGCCAGTACGGCGCAGCCGCGTACTCCGCGTGGGCGCTGCTGATCTTCGTGCTGCTCGCCGCGAAGGCGGAGGCGTTCCGTCGGATCGACCGCTGGCTCGCGGGCGGGATCTTCGCGTTCGCGTCGGTGATCGCGTGGGGCGCGTTCATCGCCGCGCTGTTCACGTGGTTCGGCTGGCTGGACTCGACGTTCAGCTCGTTCTGCTTCTCGCGGCTCGTGCTCGAGCTGCTCGTGCTCGTCGCCGCCGATGAACGCGACGCACCGCTTCGAGTTCCCGTTCATCGCGGCGATCGCGGTGTTCGTCGGCTGGTTCTTCGTCATCGACCTCCTGTCGAGCGGCGGCAACTGGACGGCGTGGGTGACGCTGTTCGTCGGGCTCATGTACTTCGTGGCCGGGAGCGTCAGCGACTCGCCGTCGTCGTTCTGGCTGCACTTTCGCGGCGGGGCTGCTGATCGGCGGCTCGCTGCTGTACTGGTGGCACTCGGGCACCTTCGGGTGGATCCTGATCGGGCTCGTGTCGCTGATCTACATCGGGATCGCGCACGGCTCGAAGCGCTCCAGCTGGGCCGTGTTCGGGACGCTCGGCCTCTTCGCGATGACGTCGCACTTCTCCGACAAGTGGTCGCACAACCACGTGCGCGCTCTCGCCGTCGCCGGCGTCGGTCAGCGCGTTCAGCGGTTGGGTGCCGCCGCTCGTGTTCGCGATTCTCGGCGGCGTCCTCGTCGCCCTCGGCCTCGGCAAGCGCCGCCGCCGGACGAAGACGCCGCCGGCGTCTATCGTCCCGTGACCTGAACCGCCGGCACGAGCGCGCAGTCCTCGACGCGGACACTTCCGTCGCCGAGAGTCACCGTCGCCGTTCCCTGCATGTGCGGCTGCGCGCCGCCGACCCACGAGCCGTCGAAGTCGAACGACCCGAACGCCGAGACGCCGGTCGCCACGATCGGGGCGTCACCGGTGCGCAGGTCCGGGTTGCCGACGCTGCCGACGACCGGCGCGGCGAAGTCGCCGAGTGCGACGTCGCCGCCGAAGTCCGGTCCGCCCGGCGCGACCGCGCCGGCCATCCGGAAGTCGATCGAGACGGTCGAGCCGTCCGGCAGGCTGCACGATCCGGCGGCATCGGGCGGCAGTTGCGAGACGTCGCCCGACGCGAAGGAGCGGACGAACCGCAGCGAGCCGCGGTCGAGGCCGACCGGCGTCCGTAACGCGTACGCCGCCGTCGCCAGGAGGCTGCCGTCGCCGAACGGGTTCGCCCGGCCGACCGCGAGGAAGCCGCTCGCGCCGGTGCCGAGCGCCGCGAAGGCGCCGTTGCGCGCGATCGCGACATGGAACGGCTCACGGAGCCCGTCCGAGAGCAGCAGCCCGTCGTGGAGCGGCGTCCGAGACGGGCGCGACGTCCATCGTGAACGTCGCGATCTGGCCGGTCACCGAGCTGTCGTAGAAGCCCTGGTAGTGGCCGGCGGGATTCTCGACCGCGGTCGGCAGGCTGTGGGCCTGCGCCGAGGGGCCGGCCGCGAGCGCGAGCATGGACACGCCGACGGCCGCGACCGTCAGGAACGAGCAAGAGACGTTTCAACGTAGACCCCCGGATCGAAGGAGAAGAAAGGGACTCCACGCGCCACCCTGTCAGCAAGCGAGCCGCCGTACAAGCATCTCTACAATCGAAGTGGTGAACGAGCGGTTGAAGATCGGGGTCCTCGCCCTCCAGGGGAACTTCCGCGAGCACGCGGCGGTGCTGCGCGTGCTCGGCGCGGAACCGGTCGAGATCCGGCTCCCGGAGCAGCTCGACGGGCTCGACGGCCTGATCATCCCCGGCGGCGAGTCGACCGCGATCGGCCGGCTGATGCGGCTCTACGGCGTCGACGAGGCGCTGCTGCGGTTCGAGGCGCCGATCTTCGGGACGTGCGCGGGGATGATCGTGCTCGACCGCGACCATCTCGGTCTCGGCGACTTCCGCGTCCGCCGCAACGCGTTCGGCCGCCAGGTGCGCAGCTTCGAGGCCGACCTCGACCTCGCCGGCGACGACGCGCCGGTGCGCGCGGTGTTCATCCGCGCGCCGTGGATCGAGGACGCCGGCCCCGGCGTCGAGATCCTCGCCGAGGTCGACGGCCACGCCGTGCTCGCGCGCGACGGGCGACTGCTCGTCGCCGCGTTCCATCCCGAGCTGACCGACGACACGCGCATTCACGAGCTCTTCTTGAACCAGGTGAGGGAGGCAGCGCGCGTAGACTCGGCGGAGCCGCCAAGAGAGCGAAGGCGTCGGCTTCGCCGGCGCCGGAAGCGGAGACCTTTGTCCGGACATAGCAAGTGGTCGTCGATCAAGCACAAGAAGGGCGCCGCCGACGCGAAGCGCGGCAAGCTCTTCTCGAAGCTGACGCGCGCGATCATCGTCGCGGCGCGCGAGGGCGGCGCCGACCCGTCCGCGAACCTCGCGCTGCAGAACGCGGTCGAGAAGGCGCGCTCCTACTCCATGCCGAAGGACAACATCGACCGCGCGATCGCGAAGGGCTCCGGCGCCGACTCCGACACGAGCCAGTTCGAGACGGTCGTCTACGAGGGCTTCGGACCGAGCGGCGTCGCGGTGATCGTCGAGGCGCTGACCGACAACCGCAACCGCACCGCGGCCGAGGTGCGGCACACGTTCGCGAAGAACGACGGCAATCTCGGCGGCTCCGGCGCGGTGCTGTGGCTGTTCGAGCGGCGCGGCGTCGTGCTCGTGAGCGCCGCCGGCGTCGACGAGGACGAGCTGACGCTCGCGGCGGCGGACGGCGGGGCGGAGGACGTCACGCTCGACGGCTCGAGCTTCGTCGTCACCTCCGAGCCGGAGCAGATGTCCGCGGTGCGCGCCGCGGTCGAGGCGGCGGGGTTCGCGATCGAGTCCACCGAGCTGACGATGGTCGCGAAGACGACCGTCGAGGTCGGCGAGGAGAGCGACGCGAAGAAGATCCTCCGGATGATCGACGAGCTCGAGGACAACGACGACGTCCAGGAGGTCTTCGCGAACTTCGACATCCCGGAGCGGGTGCTCGAAGCCGTCGCTGGGTAGGGAACAGCCGTTCGCGCAGGAGTCGTCCGACCAGGCGCCTAACGTGTCCACGTGAAGGTCGTCGGAATCGACCCAGGGACGGCTACTTGCGGGTACGGGATCGTCCACGAAAGCGGCGGCCGCCTCAGGGCCATCGTCCACGGATCGTGGTCCAGTCGCGCCGGTACGGCGCCGGAGCTGCGGCTGAAGGCGATCTTCGAGGGCGTGGCTGGGCTCATCGCGGAGCACGCGCCGGATGCGGTCGCCCTCGAGGAGTCCTACGTCGGCGCCGACGCCCGCATCGCGCTCTCCGTCGGACAGGCGCGCGGCGCCGTGCTCGTCGCGGCCGCCCTCGCGGGCGTGCCGTGCGCGGAGTACGCGCCGGCGCGCGTGAAGCAGGCGGTCTGCGGCTACGGCCGCGCCGAGAAGGCTCAGGTGCAGCGGATGGTGAAGGCGATCCTCGGGCTGAAGACGCTGCCGACGCCGAACCACGCTGCCGACGCGCTCGCGGTGGCGATCTGCCACGCGATGGCGCCGCCGCTCCTGAAGATGGTCGGGTAACGCGATGATCGCGCGCCTCCGCGGCAAGCCGGTCGGCTCGACGCCGGACGGGCTCGTCCTCGACGTCGGCGGCGTCGGCTACCTCGTCGCCGCGACGCCGTCCGCGCTGCGGCACGCGAAAGGGGCGGACGAGATCACCGTCGAGACGTATCTCCACGTGCGCGAGGACACGATGCAGCTGTACGGCTTCGCCGACCGCGCCGAGCGCGAGCTGTTCGTGCAGATGCTGACGGTGAACGGCATCGGCCCGAAGGTCGCGCTCGCGATCGTCTCCGGCTCGCCGGCGGAGGAGCTGCGGCGCGCGATCGTGCGCGAGGACACCGCGCGCTTCATGGCGATCCCCGGCATCGGCAAGAAGACCGCCGAGCGGATCGTGCTCGAGTTGAAGGAGAAGATGAGCGCCGCGGTCGAGCCCGGCGTCGTGGGCGACACGGATCTCGAAGCGCGCGATGCACTCGTCTCGCTCGGCTATTCGCTCGTCGAGGCCGAGCAGGCTCTGCGCGATGTCGATCCGGATCTCGCACCGGAGGAGCGCGTCCGTCTCGCGTTGAAGAGGGCGGCATGAGAGTACGCAGATTTCTCGCACCGGTGATCGCACGAGGAAGAGGAGGAGCTCGAGCAGACGCTGCGGCCGCGCAGCCTCGCCGACTTCGTCGGCCAGGAGCGCGTGAAGGAGCAGCTCGCGATCGCGCTCGCCGCGACGAAGGCGCGCGGCGACGCGCTCGACCACGTTCTCCTCGTCGGCCCGCCGGGCCTCGGCAAGACGAGCCTCGCGTACATCGTCCGCGAGGAGCTCGGCGTCGGCATCCGCGCGGTCGCCGGTCCGGCGCTGGAGCGGAAGGACATCGCGGCGATCCTGACGTCGATCGAGGAGCGCGACGTCGTCTTCGTCGACGAGATCCACCGGCTCAGCCGCGCCGCGGAGGAGATCCTCTATCCGGCGCTCGAGGATTTCCGGCTCGACATCGTGATGGGGCAGGGCGCCGCCGCGCGCACGCTTGACGCTCGACCTGCCGCCGTTCACGCTCGTCGGCGCGACGACGCGCACCGGCCTGCTGACGTCGCCGCTGCGCGACCGCTTCGGCATGACGTTCCGGCTGGACTACTACGATCCGGGACAGCTCGCGACGATCGTGCGCCGCTCCTCGCGCATTCTCGGCGTCGACATCGCCGAGGATGCGGCCGACGAGATCGCCCGGCGCGCGCGCGGCACGCCGCGAATCGCGAACAGGATTCTTCGGCGAGTCCGCGACGTCGCGCAGGTGCGGCACCAGGGCTCGATCACGATGCCGATCGCGCGCGAGGCGCTCGAGCTGCTCGAGGTGGACGAGGCAGGGCTCGAGCGGATCGACCGCGACCTCCTGCGCACGATCGTCGAGAAGTTCGACGGCGGCCCGGTCGGCCTCTCGACGCTCGCCGTCTCGCTCGGCGAGGAGCCGGACACGATCGAGGACGTCTACGAGCCGTATCTCCTCCAGCTCGGCTTCATCCAGCGCACGCCGCGCGGCCGCGTGATCACGAAGCTCGGCCGCACGCACGTCGGCGCCGCGCCGCCGGACGAAGAACCGAAGCTGTTCTAGTGCCCGAGCTCTGGACGCCGTCGCTCGAAGGCCCGCACGAGGCGTTCGTCGAGCGGCTGCACCGGACGATCGCGAGCTTCGCCGAGAGCGTCGGCGTCGAGAAGCCGATCGTCGAGATCGAGCTCTTCGACGGCGCGCATTTCGTGCTCGACCGCATCGACCCGGAGCCGGGCTTCGGGATGGTGACGATCTACGTCGTCGACGAGCGCGACGACACGCCGGACGCGCTGATCGTCCCGATCGGCTCGATCCGCCGCATCGAGCTGCGCAAGGCACCGGAGCGCGAGAGCCGCTTCGGCTTCAGCGTCCCCGCGACGTAGACGAGCCACGGCGCGACAACCAGCGCCATCACGTCGAAGAACACGTAACCGCTCGCGACGCCGCTCGGCGGATTCCCCTGCGCGGTTCCGAGACCCGGCACTGCGGCGGCCCAACGCCATGTCCCGAGCCGCGTCCCGTACAGCTCGAGCGCGCCGACGACGAGGAAGACACCCGCGTACGCGGCGCGCGACTTCGAGCGCCAGAGGAAGAGGCAGAGCAGCGGGACGCCGAGCGCGCCGGCGACGTCGAGCCGCGGCAGCACCGTCACGCCGGCGAGCCCCCACGCGATTGCACCGGTGGCCGCGACACCGACGAGCAGGCGCGGCCGCACCACGCCGACGAGCGCGAGCCCGCTGAGATAGACGATTCCGTGCGCGGGCGGAATGAACAACGGCAGATTGTGCAGCCGGTAGCGATAGACGCCCCACTCGAGCGAGCCGGTCACCTCGCCGACGGTCGCGAACAAGACCACGCCGACGGTCAGCGCGCGCGGCGAACGGCTCCAGCGGCACGAGCGCCGCGACGAGCACGACGCACGTCACGAGCCCGAGCACGACCTGCCCGCGCGGCCCCGACCTGCGTGTCCACGGCGAGCAGCGCCGCGAGATACGCCGGCCCGGCGAGCGCGTACCAGCGCGGAACGATCATCGCCGGTACTGCACCTCCTTCCAGCTCGGCGTCGGCAGCAGCTCGAGCAGCGCGCGGCCGCCGTCCGGATCGCGGTACGCGAACTCCTCGGCCTCGTCGTCCCAGCCGACCTCGAGCAGCCCTTCCTTCACGCGATGGTCGAGCCACGCGCCGCGGAACACCAGCTTCTTCAGCCAGTACACGAGCGACTCGCCGTCGACGAGGGAGATCTCGTTCCAGTGTCGAACGAGATAGCGGCCGAGCGCGCTGCGGGGTTCTGCGATTGCGTCCCTCTCGACAAGCTCGACCAAGTCGGCCGTCTCGTCGTCGTCAAGCTCGTTCCCTGCAAGGAGACCGAGTTTGACGGCGGCTGCCGTCACGCGCTGCTCGAAGTCGAACGCGTTGAAGCCGAACCGGTAGCCGAGGAACTCGACGACATAGTCGTCGCCGGAGGTGTAGTTCGCCGCCGCGTCCACTGTCTGAAGCGTAACCGGCGGCTACATTTGCGGCGTGCGCTCCCGCCGGATCCTGGTCGCGCTCGGCGCCATTCTCGTCCTCGTCGCCGTCACGGCGCTGCTCATGGGCTGGCCGCTCGAGAAGGCGATCTACCTCGCTCCGGTGATCGTGATCGCTGGAGCGGCAGCGGTCGGGCTCTGCATTCTCTGGGGGAAGATCGCGGTGCAATCCCTGCGGGAGAGCCGCAGGCCGCGCCTCGTGCTCTTCCTCTGGATCGGCGGCCTGGCGCTGCTCGTGCTGCTCACGATCCTCGGCGTGAAGCTTCCCAAGGGCGAGTGACACTCGATCGGGTGGTCGAGGCTCCCGCCGACCACGCCGATACGATCCCCGAGCTGCGGCTGTCCGATTGTCCCGGAGGTGTGGGAAATGAAGAGAGTCGCTTTCGCCGCAGCTGTGGTCCTCGCGTTGGCTGTCGTGGTTGCGGCGCCTGCAGGTGCCCGTAAGACAGCGACGCCGACCGTCCCAGGAGCCTGGTGCGGTGGATCCTTGTGGAAGCTGATGACGCTCAGCGACACCGGCAAGGCCGCGGTGAACCTGAGTCCGGCAGGAACGTCGATCGCCGATCTCGCGAAGCTGAGCGCGCCGACGAAGATCCTCGCGTCGCGCAACACGTCCTTCGTGAAGCAGGCGTGGTCGATGACCGCCGTGATCGAGCGGTATCGTGTGCAATCGAACGGGGAGATTGCGCTCGAGCTGTTCGACGTCCCGACGCAGACGTACATGAACGCGTACATGCCGAACCCGAAATGCCTGTCGTCGAAGACGCGCGACCGCGCTCAGATCCTCGCGGCCCGCTCGACCTTCACGAAGGTCTGCCCCGCGCCGCAGGCGACCTGGCAGCCGCTCGGCGCGACGGTTCAGGTGGCCGGTGTCGGCTTCTGGAATCCGGTACGGACGACCCTCGGTGCGCTGCAGAACGGCGCCGAGCTTCGCCCGGTCACCTACTTCAACCTGATGCAGGGGTGCGGGAAGTACTGAGCGCGCGCGGGTGGGCGCCGGTTCGACCGGCGTCCACCCGGCCGCTCTGACTCGTCATGAAAACGTCCCTGATCCCGAGAGTCCTGCTGGCCGGCCTGATCGCCGCGCTGATCCCGGCGGTCGCCTTGGGACGCAGCGTCGACGACACCGGCATCGTGACCCTGTGCAGCTCGTCGGGCACACGGATCGCCACCGGAGTGTTCACGTTCACGCTCACGACGGTCGCGTCGGCGGGCGGAACGACCACGCTCACCGTTCCCGCGGGCACGTGCGCGGCGAGACTCTTCTACCCGACAGGCGTCAGCGTCACCGTGACCCAGACACCGGGTAACGCGGTCACCGGGATCAGCATCACCGCCACCAAGGGCGGCCCCGGCACGACGACGGTCATCAGCGCGAACAACCCGGGAGCGGGATCCGCCGTGATCACGATTGGAACGGGGCAGGCGACGCTCACGTTCGTCACGAACGGGCCGACGGGCGCGGCACGTGCCTGCAAGGTGCCGAATGTCTACGGCCTGACTCTTGCTGCCGCGAAGGCCGCAGTCCGCAAGGCGAATTGCACCGTCGGCGCGGTTCACAAGGCGTACTCGAATCTCTACTACCCCGACCGCGTGTACAGCCAGAGCCCGCCGCGCGGCACCGTTGTCGGGCCGCACGGCGCGGTCGGGCTCACCGTCAGCCTCGGGCACCGCTGAGCGCGCGCGGAAGCACGTCGAGCAGCCGCTCGACATCGTCCCGGGTCGTGTACGCCGCGACGGAGATGCGGAGCAGGTCGTGTTCCGGCCGCGTCGCCGGGATCTCCACGCGGTGGTCGTCGAACAACCGCTGCGAGAGCGCCTCGCCGTCGCAGTCCGGGCGGCAGTCGCACGCTCGCCATCTGCGCCACCAGCTCCGGCGCGGCGATCGGTTCCGTCCCGAACAGCGCGGAGAGCTCGGCGCGCGCCTCGGCGGCGAGCGCGCGGCAGCGCTGCCGCACGTCGTCCCAGCCGCGGTCGCGCTGGAAGTCGATCGCGGCCGGCACCGCGAGATATCCCGCCGCGTCACGCGTGCCCTGCCGCTCCGTGCGCGACAGGAACGTCGACGGCTCCGCGTCGCCCCAGCTGACGATCGCGCCGCCGATGCGCTCCTGCCGTTCCGGCCGGGCGTGCAGGAACCCGGTCCCCTTCGGCGCGCAGAGCCACTTGTTGCAGGCGCCGGCGTAGAAGTCCGCGCCGAGCGTGTCGAGATCGACGGCGACCTGTGACGGCGCGTGCGCGCCGTCGACGATCGAGACGAGACCTTCGGCGCGGGCGCGCGCGACGATCGCCTCGACCGGAAGCCAGAGCGCGGTCGCCGACGTCACGTGCGAGACGAAGACGATTCGCGTCCGCTCGGTGCGCGTGCGCGAACATCGCCTCGACGACGTCGTCCGCGTGCGCCACGGGCAGCGGAATCGGCGCGCGGACGATGCGAGCGCCTGTCTCCGCGCAGATCCGGTCCCACAGCAGGTCGCAGGCGCCGTACTCGAGGTCGGTGGAGAGGATCTCGTCGCCCGGCTTCAGCTCGAGCGACCGCGCGGCCATGTTCACGCCCGTCGACGCGTTCGGGACGAACGTGAGGTCGTCGGCCGCCGCGCCGAGATACGCCGCGAGCGACGCCCGCGCCTCGGCGAGGAGATCCCTGAGCCGTCGCGCGATGAAGTCCACCGGCTCGCGCTCGAGCTCGCGCTGCCACGCCTGGTAGCGCTCGAACACCGGCCGCGGAACCGCGCCGAACGTTCCGTGGCTGAGGAAGGTCACGTCCGGATCGAGGAGGAACTCCTCGCGCAGCTCGGCGGCGGTCGGCATTCGTGCAGTCTGCCGCGCCTCTCCGTCCGACGCTCCCCATACCGTGACTCCACGATGCACGAGGGCACTTGGACGATCCGTCCGTGTCCGCACCGGGTGCAGGCCGAGCTTGCCGGATCCCTCGGGATCAGCGAGCTGACGGCGGCAGTGCTCGTCCGGCGCGGCTACGACGACCCCGCCGAAGCGCGGGCCTTTCTCGACGGCGAGCAGCCGCCGCACGACCCGTTCCTGCTCGGGGACATGCGCGTCGCGGTCGAGCGGATCCGGGCGGCGATCGCAGAAGGCCGGCGAATCTGTGTCCACGGCGACTACGACGTCGACGGCATCGCCGCGACCACGCTTGCCGTCCTCTTCCTCCGCGAGCTCGGCGCCGACGTCGGCTGGCACCTGCCGAGCCGCTTCGACGAGGGCTACGGCGTGCGCGCCGAGACGCTCGCGCGGCTCGCCGAGGAGGGCTACGGGCTCGTGCTCACCGTCGACTGCGGGATCACCGCGGTCGAGGAGGTCGCCGAGGCGAAGGCGCGCGGGCTCGAGGTGATCGTCACCGACCACCACCGGCCGGGCGCGACGCTGCCGGACTGTCCGATCGTCGCGACGCGGCCGTCCGAGTATCCGTTCCCGGAGCTCTGCGGCACCGGCGTCGTCCACAAGCTCGGCCAGGCGCTCTTCGGGGTCGACTCCGAGATTCCGAAGCGGCACCTCGACCTCGTCGCCCTCGCGACGATCGCCGACGTCGTGCCGCTGCTCGACGAGAACCGGTCGCTTGCGATCGCGGGGCTGCGCGCGCTCGCGCGGACGCAGAAGCCCGGGCTGCGCGCGCTGATGCGCACCGCCGGCGTCGACCCGGCCACGGTCGACGCAGGTGCCGTCGGCTTCCGGCTCGGCCCGCGGATCAACGCCGCCGGCCGGCTCGGTCATCCGCGCGCCGCGCTCGAGCTGCTGCTCACGGACGACCAGGACGACGCGCGCCGGCTCGCCGAGTCGCTCGAGGATCTGAACCGCGAGCGGCAGGCGGTCGAAGGGAGGATCGTGCGCGAGGCGATGGCGCAGGTCGACGCGTGGCCGGAGGAGAAGCGCGCGCGCCACGCATATGTCGTCGCCGGCGAGGACTGGCACGAGGGCGTGATCGGCATCGTCGCGTCACGGCTCGTCGAGCGCTACCACCGTCCCGTCGTGCTCATCGCCGGCACCGATGGCGACTGGAAGGGCTCCGGCCGCTCGATCGCGTCGTTCGACCTGCACGGCGCGCTCGGCGCGTGCGCGTCGCTGCTCGAACGCTGGGGCGGCCATCGCGCCGCGGCCGGACTCTCGATCAAGCCGGAGAACGTCGAGGCGTTCGGCGAGGCGTTCGCCGCACACGCCGCGGATCTGCTCACGGACGAGGAGCTGCTGCCGGTGACGCAGATCGACGCGATCGTTCCGCGTGGCCAACGGCTGACGCTCGACCTCTGCACGGAGCTCGCGCGGCTCGCGCCGTTCGGTCTCGGCAATCCCGCAGTGACGCTGCTCGCGCCCGGCTGCGAGCTCGGCGACCTCGCAACCGTCGGCGAAGGGAAACATCTGCGCTTCCGCGTGCGACGCGACGGCACCGACGCCGGCAGCGCGATCGCGTTCGGCTTCGGCTCTCGCCTCGACGCGTACGGAAGCGACAGCCGCTACGACGTCGCGTTCCGGCTCGAGGAGAACCGCTGGAACGGAACCGTCGCACCGCAGCTCGTCGTGCGGCGCATCTTCACGGCGTGGCCGCGCGCGGACGAGCTGCGCGACTGGCTCGTCGCCGAGTACCGCAAGCCGGCGGCCGCGCGCGACGTCGACGCGACGGCGATCTTCGTCGAGCTCGAGATCGAGGACGGCCTCGGCCGGCGGCATCCGCTCGAGTCGGAGCGCTTCCGCGCGCTGCTCGAAGTTCCGCCGCTCGCGCGCGCCGCATGATCCGCGCCGCGACGCCGGACGACAACGACGCGATCCTCGCGGTCCACCGCGCCGCCTTCGGCGACGACCGACGTACCCCGCCTCGTCGAGGAGCTCTGGGCGAGCGAGTGGTACGTCCCGGAGCTCGCATTCGTCGCGGAGGAGGACGGCCGAGTCGTCGGCCACGTGATGAACACGTGGAACAGCGTCGAAGGTTCCGACCGCTCCTGTCCTCCAGCTGTCGCCGCTCGGCGTCCTGCCGGAGTACCAGGGCCGCGGTCACGGCTCCGCGCTCGTCCGCGCTTCCCTCGACGCCGTGCGCGCGCGCGGCGAGCCGCTCCTCCTCCTCGAGGGCAACCCGAAGTACTACGGCCGCTTCGGCTTCGTCAGAGCCGACGAGCTCGGCCTGCTGCCGCCGCCCGAGGCGCTCCACGACTCGGCGTTCCAGGTCGCCGTCCTCGATCCGACGGCCGATCTTCCGCAGGGACGAGTCGTGTACACGCCGCCGTTTACGCGGTAGTTCAGCGCGCGCCGCGCAGCGAGAGCGACACCGTTCGCCGAGGCGCCGGACGGACGGTTCTGGCCTGCTCGTCGAGCGCCACGAGGAGGCGCGCGAGCTGTGCCGCCTTGCGGGCTTCTCTCCGGCGCGAACGGCGCATGAAGCGCTCGTTTTCGGCGCAGAAAGGACGGTTCCTGCGGGGGATGTGCCCGCTGAGGCCGGGAGTACACTTGGAAGGTGGCGACGCTGGAGACAGGCGAAAGGCACGAGCGTCTCCTCGACGAGTTGCTTGCCGAGGTCGAGGGGTACGGCGGCGCGGTCGACCGGGATCTCGTCTCGCGCGCGTTCCATTTCGCCGCCGCGGCGCACGAGGGACAGACGCGCCGCTCCGGCTCTCCGTTCATCGAGCATCCCGTCGGCGTCGCGCGCATCTGCGCCGAGCTCCGCCTCGACGAGCAGACGCTCGCCGCCGCGCTGCTCCACGACGTCGTCGAGGACACCGCCGACCGACATCGAGGACGTCCGCGCCGAGTTCGGCGACGAGGTAGCGCGCCTCGTCGAAGGCGTCACCAAGCTGACGCGGATCACGTTCCAGAGCCGCGAGCAGGCGGAGGCCGAGAACTACCGGAAGATGATCGTCGCGATGTCCGCGGACGTCCGCGTGATCCTGATCAAGCTCGCGGACCGGCTGCACAACATGCGCACGATCGAGTATCTCGGCAAGCAGAAGCAGATCCAGAAGGCGAAGGAGACGCTCGAGGTCTACGCGCCGCTCGCGCATCGTCTCGGCATCCACGCGATCAAGTGGGAGCTCGAGGATCTCGCGTTCCAGACGCTGCACCCGCGGAAGTACGAGGAGATCAAGCAGATGGTCGCGGAGCGCCGCGCCGATCGCGAAGGTCACGTCGCGGAAGCGGCCGACGTTCTTCATCGCGAGCTCGAGAAGGTCGACGTGCCCGCGGAGATCTCGGGCCGCGCGAAGCACTTCTATTCGATCTACGACAAGATGGCGAAGAAGGGCCGCGAGTTCAACGAGATCTACGACCTCACCGCGATGCGCGTGATCGTCGAGCGCGACGGGGAGGAGGGGACGCGCGACTGCTACGGCGCGCTCGGTCTCATCCATTCGCTCTGGAAGCCGATGCCGGGCCGGTTCAAGGACTACGTCGCGATGCCGAAGTTCAACGGCTACCGCTCGCTGCACACGACGGTGATCGGGCCGGAAGGCCGGCCGCTCGAGATTCAGGTGCGGACGCGCGAGATGCACGAGACCGCCGAGCTCGGAGTCGCGGCGCACTGGGCGTACAAGCGCGACGGCAAGCGTCCGCGCCGCCCCGACGTCGAGTGGACGGCGTGGGTCGAGCAGCTGATGGACTTCCACGCGGACGAGTCGGACGCCGGCGAGTTCGTGAAGTCGTTCCGCACCGACCTCTTCGACGAGGAGGTGTTCGTCTTCACGCCGAAGGGCGCGGTGAAGACGCTGCCGGCCGGCGCGACGCCGATCGACTTCGCGTACGCCGTGCACACCGACGTCGGTCACCGCACGGTCGGCGCGAAGGTGAACGGCCGCATCGTCCCGCTCCACTACAAGCTCCGCAACGGCGACCGCGTCGAGGTGCTGACGTCGAAGATCGGTCGCGGCCCGTCGCGCGACTGGCTCGGCCTCGTCGCATCGTCGCGCGCGCGCAACAAGATCCGCCAGTTCTTCTCGCGCGAGCAGAAGGAAGACCTCGAGGCGAAGGGCCGCGAGTCGCTGGAGCACGCGTTGAAGGGGCAGAACCTCCCGTACAAGAAGCTCGCCGGCTCGGCGGTGCTCGCCGGCGTGATCCGCGAGTCCGGCTACAAGAAGGCCGAGGACTTCTACATCGCGCTCGGCTCCGGGAAGCTCACGGCCGGCAGCATCGTCAACAAGGTCCTCCAGAAGCTGAAGACCGATCAGGTCGCCGAGGAAGAGGCGGTCCTTCCGCGGAAGCGGCCGAAGGCGCGCGACGCGCTCGCGAGCAACACCTACGGCATCAACGTCGTCGGCGTCGAGGACGTCCTCGTCCGGCTCGCGAAGTGCTGTACCCCGGTTCCGGGCGACGAGATCGTCGGCTACATCTCGCTCGGCAAGGGGATCACGATCCACCGCGACGACTGCCCGAACGTGCGGTCGCTGATGCGGAACCCGGAGCGGTTCACGCCGGTCGAGTGGGACGGCGGCACGTCGCAGAGCTTCCGCGTCCAGATCGCCGTCGACTCGTGGGACCGCCCGCGGCTCCTCGAGGACGTCGCGCGGACGTTCGCCGAGCACGGCGCGAACATCGTCGGCTACGGCGGCACCGTCGAGGATCAGATGGCCCGGAACTGGTACGTCGTCGAGGTCGGCGACACGAAGTCCCTCCGGGCGCTCCTGACCGCGATGCGCAACGTCGAATCCGTCTTCGACGCGTACCGGGTTACCCCGAGCTAGCGCTCCGCGTCGGCACGGATGCCCGGCAGCGTCGCGCCTGCGACGCTGAGGGCAGGCGACCAGGAGGTTCCGAGATGGACGGCAGACTGCTCGTGGCGTACGCGACGAAGCACGGCTCGACCCGCGAGGTGGCCGAGCGGATCGGTGAGACGATCGAGGCGCGCGGCGGGTCGGTCGAGGTGCGGCAGGCGGACGACGTGGTGCAGCTCGATGGGTACGACGCGGTCGTGCTCGGCGGCTCGCTGTACATGGGACGCTGGCACAGGGCTGCGCACCGGTTCCTCGACCGGTTCGAGCACGAGCTCGCCGAGCGGCCGCTCGCGGTGTTCGCGCTCGGCCCGACCGGCGACGGGCCGGTCGACGCGAAAGCGGCCGCGGCAGCAGCTCGACAAGGCGCTCGCCCGGCATCACCGGCGTCAGTCCGCGCGAGGTCGAGATCTTCGGCGGGCGGATCGATCCGTCGCAGCTCGCGTTCCCGTTCTCCCGGATGCAGGCGAGCGACGCGCGAGACTGGAGCGCAATCGAAGCATGGGCCGAGGAGCTGTCGGCGCTCCCGGTCTGACGCACCCTCGAACGAGGGATGGAGGATCACCAGCTAGGGGGTACCTCGTATCGAGGGATAGGCCCGAAATCCCGCATGGTTGAGCGGGGCCGGTCACTCGAATGAGGGATGCTCACCCGTTCGAGCGGGGTCGCCAGATCGAGGGATCCCTGGTTCGAGGGATCGACTTTCGCGGCGGCTCGACTACAACGCGACTGGGGGAGGGGGTCGGAAGCTGCGGCGTCCGGTCGACGAGGACTCGGCCGGACGCGCAGTCTCCGGAGGAGCTACGGCTACGGCTCCCAGAGCTCGCCGCCGGTGTCCCAGCCGACGAGGCAGTGGCCCGAGACGAGCGTCGCGACCTGCTCGAGGAACGGCTCGTCGCCGGCCGCGGCGCCTTCGACGGCGAGCTCGGCGACGCGCTCGCCCTGCCATGCGACCGGAACGGTCGTGCGGCCGGCGGTGCCCGGCGAGCCCGCTTCCGGGCCGAGCGCGAGGCCGCCGTCCTCGACGAAAAGGATGCCGGCCCAGGGGTAGCCCGCGTCCTCGTGCAGTGCGGCGACTACCGCCCGCAGGACGTCGTCGGCGTCGCCGCCGCGGGCGAGGATCGCCTCGATGCTCTCGAGCGCGGCGTCGCTCATGCCTCGACGTCGCTTCCCTCGAAGGCGCGGATCGCGTCGCGGTACGCGTCCGGGATCGGGATCGCCTTGCGCTCCGCGACGTCGACGTAGACGACCGTCTGCTGCGCCGTGACCATCAGTGCGTCGTCCTCGACGCGGTACGCCTCTTCCTCGAACGTCGCGCTCGTGCGACCGATCCGAAGCTGGCGGCAGAAGATCTCGATCGTGTCGTCGAACCGGGCCGGCGCGAAGTACTCGATCGTCTGCGCGCGCATCACGAACTCGCCGTCGCCGACGCGCCCGAGCAGGCCGAGGTGGCGCAGGTACTCGGTGCGCGCGAGGTCGAAGTAGGGGAGATAGCGGCCGTAGTAGACGATCCCCTGCGCGTCGGTGTCGGAGAATCCGACGCGCGTCAGCGCCGAGTACTTGAACGGCAGCCGCCGGTCGGTGGTGCGCCCGAGCTCGAGTCGCACTACGCGCGGATCAGCTCCAGCACCTCGTCGCGCTTGCGCTCCATCAGCTCCTGCGTGCGCGCCTCGAGGTTGAGGCGGAGCAGCGGCTCGGTGTTCGACGGGCGGACGTTGAAGTGCCAGTCGTCGGCGTCGACGGAGATGCCGTCGAGGTGCGAGATCCGCGCCTCGGGCGCGTACCGCTCCTTCAGCTCCTGCAACTTCAGCGCGACGTCGGCGACCGGCGTGTTCAGTTCGCCGGTGATGAAGTAGCGCGCGCGGAACGGACGCAGGACCTCCGACAGCTTCGCGCCCTTGCCGCGACACGAGCTCCAGCATCAGCAGAAACGGCACGACTCCCGTGTCCGCCTGCGAGAAGTCGCGGAAGTAGTAGTGGCCCGAGACCTCGCCGCCGAACGCGGCGTCGTCCTTCCGCATGCGCTGCTTGATGTACGCGTGGCCGACGCGGTTCATCAGCGCGACGCCGCCCGCGTTCTCGATCGTTTCCGGCACGGCCCAGCTCGCGCGGACGTCGTAGATGATCTTCGCGCCCGGCTCCTTCGCGAGCACCGTCTCGGCAAAGAGCGCCGTGACGAAGTCGCCCGGGATGAACTCGCCCGTGTCGTCGACGAAGAAGCACCGGTCGGCGTCGCCGTCGAACGCGACGCCGAGGTCGGCGCCCTCCTCGAGCGTCGTCCGGACGATGAACTCGCGGTTCTCCGGCAGCAGCGGATTCGGCTCGTGATTCGGGAACGAGCCGTCCGGATCGAAGAAGCAGCGGACGACGTCGATCGGCAGGCGTTCGAGCACCGGCGGCAGCATCGCGCCCGCCATCCCGTTCGCCGCATCGATCACGACGCGCAGCGGCCGCAGTGCCGACACGTCCACGAACGACATCACCCGGTCGACGTACGCGGGCCAGATGTCGTAGGGAGCCACGGTTCCTGCGGACACGTCCCGGTGCCTGGCACCGGACATGGCCCGGTCGCGCACGTCCAAAAGGCCCGACTCGCCGCCCACCGGCAGCGCGCCGCGGCGGACGATCTTCATCCCGGTGTACTCCTTCGGATTGTGCGACGCCGTGACGGTGATCCCGCCGTCGAGCCCGAGCTCGCCGACCGCGAAATAGAGCATCTCCGTCCCGATCAGCCCGAGATCGAGCACCTCCGCACCCGCGTCCGCCGCGCCCTGCATCGCCGCAGCCTGCATCTGCGGCCCCGAGAGCCGCATGTCCCGTCCGACGGCCATCCGCCGCGGCTCGAACTGCTCGACGTACCCTCGCCCGATCGCGTAGGCGCCGTCCTCGTCCAGCTGCGTCGGGTAGATCCCGCGGACGTCGTATGCCTTGAAAACACTGGGATCGAGCACGGCGCGGATGCTATGGAAACGGCCCGGTAGCTGCCGCTTCTGCAACTAGCATTGAGACATGGAGCGCAAGCTCGCAACAGTGCTGTTCGTCGATCTCGTCTCGTCCACCGAGCTCGTCACCGACGTCGATCCGGAGATCGTCCGCCGCCGCGTGTCCCGCTTCTTCGACCAGGTCTCGCACTGCATCGTCACCCACGGCGGCACCGTCGAGAAGTTCGCCGGCGACGCCGTGATGGCCGCGTTCGGCGTGCCGCTCGCGCACGAGGACGACGCCGAGCGCGCCGTCCGCGCGGGGCTCGCAACGCTCGACCGTGTCAGAGAGCTCGGCCTCGAGGCGCGCGTCGGGATCGAGTCCGGCGAGGTCGTCGCCGACGAGTCGGAGTCGACCTTCGCGACCGGCGAGCCGGTGAACCTCGCCGCGCGTCTCCAGCAGGAGGCGGCGCCGAACGAGATCCTCGTCGGCCCGGCGACGGCGCGGCTCGTCCGCGACCGCGTCGAGCTCGAGCCGGTCGGCGAGCTCGACCTGCGCGGCTGGCGCGAGCCGGTCACCGCGCACCGCGTGCTCTGCGCCGTCGAGCTCGGGCGAGCCGGTGCTCGGCCTCTCCGCGCCGCTCGTCGGCCGCGAGTCCGAGCTCGAGCTGCTGGAGAACACGTACGTCCGCACGGTGCGCGACAAACGCGCCGCGCTCTTCACGATCTACGGCGACCCCGGCGTCGGCAAGAGCCGGCTCGCGCGCGAGTTCGTTTCCGGGCTCGAAGGCGCGACGGTTCTCTCCGGCCGTTGCCTGCCATACGGCGAAGGCGTCACGTACTGGCCGCTCGCGGAGATGGTGAAGGCGTCGGCCGGGATCTCCGACGACGACCCGCTCGACGAGGCGCGCGAGAAGTTGCGCGCGTACTGCGAGGACGAAGCGGTCGCCGATCTGCTCGGGCTCGCGGTCGGCGTGCTCGAGGCCGTCGAAGGCGAACGGAGCCAGCAGGAGATCGCGTGGGCCGCGCGCGAGTGGGCGGAGCAGCTCGCGGAGGCGCAGCCGCTCGTGCTCCTGTTCGAGGACGTCCACTGGGGAGAGGAGCCGCTGCTCGAGCTCATCGAGCACCTCGCCGCCTGGGTGCGCGAGATGCCGCTGCTGCTGATCTGCCTCGCGCGCACCGAGCTCCTCGACGTCCGCCCGGGCTGGGGCGGCGGCCGGATGCGCGCGACGACGATCGAGCTCGAGCCGCTGCAGCCCGAGGAGAGCGCGCAGCTCGTCGTCGCGCTGACGAACGCGCTCGAGCTGCCGGTCGACACGGAGACCGTGCTCGCGAAGACCGAGGGCAACCCACTCTTCGTCGAGGAGATGGTGCGGATGCTGATCGAGCGGCCGCGCAGCGGGGCCGAGCGGATCCCGGACACGCTCCAGGCGCTGATCGCGGCGCGCATCGACCGCCTGCCCGGGACGCAGCGGCTGCTGCTCCAGCGCGCCGCCGTGATGGGGCGGATCTTCATGCTCGGCGCGCTGAAGCGGTTGTCGCCGGAGGTCGAGGACGTGCCGGGCGCGCTCGACGAGCTGATGCTGCGCGACCTCGTCGTGCGCGAGCAGCGCGCGACGATCCACGGCGAGTCGGCGTTCAAGCTGAAGCACGTGCTGATCCGCGAGGTCGCGTACGCCGGGGTCGCGAAGAGCTCGCGCGCCGACCTGCACCGCGAGTTCGCGAGCTGGCTCGCCGAGCGCGCCGGCGACGAGCTGCTGGAGATCCGCGCCTTCCATCTCGACCAGGCCGCGTATCTGCTCGCGGAGCTCGACGGATCGGCGCCGCCCGATCTGCGTGAGGAGGCCGCGTCGGCGCTGACGCAGGCCGGCAACAGGGCGCTGTCGCGTGAGGCGTTCCGCAGCGCGCGCAAGCTCCTGCTCCGCGCGGTCGAGCTCGCACCGACGCTCGAGCGCCGCTATCTCGCGGCGCGCGCGGCGTGGCGGCTCGCCGACATGATGGCAGTGATCGTCGAGATGGACGAGGTCGCGACCGCGGCGGCGGCGACCGGCGAGCGCCTGCTCCAGGGCCGCGCGCTGACCGCGCTCGCCGAGGCGACGCTCTACCAGCGCGCCGACGCGCTCACCGCACGCGAGCTCGTGACGCAGGCGGTGGAGGTGCTCGGCGACGAGAAGCCGCAGATCCGGTTCGAGCCGCTCTGGACGGCGGCGCAGATCGCTGCGTGGATCGGCGACGGCGAGGAGTTCGAGCGCTGGGCGAAGCTCGCGCTCGAGACCGCGCGAGCCGCCGAGCGCAAGGACCTCGAGGCAATCGTGATCCACGGGCTCGCGACGGCGTACCTCGTCCGGCTCGAGCTCGACGAAGCGGTGCCGCTGATCGACCGTGCCGCCGAGCTCGCCGAGGCGAGCGGCATGGCACTCGGCCGTGCGGCGACCCTCGGGGTGCGCGCGCGGCTCGAGCTGCTCAGCGACCGCCCTGCCGATGCCGCGACGACGTACGCAGCCGCGCGCGACCTCTACGCCGAGCTCGGGAACACGCGGAACGAGGCTGTGATGACGATGATGATGGGCTGCAGCGCGTACGCGCTCGGCGAGCTCGAACGGGCCGAGAAGTACCTCCGCGACGCCGTGCGCACGCTAAAGGGGCTCGGAGACCGCGGGTCGCTCGTCGAGGCGCAGCGCGCGCTCTCGATGGTGCTCGTCGAGCGGGGCAAGCTCGAGGAAGCGGAGCGGTTCGCGCTCGAGGCGCGAATGACCGTCGGCCCCGAGGATCGCGTCTCCGTCTCGACGACGAAGCTCGCGCTCGGGCTCGTGCGCGCGGCGCAGCGGCGCGACGACGAGGCCGAGAAGCTGATGATCGAGGCGGTCGACGGGCTCGCGATGTACGACCTTCGCTCGCCCGAGCGGCTCGCGCTCCGGCAGCTCGTCGAGTTCCTCCGCGACCGTGGTCGCGACGACGAAGCGGCGATCTACGAGGAGCGGCTGGCCGCGCTTCTGCCGAGCAGCACCGCCGCGATCGCCTGAGTCGACTCCGCGTCGGGCGACTCGCTGATCACGGTCGCCGGTCGCTCGAAGCGCGCGAGCGCGTCGCGGAGCGGCTCCGCGCGCAGCGTTCCTTCGCCGTACGGCAGATGCTTCGTCTCGTTGCGGTTCGCGTACGCGATGTCGGAGAAGTGGATGTGGAACGGCGACGCCCGGTTCGAGCACCGTCGTCCGCGCCTTCGAGCGCGCTCGCGAACATGTCGACGTCGACGAACGCGCCGTCGCTCGTCGCGTGCATGTGCGCGAAGTCGAGCACCGGCCGCACGAAGTCGACGCGCGACGCGATCTCGAGCACGTCGTCGACCGTTCCGAGATCGCGCACGCGGCCCATCACCTCGACGCCGAACGGGACGAGCCGGTCCTTCTTCTCGAGCCGCGCGCGGAGATCGCCGAGCTGGTCGACGACGTCGGCGATCGCCTGCTCGCGCTCGCGCCCGAGCAGGAAGCCGGGATGCAGCACGATCACCTCGGCGCCCGCCGCCTTCGCGAGCCCGGCGGTGTGGTCGAGCATCCCGAGCGCCATGTTGAACTTCTTGCCGCGGTCGGCGTGGCCCATGAACGCGGCGAGCGGCGCGTGCACCGAGAGCGCGATGTCGGCCGCCTGCAGCGCGGCGCCGAGCTGCGGCGCCGCGTCGTAGTCGAGCCAGAAGCCGCCGGCGAACCCGATCTCGACGGCCCGGTAGCCGGCCGCCGCGAGCAGCGCCGCCGACTCCTCGAAGGTCTCCGCGTCCGGCAGCCCCGACGGGCCGAATCGGATCTCGCCCACAGTCGCAGCGTACGCCCTCGCCGGTCCGCGATAGTGCGCGGGTGATCAAGGGCTGCCTCGCCGCTGCACTCACGCCGCTCCGCGACGGCGGCGCCGCGTTCGACGAGGACGCGGTCGCCCGGCTACGTCGACTTCCTCGCGGCCGGCGGCGTCGACGGGATTCTCGCGCTCGGCACGACGGGGGAGGGCGTGCTCTTCTCCGTCGAGGAGCGGAAGCGGATCGCGCGCGCCTTCGCGGCGGCGGCCGGCGACCGGCTCGACGTCGCGGTGCACTGCGGCGCGCAGACGACGGCGGACACCGTCGCGCTCGCGGCGGACGCGGCGTCGCTCGGCGTCGCGGCCGTCGCGGTGATCTCGCCGCCGTACTTCCCGCTCGACGAGGCGTCGCAGCTCGCGCACCTCGTCGCCGCAGCCGCGGCGTGCGCGCCGACGCCGTTCTACGTCTACGAGTTCGAGGCGCGGAGCGGATACGCGGTCGCGCCGGCGGTGGTCGAGCGGCTGCGCGAGATCGCGCCGAACCTCGCCGGGATGAAGGTCTCGGACTCGCCGCTCGACCGCGTCACGCCGTATCTGTTCGACGGCCTCGACATCTTCGTCGGCGCGGAGCCGCTGATCTTCGAGGCGGCCGCCCTCGGCGCCGTCGGCTCGGTCTCCGGGCTGTCCTCGGCCTTCCCCGACGTCGTCGCGCCGATCGTCCACGAGCCGACGGCCGAGGGCGCGGCGGTTCTCGACCGGCTGCGCAAGGCGGTCTCGGCGTTCCCGTTCCAGCCGCGCGCTGAAGGTCGCCGCGGCGGCGCGCGGCGCGGCGATCCGCGAGGACGTGCGGGCGCCGCTCCGGACGCTGACGGCGGACGAAAAGGCCCAGTCTTGCGGCTGCCGTGGCCGAGTTTCAGCCCGCCGCGGCGTAGCCGCGAAATGCCGTCCGACGGCCTCGGTACCTTCGTGCCATGGCCAACCATCCGTCGCGAATCGACCTGCTGGAGCTCGATATCGACCTTCGCCTCGCCGACCTCTGGCGCGAGGCCGGCGAGATCTCCGACTGGAACCTCGACGTGGTCGCGGCTTTTCTCCGCGCGGCCTACGGCAAGGGCTACTGCGACGCGTTGACCGAGGACGCGCCCGGCTCGCTCTGCCACGACCACGGGTACCGGATCCCCGGGCGGCAGCTTCCCAGCGCCGGAACGGCAGCAGAGCGAGCGCTAGACCAACTGCGGCCTGCAGCCCTGTTCCGGGGCTATCATCGAAGCCGTGAGAGGCAGTCCCGCACGGCTCGTGATCGCTCTTTCGGTCGCCGCAGCTCTCGCCGTCTTCATCCTCTACACGGCGGTCGTCGGCGGGGCGACGACGCAGCTGTCCCCGAGCCAGCTCCAGGGCCACACGGGCCACGTCTCGCTGGTCGGCACGGTCGTCGGCCCGGTGACCGGTGACGCGCACGCGGCCGGCCTCCACTTCCGCGTTCGTGACGTGAGCGGCAGCGCGAAGACGCTCGTCCCGATCGTCTACCGCGGCTCCGTGCCCGATCTCTTCAAGACCGGACGGCACATCGTCCTCACCGGGAAGCTCCACGGCGCGACCTTCGTCGGCGACAACGGCTCGCTCGTCACGAAGTGCCCGTCGAAGTACGCGCCGGCGAAGACCTCGACGACCGCAGGCTAGGCGACACTCGACGTGGCTGACCTCGGCCGCGCGGCCCTGCTCGTCACCTTCGGGCTTGTCGTGTACGCGCTCGTCGCGGGCTCGTTCGCGGCGTACCGCCGGCGGCGCCGCCTCGCGCTCTCCGCGCAGAACGCGCTCTTCGCGGCGTTCGTCTCGACCGTCGTCGCCGCGGTCGTCCTGCTCGTCGCGCTCGCGCGCCGCGACTTCACCTTCCAGTACGTCGCGGAGCACACGAGCAGGTCGCTGCCGCTCGGCTACGCGCTCTCCGCGTTCTGGGGCGGCCAGGAGGGATCGCTGCTGCTGTGGCTGCTGATCCTCTCCGGCTACTCGGCGCTCGCCGTGTGGCTCAACCGCCGCAACCGCGACCTCGTCGTCTGGGTCGTGCCGGTGCTCGGGCTCGTCGCGACGTTCTTCGCGTTCATGCTCTGCTTCGTCTCGAGCCCGTTCGGCGTCGCGCCCGCGCCGGGCGACGGCGCCGGGATGGTCGCGAGCCTGCAGAACCCGTACATGCTCGCGCACCCGCCGTTGCTCTATCTCGGCTACGTCGGGCTGACGATTCCGTACGCGTTCGCGATGGGCGCACTGCTCTCCGGGCGCACCGACGAACGGTGGATCATCGCGACGCGCCGCTGGACGCTCGCCGCGTGGACGTTCCTCGGCGTCGGCCAGCTGCTCGGCGCGCACTGGGCGTACGTCGAGATCGGCTGGGGCGGCTACTACGCGTGGGATCCCGGTCGAGAACGCGGCGCTGATGCCGTGGCTCGCGGCGACCGCGTTCCTGCACTCCGTGATGATCCAGGAGAAGCGCGGGATGCTGAAGATCTGGAACATGGTGCTCGTCGCGCTCGCGTTCTTGCTCTCGCTCTTCGGCACGTTCCTCACTCGCTCCGGCGTCGTCAACTCGATCCACTCGTTCTCGCAGAGCCCGCTCGGCGGCTGGTTCCTCGGCTTCATCGCGATCATGACGACGTTCACGGTCGTCGCTGATCTACTGGCGGCGACCGCTGCTCCGCGCGAAGACGAAGCTCGAGTCGCTCGTCTCGCGCGAGGCGACGTTCCTCTACAACAACCTGCTGCTCGTCGCGCTCTGTCTGACGATTCTCTGGGGCGTGATGTACCCGCTGCTGACGCAGGCCGTGCGCGGCGAGACGCGTTCCGTGTCGAAGCCGTACTACGACTTCTTCCTGCACGCGTTCGGGCTGCCGCTGCTGCTGCTGATGGGGATCGGGCCGCTCGTCGCGTGGCGGCGCGCGTCGCTGCGCGCGCTCGGGAAGACGTTCATCGTTCCGTTGTGCGTCGCCGTCGTCACCGGCGTGACGCTGATCGGGCCTCGGATTCGGCAGCTCGACGCCGGGATTGCTCGCGTACACGTTCTCCGCGTTCGTCTTTGCGTCGATCGTGCTCGAGTTCTGGCGCGGGACGACGGCGCGACACGCGATCGCAGGCGAGTCGATGCCTCGAGCCTTCACGTCGCTGATCGCGCGGAACCGCCGCCGCTACGGCGGCTACATCGTCCATGCGGCGATCGTGCTGCTCGCGATCGGGATCGCAGGCTCGAGCGCGTACCAGACGGTGCGCGAGCCGGCGCACGGGCTTCGTCCCGGCCAGTCGATGGAGGTCGCCGGCTACACGCTGACGTACACCGGTCTCGCGACGCGACAGGAAGCGGACGCGCAGGCGACGCGCGCGACGGTCGAGGTGTCGCGCGGCGGCTCGCACATCACGACGCTCCATCCCGGGAAGAACTGGTACCCGGTCGAGCAGCAGACGTCGAACGAGGTGTCGATCTACCACGACCCGAGAAGCCTCGGCGACGTGTTCACGATCGCCGACCAGATCGACCCGAAGTCGCAGGTGCTCTTCCTGAAGGTCCTCGTGAAGCCGCTCGTGAATCTGATCTGGGTCGCCGGCTTCGTGTTCGTGCTCGGTTCGCTGATCGCGATGTGGCCGGACGCCGTCGAGCAGCGGCGCCTCGCCGACCGGTACGAGCCCGCCGCGATGTCGGCGGGCCTGTGAACGTCGCGCTCGTTCTCGGCGCCGTGCTGGCGGTGCTCGCCGTGGTGCTCGTCGCGCGGCCGTTTCTCCGCGAGCCCGCGTCCGGCGGAGGACCGCCTGGCAGAGCCGGGCGAGCTTGACCGGCGCCGTCTCGAGCTCGTGGAGGAGCGCGATCGCGCGCTCGGCGCTCTGAAGGAGCTCGAGTTCGACCACCGCACCGGGAAGATCTCGGACGACGACTACCGCGCCCTCGTCGGGCCCCTCCGGCGCGCCGCGGCCGAGGCGCTGCGGGCGCTGGAGCCGCGCGCCGAGTCGCGGCACGAGCGCGTCGAGAGCGGCAAGATACGCCCTTCGTAAGGCGCGGGAGGGACGGCGGAGCGCGCGCCGAAAACGCTTCCGATGGCCCGTCGCCTCGTGCTCCTGCTTGTCCTCGGAACGGCTTGCGTCGCGTTCCTGCCCGCGTCCGGCGCGCTCGCCGGCGACATCGCGGGCCAGAAGGCGAACGTCGACGCGAAGCTCGCCTCGGTCCAGGCGAAGCTCGCAGCCGACCAGAAGCGCGCCGACGCGCTGAACGCGCAGATCGGGAGCCTGACCGCGAACATCCACGGGCTCGAGTCGCGTGTCGGCGACGTGTCCGGGCGGCTCGCCGTGCTGCGCCGCGACGTGACACTCCATCAGCGCCGGCTCGCGAAGCTCGACGCGCTGTTCCATCTCCAGACCGTCCGCTTCCGCTACCTCCGCCGCGAGTACACGCTCGCGGTTCAGCGTCTCGACCAGCGGCTGGTCAACATCTACAAGCAGGGCGACCCGTCGACGATCGACGTCCTGCTCGCGGCGAAGAGCTTCCAGGACGTCCTCGAACCAGCTCGACTATCTCGGCGCGATCGCGACGGCGGACAAGCACGTCGCCCTCGCCGTCGCGGCGTCGAAGCACAAGGTCGCGTCCGCCCGTGCGCGCACGCGCGCCGTGCGCCGCACCGTCCGCACGGAGCAGCAGGTGATCCTCGGGCGCGCGCAGCAGGAGGAGCTCCTGCGGGCGCAGCTCGTCTCGAGCCAGGGCCAGCTCGCCGGCGCGAAGTCGGCGAAGTCGAACGCGCTGGCCGCGACGAAGAAGCAGATCTCGGAGGAGGTCGGCGAGTCGCAGGCGCTCGCGGCCGCGAGCTCCGCGCTCGCCGCGAAGCTCTCCGGCAGCTCGGACGGCTCGCCGGCGGTTCCCGGCGACGCGCCGCACTTCATCTGGCCGGTCTCCGGGCCGATCACGAGCCCGTTCGGGATGCGCTGGGGCACGCTGCATCCCGGCATCGACATCGGCGTCCCGAGCGGCACGCCCGTCCACGCCGCGGCCGCCGGCAAGGTCGTGTGGTGCGGCTGGATGTCGGGCTACGGGAATCTCGTGATGATCGACCACGGCGGCGGCTACGCGACGGCGTACGGCCACAACACGCGCGTCGCGGTCTCGTGCGGCCAGGAGGTCGACCAGGGCGCGGTGATCGCGTACTCCGGCTGCACCGGGTTCTGCACCGGCCCCCACGTGCACTTCGAGGTGCGCGTCAACGGCACGCCGGTCGACCCGCTCGGCTATCTCGGTTAGTGCCCATCCGCAATACATGCCCGCTCGACCGCCATCACGCGGCGCGCTGCGGCGTCCTCGGTCGCACCCGTAGTCTCGACTCGAGTGCTTCCTGTCCTTGCATCGCTTGGTGCTAGCGACCAGAAGCTAGACGGCATTACTGGAAGGGGCACTAGACCACGCCGAACGTCAGCAGGAGCAGGTAGACGTTCAGGCTGATGATGATCGCGGCGACGACGCACGCGGCGGCGGTTGTCAGGCGCCGGTTCGCGAGCGTGCCCATCACGTCGGGTCGCCGCGTGAAGTAGACGAGCGGGATCAGCGCGAACGGGATCCCGAACGAGAGGACGACCTGGCTGAGCACGAGCGTCCGTGATGGGCTCGCACCGATCGCGATCACGATGAACGCCGGCAGCATCGTGATCGTCCGGCGCACCCAGATCGGGATCCGGCGGCGGACGAAGCCCTGCATCACGACCTGGCCCGACAGCGTGCCGATGGCGGAGCTCGCCAGCCCCGACGCGAGCAGCGCGAGGGCGAAGATCGCGCTCGCCGCGCTCCCGAGCAGCGGCACGAGCGTCTTGTGCGCGACCTCGAGCGACTCGACGTGGTGGAGACCGCTCTTGTAGAACGTGCTCGCCGCCATCACGAGCATCGAGACGTTGATCAGCCCCGCGATCGTCATTGCGATCAGCACGTCGATCCACGTGAAGCGCATCAGCCGCCGCGATTCGCTTTCGTTCGCCGGCCGGATCCGGTCCTGGAGGAGCGCCGAATGGAGCCAGATCACGTGCGGCATCACCGTCGCGCCGATGATGCCGACGGAGAGCAGGAGCGCCTCGCTGCTGCCTGCGAAGCTCGGGATCACGGCGTGTCTTCCCGCGAGCCCGAGATCCGGCTGCGCGTAGAACAGCTCGATCACGTAACAGATGCCGATCACGAGCACGATCGCGACGATCGTCCCCTCGAGCGGGCGGAAGCCGAACCGCTGCATGCCGAGGATCAGGAACGACGCGATTGCCGTGAGCCCGGCTGCGGGCAGGAGCGCGATCCCGACGAGGAGATGCAGCCCGATCGCGGCGCCGAGGAATTCCGCGAGATCCGTCGCCATCGCGATGATCTCGGCCTGGACCCAGAGGCCGAAGCGTCACCCGTCGCGGGAACTCGTCGCGGCAGACCTCGGCGAGGTTGCGTCCGGTCGCAACGCCGAGCTTCGCCGACAGCCCCTGCACGAGCATCGCCATCAGGCTCGACGCGACGACGACCCAGACGAGCGTGTAGCCGAACTGCGAGCCGCCTGCGATGTTCGTGGCGAAGTTGCCCGGGTCGACATACGCGACGGCGGCGATGAACGCCGGGCCGAGGAAAGGGAGAAGTCGGAAGCGCCCGCCGCCGAGGACGTGCTCGCCGCGCGTTCTGGTGCGCTGGACGCGCTCCATCCGGGTGACTGCCACTAAAAGTTAGACTAGCCTAAATTTGGCGCAGCAGCCGGAGATCCGGCAGATGGCGCCAGCGCTCGTCGAGATCGAAGCCGTAGCCGACGAACAGCTCGTCCGGCACGACGAAGCCGACGTACTTCACCGGCAGGTCGTCGACGAGCCGGCGGTACGGGCGGTCGAGGAGCGTGACGACCGCGATCGAGCGCGGCTTCCGCAGCCCGAACGCGCGGACGAGGTAGTGGAGCGTGAGCCCGGTGTCGATCACGTCCTCGACGATGACGAGGTCGCGGTCGCGGATGTCGCCGTCGAGGTCCTTCAGCAGCCGGATCTGGTCGTGGCCGCCCATCTGGGCGCTGCCGTAGCCGGCGAGCTCGACGAAGTCGACGTGGTGGAGGATCGGGACGGCGCGCGAGAGGTCCGCGAGGAAGACGAGGCTCGCCTTCAGCGAGCCGACGAGGAGCGGCTCCCGGCCGTCGTAGTCGGCGGCGATCTCGGCTCCGAGCTCGCGCACGCGGGACGCGATCTCCGCAGCCGAGAGGTAGATCTCGCCGATCCGGTCGTCCGCGGCCGCGCCCCTAGCTGGCGATGTCGAGATGGAAATGTGCCGCCAGGCGCTCCAGGTCGCGCCGGTAGAAGAGCTTGATCTTCACGTCGGGATAGCGGGCGCGCAGCTTCCGGAGCTTGCGGTTCTTGCGGGTGACGAGCGACTGCTTCATCGCGGTGATCTCGACGTAGAGATCCTGCTCCGGGAGATAGAAGTCGGGGGCGAAGGCCTCCGTGACGCGGCCGTCGGGGTCGGATTCGAGGACGAATGTCCGCGGTTCGTACATCCACGGCACGCCGTAGTAATCGAGAACCTTCGCGCACTCGAGCTCCGCCTGGCTGGCGAAACGCGGCGGCTCGGTTCCCCGATATGCCTGGAACACGGGGATGTCGAGCCCCATCGCCAGTCACGGTAGCTGCCGGATCGGACGCCTCCGCCTAGACTTCACCCATGGAGGGCAAGCCGTTCACGATCGCGCAGCTGTCCGATCTCCACTGCGGGCAGCAGTTCTTCCTCCCGAACCTGCTCGAGCGCGCGATCTCCGAGGTCAACGAGCTGGAGCCGGACATCGTCGTCATCTCCGGCGACCTGACCTCGCACGGCTTCAAGGACGAGTACGCGCTCGCGAAGGAGTACATCGACCGGATCGACTGCGACTCGCTCGTCGTGATCCCGGGGAACCACGACTCGCGGAACGTCGGCTACATCCACTTCGAGGAGCTGTTCGGCGCGCGCAACTCGGTGCTGCGGCTCGGCGACGTCACGATCGTCGCGGTCGACTCGACGGAGCCGGACATGGACAACGGCCAGATCGGGCGCGGGCGCTATCCGTGGATCGAGGAGCAGTTCGCCGCGCCGGCGCGACTGCGCGTCTTCGTGTTGCACCACCATCTGCTGCCGATCCCGGGGACGGGGCGCGAGCGGAACATCGTCCACGACGCGGGCGACACGCTCGAGACGCTGCAGCGGGCCGGCGTCGATCTCGTGCTGTCGGGGCACAAGCACGTCCCGTACGCCTGGCGGCTCGAGGATCTGTTCATCGTCAACGCCGGGACGGTCTCGTCGTCGCGCCTGCGCGGGAACGGTCGGCCCTGTTACAACGTGATCGAGGTCGACGGGACGCACGTCGACGTCTGGCGCAAGTATCCGTTCCACGGACAGGAGCGGATCATCCAGTTCTCGAGCGAGACGAAGACGTACGAGAAGTACACCGCGCGGATCGAAGACGAGGTCACGTCGGCGCGATGAAGGCACTCGTCCTGATCGACGGCGAGCACTACGCGCCTGTCGTGCGGGACGCTCTCGCCGCGCTGCCGTACGAGGTCGTCGCGGCGCTGCTCGTCGGCGGGACGGAGAAGCTCCGCGGGGTAGAGGACTACGGCGTGCCGCTCGTGGACGCGCTCGACGCCGTCGACGTCGAGATCGTCGTCGATCTCTCCGACGAGCCGGTGCTCTCGCCGCGCGAGCGGATGCTCTGGGCGTCGCGCGCGCTCGCGCTCGGGCTGCCGTACGCGGGCGCGGACTTCCGCTTCGACCCGCCGCCGTTCCATCCGGTGCCGTTTCCGTCGCTCGCCGTCGTCGGGACGGGGAAGCGCGTCGGGAAGACCGCCGTCGCGATTCACGTCGCGCGGCTGCTCGCGCGCGACCGGCGCGTCGCCGTCGTGTCGATGGGGCGTGGCGGGCCGCCGGAACCGGAGCTGCGCGAGTCGGCGCCGTCGGTGGAGGAGCTCGTCGCGCTCGCGCGCGCCGGGCGCCACGCGGCGTCGGACTATCTCGAGACCGCGGCGTTCGCGGGCGTGCCGACGATCGGCTGCCGGCGGGCGGGTGGCGGGCTCGCGGGCGCGACGCTCGACTCGAACGTGCTCGAGGGCGCCGCGCTCGCGGCGACGCTCGAGCCCGACGTCGTCGTCTTCGACGGGAGCGGCGCGGCGCTGCCTCGCCGATCGCCGCCGACGCGCGGATCCTCGTCACGAACCGGACGCACGACCTCCGCGACGGTCTGAATGCGTACCGCGTCCTCGTCTCCGATCTCGTCGTCGACACCGGCGGCACCGATCGCGCCGCGATTCGCAAGCTGAAGGACGTGCCGGTCGTCCGCGCAGACATGACGCTGCAGCCGACGGCGCCGCTCGGCGGCCGCCGCACCGCCGTCTTCACCACCGGCGCCGTGCCGACGGGTCACCTCGACGCCGACGTCGTCCACGTCTCGCGGAACCTCGCAAACCGCGACGCTCTGGCGGAGCGAGCTGGCCCGCATCGACGCGGAGGTCTATCTCGTCGAGCTGAAGGCGGCAGCGATCGACGTCGTCGCCGAGGCGGCTCTCGCCTGCGGCGCCGAGCTCGTGCTCGCCGCGAACGACGTCGTCTCCGCCGAGCTCGACGCGCTCGTCGCGAGAGCTCGTACCCGCGGAGGCGCGCGGCATGAGCGAGCCGCGCCGCGTGATGCCGCTGCCGCTCGGCGGCGAGCACGGACTCCCGTACTCGCGCGGCCTGATGGCGCGCGCGCTGATGGCGGTCGGGCTTCCCGCCGACCGCGCCTACGCGCTCGCGCGCCGCGTCGGCGACGATCTCCTGGCCCGCGGCAGCGACGTCGTCGACGTCGACCGGCTCGCCGCGATCGCGGTCGCGTTTCTCGGCGAGGAGGAGGGCAGCGCGGTGATCCACCGCCTCCGCCGCTATCAGGAGCTGCGCGAGCTCGACCTGCCGATCGTGATCCTTGTCGGCGGCGCGACCGGCACGGGCAAGTCGACGGTCGCGACCGAGATCGCCTACCGGCTCGGGATCACGCGCGTCACGTCGACCGACTTCGTCCGCCAGACGATGCGCGCGTTCTTCTCGGACGAGTTCATGCCGGCGATCCACTACTCGAGCTTCGAGGCGGGCGACGCGTATCCCGACGCCGAAGACCCGCTCGTCACCGGCTTCCTCGAGCAGGCGCGCGACGTGCTCGTCGGCGTCCGCGCGTCGATCGAGCGCGCGCTCCAGGAAGGCTGGTCGATGGTGCTCGAGGGCGTGCATCTCGTTCCCGGCCTGCTGCCGACGCAGTTCCCGGACACGCTCGTCGTCCCGTGCATGCTCTCGATCGAGGACGAGACGGCGCACGCGCAGCACTTCTTCACGCGCGAGGGCGGCTCGCAGCGCCCGCGCGACAAGTACCTCGACCGCTTCGCAGAAATCCGCGAGCTCCAGCGCTTCCTCGTCGGCCGCGCCGTCCGCGAGGGCGTCCCGGTGATCGAGAACGAGAGCGCCGACGACGCGACGGCCGCGCTCGCAGAGCTCGTCCTTTCCGCCGCCGAGCAGAAACGGGAGCGCGTATGACCGACGTCGAGACCGAGCCCGCCGAGACGATCGCCGAGGTACGGCAGGGTGCCTGCCTCTGCGAGTCGTACCTCCGCGCGACCGAGTGGGCCGCGCTCGGCGGCGCCCGCTGGCTCGGCCGCGCCGACGAGCAGGCGGCGGAGGAGTCCGCGGCGAACGGGATGCGCGCGGCGCTCGATCTCCTCCCGATTCGCGGACGCGTCGTGCTCGGCGCGTACAGCGACGGCGGCAGCCTGCCTCCGGGCGAAGTCGTCGGCGCGGGCGGGGCGGAGGTCGACCTCGCGCTCGACGCACTCGAGGGCCGCGGAATCGTCGCGCGCGGCGGAAACGGCGCGATGTCGATGCTCGTCGTCGGCGAGCCGGGCCAGCTCCTGACGCTGCCCGACATGTACATGCGGAAGGTCGCCGTCGGCCCGCGCGCCCGCGGCTCGATCGACCTCCAGCGGCCCGTCGGCGAGAACATCGGCGCGATCGCCGAGGCGTTCGGGCGCGGCGTCAACGACCTGACGGTGATCGTCCTCGACCGGCCCCGCCACCACGACCTGATCGAGGAGATCCGCAACGCCGGCGCCCGGATCAAGCTGATCCAGGACGGCGACGTCACCGCGTCGATCTCGGCCGCGATCCGCGGCACGAACGACCATCTCGCGATCGGAATCGGCGGCACCCGCCAGGCCGTCCTCTCCGCGGCGGCCCTCCGCTGCCTCGGCGGCGAGCTCCAGGCTCAGTTCTGGCCCACGTCGCGGCGTGAGATCGACGAGCTCCGGGAGATCGGGATCGACGACTACGGACGGATCTTCAGCACGGAGGACCTCGCGCCGGGCGAGGTGATCGTCGCCGCCACAGGCGTCTCGAACGGCGACCTGCTCCGCGGCGTCCGCTTCCTCGCCGACAGCGCGCGGACGCATTCGCTCGTGATGTGCACCCGCTGCAACTGGGTTCGCTTTCGTCGACGGGATCCACTTCTTCGCCCGCGAGCGGCGCGAGGAAGTTCGCCTTCTCGGTTACTAACTTGTAACGGGGGCGCGCACTCGATAGAAGTGCAGGGTGGCCGTTGCGACGCTGCTCCGGCTCTAGGCCAAGACCCCCGAGGAGGAATCGATGAGTAGGAGCAGAGGAGCCCTGGTGGCTCTCGTAGCGGTTGGCGTGTTCGCGCTGGCGGCGGCAAGCGCGACGCTGGGCGGCACGTCGCAGAAGGCGGCAAGCCCCTACAAGGTCGCGATGATTCTGGTCGGCCCGCACCTGGACGGCGGCTGGTCGCAGGCCCACTACGCCGGCCTCCAGTACGTCCAGAAGAAGCTCGGCAGCAAGGTCCAGACGACCTACAAGGAGAACATCGCCGTCGGGGCGCAGTTCAACCAGACGGTCGCCAGCCTCGCGTCGCAGGGCTACAACATGATCTTCGCGACCTCCTACGGGATGGCGACGAAGGCGCTCGCGGCGAAGTACCCGAAGATCCTCTTCGAGCAGGCGACCGGCACCGACCAAGCGGCGAACCTCGCCGAGTACTTCGGCGCCGCCGAGGACACGGTCTTCCTCTCCGGCATGGCCGCCGGGGCGGCGAGCAAGACCGGCAAGATCGGCTACGTCGTCGCCTACCCGATCCCCGAGGTGATCCGGCACGCGAACGCGTTTGCGCTCGGTGCCCAGCTGACGCACCCCGGCGCGACGGTGCACCTCGTCTGGACGAACTCCTGGTACGACCCGGCCAAGGAGAAGAAGGCCGCGCAGAGCCTCCAGGCCGCGGGCGCCGACGTGCTCGGGCAGAACGTCGACTCGCCGGCGACGGGCCAGTTCGCGGAGAGCGCGAAGATCCCATGGGTCGGCTACGACTCGAACTCGCAGAAGTTCGCGCCGAAGTCGTGGCTCACGGCGTCGGTGTACAACTGGGGGCCGTACATGCTGAAGCGGGTCCAGGCCGGGATGAACGGCACCTGGAAGACCGGCTTCTACTACGGCTCGATCAAGGACGGCTTCACGGCGCTCGCGCCCTACGGCCCGTCGGTCTCGGCGGCGACGAAGGCGAAGATCGCGTCGTACCAGAAGAAGATCGAGAACGGATCGTTCTACGAGTTCACCGGCCCGCTCTACGACCAGAGCGGGAAGCTGCGCGTGAAGGCAGGCGTGAAGCTCACCGTGCAGCAGCTCTACGGGATGAGCTGGCTCGTCAAGGGCGTCATCGGCAAGGCAACGGGCTAACGCGAACCGGGCGGGGGCGTCTTCGGACGCCCCCGACGCTCTCGCCGATGACGGGACGGCATGCGCCTCAGCGTTGAGCGGCGGCTGCAGCAGCCGCGGTGGCTTTCCGTCGCGGTCCCGTTCGGCTCCGTGCTCGTCGCGTTCGTCATCGCGGGCGTCGTGCTCCTCGCGACGGGAATCTCGCCGCTCTCGACGTACCGCCGCATGTTCAACGCGGCGTTTCTCCAGCCCGGCTCGCTCGACCAGACGCTGATCTCGGCGGTGCCGCTCGCGTTCACCGGCCTCGCCGCGGCGGCGGCGTTCCGGATGAAGCTGTTCAACATCGGCGCCGAGGGCCAGATGTACATGGGCTCGATCACCGGCGGTGCGGCCGGTCTCTACTTCGGCGGACGCAGCGGCTCGTCGGCGTTCGTGATCGCGGCGATGGTCGTCGCGGGCTGCGCGGGCGGCGCGGCCTGGGCGTCGATCGCCGGCGTGCTGAAGGCGTTCTTCCGGACGAACGAGATCATCACGACGCTGATGCTCAACTACGTCGCCGGGCTGATCCTCACGTACCTGATCTTCGAGAGCGAGTCGTACTGGCGCGAGACGAAGGGGTTCAACGCGAAGGTCTTCCCGACGGGGAAGCCGCTGCCGAAGTCGGCCGAGTGGCCCGGCTGGACGATCCATCTTCAGGGCGGGATCACGATTCCGCTCGGCGCGTTCCTCGCCGTCGGCACCGCCGTCGTCCTCTGGGCGCTCTACAAGCGGACGCGGTTCGGCTTCGAGGTGCAGGTGCTCGGCGACTCCGAGCGCGCGGCGCGCTACGCGGGCGTGCGCGTGCGCCGGAAGATCCTCGCCGTGATGGCGGTGTCGGGTGCGATCGCCGGGCTCGGCGGCGCGAGCCAGACCGGAGACTTCCGGCACGGGCTCGACGGCGACCCGAACGGGCTTCAGAAGCTCGGCTACGGCTACACGGGGATCGTCGTCGCCGCGCTCGCGCGCTACAACCCGTTCGCGACGCTCCTCGTCGCCTTCCTGATCGGCGGTCTCGAGAACGCCGGAAACACACTCCAGGGGCCGAACTTTCCCGCCGGGCTCGTCGGCGTGCTGCAGGGGATCATTCTCTTCTGCGCGCTCGGCGGCGAGCTGCTGATCCGCAACCGCGTGCGGATCGTCAGGCGGCCGAAGAAGGCGCTCGCGCCGGAGCCGGCAGCGTGAACAACTCGCTTCTCGTCGTGCTCATCGCGTCCGGCGTCGCGTACGGGACGCCGCTGCTCTACGCCGCGCTCGGCGAGCTGCTCGCGGAGCGGTCCGGCGTGCTCAACCTCGGCGTCGAGGGGATGATGCTCGTCGGTGCGGTGACGGGCTTCTGGACCGTGCAGCGCCTGCACACGAACACGGGCGTCGCGCTCGCGGCCGCGATCGGCGTCGCGGCGCTGATCGGCGCGGTGCTCGCGTCGATCCACGCGTTCCTCGTGATCACGCTGCGCGCGAGCCAGATCGTGTCCGGGCTCGCGCTGACCATCTTCGCCGGCGCGGTCGGACTGTCGTCGTATCTCGGCAACGATCTGAACCTCGCGGATGCGCCTGCTCGGGTCACGTTCCACGCGGTGTTTCCGGCGGGGATGCAGCGCTGGCCGGTCGTCGGGCCGATCGTCTTCGGCCAGAACGTCCTCGTGTACGCGTCGTGGGTCTGCGTCGCCGCGATCTGGCTCTACCTCTCGCGCACGCGGCCCGGGCTCAACGTGCGCGCGGTCGGCGAGTCGCCGGCCGCCGCGGACACGATGGGGATCAACGTCACCGCGTACCGGTACGCGCACACGCTCGTCGGCGGCGCGTTCGCCGGGGTCGCCGGCGCAACCGTGACGCTCGCGATCACGCCGCAGTGGGTGGACGGGATCACCGGCGGCGTCGGCTGGATCGCGATCGCGCTCGTGATCTTCGCGTTCTGGCGGCCCGAGCTCTGCCTCGTCGGCGCGTACTTCTTCGGCGCGCTGCAGGCGCTCGCGCCGCAGCTCCAGGCGCGCAACATCTCGCTCGGGCCGACGGTGCTCTGGACGAGCGCGCTGCCGTACGTGATGACGATCGTCGTGCTCGTCGTCGTCTCGTCCGGCACGGCGCGGCGGCGGCTCGGCGCACCCGCGGCGCTCGGTAATCCATACGTGAGGGAAGACCGATGATGCCGGCCGCCGTCACCATGCAGGGGATCACGAAGCGGTTCCCGGAGATCGTCGCGAACGACGCCGTCGACTTCGAGGTCGCCGCAGGCGAGGTACACGCGCTGCTCGGCGAGAACGGCGCCGGGAAGACGACGCTCTCGCACATCCTCAGCGGCCTCTACCGGCCGGACGAGGGTCGGATCCTGCTCCACGGCGAGGAGATCGAGTTCGCGTCGCCGCGCGAGGCGATCGACGCGGGAATCGGGATGGTGCACCAGCACTTCCGGCTCGTCGACCGCTTCACGGTCGCGGAGAACCTCGTTCTCGGCGACCGCCGCGGCGCCGGCCGACACTTCCACATCGAGCCGGGCGCGGTCGAGACGCAGGTGCGGGAGCTCGGCGAGCGCTACCGGCTGTCGGTCGACCCGCGCGCGCGAATCTGGCAGCTCTCGGTCGGCGAGCAGCAGCGCGTGGAGATCCTGAACGCGCTCTACGAGGAGGCGCAGATCCTGATCCTCGACGAGCCGACCGCGGTGCTCACGCCGGAGGAGGCGGACACGCTGTTCGTGACGCTGCGCCAGATGGCGGAAGAAGGGAAGGCGGTGATCTTCATCTCGCACAAGCTGCAGGAGGTGATGGCGGTCTCCGACCGCGTCACGGTGCTCCGCGCCGGGAAGGCGATCGCGACGGTGCGCACCGCGGATACGACGCCGCAGTCGCTCGCGGGGCTGATGGTCGGCCGCGAGGTCGACGTCGTCCGCCGTCGCGCCGACGCGCGCCCCGAAACCGCGGCAGTGCTCGAGGTCGACGGAATCCAGGTCGAGGGAGATCGCGGCGCGCCTGCCGTCAAAGACGTCTCGCTCACCGTCCGCGCCGGCGAGATCGTCGCGGTCGCCGGCGTCGCCGGCAACGGGCAACGCGAGCTCGCGGAGGCGATCGCCGGGCTGCGTCCCTGTACGAAGGGCTCGATCCGCGTCGGCGGCGTCGTGCCGAAGAGCGGCGACGCGCGCGCGGCGTTCGACGCCGGCGTCGGCTACATCCCGGAGGACCGGCTCGGCACGGGGCTTGCGCCGACGCTCTCGATCGCGATGAACCTCCAGCTGCGCTCGTTCCGCCGCGAGTCGTGGGGGCCGTTCCTCCGGCTCGGGCGCATGCGCGAGGCAGCGGTCGATGCGATCGCCGACTTCAGCATCCGCGCTTCCGGGCCGGACCAGCAGACCGACTTCCTCTCCGGCGGCAATCTCCAGAAGGTCGTGATCGCGCGCGAGTTCGCGGGATCGCTGCGCGTCCTCGTCGCGGCGTCGCCGACGCGCGGCCTCGACGTCTCCGCCGTCGAGACGGTGCACCGGTACCTCCTCGACGCGGCGGAGCAGGGCACCGCCGTCCTGCTGATCAGCGAGGACCTCGACGAGATCCTCGCGCTGAACGACCGCGTGGTCGTCATGTACGAGGGCGGCCTGGCCGAGGTCGCCGAACGCACGAGCGTCGAGGAGATCGGCCTGCGGATGGCGGGTGAGACGCCGCCGGAGACCGTCTAGAGTCTGGGCATGTCGATCCTGATTCAGGGCGGCCGGGTGATCACCGCGAGCGACGACTACGTCGCCGACGTCTACATCGACGGTGAGACCGTCACGGCGATCGGCACGTCGCTCGACGTCTCCGCCGACCGCACGATCGACGCGTCGGGCAAGTACGTCCTCCCGGGCTGCGTCGATCCGCACACGCATCTCGATATGCCGTTCGGCGGCACGGTGACAATCGACGACGTCGAGTCGGGGCAGATCGCCGCGGCATTCGGCGGCACGACGACGCACGTCGACTTCGTGATCCAGGGCCAGGGCCAGACCTTCGGCGCCGCGCTCGACGACTGGCGCGCGAAGGCCGCCGGCAAGCAGGTCATCGACATGGGCTACCACATGGCCGTCACCGATCTGAAGAACGGCGGCACGCTCGAGGAGCTCGCGACCCTGCCCGATCAGGGCGTCACCTCCTACAAGCTCTTCATGGCGTACAAGGGCGCGCTGATGGTCGACGACGAGACGCTCTTCCGCACGATGGAGGTCGCGGCGGAGACCGGCGCGCTCGTGATGGTGCACGCGGAGAACGGAGACGTGATCGACGTGCTCGTGAAGCAGGCGCTCGAGGCCGGCAACACGGACCCGGTGTACCACGCGCTGACCCGGCCGCCGGAGGCCGAGGGTGAGGCGACGAATCGCGCGATCCAGCTCGCGCGCCTCGCCGGCGCGCCGCTCTACGTCGTCCACGTGACCTGCAAGCAGGCTGTCGACCCGATCGCGCTCGCGCGCGACGCTGGATGGAACATCTGGGGCGAGACGTGCACGCAGTACTTCTTCAAGTCGCTCGACGACATCGCCGAGCCGAACTTCGAGGGCGCGAAGTACGTCTACTCGCCGCCCGTGCGAGACAAGTCGAACTGGGACGTTCTGTGGAACGCCGTTCGCACCGACTCGCTGTCCGTGATCTCGACCGACCACTGCGCGTTCCTCTGGGACGGCCAGAAGACGCTCGGCCGCGACGACTTCTCGAAGATCCCGAACGGCGGCCCGGGGCTCGAGGACCGGCTGATGATGATCCACCACTTCGGCGTGAACGAAGGACGGATCACGCTGAACCGGATGGTCGAGCTGCTCTCGACGAACGCGGCGAAGCTCTTCGGCATGTACCCGCGCAAGGGCACGATCGCGCCGGGCTCCGACGCCGACATCGTGATCTTCGATCCGAAGAAGCAGCACACGATCTCCGCGAAGACGCACCACTCGAAGGCGGACTACAACCTCTACGAGGGGACGACGGTCACCGGCGCGCCGGAGATCGTGCTGCTGCGCGGCAACGTCCTCGTCGAGAACGGCGAGCTCGTCGCGTCACCGGGGATCGGGCGGTTCGTGAAGCGCGCCCGCTTCGGCGAGTCGCTCGCGTAGCTCGCGCTCGTCGTTTCGCCGCGCGGCGCGGAAGAAGTAGAAGCAGAGGACGCCGACGGCGACGACCGGCCCGACCGACGCGACGAGATAGACCGCGTCCATCACGCCTTGGCCGGATTCCGCGAGCACGACGGAATCGTACGCCGCGGCTACGCGGCTGCGTCCTCCTGCGCGAGGAGATCGGTGCTACCCGGCCGGCGCAGGACTGCGGCGGAGGGCGGGGCGGCGCCGGTCGATCCGGAACGGGGTGAGCATGACGAGGGTGAGACCGGCGACGATCGCGAGGTCGAGGATCACGTTGAGGACGACTGCCTGGGTCACGGACATGGGGGCTCCTTGGGTTCGGGAAGGTCTGCCCTCCAGGGAACCGGCCGGCGCTGAGACGTCGCTGAGCGGCGTGTGTGAGCTTGGTGTGCGTCGTTAGACTGGACTCATGCCGAGCGAACACGAGGTGATGGAGGCGCTGCGCCAGGTCGAGGATCCCGAGCTCGGGATGGACGTCGTCGACCTGGGGCTGATCTACGAGGTCGAGGTCGAAGGCCCGAAGGTGAAGGTGCTCTACAGCCTGACCTCGATGGGCTGCCCCGCCGGCCCCCTGATCGCCGGAGACATCGAGCGCGTCGCGCGCGAGGTCCCCGGCGTCGAGGAGGTCGATCTCGAGCTCAGCTTCGACCCGCCGTGGACACCCGATCGGATGTCCGACGACGCGAAGTTCATCCTCGGCTTCGGCTAAGAGCTTCCGGCCCTGCTGCGGCCCTCGTTCAACTGCACAAGGACGTACGTCATCGCGTCGTCGGCGGAGACGTGGCCGGGGATCGGAATCGAGACCACGTCACCGGAGTTCTGGGTGACGATCGCGTGCCTGGCGCCACTCTCGTCGAGATGCCAGGTCACGTTCTTCGGCAGCCAGCCGACACTGCGGATCCGTTCCCGCCGGTAGAGGTGCCGGCCGGAGCGAAGCCCGATCACGAATGCGATCAACGCGACGGCCGAGATGCCGAGAGCACGCGTCTGCCGGTCAGGGTCCGCCATCACGAGCTGGAAGCCCTCCGCCAGGATTGCGACGACGAGCATGAGCGTCGCGAGCTCCCCGACCTTCACCCGAGATCGTTCCAGCGGCCGATCGTCCATCGCAACGTCCTCTCCCCCGAGTGTGACGGCGACCCCACTCAAGGATCGGTCACGCGGCAACGCCACGGCCAGCCCCGAACAGGGGAACACTGGTCCCTCGAACGGGGCACGACCGGCCGAAAAAGCCGCATTGTGCGGACTTCTGCGTTACGTCGACCGGAGAGGCAGTCATTCCACGCCTAGAAAGGAAATGAGGGGACGGGCTGCGGCCCACCGTCCCCTCGCCGACGACCCTAGCCCTTCGCGGGCCGTTTGCGGACGCGTTTTGCAGGACCTTTACCTTGCCCCGGGGAAACGCTCATCTTCTCCGGCTTCAATTGGTATCGAATGCGGCATGTGAGCGAAGGCGACCCGATGCGGCGGGGTCGCCTTCTTCGCACTTCGTGGCGATAGGCTCGGCCGCACATGAGCGCGACGGACCAGATCGGACGGACGGTCAACGCGGCATCGCGGAAGGCGATTCTCGCCGCGGCGACGAATCCGCAGGTGCGGTCGGTCGTCAGCCGCTACGGGATGCGGCTCGGCGGCTCGCGTTTCGTCGCCGGCGAGAAGCTCGACGACTGCCTCGACGTGCTTGCCGGGCTCAACGCGAAAGGACTGCGCGCGAACACGACGCTCCTCGGCGAGGACGTCCGCTCCGCCGACGAGGCGCGCGATGTGACGGCGCAGTTCACGGCGATCCTCGACCGGATCGCCGAGCGGGAGCTCCGCGTCAATCTCGCGGTAAAGCTCACGCATCTCGGTCTGCTGATCGACGAGGAGCTCGCGTACGAGAACCTGACGACGATCGTCGACCACGCGGCGTCGCTCTCCAACTTCGTCCGCATCGACATGGAGCAGTCGGAGCTCGTCGACGCGACGCTGCGGATCTACCGGCGCGCGCGCGACGAGGGCCGCGAGTCCGTCGGCTGCGTGCTCCAGTCGTACCTCTACCGGACGCCGGAGGATCTCGAGGCGCTCCTGCCGTCCGTGCCGAACCTTCGCCTCGTCAAAGGCGCGTACCTCGAGCCGTCGGATGTCGCGTACCCGCGGAAGGAAGACGTCGATGCCGCGTACGTGACGCTGCTGGAACGCGCGCTGCTCGGCGGCGCGTATCTCGCGATCGCGACGCACGACGAGCGGATGATCGACCACGCGATCGCGTTCGCCGAGCGGAGCGGCATCGGCCGCGACCGCTTCGAGTTTCAGATGCTCTACGGCGTGCGGCCGCAGCTTCAGCTGTCGCTCGTCGCGCGCGGCTTCAATGTCCTCGTCGCAACGCCGTTCGGGCCGGAGTGGTACCCGTATCTGATGCGGCGGCTCGCGGAGCGGCCGGCGAACGTGCTCTTCGTCGCGCGGAACCTCCGCGGCTAGAGCTAGCGGAGACGTTTTACGCGCGCCTTACTCCCGTCGGGGGCGTCGGCGTGCATCGTTCCACGGGTGGACTCGATCGACGTCACACGTGTCCTGCCCGTGGTCCGGCTCCCGGCCCGGTATGCCGGGCCGGTGCTGATCGCCCGCGGAGGAATGGCAGAGGTCTACCGCGCGACGGACACCGAGCTCGACCGGATGGTCGCGATCAAGGTCCTCGACAAGCGGTATTCCGGCGACGACGAGCTCGCCCGGCGGTTCCAGCGCGAGGCGCTCGCTGCGGGACGCCTGTCGGGCGAGGCGCACACCGTCACGACCTACGACGTCGGCGTCTGCGAAGGACGCCCGTTCATCGTGATGGAGTACCTCGCAGGAGGCTCGCTCGCAGACGTCCTGCGCGCGACAGGCGCACAACCCCCGGCCCAGGCATTGCGCTGGCTGGAGGACGCCGCGGCAGCTCTCGATCATGCACATGCGCACGGCGTGGTGCACCGCGACGTGAAGCCGGCGAACCTGCTGTTGAGCGGCGACGGCAGGCTTCACGTCGCCGACTTCGGTGTCGCGAGCGCGACCGGCGCGGCTCCGATGACGATGGCGGGCACCGTCCTCGGGACTGCCGGCTACCTCGCTCCCGAGGAGACCGAGGGCAAACCGGCCACGCCTGCCTCCGATCGCTACGCGCTCGGTGTCGTGGCCTTCGAGCTGCTCACGGGGGAGCGGCCGTTTCGGCGCGACTCGGTGACGGCCGAGGTCGCGGCGCACGGCTCGGCGCCGGTCCCCGCCGCGAGCAGGCGCGACCGGAAGCTTCCGTCGAGTCTCGACGCGGTGTTCGAGCGCGCGCTCGCCAAGGACCCCAGAGCGCGGTTCGTGACCTGCAGCGCGTTCGTCGATGCGCTGCGGGACGCATTTGCGTCGACGACGGCTACGCGCATCGTCCCGGCGGTGGTGACGGCGCCGCGGCGGTTCGCGCGCGGGCGGTACGCCGCCGTCGTCGCGCTCCTCTGCGCGGTCGGCGCTCTCGCGGCCTTGTTCGCCGTCGACCGCGGGCCTTCGACGCCGAGAGCGCCGGCGACGACGGCTGCGACCCCACCGACGACGGCCGCCGTCGTCCGCCGCGTGCAGACGCCTACACAGGCCGGCCGCCAACGTCAGGCGCAGATGCTGATCGGCCTCGCGATGGCCGCGATGGGTGCCGGAAGCTGCGACGGCGTCGTCCCGCTGCTCGATCGCGCAGTGTCGCTCGGCGGCGACCAACCTCGGATCGACGAGCTCCGCGCGCTCTGCACGGGTCCGCCGGGCCACCGACCCGGACACGGCCCCAAACCGAAGCACGGGCACGGGCACGGTCCGCGGCGACGAGGGCGGCTAGGGAACCGTCAGCACGATCTTGCCGAGCTGCTCGCCCGCCTCGAGCCGCTCGTGCGCGGCGCGGATCTCCGCGAGCGGCAGCACCTCGTCGACGACGGGCCGCGCGCGCCCGGTCGCGATCAGGTCGTAGGCGCCCTCGAAATCCTCTTTCGTCCCCATCGTCGAGCCGAGGATCGTCAGCTGCTTCCACCAGACGCGGTGGAGCGCCGCCGGCGGGTTCGGGCCGCTCGTCGCGCCGCAGACGGCAATCCGTCCCTCGCGCGCGGCGACGTCGAGCGACGTCCGCCAGGTCGCCTCGCCGACGTGGTCGACGACGATGTCGGCACCGTGGCCGCCGGTCGCCTCCTTCACCGCCGCCTTCACGTCGCCGGTCGCGTGGTTCACGGTCGCGTCCGCGCCGAGCTCCACCGCGCGCGCGAGCTTCGCGTCGCTCGACGACGTGACGATCGTCCGCGCGCCGAGCGCCTTCGCAATCGCGAGGCCCGCGGTCGAGACGCCGCTGCCGATCCCCCAGAGCAGCACCCACTCGCCCTCGCGCAGCCCGGCCCGCGTCACGAGCATTCGGTACGCGGTCTCGAAGACGAGCGGAAACGCCGCGGCCTCCTCGAACGACAGCCCGTCCGGAATCGGATACACGTTCGTCGCGGGCACGGCGATCAGCTCCGCGTTCGTGCCGTCGCCGTGCTCGCCGACGACGTGGATCGCGCCGTCGGGCGCCTCGACACCGGGGTTGATCACGACCGGCTGACCCACCTCGAAGCCGTTGACGCCGGAACCGAGCGCCTCGACGACACCGGCGCCGTCCGCTCCGAGAATCCGAGGCTTCGGCACCGACGGCAGCCCTTTCCGGATCCAGACGTCGAGGTGGTTCAGCGCCGAGGCACGGATCCGGACGAGCACCTCGCCCGCAGCGGGCTCCGGATCGGGGACGTCCTCGAGCACGAGAACCTCCGGCCCGCCGTCCGCGTGGATACGCACAGCCTTCACGGAGGGCAGACTATCCGCGTGCGTGCGGCAGACCTCCAACGGGTAGGGGAGGAGCTCGGGCTCGACGCCGTCGGCGCGGCCCCCGCTGCGCCGTACGACGAGACCGAGCGCCACATCCGCGACCGCAAGGAACGCGGCCTCTTCGCCGACATGAAGTTCACGATGGCCCGGCCCGAGGAGTCCTGCCACCCGGAGTCGCTGCTGCCCGGCGCACGCACGGTCGTGTCGGCCGCGCTCTGCTACTACGCCCCCGAGCCGGAGCTCCCCGCGGGCCACGGGCGGCTGCCGCGCTACACGTGGTTCGACGCGTACGCGGAGCTCCGCGAGAAGCTCGACGAGCTCGGCCGCCGGATCGGCGGCTCGTACCGCGTCCTCGTCGACGCGAACCAGCACGTCGACCGGGAGGCCGCGGCCCGCAGCGGCGTCGGCTTCTACGGGAAGAACACGCTGCTGATCACGCGGCGGCACGGCTCGTGGGTCGTGCTCGGGACGCTGATCACCGACGCCGAGCTCGAGTCGACGCCGCCGCTCGACGCCGACTGCGGCTCCTGCCGGCTCTGCATCGACGCCTGTCCAACCGGGGCTCTCGACGAGCCGGGGACACTCGATGCGACGCGCTGCCTCTCGTACTGGACGCAGGCGCCTGCGCCGATTCCGGAGGAATATCGCGCCGACGTCGGCGCGCAGGTCTACGGTTGCGACATCTGCCAGGACGTCTGTCCGTGGAATCGCGGGATCGAGCGGCGCCGAGACGGCGCGGCGGACTCGGCGCGCGCCGCCGAGCCGCACGTCTCGCTCGCCGACTGGCTGCGCGCCGATCCGGCGGAGCTGCGCGCGCGCTACCGCCGTCTTTACGTCCCGCGCAACGACGGGCGCTGGCTGCGGCGGAACGCGCTCGTTGCGGCGGGCAACGTCGGCGGCCCCGACGAGCGCGCGGCGGTCGCGCCGTACCTCGACGACGACGACGAGATGCTGCGCGAGCACGCCGCCTGGGCACTTGCGCAACTGGACGGCCGCGGTGAATAAACGCAGGACGATCATCGGCGAGCGCGAGCTCGAGACCTGGCTCTCGGTCGCGCGCCTCGCGGGCTTCGTCTTCGCGGCGCTCGAGATCGGCGTCTTCGTCGACGGGTTCCCGCCCGGCTACATGATGAAAGGGTCGCTGGTCACCGTCGCGCTTGGAATCGGGACGGTGGTCTTCTTCGCCCTCGCTCGGTGGATGCCGACGAGCTGGGAAGCGCCCGTCGGCTTCGCGGCACTCGTCTTCGACACGTGCATCATCGCCGCGTACGCGACGATCTTCTCGTACGAGTACGGCAGCCAGGTGCGCTGGGCGTTCGTGCTCGTCGTCGCGGAGGCGGCGCTTCGCTACGGGCTCGTCGGCGGGCTGGTGATGCCGCTCGTGCTCATTCCGCTGCTCGCCTACTGCGAGTACTTCCGCGCGGAGCACTTCGGCCCGCCCGGCTTCACCGTCGATCGCGTCTCGTTCCCCACGGGCGTGCTCCTGCTCTCGGGTCTCGTTGTCGGCTGGCTTGTGCGCCGCCTGCACCAGGAGGCGCAGTTCGGGATCGCGCGCGCGCAGGAGGCGGAGACGCTGCGCGACGAGCTCGGTCGCCACGTCGACGCGCTCGAGGCGGCGAACCGTTGCGCTCGCGCGCTCGGCTCGTCGCTCGAGATCGAGGACGCCTTCAGCGCGTTCATCGAAGAGCTGCAGGAGGTCGTGCCGTTCGACCGCGTCGCGATCGTTCTCGTCGAGAACGATGCGGCGACCACGATCGCAACGGCCGGCGTCGGTGCGAACGAAGTCCTGCCGCCCGGGAGCACGGCCCGGCTCGAAGGCTCGCCGCTCGAGCAGATCCTCGCCGGCGAGACGGTCGTGCGCCGCGATCTCTCCGACGGCGCGTACGACGAGGATCGCCTGCTCGTCGCGCTCGGGCTCCACAGCCGGATCCTCGCTCCGCTGCTCGTCGGCGCGCGCCCGATCGGCATGATCGCGATCTCGCGCCTCGACGCCGACGCGTTCTCGGACGAGGAGATCGAGCTCGTGTCGCTGCTCGGCCGCCTCGTCGCGACGGCGGTGCAGAACATCCGCGCCTACGACGCGGAGCGGCGGCGCGTCGACGAGCTCCATCAGCTGTCGGCGCTGCGCGCGGACTTCGTCTCGCTCGTCTCGCACGAGCTGCGCAGCCCGATGGCGGCGGTGATCGGCGCGGCGCGCACGCTGCAGGAGCGGCGGCGCGAGCTGAGCTTCGAGCAGCGCGAGACGTTCCTCGCGTTGATCGCCAACGAGACGAGCCGCCTCGCCGTGCTGATCGGCGACGTTCTCGACACCTCGCGCATCGAGGCCGGCACGTTCAGCTACTCGTTTGCGGAGGTCGACCTGCTGCGCCTCATCGACGAGGTCGTCGCAGTCGCATCCATCGCCCAGGAGGCGGTACGGGTCCGCGCGACGGTCTCCGCCCAGCTGCCGCCCGTACACGGCGACGGCGAGCGGCTCCGCCAGGTGCTGTCGAACCTCGTCGACAACGCGGTGAAGTACTCCGACCCCGGGGGAGAGGTCGAGGTCGGCGCGCGCACGGAGGACGGCGTCGTCCATGTCCGCGTCACCGACCACGGCCCGGGGATTCCGCGCGACCAGCAGCACGTGATCTTCGAGAAGTTCGGCCGCGCGACCGGCCCGGCGTCGTCCAAGCCGGGCACCGGTCTCGGCCTCTTCATCGCGCGCTCGATCGCCGAGGCGCACGGAGGCTCCGTCGAGGTCGAGTCGTCGGCGGACAAGGGCGCGACGTTCACGCTGACGCTGCCGGTCGTCGTCTAGTGCCCGAGAACCACTTCGGCGAGCGCGTGGCCGCGCGCTACGACGAGTCGACGAGCGACGAGTTCGACGCCGCCGTCATCGAGCAGACGGTCGACTTCCTCGCCGCGCTTGCCGGCGACGGCGCTGCGCTCGAGCTCGCAATCGGCACAGGCCGCATCGCGGTGCCACTCGCGGAGCGCGGCGTCCGCGTGCACGGGATAGACCTTTCCGATGAGATGATCGCGCGGCTGCGCGCCAAGCCCGGCGCGAAGGGGATCGACGTCACGATGGGCGACATCGCGTCGACGACTGTGGAAGGCACGTTCTCGCTCGTCTACCTCGTCTACAACACGATCATGAACCTGACGACGCAGGACGCGCAGGTCGCGTGCTTCCGGAACGCAGGGGCGCACCTCGAGCCGGGCGGCTGCTTCGCGATCGAGGTGATGGTTCCCGAGCTGCAGAAGCTTCCGCGCGGCGAGAAGTACGTCCCGTTCCATGTGAGCCCCACGCATCTCGGCATCGACGAGTACGACGTCGCCGTGCAGGGCTTGATCTCCCATCACTACTCGATCCGCGACGGCGAGCTCGACACCGTGTCCGTTCCGTTCCGCTACGCGTCGCCGGCCGAGTTCGACCTGATGGCGCGGCTCGCCGGCATGACGCTGCGCGAGCGCTGGGCCGGCTGGAGTCGCGAGCCGTTCACGAGCCTCAGCGAGAAGCACGTCTCCGTCTGGGAGAAGCCGAGCTAGGAAACGCGGGCGCGCAGGCGCTCGACGCCGAGATCCTTCGCCAGCGCGCGCGCACGGAGCGCGAGGCGCGAGCGGAGCTCGGCCGGCTCGAGGATCACGGCCTCGCCGCGCAGCGCGAGGATCTCGCTCTCGAGCCACTCGTCGCTGCCGACCGGAAGCTCGCGGATCGCGCTGCCGTCGGCAAGGCGACGTGCGCCGCGTTCGATCGCCCAGCGGGCGATCTCGGGCGCGTAGTGCACGCGTGCGCTGCGCGCGCCGCGCAGCCGCGTCGGCTCGAAGCCCTCGCGCGGCTCGAACTGTTCGCGCGTCAGCTTCGCGCTGCGCATCCGGTCGAGCCGGAACGAGCGCTCGGCATCGCTCGAGCGGTCCCACGTGTGGACGTACCAGTTCGGCAGCTGCCGCTCGAGCGAGTACGGCTCGACGAGGCGCGTCGACGGCTGCGCGTCGACCTCCTTCTGGTACTCGATCTCGACGAGCCTCAGCTCGCGCATGCCGCGCGCGAGCGTCGAGACGAGATCCTCCTCGGCGCGCTCGATCGTCGGCTGCGGCGTCTGCGCGAGCTCGAACTGGCCGAACGTCTCCTCGAGCTTGCGGCGCACGCGCGCGAGCGGCGTGTGCGCGTCGGCGGCGATCATCGGCCCGACGTACTCGAGCGCGAGCCGGATCGCGCGCGCCTCGAGCGGCGTCAGCCGCGGCGGCATCCGGAACGTGTCGCCCCAGAGCTCCTTGTCGACGTGCACGTCGTCGCCGCGCAGCTCGGCGTAGACCGTGTAGCAGCCGCCGCCGAAGTTGACGAGGTTCAGCAGCGAGAGGTGCTCCTCGAGCTCGTCCTCGGGGATCGGGAAGCGCTCGATGATCTCCGTTGCGGGGAAGTCCGCCTCCACGTCGTCGCCGCAGGCCGCGAGCAGATACGCGAGCAGCGCCTGGAGCACGGCGAACCGCTCCGGCGCGACCGGGCCGGCCGGCCGCTCGCCCGTGTCGTCGACGACCTTCGCGGGCCGCTCGGCCGCAGGCTTCTCCGCCGGGCCTTCGTGGCCCTCGCGCACGCGCCGGAGCGCGGACGCGACCTCGCGCCGCAGCTCATCCGGCTCGAGCGGGACGGCGCGGCCGTCCTGGCGCAGCACCCACGACGCGAGCATCGGCAGCGACGAGTACTCCGTGACGAAGACGCCGTCCTCGACGCGCCCGGTCGGCTCCGTATGCGCGCTGCACCCACCAGGCGGTGTCGCCGAGCACCTCGATGCGCGCCTCGCCGACCAGCTCGCCGATCTGCCACGGCGGCCGGCCGCGGTACTGCTCGACGTCGAAGTCCTGCGGCGTCCGGAAGTCGCGCTCGCGCCGTGTCGCGAACTTGATCTCGCCGCGGATGCGCGAGACGCGGAACGTGCGGATGTCGTCGCGGTCGAGATCGCGGCCGACGACGTACCAGATGCCGTTGTCGGGAACGAGCGCGTACGGGTTGAGCGTGCGCTCCTTCACCTTGTCGCTCGAGATCGACCAGTACTCGAACTTCACCGTGCGCTGCTTCGAGATCGCTCCCTCGAGCTTCGCGAGCCGGCCCGGCATCTCGGGCGAATAGTCGGGATCGAAGACCTCGACGCGGCCCGCAGTCTCGGTCAGCGCCTCGGCGAAGCCGGGCCGGCCGAGCGCGAGGTTCTGGAGCGCGAGCCGGAGCGGCTCCGCATACGCGAACTTCCCCTCGAGTAGGAACAGCGCCGTCTGGAGCGCGGCGAGCTCTTCGTCCTCGAGCTCGAGCTCGGGCAGGAAGTACTGCTCGGAACGGAGCGTGTACAGCTCCTCACCGGTGAATTCGTCGCGCTGCGACTGCAGCGGGACGCCGAGCGCGAGCAGTTCCGCGCGGTCGGAGTAGAACCGCCGGGCGAACGCCTCGTCCGACATCTCGGAGTAGCCCTCGACGTTCGACTTCACGTCGCGCGCGGTCAACGCCCGCCGCTCCGCCATCAGGAACGCGACGAGCGAGAGCTGGCGGATCAGCTTGTCTGTGTCGTGAGACACCCGTTTCCCAGCCTACAGGGGAACGGGCGGGATTACGCGGCGGCCTTGGCCGCGATCTTCGCTTCGAGATGCTGGTGTGACGGGCAGTAGTCGCGCTCCGGCAGCGGCGTGCGCTGGCACGGCTTGCCCTTGCGGGTCGTCGCGCGGCAGCGTGCGATGCCGCCGTCGAGCGCGCCCGACTCGATCTGCTCCTCGATGAACGCCACCGCGGCCGTCACGCCCTGCTGCACCGCCCACGCGACCTGCGCCTGCGCGGTGATCGGGAAGTAGCGCCGGATGTCCTGGAAGAGCGCCCGGTCCGGCTTCGCGAAGTAGAGGGGGTCTTTCGCGAGCCGCTCCATCGTCTGCTCGCACGCCTCGAGGACAGCGCGGCGAGACTCAAGCTGGGTCTCGCGATCGCTGTACGGGTCGATCGTGTCCTTGATCGACCGGTAAATTGCACGAGAGTATTGATACATGCAGTGGTGCAACTGGGAGTTACGGTCGTCCAACACCAGTCTCGCGCTCTCCTATTAAGCCCACGGCAAAGCTTTGTTAACAGCGGGTTAACACCCTCCGCGGGGCCAGGTTGCCTGCGATCCTAACACGGCTCAAGCGATGTTACAAAGTCGCGCCCCGTGTTGTCCGGTGAGCGAACGTCAGCCGGTGGCGACGCGGGCCTGGTACGCGCTCGGAAACCCCCGTGCGTGGGCGTTCGGGAGGGCCGCCGAGGCGGCCGCGCTCGTCGGGTAGACGCCCGAGAAGACGACCGAATAGCCGGGATGGAGGCTGGCGTAGCTCGACGAGGCGAGCACTCCGACCTGCGGCAGGCCGCTTCTCTGGGCGTGCCGGGCGGCGGCGAGCGGGAGGGCGGCGCCGGCCGAGCTGGGTATCGACTCGAGGACGACGGTGTAGCCGTTCGTCCCGGCCGGCCAGGTCGTGAGGCCGCCGCTCGGCTTCGGCTTCGGCTGGGTTTGGGCTTCGGTTTGGGCGGCGGCGGGGTCGGGGTCGTCGCGGTGGTCGTCACGGCGGTCGTCGTGGGCGGCGGCGGAGCGGTCGTGGTCGTCGCCGCCGCGGTGCCCGAGCTCGAGTGCAGCGCGCCGATCGCGACGGCGATCGCAGTCGCGACGGCCGAGACGGCGAGAAAGAACAGCGCGGGACGCACCCAGCTGCGGCGGCGGGCCGCCTCCCGCGGGCAGGCGCGCGCCGCAGTCGAGGCAGTACTCCTGCTGCGGCTCGTGGGCGGCCCCGCAGCGAGGGCAGCGGGTCTCGCTCTCCATTCCGGTTTCGACTCTAGCGACCGGGGTGGTCGCCGCCCGTCCTCAGCGCTGGATGACGACGAGCCGTTCCTCGGTCATCTCGCGCACGGCGTAGGCCGGGCCTTCCTTCGTGTTGCCGGAGCCCTTGACGCCGCCGTACGGCATCTGGTCGGAGCGGAAGGTCGGCGCCTCATTCACGGTGACGCCGCCGAACTCGAGACTCTCGGCGCAGCGGAGCGCGGTGTCGATCGACGCGGTGAAGACGCCGGCCTGGAGGCCGAACGGGGTGCCGTTCGCGCGCTCGATTGCCTCGTCGAGCGAGTCGAACGCGTTGACGACGACGACCGGGCCGAACACCTCGTCGCAGCTGACCTTCGCGGTGTCGGGCACGTCGGCAAGCACCGTCGGCCGGATCAGCCTGCCGTCCTCGCCGCCCGCGAGCACCGTCGCGCCGGCGGCCTTCGCCTCCTCGATCCACGCGAGGATCCGCTCGCGGTTGCCGTCGTCGATCACGGGGCCGACGTCCGTCTCGTCGTCGGCCGGGTCGCCGACCTTCAGCGCCTCGACCGCGGGGACGAACCGCGCGACGAAGTCGTCATAGGCCGGCCGCTCGACGTAGATCCGCTGGACCGAGATGCAGCTCTGGCCGGCGAACGAGAACGCGTTGGCCGCGAGCTTCGCCGCCGCGGTTTCGACGTCGGCGTCCGCCGTGACGATCACCGGCGTCGAGTTGCCGAGCTCGAGCTTGACGCGCTTTCGCGGCGCGCGCTCCTGCAGTCCCCAGCCGACGGGGCCGGAACCGGTGAACGTGATCAGCTTCACGCGCTCGTCCTCGACGAGGACGTCGCCGATCTCGGACGACGGGCCGACGACGACGTTGACCCAGCCCGCGGGAAGCCCGGCGTCCTGCTCGAGCTCCGCGAGGAACAGCGCGGACAGCGGCGTCGAGCTCGCCGGCTTCAGCACGACGGGGCAGCCGGCCGCGAGCGCGGGCGCGAGCTTGTGCGCGACGAGGTTGCACGGAAAGTTGAACGGGGAGATCGCCGCGACGATCCCGATCGGCCGGCGGATCGTGAAGCCGAGCTTCCCTTCGCCGGCCTGCGCGGCTTCCATCGGGATCATCTCGCCCGCGAGCTTGCGCGCTTCGACGGCGGCGAAGGTGTACGTCGACATCGCACGCGACGCCTCGACGCGCGCGGTCTTGATCGGCTTGCCGGCCTCGTCGGAGATCGTGCGTGCGAGCTCCTCGTGGCGCTTGCCGATCAGCCCGGCAGTCCTGACGAGGACCTCGGCGCGCTTGTGCGCCGGCAGCGGATTCGCGAGCGCGCGCTCGGCGGCGTCGAGTGCGCGCCTCGTCTCGTCGGCGCCGCCTTTCGCGACGCGGCCGACGACATCGCCGGAGTAGGGGGAACGAACGTCGACCCACGCGCCGGTCTCGATCCACTCGCCGTCGATCAGCAGCTTCCGCTCGGTTGCGGTGGCCGCCATCCGCTACGCGCCTTCGTCCGGCAGGCGCGACGCCAGCGCCTCGAGCACCTTCATCTGGATCGACGGCGTGTCGCGCAGGAGGCGGCGGAAGTCGCGCGCCGTGACGACGAGCACGCGGGACGGCGCCGTCGTCGTGACGGTCGCGGTTCGCGGCGAGCCGGTGACGAGCGCGATCTCGCCGAGGAAGTCGCCGGCGCGGAGCGTGTTCACCGTGCGGCCCTTGCGCTTGACCGACGCGGCGCCGTCGACGAGGACGAGGAACTCGTACCCGGTCTTGCCCTCGCTCGTCAGCGTCCGGCCCTGCGCGACGTCGAGCTCGTCGGCGAGCCCGGCGATGTCATCGAGCTCGCGCTTCGAGCACCGCTCGAACAGCGGCACCCGGCGGATCAGCTCGACCTTGGCGTTTTTCCGGAGCACGTTGTGATTCTCCCGGCTCGCACTCGCCCTGTGCAAGGAGGCAGGCGTTACAGTTCCCGGAGATGCCCGCCTGGGAGTCAGATGCGCTGATCGTCGACGCCGTCCGCAGCCCGATCGGGCGGAGGAACGGGACGCTGTCGCACATCCGCGGCGACGACCTCTCCGCGCAGATCGTGAACGGCCTCGTCGGCCGCAACGACGTCGACCCGGGCGAGATCGAGGATCTCCAGTGGGGCTGCGTGACGCAGATCAACGAGCAGGCGTGGAACATCGGCCGCAACGTCGCGCTCGCCGCCGGCTGGCCCGTCACCGTCTGCGGCACGACCGTCGACCGCCAGTGCGGCTCCTCGATGCAGACGAACTTCAACGCGGCGGCGACGGTGTGGTCGGGGCAGCTCGACCTCGTCGTCTCGGGCGGCGTCGAGATGATGTCGCGCGTCCCGATGGGCTCGAACAGCGGCTCGATGTCGGACGCGGTCTACGAGCGCTTCGACATCGTGATGCAGGGAATCTCGGCGGAGGAGATCGCCGACCAGTGGAACCTCTCGCGCGAGGAGCTCGACCGCTACTCGTACGAGTCGCACATGCGCGCGGCGCGCGCGATCGACGAAGGCCGCTTCGAGAAGGAGATCATCCCGGTCGAGCTCGACGTTCCCGTCCCGGACGAGAACGGCGGCACCGCGACGATGACGCGGACGCGGTTCGCCGTCGACGAGGCGGTACGGCGCGGGACGACGCTCGAGAAGCTCGCCGAGCTTCAGCCCGCGTTCGTCCCGGAAGGAAAGGTCACCGCCGGCAACTCGAGCCAGATCGTCGACGGCTCGGCGGCGGTGCTGATCGCGTCGGAGCAGAAGGCGTCGCAGCTCGGGCTCGAGCCGCGTGCGCGCTTCCTCTCCTTCGGGATCGCCGGCGTCGACCCGCACCTGATGCTGCACGGCAACCCCGACGCGTGCGCGAAGGCACTCGCGAAGGCCGGGCTGACGTGGGACGACATCGGCGTGATCGAGGTCAACGAGGCGTTCGCGTCCGTCGTCCTCCAGTTCCTTGCTGACACCGACCTCGGCGAGCGCTGGGAGGCCGGCGACGTCAACCCGAACGGCGGCGGCATCTCGCTCGGCCACCCGCTCGGCGCCACCGGCGCCCGGATCACCGCCACGCTCGTCTCCGAGATGGAACGGCGCGACGCCCGCTACGGCATCGGCGCGATGTGCATCGGCTTCGGCCAGGCAATCGCCGGCGTCGTCGAACGCCTCTAGCGCGTACGGCTAAGGCCGCGAGCTTGTGCGGCCGATAACAAGCGTCATGAACCTGCGGTGGACCATCGTTGCGGCCGCGGCGGCTCTGGCGCTGCCGGCCGTAGGTGCTACGGCGCCGGGCGTGGCGACCGTCTACCGCGGGTCATCCCACGGCGTCACGTGCGTTCTTCGGCGCACGGCCGGCGGCGCGACGCTCACGATCACCTTCGGCACCGGTTCCGACGCGGTCTTCCGGCGCGCTGTCGGCGCCAAGGCCCCGGAGGAGTTCCTGATCTGGCCGCCGCCGATTGCCGGGGCCAAGCCCGGCTGGGCGGAGAGCTTCTTCGCCGAGTGGGTGCAGGTCGACCCTCAGCGGAGGCAGGCGCAGCTGCGGCTCTCCGAGCTGCCGCAGAGCACCGGCTTCCTTTGCGGCCTGCATGTGAACGTGCCGACGAAGGGACACGTCAGTCCGGCGCGGTACCTCAGCAAGCCGATCGTGCTCGTGCGCCTCGCGCCGGCACGCGCCTGATCCGCGGGGGCTAAGGCCGCGGGCATGTGCGGCCGATAACGAGCCTCATGGACGCAACCATTCGCGGCACGACGATGCAGGTCCTCGAGGTGCACCTCACCCCGGGCGAGTCCGTCGTCGCCGAATCAGGGCAGCTCGGCTGGTTTGACGACGGCGTCGAGCTAGAAACGACGACGGCGGCGGCCGGTTCCAACGGCATGTGGGGCGCGGCGAAGCGCAGCTTCGGCGGCGGCACCTTCTTCATGACGCGGTACCAGTCGACGCAGAAGCCCGGCACCGTCGCCTTTCCGGCGCGGCTCCCCGGGAAGATCTTCCAGATCCCGCTCGGACCCGACCGCTCGTATCTGATCCAGCGGCACGGTTTCCTCGCGGGGCTCGAAGGCTCGAACCTCACCACGGCGTTCCAGCCGAAGAAGATCGGAGCCGGCATGCTCGGCGGCTTCGGGTTCCTCCTCCAGAAGCTCGAGGGCAACGGCCACGCATGGGTCGAGCTCTCCGGCGAGCTGACGGAGTACGACCTCGTTGCGGGGCAGGAGCTGCGCGTGCACCCGGCGCACATCGGCCTCGTCGAGGGGACGGTCGAATACGAGTTGTCGACGGTGCCGGGGATCAAGAACAAGATCTTCGGCGGCGACGGCCTCTTCCTGATCCGGCTCAGAGGGCCGGGCAAGGTGTGGCTGCAGTCGCTCTCGCTGCCGGTGCTCGCGCATGCGCTCCAGCCGTACATCGTCGAGCCGGAGGGCGGGACGAACCCGGCCGTCGGCGTCGAGACGGCGGCGGTCGGCGGCGCGCTCGCGGCGGCCGCGAAGGGCATCGGCGGCCTGCTCGGTTCGTAGCGCCGTCACACGGATACATTCCGGCCCGTGAGGGTCGACACGCGATTGCGAGCGGCCCACGCGGCCCTCGCTTTCGCGTTCCTTGCGCTCGGCGTGATCGACGGCACGTGGGCTGCGCGGCTGCCGGCGATTCAGGACGCGCTGAATCTCGACAGCGGCCAGCTCGGGCTCGTCATCTTCGCGGGGTCGATCGCGGCGACGCTCTCGCTGCCGGTCGCCGGCTGGCTGACGTCGCGTCGCGGGAGCAGCGGGCCGACGCAGCTCGGCGTGTTCGTCGCGGCACTCGGGCTGACGCTGGCGGCATTCGCGCCCGGGCTCGCGACGCTCGCGCCCGCCGCGTGCGTGATGGGCGCGGGCGTCGGGATCCTCGACGTCTCGGCGAACGCGCACGGTGTCACGCTCGAGGAGCGGGCCGGGCGGCCGCTGCTGTCGGCGCTGCACGGATCGTGGAGCATCGGACTGCTGACGGGATCGGCCGTCGCGGCCGTCGCGGCGGCGGTGGGAGTGGGGCCGAAGGAGCAGTTTCCGGTCGTGGCGGCGATCGTCGTCGGCGCCGCGGTCATCGTGCTGCCGCGGCTGCTGCCGGGACACGAGGACGTCGCGACCGACACCGCGCATTTCGCGCTGCCGCACGGATCGCTCGCGTTGCCCGCGTTCCTGACGTTCCTGTCGATCTTCGTCGAGACGGCGACGATGACGTGGAGCTCGGTGTTCCTCGCCGGCCCGGTGAACGCGAGTGCCGCGGTCGCGGCGGGCGGCGTCGTCGCGTATTCGACCGCGATGGCGATCGCTCGGTTCGGCGGCGACCGCCTCACCGTGCGCTGGGGCGTCGCGGGACTCGCGCGGCGCGGCGGCTTGCTGTCGGCCGGCGGGATGCTCCTCGCGCTCGTGACGCGCGAACCCGCGCCGGCGCTGCTCGGGCTCGCGTGCGTCGGCGCGGGCTGCGCGGCGATCGTCCCGGCGCTCTTTCGCCTCGCCGCGAACGCGCCCGGTGTCTCGTCCGGTGCGGGAATCGCGGCCGTCGCGACGATGGGCTACCTCGGCGGCGTCAGCAACGGCCCGGCGATCGGCTTCCTCGCGCGCGGCGTCGGGCTGACGAAGGCGCTCGGTCTGGTCGTCGTCGGCTCGCTGCTGATCGCGATCCTCGGGCCGCGGCTCGAGCGGCGGCTGTAGGCTCGCGCCCGTGGCCGGGGAGATCCGCAGCGTCGGCGTCGTCGGGCTCGGAGCGATGGGCGCCGGGATCGCGCAGCTCTGCGTCGAGGCCGGCGTCGACACCGTCGGGCGCGAGGTCACGGCCGAGCTCGGCGAGAAGGCGCGCGACCGGATCGCGCACTTCCTGACGCGGAAGGTCGAGAAAGGACAGCTGGAACAGGACGCACGCGACGCCGCCGTCGCACGGCTCTCGCTGACGACCGACGTCGCCGACCTCGCGGGCTGCGACCTCGTGATCGAGGCGATCGTCGAGGAGCTCGCGCCGAAGCAGGAGCTGTTCGCCGAGCTGGAACGCGATCTGCCGCCCCGACGCGGTGCTCGCGACGAACACGTCGGCGCTGTCGGTGACCGAGATCGCGGCGGCGATGTCGACTCCGGAGCGCGTCGTCGGCATGCACTTCTTCAACCCGGCGCCGCTGATGCCGCTCGTCGAGATCGTCCGCACCGAGCGATCGTCGGACGACGCGGTCGAGGACTGCGTTCGCGTTCGCGGCGCGGCTCGGCAAGCATCCGATCCGCTGTCACGACACGCCGGGCTTCGTCGTCAACCGCGTTCTGATCCCGCTGCTCAACGAATGCGTCCGCGTGCTCGACGAGGCGCGCGTGTCGCCGGAGGATCTCGACGCGGGGATGAAGCACGGCGCCGGCTGGCCGATGGGCCCGTGCGAGCTGCTCGACCTCGTCGGCATCGACGTGCACATCCACGCGAGCGCGGCGCTTGCGGAGAAGCTCGGCGACCCGCGGGTGGAGGCGCCGGCGCGGCTCGTCGAGATGGCGAACGCGGGGCTCTACGGCCGGAAGAGCGGCCGCGGCTTCTACTCGTACGAGAGCTAGGCCGCGAGCGAAACCGGCTGCGGCGCGGCAGCTGCCGGCGCGGCGGCGACGGTCGGCGCGACAAGACGGTCGGCGACGATCAGGTCGAGCGCGAGCGCGTCCATCACGGCTGCGGCGGCGGAGCCGAGCAGCCGCTCGGAGACAAGCGGGTCGACGCCCGCGGCGCGCAGCGCGACGGCGAGCGCCTCGACGCGCTCCGTGAGGACACGCGCGGTGCGGTGAGCCGTCTCCATGCGGCAAAGGTTCCTCCCCGCGGCGGACGTTCCTGCACCCGAATAGCATCGCCGCATGTCGACCGGCACCGCGTTCGCCGTCTTCGCCGTCTCGCTCGTCGCGACGCTCGTCGCCGCCGCGGTGTTCGCCGACCGGCTCGACGTCGTCGGGCACCGGCTCGAGCTGCCGGAGGCGCTGATCGGGCTGCTGACCGCCGTCGCGGCAGACGCGCCGGAGTTGTCGTCGGCGGTCGCTGCGCTCGTGACGGGCGCGCAGGCGGTCGGCGTCGGCGTCGTCGTCGGCTCGAACGTCTTCAACATCGCCGCGATGCTCGGGCTGTCGGCGCTCGTCGTCGGCCGCGTGCGGCTCGCGCCGGAAGCGCTCGCGCTCGAGGGAGGCGTCGCGCTCGGCGTGACCGTCGTCGTCGCGCTGCTCGCGTTCGGCGTGCTGCCGGCGTGGGCGGCGGTCGTGCTGGTCTTCGTCGTGCTCGTGCCGTACGTCGTGATCGTGAGCGTCGCCGAGGGGAAGCGACCGACGCGGCTCTCGCTCCGGCAGTGGCGCCACGTCCGGCGCGCGATGGGCGGACGCGATCTGCGCAGCCGCGTTGCGTCGCGCGACGTCTGGGGGCCGTTGATGATTCCTGCCGCCGGCCGTCGCGGTGATCGTGGTCGGGAGCATCGGGATGGTGCACGCGGCACTCGACCTCGCCGACCGCTACGGCCTGTCCGACGCGGTCGTCGGGGCGCTGCTGCTCGCGGTGCTGACGAGCCTGCCGAACGCCTACACCGGCGTCCGCCTCGGCCGCGCACGCCGCGGCGCCGCGCTCGTCACGGAGACGATGAACTCGAACACGATCAACCTCGTCGGCGGCATCGCGATCCCGGCGCTCTTCGTCTCCTTCGGAGCCATTTCGACGCTCGGCGCGATCGACATCGGCTGGCTCCTCGCCACGACGGTCGTCGCAATCGCGCTCCTCGCCCGCCCGGGCGGGCTGCGGCGCGGCGGCGGTACCGTGCTCATCTGCGCCTGGATCGGGTTCGCGGCCGTCCAGATCATCCGATAACAGAACCTTTACGGACCGCTGAACCCCGGAAAACGGGATCGGGACATACTGTGAGCAGATGCGCCGCATTGCGTTCATTTGTGTGCCCTTGCTCGCTCTTGCGATTCCGGCCGTGGCGTGGGCGTTTGCCCAGTCGCCGAACGACGGCTCGCTCGTCGTGAAGAACGGCACCGCGCCGAAGGGCGTCCCCGTCGTCACGCTCGTGATCAAGGGCGCCGCGATCGGCCGCGTCACCGGGCTCGGGACGATCGTGATCGACGACACGACGCCGCAGGATCCCTTCAGCCCCGAGGTCACCGGCTGGGACTGGCACAAGGACGTCGACACGGCGACCAAGTGGGTCGGCGCGAACATGAAGTTCCGCGCCGTCGGCGGCACCTACAAGATCACGATCTACGGCTCGGGCGTCTACCTCTCCGCAATCGGCACCGGCCGCGTCGTCTCGCTCGCCGGAATCCCGGACCAGGCGACCGGCGACGGCGTCTACTCGTTCAACGACGATCCGTTCAAGTCGCTCCCGGCGAATCCGCTGACCCAGGTGCCGCTGGCGGCGCCGACGTCAAACGGCTAGACCTCCCGGCGTGGGCACCAAGCAGCAGACCGTGCTCGTCGTCGAGGACGAGGCGTCGATCGCGTCGTTCGTCTCCGCGTACCTGAAGAACGCGGGCTACACGGTCAAGGCGACCGCGAGCGGCGTCGAGGCGCTGAAGCTCGTCGAGTCGGAGAAGCCGGCGCTCGTCGTGCTCGACCTGATGCTCCCCGACATCGACGGCGTCGAGGTCTGCAAGCGCATCCGCCAGGACAGCGACCTGCCCGTGCTGATGCTCACGGCGCGCGACGAGGACGTGGACAAGATCATCGGGCTCGAGGTCGGCGCGGACGACTACATGACGAAGCCGTTCAACCCGCGCGAGCTCGTCGCGCGCGTCCGCGCGATCCTGCGCCGCGCGACGCCCGAGCGCGCCGAGCGCGAGAGCGCGGTGATCCGCCACGGCGACCTCAGCGTCGACGCCGGCCGCCGCGAGGCGAAGGTCGGCGACACCGAGATCCAGCTCGCGCCGAAGGAGTTCGACCTGCTCTGGGAGCTCCTCGACCATCGCGGGCTCGTGCTGACGCGCGACCAGCTGCTCGAGCGCGTCTGGGGCTACACGTTCGCCGGCGACACGCGGACGGTCGACGTCCATGTCAGGCAGCTGCGGCGCAAGCTCGGCGACGCGTCGCCGATCGTCACGGTCTGGGGCGTGGGCTACAAGGTCAGTCCGGCGCGCGAGACCCCGGCCGCCTGAGCGGCGGAGTACGCTCGGACCCATGTTCGGGTCACTGCGGTTCAAGCTTCCGGCGCTGTTCCTTCTCGGCGTCGTGCTCTCCGGGCTGATCTCGACGGCGATCGCGATCCGCTTCTTCCAGAGCTACACGCGGACGCGCGCGGTCGCCGAGCTGCGCTCGGAGTCCGTCGGGATCGTGCGCCTCTACGCGCGTCAGGCCGGCGCGCAGAAGGTGCCGGTCGACAACCTGCAGGCGGCGATCGGCGGCGACCGGATCTTCTACGTGCCGATCGCGCGCGGCGTCCAGCTCTTCACCGGGACGCTGCCGACGCTGCCGCGCGACGCGATTCCGGCGGAGAACCTGAAGGGCGGGAAGCCGGCGACGGTGAACCTGACGGTGAAGGGGAAGAAGTACATCGCGGTCGTGCAGCCGCTGAAGATCATCAACCAGTTGTTCGGCGCGATGGTCGTGGCGAAGCCCGTCTCGCAGCTGCGCAGCCGCTGGGTCACGCTCGCTGAGCGGCTCGCGCTCGCGTTCGGCGGCGGCGTGATCATCGCCGGGCTGCTCGGCGTGTATCTGACGCGGCGCATGACCGACCCGCTGCTGCAGCTCTCGTCCGCGGCGGACGAGGTCGCCGCCGGGAACTACGACGTCGAGCTGCCGGAGCCGCGCGGCCACGACGAGATCGCGCAGCTCACCGGCAGCTTCGGCGCGATGACGTCGAAGCTCGCCGAGTCGGAGCAGCTGTCGCGCAACTTCCTGATGTCCGTGTCGCACGAGTTGCGGACGCCGCTGACCGCGATCCGCGGCCACGTCGCGGCGCTGAGCGAGGGCGTCTTCGAGGATCCCGCGGCGCGCGATGCGTCGCTCGACGTGATCGCGGAGGAGGCGCTGCGGCTCGAGCGGCTCGTCGGCGACGTGCTCGACCTCGCAAAGCTCGACGCGCATCGCTTCACCGTGCTCCAGGAAGAGGTCGACATGGAGCAGCTGTGCGAGCGCGCGTTCACGGCGTTCGGCGAGGAGGCGCGTCGGCGCTCGATCGACTACCGGAGCGACTTCCGCGCGAGCCCGGTGATCATGACCGACGGCGATCGCGTGCTCCAGATCATCTCGAACCTGTTGTCGAACGCGTTCCGGTGGACGCCGGAGGGCGGACGCGTCGAGCTGGAGCTCGGCGGCGGCGAACGGTTCGTGTCCGTCGCCGTCGCCGACACGGGGCCGGGGATTCGCGACGACGAGCAGGACCGGATCTTCCGCCCGTTCTGGTCGCGCGACGGCAGGCGGCACCGGGCTCGGGCTCGCGATCGCGAGCGAGCTCGCGCTGGCGCTCGGCGGGAAGCTCGACGTGCAGAGCGACCCGGGTCGCGGCAGCCGGTTCGAGCTCGTCTTGCCTGGAGTCGGCTAGCCCGCTTGCGAGTCGGAGGGGCGGCGCTCCTCCATGCGGTACACGACCGCGCCGGGCTTGTCGCCGAGCTTGTCCTCGATCCGCGTCAGGTGGTTTTCGACGCGAGCGCCATCCGACTCGTGACGAGCTCGACGAGGAGTGCAAGATCGTCGACGCGTGCGTGCCGCTCGGCGAGAAGGTCGCCCTCGACGCGCTCGAGCCGGCGGATCAGCTGGTTCATCAGGCCGCGGATCTCGGCGAGGTTGCGCGCGACCGGCAGCACCTGCTCGCGGAGCCCGTCCTGCACGGCGTCGCCGACGCGTGCCGGGAGGCTCGACTCGAGGTCTGCGGCGGTGGCGGCGAGCGCCTCGACCTGCTCGCGCGCGCGCTCGAGCGCCGCGTCGACCGCGGCGGCGTCCGGGCGGCCCGCTGCCGCAGCTTCCAGCCGCTCTCTGGCGCGATCGACAGCGTCGTCCATGGGTGCGACGTTACCGTCCCGACCGGATGGATGTCGCCGAGCTGGACTACGACCTTCCGCGCGAGCTGATCGCGCAGCATCCGGCCGCGCGGCGCGACGAATCGCGGCTGCTCGTCGTCGAGCGCGCGACCGGTGCGGTGCGGCACCGCCGGTTCTCGGAGCTGCCGGAGGAGCTCGGCGACGAGCTCGTCGTCGTCAACGACACGCGGGTCGTTCCGGCGCGGATCGCGATCGAGTCGCCGCGCGGCGAGGTGCTGCTGCTCGAGCGGCTCGGCGGCGACGAGTGGCTCGGGCTGGCGCGGCCGACGCGGCGCCTGCGCGCGGGCCGCCGCTACGGGCCGGTCGAGCTGCTGGAGCATCTCGGCGAGGGCCGATGGCGTTTGCGGCTCGACGGCGAGCCGGCGGGGGAGACGCCGCTGCCGCCGTACATCACCGAGCCGCTCGCCGATCCGGCGCGGTACCAGACCGTCTACGCGCGGGAGGCCGGCTCGGCGGCGGCGCCGACGGCGGGACTGCATTTCACGCCGGAGCTGCTCGCGCGCTTCGACGTCGAGCGGGTGACGCTCCACGTCGGGCTCGACACGTTTCGCCCGGTCGGCGAGGAGCGGCTCGAGGAGCATGCGATCCACGGTGAGCGGTACGAGGTCGAGCCGGCGGCGTGGGAGCGGATCCGCGCGGCGGAGCGCGTGCTCGCCGTCGGCACGACGACGGTGCGCGTGCTCGAGACGCTCGCGCGCGGCGCGCCGCTCGCCGGCCGCACGGAGCTGTTCATCGTCCCCGGCTTCGAGTTCCGCCGCGTCGACGCGCTGCTGACGAACTTCCATCTCCCGCGCTCGACGCTCCTCGCGCTCGTGATGGCGTTCGCCGGCGTCGAGGAGACGCGGCGTCTCTACCGCCTCGCGATCGACGAGCGCTACCGCTTCTACTCCTTCGGCGATGCGATGCTGATCCTGTGAGCCAACGGTTCTCTTAACGGGGTCAGACCCCGTTAAGAAGGGCCGCGGGCTACGCTCGCGGCCGTGAGCGACGTCTTCACCGTCACCGCGACCGACGGCGCCGCGCGCGCCGGGATCCTGCGCACCGCGCACGGCGACGTGCCGACGCCCGCCTTCATGCCGGTCGGCACGAAGGCGACGGTGAAGTCCGTCGACCCGGACGAGCTGCGCGCGCTCGGCGCGGCGATCGTCCTCGGCAACACGTACCACCTCCACCTCCGCCCGGGCGAGGACCTGATCGCCGAGCTCGGCGGGCTGCACCGGTTCATGGGCTGGGACGGGCCGATCCTCACCGACTCCGGCGGCTTCCAGGTCTTCTCGCTCCGCGACACGCTCGCCGAGCTCGACGACGACGGCGCGACGTTCCGCTCGGTCTACGACGGCAGCGTCGAGCGGCTGACGCCGGAGCTGGCGGCGCAGATCCAGGAGCGCCTCGGCTCCGACATCGCGATGTGCCTCGACATCTGCCTGCCGACGGATGTGCCGCGCGCCGAGCTCGAGGACGCGGTTCGCCGCACGACGCTCTGGGCGCAGCGCCAGCGCGACCTGCCGCGCGCGCCGGGCCAGCTTCGCTTCGCGATCACGCAGGGCGGCGCTCGACGACGAGCTTCGCGCGCGATCGTCGGAGGAGCTCGTCCCGCTCGACTTCGACGGCTACGCGATCGGCGGGCTGAGCGTGGGGGAGGAGCGCGCGCCGATGTTCGACGCGACGACGCACGCCGCCGCCGCGCTCCCGCCGGACAAGCCGCGCTACTTCATGGGAATCGGCGACCCCGAAGGCGTGATCGAGGTGATCGCCCGCGGCGTCGACATGTTCGACTGCGTGCTGCCGACCCGCACCGCCCGCACCGGCAGCGCGCTGACGTGGGAGGGCCGGCTCAACCTCCGCAACGCCCGCTTCGCGCGCGATCCCAGGCCCGCGTCGACCCGAGCTGCGGCTGTCCGGCCTGCACGCGCTTCAGCCGTGCGTACATCCGTCACCTGCTCAACCAGCAGGAAATCCTGGGGCTTCGGCTCCTGAGCCTGCATAATCTCCGCTTCCTCATCGATCTTGTCGCCGCGGCGCGGCAGGCGATCGAGCGCGGCGAGTTCCCCGTCTGGCGGGACGACGCGCTCGCACGCCTCCGGCCCACAACCCTGGAGACTCCGTGAACAGCCCTGCCCTGCTTCTGCTCGTTGTCGCGTTCGGCTTCATCTACTTCGTGCTCATCCGCCCGCAGAAGCGCCGCCAGCAGAGCCAGGCGCAGATGCTGCAGGGGATCAAAGAGGGCGACCAGGTCGTGACCGCCGCCGGCATCTACGGCGAGGTGACGGGCTTCCAGGACGACGACGTCACGGTGCGAATCGCGCCCGAGGTCGAGGTCCGCGTTGCGCGCCGCGCCATCGGCGCGGTGGTCTCCCGCACCGACGAGGAAGGGGACAGCGTGACCGCCGACGAACCGGTCACGGCACCGGAACCGCTGACCGCCGAGGAGCGCGAAGACTTACAGGATCCTCATGCCTCAGACGGCACGAATACGTAGAACCGACAGCTACCCTCATCCGGCACCGTGAGCGACAGGCGTAAGTATCTCCTTCTCGTAGGCGCGATCGCGGCGGCCCTGGTCGGCGCGCTCCTGATCGCCCTCCCCAGCTCGCCGCTGCAGAAGAAGCCGACGCTCGGCCTTGACCTGCGCGGCGGCCTCGAGGTCGTGCTGAAGGCGGTGCCGCCGAAAGGCCACACGCTGACGCCGGACGACATGAGCCGGTCGATCTCGATCATGCAGAACCGGATCAACAAGCTCGGCGTGTCCGAGCCGGAGATCCGCAAGCAGGGCAACAACCAGATCGTGATCCAGCTCGCGGGCGTCCACGATCCGGCTGCCGCGGCGGCGCTGATCGGGAAGACGGCGCAGCTGATGCTCTTCGACTTCGAGAACGACCTCACCGGGCCGTCGCTCGACGTCAACGGCAACCCGATCGCGACGCCGACGCTCTACTCGCTGCTCACCTCGGTCAAGAAGCAGGCCGCGAAGGGGACGCCGAACGAGTACTACCTCTTCAAGACGACGACGATCACCAAGCCGGCGAAGACGAAGAACGGCAAGCCGATCGGGAAGCCGACGGTCACGACGAAGCACTCGCTCGTCGCCGGCCCGGCCGACTCGAGGGAGAAGCTGCTCCGTCCGTTCGGCGGCAAGGTTCCCGCGGATCACGAGGTTCTCGGGGCGCCGGCGAACACGCTCGTCGTCAGCTGCCCGACCGGCGAACGGCTGCCTCGGCGTCCGCCAGGGCCAGATCTCCCCGACAGGGACGTACTACTACCTCCTGAAGTACTTCCCGAACCGGGCTTCGAACCCGCTGCCGGAGATGACGGGTCGCGACCTCGTCCTGTCGGGCACGAAGGCCGACTTCGGCCAGGCCGGGAACCCGATCGTGACGCTTCAGTTCACGAACCACGGCTCGAATCAGTTCCAGAAGATCACGCGGGAGGAGGCGCAGCGCGGCCAGGCGCGCTACAACCTCGCCGGCAAGCAGGGTGACCCGACGAACTACGCGCAGCACTTCGCGATCGTCCTCGACGGCCAGCTGCAGTCGACGCCCTACATCGACTTCAAGCAGAACCCCGACGGAATCCCCGGCCCGAACGCGCAGATCGACATGGGCCAGGGCGGCACGTTCAAGGACGCGCAGAACCTCGCGCTCGTGCTCCAGACCGGCGCGCTGCCCGTCAGCTTCACGCAGATCGAGCGCACCGACGTGTCGGCGACGCTCGGCAAGGACTCGCTGCACCAGGCGATCAAGGCGGCCATCGTCGGCCTCGCCGTCGTCGCGATCTTCCTGCTCGTCCTCTACCGCTTCCTCGGCCTCGTCGCGGTGTTCGGGCTCGCGATCTACGCGCTCTTCTACTACGCGGCGATTCTCCTCTTCAACGTGACGCTGACGCTGCCGGGCTTCGCCGGCCTGATCCTGACGATCGGCGTCGCGGCCGACGCGAACGTCGTCGTCTTCGAACGAATCAAGGAAGAAGTGCGCGCCGGCAAGTCCGTGAAGGCCGCAATCTCGGCCGGGTACGGCAAGGGCTTCCACACGATTCTCGACGCGAACGTCGTCACCGCGATCACCGCGCTCGTGCTGTTCCTGATCGCCGTCGCGTCGGTGAAGGGCTTCGCGCTGATGCTGCTGATCGGCACGATCATCTCGCTGCTGACCGCGGTCGCCGCGACGCGCGGGATGCTCGGACTGCTCGCCGGCTTCAAGTGGTTCAACAACCCGCGCTTCATGGGCGCGGAGCGGCCAGCCAGACCGCGAAGTGGCTCCAGATCGACTTCATCAGCAAGCGCAAGATCTGGTTCGCGATCTCCGGCGCGATCATCCTCGCCGGCGTGATCTCGCTCGGCGTGCGCGGGATGAATCTCGGCATCGACTTCAAGGGCGGCACGCAGGTCACGTTCAACACGCACAAGGGCTGGACGCAGGAGCAGGTCGTGCACGTCGTGACGATCTCCGGCGAGCCCGACGCCGTCGTCCAGGGCCGCGGCTCGTCGACGAACGGCGCGTACAAGCAGTGGCAGATGCGCACGCGGTCGCTCTCCGGCCCGCAGCAGTCGCGGCTCCAGTCCGACCTCACGCACGATCTCGGCGCGTACGCGTCAGGGACGAAGAACGTCTCGTCGAGCTTCGGCCATCAGATTGCGATCGACGCGATCTGGGGAATCGTCGTCTCGCTGATCCTGATCACGATCTACATCACGCTGCGCTTCGACCTGAAGTACGCGATCCCCGTGATCCTCGCGATGCTGCACGACATCTCTGATCACGATCGGGATCTACTCGATCACGTACAAGGAGGTCTCGGTCGCCACCGTGGCCGCTGTCCTAACGGTGCTCGGGTACTCGATCTACGACACGATCATCATCTTCGACCGCATCCGCGAGAACGTGCCGCTGATGCGCAGGCAGCCGTTCGCCACGATCGCCAACGTGTCGATCTGGGAGACGATCCGCCGTTCGCTGGCGACGACGTTCATCACGCTGCTGCCGATCGTTGCGCTCTGGATCTTCGGCGGGGCGACGCTGAAGGACTTCGCGTTCGCGCTGATCGTCGGCGTCGCGTCCGGTGCGTACTCCTCGATCTTCATCGCGGCTCCGCTGCTGACGATGTGGAAGGAGCGCGAGCCGGAGTTCGCGAAGCGGAAGCAGCTGGCCGCGGCCGGCGCGATCGACCTTCCCGCCGACCCGAAGAGCCGGAACAAGCGCGCCGAGGCCGAGATCGCAGCGGCGGTCGCGGAGTCGGAGCAGGCGCTCGCGAACGAGTCGACGCCGGAGCTCGTCGACGTCGCGACCGCGACGCCGTCCGAGCCGGGCGCGCAGGCGCGGCGCGAGAAGCGCCGCCAGCGCCGGCGCACGAGACCGCATGGTCGAGCCCGCTAGCGAGCGGATCGTCGAGGTCGTCGAGGAGCTTCTCGCCGAGCTTCCCGCGCGGCTGCGCGGCAGCAGGGAACGTCTTTCGTCCGGAACGCTGAGCGTGCTGCGAGCGTTCGCGGACGAGCTCGGCCTCGTCACGCGCGACGACCTCGACGAGCTCGAGCTCCGCGTCGCGCAACTCGAGCACCGGCTGAAGCTGCTCGAGGGCGGGCCGCGCGATCTGCCGCCCGCGTCGCTAGCGGCCGCGGATCCGCCGCACCGTCGCCCTGTAGCGGACAACCGTGGACGTTCGGAACTGTTCGGCGTCGTAGACGATGTACGCGCAGATCGCCGCCAGCGGCAGCTCCACGAACGCCGCGGAGAGCAGCGACTCGAGCCGCTCGTCGCCGCCGTGGGCGGTGATGACGTCGAACCAGGCATCGCAGATGAGCATCGTGCCGAGCGCGGCCGCAAGCGGGACGAGCCAGTGCGAGCCGCGGTACGCCGCCCATGAGGTCGCGGCGAACGCCGCGAGGAGGGCGATGTCGAACCCGACCCAGGCGATGTCGTAGTTGTGCGCCACGCGCTGCATCGGGAGCGAGAAGGTCAGCCAGAGCGTCCAGGGGATGAGCGCCAAGGGCCGCCAGGCTGAGCACCGGGGTCACCCAGACGGGCATCGGCACCTGTTCGGGATCCGGCAGAGCCGCTTCGGACAGCTCAGGCGCGGCAATCCGCTCGTCCATGACCCCGTTTTACCCGTATTGGGTCACGCAATGCGCCGACGACCGCGTTACGCTGAACCCGTGCGCTTGCGGCTGACGACCCCTCGGCCCGAGTCGCTGCTCGCCTGGGCGGCTGCGGCCGTCGGCGTCATCGGCGTGATCTCGTCGCTGACGCCTGAGTACGCGGACCGGTTCCGAATCGTCCACGGTGTCCTCCCGCCGGGGATCCCGACGGCTGCGCGTGTCGGCGCCCTCGCGTTCGGGCTCGCGCTCGTCTGGCTGGCGCGGTCGCTTGCGCGCCGCAGGTATCGCGCGTGGCAGCTCGCGGTCACGGTGATCGTGCTGTCCGCGGTCGCGCACCTGGCGAAGGGTCTCGACGTGGAGGAGGCCGGGATCTCGCTCGGACTGCTCGTCGCGCTGCTCGTGTACCGCAAGCGCTTCGACGTGCCGGGAGATCCGGCAGCGATCGGACCGCTGCTCGGTCTCGGCGCGTTCGCGGTCGCCGTCGCGGCGATCGTCGTCGGGATCGACTTGCGCGGCGTCGACCTGCCGGATCGCGCCTCCGACCTGGTGACGGCGCTCGGGTTCCTCGTCGGGTTCGCCGCGCTCTTCCTCTGGCTTCGTCCGGTGTCGCACGCAGTGCGGCAGACCGTCGGCGAGCGCCGCTCTGCGCGCGCGGTCGTCGACGCCTACGGCAGCGACAGCCTCTCGTTCTTCTCGCTCCGCCGTGACAAGAGCTACTTCTTCTCGCCGACCCGGCGCTCGTTCCTCGCATATCGCGTCGTCGCAGGCGCCGCGCTGATCAGCGCCGACCCGGTCGGGGACGAAGAGGAGTTCGACGCGCTGCTCGCCGAGTTCCGGCGCGTCGCAAAGTCGCACGGCTGGCGTCTCGCGGTGCTCGGCGCGTCGGAGCAGCATCTCGAGCGCTATGCGCGGCTCGGTATGCCGATCGCGATCGCGATCGGCGACGAGGCGGTACTCCACCCGGATGCGTTCTCGCTCGACGGCCGCGCGATCCGCAAGGTCCGGCAATCCGTCTCGCGGCTGACGAAGGCCGGTTTCGGCGTCCGCATCGTTCCCGCAGAGGACGCGGACGACGCGCTGCGCGAGCAGCTCGACGCCGTCTCCGAAGCGTGGCGCGGCAACCAGCCGGAGCGCGGCTTCACGATGTCGATCGACGATCTCTACGTCCCCGGAACCGTCTTCGCTGTCGCGGAGTGCGAGAACGGCCGCGTCGGCGGCTTCCTGCATCTCGCGCCGTCGGCCGGCGGCGGCAGCTGGTCGTTGAGCACGATGCGGCGGCACCCGAGCGCGCCGAACGGCGTGACGGAGTACCTGATCGTCGAGACGCTCGCGTGGGCGAAGGAACAGCACGTGAACGAGCTCTCGCTGAACTTCTGCGTCTTCACCGACTTCATCTGCCCTGAGCGTGCGGTGACGATCAGCCGCCGGTTCGTCCGCCGCGCGCTGCTCGCGGCCGACAACGTCTTCCAGCTCGAGCGCCTCTACGCGTTCAACAAGAAGTTCTTCCCGGAATGGCGTCCGCGCTACCTCTGCCTCGAGAAGCGCAGCGACCTGCCGGTCGTCGGCCTTGCGTACCTGCACGTCGAGCAGCTGCTCGTGCCGCCCGGGCCCTGGAATCGCGGGGGAACCCGTGGTTCCCCCGCGCCCCCTCCTTCGGATTTGAGTGGCGGTCGCGGGTCGCTTCGCCGGGAGCGCGGTCCCGCTTCGCGGGTCAGGGCGCGGTGGACCGAGCGTTCTCGGCGGGCGGCTGCCCCGTCCGGGTCGTGGTGCTTCGCATCCCGACCCGCATAAGTTCGGCCTGCGGCTAGACCGGCTGCGCCTGCTCAGCCTCCGGCCCGGATGGCGTGTCGGTCCTGCGTCTCGGCACGTGCCAGACTGCTCTCATGGCGCAGCCCGCCCAGCGGAGCCTCTCCCGCCTGTCGGAGATCGCCCAGGTGATGGTGCGGCACGGCTTCGGCTACTGGTTCGAGGCGCACAAGCTCACCGACCTGCTGCCGGGCCGCTCGGCCGAGGCACGGCTCGCCGCCGCGTCGGAGGCGGGCAGCGCGTCGAGCCGCGGCCAGCATCTGCGCGAGGTCTTCGAGGAGCTCGGGCCGACGTTCGTGAAGTTCGGGCAGCTGCTCTCGACGCGGCCCGACGTCGTCCCGCCCGACATCATCGCCGAGCTGCGTCCGCTCCAGGACGACGTGCGCCCGTTCCCGTTCGCCGAGGCCGAGCGCGTGATCGAGGAGGATCTCGGCAACTCGATCGCGCGGCTGTTCCTCGACTTCGACGAGGAGCCGGTCGCCGCCGCGTCGATCGGCCAGGTGCACCGCGCGACGCTGCCGAACGGGAAGGACGTCGCGGTGAAGGTGCAGCGCCCCGACGCCGCGCGCCAGATCGACGCCGACGTGACGCTGATGTACCAGGCGGCGAAGCTCGTGAAGGAGCGCGTGCGCTCGCTCGACTTCATCGACGCGCGCGGCCTCGTCGACGAGTTCGCGCGCCAGCTGCGCCAGGAGCTCGACTACCGGCTCGAGGCGCGCAACGCGCAGGCGTTCCACCGCAACTTCGCCGGCGACCCCAACGTCCGCGTCCCGAAGGTGTACTGGCAGTACACGCGCGCGCGCGTGCTGACGCTCGAGTGGCTCGAGGGCACGCAGCTCGCCGACGTCGACACGCTGCCGTTCTCGCTCGAGGAGCGTCGCGACCTCGCGTACCTCGTCACGGAGGCGTGGATGACGATGATCTTCCGGCACGGCTTCGTGCACGGCGACCCGCATCCCGCGAACATCCTGATCCTCGAGGAGGCCGGGACGATCGGGCTCGTCGACTTCGGCGCGGCGGCGAAGTTCAGCGACGACGACATGTCGAGGATGACGGCGCTCTTCATCGACGCCGCTGACGAGAACATCGACGCGCTGCCGAAGCGGCTCTCGGATCTCGGCGTCCGCTACCCGAAGGAACGCGAGGACGAGTTCCTCGCCGAGCTGCGCGAGGTCTATTACCGCTACTACGGCGCAAGCCTCGCGGAGATCGACCCGATCCAGGTGATCCGCGAGGCGTTCCAGCTGATCTACACGATGAATCTCCAGCTGCCGACGCGGTTCCTCCTGCTCGACCGCGCGATCGCGACGCTCGGCTCGGTCGGAATCGAGCTGTATCCGGAGTTCAACGTGTTCGAGGTCGCGAAGCCGTTCGCGCGCAGTTTGATGCTGGAGCGCTTCACGCCGGAGCGCATTGCAAAACGCGCGCGCCGCGACGCGCTGCGCTACGCGCAGATCGCGCGCGAGGCGCCGTTCCAGTGGTACGACCTCATGGAGCAGGTGCGCGACGGGCAGATCGAGGTCGGCTTCGTCCACAAGGGGCTCGACGAGTTCCTCGTGGACATGCAGAAGGTCTTCAACCGGCTCGTGGTCGCGCTGATGGTCACCGGCGGGCTGATCGGGTCGGCGCTGATCGGCGTCTTCTCGACCGGCGGTCCGCAGCTCTTCGGGATCAACGCGTTCTCCGTTGTCGGCTTCGTGCTCTCGACGATCCTCGGCGTCTGGCTGCTCGTTGCCGTCGTCCGCTCCGGACGGCTGTAGACGACTTGTTGCACTTCTGCGCGAAAGGACATCTGGCGCGGTCGTAGCGTCGTGGCTACCGTCGCCGCGTGACTGCGTTACTCCTCGCAGAGTCTGAGCCGTCCGTACGCGGCTTTCTCGAGCGCCAGCTCGCGAGCGACGGCTTCGACGTCGTCTCGTTCCAGAGCCCCGACGATCTGCCGCGCTCGGCGGAGCCGGATCTGCTCGTGCTCGGTGACGCAGCTGCGCTCGAGCGCGGCTGCGTTCCGGACTGCCCCGTGATCGTGCTCGGCGATGCCGATGCTGCTGCGCGAGTGCGCGCGCTGGAGCACTGCGACGACTATCTGACGCGGCCGTTCGCGTACGAAGAGTTGCTCGCGCGGATCCACGCGGTGCTGCGGCGGCGGCCGCCGCGCCGAGAGCTGCTCGACCTCGGCGAGCTGACGATCGACCGCGCCGCACGACGCGTCGTCGCGCTCGGCACGGAGGTCGCGTTCTCCGCGAAGGAGTGGGCGCTGCTCGTGAAGCTCGCGGAGGATCCGGAACGCGTCTTCACGCGCGAGCGCCTGCTGCGCGAGGTCTGGGGCTTCCGCACGTATGTCCCGACGCGCACGCTCGAGTCGCACGCGTCGCGCGTCCGCTGCAAGCTCGCGCGCGCCGGGCTTCCCGGCTACGTCGTCAACGTGTGGGGGATCGGCTACAAGCTGCGCGAGCCGGCGGTCTAGAGGATGCGTATTCTCGGCGAGTGGAGCAGCAGCCCGCGATCTATCTGATCACCGGCCCGATGGCGGCCGGGAAATCGACCGTGGCGGGACTGCTCGCTTCCCGGTTCGGGCGCGGCGTGCATCTCGAAGGCGACGTGTTCCGCCAGAGCATCGTCAGCGGACGCGAAGAGATGACGCCCGATCCGTCGCCGGAGGCACTGAACCAGTTGGGCTTGCGCTACCGGCTCGCCGCTGCTGCTGCCGACACATACTTCGAGGCCGGTTTTACCGTTGCGCTGGAGGACGTCGTGGCTGGTCCGCCGCTCGCCGATTACAGCACGATGATTCGCAACCGACCGTGCCACGTGATCGTGCTACTGCCGGCAATTGAGGCCATTGCCGCACGTGAGGCCGGACGAGATCAGAAGGGCTACGACGCCTGGACGATCGAGCAGCTCTACGAGGGGTTCATCGCCACGACGCCCCGCGTTGGTATCTGGCTCGACACGACCGATCTCACGCCAGAGGAGACGGTCGACGAGATCCTTGCCCAGACTGCGTCCTAGAGGATCGCGCCCTCGAGCCGGAGCAGCAGCACCTTGCGGTCGAGGCCGCCGCCGTAGCCGACGAGCTTGCCGTTCGCGCCGATCACGCGGTGGCACGGCAGGAGGATCGGCACCGGGTTCCGGTTCATCACCGTGCCGACGGCGCGCGCGGCGTCGGGTGCGCCGGACTGCTTGGCGAGGGCGCCGTACGTCGTCGTGACGCCGTAGTCGACGCGCGCGAGCTCGGCGAGGACGCGCCGGTTGAACTCCGGCTGCGCGCGCACGTCGGGCTCGAGGTCGAAGTGGCGGCGGCGGCCGGCGAAGTACTCGTCGAGCTCGCGCCGGAACCGGTCGACGGGACGCGCGGAGCGCAACACGCGCGTGCCGTGCAGGCGCGCGAGCTCCTCGAGCTCCAGCTCGGGATCCGGGTCGAAGCTGATCCGGCAGACGCCGTGGTCGGTGACGCCGACGAGCAGCGGCCCGACCGGCGTGTCGTCGACGACGTCGTAGGCGACGTCGAGCAGCCCCTCGGCGGCCGCGGCCGCGCGGAACCGTTCGTCGAGCGAGGTGGGAATCGTCACGTGGTCTGCTCCTTTCGCAGCCGCCGCACTCCGGCGGAGGCCGCCTGTCGCGCCGCCGACCCGGTCGAGCCGAGCGCGGCGCCGATCTCGTCGTAGGTCAGTCCGTAGCCGTAGCGGAGCACGACCGCCGCGCGTTCCTTCTGCGGCAGCCCGTCCGTCAGCGGTGCGAGCTCCTCGAATGCCGGCCGGCCGTCCTCCGTGGCGAGCTCCGGCATTTCGCCCTGCGGCCGCCGGCGCCGGTAGTCGTCGAGGACGATCCGGTTCGCGATCGTCAGCGCCCACGCGCGGAGGTGCTCGCCGTGCTCGAGCCGGTCGTACGCGCGGAGCGCCCGGAGAAACGTCTCCTGGAACGCGTCCTCGGCGCGCTCCCGGCCGAGCCTCCGTCCGAGAAACGCCATCACCTCGTCCCTGTGGCGCTCGTAGAACGTCTCGAACGGGGGAATTGCGACTGCCATCGACACGTGAAACGTACTTACGCGCCAAGATGTGAGGTGTGAAGCTTGCGGTCGTCGGCCACGTCGAGTGGGTGGAGTTCGCCCGCGTCGAGCACGTGCCCGAAGCGGGGGAGATCGTGCACGCGCTCGAGACCTGGGAGGAGGCCGCCGGCGGCGGCGCGGTCGCCGCCGTCCAGCTCGCGAACCTCCACGGCTCGGTGCAGCTCTTCACCTCGCTCGGCAGCGACGACCACGGTCTCCGCGCCCGCGAGCAGCTCGAGGCGCGCGGCGTCGTCATCCACTCGGCAGCCGCCAAGGAGCCGCAGCGGCGCGCGTTCACGTACGTCGACGGCAACGGCGAGCGGACGATCACCGTCCTCGGCCGGAAGCTCGTCCCGTCCGGCCACGACGCGACGCTGCCGTGGGAGGAGCTCGCCCGCTGCGACGCGGTCTACTTCGTCAGCGGCGACGTCGCCGCCCTCGGGGCGGCGCGGCGCTCGCGGACGCTCGTCGCGACGGCGCGGGAGCTGCCGACGCTCCGCCGCGCCGCGCTCGACATCGACGTCCTCCTCGGCAGCAACGAGGACGACGGCGAGCGCTACGAGCACGGCATGCTCGACCCGCCGCCCGGCGTCGTGATCACGACCTCCGGCTCGCTCGGCGGCTGGGTCCAGCCGGGCGGGCCGTTCCGCGCGTCGCCGCTGCCCGGCCCGGTCGAGGACGCCTACGGCTGCGGCGACTGCTTCGCCGCCGGCCTCACGTACGCCCTCGCGGACGGCCGCTCGCTCGACGACGCGATCGCGCTCGCCGCCCGCTGCGGCGCCGCGGTGCTGACCGGCCGGGGCGCCTACGCCGGCCAGCTCACCGCCGCGACCGTCTAGCCGCCGCCCTGCACCCGCGGGCGATTTCCCCCTTTCGGGGTGGGGCAAAACGCTTGCCAAGTGGGGCAAAGTGGACTAAGGTGGGGGAAAGTGGTAAACGACCGATTCGGCCCCTGATGCTTCTCGGCGAGTTCGAGCACACGATCGATGACAAGAGCCGCCTCACCTTGCCCGCCCGCTTCCGGCAGGCCTTCGTGGACGGCGTCGTCGTGAGCCGCGGCTTCGACGGCTGCCTCTACGCGTATCCGCGCCCCGACTGGGCGCAGGCGATCGAGTCGCGGCTGAACGAGCTCGACCCGCTGAGCAAGGAGAGCCGCCAGCTTCACCGGTACTTCTACGCCGGCGCGACCGAGAGCGAGCTCGACAAGCAGGGGCGCGTCGGCATTCCCGCGGCACTGATGGAGCACGCGAAGCTCGGCCGCGACGTCGTCGTCGCGGGCGTCCACGACCACCTCGAGATCTGGGATCGCGCCGCCTGGCGGCGGGAGCTCGCCGAGGTCGAAGGGAGTGCGGAGCATGTTGCCGAACGTCTTGCATCCCGGCGCGACTGATCACGTTCCGGTCCTCGCGGGGGAGGTTCGCGCCTGCCTGGCCGTCGAGCCGGGGGACACCGTCGTCGACGCGACCTTCGGCGCCGGCGGACACGCCGCGCTGCTCGCCGCCGACCTCCAGGGCAGCGGCAAGCTGATCGCGATCGACCGCGACCCGATCGCGCGGACGTACTTCGAGCGGTTCGAGAAGCGCGCGCGCATCCAGGGGCGGCTGCTGCGCGGCGACTTCGGCGTCGTCCTGCCGCAGCTCGCGGCGAACGGCGTGCGCGCCGACGCGATCCTGCTCGACCTCGGCGTCTCGTCGATGCAGATCGACCGGCCGGAACGCGGCTTCTCGTACGCGACGGACGCGCCGCTCGACATGCGGATGGACCCGTCGCAGGAGCTGAGCGCGTGCAGCGTCGTCAACCAGTGGCCGGAAGCCGAGCTCGTCACGATCTTCCGCCGCTACGGCGAGGAGCGCTACGCGAAGCAGATCGCGCGCGCGATCGTGCGCCGGCGGAAGGAGCACCCGTACGAGCGAACGGGTGAGCTCGTCGACACGATCAAGTGCGCGATTCCCGCGCCGGCGCGGTTCGGCGAGGGTCATCCGGCGAAGCGCGTGTTCCAGGCGCTGCGGATCGCGGTCAACGACGAGCTCGGCTCGCTCGAGTCGGCGCTGCCGGCCGCGCTCGAGATGCTGCGCCCCGGCGGCCGCCTCGCGGTGATCGCGTTCCACTCGCTCGAGGACCGGATCGTGAAGCAGTTCCTGCGCGAGAAGGAGCGGGGCTGCACGTGCCCGCCGGACTTCCCGGTCTGCGTGTGCGGTCACGAGCCCGAGCTCCGCGCGATTCAGCGGCGGCCGATCCGGCCGAGCAGCGACGAGATCGCGGCGAACCCGCGGTCGGCGTCGGCACGGCTGCGGGCCGCGATCAAGGCGGGCAGGCCGAGCTGATGGCGGCACTCGACTGGTTCGGATCGGCAGAGGTCGCGCCGGCGCCGCGGCCGCGGACGGCCGCAGCGCCGAAGCGGCGCGCGCAGCCTGCCGCGCACGGACGCCGCCTCACCGGCTGGATCCTCTGGATCTCCGTCTTCGCCGTGCTGCTCGCCGGCATCGTCGCGCTCAACGTCGCCGTTCTCCGCGCGAACGTCGGCGTGAACAAGCTCGACCGCAAGGCGGCGCAGCTCCAGGAGCAGAACGCCGCGCTCGCGTCGCAGGTCTCCGCGGCGTCGGCGTCGCTCCGGATCGAAGGCGCGGCCCGGCGGCTCGGCCTCGTGCCCGCACCGTCCGCGGACACCAGCTACCTCGACCTCGGAACTCCCTAGCCGATGACGCGGGTCGTCAACTCGCGGATCCGCTTTCTGCTGTTTCTGATCATCGTCGTCTTCGGCGCGCTGCTCGCGCGCGCCGCGTGGATCCAGACCGTGCGCGCGGCGTCGCTGTCGCGGCTCGCGACGGCGCAGACGCGCGTGCCGGTGACGCTGCCGGCGGGGCGCGGCACGATCTTCGACGCGATGGGAACGCCGCTCGCGCTCGGCGAGCAGGCGACGACGGTCTTCGCCGACCCGCGGCAGATCGAGCATCCGAAGACGGACGCGATCGTCGCCGCGCGCGTGCTCGGGCTGAAGGCGAAGCAGCTCTATCCGCTGCTCGCCGATCGCTCGCACGGCTTCGTCTACGTCGAGCGCAAGGCGCCGCCGGCCGACGCGACTGCGCTCGCGCGGAAGAACCTCACCGGCTTCGGCTTCTACCCGGAGGAGCGTCGCG
>CAWFKM010000012.1:0-419089 GCA_963816455.1 uncultured Actinomycetes bacterium
CGCTCGAGGCGATACAGCGAGCGGAACGTCATCACCTTGGCGAGGTCGCCGGTGATGCCGAAGATCACCAGAACGTCGGCGGATGCGTCGGCCATCGCTCGAGCCTAGACGACCTCTATGTGTCAATGCGGTAACTGCCCGCCGGCGAGCGCGACGGCGACGCCGACTGCGCCGGCCGCGAGCAGTGTCAGCACGACGCCGCGGCGGAAAACGAGCAGCAGCACCGCGGCGCCGGCGAGAACACCGAACTGCCACGGCTCGTGGAGCGCGCGGGCGAGCGGGATCGCGGAGCCGAGGATCGCGCCGATCGCGGCGGGGCCGGCGCCGTCGAGGAACGACCGCGCCCGATCGTCGCGGCGGATCCGGTCGAAGCGCGCGCCGCCGAGGAGGACGAACGCGAACGACGGCGCGAACGCGACCGCCGCGGCGAGCAGCGCGCCGCCGACGCCGAATGCGGCGAAGCCGACCGCAGCAACGGTGAGCGTGACCGGCCCCGGCGTCACTTGGCCGAGCGCGACCGCGTTCAGGAACTGTCCTCCGGTCAGCCAGTGGTAGCGGCCGACAGCGTCGCCCTGCATCAACGGCACGATCACGAAGCCGCCGCCGTACGAGAGCGCGCCGACCTTGAACGCGACCCACGCAAGCGAGAGGAGGCCGCCGCTCGCGACCGCCGCGGGCGCGAGCGCCGCGACGACCGAGTTTCCCCCGGATGCCGAGCTCGATCGCGCCGCAGCCGAGGAGCACGAGGACGAGCCACGGGCCGATCGTCGCCGCCGACACCGCGCCGGCCGCCGCGTAGACGAACCAGCGCAGGCGATGCGCGCGCCGCCGGCTCGCCGGCACGAGCTGCCATCCCGCATGAACCGCGACCGCCGCAACCGCGGCTCCCGCGCCCGCACCGGCGCCGCGCACCCAGTCCGGCGGCGAGCCTGCGAGGAAGAGCGCCGACAGCGCGAGGACCAACAAGAGGCCCGGCACGATGAACGCCAGCCCGCCGACGACCGCGCCGACGCGGCCGCGCACCCGCCACGCGCAGTAGATCGCGAGCTGCGTCGACGCCGGCCCCGGCAGGAGATTGCATGCGGCAATCGCGTCCTCCAGCTCCTCCGACGTCATCCAGCGCGCGCTCGATGCACAGCCGGCGGATCAGGGCGATGTGCGTGGGCGGGCCGCCGAAGCCGATGCAGCCGATCCGCCCCCACTCCCGCAGGACGGTCGTCAGTCCGGGCTGCGGCTCAGCGGTTCTTGGTGAACTCGTAGCCGAAGCGTCCCTTGATGCAGAGATTGCCGAGCGTGACGTCGTGATCGAGCGGCGACGTGGCCTTCACGATCTCGTTGTCCTGCACGTGCAGCGTGAGCGTGCAGCCGACGCCGCAGTACGGGCAGATCGTGTCGACCTTCTCCTGCGACTCGTTCCACGTCCCGTCCGCGCGCATGTCGAACTCCGTCTTGGCCATCAGCGCACCGGTCGGGCACACCGCGATGCAATTGCCGCAGTACACGCACGCGGAATCCGGCAGCTCGACGGCGAGCTCGGTCGAGATGTGCGCGTCGAAGCCACGCCCGGCCACGGCGATCGCGAACGTGTTCTGGTGATCCACGCCGCACGCCTCGACGCACTTGTAGCAGAGGATGCAGCGCGGTAGTCGCGCACGTAGAGATCGTTGTCGACCTTCGCCGGCTGCGCGACGGTGGCGGCCGGGCGCCGAACCGCTCGGGCTTCGCGTCGTAGTCGGCGATGTACCGCTGCGCGTCGTCGGCGTACGAAAGATCGACGGACGACGCGAGGAGCTCGAGCACGAGCTTCCGGCTCTTGCGCACGCGCGGCGAGCTCGTGTGCACCACCATGCCCGCCTCGACCTCGCGCGAGCAGGTCGGCACGAGCACACGCGATGCCTTCGACCTCGACGACGCAGACGCGGCAGACGTTCACCGGCGTCAGCGTCTCGACGTAGCACAGCGTCGGCGTCGAGATCTCGAGCTTGCGGCACGCGTCGAGGATCGTCGAGTCGTCGTCGACGCTGACGGTGAGGCCGTCGATGGTCGAGTTGCACGCTCATGCCAGCACGCTGAGATTCTCTGATCGCCGACTTGACGGCGGTCGCCGCGGTCTGTCCCAGCCCACAGATCGATGCGTCTTTCATGACCTGCCCGAGTTCGTCGAGCAGCGCGAGCTCGTCGCCGTTCCGCGGTCTTCGGCGATCCGGTGCAGCGCCTCTTCCTGGCGTACGGTGCCCACGCGGCACGGCACGCACTGGCCGCATGATTCGTCGCGGAAGAACGCCGCGATTCGCAGCACGGCATCGCCGAGATCGACCGTCTCGTCGAGACGATCACGACGCCGGACCCGAGCGTCGTGCCGGTCGCGCGCGCGTCCTCGTACGTGAGCTTGAGGTCGAGTTCGTCGGCCCGCACGAAGCCGCCCGCCGCGCCGCCGAGCAGGACCGCCTTCAGGCGGCCGCGAGCTCGCGCCGCAAGCGCGAGCAGTTCGCGCAGCGGCGTGCCGAACGGCACCTCGTAGATGCCCGGGTTTCCCGACGTGCGCCCGGAGACGCAGACGAGGACGCGTGCCCGCCGGCGAACCGTCGCCGCCACCGAGCACGATCGCGGCACGTTGAAGAGCGTCTCGACGTTGTTCGCGACGGTCGGCTTGCCGAACAGTCCGACCTCGACCGGGAACGGCGGCTTGTTGCGCGGCTCGCCGCGCTAGCCCTCGATCGACTCGAAGAGCGCGGTCTCCTCGCCGCAGATGTACGCGCCGGCGCCACTGCGCATCTCGATGTCGAACGCGAAGCCGCGCCCGAGGATGTCGTCGCCGAGCAGCCCGGCCGCACGCGCCTGCGCGATCGCGTTCTCGAGCCGCGCGTACGCGAGCGGGTACTCGGCGCGCACGTAGACGTAGCCGTGCTCGCAGCCCGTCGCGAACGCGGCGATCGTCATCGCCTCGACGATCGCGAACGGGTCGCTCGCTGATCAGCACGCGATCCTTGAACGTGCCCGGCTCCGATTCGTCGGCGTTGCAGACGAGGTAGTGCGGCTGCGCGGGCTGCGTGCGCGACGGCCTCCCACTTGCGGCCGGTCGGGAACGCCGCGCCACCGCGGCCGAGCGAGCTTCGACGCGGTGACCTCGCGAATGACGCCCTCGGGGCCGAGCTCGAGCGCCTTGTCGAGCGCGGCGTAGCCGCCGTGCGCACGGTACGACGGCGAGCGACTCGGGATCGACGCCGCCCGCGATGCGGCGCAGCAGGCGCAGGTCTGTGCTGCCGGCCTGCGGCAGCGGCGGCCCCGTCGCCGGCAGCTGAATCTCGCGCGGCTCCTCGCCGGCGATCGTCCGCAGCGCCGCGGGCGCGCGCTCGCAGAGCCCGAGGCACGGAGCGGATGCGCACCCTCGGGAACGTTCGCGCCCGCGAGCCGGCACGCGAGGTCGGTGCAGACGTGAAGCACGTCGGCGCGGCCGCTCCTCGAGCGCGATCAGCGCGTAGAACGTCGCGACGCCGTACGCGTCGGCGGGCGGCACGTCGAGGCGGCGGCACACGTAGTCGAGCGCGCCCTCGCTGACCCAGCCGACGCGGCGCTGCACCGCGCGCAGCGCCGGCAGCAGCAGATGGCGGCTGTGCCGGTTGCCGTGCGCGACGCGGAAGCTCGTGTCTCCGGCGGCGGCCCCGCGATCGCGTCGATCGCCTCCCGCTCGTCGTCGGTCGGCTCGGCGGCGGGGAGGCGGATGTCCACGCTAGATGCCTCCACGCGGATCGCGGTCGCCTTGAACTCGGCCGTGCCCGACTTCGGATCGGTCACGTCGATCGTGAGGACGTTCGTCGCGACGTCGTCGGGAAAGTGAAGCGTCATGAACACGAGGCCCGGACGCAGCGTCGGGTCGTAGCGCACCGGAGCCTCGACGGCGCCGCGGCGCGAGACGATGCGCGCCCGCGTGCCGTCCGCGACGCCGTAGCGCTCCGCCGTCGGCAGGCGCGAGCAGGATCGCCTCGCCGCCGCGGTGGAGCGGCGATCGTAGCCGCCGGTCTGCACACCGGTGTTGTACGACTCGAGCCGGCGGCCGGTGGTCAGCCGGAGCGGGTACTCATCGTCGAGCTGATCCACGGGCGGTTCGTGCTCGACGACCGTGGAACGGCGCGCGCGTCCGCGACGACGTCGTCCCAGAGGCGCGCGTGGAGGAACGGCGTGCCCGGGTCGATCTCGTCGGGGCACGGCCACTGGATGCCGCCGAGTTCCTCGAGGCGCGCGTAGCTCATGCCGCCTGCATCACGGGCGACACGACGCGCAGCTCGTTCCAGACGTCCTCGGCGGTCGGGGTTCCCGAGTCGTGGCCGAGCCGCTTGGCGATCTCGCGACGATCCAGACGTCGTCGCGCGCCTCGCCCGGCGGCGTCGATCGCCTTGCGCACGCGCTGCACGCGGCGCTCGCTGGACGTCACGGTGCCCTCCGCCTCCGCGACGTCGCCGCCGCGGGCAGCACGACGTCCGCGAGCTGCGCGGTCTCGGTCAGGAAGATGTCCTGCACGACGAGATGGTCGAGCCCCTCGAGCAGCCGCACCGCGCGCTGCTGGTCGGCCTCGCCCTGCGCCGGGTTCTCGCCGACGACGTAGACCGCGGTCAGCTCGCCGTGCTCCATCGCCTCGAACATCCCGGTGAGGTGCAGCCCCGGCTCCGGCGGCACCGTCACGCCCCAGGCCTCGTCGAACCGCGCGCGCACCGCCGCGTCGTCGATCGTGCTGGAAGCCCGGCAGCCGGTTCGGCAGCGCGCCCATGTCGCCGCCGCCCTGCACGTTGTTCTGTCCGCGCAGCGGGTTGACGCCCGAGCCGTAGCTTGCCGACGTTGCCCGTGAGCAGCGCGAGGTTGATGAGCGAGAAGACGTTGTCGACCGCGTTGTGGTGCTCGGTGATCCCGAGCGTCCAGCACATCTGCGCGCGGTCGGCGTTCCGCGTAGGCGTGCGCGAGCTCACGGATCGCGTCGGCCGGAACGCCGGTCACGCGCTCCGCCTCTTCCAGCGTCCACGGCTCGACCGACTCGCGGAACGCCTCGAAGCCGCGACGTCGCCCGCTCGACGAACTCCATGTCCGCGAGCCCCGCGTGGATGATCTCCCGCGCCGACCGCGTTCGCCAGCGGGATGTCGGTGCCGACGTCGATCCCGAGCCAGAGATCGCCCCACCGCGCCGACGGCGTCAGCCGCGGGTCGACGACGATCAGCTTCGCGCCGGCGTTCACCGCCTTCAGCACGTGGTGGAAGAAGATCGGATGCGCCTCGCGCGCGTTCGAGCCCCAGAGGAGAATGAGGTCCGCGGCTCGGACCTCCTCGTAGGAGCTCGTCCCGCCACCTGCACCGAACACCGTCGCCAGACCGACGACGCTGGGCGCGTGTCAGGTTCGGTTACAGCTGTCGATGTTGTTTGAGTGCAGGGCGACCCGGGAGAACTTCTGCGTGGCGAAGTTCAGCTCGTTCGTGGCCTTGGAGCAGCTGAAGAGACCGGTCTGGGAGCCCTCGTCGAGCGCCTTCCGGAAGCCGGCCGCGGCGCGGTCGAGCGCCTCGTCCCAGCTTGCCTCTCTCAGCTCTCCGCCGTCGCGCACGAGCGGCCGGGTCAGCCTGGCGTAGCGCATTGGCATGCGCCGAGTCTAGATTCGGCGGACCGAGGTCCTCGCGGAGCAGCGAGTACATGACGGAGTCGACCCATTCGCCGTCGCGGAGATACGCGCACCGCTTCACACCCTCGCGCACGAACCCGGCGCGCTCGGTGTGGACGAGCCCGCGCTCGTTGAACGCGTAGACCTCGAGCTCGAGCCGGTGGAAGCCGAGGTCGACGAGCAGGTGCCGCTGGAAGAGCCGCGATGCTTCGAGGGCGACCCGGCCGCCGCGGAACGTCGGATGCATCGCGAGCCGCTCGATCCGCGCGATCTTGCTGCGCTCGTTGCCGAGATGGAATCCCATCCCGCCGGCGCGATCGCCGTCGAGCTCGATCACGAAGCGGCCGAACGACTCCGGCTCCTGGCGCGACCGCTCGATCTCCGCGAGCAGCGAGTCGCGGTCGAAGCCGCTGACCGGGCCGAGGAACGGGCGGACGTCGTCATCGGCCAGGAGCTCGACGAGGAAGTCGACGTCGTCCGGCCGCGCGCGCCGGATCGAGACGGTGCACTTCTCTGGGCTCACGTCTCCGGCGCGAGCGCGCGGACGCGCCGCTTCGGCCGCACTGCTCCGGTGCCGAGCCCGACGCCGAGCAGGACGAGCACGAGGCCGCCGATCGCGATCCCGGCAATCGGCTCTCCGAGGAACACCGCGCCGTAGCCGATCGCGATCGGCGGGATCAGATACGTCACGAGCGAGGCGTACATCGCGCCCGGCCCGGCGATCAGCCCGAAGAAGAGGAGATACGCGAGCGCGGTTCCCGGCACGCCGAGCGCGACGACGGACGCGATCGTCTTCCAGCCCGGCGCGGTGCTCGGCGCCTGCGCGACGCCGGCGGGGATCCAGACGATCGCGGCGACGGCGGTCGAGACGAGCGCCACGAGCAGCGGCCGTACCTCCTTCAGGTTCCGCCCCGTCAGTAGCCCGCCGATCGCGTAACAGAACGCCATCCCGACGACGGCGAGCGCGCCGAGCATCTTCCCCTGCGGCTGCGCGCCGACGAGCAGCGCGACGCCGACGAACCCGATCGCGATCCCGACGAGCCGCGATCCGGTCACGCGCACCTCCCGGAAGAAGACGAACGCGAGCAGTGCGTTGAAGATCGGAACCGACGCCTGGATGATCGACGCGAGCCCGGAGTCGATGCGGGTCTCGCCCCACGACAGAAGCCAGAACGGGATCGCCGTGTTGACGAGCGCGACGACGACGAGCCAGCGCCAGCTGCGACGGATCTGCACCGCCGCCTCGCGCGTGCCGACCGTGAACGGCACGACGAGCGCGAGCGTGATCGCAGCGAGCCCGAGCCGGCCGAGGATCAGGGTCGACGGCGCGAGCTCGCGGTCGGCGACCTTGATGAACATGAAGGACGCGCCCCAGATCAGCGCGAGCGCGATCAGCATCGACAGATAGCGCCGTCTCACCTCTCATGAAACGTAGCTCGGCTGCCGATTGTTTCGTGTCCCCGCCTGAAGGAGCCCGATTCGATGCTGCGCGCCCGTCGTCTTGCCGTCCTGCCCCTGGTCGCTCTCGTCCTCGTCGCCCTGCCGTCGGCCGCGTCGGCGCGGGAAACCCGCTCCGCGACGTCGCAGGGAATCGGGGCCGGCATCGCAACCGGCATCGCCACCGAGGTCGCAAAACAGGGCGCGAAGGCGCTGATTCTCCACTTCGCGCCGCAGCTCCAGAAGGACATCGACCCGACCGCGTACGCGCTCACCCAGATCCAAGAGCAGCTCGCCCAGCTCGACGCGAAGCTCACGCAGCTCGCCGACCACCAGCGCGCGCTCGGGAACACGCTCGGCTGCAAGATCCAGACGAGCGACCTCCAGGACGAGGTCAGCGCGGCGCAGACGAGCCTCGCCTCGTTCGTCGCCGCGTCGTCGCTGAAGAATCAGGGAGACCGCGTCGCGCAACTCGACGCGCTCTATCCGCAGCTCTTCAAGCTGGCGACCGACCAGCGGACGATCCACAACACCCTCGTCGACGGCGCGCTGATCGACTGCGCCAAGCACATCGAAGACGGAATGGCTCCGTACCTCTCGTCGGCGCTCGCCGACTACGTCCGCGACTTCTACGCGACGTACAAGTCCGCGGAGCTCGCCCTGTTCCTCGTTCGCGCGAACCTCATGAACTACGACGCGCTCGTGCCGGGCACGACCGCCACCCGGCGGGTCCAGTACTCCGAGGCCCAGGTGCAGACGGCGGCGGCGAACACGACCGAGTGGATCAAGCACGAAGAAGGGCTGATCAAGCCAGCATTCCCGGACACGCAGTCGTACGACAAGCGCACGGACACGCTCTTCAAGGTGCGGATGGTCACCGACGCGACTGACCGGAAATTCCTCCTCGATCACGAGTGGCTGGTCACCGGCTACTCCTACATCCCGACCTGCTCCGCAATCCAGCATTTCGTCGACGGCTCCGGGCGGTCCGGGTACGACGCGCTCGCGTACCTCAAGCAGATCAACGTCCTCGACGCGTCTCCGGTCATCCAGTGCTACGACGACCACGACAACCACGAGCTCTACGACCTGACCAGGCGCTACTACAGCGACGGGCGCCCGGGCTACCCCTCCATCGCGGCGATCAAGCACCGGATCTACCCGATCATCTCGGAGTACAGCTACACGGGTTGAGCCGCCGGTACCGGCAGTACACTGAATCACCTGACGCAGGTCGCAGAACAGCCGCTCCACCGCGCTCTCGGTCTGACCGATTGGGAGGCGGATCGAATCCAGGAGCTCCTGGGCCGCGAGCCGAACCATTTCGAGCTGGCGGTGTTTTCGCTGCTCTGGTCGGAGCACTGCGGCTACAAGCACTCGGCGCCGCTGCTGAAGCGGCTGCCGTCGTCCGGCGCGCGCGTGCTGCAGGGCCCGGGCGAGAACGCCGGCGTGCTCGACATCGGCGACGGGCTCGCCGTCACGTTCAAGGTCGAGTCGCACAACCACCCGTCCGCGGTCGAGCCGTTCCAGGGCGCAGCGACCGGCGTCGGCGGCATCCTCCGCGACATCGTCGCGATGGGCGCGCGACCGATCGCGCTCCTCGACGGGCTCTGGTTCGGCGCGCCGGACTTCCACTTCTCCCGCGCGGTCGGCGGGATCGGCCACTACGGGAACTGCGTCGGCGTGCCGACGGTCGGCGGCGCCACCGTCTTCGACGAGGCGTACCGCGGCAACTGCCTCGTCAACGCGATGTGCATCGGGATCGTCGACGCGGCGCGGCTGCGTTCCGCGAAGGCGTCCGGGCCGGGGAACGTCGTCGTGCTCTACGGCGCGACGACCGGCCGCGACGGGATCGGCGGCGCGTCCGTGCTCGCGAGCCAGGAGCTCGGCGAGGACGACGCCGACAAGCGGCCGACCGTGCAGGTCGGCGATCCGTTCACGGGCAAGAAGCTGATCGAGGTCTCCGTCGAGCTCGTCGAGTCCGGGCTCGTCGAGTCGCTGCAGGACTGCGGCGCCGCCGGGCTCGCGTCCGCGCTCTCCGAGATGGCGTCCGACGGCACGGGACTCGACGTACACCTCGACCGCGTGCCGCTCCGCGAGGACGGGATGGAGCCGTGGGAGATCATGATCTCCGAGTCGCAGGAGCGGATGGTCGCGGTCGTCCGCCCGCAGATGCTCGACGCGGTGCGCGCGGTCTGCGCGCGGTGGGAACTGCACTGCACAGCGATCGGCGAGGTCACCGAGGGCGGCGAACTGCGCGTGCTCCACGGCGACGAGGTCGTCGGCTCGATTCCGGCGCGGCTGCTCACGGACGAGTGCCCGCGCTACGAGGTCGAGCAGACGCCGCGCGACTCCTGGCCCGCGGAACCGCGGCCGCTGTCGCCGGAGAACCGCCGCGACAAGACGTGGATCTTCGAGCGCTACGACCATCTCGTCGGCTCGCGCACCGTGCGCCGTCCCGGGCTCGACGCGGCGGTGCTCCGGCTGCGCCCGTCGCTGCGCGGGATCGCCGCCGCGCTGCAGGGGCCGCGCCCCGGCGAAGCCGACCCGTTCGCGGCCGGCGTGCAGGCGGTGCTCGGCGCGGCGCGGAACGTCGCGTGCGCGGGCGGCGAGCCGATCGGGCTGACGGACTGCCTCAACTTCGGGAATCCGGAGAAGCCGGAGATCGCGTGGGAGCTCGCGCGCGGGATCGAGGGAATCGCGCAGGCCGCGGAGGCGCTCGGGATCCCTGTCGTCTCCGGCAATGTCTCGCTCTACAACGAGACCGACGGGCGCCCGATCCCGCCGACGCCCGTCGTCGGCTGCGTCGGGCTCGTCGCCGACGTGCGATCGATCCCCGGCAAGTGGCAGTCGGGCGATGCGGTGCTGCTCGCGGTCGCGCCGGAGGACAGCCTCGCCGCGGAGGCGGCGCTGATCCGTTTCCTCTGGAAGGCCGCGCCGCTGCTCACGCTCTGCCACGACGTCGGCTACGCCGGGCTCGAGCACGCGCTCGACGAAGCGGCGCGCTGGAGCGGCGGGCTGCCCGCCGAGGTGTCGCTGCCGGACGAGCCGGCGCGCGGCGCGGCAATCCTTGCCATCGCGCCGGAGAACATCGCGCGGCTCGGGTCGAAGGGCTTCGTCCAGATCGGTCAGGTCGCGTAACCGTGTGCGGCGTCTTCGGCGTCTACGCACCTGACCGCGACGTCGCGCGGCTCACGTACTTCGGGCTCTTCGCGCTCCAGCACCGCGGCCAGGAGTCCGCCGGCATCGCGGTCTCCGACGAGGGCAGGCTCACGGCACTCCGCGACCTCGGGCTCGTGACGCAGGTCTTCGACGAGCAGAAGCTCCGCGGCCTGCGCGGCTCGCGTCGCGATCGGCCACACGCGCTACTCGACGACGGGCTCGTCGCAGTGGGCGAACGCGCAGCCGCTCGTCCAGCACGGCCGCGCGCGCGACGCGTCGCGCTCGGCCACAACGGCAACCTCGTCAACGCGACGGAGCTGCGCGACGAGATGCGCGCCGCCGGGATGACGTTGCAGGCGACCTCCGACAGCGAGGTGATCGCCGCGCTGATCGCGAACGACGAAGCGCCGCTCGAGGAGGCCGTGACCGAACGCGATGCGCCGGCTCGAAGGCGCGTACTCCGTCGTCGCGCTCTCCGAGGGCAAGCTCGTCGCGTTCCGCGATCCCTTCGGCTTCCGGCCCCTCGTCCTCGGCCGCATCCACGACGACTGGGTCGTCGCGTCGGAGACGTGCTCGCTCGACCTCGTCGGCGCCGAGTTCGTCCGCGAGATCGAGCCGGGCGAAGCCGTGATCGCCGACGCGGACGGGCTGCGCTCGTTTCGCGCGCTCGAGCAGTCCGACGGCGGCGCGCTCTGCATCTTCGAGTTCTTCTATCTCGCGCGGCCCGACACGCAGCTCGAGCGGCGTCGAGGTGCACGGCGCGCGCGTGCGCATGGGCGAGCGGCTCGCCGCCGAGGCGCCGGTCGACGCCGATCTCGTGCTGCCGATCCCGGACTCGGGCACGCCGGCGGCGATCGGCTTCTCGCGCGCGACTCTCGATCCCGTTCAGCGAAGGACTGATCAAGAACCGCTACGTCGGCCGCACGTTCATCCAGCCCGACCAGGAGCTGCGCCAACTCGGGATCCGGATGAAGTTCAACCCGCTCGCCGAGGTCGCCGGCAAGCGGCTCGTCGTCGTCGACGACTCGATCGTGCGCGGCAACACGACGCGCGAGATCGTCCAGATGCTGTTCGAGGCCGGCGCGGCCGAGGTGCACGTGCGCATCTCGTCGCCGCCGGTGATCGGCCAGTGCTTCTACGGGATCGACCTCGCCGACCCGGACGAGATGATCGCGTCGACGAAGACGGTCGAGGAGATCCGCGAGTACGTCGGCGCGACGTCGCTCGCGTACCTCTCGCACGACGGCCTCGTCGAGGCGACGACCCGCCCCGCCTCGGAGCTCTGCCGCGCCTGCCTGACGCGCGAGTACCCGACCGCGGTGCCCGCGGAGCACGCGAAGCTCCGCTACGAGACGCTTCGCTCTTAGGGGAACCAAGGTTCCCCTAAGGAACCCCCTCCTTCCGCTCTGGTGGCGGCTCTGGTCGGCGCTCCCGCCGGGAGCGCGGTCCCGGCTCCGCGGGCACTTCGCCGTCCACCCAGTGCGATCCGGGCGTGATGGCTTCCCCGCGCGAGCCCGTGGTGCTGAAGCATCCCGGCCCGCGTCGATTCGGCCTCCATCTAGAGCGGCTTCGCCGGCTCTAGCCTCCGGCCTTTTGCCGCGTCGAGATTCGAGCGAACAACGCCGGAGGCTAACGCTGCCGAAGGCGTGTTAGACGGAGGCGAACCAGCGGCTCGGGATGGGCGAAGCCCACCACGACCCGCGCGGCACCACGAACCCGCTCAAATCACTTCTGTGTGGATCGCGCCCCCGCGCGCGAAGGCGAGACCGCGCTCTCGCCGTAGCGCCGCGAAGAAACGCCACTCGAGCCGAAGGAGGGGTCCACTGGGGAACCCTGCGGTTCCCCTAGTCGAAGAGTTCGTAGTGGTGGACGTGCACCTCGTCGAGGAACGTCTTCCTCGCCGGGGTAGAGCACGGCGTCGCGCCACGAGTCGCCCGCGTACGCGCGCACGGCGCCGCGGTCGCGCCACACGCTGACCATCGTGAACTCGTCCGGGTCGCCGAGCGGGGAGCCCGGGTAGTACGCGAGGAGCCCCTCGCACTGCGACAGCTTCGGCACCGAGATCTCGCGGACGATCTGCTCCCACTCGGCGCGCCGCCCCTGCTTCACGCGGCAACGGAAGATGCGGACGACGGGCGGCATCGGTCGCAATCGTAAAAGAACGCACAAACGACACGCCACCAGAACGAACCTTGGCGTCACGCCGCGAGCGCGGCTGAGGCCGGAAGCTAACGCAGCCGCAGGCGCGTTAGGCGAAGGCGGACCAGCGGCTGGGGATGGCTGTCAAGCCACCACCGGCCGCGCGGCACAGCGAAAGCGCCGAGATCGATCTGTGTGGGAAGCCCTCACTCGCGCGGAGCCGGGACCGCGCTCCCGGCGGGAGCGCACGAGACAACCGGCCACGCGCGCCGAAGGAGGGAGCTCGTGAGGGAACCACGGGTTCCCTCACGCTGCAAACGCACCGACGTGCAGGATCTCGAGCTTGAGACCGTCGGGGTCGTAGAAGAACACGGCGTAGTAGCCGGGCAGGTACGAGTACTCCTCCGGTCCGCTCTCGATCACCGCGCCGTGCTCGCTCAGCCAGTCGGCGGACTCGTCGACGGCGGCGCGCGAGGCGGCCTCGAGCGCGAGATGGTGGAGGCCGACGGCGTAGCGGTCGTGCGGCGGCGATTCGCTCTGCGCCTCGCGCAGGCCGATCGAGCAGCCGCGGCCGTTCAGGTGCCAGATCGTCTCGCCGCGCTCGCCCTCGATCTCGCGCAGCCCGGTCCAGCCGAGCGGGCCGAGCAGCTCGCGATAGAACGGCAGGCTCCGCTCGATCGACGAGACGACGAGGTCGACATGGTGCACTCCGCCCGAGGACACGGACATCCGGCGTAGCTTCGACGGTTCGCCCCGCGACTCCTGCGGGAGGTCGGCCGTCGTCCCCCGTAGACTCGCCTTCTTGACGAAGGACGCAGGCACCTACGAGTCCGCCGGGGTCTCGCTGGCGACCGCGGACGCCGTCGTCGGGCGGCTGCGCGCGGCCGTCGAGTCGACCGGCGCGGCGGGGTTCGGGCACTTCGCCGGGCTCTATCCCGCTCGACGAGACGCGGTTCCTCGCAGCGTCGACGGACGGCGTCGGCTCGAAGCTGATGCTCTCGCGGCGCGCCGGGAAGCTGCGCTGGGCCGGGATGGATCTCGCGGCGCACTGCATCGACGACGTGCTCTGCTGCGGCGCCGAGCCGCTGTTCCTGCTCGACTACGTCGCCGCCGAACGGATCGAGCTCGAGCAGGTCGCGGAGCTCGTCGAGGGCGCGGCCGAGGTCTGCCGCGCGGCCGGCTGCATGCTCATCGGCGGCGAGACGGCGGAGCTGCCCGGCGTCTACCGCGACGGCGAGCTCGACTTCGCCGGCACGTGCGTCGGCATCGTCGACCGCGACCGCGTGATCGACGGGTCGCGCTGCGCGCCGGGCGACGCGATCGTCGGCTTTCCGTCGAGCGGGCTGCACACGAACGGGTACACGCTCGTCCGCGCGCTCGTCGGCGACGGCGACTTCGACGCCGACCTGCTGCTGGCGCCGCACCGGCTCTACGTCGACGAGGTTCGCGCGCTGCGCGCGCAGGCCGACGTGAAGGCGCTCGCGCACGTGACCGGCGGCGGGCTGCTCGGCAACCTCTCGCGCGTGCTCCCGGACGGCGTCGAGGCGCGCATCGACTGGGACTCGTGGGAGCGGCCGCCGGTGTTCGGATGGCTCGCGGAGCGCGGCGTCGACGAAGCCGAGCTGCGCCGCGTCTTCAACTGCGGGATCGGGATGTGCGCCGTCGTGCCGGAACCGCCGGCCGGCGCGCTCGTGATCGGAGAGCTCGCGTGATCGGCGTCCTCGTCAGCGGCACCGGAACGAACCTGCAGGCGCTGCTCGACGCGGGGCTGCCCGTCGTCGCCGTCGCGAGCAACCGCGCCGATGCGGGCGCGCTCGCGCGCGCGGGCGAGATCCCGACCGCATCGTTCGAGCTCGACGACTTCGACGACCGTTCCGCGCGCGACGCCACGATGGCGACGTGGCTCGAGGAGCACGGCGTCCGTCTCGTCGTGCTCGCCGGCTACATGCACATCCTCACGCCGGCCTTCCTCGACCGCTTCCCGAATGCCGTGGTGAACGTGCACCCCTCGCTCCTCCCGATGTTCCCCGGTGCGAACGCCGTCGAGGAGCAGATCGCGGCCGGCGTCGAGAGTCTCGGGCGTGACGGTGCACATCGTCGACGAGGGCGTCGACAGCGGCCCGATCCTCGCGCAGGAGTCGGTCGCCGTCCTCACGAACGACACGCCGCTCTCGCTGCACGAGCGGATCAAGGCCGTCGAGCACCGGCTGCTGCCGGAGGTGGTGAGCGAACTGTGCGCGCGCTGATCTCGACCTACGACAAGACCGGCCTCGACGACTTCGCGCGCGGGCTCGCCGAGCTCGGCTGGGAGCTCGTCGCGAGCGGCGGTACGGCCGCGTATCTCGTCGAGCTCGGCCTCGACGTCGAGCTCGTCGAGACGCTGACCGACTCGCCGGAGATGCTCGGCGGCCGCGTGAAGACGCTGCACCCGCGAATCCACGCGGCGATCCTCGCGCGGCGCGACCTCGACGAGGACGTCGCGACGCTCGAGGAGTTCGAGATCGAGCCGTTCGACCTCGTCTGCGTGAACCTCTATCCGTTCAGCGACGTCGCGTCGAAGCGCGGAGTCACCGAGGCCGAGACGGTCGAGATGATCGACGTCGGCGGCCCGTCGATGCTGCGCGGCGCCGCGAAGAACTTCGCGCACGTCGCGCCGATCTGCCGGCCGGAGCAATACGGCTTCGTGCTCGACGAGCTTCGCCGCGACGGCGCCGTTTCCCCGGAGACACGCCGCGAGCTCGCGGCCGAAGCATTCGCGACGACCGCGGCGTACGAGGCGGCGATCGCCGCGTGGTTCGCAGAGCCGGAGCCGTTCCCGCCGACGCTCGTGCTCTCGCTCGACAAGGTGCTCGACCTCTCGTACGGCGAGAACCCGCACCAGCGCGCCGCGTACTACGCCGACCGCGGCGCGCGGCGGCATCTCCTCTCGCGCGTCGAGCAGGTGCACGGCAAGGAGCTCTCGTTCAACAACCTCAACGACCTCTCCGCGGCGCGGCTGCTCGCGCGCGAGTTCGCGCTGCCGGCCTGCGTGATCGTGAAGCACGCGAATCCGTGCGGCGTTGCGATCGGCGCGACCGTCGAGGAGGCGTACGACAAGGCGCTCGCGTCCGATCCGACTTCGGCGTACGGCGGCGTCGTCGTGCTGAACCGCGACGTCGACGCGGCGGTCGGCGAGAAGCTCGCGGAGCAGTTCGTCGAGGTGCTGCTCGCGCCCGGCTACGCCGACGACGCGCTCGCCGCGTTGCGCCGCAAGCAGAACACGCGCATCCTCGTCGACAACGAGCGCCGCGTCGACGAGCCCGGCGAACGCCACTACAAGCGCGTGATCGGCGGGCTGCTCGTGCAGGACGCCGACTCGGAGATCGACGAGCGCGAAGGCTGGACGGTCGCCTGCGGCAAGCCCGACGAGCGCATGTGGGGCGACCTCGTCTTCGCGTGGCGCGTCTGCAAGCACGTCTCGTCGAACGCGATCGTGCTCGCGAAGGATCTCGGCACGATCGGGATCGGCGCGGGACAGATGAGCCGCGTCGACGCCGTGCGGATCGCCGTCGAGAAGGCGGCCGCCTACGGTCACGACGTCACGGGCGCCGCGCTCGCGTCCGACGCGTTCTTCCCGTTCCCCGACGGGCCGCGCATCGCGCTCGACGCAGGTGTCGCCGCGATCGTCCAGCCGGGCGGCTCGAAGCGCGACCAGGACGTGATCGACGCAGTCGCAGAAGGCCGGGCCGACAATGGTCTTCACCGGCCGCCGGCACTTCCGTCACTAGCAGGGGGAGACGATGAACGAGCAGCACACCGCCGCCGATCCGCGTCGCTGGCAAGCGCTGGCGCTGGTCTGCGTCGCGTTCTTCATGACGATCCTCGACGTCTCGATCGTCAACGTCGCACTGCCGTCGATCAAGACGTCGCTGAACGTCTCGGACGCGAACCTGCAATGGGTGCTGATCGCGTACGCGATCACGTTCGGCGGGTTCCTGCTGCTCGGCGGGCGGCTCGCCGACCTGCTCGGACGGCGGCGGATCTTCATGGCCGGCGTCGCGCTGTTCTCCGTCGCGTCGCTCGCGTGCGGACTCGCCGGCACGATCGGCATCCTCATCGCCGCGCGTGCGGTGCAGGGCCTCGGCGCCGCGCTCGTCTCGCCGGCGACGCTCTCGATCATCACGACGACCTTCGAGGAAGGCGCGGAGCGGAACAAGGCGCTCGGAATCTGGGGCGCGATGGGCGGCAGCGGTGCCGCAGCCGGCGTGCTCCTCGGCGGGATCATCACCAACTACCTCGGCTGGGAGTGGATCTTCTTCGTCAACGTTCCGGTCGGCGTCGTCGTGCTGCTGCTCACGCGCAGCGTCGTGCGCGAGAGCCGCATCGAAGGACTGCAGGGATTCGACGTCGGCGGGGCGATCACCGCGACCGCAAGCCTCGCGCTGCTCACGTACGCGGTCTCGAAGGCACCCGATGTCGGCTGGGGAAGCGCGCGCACGATCGGCGAGCTCGTCGTGTCGGGCCTGCTGATGCTCACGTTCATCTGGATCGAACGGCGCGTCCCACATCCGCTCGTCCCGTTCTCGATCTTCCGCGTCAAGACCGTGACGGGCGCGAATGTCACCGGCGTGCTGCTCGGCGCCGTCGTCTACGCGAACTTCTTCCTGCTGACGCTGTACGTGCAGCAGGTGCTCGGCTACTCGGCGCTGAAGACCGGGTTCACGTTCCTCGCCACCGCCGGCACCGTCGTCCTCGTCGCGGGCGCGTCGCAGGCGCTGACGACGAGGATCGGCCCACGGCCGGTGCTCGCGACGGGAATGGCGCTGATCGCCGGGGGGATGATCGCCTACACGCAGATCCCCGTCGACGGCAGCTTCGTCTCGAACCTCCTCGTCGGCTATCTGCTCGTCGGTGTCGGGATGGCGTTCGCGTTCATCCCGATGTCGATCGCCGCGCTCGCTGGTGTGCAGGCCCGCGAGGCCGGGCTCGCGTCGGGCCTGATCAACACGTCGCAGCAGATCGGCGGCGCACTCGGTGTCGCGATCGCCTCGACGATCGCGTTCACCCATGCGACGAACCTGCTGAAGACCGGCTCGAATGAGGCGAGCGCGCTGACGAGCGGGTTTGCGCTCGCGTTCTGGGTGCTGGCCGGGATCGCGGCAGCGGGCGTCGTCACCGCACTCGTGCTCGTGCGCTCGGAGGCGGTCGAGGCGGAGGCAGTCGAAGCCGTGATCTAGGCTTCGGCCCGGATGTCCCGCGACTATCCGTCGATCCTCGACCTCGTCGGCGGCACGCCGATCGTCCGGCTCGACCGCCTGTCGCCGCCGGGCGGCGCGCGGATCCTCGCGAAGCTCGAGTTCCTCAACCCGGGCGGCTCGGTGAAGGACCGGATCGGCCTCGCGATGATCGAGGCCGCCGAGCGCGACGGGAAGCTGAAGCCGGGCGGGACGATCGTCGAGCCGACGTCCGGCAACACCGGCGTCGGCCTCGCGATCGCGGCAGCCGGGAAGGGCTACCGCTGCATCTTCGTGATGCCGGACAAGATGAGCCAGGAGAAGATCTCGATGCTGCGCGCGTACGGCGCGGAGGTCGTGATCACGCCGACCGGCCGTCGACCACGACTCGCCGGAGAGCTACTACTCGGTGTCGTCGCGGCTCGCCGAGGAGATTCCGGGCGGCTTCAAGCCCGACCAGTACTCGAACATGGCGAATCCGCAGGCGCACTACGACGTCACCGCGCCGGAGATCTGGGAGCAGACCGGCGGCGCAATCGACGCGATCATCATCTCCGTCGGCACCGGCGGCACGATCTCCGGCGTCGGCCGCTGGTTCCACGAGCGGAAGTCGGGCGTGCGCATCGTCGGCGTCGATCCGGAGGGCTCGATCTACACCGCGAAGGACGACTCCGAGCTGCATCCGTATCTCGTCGAAGGCATCGGCAAGGACACGTGGCCGGAGACGATCGACCTCAAGGTCGTCGACGAATGGATCCGCGTCTCCGACCGCGACTCATTCGTCACCGCGCGACGGCTCGCGCGCGAGGAGGGAATCCTCGCCGGCGGCTCCGCGGGCTCGACGGTGTGGGCCGCGATCACGGTGGCCGAACGGCTCGGCGCCGGCGCGACGGTGCTCGCGCTGATCCCGGACTCCGGCCGCTCGTACATGTCGAAGTTCTACGACGACAACTGGATGCTCGAGCACGGCTTCGTCGAACGGCAGGCGTCCGTGCCGACGGTCGAAGAGGTGCTGGTCGCGAAGCACGGCAGCGATCTGCCGGCGTTCGTCACGATCTCGGCGCACGCGAAGGTCGGCGAAGGGATCGACGCGATGCAGCGCTACGGCATCTCGCAGCTCCCCGTCGTCCGCGACGGCGAGTGCGAGTCGCTCGCAGACGTGATCGGCTCGCTTCAGGATCGCGCGCTGCTGGAGCGCGTCTTCATCCATCCCGACGTGCTGCACGAGGACGTCGCGTCGGCGATGCAGCCGCCGCTCGTCGCGGTCGAGGCGTCGGCGACGCTCGACGACGTCTTCGCGACGCTTACCGCCGGCGGAAATGCCGTTGTCGTCGCGCGTGAGGGAAAGCCCGTCGGCGTGCTCACGCGCTCCGACGTGCTCGAGTTCCTCGCGCACGCGCGCTAGTGCAGGCGGCTTCCGTTCTGCTTCGCGCGCGACTCGAGCTCGCGGGCGGCCTCGAGCCCTGCCAGCGCCGCGTCGAGGAGATCCGCGAGGAGCGCGAGGCGCGCCTGCTCCGAGCGCAGCTCCAGTAGCTCCTGCTTCGAGTCGACGGGCAGCTCGACGGTCGCGGCGAGCTCGAAGGACAGCCGCGGCGAGGTCTCGTCCGGCTCGGCGGGCTCGGCCTCGACCGCCGCCGCGAGCGCGCGGAACGACTCCGTCGCGCGCACGACCGCCTCGGGATCCGGCTCGTCCCATTCGTCCTCGACGGTCTCGACCTCGGCGGTCATGAAGGAGCGTCCGCGCGTGAGCCGCGACACCTTGAAGCGCGCGACGCCTTCGACGAGGACGTTCATCCGTCCGTCGTCGAAGCGCTCGATCACGTCGGCGACGCGGGCGCGCGTCCCGGTCTCGCGGACGCCGTCCTCGTCGGCGTAGACGAGCCCGAACTCCTGCTCCAGCTCGAGGCACTCGCCGATCAGCTCCTTGTACCGGTCCTCGAACACGTGGAGCGGCACGATCTCGGTCGGGAGCAGAACGATGCCGAGCGGGAAGAGGCCGATCTCGTCCACCGCCACAGGGTACTCAGCGGCAACTAGCATGGTCGCGTGGCTGCCGACCGGCTCGAATCCCTGCTCCGCGACGCGTTTCCCGACGCGGCGGTGCTGACCGTGGACGACCGAACCGGCGGCGGCGACCACTTCCAGGTGACCGTGACGAGCCCGCGCTTCGACGGGCTGTCGCTGCTCGATCAGCACCGCCTCGTCAACGAGGCGCTCGCCGAGCCGCTGCGGGACGGCACCATCCACGAGCTTCGGATCAAGACGAGAGGAACCTCATGAGCGAGCTGTCCGACCGCATCAAGACCGTGATCGACGACGAGCCGGTGGCGCTCTTCATGAAGGGGACGCCGCAGTTCATCATGTGCGGCAACTCCGACCGCGCGCTGCGTGCGCTGCGCGAGGCGGGCGCGCCGGTGACCGCCGTCGACATCCTCGCCGACCCGGCGATCCGGCAGGAGCTGTCGGCGATCTCGAACTTTCCGACGATCCCGCAGGTCTTCGTGAAGGGCGAGCTGGTCGGCGGCGCCGACATCACCGAGGAGCTCGGCGAGAGCGGCGAGCTCGCGCAGCTACTCGAGGAGAAGCTCGGCGCGGACTACCGCGACGGCGCCGAGGAGCACGTGGTCGACGTGCTCAGCGGCGCGCGCGTCTAGCTCTTCCGGACGCCGACCCAGCGCCAGCCGATCGCCGGGAACGCGCCGGCGGCGATCAGCGACGTCTCGAGCGCCTCGCTGCTCGGGCCGCGCAGCCAGCGGTGGAAGTACGGCACCCATTCGATCGTCGCGCTCGTCGTAGCGCTCGCGCAGGCCGTCGAGCACGACGCCGTACGGGTGGAGGTCGGGATGCTTCGCGCGCCATTCGTCGATCGACGCGGGCGCCTTCGGCGGCGAGCCGGCGGCGGCGAGCATCCGGTACTGGTTCTCGTACCAGTCCTGTCCCGCGTCGTCGATCAGGTCGCCCGCGAACTCGTCGACGATGAGCAGCGGCGCGAGCGCGGCGAGCTTGTCGAGCCCGTCGCCGAGCGGATGGACGTGGTGAAGGATGCGTCCCGCGACGACGGCGTCGTAGGTCTCCGTGACGTCGCGGAAGTCGCCGTGGCTGTAGCGTGGGCCGGCGGGCGCGCGCGGGTCGACGCCGAACGCGTCGTAGCCGGCGGCGGCGAGCGCGGGCACGACGCCGCCCATGTCGCCGCAGCCGACGTCGAGCACCCGCGCCGGAGCGGGCGGCAGGTGCGATAGAACGAACTCCGTGAAGTCCACGGAGGTGAGCCTCGCAGAAGCGCGCCGCATCGCGGTGCGGTCGCAGCTGCTCGACGGCACGGCGTCGGGCGTCCTCGAGACGGTGCGGCGGCTCGGGTTCCTGCAGCTCGACCCGATCTCCGTCGTCGCGCCGCCGCAGCATCTCGTGCTCTGGAGCCGGCTCGGGCAATTCGACACCGCCGAGCTCGACCGGCTGCTGTGGGAGGAGCGTTCGCTCGTCGAGTGGCGCGCGTTCCTCTGGCCGGCGGAGGATCTGCCGTTGCTGCAGGCGCGGATGCGGCGGTGGCGCGCAGGCAAGGCGACCGGAGACGAGGCGTGCGAACGAGTTCCTGACCGACGAACGCCGCGTTTCGCCGCTACGTCCTGCGCGAACTCGATGCGCGCGGACCGCTGCTCTCGCGCGAGATCGAGGATCACGTGAGCATGAGCCGCGACGCGCACGACTGGTGGGGCGTGCGCAAGATGGGCCTGATGCTCGAGGTGCTCGCGGGCCGCGGCCAGGTCGCCGTCGTCGGCCGGCGCGGCAAGCAGCGGCTCTGGGATCTCGCGGAGCGCTGGTATCCGGAGACGGAGCGCGTGTCGTGGCGCGACGCGCAGCGCGTGCGCAAGCGGAGAAGCGCTTCCGCGCGCTCGGCGTCGAGCTCGAGCGCGGCCGCTGCGTCGTGCCATCCCGAACGCCGCCGACGGCACGGTGCCGCACGCCGCGTCGTGTTCCTCTCCCCGTTCGACCGCCTGATCCACGACCGCGCGCGGACGGAGGCGTTGTGGGACTTCTACTACCGCCTCGAGATGTACGTCCCGAAGACGAAGCGCGAGTACGGCTACTACGTCCTGCCGATCCTCCGCGGCGACAAGCTCGATCGGCCGCATCGAGCCGGTGCACGATCGGAAGGCCGGGATCCTGCGCGTGAACGGCGTCTGGTGGGAGAACGGCGTCAGGCCGGTCTCGCTCGACGCGCCGCTGCGCAGCCTCGCCCGCTTCCTCGGCGCTGCCCTGGTGCCTGGCACCTCGAACCTCTGAGGTGGCTGGCACCTGAGAGCCGTGAGGTGCCAGCCACTTCGTCACGGAAGTGTGACGGTGCGCTCGCCCGTAGAATCGCGGCATGGACTTCGAGACCCGCGCGATTCACGAGGGGCAGGAGCCGGATCCGGCGACCGGGGCGATCACGACGCCGATCTACCAGACCTCGACCTACGTCCAGGAGGCGGTCGGCGTCCACAAGGGCTACGACTACTCGCGCGTTGCGAACCCGACGCGGTCGGCGCTCCAGGAGTGCCTCGCGTCGCTCGAGTCGGCCGAGCACGGCATCGCGTTCTCGTCCGGGCTCGGCGCGGTGACGACGGTGATGCACCTCGTCGATCCGGGCCAGCGCGTCGTCATCATCGCCGACGTCTACGGCGGCGTCTACCGGATGACGTCGCAGGTGTACGAGCCGAAGGGCTACGTCTTCGACTACGTCCCCGCCGACGAGTTCCCGAACCTGCGCGAGCATCTCGACGACAACACGCGTGTCGTCTGGATCGAGTCGCCGTCGAATCCGATGCTGAACGTCGTCGACATCCGCGCCGCCGCCGACGCAGCGCACGAAGTCGGCGCGCTGCTCGTCGTCGACAACACCTTCGCGACGCCGTATCTCCAGCGCCCGCTCGAGCTCGGCGCCGACATCGTCGTCCACTCGACGACGAAGTACCTCGGCGGACACTCCGACGTCGTCGGCGGCTTCGCGGCGACGAACGACCCGACGATCGCGGAACGGCTGTACTTCCTGCAGAAGTCGCTCGGCGCGGTGCCCGGCCCGTTCGACTCGTGGCTCGTTCTGCGCGGGATCAAGACGCTCGCGCTGCGCATGCGGAAGCACTGCGAGAACGCGATGGCCGTTGCGATCGCACTCGACCACCATCCCGCAGTCGAGCACGTCTACTACCCCGGGTCTGCCGTCGCATCCCGGCCACGCGATCGCGGCGCGCCAGATGCACGACTTCGGCGGCATGGTCTCGTTTCTCGCGAGGTCGCCGGAGGAGGCCGAGGCGCTCGTCGCGCGCACGAAGCTGTTCCAGCTCGCCGAGTCGCTCGGCGGCGTCGAGAGCATGATCGAGGTGCCGGCGAAGATGACGCACGCGTCGACGGCGGCCGCACCGTTCGCCGCTCCGCCGAACCTCGTTCGTCTCTCCGTCGGCATCGAGTCGGCGGCCGATCTGCTCGACGACCTCGAAGCCGCGTTCGTTTCCACCGCCGCGCTCGCGTGAGCGACGACGACCGACGCGGTCGTCTTCGTCGAGATCCCGATGGGGTCGCGCAACAAGTACGAGTGGGACGACGAGCTCGGCGGCATCGTCCTCGACCGCCGCCTCTTCACGTCGATGAGCGTATCCCGCCGACTACGGCTTCGTCGAGGGGACGCTTGCCGAGGACGGCGACCCGCTCGACGCACTCGTCCTCGTCGCCGAGCCGACGTTCCCGGGCTGCCGGATCCGCGTGCGCCTGATCGGCGTCTTCCACATGAGCGACGAGAAAGGCCCGGACGAGAAGGTGCTCTGCGTGCCGCTCGGCGACCCGTCGTTCGAGCGCGTGCGCGACATTCACGACGTGATCGCAGAGGTGCGCGACGAGATCGAGCACTTCTTCCAGCGCTACAAGGATCTCGAGCCGTCGAAGCGGACCGACACGCGCGGCTGGGGCAACCGCGCCGAGGCCGCGGTGATCCTCGAGGCCGCGCGCGTGCGCGCCGCCGAGCTCGCCTAGGCGACGAGCAGCGCAGCGCCGAGTGCGCCGCCCGCGTCGCGCAGCTCGGTGAGGACGACGGGAGGCGGACGGTCGTCGACGAACAGATGCGGAAGCATCGCGTCCGCGATGCGTCGCGCGCCGGGATCGCCGAACCGCGTTCCGAGCCCGCCGCCGATCACGACGGCGTCGAGGTCGAGGAGATTGAGCGCGGAGCCGACGCCGGCGCCGAGCGCGTCGATGGCGCGGTCGATCAGCCGCGTCGCGAGCGCGTCGTTCTTCTCGAGCGCGTCCTCCCAGACGCCGCTCGTCAGCCGGTCGCGCTTCTTCTCCTTCATCAGATCGAAGAGGTTCGTCTTCACGCCCTTCTCGTGCGCGCGCCGCGCGCGGCGCTCCATCGCCCCGCGGCCCGCATACGCCTCGAGGCAGCCGCGCCGGCCGCACGGACACGGCGCGCCGTCCAGCCGGACGACGACGTGCCCGAGCTCACCGGCCGAGCCGAGACCGAGCCACAGCTTCCCGTCGATCACGACCGCGCCGCCGATTCCCGTTCCCCACCAGACGCCGAGGAACGACCGATAGGTCTTGCCCGCGCCGAGCACGCGCTCTGCCTCGACAGCAGCGCGCACGTCGTTGCCCACGGCGACGCGGGTGCCGACACGCTCCGAGAGCGCAGCCGCAAGTGGAAACGCGTCCTTCCAGCCGGGAAGGTTGCCGGCGCGCGCAACCGTTCCCGCCTCGCGGTCGACCTCGCCCGGCGAGCCGACACCGACACCCGCGAGCTGCGACGGCACGACATGCGCCGCCGCGGCCGCGTCGACGAGCGCGGCGGCAAGCTCGTGGACGACATCGCGCGGCCCGCCGACGCGCGGCGTCTCGCGGCGCGCGCTCCCGATGATCGTGCTGCCGTCGTCCACGACGACCGCCTCGATCTTGGTGCCGCCGAGATCGATCCCGCCGCGCAGAGCCATGGCGAGACGATAGACCCTCCGCACATAGGATCACGGCGTGCCTGCACCTGAGCCGATCGATCTCGTCCATCTCGGGAACGAGCGCACGATCGCGTCGTATCTCCTGGACACGGAGGACGGCCCGGCGCTCTTCGACTGCGGGCCGAGCACGACCGTCGACGCGCTGAAGGCCGGGCTCGCCGATGCCGGGCTCGCGCTCACCGACGTGCGCCACCTGCTTCTGAGCCACATCCATCTCGACCACGCGGGCGCGGCCGGCACGCTCGTCCGCGAGCATCCGGGACTCCAGGTGCACGTGTCGGCGATCGGCGCGCCGCATCTCGTCGACCCGTCGCGCCTGGAGCAGAGCGCGCGGCGGCTGTACGGCGAGTCGTTCGACGTGCTCTGGGGCGAGCTCACGCCCGTGCCGGAGAAGAACATCCACATCGTCGGCGACCGCGTGCTCGGGCTCGACTGCTTCCCGACGCAGGGCCACGCGTCGCATCACGTCAGCTACCTCGACGCAGACGGAACGCTGTACGCCGGCGACGCGGCGGGAGTACGGCTCCCCGGCGGGCGACTCCGTGCTGCCGCCGACGCCGCCGCCGGAGATCGACGTGGACGTCTGGGAGGCGACACTCGACGAGATCGCGCGGCGCGAACCGAGCCGCCTCGCGCTGATCCACTTCGGCGTCGCCGACCGACGTGACCGACCATCTCGCCGACCTGCGCCTGCGGCTGCTCGACTGGGCCGAGGCTGTCGAGGGCGGCTCGCCGGAGGATGAGTTCATCGCGTACGCGCGGCAGGAGCTCGAGCTCGCAGGCGACGACGCCGACGCGTACGACCGCGCAATGCCGTTGTGGCAGTCGTACCGCGGGTTGCGCCGGTGGGCGGACAAGCGGGCCGCCGCCTGACGTGGACGCGCGGCTCGAGCGGGTCGAGGCGGAGGCGTTCGCGTCACTCGCGGAGAGCGCGGGCTGCCGGTGCTGCGCGTCGCGGACGCCGTCTGCACCGCCGCGCCGATCGCACCGTCGAATTCGCTGCTGAACCGCGTGAACGGGCTCGCCGACGCGGACGACGACGAGCTCGCGGAGATCGATGCGTTTTACGGTGCGAACGGAGTCGCGCAGTACGTCGTCGCGCCGCAGTGCCCGAGCTCTCCGACCGCCTGTACGCCCGCGGCTTCGAGCTTCGCAACCGTGGATGACGTTCCGGCGCGACGTCGCGGCGCCGCCGCCGTCCGCGAGATACCGCCTTACAGATCGAGACGGCGCGCGGCGACGAGTTCGCAGCGATCGTCGGCCCCGTGTCCGGGATGCCGGCGGACGTCTCGGCGCTGTTCGCGTCGCTCGCCGGCCGCGACCGCTGGCACTGCCTGGTCGCGTGCGACGGCGACCGAGGCGGTCGCGTGCGGCGCGCTCTTCGTCCACGAGGGCGCGGGCTGGCTCGGCGCCGCGGGAACGCTTCCCGCGCATCGTGGCAAGGGCGCGCAGGGTGCGCTGCTCGCGGCGCGCATCGCGCTCGCGCAGGAACTCGGTCTCGACGTGCTGACAACGGAGACCGGCGAGCGCCGCAACGACGAGTCGGACATCTCGTACCGGAACATCCTCCGCGCCGGCTTCGAGGAGGCGTACCTCCGCCCGAACCTCGTCAGCCCGGGGAGCTAGTCGCGGATGATGCGGCCGCCGGAGGCCTGGTTCCGCGCCTTCACGACGACCTCGTCCACGTTCACATGCCATGGCCGTGTGAGCGCGAACAGCACGCAGTCGGCGACGTCCTCGGCGACGAGCGGATCGACGCCCTTGTAGACCGCGGCCGCCTTATCCTCGTCGCCCTTGAAGCGGACGATCGAGAACTCCGTCTCCGCGAGCCCCGGGTCGACTGTCGTGATCCGGATCGGCCGCCCGAGCAGATCCTCGCGCAGCGCGTACGTGAACCCGCGCACCGCGAACTTCGCCGTTACGTACGACGCGGCGCTCTCGTACGCCTGGCGTCCCGCGATCGAGCCGAGGTTGACGATGTGCGCGTCCGCGACGAGATGCGGCAGGCACAGTCGCGTCATCCGCACGAGCCCGTTCACGTCGGTCGAGAAGACGCGGCTCTCGTCCTCCTCCGTCGACTCGTCGAACGGATAGCGGCCGAGCGCGAGCCCGGCGTTGTTGATCAGGATGTTCAGTCCGCCGAGCTGCTCGACCGCGTCCGCGACGAAGCGCGCGCTGCTCTCCGGATCGGTGACGTCGAGCGGAAGCGCGACGTCCGTCTCGAGCCGCTCGACGCGCCGCGCGCCGCCGGCGACGCGCACGCCGTGCTCCGCGAGCTGGCGCGCGATCTCCTTCCCGAAGCCCGAGGAGGCGCCGGTGACGATCGCCGTTCTGCCGGTGAGGTCGAGGCTTGCGATGGGCCGACTCTAACCGCGCGGCGCCACGCCGAGTCGCACGTCCTGCGCGCGGCGGGCGACGTGGTCGACCTGGAGCGTCGTGTGGTGCAGGTCGAACCGCTCCTCGAGCAGACGCTGGAGCCGCCGCCGCGCGTCGTGACAGTCGACGCCGGGCTCGACGAGGATGTGCGCGGCGAGCGCCGGGAAGCCGCTCGTCACCGTCCAGACGTGGAGGTCGTGCACCTCGACGACGTCGGGCTCGTCGACGAGCGCGCGCGCGACCGCGTCGGGGTCGATCCCGGCCGGCGACGCCTCGAGGAAGATCCGTCCGGACTCGCGCAGCAGCGTCCAGCTCGAGCGGATCATCAGCGCCGCGACGAGGAGACCCGCGATCGGATCGAGCCGGTTCCATCCCGTCACGAGGATCAACCCGCCGGCGATCGCCGTGCCGACGAACGCGGCGAGGTCGGTGACAACGTGGAGATAGGCGCCGCGCATGTTCAGGCTCTCGCGGTCGGTGCGCGAGAGCACCCAGGTCGCGGCCAGGTTCACGACGATGCCGGCGAGCGCGACGACGAGCACGATCCCGCCGCGGACTTCCAGCGGCGAGATGAGGTGGCGGATCGCGGAGAAGACGATCCACGAGCCGACGAGCAGCAGCGCGATCCCGTTTGCCTGCGCGGCGAGGATCTCCGCCCGGCCGAGCCCGAACGTCCACGGCCCGCTCGCCGGCCGCAGCGCGAGCCGCGCGGCGACGAGCGCGGCGCCGAGGGCAAAGGCGTCCGTGAGCATGTGCCCGGCGTCCGCGAACAGGGCGACCGAGCCGGCAACGACCGCCGCGACGATCTCGGCGACCATGAACCCGAGGATCAGCCCGAGCGCGATCGCGAGCGCGCGCCGGTCGGCGTGGCCGTGCCCATGGCCGTGATCGTGGGCGTGCACGCGGAAAGCTTACGGCCGGCCGCGGGCCTCCCCATTCCAGGCCGCTTCGTGAGAGAAATCTAAGGTCTGCGTCCCGCCGTACCGATGACAGGAAACGGCATGGCTAGACTGGAGGGCCAATGGCGACCGCCGAGCTGACCGAGGACCTGCGGGTCAACAAGGACTCCCCGCTTCTCCGCCAGCAGCTGCGGATCCTGACGCGCGTCGCGACGATCGTCGCGATTCTCACGTCGCCCGCCGTCTTCTTCACCTGGGCGACCATCCTCCACCATCGCTTCTGGATCTCGTTCTTCCTGACGATCGTGACGGTGCTCGGCTTCCGCGGCTTCGTCGACGTCGTGACGCGCCGCCTGATCCCGTGGCCGTCGCTCTACGGCGCCGTCGACACGCGCATCCAGGAAGCGGACATCGTCGACCGGCGGCGCGCGTGGTACTGGCGACGCTGGTTCAGCCGGCTGATCTGGGTCGCCGTGATCCTCGCGTTCCTCTTCGGGATTCCCTATCTGATCATGTCGTACTACGGCTGGAGCATCAATTTCCACAGCCAGTACGTGCAGGCCGTGGTGTTCCAGATGGTGATCGCGGTCTTCACGATGCCGATCCTTTTCTTCGTCAACATCATCATCATCTTCGGACCGCTGCTCGCCGCCGGCATTTCGCAGATCAAGGGCTTCGAGCCCGGTGACGCCGACTGGGGCGTTCGACTCGAGGACGTGCGCGGGCAGATCGACGCGAAGGAGGAGGTCCGGCGCGTCGTCACGCTCTGGCAGTCCGGCGAACTGTTCGAAGCGGCAGGCGGCAAACGCGAACGCGGGCTCCTGTTCCACGGGCCTCCCGGCACCGGCAAGACAATGCTCGCGAAGGGTCTTGCGACGAGCTTCAACGCACCGTTCATGGCGATGCCGGGCTCCGGCTTCGCCCAGACGTTCATCGGCCTCGACGTGATCATTGTCCGCTTCATGGTTCGGAAGGCGAAGCGACTCGCACGCAAGTGGGGCGGCACGTGCATCGTGTTCATCGACGAGATCGACGCCGTCGGCATGCGCCGGCAGTCGCTCGGCAACTCGCGGGAGATCCCGGCTACGACGTACCACGGTGCTTGGGGCGCGCTCGCTCCGAAGGGTGACGTCATTGTCGAGAACCAGGCGTGGCGGGACTACATCTTCGAGTACAACGCGCCGGAGCCCCGGTCGCCGTATCCGGCGTTCTTCACAAAGTTCAGTGGCCAGGTCAACGGGATGATGGGCGGAATGATGGGCGGCATGGGCGGCGGCGGGCTCGCACTGAACCAGCTGCTGATCGCGATGGACGGCGTCGACAGCCCGCCGTTCATGAAGCGCACGTTCACGAATTGGATCAACACGTGGCTCGACGTGAGCTACCTCGTCCCGCGACGCGCCGGCCGGAAGTCGCTGCGCCTCAAGCCGCCGAAGCCGCGCAAGGAGCAGGTGTACTTCATCGGAGCGACGAACGTCCCGTTGAATGCGCTCGATCCCGCGCTGATGCGCCCGGGCCGGATGGGCCGCCACGTCTGGTTCCGGACGCCGACCAAGGAAGACCGCAAGGACATCTTCGACCTGTACCTCGCAAAGGTCGCGCACGACGAGGACCTCGACACGGAGAAGCGTCGCGACGAGATTGCGCGCATCACGGGCGGCTACTCGCCGGCGCGGATCGAGCAGGTCTGCTCGCTCGCGCTCACCTATGCCCATCACAAGGGCCGCGCCGCATTCGTCTGGCAGGACCTGATCGACGCGATGGTGGTCATCGAGTCGGGCGCCGCATACAACGTCGAATACAGCCCGCTGTTGGCGCGCTCGACCGCGCTGCACGAGGCGGGTCACGCGGCGGCTGCGCACATCTATCGCCCCGAGCTCGAGTCGTCGCGGCTGTCGATCCGGATGCGCGGGGGCTCGCTCGGGCATCATCTCGCGCGCGAGCGCGAAGAGACCTTCGGTTCTCTATGGCAAAGCGAGCAGTTCGGCGACCTGATCCACATCCTCGGCGCGATGGCTGCCGAGCTCGTGTTCTACGGACAGACGACGAACGGGGTCTACGGCGACCTGAATTCCGTCACGGAGATCGCGGCGCAGATGGTCGGGCAAACGGGCATGGCGCCGCACCCGATCCCTGTGGCCGCCGCACCGAAAGGCGAGACGGTGGAGCAGGTGCAGGAGCGGCTCGAGAAGCGCGTCGAGCAGCTCGGGCTCCAGCTCCTGAACCGCACGCGCGGCGGCGGAATCCAGCAGGACCCGGTCGGCTCGATCTTCATGGATGCGTTCAAGCGCCAGGCTGCGGCGCAGATCGTCGGCCAGGCGTTCGTCATCGCCTACAACTTCATCAAGCTGAACGAGAACAAGGTCGAACGCGTCGCCGAGGTGCTCCTCGAGAAGAAGGAGATCTACGGCGACGAGCTGACGGGGCTGCTCGACGCACAGAAGTTCGAGAAGCCGGAGATCGACTGGACGAAGGACGAGTCATGGCCGCCGATCTGAGTTCCGACGCCGCCGTCCCCGCCCTCGAGGCGAACACACCGGCACCCGAGCCCGAGCCGAAGCGCCGTCGGCTTTACGTCACCCGCTTCGCCCTGATCTACCTGATTCTCATCGTCGCCTTCGTCGGCACCGGCGCCGGCGTGATCATCGCGAACTACGGCGTCTCGCTGAAGCACGCTGCACCGTGGTCGACCTGGGTTCCGCCCGGCGGCGGAATCGCGAAGACGAACGCAATCGCGCAGAAGGTCGGCGGCGCGTACCGGCTCCCCGGCGGGCACCAGCTGCTCGACGTCTACTCGAAGAAGCTCACCCTCCCGGTTTCGTCGACATCCGGAAGCGGCGAGGTCCCGATCGCCGTCGTCGCGATTCGCGGCCCGAAGGGGAAGATCGACACGATCAACGCGGTCACCGACACCGACAGCCGCCTCTACGAGCTCTGTGGAACGGGCGCGTCGTGCGCGATCGGCGAGGGCAAGGCGTCGATCGCACGCGGGCAGCTCGTCCGGCGGGAGGCACTCGAGCTCGCGCTCTACACCTTCAAGTACGTGCACGGCGTCAACCACGTGCTCGCGTTCATGCCGCCTCCGCCGGGCTCGAGCCCGACCGCCGTCGTGTATTTCGACAAGTCCGACGTGAGCTCTCTGCTGTCGGAGCCGCTCACGAAGACGATCGCCGCGAAGACGCCGCTCCCGACGACGATCACGGCAGGCGAAGGCGCGAAGATCGATCAGCTGGTGATGCCGCACCTCTACAAGTTCTCGCTGCAGCAGACACAGCTCGGACAGGCCGCACTCGTCCTCGCGCCGGCGACGACGTAAGCTGCCCGTGATGCAAGCCGTCTCGAATCCGGTCAGCGTCGAAGAGCGCAGGCCGCTGCTCCGCGGCGTGATCCACCAGGCCGGGTTCGTCGTCTCGCTCGTCGTCGGAACGCTGCTGATCGTCGGCGCGGACGGTGCGCGCGAGCACATCGCCGCAGCGGTGTTCGCCGCGTCGGTCGCGATCTGCTTCGGCGCGAGCGCGCTCTACCACCGCGTGCTCTGGACACCCCCGGTTCGGCTGTGGATGCGCCGAGTCGACCACGCGGGGATCTACGTGCTGATCGCGGGGACGTACACCCCCGTCTGCCTGCTCGCGCTCTCGGGCGCGTGGCGCTGGACGGTGCTGGCGATCGTGTGGGCGGGCGCCGGCGCGGCGATCATCTTCAAGTTCGCATGGGTCGGTGCGCCGAAATGGCTGGCCGCCGCGACCGGACTCGCGCTCGGTTGGGTCGGCGTCGTTGCCTTTCCCAAACTCGCGACGACGCTCGATCCGGCGGCCGTCGTGCTACTCGGCGTCGGCGGGCTCATCTACACGGCCGGAGCCGTCGTCTACGTGCGCCGAAAGCCGAATCCGGCGCCTGCCGTCTTCGGATATCACGAGGTCTTCCACGCGATGACGATCGTCGCCGTCGCGTGTCAGTACGTCGCGATCGCCTTCTTCATCGTTCGCGCAGGCTAGGCCTACGCGGCGGCGAGGGTGACGTTCTTGGCCTCGGGGCCTTTCTGACCCTCTGCGACCTCGAACTCAACCCGCGCACCTTCGGCGAGCGTCTTGAAGCCATCACCTGCGATGGAGCTGTGGTGGACGAAGACGTCCTTGCCACCCTCATCGGGCGTGATGAAGCCGTAGCCCTTCTGGTCGTTGAACCACTTCACGGTTCCTTGTGCCATATCGATAACACCTCCTTCTGCCACTCGTGAACGGGCAGAGGAGGCGCTACGTGTCGCGCATCCGGTACTCGCTCTCGTTATTGCCGCCGAGGGTAGCACCATTTCGGTTGACCGCAAGCCGTTCGGGGGCGATCATCCGCCCATGCGGAACACCGGCCTGCGTGCCGCCGTCGTCCCGTTTCTGCTCCTGTGTGCCGGCTCGACGGCTGCGCTCGCGACGCGCGGCGGCGCACCGGCCGTGAAGATCGCGCCGGCCCCGCCCGGCGCGCAGACGTACCGCTGCACCGGCAGCCGGTTCAACCTCTTCGGCAACTCGAACGGGCAGGCGACGCAGAACGGCGCGAAGCCGCCGACGTTCACGACGAAGGGCAAGACCTACTGCGTCGTCTCACTCGCGACGTACCACTGGAACGGCGGCCAGGGCGCAGCGCCGGGGTCGATCGGGCTGACGGTGGTCTCCGGGCTCGGCGCCAAGGGTCAGACGCTCGGCCCGCTCGCCGCCGTCGGCAGCGCGGGCCAGGGCGGCGCCGCGAACGTCAACTGGACAGCCGACGCGGGGCAGCCGATCGTGATCAACGGGACGTACGCGTGCAAGGACTCCGATCCGGGGACGTGGTCGTGGAACACGTCGTCGGGCAGCCGCGGCTTCTGCACCGTCGCGGTGACGAACGCGGTGCCGGTCGCGACGCCGCGGCCGGCGAAGCCGACGTACGCGTGCATCGGCTCGCAGGTGACGCTGTTCGACAACACGAACGGCGGCGGCGTCCAGAACGGCGGCAAGCCGCCGACTGTCAGCACCTACGGAACGCCGGGGATCGGCGCGTACTGCCTGAACTCGATCACGACGTATCACTGGAACAACGGCAGCGGCAAGACACCGGGGACGATCGGCCTGGGGCCGTTGAGCTTCGGCGCCGTCGTGAACCCGGTGCCGTCGCGCCAGGCGACGGGCAGCGCGGGTCAGGGCGGCGCGGCGAACGTGAACTGGACGGTGAACTTCGGCGGCACGACGCCGACGATCATCAGCGGCTTCTACACATGCAAGGACTCCGACCCGGCGAGCTGGGCGCAGAACCAGCAGACCGGCGGCAAGGGCTTCTGCATCGTGAACGCGACGCCCGCGTACGTCAGCAACTTCACGCTGCCGTCCGGCGTGCATCTGCCGCAGGCGCCGCCGCCGCCGACGTCATCGACCACGACGCACAAGACCGGCCGCGTGCGCTGCTTCACGGGGACGCTCTCGACGATGCTCCTGAACCCGATCAACCTCGCGCCGGATGCGTGGGGAACGCTGCTGTTGCACTGCGCGATCAAACAGAAGGACGGATTCCAGGGCCGGCTCTCGCCGACGACGATGTTCGTGATCGACCGCGGTTGCGCGCCGTTCTGGACGTACCCGTCGGCGTCCGGCGGCAACCCGCCGCCGCCGGTGTTCCTGTCGTACACGGGCCAGCCCGGCGCGCCGTGCTCGACCGCGCTGACCTACATCCCGTACCAGGTCACCGGCCCGTGGCGAATCGACATCCAGGCGCGCGACCGCACGACGCAGGCACCGCTGCGCACGGGCGCGTACGGCGTCTTCATCCGCTACCCGGGCGGAGACGTGCAGGCGCAGAACACGCTCAACGTCCGGTAGCTCCGGCGTGGCGGCCGCTCGCGCGCAGGCAAGCGCTCCGTCTCTCGCGCAGCGTCGGTAACTCGCGCGAGAATAGGCGTGATCTGGTGTGGACACCGTGAGAAGGCGCTCCGATTTTGGAATTTCGCATTCTTGGTCCGATCGAGGTCGCCGATGGCGATCGCCTGCTGTCGCTGTCCGGGGCGGCGCAGCGCGCCCTGCTCGCTGTGCTGCTCCTGCACGCGAATGAGGTCGTCTCCGCCGACCGCTTGCTGGACGCGCTATGGCCGGAGGGGCCTCCACCGTCGGGAGTCTCAGCGCTTCAGGTTCGCGTCTCGCAGCTTCGGAAGGCGCTGGGGCCGGTCGGGCCTCGCCTCGTCACGCGACCGCCGGGATACGCGATCGAGGTGGGTCGCAGCGAGTTCGACGTGTACCGGTTCGAGGAGCTCGTCGAAGCGGCGGACGGTAGCGATCCGGCTGCTGCGGCGGCGACGCTCCGGGACGCTCTCGGGCTCTGGCGCGGTCCCGCACTCGCCGACGTCGCGTTCGAGGCTTTCGCGCAGCCTGCGATCGCGCGCCTTGAGGAGCTGCGTCTCTCTGCTGTCGAGCGCCGGATCGAGGCCGACCTCGCGCTCGGCCGCCATGACGAGCTCGTCGGAGAGCTTGAAGCGCTCGTCGGCGAGCACCCGTTGCGCGAGCGGCCGTGCGGCCAGTTGATGCTTGCCCTCTACCGGTCGCGGCGTCAGGCGGAGGCCCTCGCCTGTTTCCAGGCGGCTCGAGCCAGGCTCGTCGACGGACTCGGTATCGAGCCTGGGCCCGCGTTGCGACAGCTCGAGCTGGCGATTCTGCGGCAGGATCCGGCGCTCGACCTCGCCGGGACAGAGGCGCCGGAGCGGTCGATCCTCGCCGCGGCTGTCGAGCTCGACGGGATCGACTCTCTACTCGCCCTCGCCGAGCCGCTTGCGAGCAAACCCTCGCGCGAGCTGATTGTCGCCTGCCTTGTCCCAGCTGATCACCTGGGGGCGGCGAGCGAGCTGACGCGCTCCCGCCAGCGGACGCTCGCCGAGCGAGGAGTCGTTGTCCGGACGGCCTGCTTCACGACGATGGACGCGGCAATCGACATCGTCCAGTTCGCGACGGAGCAGGACGTCGACTTCTTGCTCGTGTCGGGCGGAGTGTCGCCGCTCGAGGATGCGGTGATTCGAGCCATCCTGACGACGGCTCCGTGCGATGTCGGCGTGTTGGTTGCCCGCGACGACGCGCTGGTTGTGGGACCGGTGCTCGTACCCTTCGCGGGGGCCGAGCACGACTGGACGGCGATTGAGCTTGGCGCCTGGCTCGCCGCGGCTCTCGAGGTTCCGCTCCGGCTCGCCGGCCCGAAGGGAGTCGACCGCGACGCCAGCCGCCTCCTCGCAAGCGCTTCGATTGCCACGCAGCGCGCGTTCGGAGTCACCGCTGAGCCGGTGCTCGTCGAGCCCGGGCCGCGAGGCATCGTCGATGCCGCCTCAGACGCAGCGCTGGTCGTCGTCGGGCTCACTGACCGCTGGCACCGAGATGGACTCGGCCCGGTCCGCGGTGCGCTCACTGCCGAGGCGCGTCCGCCGGTTCTGCTCGCGCGGAGCGGACTTCGCCCGGGCGGGCTCGCACCGCGCGAGAGCCTGACTCGGTTTACCTGGTCGATCAGAGTTTGATCAGCGGGCCCAGGCGGGGACGTGGCCTTTGCGGCAGATCGGCTGGTTTTCGCTGTCGGGCGGCGATTGTGCGTTGAAGTAGCCGCCGAAGCTCTCGTCCACGTTCGGGATGACTCGGATCGTGCGAGGCAGTGCCTTGCCGCTTCCGCTCGTGTCCTCGACGAGGAAGTTCGATCCGACCGCGTGCCGGTTCCGATCGAAGTGCAGGACTCCTACCGGCGTCTGAACATGCGGAAGCAGAGACGGCAAGGCGGCCATCAGGCGCCGCTCGCCGTGCGAGAGATCCCCGTGCACGTGTGCGATTGCGTCGAGCGCGAGCTCCACCGCGACGTGGCCTCGCCTGCCTCGTAGATCGGAATCACGTTGGCGTGGTCGAGCGACGCGGCCAGCTCCGACTCGCGCAAGAACCGCTCTCGGAAGCGCTCGTCCTCTGCGAGTCCGGGCGTGAGGAGCTTCAGAGCCACTCTGCGCTTGAGGCGTGTGTCCTCAGCTAGATAGACGACGCTCATCCCGCCCCGGCCCAAGATCGCCTCGATCCGGTAGTCAGCGATCTGTGAGCCGCGTTCACGGTCACGAACCTGCACGGGCTAAGCCTCCGGTCTCTGTCTCCGAGCCTGGGTAGGGATCCTCTCGTGCCGGGGAAGGGATTGGAACCCTCCCCCGGCACGGGCTCGCACTCAGGGCGAGCCTGCGGCCCCGGCCTTCAGCTGGGCGAACGTCAGCGCCATGACAGCCTCGGTGTAGCGCCGCGTCGCCGGGCTGAGCGAGGCCAGCACCTGAGCCACCGTCGGGCCATGCTGAACCTGCGGAAGCGCGTACCCGTAGTCGAGCGCACCCGCAGCAAACCGCGCAGGCGTCAACGCCATGATCGTCGCCATGGTGCTCCCACTCCGCGAGGTTGCCGACACTGACGCCGATCCCCGCGCCGCCTTCGACGCGGAGCCCGAACCGCTGTGACCGATCGTCAGTGCGAGCGCGGCTCCAATCACAACCGCAACAAGAACAGCTCCACCGATCAAGAACCAACGGCGCCGCTCCCCAATCCGCGGAGCGACAGTCGCGTTGACAGACATAGTGCGTCTCCTTCCGTGAAGTGCTGACGGTGGAGACGATGACGCGGACCGCTTGCAGATCCCTTGCACGACGCTAAGCAATCGAGTGCCACATGTAGTCGGGCTGAATGTTGGGCTGTTTCGTGACGAAGCGGTCGCCCGCGACCAACCGCATAGCAAGGCAGTTATCTCTTCTGGCTGTGTGACTAGCCGGCTACGGGATCAAAGACACCGCACCGCGTCGCGCGTGGCCTGGTCCGAAGGAGTTGGCGGCTGCCAGCACCAGGAGGTGGTGACAGAGAGGGCACCTGGCCTGCGTTGGGACGAGAGTTGGGAAGACCCACATGATGCGACGATGACGATGATGCATGACATGCCCCCAACGGGATTCGAACCCGTGCTGCGGCCTTGAAAGGGCCGTGACCTGGACCGCTAGTCGATGGGGGCGGCGACGCCCACGATACCGGCGGGGCAATCGGAATCACCAGGGTGATTGACCCTCTCTGTCACGAACGCCGGCCCAGGGGGTGCGACGTTACGAGATGTGGTCGGCCGCACGCGTGAGTTGATCGTCAACGAAGGCTGAACGGTCGGCTGACGCCCGCCTTCGAGGACGTGACCCTCGAGGGGAACACAATCGAAAGGAGTCCTCATGGGATCCGACAGCGACGCCCCCGTCCTTCTCTACATCGCCGCCTACGCCGACCCGAACGCCGCACAGGCCGACTGGGACGACATCAAGGCGCTGGCGAAGGACAAGACGATCAGCGTCGACGGTCTCGTGCTCGTCAGCCGCGACGCGGACGGCAAGGTTCACGAGAAGGACAACGCCCACACCGTCGGCGTCGGCACCGCGATCGGTGCGGCCGGCGGTCTGCTCATCGGCCTCATCTTCCCGCCGGCGTTTCTCGCTTCGGGAGCCGTCGGAGCCGGGATCGGCGCCGGCATCGGCGGGCTCGTCTCGCATTCCGAGAAGAAGGAGATCAAGGCCGAGGTCGCCAACGATGTTCCGCCCGGCAGCTCCGCAATCGTGGTGCTGTTCGAGGAGGGCTCGGCGGCCGACATCGAGAAGGCGCTGCCGAAGGCCAGCACGGTCTCGAAGCACGAGGTCGACAAGGGCAGCGTCGACCAGGCCGAGGCCGCGGCGACGACGACCGTCCCGGCCTAGCAGCCCCAACACGGAAAAGGGTCAGACCGCGCGATGCGGGTCTGACCCTTTTGTCCGTTGCGGCGCTGAAGGCTAGGCCTCGTCAGCCTCGAGCTCAGCGACGTCGATCGCGAGGCCGAGTGCGCGGACGATGTGGCTCGTCGCCGACGCGACACGCGCCGTTCCTACGATCGGTGCGATCGCGGCGAGGACGCCGCGAACCTCGTCCGCGTCGACGTCGAAGTCGCCTGCGACGCCGAGGTTGTACAGGTACGAAACGGGCGGAGCATCCATCGCCACGAGGGCGGCGATGCGTACGAGCATGAGCTTCTCGGAATCGAGCGACGATGCCTCGATCGAGTCGGCGGTCATGCTGGCGAGCAGGTCGAGAACAGGTGTCTCGGTCTGGCCCGGCATGGGATCTCCTTTGTCGGTGAATCGAGCGGTCGTGGATGCCGCTCCGGCTTCGACGTTACGACGGCGGCCGCGTGGCCGACAGACGGGCGACGCGATTCACTCAGATGAATTCGATCGTCCAGCGTCCGCTCGCTTCAGCACGCCGAGTGCAATTGCCCGCGCAACAGCATCTGAGCGGGAGTTGGCGCCGAGCTTGCGGTAGAGGGCACGCGTGTGCGACCGGATCGTGTTAGGCGAGACGAAGAGCTGCTCACCGATCTCGCGGGTCGAGAGATCGCCGGCCAGGAGCTGAAGCACTGCGAGCTCTGCGTTGCTCGGTCGGTCAAGTAACTCTCCGCTGCGAACACGCGCCGTTGCGGCCTCGAGCTCCTGCTTGGCACCGTCGGCGAGGGCGGGGAGACGGCCGCCGTCTGTGAGCTCCTCGAGTGCGATCCGTGCGGCCCGAAGAGTGGCGCCCGCCTCGTCGAGCCGGCCGCGTTCGGTGCGCACAGTGGCGAGAAGTATGAGCAGCCAAGCGTGGGGGACGGTCGCGATTTCGTCCCTGAAGTAGTGCTCGGCGTAGGCGAGTTCGTGCTCGGCCTCGGCGTACTTTCCCTCGCTTGCGAGCACGGCGCCGAGCGCGGCCGACGCGTTCGCGCCGAGCCAGCTACGGCTGGTGCCGATCCGCCCGACGACCGCCTTCGCCTTCTCGGCGTGTCCTCGTGCGGATTCAAGCCACCCGCGCTCCACCGCGACGAGCGCAAGCGTTGTTCGGGCAAGCGCATGACTCGGCACGCGGCGCTCGATGCTCGGATGCTCGATCACGCTGAGGGCGGTCTCCCACGCAGCGTCGAGGTCACCGGCGAAGTACAGCGCGCGCGCATACCCGGTGAGGGCGCCTGTGAGGATCTGGTCAGACACGGCGCCTGCGAGCTCGACGGCGCGACGGCCGTTCTCCACCGCCTGTGCCACGCCTCCGTCGATCGCGATCGCGCGTACCAGCAGGGCAAACGCCTCGACGTAGGACGTCACGCGCTCGGGGCGTTCCGCCCGCGCCCGGTCGACGATCCGGAGATACCGCCGCTGCTCGAGAGTGCTGTGACCGGGCATGACTGCGGCGGCCGCCGCGGCGACGGCGAGCTCGGGATGCTCGAGAATGCTCTCGTCTGGGAGCGTGCGAACCCAGCGCAGGATCGTCCGCGTCAGTCCGCTCCTGATCAGCGGCAGGTGGTAGTCGGCGAGCACGCGCGCCACGAGCTCGTCGTCACCTGCTGCTGCGGCGTGCTCGAGCGCCTCCTCAGGCAGCCTTCGCGTCAGCAGCCACGAGGCTGCGCGGTCATGGATCCGTGCCGCTTCGCCCGGCTTCAGCGCCGCGAGTTGAGCAACCGCAAACTCGGCGAACAGCGAATGGACTCGGAACCAGCCGCCTCGCTCCAGCCGGCGGATGAACAGGTTCGAGCGCTCGAGCCCGGCGAGCACCGACGCCGAGTCGGTGCGCTCGAGGGCGGCGTCGCAGAGCTCGGCGGTGAATCGGCCGAGAACCGACGCGCCTTGGAGAAAGGACCGACCGTCGTCGTCGAGCGAATCGAGAACCTCCTGGCTCAGGTACTCGGCCACGAAGCGCTGCTCCCCGCCGAACGACGACACGGCCCGGCTCGCGTCATCGACATCCCGTAGCCAGAGCTCGGCGAGGACGAGTGCCGCCGGCCAGCCCTCGGTGTTTGCGACGAGAAGCTCGATCTCTTCGGTTCCAAGCTCCACGTGCCCTCGTTCGACGAGCAGCTCGTGCGCCTCCGCGGCGGTGAACGCGAGCTCGTCGGCGCGCATTTCCGCGAGTGACCCTTGGGCGCGCAGCCGGGCCAGCTCTAGCGCGGGATCCGCTCGTGTGATGACGATCAGGTGCGCACTCGCCGGCAGATGCCCGAGCGCAAAGTCGATCGAGGCAAGACACTCGCGGTCCGTCACCGTCTGGAGGTCGTCGAGCACGAGAACCAGTCCGGTGCCGTACGCGGCGATTGCGTTCATCAGCTCGTCGACGGCCTGTTCCACGGAACTCCCCGCCACGCTCAGGGATTGCAACGCACCACGCCCGAGTCCCTGCCGGATCCGGTCTACGGCGGTCGCGACATACGTCCAGAGCCGAACCGGATCGTTGTCTCCCGCGTCGAGCGTGACCCACGCGACGGCGTCCTCCCTGCTCTCGCACCAGGCGCGGACCGCGGTCGTCTTGCCGTAGCCCGCCGGCGCAGCGACAAGGATCAGCGACCCGGCGCCGCCCGCGTCGAGCGCCTGTCGAATGCGCGGCCGTTTGACCTGGTCACCACCCGCCGCCGGAGCCTGGAGCTTCGCCTCGACCAGCGGCGGAGTTTCGACTGCTTCCCGACGGTCGCGCAGAGCCTTTGCCCGCTCCCTGGAACCCGGCGCCATGACCTATCGTGGCACGACAGCCGGGAATGTGCGTCGATTCAGTCTGCCGTCGTCGCCGCGGCGGACGCGCGGTCGCCGCGCATCCGCAGGAGCGCGACGATCGCGATCACCAGATACCCGAAGACGGCGACTCGCGGAGCGAAGACCGCAAGCACGATCACGCCGACGTAGAAGCCGATGTTCGGCGTCGTGGAGACCCCGATCGCAGCGATGTCCTTCTCGCTCAGATCCGGCGTCAGGACGCGTCGGTCGCGTACGGCCGAGGCCCACAGGAGCCTGACGAGGACGGAGATGACCAGCAGCGCCGCGCCGTAGAAGATCGCTGCTGCGCGCGCGGCGCCGGTGTCATGGATCGCCTCGGCCATCAGCTTCGTCGGAAAGGGCAGGAAGGCGACCGCCATCAGCAGCAGCAGGTTGGCCAGCATCAGCTGCCGGTTCATGTACTGCAGGCGCCGGAAGATTCCGTGGTGCACTCCCCAGATCCCTCCGATCGTCAGGAAGCTCGTCACGTACGCCAGGTACGACGGCCACTGATCGGCTATTCCGCTCCAGAGATGATCGAATGCCGACTCGGGCACGCGGATCTCGAGCACGAGCAGCGTGATCGCGATCGCGAAGACGCCGTCGCTGAACGCTTCCGTTCGGCCGGTGCCCCAGTAGTCGTCCGTTGATTCCACTTGGCTCAGGCTGCGGCGGGTGTGCCGGTTGTCCGGTCGCTCACCAGGTAGGCGACGATCAGCGCTGCTGGGAAGGCGACGAGGCTAAAGACGAAGTAGCCGATGAAGCTGTGTCCCTTACGGCGCGCGACATGTGCGGGCCAGAAGGCAAGCAGGATCCAGACGATGATCAGGGGTGTCGTCCAGATCCAGACGTTCATGGCGGCGAGCAAGAAATCACCTCCTCAATCGGGTCGGGCTCGACGACCGTACAACTCGGAGCCGGTTCGGCGTGCGCGTCTATGCATTTCACTCGGGTGAACGCGACTGGAAGGCGATCGTAATCACCAGGGTGATCGCTGCGTGTCCGTCTTGAGCGCGCGGCTGGAAATGACATCCTCGGAGCCGTGCTCGCTAAACGAGGAGGTCGAACGATGACCGTTGATCGGATTGGACGAAAGCGTCTCGCCGAAAGCCGCAGGGCCGCCGCACCGATGCTGGCGATGCTCGCCGTCCTCGCGCTCGTCGCGTCGGGCTGCGGCGGCAGCAGTTCCGACACGCAGGCGAACGACGCGTACGCGAGCAGCGTTTGTAGCGCCATTGGAAGTTGGGAGCAGCAGATCAAGACCATCGCGACCGACTTCAGTGGCGGCCTCTCCAAGGCCTCGCTGCAGTCCAAGATCACGCAGGCCGGTACCGCCACCAAGACGCTCGCGACGCAGATCAAGGCCGTTCCTCCTCCCAACACCTCGGACGGTCAGGCGGCTAAGAAGCAGGTGGATCAGCTCTCGAGCCAGTTGACGAGCACGGTCGACTCCGCGAAGTCCGCCGTCGCCTCCATCCCCGCCGACGCGTCGGCCGTGACCGTCGCGGCGGCACTGGCACCGCTCGCGCCGCAGGTGAAGGGCCTCGTGACCACAGCGCAGGCCACGGTCACGTCGCTACAGACCGCAAAGGGATCGCTCGCCTCGGCGTTCAAGAGCAGCGACTCCTGCAAGAACCTCGGCGGCTGAGCAGCCGTGCCCGGCCGGACGTACCAGGTGATCGTCGCAGGCGAGCTCAGCGACCAGATCGTGCCTGCGTTCGACGGCATGACACTCACGCGTGCGGGCGGGACGACGACGTTGAGCGGTCACGTCCGCGACCAGGCCGAGCTGCAGGGTCTCCTGCAGCGCGTGTCCGATCTCGGACTCACTCTGCTCGCCGTGAACGCCGGCGACGAGGACGTGGAGACCTCTTCGTGACGAGCACCTCTGCGGTGTCTTCCGCCGCTGCCAAGGCTTCGGGTCTCGTGCTGCTGACGTTGGCGTCGGCGCAGTTCGTGATGGCTCTGGACATGACGGTGATGAACACCGCAATCGCGACGGTCGCGCGGGACGTCGGCACCGATGTGACCGGGATCCAGCTGGCGATCACGCTCTACACGCTTGTGATGGCGTCGTTCATGATCACCGGCGGCAGAGTCGGAGAGATCATCGGCCGGAAGCGCGCCTTCACGATCGGCTGCGTCGTCTACGCATGCGGATCGCTGACGACGGCGCTGTCGCACAGCCTGACGGTCTTGATCATCGGCTGGTCGTTTCTCGAGGGCTTCGGCGCGGTGTTGATCTTTCCGGCGATTGTCGCGCTCGTCGCTTCGAACTTCGCCAAGCCGGACCGGCCGCGCGCGTACGGGCTGGTGGCGGCCGCCGGCGCGATGGCCGCCGCCGTGGGGCCGGTGATCGGCGGCTTCTTCACGACCTACGCCTCGTGGCGGTGGGTGTTCGTCAGCGAGGTGCTGATCGTGATCGTGATCCTCGGCCTCGCGCGCCGCGTCAACGACACACCGGCCGAGAAGGGCGCCAAGCTCGACCTGGTCGGCACCGGACTGTCGGCAGCCGGCCTCGGGCTGATCGTGATCGGGATCCTGAAGTCGGGTGCATGGGGGTTCGTGCAGCCGAAGCCGGGTGCTCCCGAGTGGCTCCGGCTATCACCGGTGATCTGGCTCGTGCTCGCGGGTTGCGTGGTCGTGGGCCTGTTCGCGATGTGGGAGAACCGGCGCATCGCACGCGGCCAGGCTGCGCTGATCGATCCGAAGATGCTGCGGAACATCCAGCTGCGCGACGGTGTCACCTCGTTCTTCTTCCTGTTCCTGGTGCAGGCGGGGATCTTCTTCGTCGTGCCGCTGTTCCTGTCGGTCGCGCTCGGTCTCTCGGCGGTCGCGACGGGCATGCATCTGCTGCCGCTCTCGCTGATGTTGCTGCTCTTTGCGGCCGGCGTCCCGAAGGTGTTCCCGCACGCGAACCCGCGGCGGGTGATCCGCCTCGGCTTCATCGCGATGTTCGGCGGGCTCGTGCTCCTGCTCGCCTTGCTCGACTACGGGGCCGGAGCGGAGATCGTCACCTGGCCGCTGCTGCTCGCCGGTGCCGGGATCGGCTCGATCGCCTCCCAGCTCGGGGCCGTGACCGTCTCGGCGGTGCCCGACGAGCAGAGCGGCGAGGTCGGCGGGCTCCAGAACACCGGCACACAGCTCGGCGCGTCGATCGGTACCGCGCTGGCGGGCGCCGTGCTCATCTCCGCGCTCACCGCGTCGTTCATCGCCGGTGTCCAGAACAACCCTTCGGTCCCCAACCGCGTCGCCGCCAAGGCGCAAACGAACCTCGCCGGCGGCGTCCCGTTCATCTCCGACGCCGACCTGAAGGCTGCTCTCTCCGACGCGCACGTCCCCCCGCGGACCGCCGACGCGATCGTGAAGACAAACGACCAGAGCCGGATCGACGGGCTCCGCGTCGCCGTCTCGATCCTTGCGCTCTTCGCGCTCGCCGCCCTGCTGTTCACCGGAGGCATCCCGACGGTTCAACCTGGCACCCCCCAGGCCAAACCGAGGTCAGCTCCGACGTAGCCGTGAGCAGCGCCGAGACGACATCTGGTCATGGTCGCGCCAAGGCGGTGCACGATTGGCTGAGCCGCCGCGCCGATACGCGTGTCGGGCGGCTGGCGTTGCAGTGGTTCCGCGCCTACTTCGCAGCGAGCCGCAGCTCGGGTTGTGCGGTGACCGTCTATTCGACGCTGTCGGTGCTGCCGGCTGTGCTCGTGGTCGCTGCCGTCGTCCACCCGTCGAGCGGAGACGCGAACGCGTTCGCGCAGCGTCTGGTCACGCATTTGAAGCTGAACGGGGCCACGGCCGACCTCGTCCAGGGCACGTTCGGCAGTGCCTCGTCGAATGCGTTGGCGGCGAGCGTCGCCGTCTTCGTCAGCTTCCTGCTCTGGGGGATCGGCATCGGCCAGATCTACCAGGACGTCTACGCGCGCGCCTGGCAGGTCAAGGTCGGATCGCTGGCCGACCAGGGGTTGTTCGCGATCTTCTTCTTCGTCCTCGTCGGCGTTCTCGCTCTCCCCCTGGTCGCTTCCACCCGGCTGCACGACGCGGGCTGGCTCGTGCTCATTCCGGTCTGGCTCATCGGCTCGACGGTGTTCTGGCTCTGGGTACCGCGCTTCCTGCTGCATCGGAAGATCGCGCTGCGCGCGCTGCTCCCGGGCGCGTTGCTCGCCTCCGTCGTCGTCGGAGGCACGGCCGCCACCTCACCGTTGTTCCTCGCGGCTCCGTTGAATGCGAACGGCAAGACCTTCGGATCGTTCGGTGTCGTGATCACGTTCATCGGCGCCGTGTTCGTGTTGATCACGATGTCGCTCGTGTGCGCGGTCTTCTCGCCGGTGTGGGCGAAGTGGCGCGAGACGGAGAAGCAGCGCCGCGGTACCTGATGGCCGACCCCGACAGCACTCACGAGCCCGAGCCGTTCGAGCTGCCGCCGCCGAAGCGGACGCTGCTGGGGCGCCTGGCGCACTGGGTCGAGAACGCTCGGGCGCTGAAAGGCTGGGTGCAGGAGGCGCGGAAGAGCTCGCCCACGCTCGACGCCACCTTCGAGACGATCGAGCGGGACTCCCACATCGGCGGCGGAATGCTCGCCGGCGCGCTCTCCTACCGGCTGTTCCTGTTCGTGCTGCCGCTCGCGTTCTTCCTCGTCTCCGGTCTCGGCGTGCTCGCGAACGCCCTGGGCGTGGAGCCGCACGTCGTCGTCAATTCGGTCGGCGTCGCCGGAACCGTCACCAAGGAGGTTCAAGGGGCGGCCAAGAGCTCGTCGAACTGGTGGGTCGCACTCACCTCGCTGCTCGTGCTCGTCTACATGACGAGAGTCTTGCTCCGGGCGATCGCGATCGTCCACGCACTTGCCTGGGACGGCTCGGCAGCTGCGGTCAAGGTGAGCACACGCCAGCTCGAGATCTTCGCCGCGGCGATCGTCGGCCAACTTCTGCTCGTGGCCGCCCTCGGCGCCGTCAATCACCAGACCGCGATCGGCGGCGTGATCGCGCTGGCCGTCTTCGTGTTCGCCATCACCGGGCTCTGGCTCGCCGTCTCGCTGCAGCTTCCCCACGCCGACGCGCGCTGGTCCGACCTGATCCCCGGATCGCTGTTCTACGCGATCGGCACCGTCGGCGTACAGATCTTCAACGTCCTCATCCTCGGCCAGATGATCAAGGAGAAGTCGACCACCTACGGCGCACTCGGGATCGCAGGCGCCATCCTCGTCGACCTTTTCCTCATCGGCCGCGTGATCGTCGGAGCCGCCGTGGTCAACGCCACCCTCTACGAGCGCAACTCGCGCTCGCACTCTCAACACGCGTAGCTGCAGCACGTCGCTCCCGCCTGCAGGGCAATCGGAATCACCAGGGTGATCGACTCCTGTTCATCACAAATGCCGGCCGCGAGGTGCGAGTTTTGGGCTGTGACCGGTCGCCCGTCCGGCGAAAGGGAGGAACTCGATGAGTGGCGATGGCAGTGCTGCAGTTGATGAGGTGAGCGGGCGGTCGACCAAGGCTGCGCGGGTCGAGCATCTCACCGTGGACGAGCGGGTCGCGAGAGGGAAGGCGGCGCGCGCCGCGGTTCCGCGTTCATCGCATGCGGCGTGGGAGCCGTCACCGGATCGTGTAAGTCCCGTTGAGCTGTTGGAGGAGCAGGCGAAAACGCGGGTGCCCGAGCTGGTGCCGATTCGATACGGGCGAATGCTGGTCTCGCCGTTTACGTTCTATCGAGGCGCGGCGCTCGTGATGGCGGCTGATCTCGCGGGCACAGCGAGGACCGGGCTGCAGACGCAGTTGTGCGGCGACGCGCATCTGTCGAACTTCGGTGCGTTCGCAGCGCCGGACCGTCGACTGGTGTTCAGCGTCAACGATTTCGATGAGACGCTGCCGGGCCCGTTCGAGTGGGACGTCAAGCGTCTCGCCGCGAGCTTCGCCGTCGCGGGGCGCGACCGTGGGTTCGACGGCAAGCAGCGCGAAGCGGTCAACCTGGCGGTCGGAAAGGAGTACCGAGAAGCGATGAGCCGCTACGCCGCGACGCGCAACCTCGACCTTTGGTACTCACGCGTCGACGTCGACGATGTCATGGCCGAGCTGCAGCAGGTCGCCACGGCGAAGGAACGCAAGCGCGCAGAGCAGAACGTCGCCAAGACACGGACGAAAGACAGCCTCAAGGCGTTCTCGAAGCTGACCGAGATCGTCGACGGCGAGCCGCGCATCGTCGCTGACCCTCCCGTCGTGACGCCGATCGAGGATCTCTTCCCCGCCGACCGAGCGCACGAGTTCGACGCCTTCCTGCACGACACCTTCCGCTCCTATCGGCGCACGCTCCCGGTCGACCGCCGCAAGCTGCTCGAGCGCTACCGCTACGCGCACGCCGCGCGCAAGGTCGTCGGCGTCGGCAGCGTCGGCACCCGGGCGTTCATCGTGCTCCTCCTCGGCCGCGACGACAACGACCCGCTCTTCCTACAGTTCAAGGAGGCGGAAGCCTCGGTGCTCGAGCGGTTCCTCGGCAAAAGCAAGTTCACGAACCACGGCCAGCGCGTCGTCGAGGGCCAGCGCGTCACGCAGGCAGCGAGCGACATCATGCTCGGCTTCATCAAGGCCGAAGGCGTCGACGGCATCAAACGCGACTACTACATCCGCCAGCTCTGGGACGAGAAAGGCAGCGCGCTCGTCGAGCTGATGGAACCCACGATGATGACCTTCTACGCGAAAGCCTGCAGCTCCGAACTCGCACGTGCCCACGCTCGGGCCGGAGACGCGATCGCGATCGCGAGCTACCTCGGCACCAACGACACGTTCGACCGTGCCCTCGCCCTCTTCGCCGAAACGTACGCAGACCAAAACGAACGCGACTTCAACACACTCACGAAAGCCGTCAGCGACGGGAAGATCAAGGCCGAGACGGGCGTCTAGCTCTACCGGTCAGGAAGCCACCGACCCCGACATAGAAAGAGAGAGTCCCACGATGAGCCTGCTTGCCGACAGCTATCCGTTCCTGAACATCTTGTGGACGATGTTCATCTTCTTCGCCCTTGTGATCTGGGTTGGTTTCGTCATCTATCATCCTCATCGACAACTTCAAGCGCCACGACCACAGCGGCTGGGCGAAAGTCGGCTGGCTGCTCTTCATCATGTTCGTGCCGCTGATCGGTGCGATCGCGTACATGATCGCGCGGCCGGCGCAGCTAAACGAGGCGACAGTCTGAGTTTGGCGGGCTCGGCGCCGAAGCTACGGCCAAGGCACGTGGTGCTCGCACGGTGTCAGATCGGCGATCGATGCTCAAGAATCGGTGACGGTGCTCTTGCCACCCCATCAAGGAGGACACAATGATTCTTGCGGCAAACGGCGTTTGGGTCTGGTCGATCCTCGCGATCATCATCTGGATCGCGATCGCGTTCTGGCCGGCACGGGTCGCTGCGCGTAAAGGCCACAGCTTCTTTCTCTACTTCATCTTCAGCCTGATCTTCTTCCCGGCGGCTCTCATCGTGGCCTACATGGTCCACGATCGGACGCGGCCGGCAACCGCCTGACCCAAATCAGGCGCGGCGTGACCGGCGGCGCCACGTGCGCCAGGAGCCCCACGTCGTCAAGGCCCATACGGCCGCGAAGACGACGGCGACCGGAGTCGATGGCCCGACGACGAGCAGCGAGATCGCGAACGTCACGGCCAGCAGCATCGTCGCGAACAGCCACACGGCAGACACGATCACCGCCAACGCAACGCGCCGCGCGGTGCGAAGCCCGGCGTGACCGGCGACGGTCGCGCCGGCCGCGAGCAGCCGCGGCGCGAGCAGCGCTTCGAGCACCGCGTTCGGTAGGCCGCGCAGCGCAAGAAAGACGTCGGCCGTCGAGCGCGCGCCGACGGCGACTCCGATCCGCCTGTTCAACTCCTCGTGATCGAAGCGTCCTTCGGCGTAGTGGCGCTTGAGGAGCGCCAGCGCCCGATCCCGATCAGCGTCGCCGACGAGAGTCACAAGAGCAGGGTAACGGACCCTGTCCACTAGAGTTTCCGTCGTGCGGGGTCCCGGTCCGCGCGTTCTTCTGGCGGCAGGTCTGGCGCTGCTCGTGGTGTCGGTCGGCGGCGTGCTCCTGCTCGAGCACCGACGCTCGCACGCGCCGCCGCCGGCGACCACGACGACGACGACAACAACCACGACCGTACCTTCGACGCCGCAGCTGAGCAGCATCGGCTCGTATGCGGCGACCGTGAGCTGGCAGACCGACACGCCGTCGACCGGACGCGTCGCCTGGGGCCCGGCCGGAAAGCGCCCCCTGCTGTGGGCGAGCGACGCAGCGCCGACGACGGATCACGCCGTCACGCTCGACGGGCTCACGTCGTCGACGCCGTACGTCGCGCACGTCGGGACGACGACGCTGCCGTTCACGACCGGGCCGGCGCCGAGTGCCGTGACCGGCGCGGTGCGCGGCGGCGTCGTTCGCGTGAACGGCGAGTCGTTCTTCCCGTTCGTGACATGGCAGGAATGTCCCGACCGCTGGGATCCCGACATCGCCGACGGGATCGATCTCTTCGCGGGCAACCCGTGCACCGGACTGTCGTCGCTGCTGACCGCAGTGCAGGGTCGCGCGCTCGCCACGGGAACAACCGACGACACGCCGGGCACGACCGGGCCGGGGCTGCTCGGCTGGTTCTATCCCGACGAGGCGGACGGCCGCGGACTCACCGCGGACACGCTCCCGCCGGCGGGCGCCGGACTGCGCTTCCTCACGGTGACGTCGCACTTCTACTCCGGCGCCGCGCCGCTGCCGACGGGGCGCGGGATGTATCCCGATCTGTTCGCGCGGGCCGACGTGATCGGGTTCGACATCTACCCGTTGCAGGAGCTCTGCCGGCCGGACTTCCTTCCGGCCGTGTTCGACGCGCAGAAGGAGCTCGTCGGGATGGCGCCCGGCAAGCCGACGTTCCAGTGGATCGAGGTGCGGGTGATGAAGTGTCCCGACGCCGCCTCGACCGTGACACCGGAGACCATCCAGGTCGAAAGCTGGCTCGCAATCGCCGGCGGCGCGCACGGGCTCGGCGTTCTTCCCGCCCGACTGGGGCGTCGGGATCGGCAGCGTGATCCACGGCATCGCCGACAGTGTCCGCCGGCTCGAGCCGGCGCTGCTCCAACCCGCGATCCCGGTCGCAATCTCGCCGGCAACGCCGGCGGTGCGCGCGTCCGCACGCGAGCTCGGCGGCGCGGTCTACGTGATCGCAGTCAATGCCGGCAGCACGGACGCGACAGTCCAGCTGACGGAGCCGTCACTCGGCAACCGCACGCTCGACGTCGTCGGACAGCAGACTGTCCAGGCCCAGAGCGGAACGTTCACGGCGACGCTGCCGCCGCTGTCGGTCCGGATCTACGTCGCACCGCCTACGATATGAACTGACACACGGGCGGTTAGCTCAGCTGGGAGAGCGTCTGCTTTACACGCAGAGGGTCGGCGGTTCGAGCCCGTCACCGCCCATTTCGATCCGCGCAGCTGGCACGCCGTCTGCAACGTCTCGACGCGACGGATCGACGGTACCCACGTTCACGGATGTTGCGGATGCCTCTGGCGGAAGACACCGCGCGGCCTCGGCGCGGCTTAGGACACCGGCTTGGCACGCCGGACGTTGCGCGGTACGGTCCGATCTGGTGCTGGGATTCGGGCGCGCACTACACGTCGGGGTCGTCGGTCTCGCCGCGGCGAGCTTCACGTCCGCGAACGGCGTCCACAACGCCGGGATCACCTGGGACTCCGGGGACGCGATCTACGGCGCCAACGTTGACGGCAGCGAGCGACACGTCCTCGTACCGCAAATCGCGGACCACGAGGGCGATCCCGCGTGGACGCGCGACGGCCGCGCGCTCGCCTTCTTCACGCAAAATAGCGACAACGTTTGGATCCACGTCCGCTGGCCTGGGACGCATCGAGAGCGCGTGCTCCGCCCCGACTACCGCTCGCCGCCGCAGCCGCCCCGCCAAGTCGCGTACGCCGGCGAGCCGACGTGGTCGCCCGACGCGACACGCATCGCCGTCACCGACTCGTGGAGACTAGACGAATACTGGGCAACGATCAGAATCGTGTCCCTCACGACGAAGAAGTGGACCTCGGTGACGAAGCCGCGGAGCCACGTCGCGGACTTCGATCCCGCCTGGTCGCCCGACGGCCACACGATCGCGTTTGCGCGTTCGCTCAACGGCGGCACGCCGACGCTCTACCTCGTCCACCCGGACGGCAGCGCGCTGCGGCGGCTGGGGAAAGGCCGCTTCCCGTCATGGTCGCCGGACGGGAACCGCCTCGCCTTCGTGCTCGGCGGCAGCATCTACGAGATGCTTGCCGACGGCCGCGGGCGCAAACGCATCCTCCGCGACCTCCGCTATCCGCTCGTGCGCTGGTCGCCCGACGGCCGGAAGCTCCTCTACAGGTCCGAGAGGTTTGTAGCCAGGTTTGGGTCGTACAGGGGCGACGTTTGGACCGCCGATATCGACGGGACGCACCGGCAGCGCATCCTTCACGACGTCAGGGTCAACGGCATCGCTTGGCGCCCTGGTCCGTGAGGAAGTTCTCTCCGCTCCGAAGGTCTGCGCTCGCGCCACGCGAGCAAGCTAGGACTTGTGCAAGGACATAGCGGCGACGGCTTGGTGCGGGGCCGCGACCGGCGTGATACTGGCGGTATGCACGACCGATGGCGTTTTCGCATCGCACCTGCGGTCGCGGCGATGCTAGCGCTCCTCACTGTGACCGCTGCGGTCCACGCCGCGCCGAGCACAGGCCGCGCGTCGGTCGGTGAGATTGCGTTCAGCGTCCACCACGGAGACAACGACGCTCCGTGGGACCTGTACGTCGTTCGAACCGACGGCCACTGGATCTCGCGGAAGGTGACGCCCCTCAACGAAACCAATCCGGTCTGGTCGCCGGACGGCCGTCGCATCGCCTACTTCGGATGGGTCTGCCCACCCGTGTGCTCGGGGTGGCGCGGGTGGGTCTACACGATGAATCCCGACGGAACGGATCGCCGCCGCCTCGCGCCGACCACTTCGCCGCCCCAGTGGTCTCCCGACGGGCGGCGGATTGCGTATGCCTGGAACGGGATCTACGTCATGCACGCAGACGGCACGGACAAGAAGCGGTTGACTACGAGCCGCATCCAATACACCCCCGTCGACTCGGATCCGTATTGGTCGGCGGACAGGAAGCGCCTCGCGTTCACGCGCGAGACCCGACGTGGGTACGACGTGTACGTCGTAGATGCCGCAGGTGGTCGCGCACGCCGAGTGCCGCGGACGCGCGGCAGCGCCACCGCGGGCTGGGCACCGGGCCGCGAGATCATCTTCACGCGCGAGACGCGCGGCGTCTTCATCGTCAACGCGGACGGCAGCGGGCTCTGACACGTGGCGACCACCACCGTCTACGACACACCTGTTGTCGGCGGCTGGTCGCCGGACGCGCGGCTGATCGCGTGGTTCGCTTTGGGCTCTGCGGCGGACGGCGTGTCGATCGTTCGGCCCGCCGACGGCTCGTCGCGGCGACTGACGCGAGGCGCGGACATCGACCCGGTCTGGGGTCCGGGCGGCCGCGAGATCGCGTTTGTGCGCGACCGGTTTCCCTTGCGACCCAGCAACGGAGTCTGGATCGTGAACAGCGACGGCAGCGGCGCCCGTCTCGTCGCTCCGGCGACCGGCGCCGACGAATATCGAGACACGGCGTGGGCTCCGCGCTGACGAGAGCGAGCCTCGCGGCGACCCGCTCAGATGTCGTGTCCTGTGACGTGCGAGCGCACCTCGAGTGACATTCCCGAACGCTGGCGCAGGGGAGCGTGACTTCCCCGAGTGGGGGATAGTTGGGTCGTTCTTGGGCCGCTACGTTCGAGAGCGTGAACCGGAAGAGTGCCCCACGGGTCAGAGCGGGACGCGTTCAGAAGAAGAACAACTGGACGCCTGCCGCCACCTACTACAACACCGACTTCGTTGCTCCGACGATCGACCGGCGGCGACCCGGCGACGGCTACCGCCATCTACTCAAGAAGCGCGATATCGAAGACTTCATCGAACTGCTGCCCGACTGGGCCGAGCTGTCGATCGGGCTCAACGCAATCGTCCTTGCTGCCGGGGGCGGCGACTGCATGGGCTGGCACGAACCCGGCGTCGTCCATCTCTGCGCATGGGAGCAAGAGCTTTGGTGGAGCGACGCCGATCCAGAGCGGGATCCTCGAAGAAAGTGAGCGTGTTCCCGTCGATGTCCGTGACCACGCGGCGACGCGGCGCATGCCTCGCGGCTCGCTGCGCGACGTTTCGCGCAGGCGAGCGCGACCACGTAGATCGCGCCTTTGGTGGTCAGCCGCCAAACCGCCTCGGTGTCATGCGGGAACATGTCTGCCGCTCGACCAAGAAGTCGGACGTACCAGTCATAGGCGTCGGCGTAGTTGGCCACCGGCAATCCGGCGAACGTGTACGTGATCACACGCCGGAGTCTGCCCGAGCGCACGCTCTGGCGTCACTCCCGCACACCGGCGCAGGCGAGTGGAGCACGCAGTGAGGCGCGTTGTGATGATCGGCTCGGAGTGGTAAGAACGTCGGATGGACGGGTTGCGGCTGCTGCGAGTCGTACTCGGGACCGCCGTTCTTGCCACCGGCGCCTTGATCGCTTCGGCGGCCGCTCCTGCAGGATCCCGCGACACCTTCACGAACGCCGCGCGCAACGCTGGGATCTCGTTCACCTGCCGGAACGCGATCTGCGTCGTGAAGCCGGACGGCAGCGGCCGGAGTGTGTTCGTCACAGTGTGGTTCGACGGTTACGCGGACCCGAGTTGGACGCGCGACGGCGCGGTTCTGGCGTATGACGTGGCATACAGCGATACGCGCAGGATCCACATTTTTCGGGTGTCGACGCGGACTCACGATGAGTTTCCCCTGCGCGGGGACGCGCGTTCGTACGATCCGAGCTGGTCACCCGACGGCAAGCGCATCGCCGTGACAGAGATCACACCCGATGGCGTCATATGGGGGGTCCAGGCGTCAACGATCAAGATCATCTCGCTCGCGACGGCCAGGTACGCCCCGATGACTAAATACTCACCGGTGACGAAGCCGCGGATTGGCCGGATCGATACCGAGCCGGCGTGGTCGCCTGATGGTCGGACGATTGCGTTCGTTCGACGAACGAAGAACACGCCGCCGACCATCTTTCTGATCGGGCCCGATGGGAGCGGCGTCCGGCGGCTGACCGCGGGCCGCTCCCCGTCGTGGTCGCCGGACGGCACGCACCTCGTCTTCGCGCTCGGCCGCAGCGTCTACGAGATCCGCGCGGATGGCGGCGCTCGGAAACGGATCCTTAGCGGTTTCCGACATCCGCTCGTGCGCTGGTCGCCCGACGGTCTGAAACTGCTCATCGCCTCCGGGCACAACGCGTGGGTCACGGACACCGATGGGCGGCACCGTCTGCGCGTCCTCCACGAGCCCTACGACATCTGGGGGCTCGCTTGGCGGCCGGGTTGACCGGCTCCGCCGAGGTGACCGGGTGGCGACTTCTCGCCGTTGCGCTGGTTGTCGTCGGGCTTGGTGCGTCTGTGGTGGGACGGCAGCGGTCAGGCCGCCGACCGCGAAGCTCATCGTCGAGGCGATGCATCTGAGGTGGCCTGATGGGGAGCTCGTCGGGAGTGGCGGGGTGAACTACCCGGACGACATCTACGCCGTCGACGTCAGCGGCAGGCATGTCCGGAACCTGACGCACGATGACGCGACGAACTATCTCGTCGAGGTGGCTGCCGACGAGTCGGCGGGTCGTGTACGAGAGTGTGCCGAGCGACCGGATGCGGACCGGTCGTTCCGGGATTTTCTCGATCAAGTTGGATGGAAGCGGGTTGCGGCAGCTGGTGTCCGGGAAGGGCGAGCTTCTGCCCGATCTCTCACCCGGAAGAGACGGCATCCTGTATGGGCAAGGACGCTGGCTGTATTTGATGCGGGCCGACGGTCGGGACAAGCGGCGGCTCGTGCAAACGAGCTTCGGCGACTACCGGCCGCAGGGGTACGGTCCGTACGACGCGTCGTGGTCACCCGACGGCAAACGGATCGCTCTCGTCCGCGGCTGGTCGAAGCTGAACGGCGGCGGTACCAACTTCCGCGCATGGGCGGCCCTGTACGTCATCAACGCCGACGGGACGGGCCTCCGCAACCTGACCCCTGTCCGGGCGAAGGTCGAGGCGATGACGCCCATGTGGTCACGCGACGGACGCAAGATCGTGTTCGCGGAGCACGACTTCACGGACCTGGACATGCACGACTGGACCTACGTCATTGACGCGGACGGGACACACAGAAGGCGGCTCCCGCAGCTCGACCGTGCCGAGCGGTTCTGGTTGCCGGACGGCCGGATCGGGTACAACGACAGAAGCCTCCGAGCGATTGCCGCGGACGGAAAGGGTAAGCCGGAAGCGCTACCAGCTCGCGTTCGCATCGGGGCCAACGAGATCGTGTCCGAACCCGCGTACTACGAGACGGAGCAGTGGCCGGTGTCACCCGACGGCAACTGGATCGCCACGAGCGACGGCGGCGACAACCGCAGCGTCTGGATCGAACATCTCGACGGCACGAAGCGACGGCTCGTGACGCGCAAGATCTGCTGCCTTGTCTGGCTGCACACGGTGCAATGGGCTGGTTAAGACGACGAAGCCCCGCCGGGTCAGCCTGCTGCATGCACGCGGGGTAGCCCGTCACCGCCCATCAGTAGCCTCCGCCACCGCCCTTGCCTCCGCAGGCGGCGAGCACGCTGATGACGACGAGCGCCGCCAGCGCCATTGCGAGGTAACGGTAGAGGTGGAACGAATGTCGTCTCATGGCCTGCTCCTTCGCGTTGAGAGAACGTCCTCCACGAGTACGCGTTCGGCCCGCCGACGGATTCCGTGCTGCGGCGCTACTCGCCCGCTTTCCGCGCGATCGCCGTCACCTCGACGCGCATGCCGGACAGAAGGTCGGCTCGCACGGTTGTCCGCACCGGCTTGATGCCGGGGAACTGGCGCTCGAACGCGGCGTTCATCGCGGCGAAGTCTGCGAGGTCGACGAGGTGCACGAGGCACGAGACGATGTCGGCGAGCGACGAGCCCGCCTCCTCGAGCAGCGCGGCGATGTTGCGGAACGCCTGCTCCGTCTGCGACTCGACGTCGTCGCCGGCGAGCTCGCCCGTCGCCGGATCGAAGCCGCCCTGGCCCGCGAGGAAGATCCAGCCGTCGACGTCGAGCGCCGGCGAGTACGGGCCCGCGACCGCCGGCGCGCGATCCGACGTGACGACCTTCTTCACGATGCCGTCGCCGGCTCGGGTGGCGGCGCGCCGCGGGCGGCCTCGAGCGCGACGTCCTCCTTCGCGCGCGCAAGGTCGCGCCGGATGTGCACCGCGGCCGACGTGAGCGGCGCGGCAAGGATGAGCCCGATCGTCCCGAAGATGCAGCCCGCGCTGATCGTGACGATGAGGACGACGAGCGGATGCAGGTTCAGCGCCGCGCCCATCGCGAACGGCTGGAAGATGTTCTGCAGCAGCCCGTTCGCGAGGATCACGACGACGAGCATCAGGAGCGCGGTCGTCGTCCCCTGCGTCGCCGAGCGCGATCACGACGGCGAACGCGCCGGCGACGAACGCGCCGAGGTACGGGATGTACGCCGTGACGAAGGTGACGAGGCCGATCGTCCCCGCGAGCGGCACGCCGAGGACGAGCGCGCCGAGGGTCACGACGATGCCGTTGAACGCCGCGACGATCGTCACGCCCTTGAAGTAGCCGCGCAGCGACGTGATCACGCCGCCGGTGATCGTCTCCGCGACCTTCTCCGGTACGCCGAGATGCTGGTCGACCGCCGCGCGCATCGACGGGCCGTCCTTCAAGAGGAAGAACAGGCTGAGCGCGAAGAACGAGAGCCCGAGCGCGAGCGACGTAATGCCCTTGATTCCGTTCACGATGCCGGTCTTGAACGTCGAGATGATCTCCGGCACCGACTTCGACACGGAGGCGTTCGCGGAGCTCGCGCCGGACGTGTTGACGCCGAGGCTCTCCATCCAGCTCTGCACCTTCGACGCGGCAGTTGTCGGCGGCTTGCGAGATCTGCGCCGCTCTGATCCTTGATGCCCGCGATCACGAGCAGCGAGGATCCCGATCATGATCGCGACGAGGGCGACGAGGACGATCGCGGCGCCGGCGGCACGCGGCACGCGGCGGCGCTGCAGCGCACCGACGATCGGAATCGTCACCGCGGCGACGACCGTCCCGGCGACGACCGGCCCGACGATCGTGATCGTGGTGGCGAGCAGCCAGATCAGTGCCCCGATGACGAGGAAGAACCCGGCGAGGAGCCACGAGGAACGCCCGAGGTCCTCGAGCCACGGCGGCGCCGCGAAGACCGTGTTCAGCTGGTCGATCTCCTGCTGCTGCAGCAGCAGGCGCTGCTCGTCGTCGCTGCGCGGACCAGGCGCCTTCGCCGCCGGCTTGCCCCTCCCGATTAGGTTCTGCCAGCGCACCGGAGAGAGTCTGTCGCGCGGCCGGGTGTCGCGTCAAACCGTGACAGACTTCACGGCATGGACGCCGCGCAGGTGAGCCTCCTCCGCTGGCTCCGCCGGCAGCTCGCCCAGCCGACGCCGCTCCGGGAGCACCTCGAGGCCGCGGTCGAGAACGACGACCCGGTCGAGGCGCGGCGCCTGCTCGGCCGGATGGAGTTCTCGGACGACCAGCGGCGAAACGTCGAGCAGCTCCTCGACGCCTGGGACCGGCAGACCTAGCGACGGCGTCCGGGGCCGCTCCTGCGCTGTCCGCCCGCAAGACTTGCAGGTATTTGTCGTAGAATTGCAGCAATGGCCGGCAAACTCGCCGACGTCGCCAAGCAGGCCGGTGTGAGCGAGGCGACGGTCAGTCGCGTCCTCAACGGGAAGCCGGGAATCTCCGACACGACCCGAGCGGCCGTGCTGACCGCGCTCGACGTGATCGGCTACGAGCGGCCAACGCACCTGCGCGTGCGCCGGGCGCGGATGGTCGGGCTCGTCGTGCCGGAGCTGCAGAACCCGATCTTCCCCGCGCTGGCCGAGGTCGTCGCCGGGGCCCTCGCGCAGCGTGGGTTCAACGCCGTGCTGTGCACCCGCACCGGCAGCATGTCCGAGGCGGAGTACGTCGAGATGCTCCTCGAGCGGCAGGTTTCCGGAATGGTCTTCGCCGGCGGCCAGTACGCCGAGGCCGACGCGCCTCACGAGCACTACACCCGGCTGCTGAAATTGCGCCTGCCGGTCGTGCTCGTCAACGCCGCCGCGGAGCACCTGGACTTCCCGCGCGTCTCGACGGACGACGCCGTCGCAATGGAGCAGGCCTACGGTCATCTGGCGTACCTCGGCCATGAACGGATCGGGCTGATCCTCGGGCCGCCGGACCACGTCCCGTCTCTGCGCAAGCTCGCAGCATTCGAGGCGGTGGCGGCCCGCGCGACGGGGAACGCGCTGGCCCCGGAGCTCGTCGAACGGACGAGGTTCTCGCTCGAGGGCGGGCATGCGGCGGCGACGCGGCTGATCGGGCACGGCGCGACCGGCATCGTCTGCGCGAGCGATCCGCTGGCGCTCGGCGCGATCCGCGCGGCGCGGCGGGCCGGCCTCTCCGTCCCCGCCGACGTCTCCGTCGTCGGCTACGACGACTCCACGTTCATGAGCTGCACCGATCCGCCGCTGACGACGGTCCGCCAGCCGATCGAGGCGATCGGCCGCGCGGCGGTCGAGATGCTGGCGGGGCAGATCGAGGGGTCGCCGGTCTCGGCCGAGGAGCTGTTCTTCGAGCCCGAGATCGTCGCGCGGAGCTCGACCGGCGCGGCGCCGGCGCGACCTCTCGTCTAATTTGCGCAACTACGTCGAAATCATGCAAGATCTTGTTCTGGTCTTGCATTCGATTGTCTAACATGCCATTCTCGCCGCGTGACGCGAGCGGGAACGACGGCGACGGCGCCTCAGACCCCCGAGCCCGATGACGGGACGGCGCCCCAGACCGCAGCCGGAGGCCGACCTCCGGTGGTGGCGCGACGCCGTCGTCTACCAGGTCTACGTCCGCAGCTTCTCCGACGCGAACGGCGACGGAATCGGCGACCTGGCCGGCGTCCGGGAGCGCCTGCCGTACCTCCGCGACCTCGGCGTCGACGCTCTCTGGTTCAACCCGTGGTACCCGTCGCCGCTGGCGGACACCGGGTACGACATCGCCGACTACCGGGCGATCGATCCCGCCTTCGGGACGCTCCAGGAGGCGCAGGAGCTGATCGCCGAGGCGCGCGCGCTCGGGATTCGCACCATCGTCGACATCGTTCCGAACCACGTCTCGAGCCAGCATCCGTGGTTCACCGCCGCACTCGCGTCACCGCCGGGCTCGCCGGAGCGGGAGCGGTTCTGGTTCCGTCCCGGGACCGGCACGGACGGGGAGCTGCCGCCGAACGACTGGCAGTCGATCTTCGGCGGCCCGGCGTGGACCCGCGTCGAGGACGGCGAGTGGTACCTCCACCTCTTCGCCCCCGAGCAGCCCGATCTCAACTGGACGCATCACGACGTCTGGCTCGAGCACGAGGACATCCTTCGCTTCTGGTTCGACCGCGGCGTCGCCGGCGTCCGCATCGACTCGGCGGCGCTGCTCGTCAAGGACCCGGAGCTCGCAGAGGCCCCGGAGGACGATCCACCGGGCGGCGAGCACCCGTTCATGGACCGCGACACGCTCCACGAGATCTACCGCAAGTGGCGGCGGATCGCCGACAGCTATGCCGAGCCGCGGGTCCTCGTCGGCGAGATCTGGCTGCCCGACGCGGAGCGGTTCGCGCGGTATCTCCGCCCGGACGAGCTGCACACCGCGTTCAACTTCGACTTCCTGTCCTGTCCGTGGGAGCCCGCGCGGATGCGCACGTCGATCGAGACCGCGCTCGCCGCCCACGCTCCCGTCGACGCGCCGACGACGTGGGTGCTCTCGAATCACGACGTGACGCGGCCGGTCACGCGCTACGGCCGCGCCGACACCGCGTTCGCGTTCGAGTCGAAGCGTGCCGGGACGCCGACCGATCTCGAGCTCGGGACGCGGCGCGCCCGGGCGGCGGCGCTGCTCGCGATGGCGCTCCCGGGCTCGCTGTACGTCTACCAGGGCGAGGAGCTCGGCCTGCCGGAGGTCGAGGACATTCCGTTCGAGCGCCGCCAGGATCCGATGTGGCTCCGCTCCGGCGGTGTCGACCCCGGGCGCGACGGCTGCCGCATTCCGCTGCCCTGGACGGGCGACCGCCCGCCGTACGGCTTCAGCCGCGAGGGCGCGGATCGCGCGTGGCTCGACCAGCCCGACGACTGGGCGCCGCTCACCGTCGCGGCCGAGTCCGAGGACGACGCGTCGATGCTCTCGCTGTACCGCGCCGGACTGCGCTGCGGCGCACGGCTCCGTGGTCGCCGGACGGCGCGCTCACCTGGCTTTCCTCCCCCGATTCCGTTCTCGCCTTCGCCCGCGGCGGAGGCTTCGCCTGTCTCGTCAACTTCGGCGCGGCTCCGGTCGAACTTCCGGCCGGTTCCCGCGTCGTACTCGCGAGCGATGAGCTCGAAGGAGGTGCGGTGCCCCAGGACACGACGGTCTGGCTCCGCCAGACCACCACGACATTCGGTTCTGCATCGGACAACAAGGAGGGACGATGAAGTCCACTCGGAAGGCCATGACGGCCGCCGTGACCATCGCTTGCGTGGTGGCACTGTGCGTGACCGCAGCCACGAGCGCGGCGACGCGGGTGTCGGCCGGCGCGGCGAAGACGGTGACGATCAGCGTCGCTTCGCTGATCCCGGGGAGCACCCAGGCTGCCGTCAATCAGTTCAACGCTCAGGTCGCCCAGTTCGAGAAGGCGAACCCGTCGATCACCATCAAGCCCGTCGAGTACCAGTGGACAGGGCCGACCTTCGCGGCGAAGCTCGCCGCCGGCACGCTGCCGACGGTGTTCGAGGTGCCGTTCACCGACGCGCGCACGCTCGGTGACAACGGGCAGCTCGCCGATCTGACGTCACTCGTGAAGGCCCTGCCGTACTACAGCAAGTACAACCCGGCCGTGATCGCGGAAGGCACGACGTCGAAGGGCAAGATCGTCGCGCTCCCGAAGGGCGCGTACGCGCAGGCGCTCCACTACAACCGCAAGCTCTTCACGCAGGCGGGACTCAACCCGAACAAGCCGCCGACGACGTGGGGCCAGCTCCGCCAGGACGCCAAGGTGATCGCCCAGAAGACCGGCAAGCCCGGCTACGTCGAGATGGCCAAGGACGACAACACCGCGGGCTGGATCCTGACGACGGTCATCTACGCGCTCGGCGGCCGGATGGAGACCGGGTCGGGCACGAAGGCGGTCGCGACGCTCGACAACCCGGCGACCGTGACCGCGCTGAACATGCTGAAGGCGATGCGCTGGACGGACAACTCGATGGGCTCCAACTTCGACTACGGCTGGAGCGACATCAACCAGGCGTTCGCCGCCGGCAACGTCGGCATGTACATCAGCGGCTCGGACGTCTACACGAACCTCGTTTCGGCGAGCAACATCGACCCGAGCATCTACGGGCTCGCGACGATCCCGCTCGCGAACAAGAACGCGGGCGTCCTCGGCGGCGGCACCCTCGTCGGCGTCCGCCCGGACGCGAACGCCGCGACGAAGGCGGCGGCGGTGAAGTGGATCGACTTCTTCTACGAGTCGCCGCTGATCAGCAAGCCGCAGGCGATCCGCAACGCGAAGACGCTCGCGGCGGCGAAGCAGCCGGTCGGCGTTCCGGCCCTCCCGATCTTCAACAAGGCGCAGTACGTCCTCGCGAACTCGTGGATCAAGCCCTACATCAACGTGCCGATCGCCCAGATGAAGCCGTTCACGACCGGCATCTTCAAGCAGACGCTGATCCCAGAGCCCGAGGCCTCGACGCAGAGCGTGTACCACTCCCTCGACGCCGTCGTTCAGGCGGTGCTCACGAACAAGAACACGGACGTCCAGTCGATGCTGCAGCAGGCGAACAGCACCGCCCAGGCGGACATCAGCCAGGGGAACTGACGCACCAAAGCCTCGTCGGGCGGCCGGCCCTCGGGCGACGAGGCCGGCCGCCCGTCGAGCCGAGGTGCAACGGACGACGATGTCTACGATCAACCGCGTGAGGCCCGCCGTGGGCACAACCAGAAAGCCGGTGCCCGCGAGCGGGCCGCCGCGCGTCCGCGTCCGTCACAAGGTGCGGCACTCGCCGGCGACGTGGGTGCGGGGCGGCGGGCTGACGACGCTCCTCTTCCTGCTGCCGCTGCTGTTCGTGTTCGGGGCGTTCTCGTGGTACCCGATCGTGCGCACGGTGATCATGTCGCTGCAGCACACGAACCTCGTGCAGGCGCCGACGTGGGTCGGGATCGACAATTTCCGTGCGGTGTTGCACGACCCTCTGTTGCCGATCGCGGTGAAGAACACGATGGAGTTCGCACTGCTCGCGTTGCTCTTCGGCTATCCGATCCCGCTCGCCGCCGCAGTGCTGATGAGCGAGGTGCGGAAACGCGGCGGCATCTACAGCGCGCTCGCCTACCTCCCCGTCGTGATCCCGCCGGTCGTCGCGGTGCTCCTCTGGAGAACGTTCTACGACGCGAGCTCGGAGGGCGTGTTCAACACGATCCTCGGCTGGATCGGTCTCGGGCCGTACCCATGGCTCCAGTCGGCGAGCACGGCGATGCCGTCGCTCGTGCTCGAGTCGACCTGGGCGAACGCGGGCGCGACGGTGATCATCTATCTCGCGGCGCTGACCGCGCGTGAACCCCGAGCTGTACGAGGCCGCCTCGGTCGACGGCGCGTCGCTGTGGCGGAAGGTCTGGCACATCACGCTGCCGCAGCTGCGCACCATCCTCCTCGTCACGCTGATCCTCCAGATCATCGGGACCGCGCAGGTGTTCCTCGAGCCGTACCTGTTCACGTCGGGCGGACCGACCAACTCGACGTTGACGGTGCTGCTGCTGATCTACAACTACGCGTTCGGCAACTCGCTCGGCGGCGACTACGGCAAGGCGACGGCGCTCAGCCTGATGCTCGCCGGCTTCCTCGCGCTGTTCTCGCTCGTCTATCTCCGCGCGACGCGCTCGTGGAGCACGCGATGAGCCGGAGGAGGCGCACGCCCGCTGCGGCCCAGAATGGCGGCCTGATCACGAGGTCGGACTGGAACCGCCCGAGCGTGAGGTGGGGCATCGGCGGGACGCAGGCGCTGATCCTCGTCGGTCTCGTCGTCGTCGGCCTCGGACCGCTCCTCTGGCTCGCGAAGGCGGCGATCACGCCGACGAACGACACGATCTCGCATCCGATGGGGTGCTTCCCGCACGGCGTCGCGTGGAGCAACCTCAGCGAGGCGTGGACGAACGTCCACGTCGGCCGCTACTTCTGGAACACGATCGTCATCGCGATCGGCTCGTGGTTCGTGCAGATCGTCGTCGCGACGACCGGCGGCTTCGCGCTCTCGGTGCTGCGACCGAGGTACGGCGGCTTCATCATGGGCCTGCTGTACGTGACGCTGTTCGTCCCGGTCGTGGTGCTGCTCGTCCCGCTCTACATCGAGGTCGTGCACCCGCCGCTGATCCACCACTCGTTCATCGACAGCTACTGGGCGATCTGGCTGCCCGCCGGCGCGAGCGCGTTCAACGTCGTGCTCGTGAAGCGCTTCTTCGACAACCTGCCGCGCGAGATCTTCGAGGCGGCGCGGATCGACGGCGCGAGCCCGTTCCGACTCTTCTGGTCCGTCGTGCTGCCGATGTCGAAGCCGATCCTCGGCGTCGTCTCCGTGTTCGCGGTGCTCGCGTCGTGGAAGGACTTCCTCTGGCCGCTGCTCGTGCTCACGAATCCCGACAAGCAGCCGCTTTCGGTGCGGCTGCCGACGATCCAGTCGCAGACGGAGCTCGGCGTCTTCCTCGCGGCGCTGTTCATCGCCTGCATCGTTCCCATCGTCGCCTTCCTCGTGTTCCAGCGCTCGTTCCTGCGCGGCTCGGGGCTCGGCGGCGCGATCAAGGGCTGATCGGAGAAGCGAATGGCCGCGATCGAGTTCCAGGACGTGTCGAAGATGTTCCCCGACGGGACGGTGGCCGTCGACAGGCTCGACCTCGCAATCGACGAGGGCGAGTTCATGGTCTTCGTCGGCCCGTCCGGCTGCGGCAAGACGACTGCGCTGCGCATGGTCGCCGGACTCGAGGACATCAGCGAGGGCGAGATCACGATCGGCGGACGCGTCGTCAACGACGTGACACCACGGAACCGCGACATCGCGATGGTGTTCCAGAACTACGCGCTCTATCCGCACATGACGGTCGCTGCGAATCTCGCGTTCGGGCTCAAGCTGCGCGGAGTCGGCAAAGGAGAGATCGGCCGGCGCGTCCACGATGCCGCCACGCACGCTCGGACTCGAGGATCTGCTCGAGCGCAAGCCGGCGGCGCTTTCGGGCGGCCAGCGGCAGCGCGTCGCAATGGGCCGTGCGATCGTCCGCGAGCCGCAGGCGTTTCTCATGGACGAGCCGCTCTCGAACCTCGACGCGAAGCTGCGTGTGCAGATGCGGGCGGAGATCCAGAGCCTCCAGCGCTCGACTCGGCGTGACGACGATCTACGTCACGCACGACCAGACCGAGGCGATGACGATGGGCGACCGCGTCGCGGTGATGCGCGCGGGAACGCTGCAGCAGGTGGACACGCCGGACCACGTCTACCGCCGGCCTGCAAACCGCTTCGTCGCCGGCTTCATCGGCTCGCCGTCGATGAACATGATCGAAGCTCGGCTGACGCGCGCGAACGGCGAGCTGACCGCACGGTTCGGCGAGCACAGCCTCGCGGTCGACGACCGGCTCGTCGCGGAGCGGCCCGCGCTGCTCGCATACGAGGACCGGGACGTCATCCTCGGAATCCGGCCGGAGGACATGGAGGACGCAGCCTTCGCGACGGAAGAAGGCCCTGGGCGGACGCTCGCCGCCGTCTGCAAGCTGACCGAGACGCTCGGCTCCGAGGTGCTCGTCCACTTTCCCGTCGTCGCCGGCCGCGCGGACGAGTTCGCCGAATCGCTCGAGGACACGACGTCTGTCTTCGTCGCACGGGTTAGCCCGGACACGACCGCGCACGAAGGCGAGCCGCTCCGCCTGGTCGTCGACACGAAGCGACTGCATTTCTTCGAGCCGGAGAGCGGGCTCGCGATCTAGTTCGACGCGGCGAGCGGCAGCGTGATCCCGAAGACGGCGCCGCCGTCCGGCGCGGAACGCGCATCGACCTCGCCGCCGTGCGCTGCCGCGACGGCGGCGACGATCGAGAGGCCGAGCCCGACGCCGCCGGTCGAGCGCGAGCGCGAGTCGTCGGCGCGGTAGAAGCGCTCGAACACGCGGGCGAGGTCGTCGTCGCTCAGGCCCGGCCCGCTGTCGGCGACCTCGATCCGGGCGGAGCCGTTCGCCCGCGCGAGCGTGACGTGCACCGGCGACGCGTCGATCGTATGCGCGCGCACGTTCGCGAGCAGGTTGTCGACGATCTGGCGCAGCCGGTCGTGGTCGCCGAGCACGACGAGCGGCACGACGTCGAGCGTGATCTCGCGTTCCGGCTCGACGGCGCGCGCCGAGTCGACGGCCTCGCGGACGACATCGTCGAGCTGCACATCCTCGCGTTCGAACGGCCGGCCTTCGTCGAGATGCGCGAGCAGGAGCAGGTCGTCGACGAGCAGGCTCATCCGTTCCGACTCGCGCTCGATCCCCGCCATCGAGCGCGCGAGATCGTCCGGCCGCCGGTCGGCGCCGCGCGTGAAGAGCTCGGCGTACGCGCGCACCGCCGTGAGCGGAGTCCGTAGCTCATGCGATGCGTCGGCGACGAAGCGGCGCAGCTTCTGCTCCGACGCCTCACGCGCGCGGAACGCCGACTCGATCTGGCCGAGCATCGCGTTGAGCGCGACTCCGAGCCGGCCGACCTCGGTCCGGTTGTCGGCGCGTTCGACGCGCTGCGTGAGGTCGCCGTCCGCGATCGCGCCGGCCGTGCGCTCGATCGCGCGCAAAGGCCGGAGTGCGTCGCGCACGAGCCAGAGCGCGAGCAGCGTGAGCGCCGCGAGAACTGCTGCGGTCACCGCGGCTTCGACGACGACGAGCCGGTGCAGCGTGTCGTCGACGTCGTTCAGCGACATCGCGACGACGAGCATCCCCGCCTTCCCCGGCTCGTGCGACACACGCACGCGGTAGCGGTCGTCGCCCGACACCGTCGGCACGTCGAAGTAGCGCACGAGATCCGGACCGCGCTGCACGGCGCCGGTGAGCGAGATCGTCGCCGGCAGCTTCGGCGGCGACCGTTCGCCGTCGGTGTCGAACGTCGGCGAGGACTGCTGCGCGATGATCGTCGTCCCGTTCGCCGCACGGAGCTGGATGTAGACCGGCGGCTGACCCGGACCCGATCCGGCGAAGCCGGGCTGTCCGAACGCGTGCTGCAGCGAGTCGAGCGTCGAGTTGGTGCGATCGATGAGGAACGAGTGCAGCGACGTGTACGTCGCGACGTCGGCGCGCGCCGCAGCCCGAGCGCCGCCAGCACGATCACTCCCAGCGGACAAGGCGCGCGCGCAGCGAGAGGCGCTTGAACACGTCGCAGTGCGTCCTAGCTCCGCAGCTCGAGCATGTAGCCCGCCTGCCGCACGGTGCGGATCAACGGCGGCCCGGTCGCGTCGAGCTTCCGGCGGAGGTAGCTCACGTACGTCTCGACGACGTTCGAGTTGCCGCCGAAGTCGTACCGCCACACGTTCTGGAGGATCTGCGTCTTCGAAAGCACGCGCCGCGGATTCAGCAGGAAGTACCGGAGCAGGCTGAACTCCGTTCCGGTCAGCTCGATGCGCGTCTCGCCGCGGAACACTTCGTGGCGCTGCTCGTCGAGGACGAGATCCGCGTAGCGGAGAACGTCGCCGGGAAGCGCGCCGCCGGTGCGGCGGAGGATCGCCTGCACGCGCGCGACGAGCTCGGCGAGGCTGAACGGCTTCGTCACGTAGTCGTCGCCGCCGGCGCGCAGCGCCTCGACCTTGTTCTCGGTCGAGTCCTTCGCCGTCAGGAAGAGAATCGCGGTCTTGAAGCCCTGCTCCCGCAGCCGCCGGCCGACCTCGAGGCCGTCGAGGTCGGGGAGCATCCAGTCGAGGACGACGAGGTCGGGCTCGCGGCGCGCGACCGCCTGCATCGCGTCGCGGCCGTTCACCGCCTCCTCGACGTCGATACCCCTCGTAGCGGAGCGCGGTCGCGACCGCGTCGACGATCGACGGCTCGTCGTCGACGACGAGAATCCGGTTCCCTGGGTCGTTCGCGCTCACCTGCCAAGTGTCTCAGCGCTTCCTGTGAGCGGGCTGAGAATCGGTGGAGCGTCAGGCCGCCGTGAGAACCGTCATCCGCAGCGAGCCGTGCTCACAGACGGACGTCGGCGGGCTCACCGGCACGACGAGCGTGCCGCCGCCGTTCGGGGTGACCTGTATCTGGTGCGCGACAGGCTCGCAGGGCTGGTTCGCCTGCCCCTCCCCCGGCCCGGGCACGTCGGGCGAGAATCGCGCGTCGGACGTGGCCGACGATCGGGGCTGGAGCACGATCTTCGCTGCCGTCGCCTGGCCGGGTTGCGCGGCGGTCACCGACGTCGGCAGGTTCCCGCCCTGCGCGTCGATCAGCTGCACCGACGGAAGACCCGAGACGTAGCACGGCCCGTTGCTCGTATTCGTCAGCGTCAGCCGATAGCTGATCTGGCCCGCGCCGGCGCTGCCGCGAATGCCGGCGAAGATTCCTCCGAGTTGCCCGGCCGAGCACGCAGACACCGACGGGGTCGGGGCGGTGACCGTCCGCGTCACGGTCTGCGTGACGGTGACCGTGGTCGTGCCGCCGCAACCGGCGAGCAGTCCGATCGCGGCGCCCGCCAGTCCGATCGCAAGCAGCTGCCTCAACAGGCCCCGACTGTACCGTTCCATCGGGCGCGGAGCGGCTTAGACTCGCATCGAGGGCCGGTAGCTCAGTTGGTAGAGCAGGGGACTTTTAATCCCAAGGTCGCTGGTTCGATCCCAGCCCGGCCCATCGCACGTCGTCCCGCGGAGGGAGGACCAGTCCGTTCGGTTGACGCGTGCGTGGTCCTCGCGTGGATCAAAGATCGATCTGATTGCCCATTTCCGTCGGCACGGGCAGTGCGGATAGTCGACGGCAAGGACGTGCGTGCCCGAGACCCGCGTGTTGATCTTCGCGATGCCGCGCTTGCTCGATGACATTCTCGAGAGCGTTTTCGCAGACGATCCCGACGTCACCGTCGTGCGCTGCTCGGACAACGTCGCGTCGGTCGCCGACGCGGTCGTCATGACCGACGCGGACGTCGTGATCGCGCAGGACCGCGACGCAAACACCGCCGAGGTCGACGCTCTGCTCCGGCGCACGCCGCACGCGCAGGCCTTGACGGTCGCCGACGACGCGCGCACCGCCGTCCTCTACGAGTTGCGACCGCGCCGCCGACTCCTCGGCGAGCTGTCGCCGCATGCCGTCCGCTCCGCCGTTCGCGACGCGAGACGGCGCGGCGACCTGTTCTTCGAACCACGACCAGCGCCGTAGGCGCCAGGAGGCACCGTGCCGATCACACCCACCTATCCCGGCGTCTACATCGAGGAGCTCCCGAGCAACGTCCACACCATCGTCGGCGTCTCGACCTCCGTCACGGCGTTCGTCGGATATACGAAGCGCGGACCGGCCGACCAGCCCGTCCACGTGTTCAGCTTCGGCGACTTCCAGCGCGCGTTCGGCGACCTGGATCCCGACAGCCCGCTGACGTACGCGGTCCAACAGTTCTTTGTCAACGGAGGTTCCGAGGCGTGGATCGTCCGGACGGCGGTCGGGGCGTCGCCTGCGTCGGTCACGCTCGGCAACACCGCCGGCAATCCCGTGCTCGTCCTCACCGCGGCGTCGTCCGGAGCCTGGGGCAACACGCTGCAGATCACCGTCGACGACGGGACGACCAACCCGAACAGCCTCTTCAACCTCACCGTCACCGAGTTCGTCGTCTCCGGCGGCACGCTCGTTCCCGGCACGAGCGAGTCGTATCTCAACCTGTCGATGAACTCGGCATCGCCGAACTTCGCCAAGGACGTCGTCAACTACAGCTCGCAGCTCGTCTCGGCCGACCTCGCGCCCGGCCTTCCCGCAACGGTCGCCGGCACGAGCCTCGGAGGCAGCGAGGTCCCGAGTGGGCTCACGCTGAATGCGGGAGGACGGCTCGCCCTCAGCCTCAACGGCCAGCCGCCGGTCGAGCTCGTCCTGCTCGCCGACGCGACCGGGCCGACCGGCGCGAACAACATCGTCGACGGGATCACCAACGCCTTCCCGGCCGCCGGCCTCGGGCCGACCGACCTGACGGTCATGGCGAGCGGGGGCGGAGGCCACAAGCACATCCTGCTGACGAGCGGCACGGCGGACGAACGCTCGTCCGTGCACGTCCTCCCGGCGTCCGTCGACGACATCGCGCCGGCGCTCGGCCTGGGCGTCCAGAACGGCGGCACGGAGATCGACGGTTCGGCCGGGCGCAATCCGTCGCCGACGGGAACCGTCGGCCAGGCGCTGACGCAATCGCTCGGCGGCCCGGTCGACACTGCGTTCGACACGAGCGTCAACCCCGTCACGGTCGACGTCGCGGTGAACGTGCAGGGCACTGCGGTGAACATCGCGGGCCTGACGCTCCTTGCGGTGCACGCGACGTTCTCGACGAAGGAGGAGCTGCGCGCGGGCGTGCAGGCGATGCTGCAGGGCGCGGCGCTCGCCAACCCCACCGTCAAGAACGAGCTCGCAGGCGCCAAGGTCGCGCTCGCCGCCGACCAGCTGGTGATCACGGCCGGCGGACGGCCGGACACGACGATCGCGCTCAGCGGGACCGCGGCGGGGACAATCGGCTTCGCGGGCAACACGCAGTCACAGAACGTCTCCGCGTACAGCCCGTCGACGGCCGACAGGACGCCCGAGCTGGCGCAGCGTGCCGCCACGCTCGGCGCAGACGGCACGCCGCCGGTGATCTCGAGCGACGTGATCGGCAACGAGTCCGACAAGAGCGGCATCTATGCCCTCAAGCACGTCGACCTGTTCAACCTGCTCGTGATTCCGGACGACGTCGTCGCGCGCGACAACGGCGCGCTCGGCGAGGCGATGGCGTACTGCGAGGTGCGGCGGTCGTTCATGATCGTCGACCTGCCGACGAGCGTGATATCGGTCCCGGGCGCCTACGACTGGATCAACGACCCGAACACGCCGAAGAGCGCGAATGCAGCCGCGTACTTCCCGCGGCTCGACTTCCCGGACCCGATGCAGGGAAACCGCTCGCGGGCGATGCCCTCGGCGGGCGCGATCGCCGGGCTGTATGCGCGGATCGACTCGTCGCGCGGGGTCTGGAAAGCGCCGGCCGGGACCGAGGCGAACCTCCGCGGCCTCACCGGGGTCGACGTTCCCGTCGACGATCCGCAGCAGGGGACGCTCAACCCGCTCGGCCTCAACGTGACACGCGCGTTGCCGGTCTACGGGAACGTCGTGTGGGGAGCGCGCACGCTCTACGGTGCCGACCAGCTCGCGAACCAGTGGAAGTACGTGCCGGTGCGCCGAATCGCGCTGTACATCGAGGAGTCGCTCTTCCGCGGCACGAAGTGGGCGGTCTTCGAGCCGAACGACGAGCCGCTCTGGGCGCAGATCAGGCTCAACGTCGGCACGTTCATGCACAACCTGTTCCGGCAGCACGCCTTCGAGGGTGAGTCGCCGCGCCAGGCATATCTCGTGAAGTGCGACTCGGAGACGACGACGCAGGCGGACGTCGACCTCGGCGTCGTCAACATCATCGTCGGCTTCGCGCCGCTCAAGCCTGCCGAGTTCGTCGTCATCCAGATCACACAGCTCGCGGGACAGCTCGACGTCTAGGGAGGCACGATGGAATTCACCGTCAACACCGATCGGTTCGACCCGTACAAGAACTTCAAGTTCAGGGTCAAGTGGGACAACAAGTACGTCGCCGGCGTCAGCAAGGTCAGCGCGCTCAAGCGGACGACCGAGGCGGTGAAGCACCGCGAGGGCGGCGACCCCTCCTCGAGCCGCAAGTCACCCGGCAAGACCGAGTTCGAGGCGATCACGCTCGAGCGCGGCGTCACCCACGACCCCGAGTTCGAGCAATGGGCGAACAAGGTCTGGGACTTCGGCGCGGGCCTCGGGCTCGAGGTCTCGCTCAAGGACTTCCGCAAGGACGTCACGATCGAGCTCTACAACGAGGCCGGACAGCGGGTGATCGCGTACCACGTGTTCCGCTGCTGGGTCTCGGAGTTCCAGTCGCTGCCGGAGCTCGACGCGAACGCGAACGCGGTCGCGATCCAGAACCTGAAGCTCGAGAACGAGGGCTGGGAGCGCGACACCGCACTGAAGGAGCCCGCGGGTCCGTCGTTCCTCGAGCCACCGTCGTAATCCATGCCCGGACCGACGGACGTCACGCTCGCATCGGGACTGTGGCGCAACGGACGATGCCTCCGGGAGGTGCGGCTCGCGACGCCCGACGCCGCCGCGGAGCGCACCCTCGTCGATTCGTTCGCGCACGACGTTCCCGCTGCCCGCGTCAGCGCGCTCGTGACGGCGGCGGTCGAGGCGCTCGACGACGGCGACCCGTTCGGGCTCGACGATGCACGTGCGCTGACGATCGGCGACCGCGACCGCGTCGTGCTTGCACTGCGGCGCGTGCTCGTCGGCGACACGATGGAGTGCATCGTCGACTGCGCGTGCGGCGAGACGCTCGAGCTCGTGGTGTCCGTGAGCACGCTGCTCGGCGACGTCGCTGCCGAGCCCGCGCCGCTCTCGACCGACGGCCGGCTGCGCGTCCGCGCCGCGACAGGCGCAGACCATGAGCGCGCAGCGCTCCGCGCGCTCGACGATCCGGACGCCGCGGCCCGCGAGCTCGTCAGCGCCTGCATCGTCGACGCGGAATGGGTCGACGACGACGTCATTGCAGAGGCGTCCAAGCTCCTCGAGGAGCTCGATTCGGCGGCGGAGCTCCTGCTTCGCGGCGCCTGCCCGGCATGCGGCGACGAGATCGTCGCGGCGCTCGATCCGGGCGCCTACCTCTGGACCGAGCTGGAGCAGCGGCGTGCGCGGCTCGAGCTCGAGGTGCACACACTCGCGTGCCGCTACCACTGGAGCGAGGCGGAGATCATCGCCCTCGCCCCGGAGCGGCGCGCGCGCTACATCGAGCTGATCGACGCGGAGATGGGCGCGCCGTGAGCACGAGCCCGTTCGTCGCCCGGATCGTCGCCCGCGGTGCGGGGCTCACGGCTGGGATTCGGCCGCCGGGGCTGCCCGAGACGTCGCCGCGCGCGCCGGAGCTCGCCGTCGAGGACGTCGAGACGATCACCGAGCCGGGGCGCGCCGCAGCCGAAGCGGCGCCTGTTGCCGCGCCGGAACCCATCCCGTCCCCGGAGCCCGCTCCGGTACCCGTCGTCGCTGCGGTTCCGCCGGCCCCGGCGGCCGTCGCAGCGGTCGCGCCGTCTGTGACGCCGGCGCCCGCAACGCCCGCGGTGCGGCGCAAACCCGACCCAGCACCCGCCGCCGCGCCCGCCGCTGAACGGGCGGCCGTGCCCGAAGCGCAGCCGCCCCCGTCTGCGCAGCCCGCGGCCGCACACCACGATGCGCGCGCGACGCCGATCCACGACGACCCGCCGCCTGCCCTCGTGCAGCCGCCGTCGCCGCCGCCTGGGGCGCCGATGCCGACTCCCGCAGCGCCGCCGGCCCGCATGGTCGACGCGGACCTGACCGAGGCCGTGCCCGCTGCGCCGACGGTCGTCGTCGCAGCGCACCCGCCCGGCGAGCGGGCATCGCCCGCGATCGAGATCGAGACGACCGTGCTCCTCCCCGCCGAGCCGCCCGCGCCGCCGGCGCCGCAGGTGCGCGTGCTGCGCGAGGCGCGGCCCGCAGCGGCGCCATCTGTGCTCCGGCGGCCGCCTCCGGAGGCGCGCGAGGCGGCGACGCCCGCGGAACCTGAGCCGCGGCTCGAGATCGGGTCGATCGAGATCCGGCTCGACCCGCCGCCTGCGCCCGTGCCTGCTCCGCGAGCGCCGAGCCCGCCGCCGCCGTCCGGGTTCGACGACTACCTGGCCACGAGGTCGTACGCGCGATGAGCTCCTACGCCGCGATCGGTGCGGTCGGGCTTTCGCTCCAGCGACTGCTCCACGACCGACTCGACCAGCCGGCAGGCACGGTCGTGACGATCGGCAATCCGCCCGACGAGCCGGACGCCGAGGCGCCGGTCGTCAACCTCTTTCTCTACCGGGTGTCGCTGAACGGCGCGCTCAGCAACATGCCGCCCCGCAACCGCGGCGAGCGCGGCGCGTACGGGCATCCCCCGCTCGCGCTCAACCTCTACTACCTCCTCAACACGTACGGGACGACGAAGGCCGCCGGGTCGGACACGCTTCAGGACGAGATCGTCGCGCACGACCTGCTCGGCAGCGCGATGCGGATCCTCAACGACTATCCGATCCTCACGCCCGCGATCGAGACCGGCGGCGGCGTGCAGGTGCTCGACCCGGATCTGCTCGAGGCGGACGAGGCGGTGAAGATCACGCTCGACCCGCTCTCGCTGGAAGACTTCTCGAAGGTGTGGACGGCGTTGAGCAAGCCGTTCCGGCCGTCGGCGGCCTACGAGGTCTCGGTCGTCCAGATCGACTCCAAGCTGCGCACGCCGAACGTCCTGCCGGTCGGGCCGCTCACCCGGACGACCGGGCCGAAGGTGGTCGCGACGGCCGGAATGTCGCCGACGATCACCGACCTGCACGCCGCGCGGCGTACGTCCGCGCAGGTCCGCGTAGGCGAGACACTCGTGCTGGAGGGCTCGGGCTTCATCGGCGACGAGACCATGGTCACCGTCGACGGGCTCGACGACGTCGCGCAGGTGACGAGCGCGCTCGAGGACAGGATGACGGTAGCCGTCCTCGACGACCCGCGGCTGCAGCCTGGCATCCACACGCTGCGCGTCAGCCACGGAATCATGATCGGGGAGCCGCTCCGCCGGCGACCGACGTTCGTCTCGAACACCGTCGCGTTCGCGCTCGTCCCGTACGTCGAGACCGTCACGCAGGCCGGCGGCACGCTGACGATCGACGGCAACCGCCTGCTCCACACGGGCGTCGAGTGCCTGACCCTCGTCGGCGACGCGACGGTCGAGGTGACGGAGTACGGCGGCGGCTCGACTCCGCGGGAGCTGTCGATGGCGCTGCCGCCGGACCTCGAGCCGGGTGTGCCCGCGCGCGTGTTCGTCCGCGTCAACGGTGTGCAGAGCATCGACCAGGTGACGGTGACGCCGTGAGCGTGCTCGAGGCCGAGCTCGTGCTCGAGCATGCGCGCGCGCTTGCGCGCCGGCGGATCGCGTGGCTGCGCGCGACCTGGCCCGCCGAGCCCGCGTTCGCCGGGCTCGCGATCGGCCACGACGAGGCCGAGCGCCTCGCGTCGCCGGATCCGCTGCCGCTCGACGCCGGGTTCTTCGACGACGACCCGGCAGCGCGCGCCGCCACCGACGAGGTGGACGCCGCGGCGCGCGCGCTTGCTTTGCTGCGCAGCGACCCCGCCGCAGAAGCGCCGCTCGCCGCGATCGCGGACGCGCTCGGCCTCGACGCGTTCGAGCTGGACGTGCTCGGGCTCGCGCTCTGCACCGAGCTCGATCCCGCGTTCGCGCGGTTGTGCGCGTACCTGCAGGACGACGCACGGCGCGCGCACCTGACCGTGCGCCTCGTGCTCGACCTCCTCGTCCCGGGCGGCGGCGTGTTGCCGCGGCAGGCCGCGGCGCTCGGCAGCGGCGGACGGCTCGCGCACTTCGACCTCGTCCGAAGCGACGGCGACGGGCCGTGGAGCGGACGCGCTCTGCGCGTTGCCGACGGCGTGCTCGGGCTCGTCACCGGGGGCGGTGCCGACCCGACTCTCGCCGGCGCACTCGAGCCGCTCGACGCGGCGGGTCTGCCAGTGCGCCACGAAGCGCTCGCGGCACGGGCGGCACGGTTGCTCGCCGCGGTCGTGCGTTCCGGCGCACCGCCGCTGCTCTCGTTCACGGGCGAGGCGACCGCGCCGCTCCACGGAGTCGCCGCCGCGACCGCGGCGCAGCTCGGCCGCACGGCCTTCCTGCTCCAGCCGACGCGACTCAAGGCCCTGCCGCCGGCACGGGCTGCTGCGCTGCTCGACCGCGAGGCCGCGCTCTCGCGGCTCGCATACGTCGTCGACGACGCACTGCCGGAGGACTGGCCGCCGCTCGACACCGTCGTCTTCGTCACCGGTCGCGACCCCGCGGCCGGCGCGGCGCGCATCGATGTTCCGACACCGACGTACGGCGAGCGCCGAGAGCTGCTCGCGGGCGCGCTCGTTGCAGCCGGCGGCGAGCTCGACGAGGCGCCGCTCGCACGCACCGCGGCGCAGTTCCCGCTCGCGGCGGACGCGCTCGCGCACGCGGTCCGCGTCGCCGTCGCGGAGGTCGACGACGCGACGCCGCTCGAGCAGACACTCTGGCGCGCGTGCCGCACCGCCGCTCGCCAAAGCGCCGCCGGGCTCGCACGGATCGTCGAGCCGCGCCGCACGTGGGATGACCTCGTCCTGCCCGGATCCGTTGCTTCGAACGGCTGCACGAGCTCGTCGCGCAGGCCGACCGCCGGCCCGTTGTGTACGACGAGTGGGGCTTCGGCACGAAGCTCGGCCGCGCGCGCGGGATCACCGCGCTGTTCGCCGGGCCGAGCGGCACCGGCAAGACGCTCGCCGCAGAGGTCGTCGCGGGAGCGCTCGGCTGCGATCTGCAGCGCATCGACCTCGCCGGCGTCGTCGACAAGTACATCGGCGAGACCGAGAAGCACCTCCGCACGATCTTCGACGCCGCCGAGTCGAGCGGCGCGCTGCTCTTCTTCGACGAGGCCGACGCGCTGTTCGGGAAGCGCACCGACGTCCGCGACAGCCACGACCGCTACGCGAACATCGAGGTCGACTACCTCCTGCAGCGCATGGAGGACTACCCCGGTCTCGCCGTGCTCGCGACGAACCGCAAGAGCGCGCTCGATCCCGCTTTTCTGCGCCGCCTTCGCTTCGTGCTCGAGTTTCCGTTCCCCGACGCGACGAGCCGACGTCGAATCTGGAACGCGACACTGCCGGACGAGGCGCCGACGGACGCGCTCGACCTCGGCGCGCTCGCACGGCTCGAGCTCGCGGGCGGCAGCATCGTCACGGTCGCGGTGAACGCGGCGTTCGCGGCGGCCGCAGAGAGCGCGCCGATCGGGATGCCGCACGTCGCGTCTGCTGCGCGCGCAGAGCTCGCGAAGCTGAAGCGCCTCGTGCGGGAAAACGACCTCGAGGGCTGGCTGGAACGGGCGCGATGACGAGCGTGCGCATCCATCGAGTCGTCATCCGCGCAGGCGGCGACACACGGGCCGCCCAGCGCCTGACGCAGAACCTTCCGGCGGCCCTGCACCGCGTGGTTGACACGCGGGAGCTGCACCAGCGGCGGGACGTCGAGCGCGCGCTCCGCGACGCGGCACGGGAGGCCCGCGAGTGACGGCGCCCGAGCCCGCACGCCGGCCCGTCCCGCGGTCGCGCGGCGGCGATCCCGCACCCGGCCTCGGCCCCGCCGCGGCTCACACAGGCGAGCCGCACCCGATGGGAGCGCTGCAGGAGGCCTTCGGGAACCTCGGCGTCGTCCGCCGGCTTGCCGATCCGGCCGTGCAGGCACGGCTCGAGGTCGGCGCCCCGGACGACGACTACGAGCGCGAGGCCGACCGCGTCGCGGCGTCGATCATGCGGCGGCCGGAGCCGCCTGCGTCGTCCGCCGGCGGCGCGGGCGATGCGCAGGTGCAGCGGCGCGCCGAGGACGACGACAAGAAGAAGCACGCACCTCCGCCACAGCGCGCGCCCGGCGCGGCGCAGAAGGCGGCGCCGAAGCCTCCTCCCGTCCCGAAATCGCCCCCGCCGACGCCGACGACCGTTGCCCCGCCGAAGGTCGCAGCGCCGAAGAAGCCGGATCCGCCGAAGAAGACAGCGGAACCGCCGAAGCCGCAGGAGCGCAAGCGCGACGACGAACGGGTCTCGCGAAAGCCGACGGGCAGCGCCGCGCCGGCGCTCACGCCTGGAGCGGCGCGCACGATCGCGTCGCAGCAGGGAGCGGGCCGGCCCTTGCCGCCGGGCGAGCGCAGCTTCTTCGAGCCGCGCTTCGGCCGCGACCTCGGCGGCGTGCGCGTGCACGACGACGCGGCCGCACGCGACGCCGCGCGCGACATCAGTGCGCAGGCCTTCACGTACGGACAGGACGTTTACTTCGGCGCGGGCCGCTACCGGCCGGGCACCGAAAGCGGTCGCGAGCTGCTCGCGCACGAGCTCGCACACACCGTCCAACAGCGGCCCGGCGCCCAGATCGAACGGCGCGTGCAGCGGGTGCCCACACGACGCGCGGGATCGGGCGGCGCGTCGGCACCTTCAGCGCCGGGCTCGGCCAGGAGCTCTCGGCCAGAGTTCCGCGGCTTGACCGTTGACTCGGACGCCGGGCCGATCGACCTCGAGGAGCCACCGACAGCGCTGCAAGGCTCCGTCTCTGGAAGCGGCGCCGGCAAGCGGCTGACGATCAAGCGTCCGCTGAACATCCCCGGCTTCAAGCTGCAGTCGCCGCTGAGAGACCGTTGGACGAAGAACCCGGAGCCGTTCGTCAAGCCGCGCGGGTTCGACCGCGACGTCGCCACACCGCACGAGACAACGTGGCGCAACCAGGTGGCGCTCGACAACGGCACGTTGCGGCCGGCCTTCCGGACCGCGCTCGAGAGGCTCATCAATGAAGACCACCACGGACCGCGTGTGCCCGTCAACGACAACACCTATTACTTCCTCCGGCTGCGCAGCGCTCCGAGACAGAGATTCATCGGAACTCCGACGATGCTCGCGCGCCAGCTGAGCGTGCCGACTTGGAGCCAGCCCGCGGGCGCGCCGTACCGCAACGGCTACCAGATCGACCACATCCGCGAGCTCCAACTCGTCAACTTCTCGGCGGACAACACCTACGCCAATGAGCCCGAGAACCTCTGGCTGCTCGACTCCGGGGTCAACCAGACGTCGGGGACGCGAATCGACGGCCAGATCAGGCAGCAGGTCACGACCTTCACCGAGGGCCTCCTCGAGTACTACAAGCTGCGCGAGGCTGCTTTGGGAAATCGTCGGAACCCGACCGCCGCGGCTCGAGAGGCGCTCGCGAGGGACCTGGGGCGTGCCAGGCATCCGGATCTCGCGTCGTCCAGCAGGACCTACGCCGAGTACACGCTCGAGTTCGATGCGGTCGCGGCGGGTATCGAGCCGAGGGCGGTAACGCGCGAGCAGTACTGGCGGGCGAACGAGATCGAGAACGCGCGCCATCTCCGTTTTCTCGAGGCTCGTTCGGTCGTCGCCGACGCCGGCCACATCGCGATCTTCGCGAACGCGACGAACGTCGCGGCGAGGGCCGCCGATCAGGGAATGCCCGTCCCGGATACCCCGGCTTCGGACGGACAGCTGACGAGCGGCATCGAGTTCGACGTGCGCGGCGCGCGGCCGACGCCGGCAGAACGGCGCTTCCTGCCGCCGCTCTCCGTCGAGGAGAAGCGCCTCACACGCACGGCGGCGGGCGGCTCGTACGGCCAGCTCGTGATGGGCTTCCCGCGAGGCAGCGACTGGCAGTTCACGGAAAGCGTCGACCGCACCCTCGACGTCCACGAGGTGACGGGTATCCGACAGGCGGCCGTTATCGACCCGCGGCAGGCGATATCGATCCTCCGCCGGGCGCACTACGTCCTCGCAAGCCCGATCCACATCCTTTCCTCGGATGTGGAGCCCGGCCGCGGCTTCACGGTCCGCGGGCAGATCAACGCCGACATCCCGCTGCTTCGCGACGGCATCGACTTCGAGCTCGCCGGCGACGAGCTCAGCGTCTACAAGCAGTTCAACACCGGCGCGTTCAACGTTCCCGCGCCGCTACATGTCACCGACTCCTCCCTGCTGGTCCGGGCCAGCACCGGGGCCGAACATCTCACCGTCGCCGGCTTCATCGACTTCGGCATCGACCGCGTCGGCAGCGGACGCATCGCGGCGAGCGGCGGCTCCCAGGGCTTCGTGCTCGACGGCCAGTTCGAGTTCGAGAGCGACATCTTCGATCCCGCACATGTCGCGATGCACTACGCGTACGACCGGCGGACTCGCGCGGAGCACTTCACCATCGCCGGCGACATCGGGCTCCGGCGCGGCCGGCTCCGCGGCGTCCAGTCGGCGACGCTGCATGTCGCGTACGCCGACGGCCACCTCGTGGCGCACGGCCACGGAGTCTTCGACATCCCCGGCGTGCGTGAGGCCGACATCGAGCTCACGTACGACCGCGAGCACGGGCTGAGAATCGTCGCGACCGTCGCCGTCGCCCAACTGCCCGGCCTCCGCGAGGGGACGGCGACAGTGACGATCGCCGAGCGTCCCGAAGGGGGCTACCGCGTCGCGCTGCACGGCGAGGGGACGGCGTCGATCCCCGGGTTCGAGACGCACGTCGTGATCGACTACGACGACGGTGCGTTCCTCGCGCAGGCGACGCTGCCGATCCACGTCGGCCGCCTCAACGGCGAGATCACGCTCGGTGCGACGAACCGGCCGACCGACGAGAACAACCGGCCGATCCCGGACGCGCCGCCGCTCCCCGACGTGCATGTGTTCGGCTCCGGGACGGCGGCGATGCAGTTCGGAGTGCTGCACGGGACCGCGACGATTCGGCTGCTCGCGAACGGCGAGCTCGAGGTCGAAGGGACGCTGTCGGTCCCGAGGTACGAGCTCTGGCACGAGATCGCGCCGCCGAAGGAGCCGCTGTTCCCGCCGCTGCACACCGAGTTCTCGATCTTCGGCCCCGTCGTGATCAGGCTCGGCGGCCGCATCGACCGGGAGTACGGCATCAGCGCGGGCGTGCTCAGCGGCTCGCTCTTCGTCCACTACAACCCGGCGCACGAGGATCAGACCGTCCTGCGCGGGTCGGCGCACCTCCACGCATCCGCGTTTGCCGGTCTCGACCTTGTGTTCTCCGTCGGTGTCGGCCTCGACGCGATCGTCGGCTCGATCCACGCCGACATCGACCTCGGCGCCGAGGTAAAGATCGAGGCGTCGATCGATCCGAGCCTCGAGATCGACTGGACACCGACCCACGGCATCAGCGTCAACGCGGCGTTCGACGCAAGTCTTTCCCCGAAGCTGCGCTTCCACATCGACGCCTCGCTCACCGCGAGCCTCGCGTGGTGGTCGAAGACCTGGGGGCCGTGGAACCTCGCACAGAGGGAGTTCGGCTCCGATCTCCAGCTCGGCATCCACCTGCCGGTGCGCTACGACGAGTCGCAAGGGCTCGCCGTCGCCTGGAGCGAAGCCCAATTCCGCTACCCCTCGATCAACGTCCTCGGCACCGGCCGCGACATCCTGGAGAGCCTCGTATGACCACAGACACGCTCATCATCGACGAGCTTCGGACTGCATGGGAAGCGGCCATGCCGGACGGCCTCGCCGCGAACAACCTCGGGATGCTCGCCGCAAAGGACGGCGACCTCGAACTGGCCCGTCGCCTGCTCGAGCAGGCGGTCGAGCTGCGGCCCGACGACGGCGTCGCCTGGACGAACCTCGGCTACATCTGCGGCGAGGCCGGCGATCTCGACGCCGCGATGCATGCGCTCGCCCGCGGTAGCGACCTGCAGCCGCAGGACCCGCGTCCCGCGCACCAGCTCGGCCGCATCGCGCTCGCGCGGCATGACTACCCGACTGCCGAGCGCGCGTTCCGCACCGCCCTGCTGCGACTGCCGGACAACCCGGCGATCCTCACCGGGCTCGCAGCCGCGATCGCCGCCCGCAACCGGCTCGGGCCCGCGCTCGAGCTGCTCGAGCATGCGGTGTCGCTCGATCCGGAGCTCGCGGCCGCGTGGGAGCAGATCGGCATTGTGCGCTTCCGCCGCGGCGACCTCGGCCTCGCGCGCGATGCATTGCGGCACGCGCTCGTGCTCGACCCCGATCGTGCGAGCGCACAGCACCTGCTCGTCGTCGTGCATCTCCAGCGCGGCGAACGCCGCGCGGCGGAGCGCGAGCTCGACGTGCTGATCGCACGCCATCCCGAGGTGCCGAGCTATGCGGTCGACCGCGCGGCGCTCCATCTCGACGCGGCCGAGTGGGACGCCGGGCTCGCACGTCTCGACGCCGTGCTCGCGGCCGATCCCGAGAACGAGCGTGCGCTGCGCATGCGCGCCGCCGTGAAGGAAACTGATGTCGACGCCTGAGAGGCTCTTCGTACGGCCGGCCGTCGCGAAGGGCGCGCTCTGGGTCTACGACACGCAGACGGTCAACGCGCAGGCGTCGCGCAAGATCGTCTTCCAGTACAACCCGGAGTCGCTGCGGCGATCGTTCGCCACACGTTCGCCGGCGCACGAGCCGAGCCACTCGAGCACGGCCCACGAGGCCGTTCTCAACGTGCCCGGGCCCCCCGTCGAGACGATCACGATGTCGATCGAGCTCGACGCCGTCGACCAGCTCGACGACCAGCGCCTCCGCGACCAAGTAAAGCGGACGGGCCTCCGCGGCGCGCTCGCGGCGCTCGAACTCTTGCTCTATCCCAGCACAGCGCGCGTTGCGGCAATCGAGCGACAGGCACAGCGGGGGCTCGTCGACGTCCATCCCGCGGACACGCCGCTCGTCGTCCTTCACTGGGGCGCCTCGACCGCGACCCAGGCGAACGAAGGATCGACTGCCAACGCGCGGATCGTCCCGGTCCAGCTCCAGTCGCTCAGCATCACCGAGGAGCTCTTCGACCCGGCGCTCAACCCTGTGTACGCGAAGGCCGAGCTGACGCTGAAGGTGCTCACCTACATGGAGTTCACGAGCGCGAGCGTCGGCCGTGAGACGTTCATTCAGCACCAGAAGAAGATGGAAGAGCTCGCGAGCGCGTGGGTGGGCGGATGACCTTCTTCAAGGGCAGCCGCTACGAGCTGGTCGGCGAGGTCGAGACGACCGATGCGAGCGGACGCACGATCCGCTACAAGCGCACTCGTTTCATCGACACGCCGCCCATTTCGGGAACGCATCTCGTCACCGATTTCGACCGACTCGACGTGCTCGCCTTCTTCACCTACGGCGACGTCGAGCGCTGGTGGCTGATCGCCGATCTGAACACCGCCGTCCATCCGGACGAGGTGCTCGACGAGAGCGGCAAGGTCATTCTCATGCCGAGCGGGCAGTCCTGATGCCGACGCCGATCACCTACTCGCTGCAGGTCGCCGGCAGCCCGGCGAGCCGGCACGTGATCGACGCGATCCAGAGCGTCGAGGTGGAGGATCACGCGACCCTCGCGGACGTCGCACGCCTGCGCGTCTCCACGGCGATCGCCGACCGCGGCGCGACGTGGACGGTGCTCGACGAACCGATGTGCGAACGCCTCGCAAACATCAAGATCGGAGTGCGACTCGGCGGCGACACCGAAACGCCGCTGATCGACGGCTACGTGATCGACGTCCGAGCCGCGCTCAGCCCGAATCCGGCCAGCTCGACGATCGAGATCGTCGCAATGGATGCGACGGTGCTGATGGACCTCGAGGAGAAGGTGCGTGCCTGGCCCGACACGTCGGACAGCACGATCGCGTCTTCGATCTTCGACGACCACCGCTTCGACGCCGACGTCACGTCGACCCAGCTCGTGCGACAGGCGAACGACGTCACGGTCATGCAGCGTGAGACCGACATCCGCTTCCTGCGCCGTCTCGCCGAACGGAACGGCTTCGAGTGCTACATCGACGTCGGCGACCAGGGGCAGACGGTCGGGCACTTCCACCCGCCGACGCTGCAGGAGCAGCCGCAGGCGGTGCTCTCCGTCAACCTCGGCACGGAGACGAACCTCGACGAGTTCTCCGTGCGCTACGACATGCTCTCGGCGACGCAGGCGACGGCGAGTGGGATCGACGTCCAGGACGCGTCGCCACAGCCGGCGCAGACGCCGACCGCATCGCTGCACGACCAGGGCGCCACGTCGACCGTTCCCGCAGAACGGCCGCGCGTCCGGCTGCTGACGCCGCGCGGGCTCTCGCGCACCGACGAGCTCCAGACGTTGACGCAGGCCGTCGTCGACCGCTCCGCGTTCGCGATCACGGCCGAGGGACTCGTGAACGCAGCGGTACTCGGACAGGCCCTGCGGGCGAAGAAGCCCGTGCTCGTGCGCGGCGTCGGGAGCCGCTTCAGCGGCCAGTACTACGTCGAGCGCGTCCTGCACCGCTTCGACGTCAACGGCTACCAGCAGCGCGTGACGCTGAAGCGCAACGCCGCGGGAGTCCTGCACCAGGACAACTTCACCGAGGACGACAGCGTCGCCCCGCAGCCGGCGGTGACCGTCTGATGGAGCGCCAGCTCGGCAAGTTCCGCGGCACCGTCACGGACAACACCGACCCGAACAACCAGGGGCGGATCAAGGCGAGCGTGCCGGCCGTCCTCCAGAACGTGGACACCGGCTGGGCGCTGCCCGCCGTCCCCTACGCGGGACCCGGCGTCGGCACGTGGGCGATCCCGCCGGTCGGCGCGGGGGTCTGGATCGAGTTCGAGGGCGGCGACGTCGCGTACCCGATCTGGAGCGGATGCTGGTGGGCGGGCGACCAGCGGCCGCAGGACCAGAACGGAACGAAAGCAGTTCCGACGCTGAAGGTGCTGCGCAGCGAGGACGGGCTCGTCGTCGCACTCGACGACCAGGCGCACACGATCTCCCTCAGCGACTCGAACGGCTCGAACTACCTCGAGATCACCGTCGACCAGGGGACGGTGAAGATCGAGGCGACCACAAAGGTCGTCGTCGATGCGCCGGTCATCCAGCTCGTCGAGAACTCGACGCACCCGCTCGTCTTCGGCGACAACCTGCTGACGTATCTGAACCAGCTCGTCACGCTCTTCAACACGCACATCCATCCAGGCGAGCTTGCGATGGGCACATTGCCGGTCACGCCGATGATCCCGGCCGTTCCGTTCCCGCCGGCCGACCCGTCGCTGCTCTCGCTGAAGGTGACGACCGGATGACCATCCGTGCCGGCACCGTCGCGCACTTCGGCGGCTCGATGGCGGAGGCGATCGAGGAGGCATTCGGCGCCGAGCTGCTCGCGCTGAAGGGCACGCCGTTGCCCTCCACCTCGCAGGACGAGCGGCACATGCTCTTCGCTGCGATCGCGCAGGGCGTCCTCTCCTATCTGTACGCGCACCAGAGCGACCTGAACATCCTGATCGGGCCCGACACGTTCGACCTGGAGATCGACTACGTCAAGGAAGGCACGTGAGCGACCGGCTCCTCCTCGCCGAGCCGCGCTCGCTCGACTACCCGTTCTCGGTCGCGGGCGACGGGCGTGCCGCGCTCACGCTCGGCGACGACCACGTGCGCGACATGATCGAGCAGGTGCTCTTCACCGCGCCGGGCGAGCGCGTGATGCTTCCCGACTTCGGCTGCGGCCTGCTGATGCTCGTCTTCGAGCCGAACAGCGAGCTCGTGGCAGCATCGACCGAGCTTCTCGTGCGCACGTCGCTCCAGCGCTGGCTCGGCGACGTCATCGACGTGCGCACCGTCTCCGTCCTCAACTCCGACTCGACGCTCGCGATCGACATCGAGTATGTCCGTCTCGTCGACGGGCAGCGCGTCACCGAGCAGATCGTCGTCCCGGGAGCGTCCACATGAGCCCGACTGCGCTTCCGGATCTCTATTGCACGGACGAGGACCCGCGGCGCGGCGCGATCGAGCTCGCGGACAAGGTCCAGGCGATCGACTACCTCGAGGTCCGCCCGAGCCAGCTCGTGCTGGAAGTGCACTTCATCAGCAAGCGAACGGCGGCCGGGAACCAGGCGCTCCGCGCGCTGCTCGACGACCTCGCCGGCGCACCCGAGCCGCGTTCGCATCACCGGCGGGGAACGTGTGCGGAACATCCGCGTCGTGCATGTGCAGCGCACCGGACGGATCCTCCGCGTCCGCGTCGACCAACCCGGCGACTTCTCGACGTATCAGCTGACGCTGACCACCGATCCTCGCATCGACCCGGCGTACGCGAGCGTGCCGTTCTCCTTCAAGGCGGGGTGCCCGACGCGCTTCGACTGTGCGGCCGCATGCGACTGCGACCAGCCGCCGCCCGACGAGCCGCAGATCGACTACCTCGCGAAGGACTACCGGAGCTTCCGCCAAGCGCTGCTCGACCGGCTGCCGGCCGTCGCGCCGGGCTGGGTCGAGCGGCACGAGGCCGACCTCGGGATGATGCTGCTCGAGCTGATCGCGTACACCGGCGACCAGCTCTCGTACCAGCAGGACGCGGTCGCGAACGAGGCGTACCTCAGCTCGGCGCGGCAGCGGGTCTCGGTGCGCCGTCACGCGCGGCTCGTCGACTACGCCGTCGACGAAGGTGCAAGCGCGCGCGCGTTCGTCGTCGCGACCGTCTCGGCGCCGTGGGCGCTCACGGCGCCGCAGCAGCTCGCTCACGCGCCGCGACCTCCCGTTCGAGTCGAGCGTCCCGCCGCTACCCGCCGTGCTCGTCCCGACGTCGGACACACACCTCGACTCGACGAGAGACGACGCCGCGGCCGTGTTCGAGACCGTTGCTGACGCGAACCTGCACCCGGATCTGAACGAGGTCGCGATCTACACGTGGGATCTCGCGGACTGCTGCCTGCCGATCGGAACGACGACCGTCGACCTGACCGGCGACGTCGGCCTACACGCGGGCGACGCGGTGCCGTGGGGCCTGCGAGCCGGGGAGCTTCCTCGTGCTCGAGGAGACCGCCGGAGCGGACACGGGGCTCGCCGCCGACGCCGACCCGACCCACCGGCAGGTCGTGCGCCTCACGATCGTCGAGAGCGTGACCGATCCACTCGCCCCAGCCACCGCGATCACGCGCGTCCAGTGGAGCGACACGGACGCGCTGACGTTCCCGCTGTGCATCAGCCGCCGCGATGCCGAGGACGTACCGCAGACGATCGCGGTCGCGCGCGGCAACGTCATTGTCGCCGACCACGGCCAGACGCGTGCGGAATGGTGGCCGGGCCGGCCGTCGTACGCGCCGCTCTCCGACACCGCCGCGGGCGCGCCTGCGGTGAGCGGGCTCGTACGCGGCGCGCGCGCGACGCGCTTCATGCTCGCCGACGGGCCGCTGAGCATGTGGCGGCCGCTCGGCGGCGAGGCGGTCGCCGCGATGAGCGCGGTCGCCGCCACGCCGAACGTCTCGCTCGAGGTGTCGACGACCGCTGCCGACGGGACGCAGTACACGGCGGCGCCCGATCTCATCCGCGACCGCGCGTTCGACCAGGAGTTCGTCGCGGAGACGACGAACGACCAGCTCGCGAGCATCCGCTTCGGCGACGGCGTCAACGGGCGGGCGCCTGCGACCGGCTCCTTCGTGCGTGCGCAGTACCGGATCGGCGTCGGCCGGACCGGCAACGTCGGAGCCGAGGCGCTGCGCCACCTCCTGCTGCCGCCGGGCACGGCGCCGCTGCCGCCGATCACGAATCTCCGCAACCCGCTCCCGGCAGTCGGCGGTCGGGACCGCGAGACGAACGACCAAGTGAAGGTGCGCGCGCCGGTCGCGTTCCGGTCGCCGCAGCAGCGCGCCGTCACCGCCGCCGACTACGCGGAGGTCGCGATGCGGGTCGACGGCGTCTCGGGCGCAGTCGCGCGGTTCCGCTGGACCGGCAGCTGGCTGACCGTCTACGTGATCGTCGACGCGACGGACCGCGACGAGCTCGAAGCCGGGCTCGCGGAGACGATCCTGGAGTACGTTCGCCGTTTCACGCAGACGGGCTACGACCTCGAGGTCCGCCCCGCGACATACGTCGCTCTCGACCTCGAGCTTTTCGTCTGCGTCGCGGGCGACCGGTTCCGCACCGACGTCGAGGAGGCCGTCGCGCTCGCGCTCTCGAGCCGGCGTCTGCCCGACGGCTCGCTCGGCTTCTTCCACCCGGACCGGTTCAGCTTCGCGCAGCCGCTCTACCTGAGCGCGCTGTACGCCGCCGTGACGGCGGTACCCGGCGTCGTGTCCGTGACGGCGCGGCGCTTCTCCCGCTACCTCGACGACGATCCGCTGCCGGGACGTCCGATCACCGCCGCCAACGTCGATGCCGGCCTGATCGGCGTCGGCGACGTCGAGGTGCTCGAGCTGCTCGGCGACCCGAGCCTGCCGGAGCGCGGCGTCCTCGCGATCACGACGGGAGGCGGACGATGAGCGTCGACGCGTGCGGCTGCGGGTGCTGCACGCCGGCGGCGGGCGCCGCGCCGCTGCCCGTGTCCAACCCGCCGGGACTGCCCGCGGTCGGATACCGGATCGGGACGTACGCGACGTTCCGCGAGGCGCTGATCCGCCGGCTCGCGCAGGTCGTCGCACTCCGCGATCTCACCACGCGGGCCGACGACGACTACGCAATCGCCGTCCTCGACGGCTGGTCCGTGGTCGGCGACATCCTCACGTTCTACTCGGAGCGAACGGTCAACGAGGCGTTCCTGCGTACGGCGAAGCTGCGCGACAGCGTCGTGCGGCTCTCCGGGCTCGTCGGCTACGACCCGGATCCCGGGCTCGCCGCGACCGCGAACCTCGCCTACGTGCTCGAGCCGGGGACGAGCTTCACGATTCCCGCCGGCGCGCGCGTGCAGAGCGTGCCGGCGCCCGGAGACAGCAGCCCGCCGGTCAAGTTCGAGACGCTCGCCGCCCTCCTGGGGAATGCGGCGCTCAACAGCGTCCCGCTCGTCGCGCCGCCGACGAGCGTCCAGCCGCTCGCCGCCGGCACCGCCGCCGGCCTCTTCGAGCCCGGCTCGACGCGGCCGGATGCACTGAGCGTCGGCGCGACACTCGCCGCCTGGTCCCCCTTCGCGGGGCGACGTGGAGCTGAAGCGCGTCGACGCCCTGACGCAGGACGGGCCGGCAGGCGGCATCGCGTGGTCGCCGGCGCTTCAGCAGGCGCGCCAACAGCTCTCCATGGTCGCGCGGTCGTTCCATCTCTTCGGCCACGACGCGCCGGAGCGGTTCATCGGCACGTACTTCGACTCGGCGCAGCAGGAGCTCGTCGTCGTCGAGGTCGTCAACGGCCCGTCGGCGATGCTCGGCACGCAGACGATCGACTACGACTTTCCGCTCGCGTCGACGACGACGATCGATCTCGACGGCGAGTATCCCGATCTGCGCGTCGGTGTCGACCTCCTCATCCCGAGCAGCTCGGCGGGCTCGACCGTGCGTGCGACCGTCACCGCAGTCGCGCGCGCGAACGCGCGCTTTGGCCCGCTCGAGCGCGCCGTGACGCGCGTCACGCTGTCGGCCGCGACGCCGTCGATCGCCGACCGGCGGACGGTGGAGCTCTACGAGATCGCGGGCGACGTCGCACTCTGGGATCACACGGCGCCGGCCCAGATCGACGGCGCGACGCTCTATGCCGCACTCGATCCCGCCGACGCACCCGCGGTCGGCCGCGCAGTCGAGCTCGTGGACGCGTCGAGCGCCTACGACGCCACCGTTGTCTCCGCCGTGCCGGCGCCGGACCTGCCGGGCCACCTCGCGATCGTCGTCTCCCCCGGACCCTCCGCACCACTCCAGGCGGCGACGGCCGCGCTGCTCGGCAACGTCGTCAAGGGCTCGCAGGGCGAGACCGTCTCCGACGAAGTGCTCGGCAGCGGCGACGCGAGCGCTGCGAACCAGCGCTTCAAGCTCGCGAAGCCGCCCGTCACACGCGTGCCGTCGCCGGGAGCCCCGCACGGCGGCGCGAGCACGCTCGTCGTCAGGGTCAACGGCGTGCAGTGGCAGGAGGTGCAGTACCTCTACGGCTACGGCACGGACGACCGCGTGTTCGTCGTCGAGCTGGATGACGACGGGAGCGCGTACGTCCGCTTCGGCGACGGCGTAATCGGCTCGCGTCTGCCGACCGGCGCGCAGGTGACCGCGGATTACCGCAGCGGCCTCGGCACGGCGGGCAACGTCGCCGTCGCGACGCTCACCTCGCCGCTCACGCGTCCGAAGGGGTTGCGGAGCGTGAGCAATCCGCTCGCGGCTTCCGGCGGCGGCGATGCCGAGACGATCGACGACGCGCGGATGAATGCGCCGACGACGGTTCGGACGTTCGAGCGGATCGTCTCGCTCCGCGACGCAGAGGACCAGGCGCGCGAGAACGCGATGGTCGGCAAGGCGACGGCGGCATGGGTGAACGGTGTCGTCACGGTCACCGCCGCCGGCGCAGGCGGCGCGCAGCTGGGCGCGTCACAGCTCGGGGCCCTGCAGGCGGATCTCGACGCCCGCCGCGATCCCAACCGCGCGCTCGTCGTGCGCGGCTACCGGCCCGTGGCGCTGTCGATCGCGGTGAAGCTGATCGCAGTCTCGCCCGATCGCGATCCGAAGGACGTCAAGGTCGCAGTCGAGGCTGCGCTGCCTGCGCACTTCGCGTTCGCGGTCCGCGATTTCGGGCAGCCGGTGCGGCTGAGCGAGGTGTTCGTCGCGGTACAGCTGGTCGCCGGGGTCGTCGGCGTCGACGTCGACCTTCTCACGCTCGCGGACGCAGGCGAACGCGCGGCGCACTTCCTCAGCGCGGACGTGAACGAGCGCATCGACCTCCAGCCCGACGAGCTCGCGACGCTGGACGCATCGAATCTGACCGTGACGGTGGCGACGTGACGGCGCCGACCCTGTTCGACCGGCTGCCGGTCGTCTACCGCATCCGCGACACCGCGCAGAACGGCGAGTTCGAGGCGCTCATCGAGCTGATCGACGAGCAGGTCGGGCTGCTGCGCGACGACATCGACGGGCTCTGGGACGACTTCTTCATCGAGACCTGCGCGGAGTGGGTCGTCCCGTACATCGGCGACCTCGTCTCCAACACGCCGATCTACGAGGTAGCCGGGGTCGGACGCCGCGCGGACGTCGCCGACACCATCCACTGGCGCCGCCGCAAAGGCACGCTGACGATGCTCGGCGCGCTCGCGCGGGAGGTGACCGGATGGACCGGCACCGCGGTCGCGATGTTCGAGCTGCTCAGCTGGAACCAGAACCTCAACCACCTGCGGATGCTTGCATCCGGCGACGACCCGTCGCACCGGCACCCGTTTGCGCTCGACCGCGTCGGGACGGTCGACCTGCGCGACCGGGACGTTCTCGACCGCGTCGACGGCGCGTTCGACGAGATCACGCACACGGTCGACGTTCGCCCGATCGGCGACGCCGAAGGCTGGTACGGCATCCGCAAGGTCTGCTTCTTCGTGTTCCGCCTCACGGCCTTCCCCTTGGCCGCGATGACGCCGGCGCCGAGCGCGACCGGCGGCAGCGGCTGCTTCCACGTCCACCCGCTCGGAAACGACGCTCCGGTGTTCCACGTCGGGACGCCGGTGCCCGACGACGAGCTCGCCGACGAGGACAACGTCGACGCGCCGATCCGGCCGTACGGCTTCTACCTCCATCCGGAGCTCGACTGGAACGTGCGGCTCGCGATCCACCACGGTCCGAACGGAGACACCGTGCCGGTGGACACGATCCTCTGCAAGGACCTCAGCGGCTGGGCGCCGGTGCCCGCGGACAAGATCGGCGTCGACGTCCGCACCGGCCGGATTCGCATCGGTGCGAGCGTCGCGCTCGACGACCCCGTCACCGTCGACGCCCCGTACGGGTTCAGCGCGCCGATCGGCGGTGGGCCCTACACGCGCGATCCGCTTCCATTCGGGCCGAACGAGCTCGTGCTCGACGTGCAGCGCGGCGGCGGCGGGGCGACATTCGCATCTCCCGCGGATGCGCTCGCGCATTGGATGACGCTCGCGCCCTCCGACGTCCGGATCGTGATCGACGACAGCGCGACGTACGAGCTCCCCGTCGGCGGCCTGAAGATCGAGCGGCCCGGGCTGGCGAAGCCGGTCCGCGTGACGCTGACCGCGGCGGACGAGCAGCGGCCGCTGCTCGTCGGCGACATCGTCGTCGATCAGACGAGGCTCGCGTCGCTCACGCTCGACGGGCTCCTCCTCTCCGGCACCGTCTCCGTCGCCGGTCCGGTCGACGAGGTCTCCATCAGCGACTGCACGCTCGTCCCCGGCATCGCGCTCGACGAGGCCGGCGATCCCGTGCACCCGGAGCTGCCGAGCCTCGTCTGCGACGAACCGGCCGACCGCCGGGACATCGAGCTCGTCCGAACGATCACCGGCCCGCTCCGGATCGCCCAGGCCGCGAACCACCTGACCGTGTCGGACGGGATCGTCGATGCGCCTCCCGGGCCGGCGGAGCAGATCGCACTCGCCGCCGACGACACCGGCGCACCCGGCCCAGAGACCACCTTCGAGCGCGTCACCGTCCTCGGCGACGTGATCGTCCGCGAGCTGACGCTCGCGTCCGACTCGATCTTCGCCGAGGGGCGCGTCCACGCCGAGCGCCGGCAGGCGGGCTGCATGCGCTTCTGCTCGCTGCCGCTGAAGGGCGCGCACACTCCCCGCCGCTACCGCTGCCAGCCGGATCTCGTCCGCGCCGCCGCACCCGACGCGGCGACGGCGGACGTCGAGGCGCTGCGCGTCCGACCGTGGTTCACGACGCGCCGGTACGGCCAGCCTGCCTACCTGCAGCTCGGCCGGACCGTGGCGCGCGAGATCAGCGAAGGCGCCGACGACGGCGCCGAGATGGGCGCGTTCCAGATGCTCCTGCAGCCCTATCGCGAGACGAACCTGCGCGTCCGTCTCGACGAGTACCTCCCGTTCGGCCTCGAGCCGGGAATCGTCCACGCCACCTGAGGAGAAGGAACATTGGCCGGCGACTACACACGACTGACCTTCGATCCTCGCCGCGACCGGGCGATGGTGCTCGAGCAGCAGGGACGCGTGCACCTCGACGCCGACTTCAATGAGCTCGTCGCCATCCTCGAGCGTCGCCTCCGGGTCGAGACGTACGACTTCGCCGGGCCGGCGGTCGTGCCGGCGTCGGAGCCGGACAGCTTCAAGATCGTCCTCCAGGGCGGCGTCTTCTCCGTCGAACGCGGCCGGATCTACGTCGACGGGCTCCTCGCCGAGAATCACGGCGCCGGCGACGACGGGTACGAGCCGGTATGGGGCGAGGCGATCGGCAGCGAGACGACGCCTCTCGACCTCCAGCCGTACCTCGGCTCCGCGGACACCGGCACCGCGCTCCTGAAGCAGCTGAAGACCGGGCAGCAGCTCGTCTACCTCGACGTGTGGCGGCGCGAGCTCACGGCGGTCGAAGACCCGTCGATCGTCGAGCCTGCGCTCGGAGTCGACACGTGCACGCGCGTCCAGACCGTCTGGCAGATCCGCGCGCTCACGGTCGACGAGAAGGAGCCTCGGTGCAGCGACGACTGGTCGACCTACGCGCCGTGGGTGCAGCTCACGGCACCGTCCGCCGGACGCCTGACGAGCTGGGCGAACCAGCCGCCCGCGCCGGCCGACCCGTGCGCGGTCGCGCCGGTCGGCGGCTACCGCGGCACCGAGAACCGCCTGTACCGCGTCGAGGTGCACGACGGCGGCGGCGGCGGCGCCGGACAGGCGACGATCAAGTGGTCGCGCGACAACGGCGCGGTGGCGACACGCGATCGTTGCGCCGATCGCGGACGCGACGACGAAGCCGATCGTCACCGTCGAGCGGCTCGGACGCGACGACGTCCTCCGCTTCATCCCGACGGACTGGGTTGAGCTGCTCGACGACGAGCACGAGCTCGACGGACGACCCGGGATCATCGCGCAGGTCGACTCGATCGACGAGTCCGAGAGCACGATCACCTTGATGTCGCCGCTCGGCGACACGATCGATCCGGACCGCAATCCGCGCATCCGCCGCTGGGACCAGACGGCCGGGCTGACGAACGGCGTCATTCCGGTGACGGCCTTCGGCGACACGATCGCGCTCGAGGACGGGATCGAGATCAAGCTCACGCTCGCCGACCCGAACGGCGAGCTCCATACGGGAGACTGGTGGGTGTTCGCGGCGCGCGCGGCGTCGGCGAGCATCGAAGAGCTCGACGAGGCGCCGCCGCGCGGGATCCGGCACCACTACGCACGACTGGCGATCGTGTCCAGCGGAAAGGTGACCGACGACTGCCGCGTCGTGTTCCCGGGCACGTGCGACTGCGAGGACGACTGTGGGTGCACGGTGTGCGTCACCCCTCGCAGTCATGACGACGACAACGGGCCGCTGACGATCCAGGACGCGCTCGACACGGTTTCGGCCACGGGCGGACGCGTCTGTCTCTCCGCCGGCGCGTACCGGCTGCAGAACCCGCTTCGAATCGAGAACGCCCGATCGTTGACGCTGTCGGGAGTGGGAGAGCAGACCGTCATCTCCGCCGTCGGCGACGGTCTCGGCATCGTCGTCACCGACAGCTTCGACATCGCGCTCGAGGACTTCACGATCGCCGTCGCGCGGGAGACGACGCAGGACGTCAAGGTCGTGCAGGAACTCAAGCGCGTCCCGCCGGACCGGCTGGTGATGAGCAGCGTGCCGCCCGTGACGGCCGCGCCGGTCGGCGAGCAGACGGTCGCGATCGCGCTCGTGAACACCGCGGACTGTCGCGTCGATCGTTGCTTCGTCGTCTCCGGATTCGCACCGGGCGCGAAGACGAGCGGGCTCTCGATCAACGGCAGCCTCGGGATCGGGCTCGGCGGCTGGGCGCTGCGCACGCGGATCACCGACAACGTGATCTTCGGCGACGTCGCCGTCGGCGACCTCACGGTCGGGCGGGCGGGGACGACGAACGGGTTCGCCTACGACCATCTCGATCTCGCGACGGGATACGTGGCGACCGTCGACCTCGCCGTGGTCGACAACCTGCTGCTCGCCCTCAGCGCCGGCGTTGATCTCGGCTCGCTCCCGACGCTCGCGGGCACCGCCAAGGCCGTCAAGACGCTCGAGGCGTCGATCGGGCCGAGCTTGCACGTCGGGGTGACGCGCATCGTCGACAACCTCGTCCTCGGGCCGCGGATCGTGGGGATCGCGCTGCTCGGCACCGCCGCGGGGCCCGTCACGACGACGCAGGCAGAGCCCGTCGTGACGGAGGCGGCGAAGGTCGAGCGCGCGCACCCCGGTCTCGCGACCGCACAGGCGACCCACACCGCATCCGCGTCTGCCGTGCTGCTCGGCGAGCTGTTCGTCCGCGGGCTCGACGGTCGTCCAGATCACGGGGAACGTGCTCGACGTCAGCGGGATCGGGATCGCGGTCTCCCCCGGCAACCTTCGGATCGAAGGCAACGACATCACCGGTGCGACCGCCGCGGCCTCCAAGGGCCGGAGCGGCGGCATCCTCGTGACGCTCGGAAGCGCGCCGCTCGGCCGGACCGTGATCGCCGGAAACGCGATCCGCAGCGTCGCCGGCTTCGGCATCGCCTGGAGCGGCGCACCCGGCTCGATCGAGGTACGGGCGAACCGGGTGGCGGGCGTCTCCGGCTACGGGATCGCAGGCGGGATCAGCTCGACGCCGGAGACGGCGACGGTCGACGACAACACGATCGAGGACGTCGTCGCCGGCGCGGCCGGCGTCGCGGTCGCGATCCAGGTCGCCGGCGCCGTCGTCGCCGAGGTGCGGGCGAACACCGTCGGCGGCGTCGCCACGTCCGCGACCGCGCAGGCCACGCGCGGCGGCATTCTCGTCTCGGGCTGCCGGACGACGCAGGTGACGGACAACGTCCTCATCGGAATCGGACCGACCGGCGAGCACACCGGCGTCGTCTACGGCATCGGCTACGGCGGCACGCTCGAGGTGCTGGACATCCGCGGGAATGTCGTTGAGCTCGGGAGCGGCGAGGGCGGCGGCGCCATCGCCGTCGCGGTGCTCGAGAAGGGCTCGCGCGTCTCACAGGTGAGCGGCACGCTGGTAGGGGCGGACGACCACCTTCGGTGCTGACGAAGACGATGACGCGCGACAGCGCGTCCATCCTCACGCCCGTCGTCGAACGCGCACGAGCCGCCGCGCGCATCCGCGTCAGCTCGGCCAAGGGGGATGCCGCCACGGATCCGGTGCCGCCGGGAGGCGGAGACGTCGCGATCGTCGACAACACGCTCCGGTCGTCGAGCGTGATGCCGCTGGCTCTGATCGAAACGTCCGCCAACGTCACGCTCGCGCAGAACCGGCTGGCGCGCGGCGGGCAACTCGCCGGCGTCCCGGCGGTCTTCGCGCTGACGCTGGGCGCGACGATCGTCTCGTCGAACCGCGTCGAGACGTCGATCGCCGTCGCGGCGTCGATGGCGCTGTACGTCGACCCGGGGACGAAGCTGCTGCCGCACTGCACGGTCGTCGGGAACATCACGAGCCGGCCGATCCTGCTCAACGACGCGCCGCTCGCGTCGCCCTGGGCCGAGATCAACATCGTCGCCTGAGAGGAGGAACGGAGATGAGCCAGCAATCCGACACCGCCGCGCTGGTCACGGCGCTCGTCGACCACGCCAAGCAACGCCTGACGACGGCCGCGACGGACGCCCAGTCCCGGCAGGCCGATCTGGCCACGGCGCAGAAGGAGGCGGGCAACCGGATTCGGTCGACCGACGTCAAGGCGGCGATCGAGGCCGAGAATGCGCTCGCCACCGACGCACGCGCAGTCGCCAAGCGGACGACACAGCTGAAGCAGTCGATGACGGCCGACCTCGAGCGCCTGCTGACGCTCGCGCTCGGCTCGGACTGACAACTGTCGACGACGCCGCGGGAAGGAGCGCTTGACTCGATCGGCGCAATATGGTCTCGTCCAAGGCGCGGCCCATCTGCGGCTCGGCAGGCTTGTCGGGTTACCGGGGGAAGAAGGGCCAGAGGTTGTTGGTGGGGCAACCGTGGTAAGAAATGCCGGAGCCGTGATCTCCGTCGTCGTGGTGTCCGAGGTCAGGCTCTATCGCGAGGGCATCGGCTTTCTGCTCGATCGCGCCGCCGACATCGACGTGATCGGCACCGCCGCGACGCGCGAGGAGGCTGTCCGGCTCCTCGACCTCGAGCCTGACGTCGTGCTGCTCGACACGCCGATCGCCAACGCCGGCGTCATGCTCCCGCTGCTCGGCGCGCCGGCGCGCAAGGTGGTGATCCTCGGCGTCGCCGAGGAGGAGGCGGACGTGATCGCGTGGGCCGAGGCCGGAGCCGCCGGCTACGTCTCCCGCGACGGTTCGGCCGACGACCTCCGCGCGACCATCGAGGCGGCCGCGAACGGCGAGACGCTCTGCTCGCCGCGCATGGTCGCCGCCCTGCTCCGGCGCCTCAACGCCGTCGCTCGCGAGACCGGCGCCGTCGAGCGCGAGCCCGCGACCGGCCTCACACCGCGCGAGCGCCAGGTGGCGCAGCTCGTCGGCGAAGGGCTCTCGAACAAGGAGATCGCCCGCCGGCTGTGCATCGAGGTCCCGACGGTGAAGAACCACGTCCACAACATCCTCCGGAAGCTCGACGTCCCCGGCAGGGGACAGGCGGCGGCGCAACTCCGGTCCGTGCAGTAGCCGCGCGTGCCCGAGGTTCCGGCCCGGCGCACCGGCCGGCCCATCCTCGCTAGCGCCGCGCGAGCCGGCGGCCGCTCTGCGTATCGGGCGCCGTGTAGTTGAGCTCGTAGTGGTGGTACAGAGCGGACTCATCGGCCTGGGTGAGCTCGCCGCCCTGCAGCGCGATGTTCGGAGCGCTCTTGACCAGCGCCTTGGTCACCGGAACCTGCAGGTTGTCCGGGCCGATTGTGATGCCGGTCAGCGGCACGAAGGTGAGATGGCGACCGATGAAGCCTTCCTTCACCGTTCCGAACTGCGGCTCGTCGGTCTCGACATCGAAGTAGACCTCCTCGAGCTTGCCGATCCGCTCGCCGGCGCTGTCGACCAGGACCCGGCCGCGCCACTCGGCGATCTCGCGATGCATGACCGCCGGCTCTGCAGTCGCCGTCGTCTGCCGGAGCGGTCGTGTCCTCGTCGAGCTTGTCGGTCTCGACGGTGTCGGAGGTGTGAGCTTCCATTGCAGTCTCCATTCTTCGTGTGGACGGAACGACGGGCGTCATGCCGTCGAGCGCCTGCCGACAACCGCGACGATCAGCGCGATGACGAGCAGGACGAACAGGAACTTGGAGAGGAAGATTCCTCCCCCGATTGCGAACAGCAGCAGCACGAGCACGATCAGCCAGATCATTTCCGGGCCTCCAAGAGTTGGCGCTTGCCTAGTGGTCGCTCTCGTGCGCAGCGGTCGTATTGGCGGCGCCGAAGCCGCCCCAGCTCGACCAGAAGAACAGCGAGACGATGAAGCCGATGACGCCGACGACCAACAGGATCACGCCGACCGTGTTCACGTTCAGACCGGAGACCGTCGCAGTGACGGCCCAGATCAACACTGCGCCGGCCGCGGCGACGAGCAAGCTGACGGTGATACCCATGCGGTTGCCTCTCGGTAGTGGGCTCGAGGCCGACCGGGCTGAATCGGGTCGGCGACAACAAACTCCAACCCGCACCGTCTGTGGGAGGAATTTCGCCGGGGCACATGTGCGTGAGACCCGGCGAACGCTCCGCAGTGCCAATGTTTACGGCGCTGCAACCATGACGCTAGCACTTCGCGAGGCCCGGCCGTTCGACCGGGCCCCGCGAGTGGAGTGCGTCGGCGCCCTTACTTGCCGGGCTTGTCGTGGCCGTGGTGCTGGCCACCGTTGCCGTTATTGCCGTTGTTGTTGCCGTGATCGTTCTTGTCGTGATGCTTGTCCTGGCCATGACCGGCCGAGGACTTCAGCGTCACGCCGTCGACGAGGAAGCCGTTGCCGGCGTTGCGCGGTGACCGCGGTGCCGCCCTCGCGGAACAGCAGCTTCGAGGTCGTGGGAACCTGGTTACCGCTGCCCGAAGCTTCCGGGTCGTAGCGGTAGTAGTTCTCCCACGTCGTGCCGGTGATCGTCTTCGTGCCGTCGATGAAGATCTTGACGACATCGTTGCCCGGTCCGTTCTTGAAGTTGATCTCGAACCGGATCGAATGCGCGGTCGCACGACTGAGCGTGGCGATGTCCTTCTCGTTGAAGGTCGCCACGGTGCGGAGCGGGCCGTTGTCGGTCACGTCGTCGAAGAAGACGTGAACGCCGTCGGCCTGATCCTCAAAGCGCAGGTAGCTCATCCGGCCGCCGGACCCGTTGTCCGGGCTCACCGACATGACCAGGCCGGGCTGGTATGGTCGCCAGCGCGGTACCGATCTTGAACCGTGCACTGAAATGCGCGGCCGCGGAACCTTCTCCAGCCGGACTCGCAAGACCCGGCGAGAACGTCTGGTCGCCGAAGCTGCCGCTGGTAACGGAGTTCGACAACCGCAGCGCCTGGGTGCCGAAGCCGTATCCGGACGCGGCCGGGAAGCTCGCGACGCTCGCCACAGCGACGTCGTAGGCGCCGGACTTCATCCAGCCCTGCTGGCCGTTGATGTCGCCGAGGACGTAACCCTGAGTCGGCTCGAACGTGATCGGACCGACCTTGTCGGCCTTCGGCCCGCCTGCAAGGGCGGAGCCGACGACGGCCAGTCCGAGGACCAGAGTCGTCAGGACGAGGATGCGCCTCAGCGCTTTTCCGCTGAGCGAGCGCATGCGTCCAGTATCGGTGTTGCTCCGATTGATCTCGTGCATGGTGAAACTCCCAACTACTTCGTTCAGGACAGACAGCCCAAACAGACGGCCTGATCCAGCAGGGCAAGGGTGGCAGTCGAAGAGGAGGTAGTGACCTCCGCGGCACAACGCCGAGCCCGCGTGCACAGCCATCCTAGCTGGCCGACGCTGTGTGCGCGTTCGTCTTAGGGGTGTGCCTGCGGCCGAGGGGTCAGCCGCAGGCACTTGGGGGAAGCTCCTAGCTCGCAACAAACGTGGCTGGGCCGCGGATCGACGCCGCTGCATGTTCGAACTGCGCAACGTCGCTGGATGCGCGGAACAAACAGCTGCGGCCGTCGTAGACCAGGTTGGCCCAGGGCAGCCCGGCAGCCTCGAGCCAGCGGCGCAGGATTGACAGCAGCTGGAGGACCCAGCCCTTCTCCAGTTGCCGGGGGGTGCAGCCGCACGATCCACACGAAACCCGGCGCGATCTCCGCCGGGAAAAGCGGGGCGACGTACTCGAGCAGCAGGTCGGTCGAGTGCCGGTTGGGTGCGAAGATGTCGAGCGTCTTGGCGCTCGCGCCGAGAGGAGCAACTCCGCGCGTTCGGCCATTCCGGCGCAACGGCGATGGAGATGCTTCGATCATGTCTACTCCCGGGTCGGGGATGCTCTATCGCCGACCACGCTGACTCGGGTCGGCCGCTATAGCTCCAACCCGCCAACGTCTGTGGGAGGACATTCGCCGGGGCCTCGACGTCTGGGACCCGGCAGGCACTCCGCAGCGCCGAGGTCTACGGCGCCGCTGGTTCGGAACTCTACTCCTGGCCGCAGTAGAATGCGAGATACCGCACCCGGATGAGGCTCATGCCCGACGACGACCACCAGCATCTGCGCGTTCTCATCGCAAACGAGAAGCGCGAACGGCTCGAGATCCTTGCGCAGGTGGTGATCGGGCTCGGGCACGACGTGATTGCACGCGAGATCTACGTCAAGGAAGTCGGCGCCGTCACGGCGAGGGAGCATCCCGACGTCGCGCTCGTCGGCCTCGGGTCGAGCTCGGACCACGCGCTCGATCTGATCTCCGAGATCGTGCGCGAGGCGTCCTGCCCGGTGATCGCAATCCTCCACGCCGACGACCCCGCATACGTCCACGAGGCCGCGAAGCGCGGAGTCTTCGCGTACATCATCGACGGCACTCCCGAAGAGCTGCAGAGCGCGATCGACATCACGCTTCAGCGCTTTGCCGAGTACCAGAGCCTCCAGGGTGCATTCGGACGCCGCGCGTTGATCGAGCAGGCCAAGGGCATCCTCATGGCCCGCTACGCGATCAACGCCGAAGCAGCCTTCGAACGGCTGCGTGACCACTCGCAGCACAACGGACGCAAGCTCAGCGACGTCGCCGCCGCCGTCGTCGAGAGCCACGTCCTGCTCCTCCCGCCGACGCCCCCTGCGGCCGAGCAACCGGCCGCGTAGCGGTCGTCCGGCGACGGCCGTGATAGACTTTTGTCGTGCGGACTCCTCAAACGTTTCGGAGTCTGCGAAGCACCCTGCGGCGCCTCAACGAGTCGAGGCCGCGAAGGGTCCGTCCTCAACAGCGTAGGTCGGAGCTACTCGACCCACCGACCGTCCTGGTCGGCATCGAGGCTGAGGAAGGGACTCGAGATGAAGCTCCACACAAACGGACTGCGTGACAGACGGTTGCGGTCCAAAACGACGCCGACACTGATCGGCCTACTTTTGCTCGCGCTGTTCTTTGCGGTGACACTCGCGAGCAGCGCGGGTGCCGCGGCGACCGGCGTTCCGCTCGGAACCGCCGACGGCTTTGCCGTGCTGGCGGGATCCGGCATCACCAACACCGGGGCGACGACCGTCAACGGTGACATCGGAACGTTCCCGACGACGACGATCACGGGCATTGGGACGATGACCGTGAACGGCACCAATCATGCGGGTGACGGAGTCACGCAGCAGGCGAAGACCGACCTCGTCACGGCGTACAACACCGCCGCCGGCGAGGGGCCGACGTCGCCGATCGTCGCCGACCTCGGCGGCCAGACGCTGATGGCCGGTGTCTACAACTCCGCCTCGTCGATCGGGCTCACCGGAGCGCTCACGCTCGACGGCGCCGGAAACCCGAGCGCAGTGTTCGTGTTCCAGGCGGGCTCGACGCTGACCACGGCGTCGGCCAGCAGCGTCAACCTGATCAACGGCGCCCAGGCCTGCAACGTGTTCTGGCAGATCGGCAGCTCCGCGACGCTCGGTACCGGCTCGAGCTTCGTCGGGACGATCATGGCGCTCGGCGAGCATCACGCGTGACCACGGGCGTGACGGTCGACGGGCGCGTGCTGGCCCGCGACGGCGCGGTCACGCTCGACACCGACACGATCATCCAGGGCGACGTGCGCTCCCGCGGCGACCGGCACCGGCACCGCACACCGACTCCGACGCCCGACGCCGACGCCGACGCCGGCGCCTCACGCCCAAGCCCACGCCGCCGGTCGAAGGCACGCGGCCGCGCCGCCAAGCCGGCTGCCGGTCGAAGGCGCGTTTCGTCTCCGAGTCCGGCCGACGCAAGCGCTTCGGCCTCACCGGTTGAACAAGGGCTCGGCGACCCTCGCCACGCTCGCGCTCGTCGCATTGACCGCGACGAGCGCGGCGTCGGCGGGAGCCGGGGCCGCCGGCCGTGCGCCCGACCCAGCAGCTCGTCGCGCTGCTCCGGCCGCACGAGGCTCGTTCGGGGCCCGCTGTCCGAACCGCGCGGGTCAGTCTCGTTCCGGCGACGACGCCCATCACCGGAGAGCGCACCATGCTTCCCGTCCTCGCGGTGAAGCGGAGATGGCTCGAAGGTTCAGGCTCCCCGGACGGCCGAACGGACGCACGGGGTGGATCTTCGTTGTCCTGGATCCGGCATAGCCCGTACTTGGCGCCGTGAATGACCGGCGATGCGGTCGACCATGGCGTCGGCGGCCGCGAGACCCGCCGCGATCTGGTCGTGGCCGGGCTGGCCCAACACGACCCCGGTGATCGTCGTCCGCTTGCCGTCGATCCAGCGGATGGCCCGGAAGGCGAAGCAGCCGCCGGCCGCGTCGTCCGAGCCGGTCTTGACGCCGACGAACCCGTCGTACCCGAGCAATGTGTTCGGTGTTGTGCACGGTGCCGGCGACCGGCAGCGTCGCGCTCGGTGTGGCGACGATGCTCGCGAACACCGGCAGGCGCATGGCCCGATCGACGATGCGCACCTGGTCGGCGGCAGTCGACACGGTTGCGTCGTCGTAGCCGCTCGGGTCGGTGTAGCGGGTGTGGGTCATGCCCAGCGACCGTGCGGCGGCATTCATCCGGGCGACGAACCGATCCTCCGAGCCGGCGTCCCATCGCGCCAGAACCGCGGCGATGTTGTTCGCCGACGGCAGCAGCAGTGCCTGCAGCGCCTGCCGTTCGGTCAACTGCTCTCCGGCGGCGACGGACACGACCGACTCCTGCTGTCCGCGCCGGCGGTCGGTGTCGGCGACATCGGCGTCGGTGAGCGTGATCGTCGGGCCGTCCTCGCCGAGCCGGAGCGGGTGGTCACGGAGCACGAGATAGGCCGTCATCACCTTCGCGACGCTGGCGATCGCAGCCGCGTGCTGGTTCGGGCCGGCGTGGACCTGCGACTGCTCCTGATCGGACGAACGCGGCTTGGCCGTATGCCGGCCACACCGTGCTCGGCACCGCTTCGCCGGCGCACCACGGTGCTCGCTGCGGAGGACGTCGATGGGTGATGCAGCCGTCGAGGACGAGGACGCCAGCAACTGGTAGCCGACGGCGGCGATCGCCGCGATCACGACCAGCAGGCCGGCGACCGATCCAGCGAATCCGGATCCGGCGGGCGTGCTCGTGCGGTTGCTGTAGGCCATGCCTCCATTCAAGGCAGCGTGGTGTTGCCGGCACGTATGCGGTTTTCGATATGCCGACGACATGCGCCAGCTCGTACCATCGGAGCATGCGCGTGTTGATCGTCGAGGACGAGCCCTACATGGCAGAAGCCATCCGCGACGGGCTACGCCTGGAAGCGATCGCGGCCGACATCGCAGGTGACGGCGACACCGCTCTGGAGCTGCTGAGCTTCAACGCCTACGACATCGCCGTCCTCGACCGAGACATTCCCGGACCTACCGGCGACGAGATCGCCGAACGCATCGTCGCCTCCGGCAGCGGCATGCCGATCCTCATGCTCACCGCTGCCGACCGTCTCGACGACAAGGCCACCGGGTTCGAGCTCGGCGCCGACGACTACCTCACGAAGCCGTTCGAGCTCCGAGAGCTCGTGCTCCGTCTCAGAGCGCTCGACCGCAGGCGCGCCCACAACAGGCCACCCGTGCGAGAGATCGCGGGTCTCCGGCTGGATCCGTTCCGCCGAGAGGTCTACCGCGACGGCCGCTACGTCGCGCTGACCAGGAAGCAGTTCGCAGTGCTCGAAGTCCTCGTCGCCGCCGAAGGCGGTGTCGTCAGCGCCGAAGAGCTCCTGGCGCGAGCGTGGGACGAGAACGCAGACCCGTTCACCAACGCCGTGCGCATCACGGTCTCGGGACTGCGCAAACGCCTCGGCGAGCCCTGGATCATCGCCACCGTGGCCGGCGTCGGGCTACCGCATCGACGCGACCCAAACCGAGCGTGAGGCAGAAGAGCGTGGATAGAGCCCCCGGGCTTGAGCGTTCGCCTCAAGCTCACCCTCAGCTACGCCGGCTTCCTCATGCTCGCCGGTGCCGTGCTGCTCGCCGCCGGGTACTTCTCTCTTTCGCGCGGCGTGCACCCCGGCGTGATCTTCATGGTGCGCAGCCACGCCGACCTCCTGCGCGACTTCGCTCCGATCGCGGCCATCGTGATGACGTTCCTGCTGGTCTTCGGTCTGCTGGGAGGGTGGCTTCTCGCCGGCCGCATGCTCGCCCCCCTGACGCGCATCACGGACGCCACACGCATGGCAGCGACCGGATCGCTCTCCCACCGGATCGAGTTGGAAGGACGTCAGGACGAGTTCCGCGAGCTCGCCGACAGCTTCGACGCCATGCTCGCGCGGCTCGAAGCGCACGTCGCCGAACAGCAGAGATTCGCAGCCAACGCCTCCCACGAACTGCGCACCCCGCTGGCGATCACGCAGACGCTTCTCGACGTGGCCCGCAACGATCCGAACCGCGACACCGGCGAGCTCGTCGACCGCCTCCACGCCGTCAACACCCGAGCGATCGACCTCACCGAAGCATTGCTCCTGCTCAGCCGCGCCGACCAGCGGTCCTTCACCCGAGAACACGTCGACCTGTCCCTCATCGCGGAAGAAGCCACCGAGACGCTCCTCCCGCTCGCGGAGAAACGCGGCCTCACCATCGAGACCTCCGGCGACCTCACCCCCACCGTCGGCTCACACGCGCTCCTGCTGCAGCTGAGCACGAACCTCGTGCACAACGCGATCGTCCACAACCTGCCCGAGCAGGGCACCGTGTGGGTCACGACCAGCGTTCACCCCAAGAGCGTGGTGCTCACCGTCGAGAACACCGGCGAGAAGCTCACCCCACAGTCGGTTGCCACGCTTGCCGAGCCGTTTCTTCGCGGCACCAAACGCATACGCACCGACCACGCAGGTGTCGGCCTCGGCCTGGCAATCGTCAAGAGCATCACCCAGGCACACGACGGAACCCTCACCCTCACCCCCCGCGCCGCCGGCGGGCTCCGCGTCACGGTGCAGCTACCCGCCACGTCATCGCGATTGTCAGCAATTTCGTCGACGAAGTAGGGCTCGGTTTGGTAGATTCGAGCCACGTCGTGGCCGCCACGGAGACACTCCTCGGAGAGCACGGACTCGTCCTCTCCGGCGGCGAGGTCAAGACCGGCGACACCTACGAGATCCTCAGCCCGTACGACGGCGCTCCCGTCACGGTCGTCCATCGCGCAGGGCCGGACGAGGTCGAGCGCGCGATCGCGGGTGCCGTGCGCGCGTTCGAGATCACGCGCCACCTGCCGTCGTGGAAGCGCGAGCGAGGTGCTCGAGGGCGTCGCCGCGGGCGATCGCCGCGCAGCGCGAGGAGCTCGCACGCGCGATCGCGCTCGAGGCCGGCAAGCCGATCAAGACCGCGCGCGTCGAGGTCGACCGCGCCGTCTTCACCTTCACGATCGCGGCCGAGGAGACGAAGCGGATCTACGGCGAGATCGTGCCGCTCGACTGGCTGCCGGGGAACGAGAACCGCGAAGCGCATGTCCGGCGCGTGCCGCTCGGGCCGATCGCCGGCATCTCGCCGTTCAACTTCCCGCTGAACCTCGTCGCGCACAAGGTCGCGCCGGCGCTCGCCGCGGGCAATCCGATCATCATCCGCCCCGCGTCGCAGACGCCGCTCGCCGCGCTGCTCCTCGGCAGGATCGTGCTCGACGCGGGCTGGCCGGAGGACGGGATCGCGGTGCTGCCGTCGTCGACCGACGCCGCGCGACCGCTCGTCGAGGACGACCGGATCAAGCTGCTGACCTTCACCGGCAGCCCCGCGGTCGGCTGGGCGCTGAAGTCGCGCGCCGGCCGCAAGCGCGTCACGCTCGAGCTCGGCGGAAACGCGGCGGTGATCGTCCACGCGGACGCCGACGTCGCGTATGCGGCCGAGCGGATCGCGTGGGGCGGCTTCACGAACGCGGGGCAGACGTGCATCTCGGTGCAGCGCGTTCTCGTGCACGAGAGCGTCCGCGACGCATTCGTCGCCGAGCTCGTGCGGCGCGTCGAGGAGCTGAACGTCGGCGACCCGCTCGACGAGGACACCGACGTCGGCCCCGTCATCGACGCGGCGAACGCCGATCGCGTCGAGGAGTGGCTCGACGAGGCGAAGGCCGCAGGCGCGACGGTTCTCACCGGCGGCGAGCGCGACGGCGGCGTCTGGCGGCCGACGATCCTCACCGGCGTCGGCGAGGATCTCCGCGTCTCGTGCGAGGAGGTGTTCGCGCCGCTCGTCGTCGTGTCGGAGTACGCGGATGTCAGCGACGCGATCGCGTCGGCCGGCCGCAGCGAGTTCGGGCTCCAGGGCGGGCTGTTCACGAACGACATGCGCGTCGTCGACGAGGCGTTCGACCGGATCGACGTCGGCGGGCTGATGGTCAACGACGTCTCGACGTTCCGCATCGACCACATGCCGTACGGCGGCGTGCGCTCGTCCGGCACCGGCCGCGAAGGTCTGCGCTACGCGATCGAAGAGATGACGGAGCTGAAGCTGCTGACGTTCAACCGCCGTTCCGCGAGCAACCTCGCGTAAGCAGCACGGTCGAGCGGTAGATCGACCCAGCCGCCGTTGTGCGCGGAGAGCGTCAGCGCGTTCGTGAGCTCGAGCGCCGCGAGCGAGTCGGCGATCGGCGCGACCGGCGCACGGCCGTGGCGCAGCGCGGCGACGAAGTCGCGATAGAGCTCCTCGTGCGTCCCACCGCCGCCGTCGACGCGCGCCGTGCGCGTGTCGGGCCGGTCGAACGGGCCGCCGTCGGCCGCCGCGAACTCGCGCATGTCGACCTCGTTCTCGACGACGTCGAGCTGACCGGGCAAGAGCCGGAGCACGCCGGCCGTTCCGACGAGCTCGATGCGCTGCGGCCCGTTGTACGCCGCGCTGCTGATGTGGATCGAGCCGGTCGCGCCGCCGGCCCATTCGACAATCGCCTCCGCCGTGTCCTCGGTCTCCGTCGGCTGGAGACGCGTGCCGACGACGCCGCACACGCGCGCAGGCGAGCCGGCGAGATACGCGAGCAGGTCGAGGTCGTGCTGCCCCTGGTTCAGCACGATGCCGCCGCCGGCGCCCTCCCACGTGCCGCGCCACGGCGCGGCGGCGTAGTAGACCGCGCGCTTCGGGTAATAGGAGACGACCTCGGCACGGTGCAGCTCGCCGAGCCGTCCCTCCTCGATGAAGCGTCTCGCGGCCTGCACCTCGCGACGCAACCGGTGCTGGAACGCAACAGCGACGACGAGCCCGCACGCGTCGGCCTCGGCGACCATCGCGTCTGCGTCGCCGACGCTGACGGCGACGGGCTTCTCGACGAGCACGTTGAGCCCCGCGCGCAGACACGCGAGCGTCTGCTCCGCGTGGAACGGATGCGGCGACACGATCACCGACGCGTCGGCCGGAATCGCAAGCAGCGCGTCGAGCTCGTCGACGTGCTGCCAGCCGTGCGCGACCGCGACCTCGCGGCCGCGCACGGCGTTCGCGTCGTGGACGCCGACGATCTCCGCGCCGACCGCCGTCGAGCGCGGGCGCGTGCGCGGCGCCGAAGATCTCCGAGCCGACGCCGACGACGAGGACGCGCACCGCGGCCAACTACGTCTTCAGCGAGTCCGGCTTGCGGTCCTCCGGGAACGGCCAGACGAACTCGGGCCCGCCGATGAAGTACTCGTCGATGGCTCCCGCGTTCGCGATCGACTCGAGATCCTCCCACGAGATCTTCACGCCGAGCGACTCCACGTTCTGCTGGAGCTCCGACGGCTTCGTGATCCCGACGACGACGGAGTCGATCTGCGGATGCGACACCGCGAACTGGATCGCCGCCTGCCCGATCGTGACGCCGAGCTCGTCCGCGCGATCCTGCATCTTCCCGACCGCCTCGACGACCTCGGGCTGCGCCGGCCAGTAGCCGTAGAGCGGCTTCTCGACGCCGCGCACGCCGGTCGCGAGGATGTTGCCGGCGAACGGAGCCGCGAGCAGCGTCCCCATGTTCTTCGCCCGCGCCGCGTCCAGCAGCCCGGACGTCTCCGCGGCGCGGTTCACGAGCGTGAGCAGCCGCGGGAACTGGATCACGTCGAACTCGCCGCACTCGACCGCGAGCTTCAGCGGCGTGATCGTGCCGGTCGCGACGCCGGTGCTGCCGACGAGCCCCTGATCCTGGAGCTTGCGCAGCGCCTCGAGCGCGCCGCCCTTGCCGAGGACGGTGTTCATGTCCTCTTCGTTCCGCGGGTCGTGGATCATCATCAGCTCGATCTTCTCGACGTCGAGATCCTTCAGGCTCTGCTCGACGCTCGCCGTGAACTGGTCGGCCGAGAAGCCCTTGCCGTGGCCGAACTTGGTCGCGACGACGAGGTCGCTCGGCACGTCGACATGCTTGAGGAAGCGGCCGAGCCGCTCCTCGTTCGCGTAGACCTCGGCCGAGTCGAAGAAGTTGAGGCCCGCGGCGAACGCCGCCTGGAGGACCGCGACGAGGTTCTCGTCGTCGCCGATCTGCGCCTCGGGCGCGCTCGCGTTGCCGAAGCCCCACGTGCCGAGCGACAGCGTCGAGACCTCGAGCCCCGTCCGGCCGAGCGTCGTCCGCGGGACCTGGGTGACAGTCGTGTCAGACATCGTTCTCCTGTTTCGAAGTTTCTAGGCGACGGTCGTCGTCTTGCCCTTGGCGCTCGCCTTCAGGTCGTCCCACACCGAATCCGGGATCTCCCGGCCGGGCGTCGGCTCGCCGTTGCGCTCGCGGTTGAGATGGCCGTCGCGCTTGCGATCCTCGAGCGGCATCGCGAACACGATCGCCTGCATCGCCTCGCGCGGATGGAGCAGGCCGTGCTCGTAGCCCTTGCCGAACGCGAGCAGCTCGCCCGGCCGCGTCGGGACCTTCAGCCCCTGGTAGTCGATGTCGAAGTGCCCGCGGAAGACGATCCAGTACTCGTCGCCGTCGTGGTAGTGGTAGTCGCACGGATTGCCCGGCTGGAACATGCAGATCTCCGACCGGATCGTGTGATCCCAGTGCCCCTCGACGTGCGCGAGCTCGGCCATCGAGCTGCCGGTGTTCGTCAGCGTCGCGCCGCTCTCCGGCACGTCGTAGTAGTCGCGCTTGTGGAGCTGGAAGCGACCGTGCTCCGACTCGACCTGCACCTCGCCGCCGATCACGACGATCCGCGCCTTCGGGCGCTTCGGCTCGATCCGGCGCGTCGCGGGGAGCGGCGAGTCCTGGTAGTAGCCCCAGTACGGGACGTGGCCGTCTTCCGTCTTCTCGACGGAGTGGTTGTTCATCACCATCACGCGGCCGAGGTGGAAGAACTCGAAGTCCTCGATCTCGACCCAAGGCAACCGCTCGCTGCGGAGGCTGTCGCGCGTATAGATAGGCATGGTTGTCGCCTGCTCCCCTCGTCTGGCTTTAGGCGAGGACCCGCGCGGACATGCGCAGCTCCTGCGATTTCAGGTCGCGGATCGCCCCGGTCACGTACTCCTCGACAGGGATCCGCTCGATCGCGGACTCGCCGAGGAACCCCTGGGCATCCGTGTGCTCGTAGAGAAACTCCGTGTCGTCGGGCCGCGCGAACGGCCCGCCCTGCGCGATCACGATCACGTCCGGGTTCTCGGCGCGCGCGGCCTCGAGCAGCGTCTGGACGTGCTGCGCCGCGCTTACGAGCGACGCGTCCCCGGCGGCCGGACCCGACCTGCCGCCGATCGTGAGGCCGCAGCGCGCGACCAGGACGTCGGCGCCCGCAGCCGCGAGCGCGCGTGCGTGCTCGACGACGTACGCGTGCGCGACCGTGAAGAACTCCGACTCGCGGGCGAGCTGGATCAGTTCGTATTCGCGCTCCGTTCCCTCGCCGACGTCGCGTCGCGCGACGCCCCAGCCGGGGAACGCACCGGTCGTCGGAAAGTTGCTGATCCCGTCGAAGCCGATTTCGCGGAACTGCGCGAGCGTGCGCGTCAGCCGCCTGCGGCTGCCGTCGGTCGCCTCCGCACCGCCGACGACCGGCGTCGCGTCGACGACGTTGTCGATCTCCGGGAACATCTCGAGCGTCATCGCCGTCGCGTTGCCGATGTTCACCGTCGTCGGCACGCCGAGATGACGCGACTTGCCGGACGCGAGAACGACGATCAGGTCGGCGCCGGCAATCTCGGCGCACTTCGCGATGATCCCGACGCCTGCAGCGGCCGCGATCACCGGCTCTCGCTTTGCGATCGTCGCGCGCAGCCGCTCGACGATCGAGGCACGGGTGAAGGAGCGTTCCGGGATCATCGTGCAGCGACCTCCTCGCGCAAGCGCTTCGACTTGAAGGCCCTCACGGTGTCAAGCACTGCGGCCTCGACGGGGATCCGCTCGACACTCGACGCGCCGAGGAAGCCCTGCGCGTCGGTGTGCTCGTACAGGTAACGCGTGTCCTCGGGGCCGGCGAGCGGACCGCCGTGCGAGAGGCAGATCACTTCCGGGTTCTCCGCGCGGGCGAGCTCGATCAGATGCTGGACGTGCTCGCACGCTGCGTCGAGCGACAGCGCCGACGCGCCGGCTCCCGCGAGGCCGCCCGTCGTCCAGCCCGCGTGCGGGACGATGACGTCGCACCCGGCAGCGGCGAGGCCGACCGTCTGCTCCTCGGTGTAGCCGTAACAGATCGTGAAGTAGTCCTTCGCGCGCGCGATCTCGACCATCTCGAAGTCGCGCGGCAGTCCGAGACCGACGCTCGCGCGCTCCGCGCCGCGCACCGGGTCCGGGCCTGTCGTCGGAAAGTTGATCAGCCCGTCGAAGCCGGTGCGGCGAAAGTCGTCGACGAGCCGGCCGAGATCATGGAGGTAGTACGGATCCTGCGCCTCCGCGCCGCCGATGATCGGCCGGTCGGTGACGACGTTGGCGATCTCGGGATACATCGCGAGCGTCGTCGGGTTCGCGTGGTTGAGCAGGTGGCTCGTCGCGAGGCCCATCAGGCGGGTGCGCCCGGTGTTGTAGACGATGATGATGTCGGCACCGCCCGCGGCGGCGGAGCTGGAGATCAGGCCTGAGCTGCTTCCTGCGCCGATGATCGGCCGACCCGCGGCGATCTGCTCGCGGAGATGCGCGAGGATCTCGGCGCGGGTGAACGGTCGCATCTTCATCAGGCGGGCTCCTTTACGCGGGACGTTGCGTCGACGAGCTCGAGCACCGCGGCCGAGACTGCGCGCGCGAACTCCTCGTCGTTGATGTTCTGCGGCAGCACGTCGACCGGAATGTCGTCGTGCAGCGCGCCGCGCAGCGCACTCAGCCACGCGTCGTCGGCGTCCGGGTCGAAGAACGGGCCGCCCGGCTTGTCCAGCGCGGAGAAGCCGAGGCCGGGGACGATGACGCGCACCGGTCCGCGCGCGGCGTTGAGCTTCTCCGCGGTCCAGGCCCCGATCTCCGCGCTCTCGGCGGCGGAGGTCCGGATCAGCGGGACGGTCGGAAGATGCCAGTGATGCGTGCGACCCTCGAACCGGTCCGGGATCGGCGGCACGACGTTGATCACGTCAACCGCTCCCGGCACGACGACCTGCGGCACGCCGGCCTCGCCCGCGGCCTCGAGCCGGTGAGGACCCGCGGTGCAGATCCCGCCGGTGAGCTCGTCGGTGATCTCGCTCGTCGTCCAGTCGACGACGGCGGCGAACGCACCGTCGCGCGCGAGGCGTTCCATCGTCTGCCCGCCGGCACCGTTCGCGTGGAATACGACGACCTCGCAGCCGGCGTCCTCGAGGAAGCGCCGCACGTGATCTCCGCCCTCCGTCGTGACGCCGAACATCGTCAGCGCAACCGTCGGCCGTGCGGGCGGCGCCTCGACATCGACGCGCTCGGCCATGCCGCAAAGCGCGGCGGCCGCGTTGTCGAGGATCGGCGTCAGCAGCCGGTTCAGGCCGGCGATGTCGACGACACTCGGCATGACGGTGATGTCGCGGCTCGCGTCGCGGCCCGTCAGCGTCGAGACGATGAGCTTCGGAAACCCGTGCGGCAGCGCGCCGAGGATCTCGGTTGCGAGCCACGTCCCCGTGCCGCCGCCGATACCGGCCGCGGCACCCACGGAACCGTCGGCCACAAGCGCGGAGACGATCTCGGCCGCTCCCTTCGCGACGATCTCCATCGCCTCGGCGCGCGGCAGATCCGCAAGAGCGTCGACCGTCGTGCCCGCGGCAGCGGCGACCTCGGCGCGCGAGACGTCGGCGGCGTCGCCGGCTCCCGGCCTCAGGCTCAGGTCGACGAGATACGGCTCGAAGCCGCGCGCCCGGATCGCGCGCGCGAGATAGCCCGTCTCGTCGCCCTTTGTGTCGAGCGTCGCAAGAAGGATGATCCGACGCTTCGTCACGTCTCAGACTCTACCGTGTTGTTCACTTATTTGTCCACGAAATTGGTGACAACTCTGGCCGGAGGCGCCGGCTCGCCGTTCGGGAAGTGGCAGGCGACGTGCTGGCCGCCCGGCAAGATCGGGCGCAGGTCGGGCTCGAACTCGGCGCAGACGGGCCGCACGCGGGGACACCGCGTCCGGAAACGGCAGCCCGAAGGCGGATTCGCCGGCGACGGCGCCTCCCCCCGATCCCGCTCGGCCGGCGTCACCGTGACCTCCGCGTCGGGCACAGGCACTGCCTCGAGCAGCATCGAGGTGTACGGATGCGCCGGGTGCGAGTACACCGCGTCCGCGTCGCCGACCTCGACGATCTTCCCGAGGTACATGACGGCGATGCGGTCGCTGACGTTCCGGACGACGGCGAGGTCGTGCGAGATGAAGACGAGCGACAGGTCGTTGTGCTCCTTCACGTCGTGGAGCACATTCAGCACCTGCGCCTGCACCGACACGTCGAGCGACGCGACCGGCTCGTCGCAGACGATCAGCTTCGGCTGCAGCGACAGAGCACGCGCGATCGCGATCCGCTGGCACTGACCGCCGGAGAACTCGTGCGGTCGCCGTCCCTCGACCTCGGCGACGCTCATCCCGACCTGCGTGAGCGCGTCGTCCACCCGCTGCGCGATCTCGTCCTTCGGCCGCTTCGCGATCACGAGGCCCTCGCCGACGATGTCCGTGACGCGCCGCCGCGGATTGAACGCCGACACCGGGTCCTGGAAGATCATCTGCAGCCGCGTCCGCACCTCGCGCATCGCCTGGCGCGAGAGGCTGCCGAGCTCCTTGCCCTCGAAGCGGACGCTGCCCGACGTCGGCGGTGGCAGTTGCAGCACCGCGCGGCCGGTCGTCGTCTTGCCGCAGCCGGACTCGCCGACGAGACCGAGCGTCTCTCCGGGCAGAACGTCGAAGCTGACGCCGGCGACGGCCTGAACCATCCCCGACTTGCCCTTGAACGTGCAGACCATGTCCTCGACCCGCAGCAGCGCGTCGTCGCGGAGATAGCCCTTGTCCGCATGGAGGTCGCCTGCCTCGAGCGCGCTCATGCAGCGCGGCCCGGTCGATCCACCGGCACGTGGCAGTGGAAGGTGTGCGCGGCCGACGCACCGCGCGACTCCGGCGGGTACTCGACGCTGCACTTGTCGATCGCGTGGTTGCAGCGCGGCGCGAACGGACAGCCCGGCGCACGATTGATGAGACTCGGCGGCTGGCCGGGGATCGTGCTCAGGCGCGCGTGCGCGTCGTCGCCGACGCGCGGAATCGCCGCGACGAGCGCCTCTGTGTAGCGGTGCCTGTGGTCGGGGAAGATCGTCCGCGTCGGCGCGTGCTCGACGATTCGCCCGCCGTACATCACGGCGACGTCGTCCGTCCGCCCGGCGACGACACCGAGATCGTGGCTGACGATGATCATCGTCATGTGCCGCTCTCGCTGGATCCCGGCGAGCAGGTCGAGGATGTCGCGCTGCACCGTGACGTCGAGTGCGGTGGTCGCCTCGTCGGCGACGAGCAGCTCCGGCTCGCACATCAGCGCCATCGCGATCATCACGCGCTGTCGCATCCCGCCGGAGAACTGGTGCGGATAGTCGTCGATGCGATGCTTCGCGTCGGGGATGCCGACCGCGTCCAGCAGCTCGATCGCACGCGCGCGCGCGACGCGACGGCTCAGCCCGAGATGGACGCGCGCCGCCTCGTCGACCTGGCGTCCGATCCGGACGACGGGATTGAGCGACGTCATCGGATTCTGAAACACGACGCCGACATGGCGTCCGAGGAACTTGCGGCGCTTCTCGGAGCGCATCGCACCGAGGTCCTCGCCGTCGAACGACATCTCGCCGGTGATGTGCGACGCGCCGGGCGCCAGTCCGAGGAAGCTGCGGAGGAGCATCGACTTGCCCGAGCCGCTCTCGCCGACGATCCCGAGCGTCCGCCCCTTCTCGAGCCTGACGTTGACGTCCTGGAGGATGTCGGCGCGGCCGGCCGGCGTGTCGATCGAGAGCGAGAGGCCGCGGATCTCGAGCATCGCCGGAAACGCGTACGCGGCGCCGGCCGACTCCTGCGTCGTCGTGAGGACGCTCACAGCTTGGCCTCGCGCGTGTCGGTGTTCGAGCTGAGCCGGTCGCCGATCGTGTTCAGCGCGAACACGGTGAGGAACAGCGTCCCGACCGGGCCGATCAGCACCCACGGATAGTTGTGCAGCAGATCGGCTCCCGCCGAGATCGTCGTGCCCCAGCTCGGCCGAGGCGGCTGGATCCCGTAGCCGAGGAAGCTGAGCGAGCCCTCGACGACGATCACGATCGCCATCCCCATCGGGATCACCGCGACGAGCGTCGGCAGGATGTTCGGGAAGACCTCGCGCAACAGGATCCGGCGGTCCGACGCGCCGAGCATGCGCGCCGCGAGGATGTACTCGCGACTCGATGTCGCGATCACCGCGCCTCGCGCGATGCGGAGATAGAACTCGGACACGACGAAGGCGAGCGCGATCGTGATCCCGGTGACCGTCGCGCCGATCGCGGCGACGAGTGCGAGCAACAGGATCAACGCCGGAATTGCCGCGACCGAGTTCGCCACGATCGTCCCGCCGGCGTCGACGAAGCCGCCGTAGTAGCCGGAAAGCATCCCGATCGTCACACCGAAGAGCAGCGCGCCGATCGTCGCGATCACCGCGATCGTCAGCGAGATTCGTGCGCCGTAGATGACGAGGGACATCGTGCTGCGACCGGTGCCGTCGGTCCCGAAGAGCATCGCGAACGACAGCGCCGGCTTCTGCGCGATCGTTCCGACAGCCTCGGTGTACTTCGGGAGCCCGGGGATCCACGGCGCGAAGATCGCGGCCGCAGTCAGGAGCCCGATCCAGCCGACGGAGGCCCAGAAGAGGATGCCGCCGCGCCCGCGCGTCCGCCCCGTGGCGACCGTTCCACCCGGAACCGCGGTGGCCGCGACGCTCGCCGGCGGCAGGCGCTCGGTCGGCGCGACGCCGCTCATTTCACCTTGATTCGCGGGTCGACCCACGAATACGCGAGATCGACGAAGAGGAAGACGAAGACGTAGACGAGCACCGACAGCACGACGATCCCCTGCAGGACGCCGATGTCCTTCTGTGAGACGGCGCTGACCGCCTCGGCGCCGAGCCCCGGCACCGCAAAGAACGTCTCGACGATCACGGCGCCGCCGAGCAGCCGGCCGAGCGAAAGCCCGAACACGGTCACGAGCGACGCCATCGACAGCCGGAGCACGTGCCGCCGGAGGATGTAGCTCCGGCTCAGTCCCTTCGCGCGCGCGACGAGCACGAAGTCCTCGCGCAACGTCGCCCTGATGTCCGTGCGCAGCACGCGGTAGAAGAACGCGCCTTCGTAGACGGCGAGCGCGAGCGCCGGGAGAAACGCGTAGCGCAGGTTCTCGTACGGGTCGTGCGTCAACGGCACCCAGCCGGTCGCGGGGAACCAGCCGAGCGTCGCGGTGAAGAGCAGCGCGATCAGCACGACCGAGACGAACGACGGAACCGAGAGGAGCATCGAGCTGATCGCATGGCCGCTGCGGTCGACGATGCCGCCGGGCCGGTACGCGGCGGCGACGGCGAGCGGCACCGATCCGATCAGCGCCATCGCGAGCGCGAGCAGCGCGAGCTCGCCGGTGACCGCCAGCCGCTGCACCAGCAGCGGCGCCACATGCTCGCTGCCGAACACGGTCAGTCCGAGATTCCCGTGCAGCGCCGACCACAGCCAGTTGCCGTACTGGTCGAGCACCGGCTTGTCCCAGCCGTAGGCGTGGTTCATGGCGGCGACCTGCTCCGTCGTCGCCTCGTTTCCGAGAATCGCCTGCGCAGGTGAGCCGGGGAAGAACTGCGACAGCATCGCGGCCCCCAGGGTCACGATGAACAGCACCGGGATGGCGTAGAGGAGACGACGCCCGACCGCTCTCGCGATCGGGGGCGCCGTCAGCCTCCTGTTCATCGTGTCACCTGGGGGGCCACGGTGTTACGCGTCAGCTACCCGGTGTAGTACAGATCCTGCATCAACAACGTTCCGCTTCCTTGTGGGTTGAAGCCCGCGATCTTGTTCGTATGGAAGAACGCGCGATAGTCGATGCCGAACACGTCCACGGGAACGGTCTTCAGGAACATCGCCTGCATCTTCCCGAACAGCAGCTTCTTGCGGGCCGGGGTCGTTGCGTTCCGGGCCGAGGCGAGCGTGTTGTTCATCAGACGGTTGTTGAACCCAGCGAAGTTACCGGCCCCACCCGTGTCGAACAAGCCGGTCATCTGCACCTCGGCGCCGTTCAGGTCGTAGACGCCGGGGTAGAAGGTGATGTCGAAGTTGTGCAGCGTGAACGTCGCGTTCCGCCACTGTGCGAGCGGGACCACGGTGAGATCCGCCTTGACACCGTTCAGCTTGTTCAGATCGAGCTGAAGGACCGTTCCGGCCCGCTGGAGCTCCGGCACGGCTGCGACGACGATGTTGAACGACAGCGTCTTGCCGCCGGGAGTGAGTGCGTCGACGAGGCTCTGCGCCTGCGCCATGTTGGTCGACGCCGGCAGCGTGAGCGCCTTGCTGTAGTACGGCGAGCTGGACGCGAAGAGCGAGCGCCACTGCGTCGCCGCAGGATCCTGCACGAGCGCCTGCTCGATGTCCGTCGCGTTCGCCGCGAGCACGACCGCACGGCGGGCACGAACGTCGTTGAACGGCGCCTTCCGCGTGTTGAACATGAACATCCGCAGACCGCCGGCCGGCACCTTGTACGCCGAGAAGCCGGGGCCGAGCGAGTTCTTGAACTGGAACGAGTAGCCGTTCATGTACTGAGCGCCGCCCGAGACGACGGTCGCCACGCGCTGGTTCGGGTCCTGCACGTACTGCCAGACGATCTTGTCCAGGTACGGCTTTGTCTTGTCGTAGTAGCCGGGATTGCGGACGACCGTCTCCGACACTCCGGGCTGCTGGCTGTCGAACATGAACGGTCCCGCGCCGATCGGGTGCGTGTACGGGGTGTTCCCGGTCGGCAGCGAATCCGGCGCCGCGATGTACGAGAGCAGCTCTGCGACCTGAAGATTGAAGATCGCGTTCGGCTTCTGAAGCGTGATGACGAGCGTCGTCGGATTGACGACCTTCGACGTGAAGCCGGAGGCGAACAGCTGCGCAACAGCGCCGCTACCCGGAGCGGCGATGCGGTCCCAGTTGAACTTCACCGCGGCGGCGTTGAGCGGCGTGCCGTCGGTGAACTTGAGGCCGGGGCGCAGCTTGAGCGTCCAGGTGCCGAAGTGGTTGCTGCTGGTCATGCCCGTCGCAAGATCGGGCTGAATCTGCCCGTTCTTGTCCGTCCAGATGAGGTTCCCGTAGATCGCGTTGAAGCGGTCCGCCGTCACGCCCGGAATCGTGTTCGCCTGCGTCTTGGGGTCCCAGCTGATCTGCGGCGAGCCGGCCATGATCGTGAGTGTGCCACCCTTCTTGGGGCCGGCCTTGGTGTGACCCGTCGCGGCGCCGGCGCCGACGGCGAGCACGCCGATGCAGAGGCTTGCCATGACGAGCAGCCTCGTTCTCGTTTTTCCGATCACTTGCTTTGCCCTCCTCTGAGGTGCGCCGGCCCGACGCGGCGCACGAGCGACCGCGGGCGGACCCTTGACGTGGAATAGGACGAGCGTTTCCGGCCGGAGATGGACATTCCTCAGACCGCCTGCAGGTTCTGCCGGATCGGGTCGGGGGTTCCATGGACGGAGCGCCAGAGATGGCCGTCGCGCAGCTGACCCTCGAGTTGGGTCGCGAAGCCGACGCCTTCGAACGTCTCCTGGGGGTCGAGCACGCCGTGCTCCTCGCCGAACCCTGCGGCGAGGATCGAACCGGGGGCCATCTGGTGGTCGACGCCGTCGAGATGCATCGTGAGATGTCCCCGGAAGATGAACCAGTACTCGTCGCCGTCGTGGTAGTGGTACTCGCACGGGCGACCGGGGCCGAAGCGGAAGATCGCGGTGCGGAGCGCCTCGCTCCAGTGGCCGGCGATGCGCGCGATCTCGACCTGGGGGCGGTGGCCCTCGGGGCCGGGGACCATTCCGCTCCGGACGAGCGCGCCGCTCTGCGGCACGTCGATCCACTGCGCGCGCTTCAGCGTGACGCGACTCGACTCGGACTCGAAGATCGCCTCGCCCGAGAGGACGACGATCCGCTCCTGCGGCGTCGTCGGCTTCAGACGGCGGGCGATCGCGATGTCGTGCGCCTCGTGGAGGCACGCCTCGCCCTGCTCGATCGGGTCGGGGAACGACGTCGGCGTCGGCTCCTCGCCGTCCGCGATGCGGTCGGAGTTGCCGAGCGCGAAGAACTCGATGTCGTCGATGTCGACCCAGGAATCGGTCGACGGGCGATCCCTCAGGGCCTCGCGATCGCGATAGACAGGCACTGCGCCTCCTGTGTCCTCGCCGGCGTCGGCGAACGGCATCCACCACCCGAAGATCGCGAGTCTACAACTGCGTCGACGAATTTGTCAACCAGATCGTCAACGATTCAGGAGACGCGGTCGGCGACCAGTTCTCCGACCATCACGGCGGTGAGATGCGTGTTCGCCCGGGGGACGGTGGGGACGATCGACATGTCGGCGACCCGGAGGCCGGGGACGCCGAGGACGCGTCCGGAGCCGTCGACGACGTCGCCGAGCGCGGCGCCGCAGCTGAGGTGCGCGGTGTCGTACGCGTTGTCGAGCAGCCACGCGTCGATCTCGGCATCCGGCATCGCGTCCGGAAGCGGCGCGCCGTGGCGGTCGCGGACCGCGACGATCTCGCCGCGCTCCCGCGGCGCGCGCAGCAGCTCGAGCGCGTCGCGCAGCGCGCGCCGGATCAGCGCGCGGTCGCGCTCGTCGCCGAGGAGGTTCAACTGAATCGCAGGCGACGCGAACGGATCGCCGCTCACGATCGCGAGCGTGCCGCGCGAGAAGCATTGCGCGAGCTTTACGCCGACCGCGCCCTCGCCGGGCTCGCCGGGCAGCGGGTTCGCCGAGACCATCAGCACGTCGCCGACGCCGGAGGCCTGTGCGCCCGACGAGCAGCGGAGCACGCAGTTCCCGCGCGCGCCGTTGCGCGCCGCGCGGCCGGAGGGAAGCTCGACCGACAGCCAGAAGCCGACGTGATCCTGGATTCCCACGCCGACCGGCAGGTCGGCGACGACGGGAATCCCGAGCGAGCGCAGGAGCTGCCGCCGGCCCCACCCCCGACCGCTGCAGGATCGCAGGCGTCGCCGCCGCGCCCGCACAAAGCACCACCTCGACGGCGCGAACGTCGCGCCATTCGCCGCCGGTGCTCGCGCGCACGCCGACTGCGCGCCCGCCCTCGATCGAGCACGCGATCGACGAGCGTCTCGCAGACGACGTCGAGATTCGGCCGGTTCCGCAACGGCTCGAGGTAGCCGTCGTTCGTCGTCACGCGCACGCCCATGCGGATGTTCATCGCGGTGGGCGAGACGCCGAACGCACCGGGCGCGTTGTGGTCGGGCGCCTACGCGTGACGCGGCGTCGAGCGCTGCGGTCGCCAGGAGCTCGTCCATGCGTCCCCCACGCCGATTCCGGCCTGCGGACGACAGGCGTCGGCCCGCCGCGACCGTGATACGGCTCGCCGCCGAAGTCGATGTCGTCCTCGAGCCGTACGAAGTACGGAAGCACGTCAGCCGAGCCCCAGCCCGGGACGCCCCAGTCGTCGAACTCCTCGAGCGGCGGCCGGATCGCGACGAGGCCGTTGATCGCCGAGGTCCCGCCGAGTCCCTTGCCGCGCAGGTACGGCGCCGGTTCGCGTCCCGGCATCCGGCTGGCGACGAGGTCGGGCCAGGAGTAGCCGTCGGGCGTCCGCCCGCCGACCTTCCAGGCGAAGATCTCCGCACTCGGATGCCGGAGCTCGTCGATCCAGTCCTCGGAACGCCAGTCCGGGCCCGCCTCGAGGAGCGTGACGTCCCGTCCGCGTTCCACGAGCCGGGCTGCGAGCGCCGCGCCTGCCGATCCCGCTCCGACGACGATCACGTCGGCCTCGACGGCCCGGCGTTTGGTTCGCAATATCGTCAACAACCGCTAGTGTAGAACCGTGTCTGTCGACGTGAGCCCGTCTCCGTCGCTTGTCGACCAGTTCCGCCGTGACATTGTCAACGGCGTCTACAACGCGCGCGAACGGCTCGTCGAAGTCGACCTCGCCGAACGGTATTCGGTGACGCGGTCCGCGATGCGGGCGGCGTTGCTCGAGTTGACCGCCGAAGGGCTCGTCGAACGGCAGCCGAACCGCGGCGCGCGCGTCCGAGCGTTGACCGTAGGCGAGGGAGTCGAGATCGCGGAGGTCCGCCGCGAGCTCGAAGGCCTCTGTGCGCGGCTCGCCGCAGAGCGCGGCACCGACGACGAGCGCGAGCGGCTCAAGGAGATCGTCGTCGAGATGCGCGAGGCCTTCACGAGCCTCGACTCCTCGCGCTACCTCAACGCGAACAGCACGTTCCACAAGTGGATTCACGCGATGGCGAGGCATCAGGTCGCCACGGGCATCCTCACGCAACTCGGGAACCTGAACCTGAACCGCCACTTCCCGCTCGCGTTCAACACGCGCGTGCCGCAGGCGTCGATGTCCGAGCACGAGCGCGTCGCCGAGGCGATCATCCGCGGCGACGGCGACGAGGCGGAGGTGGCGATGCACGATCACCTCAACAGCCTGATCGTCGTCCTCCGGGCCGAGGCGGACGCCGTCGCAGAGCAGCGTTCCGCCTGAGCCGGGGCCGTATGGCCGCGACCCAGCCGTTGCTGCTCCCCCGCTCCCAGGCCGGACCCGAACGGCAGCGGCTGCTCGCAACCGTGCTCGGCGACTACTGGTTCTGGCGGCACGAGCACCTGCCGTCGTCCGTCGCTGATCCGGCTGCTCGCGGAGTTCGGCGCGTCCGCCGGCAGCGCGCGCGCCGCCGTCCGCCGGCTCGCCGAGCGCGGCGTTCTCGTCCGCTCGCGCCACGGCCGCACGACGAGCTACGGCCTTCCCTACCGCACCCACGAGGCGCTCGTCGATCACGCGCGGCGGCTTCTCTCGTTCGGCGCGACGCCGCCGGCGTGGGACGGCCGATGGACGGTCGTCGCGTTCTCGATCCCGGAGGGCAGCCGCAACCTTCGCCACGCTGCACGCGTCGGCCTGCGGAACCTTGGGCTCGCACCGCTCTACGACGGCCTCTGGGTCTCGCCGTTCGACCGCTCCGCCGACGCACTCGAGGTGCTGCGCAAGTTGTCGATCTGCTCCGCGACGGTGATGCGCGCGGACGAGATTCCCGGCTCGCCGCGGCAGGGCTCGCCGATGTCGGCGTACGACCTCGACTCCGTCGGCGTCGAGTACGACGCCTTCGCCGAGCGCTACGAGCCGCTGCTCGCGCGCGTGCGCGCCGGCGGCTTCGGCCCGACGGAGGCGTTCCTCGCGCGCACGACGTTGATGAGCGACTGGAACGCACTGCGGCATCTCGATCCGAACCTGCCGGGCGAGCTGCTTCCGGACGACTGGCCGCGGCCGCGCGCGCGGACGGTGTACGTCGCGATCTACGACTCGCTCGGACCGCTCGGCGAGCTGCGCTTCCGCGAGATCGTCGGCGAAATCGCACCGGATCTCGCGGAGCTCGCGACGCACCACACGTCCGCGCGGATGGTGCCGGAGAGCTGGACCGCGGATATGCAACACATTGCCTAGAGTGGCGCCATGCCTACCGTCCCGATAGCGGACGAGCGGGAGCTGATCCTCGACATCCTGCGCGCGCTCGGTGCACCCGAGCAGAACGCGCAGACGCAGGCCCGCTGGCTGATCGAAGGCGACCTGCGCGGCCATCCTTCACACGGCCTGCAGCGGCTGATCGTGATCGCCGAGCGCATCGCACAGGGCCTGACCGATCCGTTCGCGGAGCCGACCCTCACGTGGGCGACGCCGACGTCGCTCGTCGTCGACGGCAACCGCGGGCTCGGCCCGTGCGTCGGCCTCGCCGCGGTCGAGCAGCTCGTCGAGCGCGCGCGTGAGCACGGCGTCGCGGTCGCCGCGGTGCACAACGCGAACCACCTCGGCCTGCTCGCGCCGTACGTCGAGGAGCTCGCCGCGCACGGGCTCGTCGGCATCGCGCTGACGACGAGCGAGGCGCTCGTGCATCCGTGGGGCGGCCGCGTCGCGCAGATCGGGACGAATCCGATCGCCGTCGCGGTGCCGGCGAGCCCGCATCCGTTCGTGTTCGACATGGCGACGGGCGTCGTCTCGATGGGGAAGGTGATCGACCACCGCAACCGGGGTATCGCGCTCGAGCCGGGCTGGGCGATCGACGAGCACGGCGATCCGACCGTCGACGCCGCCGCGGGCTCGCGCGGTGCGATCGCACCGTTCGGCGGCGCAAAGGGCTACGGGCTCGGGCTCGCGTTCGAGCTGCTCGTCGCGTCGCTCACCGGCAGTGCGCTCGGCCGCGACGTCAAGGGAACGCTCGACACGGTGAACGCCTGCAACAAGGGCGACGTCTTCGTCTGCCTCGATCCGCGCGTGTTCGGCGCGGTGGACTTCGCGGCGGCCGCAACCGCGTATCTCGACACGTTGCGTGCGAGCCCGCCGCAGGACGGGTTCGAGAGCGTGCGCGTCCCGGGCGATCGCGCGCGCGCGGACCGCGAGCGCCGCCTCGCCGACGGCGCGCCGATCGCGGACTCCGTCTGGGAGACGCTTCGGGAACTGCGGACGACGTTGCAGGAGCAGGCCGTCGCGTGACGGTTCACGGAATCCTCCGTACGCCGCGCGAGACGCTCTTCGGCCGTGGCGCGATCGCGTCGCTCGTGCCCGCGACGACGGCGCTCGGCCGCAACGTTCTCGTCTGCTCCGACCCGAACATCCTCGTGCAGCCCGACGTCGCCGCCGCGCTCGACGCGCTCGTGCGCGCGAGCGAGACCTTCGTCGTGTTCGACGGCGTCGAGCCCGACCTGCCGCTTGCGTGCGTCGACGCGTGTCTCACGGCCGCCGCAGGGAGGAACATCGATGTCGTCGTCGGGATCGGCGGCGGCAGCTGCATCGACGCCGCGAAGGTCGCCGCGCTGCTGCTGCGTCATCCCGCCCCGCTCGAGCGGTACTACGGCGAGAACGCCGTTCCCGGCCCGGCGGTCCCCGTCGTCGCAGTCCCGACGACCGCGGGCACGGGCTCGGAGATGTCGCCGGTCGCCGTCGTCGGCGATCCCGGCCGGCGGCTCAAGGTCGGCGTCTCGAGCGCGCACCTGATTCCGCAGGTTGCGATCTGCGATCCGGTCCTGACGCTGAGCTGCCCGCCGCGCGTCACCGGGTTCAGTGGAATCGATGCGCTCGCGCATGCGGTCGAGGCGTTTACCGCGGCTGTGCGGCCGCGAGACTGGAGCGACCATCCCGGCGCGGTGTTCCAGGGCAAGACCGTCTTCTCCGACACGTTCGCGCTCGAAGCCGTGCGCGCGATCGGCGCCGCGCTCGAGCGCGCGTACACGCACGGCGACGATCTCGACGCGCGCGAGCAGATGCTCTACGGCAGCCTCTGCGCAGGGGTCGCGTTCGGAAACGCGGGCACCGCGGGCGCGCATGCGCTCCAGTATCCGATCGGCGCGTCAACGTCGACGCCGCACGGGCTCGGCGTCGGGCTGCTGCTGCCGTACGTCCTCCGCTACACGCGCGACTCGTGCCGGCCGGAGCTCGAGCAGATCGCCGGCGCACTCGGCGTCGAGCGCAGCGCCGATGCGGCGATCGACGAGATCGCGCGGCTCGCCGCGGCCGTCGGTGTGCCGCGGACGCTCGCGGAGATCGGCGTCACGGCAGACGAGCTGCCCGAGATCGCCGCGCAGGCCGCGACGGTGACACGGCTCGTGTCGAACAGCCCGCGCGAGCTCGACGAGGCCGGCCTGCTCGAGATCCTGCGCGACGCGTCGGGCTGACGCGGCTACTCGCGCGCGGCGGCGATCGCAGCGCGCATTGCCTGGTCGTACAGCGCCCGGTCGGCAAAGCCGATCGCGCGGAAGCCGCGCGCGACGTGCTTCCGCGCGTCGTCGGCCGACCCGCCGAGGATCCCGACCGCCTTTCCGTTCGCCTCGGCAGCGGCGAAGATGCGCTCGACCGCGTCGAGAAAGAGCGGATTGTCGAACTGCCCGGGGATCCCGAGCGAGGTCGTGAGGTCGCCGTGGCCGAGCCAGAGCAGGTCGATGCCGTCGACGGCGGCGATCTCGTCCACGTTCTCGATGCCGGCGACCGTCTCGACCATCGCAATGAGCAACTGCTCGCGATTCATCGTCGCCATCGTCGAGACGAGGTCGCCGTCCATCTCGTCGGCGTGGAACGGGCCGACACCGCGCTTGCCCTCCGGCGGATACTTCGCGAAGTCGACGATGCGGCGCGCCTGTTCCGCCGACTCGACCCACGGCACGACGACGCCCATCGCGCCGGCGTCGAGCACGGACGAGATCAGGAACCGCTCCGTCGCCGGAACGCGCACGATCGGAACGACCCCTGAGGCGCGCGACGCGAAGAGCAGCGGCTTCAGCATCTCGACCGGCCACGCCGTGTGCTCCTGGTCGTAGATCACGAACTCGTTGCCGGCCGCCGCGAGGATCCGCGGGATTGCCGGCGTCGCGAAGTCGACGAGGAACGAGCCGAGGGCGAGGCCGCCGTTCGCGAGGTTGCGCTTGACCGGGTTCTCGATCATTTCGCCAGCGACTGGAGGCGTGGATGCTCGAGCGCGGCGGGATTCAGCACGTAGTTCGGCACCTTCCCGCTCGCGACGGCGAGGATGCTGCGGCACGCGCTCGCGGCGACCTCGTTCGTCATCTCGTAGGTCAGGCCGATGTCGTGCCCGGCGACGATGACGTTGTCCATCTTCAGCAGCGGGTCGGAAGCGTCGAGCGGTTCCTGTTCGAACACGTCGAGCGCGGCGCCGGCGATCCGTCCCTCGGCGAGCGCGGCCGTGATCGCCGCGTGCTCGATGATCGGACCGCGGGCGATGTTGATCACGTACGCCGTCGGCTTCATCAGCGCAAGGCGCTCCGCGTTGAGCAGATGGTGCGTGTCGTCGGTCAGCGGCAACGTGATGATGACGAAGTCGGATTCGCGCAGCAGCGTCTCGAGGTCGACCGCCTCGACGCCGTCGACCGGCGGCGCGAACGGGTCGTGGCTGATGCGACGGAGCGCGAACGGTGCGGCGAGTGCGCAGACGTCGCGGCCGATGTTGCCGACTCCGAGCACGCCGAGCGTGCGTCCGCTGAGACCCGCTCCGATCGCGCTGCGGTCCCACACGCCTTCGCGCGTACGGCGGTCCTTCTCCACCAGCCGGTGTGCGAGCGCGAGGAGAAACGCGATCCCGCCGGACGCCATCGCACGGCGAACGCCGTCGGGCGCGGTCGTGATCAGAATCCCGCGCTCCGTGCACGCGTCGATCGCGATGTTGTCGTAGCCCGCGCCGAGCCGTGCGACGAGCAGCGGCGGCTTCTCGCAGTCGACGGACTCGGCCGTGAGATCCGCGCCGCCGACGACCACCGCGTCGCAGCCGTCGATCTGGTCGGGCCGGATCTCGCGGACGTACTCGTCCCAGAACGACCAGCTCATGCCCGCCGCTTCGAGCGTGTCCATAGGGTACGACGACACGGTGTCGCTCACCCGAACGCCGCGATCCACCGTCACGCGAAAGGTTGCCATGATTAGCGACACTCCTATTGACGCATGAACATACGATCCGTAGCGTAACACAGTGACGTCCGCCGTCATGCGCCTTCTCGTCTCGTGCGCCGACCGCCACGGGATCATCGCGGCGCTGTCGACCGCGCTCGCCGAGTCGGGCGCGAACATCGTCACCTCCGACCAGTACTCGACCGACCCCGAAGGCGGCGCGTTCTTCCTGCGCATGGAGGTTCACCTCGAGGACGCGGCACAGCGCGGCGAGCTCGACGCGCGGCTCGACGCAGGTCGCGCGGCAGTTCGAGATGCGTTGGCGCCTGACGCCGGCGGGCGAGCGCAAGCGCGTCGTCCTGTTCGCGTCGCGCCACGACCATTGCCTGCTCGATCTGCTCTGGCGCTGGCGCAGACAGGAGCTCGATATGGATGTCGTCGGCGTCGTCTCGAACCATCCCGATCTCGAGCCGGAGGTCGCGGCGTTCGGCGTTCCGTATCACCACGTTCCGGTGTCGCCCTCGACGAAGTCCGGAGGCCGAGCAGCGCGCGCTCGAGATCATCGGCGACGAACAGCGACCTCGTCGTGCTCGCGCGCTACATGCAGGTCCTCTCGGGCGATTTCCTCCGCCGCGTTGGGATGCCGGTGATCAACATCCATCATTCGTTCCTGCCGGCGTTCGCGGGCGCGGATCCGTACGCGCGCGCGTACGAGCGCGGCGTGAAGATCATCGGCGCGACCGCGCACTACGCGACCGAGGATCTCGACGAAGGCCCGATCATCGAGCAGGACACGACGCGGGTCTCGCACCGCGCGTCGGCCGTCGAGCTGACGCGGATCGGCCGCGACCTCGAGCGCGTCGTCCTCGCGCGCGCCGTCCGCTGGCATCTCGAGGACCGCGTGATCGTCCACGGCAACCGGACGATCGTGTTCTAGGACGCGTTACAGACCGCTTGACGGTGCGTCCACGACAGGCGTAACGTGTTCGTCCCGTTAGTGGAGCGCTCAACGATTCGGGAGGGACGATGAAGATCACCACCATCGGCCGCGGCAACATCGCCGGCGGGCTCGGCAAGTTCTGGACGGCGGCCGGCCACACGGTCACGGGCCTCGGGCAGGACGGCGGCGATGCGTCGGACGCCGACGTCGTCTTCGTCGCGGTGCCGTCGGGCTCGATCTCGGACGCACTCTCGAAGGTGACCGGGCTCGAGGGCAAGACCGCCATCGACGCCGCAAACGCGTTCGCCGGACGCAACGAGGAGTACGAGTCGTTCGCGCACGAGGTCAAGGCGCACACGAACGGCCCGACCGCGAAGGCGTTCAACGCGAACTTCGGCTCGCTCTATGACGAGATCGCGAAGCAGAAGAACCAGCCGAGTTGCCTCTACGCCGCCGACGACGAGGCGAAGGACGTCACCGAGCAGCTGATCCGCGACGCGGGCTACGGCCCGGTCAGCGTCGGCGGGCTCGAGAACGCGCGCGCACTCGAGGACTTCGTGCCCGACCTGTTCGGCAAGATCGGCGGCTTCTACCGGTTCGCGCCGCCCGGCGAGCTCTAGCCGCGGTGAGCGGCCCGCAGGGTCCGTTCGACGCAAAGGTCTCGGCCGGAGTCCCGATCGACCCGTTGGTCAGGGTCGGTCACGTCCACCTGAGGACCGCCGACATCGACCGCGTCCGCGCGTTCTATGTCGGGATCCTCGGGTTCGACGTGATCAGCGAGGCGCGCGACGTTCCCGGCTGGGGAACGACGGGCGACGTGCTCTTCGTCTCGGCCGGCGGCTATCACCACCACATCGGGTTCAACACGTGGAAGTCCGCCGGCGGCGCGCCGCAGCCCGACGGCGTGGCGGGTCTCCATCATGTCGCGCTCAACTTCTCGACGATCGAGACGCTCGCCGTGACCGTGCAGCGCCTCGTCGACGCGGAGTGGCCGTTACGAACGCTGATCGACCACGGGACGCACGTCGCCGTCTACCTCGCCGATCCGGACGGGAACGCACTCGAGCTCGCGTGGGACCGGCCGTTCGACGAGTGGCCCGAGCGCGGCGCGAACGTCGACGAGGAGTACGACCTCGAGAAGCTTCTAGCGCACGCGGGCTAGGCGGCTTCGACCAGCTCGCTGGCCGGCGCCGCCTCGCGCGCGGCACGCGCGGGGCGGCGTGCGAGGACGTTGCTCGCGACAAGCGCGCCGAGGGTCATGCCGACGCCGAGCAGCTCGACGCCGCTCGGCCGGTAGCCGCGCGCGATCTCGATCGCGAACGTCGTGACCGGGATCAGGTTCCCGAAGAGCACGGCATTCGTCGGGCCGAGCCGCGAGATCGCGGCGTTCCAGGTCAGAACGGCGACGAAGGCTCCCGGAATCGCGAGGTAGAGGATCTGCGGCGCGACCGACCAGAGCTGTTCCGACGTCGGCGCGGCGACGAGTCCCGAGCCGATCGCAACCGCGGTCGCGGCGGCGATCGTCAGCCAGCCGAGGCCGGCCGTGAGCGTCGTGTAGCGAAGCGCCGAGAACTCCGGAAAGCCGGCGGCGCCGAGTCCGTAGACCATGAAGCTGAAGACGCCGGCGAGGACGAGCAGGTCGCCCCAGCCGACCGACCCGTTGACGATCGACGACGGATGGCCGCCGCTGATCACGAGCACGACGCCGGCGAGTGCGACTCCGAGCAGCGCGAACGTCGTCCCGGACGGGCGCACGCGGGTCCGCCGCCAGAGAATCAGCGCGGTGATCAGCGGGCCGAGCGCGACGATCAGCGACGCGCTCTGCGGCCGCGCATGCGCGAGCCCTGTGTACGCGAGGAGGTTGAACCCGGCGAACCCGAGCGTCCCGAGCCAGAAGAGCCGGAGCCCGCGGCCTTCGAGGCGGAGCGCGCCGCGGCCTTCGACGGCGACGAGCACGATCAGCCAGAGCGAGGTGGCGATGGCGTAGCGGATCGTCGTCAGCGGGAAGGCGTTGACCGTCCCGAGCGCCGACTTGCCGACGACGAACTGCGCACCCCACGCGACCGCGGTCGTCGTGGCGAAAACAACGCCGATCATCCTCGACTTCGACCGCATCCCACTCCTCCGATAATTCGATTACAGTCGAAATGAACGACCGACCGCCGACGTTTATTTCGACATGACCGAGACCGAGCTCACCGACGTGCTGCAGGCCCTCGGCGACCCCGTCCGGCTCGAGATCGTGCGCGAGCTTGCGGACGGGGAGGCGCGCCCATGCGGCTCGTTCGCCCATCTCGGGGTCGCGGACTCGACGCTCTCGCACCACCTGAATGTGCTCCGCGACGCCGGCGTCGTCGAGACACACGCGGATGGGAAGCGGCGCCTGAACACGCTGCGGCGCGAGCAGCTCGACGGGAGCTATCCGGGGCTGCTCGACTCCGTGCTCGCGCGCCACTAGCTCTCCGCGCAGGCGGCCTGTGAGCGACTTGAGAGCGGGCCGGCCTACCGTCCGCGTCGCCGTCAACGCCAGGCCTCGGGAGGGCTCACATGAATCCGGTTCGTCTCCTCGCACTGCTCGCACTCGCCGTCGTCGCTGTCGCCGCCGGCCCGGCCGCCGCCCCCGCGAGCACGTGCCGTCACACGGACGTCGTCTTCTACACAACCGATACGACAAGGCTCGCAACCGAGCTCGGCGCCTCCTCGTCGTCGTGCGCCGACTACTACCTGTCGATCACACCCACCGCTACGGGCCTGCCGCGCGGCGGGACCCCGGTGACGACGATCCACGGCCTCGGACAGCACTTCCACGCGATGGCAGAGATCCGGCTCAACGCCTGGACGTCGTACGCGACCACGAACGGCTGGTACGCGGCCGGGGTCGAGGTGCGTCATCAGATGGCGCTCGCCGGCTACGACACTTCGCTCGGCGACACGTGGGCGGTGAACGAGGTCGGGGAGCCCTCGGGAACCGCGATGGGCGTCGCCGTCGTGAAGAACACGGGCACGGCGCGCCAGGATCTTCGCGACTTCGTCCGCGGGCTGTATACGGGTGTCAACGGAACGGCGGATCCCGGGCTTGTGTTCGCCGCCGACCCGCTCCAGGTGACGTCGGACCTGTCGCAGTACAAGGCGGATCTCCAGAGTTGGTATTCGGACTCCGCCTTCTGGACCGACATGAGCCGGTACGTTCGGTTCTGGGGCCAGGAGACCTACGCCGACGCACGCGCCTGGGGAGTCGCGGGCTCGACGCTCGCACAGCGGACTGCATATCTCGCCGACTACTTCGAACACGGGAATCGTCTCGCCATCGGCGGCGACGGCAGCACGGACGCCGCCCGCGCGTTCTTCGCCGGCGCGTACACGCCGATCGGCAACGCGGCGTTTCGGCAGCCGCTTCCGAATACGACGACGGGTATCGGTTTCGGCTACACCGACATCGGCCTGACGGGGATGCAGAACTTCGTCTCGACGCAGGCGTACGCGCTGCGCGCGGACGACCGATTCGGTTTCGCCGTCGTGCCCCTCAACGCAACGGCCACGGAGACGCTCGCGGTCGAGGATCGGCTTGCGGGGGCGATCCACGACTCGGAAACCGATCCTGCCGGCGCCTGTGGCGCGAGCAGCCAGTGGTGCGACACCACGGTCGACGGCGCTCAGTTCAACGACGCATGGAAGACCTTCGCCAACACGCTCGAAGGCTCGAATGTGCAGGTGCAGATCGGACCGGCGGTGACGGTCACGTTCTCGGAGGTCGATCTGAGGGGTGCGACCGGCGCGACGACATCGTCCGACGGGCCTTCCGCGCCGCCGGGATTCCAGCCTCGTCCGACGGCGCTCTCGTACGACATCGAGACGACCGCGACGTTCGCGGGCACGGTCGACGTGTGCATCGCGTACGACCCGGCCGCGTACGCGGGGTACGCGCCGCACCTGTTTGCGCTCGTCGGGACGGGCTGGAGCGACGTCACGACAACAGTCGGGCCGTCGACCGTCTGCGGCCGCACCTCGTCCCTCGGCACCTTCGCCGTGTTCGCCGGCGATCCGTCGCCTCCGACGATCACGCCGCACGTGACGGGCCAGTTGGGAGCGAACGGCTGGTACACGGGCGACGTGACCGTGACGTGGGATGTCGCCGACGCGCAGTCGCCGATCTCGGCGGCAACCGGCTGCGACGCCACGACGATCGACGTAGACACTGCAGCAACGACCCTCACGTGCTCGGCGACGAGCGACGGCGGCACCGCCTCGGCCTCGGTGACGGTGAAGCGCGACGCGACAGCGCCGACGGTCACGTGCACGCCGACGCCGTCGACGCTGTGGCCGCCGAACGGGAAGCTCGTTCCGGTCACGGTCGCGGTGACCGTCGCCGACGCAACCTCGGGCCCGGGCGGGTTCGTCCTGACCGCGGCGACGACGAGTGGCGGGAACGCGCCGACAGACATCGTCGGCTTCGCTCTCGGCACGCCCGGATGTCGCGGGCTTCCTCCGCGCCGAGCGCCGCGGCAACGAGGACAAACGCGTCTACACGCTGACGTACACCGCCCAGGACGACGCCGGCAACACCGCGACGTGTGACGCGACCGTCGTCGTCCCGCACGACCGAGCGCGGAGCCGCGGTCGTGGTTCCCCCTCTCGGACGCCGTCGTCATACTCACCGGCACGGAATTCGAGAGGGGGAACACACGACATGAACGACGATCGAGCACGTGATCTGCTGGCCGCGGAGCGAGCGAGGATCGACCGCGCCCTCGCCGCGCTCAGACACGAGGACGACGGCGAGGCCGCGGACGAGTTCGATCCTGCGAACACGGCGTCCGACCTCTACCAGGACGAGTTCGACGAGGGCCTCTCGGACGACCTGCGTGAGCAGCTCGCCGCCCTCGAGCGGGCGGAGGAACGGCTCGCAGCCGGAACCTACGGCCTCTCGGTCGACAGCGGGCAGCCGATTCCCGACGAGCGGCTCGAGATCTTCCCGACCGCCGAGCGGACGGCCGACGAGGAGCGCGCGCTCGAAGAAGGGCGTTGACCCGCCGCTGCCCGGCGTATCGTCGGTGCAGTGGCCGGGCACCTGAAGCTGTATCCGGACGTCCCCTCGAAGCGCCGTTCGACGATCTTCCGCGACCTCGCGCTGCTCGCACTCGTCGTGCTGTTCGCGTGGATGGGCTACAAGGTGCACGACGCGGTGAACAGCCTCGCGGTGCTCGGCTCCGGCGTGAAGCACGCCGGGCTTTCCGTCCAGAGCGGGTTCGGCTCCGCGGCCGACGTGGTCAAGGGCGTTCCCCTCGTCGGCGGCAGCCTCGCGAACGCGCTCGAAGGCGCCGGCAAGGGCAGCGGCGGCAACGTCGCCGCGCTCGGGCAGAAGGGAGAGGACAGCGTCCACCACCTCGCGCTGATGCTCGGGCTGCTCGTGTTCCTCCTGCCGACGATCCTCGTGCTCGTGATCATGCTGCCGTCGCGGATTCGCCAGATCCGCCAGCTCGGTGCGGCGAACGCGGCGCTCGTCGACACGCACGATCCGGAACGGCGTCAGGCTGCTCGCGATGCGCGCGGCGTTCGGGCTCTCGTACCTGACGCTGCTCGGCTACACGCGCGACCCGCTCGGCGATCTCGCGGAGGGACGCTACGACCAGCTAGTCGCCGCGGCGCTCGACGACGTCGGGATCCGGCGTCCGCCGCCGCCCGCCGCGTCAGTCGCCGAGCTGTAGCGGAAGCCCGAAGAGCGGAAAGAGCCGCTCGACGTCGAGAAAGAACGTCAGCTCCGAGATCCGGCCGCCGGCGGTCTCGACGACCATCAGCGCCCACGGCTCGTGGCCGCCGTCCGGCGCCGGCTTGTACTGGCCGAACGCGGGCGAGCCGTTCGCACGCCCGGCCGGGAACACGCGCGAGCCTTTGCACCCGATTCCCGGACCGAACCACCACGTGAAGATGTCGTCGCGTCCCTCGAGCCAGAGGTCGAACGGCGGCATCGACTGCCGCGCGTCCTCGCGGATCAGCGCGGTGAGCGCATCGATGTCGTACGCCTCGAACGCCGCGACGTAGCGGTCGAGCAGCTGCGGTGTCGATCTCGCCTGCGTCGTACTCGGGGATGCTCGCGAGCGCGAGCGTCGCGCGTGCCCGCTGCAGCGCGCTCGTGACGGATGCGACCGACGTCTCGAGCAGCTCGGCGACCTCGACCGCCTGCCAGCGGAGCACGTCGCGGAGGATCAAGACCGCACGCTGTCGCGGCGGCAACAGCTGCAGCGCGGCGACGAACGCGAGTCGCGTCGTCTCGCGGTCGACCGCGACGTCGGCCGGGTCGGGCGACGGCTCGATCCAGGTCGCCTCGGGCAGGGTGTGCAGGTTCTCGAACACCGGCTCGCGCGCCGGGCCGAGGTCCATCGGCCGCGCGCGGCGCCGCCCCGCGTGCAGCATGTCGAGACAGACGTTCGTCGCGATCCGGTAGAGCCACGAGCCCAGCGACGCGCGCCCCTCGAAGCGCTCGCTCCCCTTCCACGCGCGGACGAACGTGTCCTGCACGGCGTCCTCGGCGTCGAACGGCGAGCCGAGCATGCGGTAGCAATACCTAGTCAGCTCGGCGCGGTGCTGCTCCAGCTCCGCAAGTACAGGTGCTGCGGTGAGCGACGACTCCACGAGCTCGATCGTACGTGATGCGGACACCGATGAGTTCGAGGCGGAGCGACGGTCTAATGTTCCGATAGCCCACGATTCCGGAGGTGAGACCCGCGTGTCCCGCACGCTGCTGCTGATCGGCACCCGCAAGGGATTGTTCGTCCTCGAGAGCGACGCGACCGGCGTGACTGGTCGATGCGCGGGCCGTACTGCGAAGGGTGGCCCGTCTTCCACGCCGTGCACGACGCGGGCACCGGCGCGATCTACGCCGCGGCCGCAAGCGAGTGGCACGGCTCGGCCGTCTGGCGCAGCAACGACCTCGGCGAGACGTGGACGCACTCGAGCGAGGGCATCGCGTACGAGGACGACGGCGAGCGGAAGATCTCGAAGGTCTCCTCGCTCGCGGCGGCACACGGTCGCGTGCTCGTCGGCGTCGAGGCGCCGGGGATCTTCTCGAGCGACGACGGCGGCGAGACGTGGTCGCTTCTGTCGACGCTTGCCGGCCAGCCGGGCAGCGAGGTCTGGGACGACCCGGCGAACCAGCCGCCCGGCCACCTCGGGCTCTCGTCGCTGACGTTCGACCGCGAGGATCCGTCGCGCTTCTGGGCGATCGTGCAGGGGATCGGCGCGTACGAGACGACGGACAACGGGTCGTCGTGGACGCCGCGGAACCGCGGGCTGCGCGCGGAATGGCCGCGCGCCGCACGAAGAGGTCGGCTTCTGCGTCCACCGCCTCGTCCGCTCGCCTGTCGACGGCGAGCGCTGGTACCAGCAGAACCACTGCGGCATGCACCGCAGCGACGACGGCGGACGCAACTGGACCGAGATCACCGAAGGCCTGCCGTGCGACTTCGGCTTCGCGGCGGCGGCGCACCCGCACGACCGCGACACGTTCTACGTCGTTCCGCTCGACCCGGGACACACGCGCTGCATGCCGGATGGTCACGCGTCCGTGTGGCGCACGCGCGACGCCGGCTCGAGCTGGCAGCGCCTCGACAAGGGCCTGCCGCACGAGAACGCGTACGTCGGCGTGCTCCGCTCGGCGATGACGATCGACGCGTTCGACGTGCCGGGCCTCTACTTCGGGACGAGCACGGGTCAGGTCTTCGCAAGCGCAGACGAGGGCGACAGCTGGAGCGAGATCGCGAGCTACCTGCCGGCGATCTCGTCGGTCGAGGTCGCGGTCGTCGGATAGCCGTGGCGGATCTGCACCTGCCGTCGACGCTGACGCCGCTCTTTCCAGGCCTGCCGCGGCACGTCGACGTCGAAGCGGGAACGGTGAACGACGCGATCGACGAGCTCGACGCGCGCTGGCCCGGCCTGCGCGACCGGCTGTGCGAGCCCGGCCCGGAGCTCCGGCGGCACATCCACGTGTACGTCGACCGCGAGCGCGCCGGGCTCGCGACCCCGGTCGGGCCGAGCTCGCGCGTCGAGGTGATCGCCGCGATCACCGGCGGCTGACGGACCCGGGCGTTGCCACGTCGGAACCGCGTCACGCCGTTCGGCGAGCTCGTCGCCGATTCGGCGCGTGGGCTCGTCTACGGGAACCGCGGCTGCCTGCACGACGCCGCCGGCGAGATCCGCCGGCAATGGCAGGTGAAGCGCTGGATCGCGTGCCGGCTCGAGTTCCGCGGCAGGTTGCGGCGGCCGCTGCTGCAGCCGGGCCGCTACACCGAGCTGTTCTTCCTCGACGACGCCACCGCGATGGCGGCGGGCCACCGCGCGTGCGCGGAGTGCCGGCGCGAGGACTACGTCCGGCTGACGGAGATCGTCGGCGGACGCGCAGACGACATCGACGCGCGGCTGCACGCCGAGCGCGTCGACGGACGCGAACGCCGTCTCCACGACGCGGCGTTCGACGAACTGCCCGACGGTGCGTTCGTCGTCCGCGCCAACGAGCCGTGGCTCGTGCGCGACGCAGAGCTGCTGCGCTGGACGCCCGCGGGCTACGCCGAGCGCGCGCCGCGGCCCGTGCGCGAACGCGCGGTGCTCCTCACGCCGCCGACGCTCGTGGAGGTGCTGCGCGCCGGATGGCTGCCACTCGTCCCACTGCTCCACCCGTCGGCGGAATCGGGCACCACGACGACGTGAGGTCGAGGCGGTTCCAGCCGAGCAGCTCGGCACCTGCCTCGTACGCGCTCTGGAGAAACTCGAGCAGCGTCGTGTGCGGGTCGTCCGCGGTGCGCACCGCCTCGTAGGGCAGCAGCGCGAGCCCTCGCTCCGACCAGAACGCGTCGGCGGGCTCGAGCTTCGTCTCGCGAAGCCCTGCCGGCTCCGGCGCGGCGTACGCGTAGTAGCTCGGCTCGCGGATGTCCTTGTCGCCGGCCCAGAACCCGAACGAGACGACCTCGTGCGAGTACGCCTCCTTCGTCACGCCGTCGGCGCCGTCGAGCGCGGGCGCGCGACTCCCGCCGAAGCGCGTGACGGCGAGATCGAAGGAGTGCCAGAAGAGATGAACCGGGCTCGTCTTGCCGCAGTACCAGCCGGAGAACTCCTCGAAGACGGCGTCGGTCCAGTCGAGGATGCGCCAGAACCGGACGACCGCGTCGGCGTCGTACGACGCGTGCTCGCGATCCTCGGGGTACGGCGTCGTCATCGGAACGCCGAACGGCTTCTCCGTGATCGCGACGTCGATCCCGAGCCCCGCGAGCGTCGCGTGCACCTTCTCGTCGAACTCCGCGACGGAAAGCCCGTCGGCGAGCGCGAACGACTCGACGGCGCCGTCGCTTGTGCGAACGACGAGGCGGTGGTCGACGAAGTCGAAGTCGATCTCGAACGTGACGCCGTTCGGCGCGTGCATGCGCCGCGTCGTCAGGCCGCGCACGTCCACGTAGAGCGGGACGTGCCACCAGTGGTTGCGCGGCGCCGTCGACGCCATTCGGATCTTGCCGACGATCTGCGACCAGAGGTGCAGCGTGTCCTTCGTCGGCTCCCACTCCTCGAGCGGCAGCGGGGGAAGCTCGACGCTCATTCCCCGACGACGAATGCGATCTCGTCGATGTAGCACCAGCTCCAGTCCTCGCCCGGCTCCGCCGAGCGCGCGATCGCGTGGCCGGGCTCGACGGCGTGCTTGCTCGCGTGCCGGTTCGGCGACGAGTCGCAGCAGCCGATCTTGCCGCAGCTCATGCACATCCGGAGGTGCAGCCAGCGCCCGCCGATCTTCAGGCACTCCTCGCAGCCGGCGATCGGCTCGGGCAGCTCGAGCACGGTGATCTGGTCGAGGTGCGTACAGGCGTCGGCCATGCCATCATCTTGCCACGGCGACGTATGACGAGATCTGCGCGGCCCACCGCTGGGACGTGCCCGGAGCGGTACAACATCGCCGCCGACGTCTGCGACAAGCACCCGCGCGACAAGCCGGCGATGGTCTGGGAGAGCTTCGACGGCTCGACACGCGAGCTGGTCTGGGGCGAGCTGCAGGATCTCGCGAACCAGGCGGCGCACACGCTGCGCGGCGCACGGCGTCGAGCGCGGCGACCGCGTCGCGGTCGTGCTGCCGCCGACGCCGGAGACCGCCGCGGTCTTCTTCGGCGTCTGGAAGCTCGGCGCGATCCTGCTCTCGATGTCGGTGCTCTACGGCGACGACGGGATCGAGCACCGGCTCGGCGACTCCGGCGCGAGGCTGCTCGTCACCGACGCCGCGAACGCGCCGCGCTTCGACCGGCCGTGGGCGCCCGACGTGCTCGTGCTCGAGCCGGACACGCTCGCGCGGCGCGTCGACCGAGTTCGTCTGCGCCGACACCGCTGCCGACGATCCGGCGCAGCTCTACTACACGTCGGGCACGACCGGCCTCGCGAAGGGGATCGTGCACGCGCATCGCTACCTGCTCGCCCACGAGGAGTTCGTCTACTGCCACGAGGTCCAGGACGGCGAGCGGTTCCACGGCATGGGCGAGTGGGCGTGGGCGGCGGGGATCGCGCCGCTGCTCGGCCCGTGGCGGCTCGGCGCGGTGCAGTGCGTCTACCGGCGCGAGGCGGGCTTCGACCCGCACAAGCAGCTCGACTTCCTCGCCGCCACGGCGTGACGAACGTCTTCACGACGCCGACGGCGATGCGCTCGATGATGGCGATCGAGGACGCGGGCACGCGCTATCCGCAGAGCTTCCGCCGCGTCTGCTCGGCCGGCGAGCCGCTCAACCCGGAGGCGATCCGCTGGTTCCGCGAGCAGTACGGCGTGACCGTGCTCGACTACTACGGGCTCACCGAGTCGTATCCGCTCGTCGCGAACTTCCCGTTCATGGAGGTGCGCGAGGGCTCGATGGGCAGGCCGATGCCCGGCTGGGACGTGCAGATCCTCGACGAGGACGAGCGGCCGGTCGCGCAGGGCGAGCGCGGCGAGATCTGCCTGCGCGCGCGCTCGAACCCGCACTACCCGCTCGGCTACTGGCGGAACGACGAGGCGGGCGCGGAGACGTTCGGCGGCGAGTGGTTCCACACGAAGGACGCGGCGCGTCCAGGACGAGGACGGCTACTTCTGGTACGACGGCCGCGCCGACGACGTGATCATCGCGGCCGGCTACCGGATCGGCCCGTTCGAGGTCGAGTCGGCGTGCCTCGAGCATCCGGCGGTGCGCGAGGCCGCGGTCGTCGCCTCGCCGGACGAGCTGCGCGGCAACGTCGTCAAGGCGTTCATCGTGCTCGCCGACGGCTACGAGCCGTCCGACGAGCTCGGCCGACGAGATCAAGGCGTTCGTGCGCGAGCGGCTGTCGGCGTACGCGTACCCGCGGCGGGTCGAGTTCGTCGCCGACCTGCCGAAGACGCTGACCGGGAAGATCCGCCGCATCGAGCTGCGCCAGCTCGAGCTCGACCGCGCGGCGAAGCCGGACTAGGCGGTCGCCGGTGCGCCGCGGCTGCGGCGGAAGAGCACGAAGCCGAAGCCGGCGGCGCCGCCGAGGCCGAGGACGAGGAACAGCGCGCCGGCGAGATCGAGGTTCGGGCCTGGGTTGTCAGGCGGGAGGATGACGGCGCCGCCGAGCTGGAATCCCTTGCGGAACTCGGGCTTGACGAAACGGAACCGAGGCGCCGGCGCGCCGGGACCGAGCTTCTGGATCCGCGACGGGATCAGAAACCCCGCCGGGGCCGCCACCGTCACGTGCCGGTCCGGCTTCGCGCCGAGGAGCATGACGCCGAAGAGCGCGACGAGCAGGCAGGCCGCGATGCCGGCGACCGGGTACCAGCGCCGAAAGAAGGACGGCGGCGCGGCGGGCGGCGCCGGCTCCGGGATCACGCCGCGCGATTCCGCCCAGGAGCGCGCGAACGTCGGCGGGTCGAAGACCTCGACGCCGACGACGTCCTCTGCCGAGGTGCCTTCAGCTTCCGCCTCAGCGAGATCGACCTCGAGGTCGGCCGCCATCTCGTTCGCCACCGGATCCGGAACGCCGAGGCGCTTCCACTCGCGGCGGCACTCCTCGACGAACGGATTCACGCAGCCACCTCCGCTTCGACGGGACCGAGCACGGCATCGAGCGCATCTCGCGCCGCGCGCCATTCGGCGACACCCGCCGCGAGGGCACGGAGCCCTTCGGGGGAGGGCCGGTAGTACTTGCGCGGAGGCCCGCCGTTGCTCGCAGCGCGATACGTCTCGACGAGCCCTTCGCGCTCGAGACGTCCGAGCAACGGATAGATCGATCCTTCGCCGACAGTCGAGAGTCCGCGCTCGCGCAGCCGCTTCGTCATCTCGTAGCCATATGCCGGCCCCTCCTCCATCACCGCGAGCAGGCAGAGGTCGAGCGCCCCGCGCAGGAGCTGCGTCCGCCGTCCCTCGCCGACTGCCATGCCTCGCATGGTAGCACGATTTGCCTTGCGCCGCAAGGCAAACGCGGCTTGACGGCTCGCCCGGCGAGCTGTACCCTTGTTCTATGAAGATAGATAAAGAAGACATCTCGACGCCGATCGCGTTCCGGCTCGACCGCGCCTCTGGTCTGCCGACGTACCTGCAGATCGTGCAGCAGGTCGAGCACGCGCTCCGGCTCGGGTATCTCAAGCCGGGCGATCAGCTGCCCAAGGTCAGGGACGTGGTCGCCTCGCTGGCGATCAACCCGAACACGGTGCTGAAGGCCTACCGAAACCTGGAGATGAAGGGCCTGGCGACCGGACGGCCCGGCCAGGGCACGTTCATCCAGGGGACGCTCAGCCAGGTCGCGCTGCCGGAGCTGGCCGGACTCCGGCGCTCGCTGCTCGTCTGGCTGGCGACCGCCGACACAGCGGGGCTGGACGAGGACGGGATCGTCGCGCTGTTCACCAGCGCGCTGCGGGATTTTCGTGAGCGCCGCGGCGGTCCGGCCGGCCGCGAGACGGAGCGTGTCGCATGAACGTCGTCGAGGCGAATGGTCTCGGCAAGCGCTACGGCGGCACCTGGGCGCTGCGCGAGTGCTCGCTCGCGATCCCAGCCGGTCACGTCGCCGCGCTCGTCGGCCCGAACGGCGCCGGCAAGAGCACGCTGCTGAACCTGGCGGTCGGCCTGGCGACGCCGTCGGAGGGCAGCGTCACCGTGCTTGGCGGCGTGCGGGCGGGATCGCCGCCGGCGCTGGCCGGCATCGCGTTCGTCGCGCAGGACACCCCGCTGTACAGGAACTTGTCGGCCGCCGAGATGCTGCATCTGACGCGCAATCTCAATCCCCGCTTCGACCAGTCAGCGGCCGAGGCCCGGCTCGCCGAGCTGGACATCCCGCTGAAGCGGAGGGCGGGCCGCCTGTCCGGCGGCCAGCAGGCGCAGCTCGCCCTGACCCTGGCGCTGGCCAGGCGGCCGCGGCTGCTCGTGTTGGACGAGCCGGTCGCGATGCTCGACCCGATTGCCCGGCATGACTTCATGGCCACGGTGCTAACGGCGGCAGCCGACGACGGCCTGTCGGTGCTGCTGTCCTCGCATGTGCTTGCCGAGCTCGAGCGGGTGGCCGACTACCTCATCCTGCTGTCGCACGGCCGGGTGCAGGTGGCGGGCGAGGTCGACGACCTGCTCGCAAGTCACCGCGTGCTGACCGGGCCGGCCGCCGAGGCAGACACATATGTCGAACGGCCGGTGGTGCATGTCCGCCGTGGTGGGGCACAGGCGCACCTGCTCGTCCGGTCCACCGCGCACGATCCCGTTCCGCCGGGCTGGGACGCGCATCCGGTCGGCCTGGAAGAGCTCGCGCTTGCTTATCTGCGCGAGCCAGGGGCCGCGGCGCTGCCCGGGCCGGCTCGCCGCCGGGACGTCGAACTGTCGGAGGTGGCGAGATGACGGCGCTGACCGTGCCCGCACGTCGGGAGGAGGACGCGCCCGCGCGGCCGGTGCCGTGGCGGCGGATGGTCTGGGTCAGCTGGCGGCAGCATCGCCTCGCGTTGGCCGGCACGGGCGCGTTACTGGGCGTGTTGGCCGTGTACGTGTGGATCGTCGGCCGTCAACTGCACCACGCGTACGCCGTTGCGATCGCCTGCCACCCGGCGAGCTCGATCGCCTGCAGCGAGGTGATCCGACGTTTCAACGACATGAACCTCCATCTGGCGAATGGCTTCGTGTGGCAGCCGGTGCCGGCGCTGATCGGGGCGTTCGTCGGGGCGCCGGTGCTGGCCCGTGAGCTGGAGACCGGCACCTTCCGCTATGCCTGGACGCAGGGCTTCGGGCGTTGGCGCTGGACGCTCGCCAAGCTCGTACTGCTCGCGGTCGCGGTAACCGCCGCAGCGGGAGCCTTCAGCGCGCTGCTCTCCTGGTACTACCAGCCGTACTTCTCCGCGGGAAACCAGACCGTGTTCTTCTCGCAGGTGTCCCCGCTCACTGCCGGTCTGTTCGACCTGCGCGGTGTCTCGTTCGCCGCCTGGACACTTACCGCCTTCGCGATCGGAGCCCTGGCCGGGATGCTCATCCGCCGGGTCGTCCCCGCGATCGTCGCCACCCTGGTCGTCTACGCCGGCCTCGGCCTCGCCGCCGGGATGCTCCTGCGCCGGCATTACCTGGCGGCGCTGCTCACCACCAAGCCAAACCTGTCCGCGACCGCGTGGGTCATGAGCCAGTGGTGGACCAAGGGCGGGACGTTCGCGTTCACCGGGCTGCCCCCGATGAACCTCATCCAGCAGTTCTGCAGTCCCCCTGCGGCGGGGGCAGGCAAGCCGTCGCCGGGAACCCTTGCCCAGTGCCTCTCCCGGCACGGCTACACGCAGTGGACCAGCTACCAGCCGGCCGGCCGGTTCTGGTCATTCCAACTCATCGAAGGCAGTTGGCTGCTCGCGCTATCGCTACTGCTCATCGCCACGACCGTCTGGCTCGTACGCCGCCGCGCGACGTGAATCAGCGCGTGCCGGCTGCGATGAGCGTGCGCGCCTTCGCGGCCTTCACGGCGGCGGTGAGCGTGTCGATGTCGTACGCGCCGTTGTAGCGCTTGCCGTTGATGAAGAACGACGGCGTGCCGGAGACGCCGCTGAGGTCGGCCGAGTCGACGTCCTCCGCGACACGCCCTGCGCCCTCGTGCCGGCGCAGGTCGTCGGCGAACCGCTCCGTGTCGAGACCGAGCTCCTCCGCATGCTGCATCAGGTCCGGGATCCGGAGCCGGTGCTGGCGGTCGAGCAGCAGGTCGTGCATCTCCCAGAACTTGCCCTGCGCCGACGCCGCCTCCGACGCCTCCGCGGCTTGCTGCGCGAGGGGATGGACGTCGTTCAGCGGCAGATGCCGCCACACGTACGCAACGTCGCCGTGCCCCGCGAGCAGCTCGCGGAGCACCGGCTCTGCCCGTCCGCAGTACGGACACTCGAAGTCGCCGTACTCGACGACGGTCACGGGCGCGTCGACGGGACCGCGGATGTGGTCGCGCTCCGGATCGACCGGCGCGCCAAGGTCGACGATCACCTCCGCCGTCCCGAGCAGCGCGCGGATGCGCAGCCGCGGCGGCAGCATCGTCGTCGCGTGGTAGACGAGCCACGTGAGGAGCGCCGCGCAGAGCGCGGCGGAAAGCACGCCGACCTTCGCGTACTCGAGCTCCGAACCGTCGAACGCGAGCGTCGCGATCAGGATCGACACGGTGAAGCCGATCCCTGCGACCGAGCCGGCGCCGGCGACGGTGGCCCACCCGACCGGCGGCCGGAGCTTGCCGCGCGTCAGCTTCGTCACGAGCAGGGCGCCGCCGACGATGCCGCCGGGCTTGCCGAGCACGTAGCCGAACAGGATCCCGAGTGTGATCGGCGACGTGAACGCGTGCACCAGGAAACTGCCGCTGATCTGGATTCCCGCGTTCGCGAGCGCGAACAGCGGCACGATCACGTAGCTCGTCCACGGGTGGTACAGCTGCTGCAGGCGCTCGTTCGGCGAGATCGCTGCCGCGAGCCCTGACCGCGCGGAGCGCGCGAGCTCCGGCGTCGGCTGCTCGCGGAAGAGCCGGAAGAGGTCGCTCGCCCGCTCGAGATCGCCGCGCGCGGCCGGGTACGCGAACGTCAGCAGACCGGCAATCAGGCCGACGACGATCGGGTCGACGCCGGACTCGAAGAGCGCGACCCACATCGCCGCCGCGAGCACGAAGTACACGAGGCCGTAGTAGTGGAGGCCGTAGTGGATGCGCACCGTGCGCACGACGAGGATCACGCCGAGGATCCCGATCGCGATCAGCAGCGCACGCACCGCGATCGTCTCGCTGTAGAACACCGCGATCACCGCAAGCGCCAGGACGTCGTCGACGACGGAAACCGTCAACAGGAACGCGCGCAGCCGGCTCGGGAAGCGTGAGCCGACGAGTGCGAGCAGACCGAGCGCAAACGCGGTGTCCGTCGACATCGCGGTGCCCCAGCCGTGCGCCGACGAGCGGCCCGCGTTGAACGCGAGGAAGATCGCAACCGGGACGATCATCCCGCCGAGGCCGGCGAAGAGCGGGATCGCGAACCGCCGCCGCTCGCGCAGCTCGCCCATGTCGAACTCGCGGCGCGCCTCGAGCCCGACGATGAAGAAGAAGAACGTCATCAGACCGGAGTTGACCCAGCCGCGCAGGTCCATCGAGATGCTGTGGCTGCCGAGGTGGATCGACAGCTCCGTTCCCCAGAGCGACGCGTACGACGACGCGTCGACGTTGACCCAGACAAGCGCGGCGAGCGTTGCCCCGAGGAGCACGACGGCGCTGCCGGTCTCCGTGCGGAGGAAGTCGCGGAGCGGCGTCTCGAGGTTCCGCCCCCACGCGGTCCGGCCCGAATAGGACGCGGGTGCGGCGGCTGTCTCGGCCTCGGCCACGCGCGGTCAGACCGCGCTGGACGCGGCCCAGATGTTGATGCCGCCGTCGACTGCGTGCGGCTCGATCGCCGCGAGCTCGTCGTCCGTGAAGTCGAGCCGGTCGAGCGCGCCGACGTTCGCCTCGAGCTGCGCGACGCTGCTCGCGCCGATCAGCGTCGAGGTCACGCGCGGGTCGCGCAGCGTCCACGCGAGCGCCATCTGCGCGAGCGTCTGGCCGCGCGCCGCGGCGATCTCGTTCAGCGCGCGGATCGTGCGACGAGCGCCTCCTCGGTGAGCATGCTCGGGCGAGAGCGACGCGTTCTCGGCTCGCGCGCGAGTCCTGCGGGGATGCCGTCGAGATAGCGGTCGGTCAGCATCCCCTGCGCGAGCGGCGAGAAGGCGATGCAGCCGACGCCCAGCTCGCCGAGCGCGTCGAGCAGGCCGTCCTCGATCCAGCGGTTCAGCATCGAGTACGACGGCTGGTGGATCAGCAGCGGCGTGCCGAGCGCGTCGAGGATCGCCGCGGCCTCACGCGTCTTCTCGGGCGAGTACGACGAGATGCCGGCGTAGAGCGCCTTGCCCTGGCGCACCGCGGTGTCGAGCGCGCCCATCGTCTCCTCGAGCGGCGTGTCCGGGTCGAAGCGGTGCGAGTAGAAGATGTCGACGTAGTCGAGCCCCATGCGCGTCGAGGCTCTGGTCGAGGCTCGCGAGCAGGTACTTGCGCGAGCCCCACTCGCCGTACGGGCCGGGCCACATGTCGTAGCCGGCCTTCGTCGAGATGACGAGCTCGTCGCGGTACGGGCGGAAGTCGCGCTCGAGCATCAGCCCGAAGTTCTCCTCGGCCGAGCCGTACGGCGGGCCGTAGTTGTTCGCCAGGTCGAAGTGCGTGATGCCGAGGTCGAAGGCGCGGCGCGCGATCGCGCGGCTCGGTCTCGAACGGGCGGTCGCCGCCGAAGTTGTGCCAGAGGCCGAGCGAGACCGCGGGCAGCTTCAGCCCGCTCGCGCCGCAGCGGTTGTAGAGCATCCGGTCGTAGCGGTCGTCGGCAGCGATGTACGGCACCTTGCGACTCTAGACGACGAGGTTCGCCGGACGGCGACCTTCGAGGAGCACGGCGCGGAGCGCGTCCACGGCGAGCATCCCCATCGCCTCGCGCGTTCGGGCGGTCGCGCTGCCGACGTGCGGCGTGAGGACGACGTTCTCCAGCGACAGCAGCTCCTCCGTCACGGCGGGCTCGAACTCGAAGACGTCGAGCGCGGCGCCGGCGATCGTTCCGTTGCGGAGCGCGTCGACGAGCGCGGCCTCGTCGACGACCGGGCCGCGGGCGGTGTTGACGAGGACGGCGGTCGGTTGCATCCGGGCCAGCGCCGTCGCGTCGATCAGGTGGCGGGTCTGCGCCGTCAGCGGACAGTGGAGGCTGACGATGTCTGCCTGCGCGAGCAGCTCGTCGAGCGGATCGGTGCGACCTGCGTAGATCGCCCGCGCGCCGAACGCCTCGGCGAGCCGCGCGGTCTCGCGGCCGATCCGCCCGGCGCCGACGATGCCGAGCAGCTTGCCGTCGAGACTCTCGCCGAGCATGAAGTCGAGCGAGAAGCGCCACTCGTCGTGACGTCGCAGCATGCGATCGCCCTCGGCGACGCGGCGAAGCAGCGCGAGCATCAGCGCGACCGCGAGCTCGGCCGTCGTCCGCGTGAGGACGTCCGGCGTGTTCGCGATCAGCACGTCGTGCCGCGCCGCCGCTTCGAGGTCGACGTTGTCGACGCCGACGCCGTAGTTCGCGACGATCCGCAGCTGCACACCGGCGGCGTCGAGGTACGCGTCGTCGACCCGCGTGCCGAGCACGGTGAGGATGCCGTCGGCGCCGTGCGGCTCGCCTGCGAGCTCGAAGTCCTGCTCCAGCTCCGCCGAGATGCGCGCCGGCACGGCTCCGGTGACGTGGACGCGCGGCTTCACCGCGGGGACGCTACCGCAGCTGGTACAGCCCGCCGTCCAGGCTGACGGCGTACAGCCCGCCGTTCGCGTCCTCGCCGAACGACGACAGATTCGGGATCTCCTGCGGCAGCCTCGTCACGGTCGACGCGCGGCCCTTCGGCCCGACCTTGAAGCTCCAGAGCGAGCCGTCGCAGAAGTCGCCGTAGTAGTAGCGACCGAGGTGCACGTAGCCGCCGATGACGGCGCAGGCCGGGCCGTCGTGCGCGTACGACCAGACCGGACCGACGTACACGCCCTTCTTCGAGAGGCGGATCTTCGCGTTGTACGTCGACGGGCCTTCGAACCGGCTCCAGCCGTAGTTCGCGAGCGTCCCGATCTTCGCGCTCGGCCGAAAGTCGATCTCCTCGGAGCGGGCCGCACCGACGTCGCCGATCCAGAGGTTGCCGCTCGACCGGTCGAACGAGAAGCGCCACGGATTGCGGAGCCCGAGCCCGACCATCTGCCACGCCGCGCCCGAGACATTCGGCTTGATGCGGAGCAGCTTGCCGAGCGGGCTGCTCAGATTCTGCGCGTGGTTCTGCGGGTCGCCGGTCGACACATCGCCTGCGGCGGGATCCGTGCCGCCGTCGCCGAAGCCGACGTAGAGGAAGCCGCGGCGGTCGAACTGGAGCTGGCCGCCCTTGTGGTTCGGGTACGGCTGCTTCACGACCAGAAGATCGTGCCCCGTCGAAGGATCGCCGACGCCGTTCGCCGCGGTGAACTCGGTGACGTGGCTGTCGCCGCTCTTGTCGCTGTAGTCGACGTAGAAGCGGTGGTTCTGCGCGTAGCCGGGGTCGAACGCAACCGACAGCAAACCGCGCTCGCCGTCGTCGAGCACGCGGTCGCGAATGTCGAGAAACGTCCCGGCGGTCTGTCCGTTCCGCACGATCACGATCGTCGCCGCGCTGCTCGACGACGTAGAGCGTCGTCGCATCGCCGGGTGCGGACGTGACGTACACCGCCTCGTTCAGGCCCGACGCGATCTGCTGGAACGGCGCGGGTGCCGCCGCGGACGCCGAGACGGCGAGCGCGAGCGCCGCCGCAATGACCGCGAGTGCCGGCAGAAGCTTCAACCCGCCCTCAGAGTACGATTCGTTTGGTCCTTTAGGAAGGGCCACTTTCGACAATGTCAACAGGACCACTTCTCGCGCTCGACCTCGCCCCGGGAGAGCCGTACGGCCTCCAGATCGAGCGCTCGATCCGCAGCCTGATCCGGTCGGGCGGGCTGCCTGTCGGCGCCTCGCTGCCGTCGACCCGCTCGCTTGCGGCAGATCTCGGGCTTTCCCGCGGAGTCGTCGTCGGCGCGTATGCGCAGCTCGCGGCCGAGGGCTACATCGCGCTGCGCCGCGGTGCGGCTCCGACCGTCGCAGCGCGGGCACGGGAGCCGGAGGACGTCGCCTTCGAGTCGGACGTGCCGATCGCCGGCGTGCGCTTCAACCTCCGTCCCGACCTGCCGGATCTTGCCCTCTTCCCGCGCCGTGACTGGCTCGCCGCCTGCCGTGCGTCGCTCCGTCGCGCCGCGAACACCGACCTCGCGTACGGCGAGATGATCGGCTCCGCCGAGCTGCGGCACCGCCTCGCGCCGTTCCTCGCGCGTACGCGCGGTGTCGTCGCGAACGCGGATCGAACTGCCGTCTTCGCGGGGTCGACGCAGGCGCTGTACGTGCTCGCGTGTGTTCTCCGCGCGCTGGGCGCGCGGCGAATCGCGGTCGAGGACCCGGGCCACCGCTGGCGCACGCGCGCGCTCGCCGCGTCGGGGCTCGAGGTCGTGCCGGTGCCCGTCGACGCCGACGGGCTGCGCGTCGATCTGATCCCGGACGTGCAGGCGGTCGTCGTCAGCCCGGACCACCAGTTCCCGCTGGGCGTCGCGCTCTCTCCCGAGCGCCGGCGCGCGCTCGTCGAATGGGCGGCGCGCGGCGACCGGCTCGTCCTCGAGCACGACTACGATGGCCACTTCCGCTACGACCGACCCGCCGCAGGGACGCTGCAGGGCCTCGCGCCGGAGCACGTCGCGTACGTCGGAAGCGCGAGCGCGCTGCTCGCGCCGACCGTTCGCATCGGCTGGGCCGTTCTGCCGGCGCGGCTCGTCGTCCCGGTCGCGAACCAGATGTTCGCGACGGTGGTCGCCGGCCCGCGTCTCACGCAGTTCGCGCTCGCCGACCTGATCGCGAGCGGCGCGCTCGACCGCCACCTGCGTCGCGCTCGTGCCGCGTACAAGGCACGCCGCGAGGCGCTGGTCGCCGGACTCGCGGCGGAGCGTCCCGGCGGCGTTGCGGCGGGACTGTTCGTTCCGGTCTCGCTATCGGACGGAACCGACGAAGCCGAGCTCCTCGCATCCGCGCGGCGGCGAGGCTTCGCGCTCGACGGCATGAACGAGCACGCGATCGCGCCGACCGCGCCCGGTCTCGTACTCGGCTTCGCAGCAGCCCCGCTGCCGACGCTTCGACGCGCGATCCGCGAGCTGACGGTCGTCCCCTAGCTAGCCCGCCTCGGCCCAGCTCAGCCGCTGTCCGACCTCGATCCCGCGGCGTTCGGACTCGCCGGCGGCAAGCTCGAGGACGGCCGCGGCGCGCCGCCGGTGGGCGGTGCGCCACGGCGCGAGCCGTCGCACGACGCGCAGGACCGAAAGATCGCGATCGAGAAACACGACGTCGATCGGGAAGCGCATGAACCACGTGTGGACCGATGACGCCGGCTGCAGGAAGATGCCCTTCCTCCGGCGCGAGCTCGCTGCGGCCGAGCAGTCCGCGCATCCGCGCGAGCGAGTTGTCCGCGACGACGCAACGCTCACACACGACGTTGCCGTCGAGAGCGACGAGCGGCACTTCAGCTGGGATCCGTCTTGGCACGGGGCGGCTCCAAATCGTCAGCCGGTTGCCGCCAACCGACGCAAGAACGTGTGCGGTTCGTATCGGCATGCGCACGTCGCGACAGTCACTCGAATTGGTGAACCCCAACGCGGATCCCTGAACCGAGGGATGCTCGAATCGGCCCGAATTCTTCGATGAATCGGCGCAACACGATCAAAACTTGGGCGTCTCGGCCACGCCAGAGCAACGGAGGTTGTTGCAGCGTGGCTTGTGAGACCACAGTTCGATCGAGTTTTCACTCTTGACTCGATTCGCCGCGCGCCCAAATGGCGGGCCGTGCACCGGCACTCGGAGAGGAGGTGAAAACCACATGCTGATTTCCTGGTGGCTCGACTACGCCAAGCAGAACTGGCGCAAGGAGGAAGGCCAGACGATGGCGGAGTACGGCGTTGTTCTCGCCGTGATCACCGTCGGCGCGATTCGTCGCCTTCACCGCCCTTTCGGGTGGGATCAGGGAGCAATCAGCAAGGTGACGGGCTTGCTGCCCGGGCTATCGCCGTCGCACGGCACGACACGGAATGCCGCAACGTCGAATTGGGGGAAATACGGATGGGCCGCACAATCAGCCGCGCGAAGCATCTTCTTCGCAACAACGGGGGACAGACGATGGCCGAGTACGCCGTCGTGCTGGCTGTCGTCGCTGCTGCCGCCGCACTCCTTTTCGCCGTACTCGGTGACCGTGTCGTGTCGTGCGTCAACTACGTGGCAGGTCTCCTGTCATGACACCTCGGAGACGGGTGGGGCGCACTACGCATCGCTCCTCAGCCCCACCCGGCTCCGAACTTGGAGGACCGATGAACGTTCGCAACCTGAGACACGACGAGACGGGCCAGACGATGACGGAGTTCGCGATCGTCCTGCCGCTGCTCGTGGTGCTCCTGTTCGGGATCATCCAGTTCGGGATCCTGTTCAACAACTACGTGACGTTGACGGACGCCGTCCGCTCCGGCGCCCGCGAAGGCGGCCGTGTCGCGGAATGACGCCAACCCGACCGGCGCGGCGACGACGGCCGTCCGCAACTCCGCCGCAGATCTCAACCAGGCGAACCTCGCCGTGACCGTGAACTCGGCGTGGCAGGCCGGCACCGACGTCACGGTGACGGCGACGTATCCCTGGTCGGTCTCATTGCTCGGCTGGGTCGTCGTCGGCGGGCACGCTCAAGTCCAAGACGACGGAGCGAGTCGAGTGAACGCATACGACGCCTCGGGCCGTCCACGGCCCTGAATCGATCCACTAACACGACGCGAGGGATCAGATGACGTACCAACTCAGGAATATCGTGGTAGCCGTCGTGCTCGGCGCGGTCGCGCTCGTGTTCACGACGCTCTACGTCACGAACTACCGAAAGCACGTGCAGCAGGGCCAGAACCAGGTCGGCGTGCTCGTCGCCGCGACGGACATTCCGTCCGGCACCACGGGCGCGGCGATCGTCTCCGGCCACATGCTGAAGCAGGTGACCGTACCGCGCACCGCGCTGACGCCCGGTGCGATCTCGAGCCCGGACCAGATCGTCCGGCTCGTCACGACCGATCAGATCATGGCGGGCGAGCAGGTGTCGACGCGCCGCTTCGGCGAACTCGACGGAGCTCGGCGTCCGCGCTCAGCTGAAAGGGACGATGCGCGCGGTGCAGATCGCCGCGAGCGCGAATCAGGTGCTTGCAGGCACGCTCCGTGCCGGTGACCACGTCGACCTTGTCGCGAACATCAAGGTCGAAAACGCCGGGAGCCAGGCGCACTTCGACCGGGTTGTGCTCCGCAACCTGCTCGTCCTGCGGGCGCCGCCGCCGGTCGACCTGAAGAGCGGGGCTGTCGTGAGCAACCAGCAGGAATCGGTGATGCTCGCAGTGACGGATTCGCAGGCGCCGAAGCTCTACTACGTGATCAAGAACGCCGATCCGGCCTCGTCGTCGGACGGCGGCTGGGCGCTCGAGCTCCGGCCCGTCGGCACAGCCGCCGACGCACCGGGCGACGTCGAGAGCATCAAGACAGTCCTCCTGGACGGCCTCAGCGCCGGCCAGAAGGCCAAGGTCAGCACGGGGAGGTGGTCAGTGATGAGTCACACGACCGAGCAGGAGCGCAGGCCGCTCCGCATCTACATGACCGGCACGTGCGACGGGTCGGACAACCTCCGCGCCGCACTCGCGTCGCATCCCGAGCTCGAGCTCGTGGGCGCCAGCGAGACGATCGCGGACGGCGCGGCCGCGCTCGCCGGCGGGCACCTCCAGGTGCTGTTGCACGCAACGCGCGCGTCGTCGCTGCCGCAGGACGACCTGGCGGCGATCCGCGAGCACACGCGGGCGCCGATTCTCCTCGTCGCGTCGGGCGAGGCCTCGCAGCTGCTCGACGAGGCGCTCGAGGCGGACGTCGCGGACGTCCTGCTGCTGCCCGCAGCTGGCCGACAACGTCGTCTTCGCGCTCCGCAAGGCCGCACACACCGCGCGGCGGACGGACGGCGTCCGCGGTCGCAACGGCACGGTCATCACCGTGTTCTCGCCGAAGGGCGGAACCGGCAAGACCGTCGTCGCGACGAACCTCGCCTGCGCACTCGCGAAGGTCGAGGCCAAGAAGACGCTGCTGGTCGATCTCGATCTCCAGTTCGGCGACGCCGCGATCATGCTCGGCGTCGAGCCGGACAAGACGATCTTCGACCTCGTCGTCGCACCGGGAGAGCTCGACTCGGAGAAGCTCGCCGGCTACGTCACGCACCATCCGTGCGGGCTCGAGATCCTGCCGGCGCCGTTGCGCCCGGAGGACGCGGAACTCGTGACGGAGGCGAAGCTCGCGCGGCTGCTCGAGGTGGCGCGGGAGTCGTACGACGCGATCGTCGTCGACACCTCGCCGTTCTTCCACGGGCCGATGCTCGCAACGCTCGACCGCACCGACGAGCTGTTCCTTCTGTGCGGGCTCGACGTCCCGACGCTGAAGAACGTGAAGCTCGCGCTTCAGACGCTCGAGATGCTCTCGTTCCCGAAGGACCGGATCAAGCTGGTGCTGAACCGGGCCAACTCGAAGGTCGGGATGAAGCCGAGCGAGGTCGACGACGCCCTCGGGCTGAAGGTCGTGCACCAGGTGCCGTCCGACCGCGTCGTGCCGCTGAGCGTGAACAAGGGAGAGCCGGCGGTGCTCGCAGAGACCGGCGCCGACTTCTCGCGCGCGATGCGTGCGATCGCGAAGGCCGCGCTGCCGAAGCCGCCGGCCGAGAAGCAGCAGAAGAAGCGCATGTTCAGCAAGCAGCTGGCGAAGGCGTAGGCGATGGGACTCCAGGACCGCCTCAGCAAGCCGGCGGCGGGAAACGGAACGGCCGCCGTCGTGGATCTCACGGCGCCGACCGCGACTGCAGCGTCGCCGCACGAGCGCGCCGCGAAGGTTCCCGGCTCCGTCGACCCGTACGCCGAGCTGAAGACGCGCATCCACCACGCGGTCATCGCGACCGTCGGCGTGGAGCTGTTCAAGCAGGAGATGACGGAGGATCTGCACGAGCGCGTGCTGCGCGCCGTGACGGAGCAGCTCGTCCTCGACCGCACGCCGCTCACGCGCGACGAGCGGCGGCAGATCGTCCGCGACATCACCGACGACATCCTCGGCTACGGCCCGATCGAGATCGCTGCTCCGCGACGACTCGATCACGGAGGTCATGGTCAACGGGTTCGACCGGATCTACTGCGAGCGCGGCGGCAAGCTCGAGAAGACGAACACGGCGTTCGTCGACAACGCGCACCTGCTGCGCATCATCGACAAGATCGTGTCGCCAGGTCGGACGCCGCATCGACGAGGCGTCGCCGATGGTCGACGCGCGCCTCCCGGACGGATCACGCGTCAACGCGATCATCCCGCCGCTCGCGCTGAAAGGGCCGACGCTCACGATCCGGAAGTTCGCGCGCGATCCGTACACGATGAACGACCTGATCGGCTTCGGCTCGATCTCGCCGAAGGGCGCGCAGTTCCTCGCCGCCTGCGTCAAGGGGAAGCTCAACATCCTCATCTCCGGCGGAACCGGCACCGGCAAGACGACGACGCTGAACGCGATGTCGGCGTTCGTGCCGGACGACGAGCGCATCGTCACGATCGAGGACGCCGCCGAGCTCCAGCTCCAGCAGGAGCACGTGATCACGCTCGAGTCGCGCCCGCCGAACATCGAGGGCGTCGGCGAGGTGCGGATCCGCGAGCTCGTGCGGAACGCACTGCGCATGCGCCCCGACCGGATCATCGTCGGCGAGGTTCAGAGGCGCGGAGACGCTCGACATGCTCCAGGCGATGAACACGGGCCACGAAGGCTCGCTGACGACGATCCACGCGAACTCGCCGCGCGACGCGCTCAGCCGCCTCGAGACCCTCGTGCTCACCGGCGGCGTCGACCTGCCGCTCCGCGCGATCCGCGAGCAGATCTCCAGCGCGTTCGACGTGCTCGTCCAGATCAGCCGGCTCGTCGACGGCACGCGGCGCATCACGCACATCACCGAGGTGCTGCGCATGGAGTCCGACGTGATCACGCTGCAGGACATCTTCTCGACGAAGACGCCCGACGAAGACTCGTCGTCGTTCGGTCGCCAGTCGCGCCTGATGACCCCGCTGCTGTGCACCGGGCCTGAAGCCGCATTTCCTCGACAAGCTCGCCGTCAACGGCGTCGGGCTGCACACCGAGCTTCTTCACGCCCGACGACGACGCGGGCGCCGCCGCGCGCGAGGTCGGTACGGTGCCGCGGTTCGGAGCGTTCGAATGAGCCGCCGCCTGCGCCGTCTGCGCATTCGGGTGCGGTTCCGTCCGCTCGTCGTCGCGTCCGTGGCGCTGCTCGTCGTCGCCGCTCCCGCGGCCGCCGGCGTGCAACTGAACGGCGTCGACACGAGCGGGTATCCGACGATCCACGCAACCGTCGTCTCCTCGGCCGACGCGAGCTCCGCGCCGGTGCTGACGGAGAACGGACAGCGTGTCGTCGGCGCGACCGCGGAGAACCTCGGCCTCGCGAAGGCGGTCGTGCTCGCCGTCGACGACTCGCAGTCGATGGCCGGCAAGCCGCTCGCCGCCGCCGCCGATGCCGCTCGCGGCTTCGTCGCCACGAAGCCGGACGCGGACGCGATCGCAGTCGTCGAGTTCGGCCGTCGCCTGTCGCGCTGAGCAGTCTGTCGACCGCGACGATCGACGCCGACGCTGCGTTGCGCGACATCAGCGTCGCGGGCCAGCCCGGAACCGCGCTCTACGACGCGATCGATCTGTCGGTGAAGACGCTGAAGGCCAGCTCGCTTCCAGGCCATGTGCTCATCGTCCTCACGGACGGGCGCGACACCTCGAGCAACACGTCGCTCGACGCGGCGATCGCCGCCGCCCGCGACGCCAATGTCGCGATCTACCCGATCGGAATCGAGGGACAGGACTTCGATCCGGCTGCACTCCAGCAACTCGCACGTGAGACGGGCGGCCGCTACTTCGGCGCGGCGTCGACCGGTGCCCTCACCGCGGTCTACAGCTCGATCGCGAACACGCTGAGCCACACGTGGCGCGTCTCGTACGTGACCTCGGCACGGCCCGGAGATCACATCACACTCGACGCGACGATTCCCGGTACCGGGTCCGGCGACGTCGTCCCTCGTGGTCGCGACACACGGTGGCGACGTCACCTCGGTCCCGACGGCGTCGACCCTCGTGCCGAAAGAGCGCGTACGGCGTCGGCGGAGCGATCGCGGTCGGCGTCCTCGTCGGCGTGCTCGTGATGGTCGCGGCGCTGCTGTTGATGGGGAGCCGGCGCGGCTCGTGGCTGCGCAACCGCCTCGCGGCGCATACCGGCGATACGAGTCGGAGCATGCGACGGCGGCGCGATCGGAAGAGCCTCTCGCAGATCGTGATGGGCGCGACCGAGCGCGCGTTCGGACACCTGCGCCAGTGGCAGTCGATTCAACGCGTTCTCGAACGGGGCGAGACGCCTCTGCGTGCCGTCGAGTTCTTCTACATCGTCGGCGGGCGTCGCGCTGCTGCTCGGGATCGTCGTCGCGATCGTAGGCGGCTCGGCGTTCGTGATCCTCGCGGGGATGGCGGTCGGCGCGGCTCATCCCGTTCGTCGTCGTGTGGCAGCGGATGAAGCGGCGCCTCGGCGCGTTCGAGAACGCAACTGCCCGACCTCTGCATCACGATCGCCGCATCGCTGAAGGCCGGCCACTCGTTCAAGCAGGGACTGCAGGCGGTCGTTGACGAGGGCCAGCCGCCGGCAGCAAAGGAGTTCAAGCGCGTGCTGACGGAGACCGGACTCGGGCGACCGATGGACGACGCACTCGCCGACATGTCAGAGCGCGTCGGCTCGAAGAACTTCGAGTTCGCCATCACCGCGGTCACGATCCAGCGGCAGGTCGGCGGCTCGCTCGCGAATCTCTTCGACCTCGTCGCCGACACCGTGCGCCAGCGCCAGCAGTTCGCGCGGAAGATTCGCTCGCTCACCGCAATGGGACGGATGTCCGCGTACACGTTGATCGGGTTGCCGATCTTCCTGATGTTCGCGATCTCGGTCATCAACGTGGGTTATCTCAGTCCGCTCTTTCACTCGTCGGCGGGCCACCTACTGCTTCTTGTCGGGACCGTGATGATGGTCGTCGGCTCGGCAGTCATCAAGAAGATCGTCTCCTTCAAGGGGTGATGTGACAGTGCTTCTCTTCGTTGCCGCCCTCTGCCTCACGCTCTCCGTTCTCGCGATTGCGAACGTCGCGACGATGCCGGCACGGGCGCGGCGCGCCCGGATCCGCTCCGCCGCGACGTACGGGAATCTCGGCAAGACCGAGACGGTCGAGCGGACGCGCTTCAGCGAACGCGTCGTCGGTCCGACGATCGGATGGTTCTCGCGCGCGATGCTCCGGTTGAACCCGAAGCAGAGCCTCGAGTCGATCGACGCCCTGCTGATGTCCGCGGGAATGCGCAACTGGACCGCGCAGGCGTTCCTCGCCTCGAAGGGCGCCGCGGGCATCGGCGGAGTCGCTCCTCGGCTTCGTCCTCGGATCGGCGAAGTCGGCCGCCGCGGCGTTCGTGTTCGCGTTGATCCTCGGCGCGACGGGTTACATCGTGCCGGCGATCATGATCCAGGCGAAGGCACGCAAGCGAGGCAACCAGCTCTCGGGCGATCTGCCGGACGCGCTCGACCTCCTCGCGGTGAGCGTCGAGGCCGGGCTCGGGTTCGACGCCGCCGTCGCGAAGCTCTGCCAGTACATGAACGGGCCGCTCTCGGACGAGTTCGAGCTCGCGCTGAACGGGATGCGGATCGGCGAGAGCCGCTCCGATGCGCTGAAGAAGCTCGCCGTACGCGCCGGAACGCCGGAGATCGCCGCGTTCGTCCGCGCGATCATCCAGGCCGACCAGCTCGGCACGTCGCTCGGCCGGATCCTCCGTGTCCAGGCGACCGACACGCGACTGAAGCGACAGGCGTGGGCGGAGGAGCGGGCGATGAAGGCGCCGATCAAGATGCTGTTCCCGACGGTGCTGTTCATCTTCCCGGCGATGTTCATCGTCGTGCTCGGCCCGGCGATGCTGAGCCTCGGAAAGCTCTTCGGGTTCTAGAGATGGCGACGACCGAGCCGCACACGGACGAGACGACGGAGGGTGGCTTCGGCAGCGGCCTCCGCAGGCAGCTCGAAGCCCGTGCGGCCGTCCTCGAGCAGCAGGCGCAGGAGATGCCGCGCTCGCCCGGCGAGGCACTTGCAGCTGCGCCCGCGCCGGTCGAGATTCCCGACGGAATCGACCTCGACGAGCTCCGCGCCGAGCTCGACGCCTCGCTCGCACGCGAGCAGGATCTCGCGCGAGTCGCTCACGGCGCAGATGGAGACGTCGGCACGCGAGCTTCAGTTCGACCAGGAGATCGCCGGTCGCTTCGCCGAGCTCGAGGAGCGCGGCCGCGCACTCGAGATCCGCGAGATCGAGCTGCAGACGTCGGCGCAGCAGCTCGACGCGCGACTGGCGGAGTTCGACGCGCGTCATGCCGAGCTCGGGAAGGCGCACGAGGTCGTCGACCAGGCGCAGGCACGGCTTGCGCAGCGCGAGCAGTCGGTCGCGCTGAAGGTTCGCGAGCTGAAGGCGGCCGACGACCAGCGCGCCGGTGCCGCGGCCGAGCTGACGCGGCAGGCGGAGGCGCTTGCCGACCGCGAGCGGGCGCTCTCGAACGCGGTGAGCGACGTCCTCGAGGACAAGAAGGAGCTCGCGGCCCGCACGGAGGCGCTCGAGCGCCAGATCCAGGAGCGCGACCGCGCGATCGACGCCGGCGAGCGCGAGCTCGACGAGCGCCGCAAGGAGATCGAGTCGTCCGAGCGCGACACTCACCGCCGCGCAGGCCGACTTCGCGCAGCGAGGCGACAGCTCGCCGCGCGGGAGCTCGAGCAGGAGCAGGAGAAGGCACGCATGCACGAGCTGACGAAGGAGCTCGAGCGCGCACAGGCCCGCGTGCGAGGCGCAGGCGGTACAGGTCGAGCAGATGCGCGCTGCCGTTCCGGCCGCGCCGAACGCGGAGCTCGACCGCAGAGAGATGGAGCTGGCCGCGCGCGAGGCGGAGGTGCACCGGCGCGAAGCCGGCGTCCGCCGCGCCGAGATGGAGGCCGCAAGCGCGGTTCCTCCGCCCGTCGACGAAGTCGCCCAGAAGCGGATCCAGGAGCACGAGCGGGCGCTCGGCGAGCGGGAGGCACGGCTCGAGAAGCTCGAGGCGTTGGCCGACGCGTCGCGGCTACGCCTCGAGGAAAAGGAGCGGAAGCTCGACACACGGGACGACGAGCTCCGCATGCTGGTGCACCAGATCGAGGAGCGCGTCGGCGTGATCGACCGCCGCGAGGCGCAGCTCGTCGCCGACACCGAGATCCGCGAGCAGCGCCTCGAGGCGCGCGAGCGCGAGAACGCCGAGCGCGAAGAGCGGCTGACGGCGCGCGAGCTGGATCTCAACAAGTACGTCGGCGAGATGCAGGTGCAGTTCTCGAACGAAGGCGACTGGTGGGCGAAGCAGCTCGGCAGTAAGCCCGAGCAGTCTGCGGCCTGAGGGGAGGTACGGATGTCGAGGTCGAGATACGTGATCGGAGCGGCGGCGGCACTCGCGGCGCTCGCCGTCAGCGGAGCTGCAGGCGCGACGAGCGCCTGGACCTTGCGCTTCAGCTTCGTGCCGTCGCGCACGTATCAGGGGCTGCCCACGGCAGTGTCGATCCTCGTCAAGCCGAGCAGGGTGCGCTGCTCGATCGTGGTGAAGTACTCGAACGGAACGACGCAGCCGGGTCTCAACCCGGTCGTCAGCGTGAACGGCGGCGCGCAGTGGAAGTGGACGCTGGGCCAGTTCGCGCCCGCCGGGCCGGCACATGTGAACGTCGCCTGCGGACGGTCGGGAAGCGCTGTCGCAACGCTTCACCGTTGTCGGCGGGACGATTGCCCGGTCGAAGCTCAGCATCGTCAAGACCGGCTACTCGCAGCGGCCCGACTCCTACGGGAACGGAAGCTCCGTCAGCTACGGCGTCGTCCTGAACAATCCCTCCACCGCAGATGACGCGCAAGGCGTCACTGTCCTCGTGAACTTCGTCGACGGCACCGATCACGTGCTCCAGACGTCGACGGCCACCGTCAGCACGATCGCCGCAGGCTCGACGTTCAACCTCGGCGGCTCTGCGTCGCTTGCGTCGCAAACTCCTGTCACGAAGCTCGAGGTCGTCGTGCAGACACGGGCATTCGTGCCTCACGCATTGCGTCTCCCTGCACTCGAGAACGTCAGGATCCTCCCGAGCCAGTTCGAGCCGAACTGGGTCGGCGGCGTCGACGGTGCGGTGATCAACGTCGACCAGACGCATCTCCTACAGAGCGCGCGCTGTCGATCGTGCTCTTCGACGGCGCCGGAAATGTCGTCGGCGGCGGCTCCGGCTTCATGTTCGCGACGCTCCCGCCCGGAACGCGGTCGTACTTCGACGCGAACTCCGGGTTCTCGGCGGTGCCGATCGGACCATGCGTCGACCGCCGCGATCTCCGTCCAGCCGACGTACACCTCGCCCTAGCCCTAGGCCGGACGCGCCGGCGCGGGACTCAGTTGACGGTGTAGTAGAGGACGAGCGCGATCACGTTCATCGCGAAGATCGCGAAGGTCACCGACGTGAAGAATGCCGTCGCGACGACGTACGCATGGGTGTTGGGATCAAACCGCATAGCCGCAGAGTGGTGCAAGAGCCGCCTGGACATGATGCATGCACCGCCGCGCGCTGGCTATCCCTCGAACGAGTTGACCGGTTTGCGCTCGACGCGCGCCGAGGGCCGGGTCTACGCTTCGAGACGTGGCACCGACCTGACCGCACCGGCTCTCCTGAACCGGCTCGGCCTCGGCGTGCTCCCGCTCGGCCTTCTCCCCAGGTAGGGGAGACGCGTGCCGACATATCCGTTCCCGTCCCAGGGACACGTGCGTCCCGCCGCCGAAGGAGCTTGCCGTGCCGATGCCACATTGGAGATACCGACCGTACGACACCGTCGACCTGCCCGACCGAACCTGGCCGGACGTCGTCCTCACCGCCGCGCCGATCTGGTGCTCGACCGACCTGCGCGACGGCAACCAGGCGCTCGTCAACCCGATGGACACCGCGCGCAAGCGGCGCTTCTTCGATCTGCTCGTGCGGATCGGCTTCAAGGAGATCGAGATCGGGTTCCCGTCGGCGTCGCGCACCGACTTCGACTTCGCGCGCACGCTGATCGAGGAGAGTCTGATCCCGGACGACGTGACGATCGCGGTTTTGACGCAGGCGCGGCCGGAGCTGATCACGCAGACGTACGCGGCGGTCGACGGCGCGCGCCGCGCGATCATCCACCTCTACAACTCGACGTCGGAGACGCAGCGGCGCGTCGTGTTCCGGCTCGACCGTGCGGGCATCACCGAGCTCGCCGTGCGCGGCACGGAGCTGTGCCGGAAGCTCGCGGGCGAGACCGACACGAAGATCGTCTTCCAGTACTCGCCGGAGAGCTTCCACCACACCGAGCTCGACTACGCGCTCGAGATCTGCGAAGCGGTCGCAGAGGAGTGGAGCCCGACGCCGGCCGAGAAGATGATCGTGAACCTGCCGACGACGGTGGAGCACTTCCCGCCAAACGTCTACGCCGATCGGATGGAGTGGTTCTGCCGCAACTTCACGCGCCGCGGACTCGGCGATCCTCTCCGTGCATCCGCACAACGACCGCGGGACGGCGGTCGCGACAGCGGAGCTCGGACTGATGGCGGGCGGCGAGCGCGTCGAGGGAACGCTGTTCGGCAACGGCGAGCGGACCGGCAACGTCGACCTCGTCACGATCGCGCTGAACCTGCTGACGCAGGGCGTCGATCCGCAGCTCGACTTCTCGCAGCTCGACGACACGCGGCGCACGGTCGAGGAATGCAACGAGCTGCCGGTGCACCCGCGGCATCCGTGGGCCGGCGAGCTCGTCTACACCGCGTTCTCCGGCTCGCACCAGGACGCGATCAAGAAGGGGATGTACGCGTTGCAGCGCTCCGACTCGGAGTCTGGGACGTTCCGTATCTGCCGATCGACCCGGCGGACGTCGGCCGCGACTACGAGGCGATCATCCGCGTCAACTCGCAGTCGGGGAAGGGCGGCGTCGCCTACCTTCTCCAGAGCAGCTACGGGCTCGACCTTCCGCGCGGGCTGCAGGTCGAGTTCGCGCAGAAGGTGCAGGCGATCACCGACGCCGAGGGCGGTGAGCTGACGGCGGCGGATCTCTACGAGGTCTTCCGCGCGAACTATCTCGCGGTGGCCGATCCGTATGAGCTGATCTCGTACCGGCATGAGGCGGACGAATCGGACGACCGGCTCACCGCGCAGCTGCGCGGCGGCGCCGAGGCACTCGAGCTCGAGGGCACCGGCAACGGCCCGATCGCGGCACTCGTCCACGGCTTCTCCGAGACGCTCGGCTTCCCGATCCGCGTCCTCGACTACAGCGAGCACGCGATGAGCGGCGGCGAGGACGCGACGGCGGCCGCATACGTCGAGGCGGACGTTGACGGCGAGCCGGTTTGGGGCGTCGGCATCCACGCGAGCATCGTCACGGCGTCGCTGCGGGCGGTCGTCAACGCGGTGAACCGCGGCCTCGCGGCGCGGGCGGCGCAGGCATCGGCCCTGGAGTCGTTTGGAGCGAGCTAGGCCGTCACACTTCCGCGAGCCTTCCGGCACGGGGCCTGGCCCCGGCGGTTGGGCCTGGTTACGGCGTCGGCAGCGGCTTTGCCGACGAAACGGCGGTCGCGCCCACGGCCGGGGCCAGGCCCCGATACGTAGGTGTGACGACATCGTCACGGGGCGAGCTAAACCGCACGACAGGCTTTGACGTTCGACCCGCAGAGGCCCACGCTGTGTCCATGAGCACCGCGCGGTATCTCCTCGACGGCCCTTCCGGCCCGTCCTGCCGCGCCATCGCGATCGCGATCATTCCCCGCTAAGGGGAAGCGTGCGCACACGCCCGATCGAGGGCGCCAAACAGAGAAGCCCCGCCGGAGGTCCGTCCGCACAGGGACGGCGCGCACGCAGAGGAGAGAGCTCAGATGGAACCCCGCAGGATCAAAGTCTTCGACACGACGCTTCGCGACGGCGAGCAGTCGATCGGTCTCGCCTTCGCTCCCGACGAGAAGGTGGCGATCGCGCGCAGCCTGGAGAAGCTCGGCGTCGACGTGATCGAGGCCGGCTTCCCGATCGCGTCCGAGGGCGAGCTCGCCGGCGTGCGCGCGGTCGCGGAGGCTGTCCGCGGCCCGGTGATCGCGGCGATGGCGCGGCCGGCGCAGGTCGATCTCGACGCGGCAGCGCGTGCGCTCGAAGGCGCGGAACGCTCGCGCGTCCATATCGTCCTCGCGTCGAGCGACCTCCATCTCGAACGGAAGCTGCAGCTGACCCGCGAGGAGGTCGTCGCGCTCGCACGCTGGTCGGTCGACTACGCGCGGACGCGATTCGACGAGGTCGAGTTCTGCTGCGAGGACGCGTCGCGCTCCGATCCGGCGTTCCTCGCCGAGCTCTGCGGTGCCGCGATCGACGCCGGCGCCGTCGTGATCAACCTCCCCGACACGGTCGGGTTCGCGGTTCCGGAGCAGTACGGAGCGCTGATCCGCGAGATGTACGAACGCTGCCCGCAGCTCGGCTCGGTAACGGTGGCCGTCCACTGCCACGACGACCTCGGGCTCGCCACGGCGAACACACTCGCGGGCGTCGCCGCAGGCGCCGGGCAGATCGAGTGCACGATGAACGGCCTCGGCGAGCGTGCCGGGAACGCGGCGCTCGAAGAGGTCGTCACCGCACTCGTCGCGCACCGCGACGAGCTCGGCGTCGAGACCGGGGTCGACCCGACGAAGCTCGGAGCGACGTCAGGGCTCGTCGCCGACCTCAGCGGCTACCCGCTCTCGCCGCACAAGCCCGTCGTCGGCTCGAACGCGCAGCCCCGGTGAAAGTACAGTCCCGGTATGGGCACGACGAAACAGGATTCGCCGGTCGAGCTCGTCGAGCGTGAGGCGCTCGCCGCCCGCGCGGCACTCGCGACGCTCGACCAGGCGGCCGTCGAGGAAGGGCTGACGCGCGCAGCCGCGCTCATTGCGGAGCGACGCGCCGAGATCCTCGCCGCCAACGAGCTCGACCTCGAAGCCGGAGCGGCAACGCTCGACGCGGGTGCGCTCGACCGGCTCCGCCTCGACGACGGCAGGCTCGAGGCGATGGCTGTCGGCGTGCGCGCGACCGCCGCACTCGAGCCGCTCGAGCGCGAGATCCGCACGTGGACGCTGGCCGAACGGTCTCGTCGTCACCGAGCGACGGATTCCGGTCGGCGTCGTCGGCGCGAACTTCGAGGCGCGCCCGAACGTCGCCGTCGACGTCGCGTCCCAGGTGTCTGAAGAGCGGCAACGCGGTCGTGCTGCGCACCGGCTCGGCCGCGCTGCGCACCGTGACGGAGCTCGTCGACGGTGTGCTTCGGCCCGCGCTCGAAGCCGCGGGTATCGACGGCGCCGCGGTCGGGCTCGTCCGCTCCGCCGACCGCGCGGGCGCGGAGGCACTCGTCTCGCTGCCGGCCGCGATTCCGCTCGTGATCCTCCGCGGCAGCGGCGCCTCGACCGCTGCGCTCGCCGCGATTGCGGCGGCGAACGGCGTGCGCGCACTCGCACACGCCGAAGGCGGCGGCGTGCTGTACGCACACGCGAGCGCGTCCGCGGAGAAGGTGCGCGCGCTCACCGCCGCGAGCCTCGACCGGCTCGGCGTCTGCAACCGGCTCAACCTCGCACTCGTCGACGCGTCGTCGCGCGGAGCTCGCAGCGACGATCGTCGAGACGTGCACGGAACTCGGGATCGAGGTGCGCGCCGGAGCGCGCGCGGCGGACCTTCCCGGAGTTCAGCCGCTCGACCGGCCACTCGGCCACGAATGGGCGTCGGAGCCGGAGCGCGTCGCGACGGTCACGCTCGAGCTCGTCGACGGTCTCGACGAGGCGGTCTCGCTCGCGAACGACATCACCTCCGGTCTCGCCGCGACGATCGTCGCCGAGGACGAGGCCGCCGCCGAGCGGTTCCTCGAGACGTACCGCGGAACGGCGGCGCTCTGGAACGCGACGACGCGGTTCACCGACGGCTTCGCGCTGCTCGGCGTGCCGGAGACGGGAATCAACGTCGACCGGTTCCCCGGCCCTCGCGGCCCGGTGAGCTACCACGATCTCTGCCTCCGCCAGTACCGGATCGTCGGCGACGGCACGCAGCATCGGTGACCGTCGTCGTCAAGCTCGGCTCGTCGCTCGTCACGGACGGGAACGGCCGCGCGCGCCGCGCGCTGCTCGCGGCACGCGCCGCCGACATCGCAGCGATCGCCGAAGCAGGCGAGAGCGCGTGCGTCGTCTCGTCCGGCGCGATCGCGCTCGGCTGGCCGCTGCTCGGCCTCGAGCGGCGGCCGCGCGCGACGCCGCAGCTCCAGGCCGCGTCAGCGGCGGGCCAGGTGAAGCTTCAGCTTGCGTGGGAGGCGGCGCTCCGCGGCCAGGGGCTTCGCACCGCGCAGGTGCTGCTCTCCGCCGGAGATCTCGCGGAGCGCGCGAGCTACGTCAACGCGCGCAACGCGCTGCGCGCACTGCTGAAGCTCGGCGTGATCCCCGTCATCAACGAGAACGACGCAACCGCGACGGACGAGATTACCTTCGGCGACAACGACGCGCTCGCCGCCCAGGTCGCAGTGCTGCTCGGCGCGCGGCTGCTCGTGCTCCTGACGGAGGTGGACGGCGTCTACAGCGCGCATCCGGCCGAAGCCGGCGCGGAGCCGATCGCGAGCGGCGACGCGCTCGCCGGCGCGGCGATCGGCCGCGGCGGCGCGCTCGGGCGCGGCGGCATGGAGAGCAAGATCGCGGCCGCGCGGCTCGCCGCCGGGGCCGGAATCCCGACCGTGATCGCGTCGGGCCGCGGTGACGGCGTCGTCGCCGCGATCGCCGCAGGCGAGAAGCGCGGCACCCGCTTCGCGCCCGCGGACGAAGCACCGAGTGCGTTCCGGCTCTGGCTGCAACACGCGAAACCGACCGCCGGCCGCCTGGTCGTCGACGACGGCGCGCGCGACGCGGTCGTGCGCGGCGGCGGCAGCCTGCTCGCCGTCGGCGTCGCAAGCTGCGAAGGAACGTTCGTCGCCGGCGACGCGGTCGAGCTCGTCGCGCTCGACGGCACCGCGCTCGGCAAGGGCATCGCCGGTGCAAGCGCGGCGGAGCTACGCGACCGGCCGCGCGGAGTCGAAGCAGTGCACCGCGACCGGCTCGTCCTCTACTGAGAGCCGGCGTCGGCGGGAGCCGGAGCCTCAGCCGCGGCGGGCTCCTTCAGATCGCGGAGCTTGAAGTACATGAGCGTCAGCGCGACGGCGAAGAACGGGCCGACGACGGCGCTCGAGATCGAGCCGCCGATCCACGTGCGGAGAAACGGCCCGAGGAAGCCGAAGATCGCGTTCAGGATCCCGCCGACGAACGCGATGGCGATTCCCGTGATGATGATCACGCCGAACACGGTCCACGCGTGCCCGCGCACGAGCTCGCGCGAGCGCCCGAATGACTCGCCGACGCTCTTCCCCTCGAGCACGATCGCGGGCACGATCAGGCACCACCACGTGAGCAGGATCAGGCCCGGGACGATGAGAAAGATGAGCCCGACCGCGACTCCGAGGCCGGCAAGAATGCCCGCTCCGATCAGCGTCACGAGGTACGGCCTGACGCGATCGAACACCTGGCCGACCGTCGCGTCGATCTTCCCGTCGCGGACGTCGTCGACCGCGTAGACCAGCGCGCCCTGAAGCCAGAACGTGCCGACGATCGAGACGACGAGCGTGACGAGCGCGAGCACCGCGCGGATCCCCGACCCGTGTCCGACGAGCGCCGCGATGAGCGCGTTCAGGAGGTTGACGATCGCGAACACGATGATCGCGATCACGAAGAAGCGCACGAAGAACTTCGTGTAGAGCTTCCACGCCTCACCGAGGACTTCGCCGACGCCCATTGCGGAGACCCTACGGGACTAGACGGACAGCGGCAACCGGGCGCGCGTGGTCACGTCGGCGAGCCAGCGCGCCACGACAACGGGATCCTGTGCCTCGTCGAAAAGCCGCCGCTGCTCGTCGGCTCCGCCGCCGCGAACGAGGATCTCCTCGACGAGCTCGAGCTCCTCGGCGCAGCCGAGCGCGTCCGCCGCGGGGGTGCAACGCTCGACAAGTGCGCGGATCGTGTCGCCGGCCGAGCCGGCGTCGACGAACTCGGCCGCGAGCCCGTCGCGCGCGGCACGCCAGATGTTCTCCTCGAGCAGGATGTCCGGCGTCGCTACCGGAGGCTCGCCGCACTCGAACGCGCTCGCGAGGGTCGCGACCAGCGACTGGACGAGCGCCGCGATCGCGGCGACGTTCTCGATGCGCGTCTGCCCGTCGAAGATCCGCACCTCGATCGTGCCGAAGCGCGGGTGCGGACGGATGTACCACCAGATCTGTGTGTAGTCGGGGAAGACGCCGGCGCGCTCGCCGTGCTCGACCAGCCGCTCGAAGTCGGCGAACGACTCGAAGACGGGCGGCAGCCCGGTGCGGGGCAGGCTCTCGACGATCTTCGCGCGCGTCGACGCGAGCCCGGTCGGCTCGCCCTGCCAGAGCGGCGAGTTCGCCGAGAGCGCAAGCAACTCCGGCAGGTGGTTGCGCAGGCCGTTAGCGCACGCGATCGCCTTCGCCGCCGAGCTGACGCCGACGTGCACGTGCAGCCCGAACACGAGTTGCCGCTCAGCGACCCAGCCGAGGCTCTCGGCCAGCTCCGCATAACGCGGCCGGTCCGTCACATCCTGGTGCTCGTAGCGCGAGAACGGATGTGTCCCGGCGGATGCGATCAGCGCGTCCTGATCCGCGGCGACGCGCGTGAGACGGCCGCGCAGGTCGACGAGATCGTCGACGGCCTCGCCGACGGTGGCGGAAATCTTCGTCGAGACCTCGACGACCGACTGCAGGAGCTCGGGCTTGACGCGGCGTTCAACCGACTCGCCGGCAAGCGCCTCGAGGATCGGCTCGATCTGCGATACGAGCTCGAAGCTGTCGGCGCGGACGATCTGGAACTCCTCTTCGAGACCGACGCTGTACGGCGTGCTGTTTCCGAAGTTGGTTTCCATAGCTCACGGTGTACCACCGTCGCGGGAGTCGAAACCGCTTCGTTACGTAGCTTTTACGCGCGAAGCCAGGACATCCTCGACATCGGCCACGTCCACGCCGGCGACCGCGAGCAGCACGTAGAGGTGATAGATCAGATCGGCGGCCTCTTCGGCGAGCCGGCCGTCGGCGGCGACAGCCGAGAGCGCGGCCTCGAGCGCCTCCTCGCCGACCTTCTGCGCGCAGCGCTCGATGCCGGCGTCGGCGAGCAACGCGGTGTACGAGCCGTCCGGACGGTCGCGCACCCGCTCGACGACCGTGCGCCAGAGCGCGGGCGCGAAGCACGAGCGCGAGCCTGTGTGACACGCGGGCCCCGCCGCGCGCACGCGAAGCAGCAGTGCGTCGCCGTCGCAGTCGTCGCGGATCTCCTCGACGGCGAGCGTGTTCCCCGACGTTGCGCCCTTGTGCCAGAGCTCCTGCCGTGAGCGGCTCCAGAACCATGCTTCGCCGGTTTCACGCGTCAGACGCAGGGCCTCGTCGTTCATCCACGCGAGCATCAGCACGCGGCCGTCGTCCGCGTCCTGCACGATGGCGGCGGTCAGCTCAGGCTGCATCGCGGAGTTGGACGCCGAGGGAACGAAGCTCTTCGCGAAGCGAGACGAGACGCGCGGGCTGCTCGTGGAGGATCGATGCGAGCAGCGCGGCCTGCGAGACCTCGAGCGCGGCGGCGATGTGCTGCGCGCCCCCCGCACCGCCCGATGCGATCACCGGCAGCGACACCGCGTCGCGAAGCGCACCGAGCAGCTCGAGGTCGTAGCCGTTCTGCGTACCGTCGCGATCGATCGAGGTCACGAGCAGCTCCCCGGCGCCGAGCTCCTCGCACTCGCGCGCCCACGCGACCGTGTCGCGCTCGGCGTCGCGCGTTGCGGAATGCGAGTGCACGCGGCCGGCTTCCGTGTCGATGGCGACGACGACGGCCTGGCTCCCGAGCGTGCGCGCGAGCTCGCCGATCAACGCAGGCCGCGCGAGCGCCGCCGAGTTGACGCTGATCTTGTCCGCGCCGGCCTCCAGCACGGCCGCGGCGTCCTCGACGGAGCGGATTCCGCCGCCGACGGTGAACGGGATCGAGACGTGCTCGGCGACGCGCGCGGCAACCTCGACCGCGGAGCCGCGCGACTCGACCGTCGCGGCGACGTCGAGGAACACGAGCTCGTCGGCTCCTGCGTCGGAGTACGCGGCACCGAGCTCGACGGGATCGCCGACGTCGCGCAGCTCGCGGAACTTCACGCCCTTGACGACGCGGCCGCCCGCGACGTCGAGGCACGGGATCAGGCGCGGGAGAGGCATTGCTCCAGGAAGCGCGCGCCCGCGGCGCCGCTCTTCTCGGGATGGAACTGCACGCCGGTGAACGCGCCGTCCTCGACGACGGCGACGAAGCCTTCGCTCGTCGCGGTTGCCGCGTCCGTCTCCGCCGCGTACGAGTGCGCGAACCAGTACGCCTCTCCGCCCGGGTCGACTGTCGCCCAGCCGATACGCGGCACGCGCTCCGCGCGCAGCCGCACCGCGCGGCCCGGCACGAGGCCGAGCCCCGGCGTGCCGCCGTCCTCCTCGCTCTCGTCGAGCGCGATCTGGAGGCCGAGGCAGATGCCGAGCGTCGCGCGCCCCGCGGCGGCGCGCTCGCGCAATGCATCGTCGAGCCCGCGCTCGCGCAGCCCCGCCATCGCCGATCCGGCCGAGCCGACGCCGGGGAGAACCGCGAGATCCGCCTCCAGCACGTCGGCGGGCGCGTCGGCGGCGACGACGTCCGCGCCGAGCCGCCGGAACGCGAGCTCGACGGAACGGACGTTGCCCGCGCCGTAGCGGCAGATCGCGATCTTCACAGGATCCCCTTCGTCGACGGCACGAGGCCGCCGTCCTGCCGAAGCGCGGCGCGCAGCGCGCGGCCCGTCGCCTTGAACGCCGCTTCTGCAACGTGATGCGGATCGTCGCCGGTCGACTCGACGTGGATGCAGAGGCGGCCGCTGTCGGCGAGGCTCTGGAGCACATGCTTCGCGAGGCCCGGGTCGTGCTGAAGCTCGATCACGGAGGCGCGGCGTCCGCCGAGATCGACGGCGGCGCGGGCGAGCGCGTCGTCCATCGGCACGACCGCGTCGCCGTATCGCGCGATGCCCTTGCGCGAGCCGAGCGCGCGGTCGAGCGCCTCGCCGAGCGCAATCGCCGAGTCCTCTGCGGTGTGATGCGGCCCGGTCTCAGCGTCGCCGCTCCCCTCGAGCACGAGGTCGAGACCGGCGTGGAACGCGAGCTGCTCGAGAAAGTGGTCGTAGAGCCCGGCACCGGTCGAGACGCGCACGCGGCTCTCGCCGTCGAGCCGGAGCCGCACGCGCAGTGCGGTTTCCGCCGTCGCGCGCACGTGGCGCACGCTTCGCCCGGACGGTGCGTCCGCACCCGCAAGCGCGGCGAGGATCAGGTCGTCGTCCTCGCGGTCGCGAACGGTGATGCGAATCGCGTCGTCGTAGACGCGCGACACGCAGCCGCGCGCGAGCAGCCGTTCCGCGAGCTCGGCCGAATCGTCGACCGGCACGTAGAGAAAGTTCGTCTCCGATGGCAGCGGCGCTGTAGCCGAGCGCGCGCAACTCGTCCGCGAGGCGCTCGCGCTCCTCGATCAGCGGGCCGAGGTCCGGCGGCGACGCGAGCGCGGCGAGCGCGAGTGCGGCGGACGGCGTCGCAACAGCGGCCGGCGCCTGCCGCGTGTTCAGCTCCGCGGCAACGTCGGCTGCGGCGAGCGCGTAGCCGACGCGCGCGCCCGCAAGCGCGAACGCCTTCGAGAACGTGCGGATCGAGATCACGCTGTCGTCGAGCAGCCCCGCGACGCCGTCGTCGTCACAGAACTCGACGTACGCCTCGTCGACGACGAGCGGCCGCGCACTCGGAAGCGGGTCGAGCGAGCCGGTCGGATTGTTCGGGCGACAGCAGAACGTCAGCACCGGATCGTCGTCGCCGATCGTCGCGCCGGCGAGACCGGCCGCGATCCGGTAGAGCGGATACGTCGGGTCGTTGGCGATCGCGACCGTGTCGCCCGGGCCGGCGAACGCGCGCGCAATAAGAAGGATCAAATCGTCGGCGCCCGCGCCGAGGACGACGTTCTCCGGCTCGACGCCGGCGTACACCGCGATCGCCGCCGTCAGCTCGCGGTAGCCGCCGTGCGGATACTCGTTGATGTGCGCCAGTGCGTGGGCGACGGCGGCCGGGCGCGACCCGGGAAGCGGCAGCGGCGGCACGTTGCCGTCGAAGCGGACGATCTGCGACGGGTCGAGCCCCGCGCGGCGCGCGAGGTCGTCCGTCGACGGCGCCCATAGATAAGGACGGAAATCCGGCGCGAGCGGCTTCACCGTTCCACCGCCGCCGCGTGCGCCGGCATTCCCTCGACCGCGGCGAGCGCGCGAACGACGGGCGCGACGCGCGCCAGGCCGTCGGCCGTCAGCCGCTGCACCGTCACCGGCTTCATGAACGTCTCGACGCCGAGCCCGCCGCTGGAACGGCCCCAGCCCCCGGTCGGGAGAACATGGTTGCCGCCGGTCGCGTAGTCGCCGCTCGCGACGGGCGAGCTCTCGCCGACGAAGATCGCGCCGGCGTTGCGGATCTGGCCGGCGAGCGACGTCGCCTCGCCGAGCAGCACGACGTGCTCCGGCGCGAGCCGCTCGACCTCCGCCAGTGCAGCCTCCACGTCGTCGCCGTCGATCAGCGTGCAGACGCTGTCGGCGCCGTGCTCTTGTTGAGCCGCGAGCTCGAGCTCTGCGATCGCGCGCGAGCCGCCGCGTCCGACAACGACCGCGACCTCCGACGGCCCCGCGGGAAGATCGATTGCGACGTCGCGCGACACGATCAGCTTCGCCTCGTTCACGAACGCGCTGCCCGGACCGACGATCTTGTCGACGCGCGGAATCGCGTCCGTGCCGTACGCGAGCGCGGCGACCGCGTGTGCACCGCCGACCGCCCAGACCTCGTCGACGCCGAGCGCGCCGGCCGCGGCTGCGACAAGACCTGCGCCGTCCGGCGGCGTGACGACAACGATGCGCTCGACGCCGGCGACCTGCGCAGGAACCGCGCACATCACGAGCGTCGAGACCAGGCGCCGCGGTACGTAGATCCCGACCGACCGCAGCGGAACCCAGCGCCGCTCGAGCTCGACGCCCGGCTCGACCTCGAGCCGAACGTCATTCGGCAGTTGCAACTCGTGCCAGCGGCGAACGCGATCGGCCAGCGCGAGGATCGCGTCCTCGGGCAGCCCGTCCGACGGCACCGCGCGCGCGGGCTCGGCGCCGTCCAACTGCATAGCCCACTCGCGCAGCGCCTCGTCGCCGCGCGCGCGAACGTCCGCGACGATCTCCGCAACCGAGCTCATCCGAGCATCCGCTCAACCGGAACGATCAAAATCGACGACGCGCCGGCCGCCTCGAGCGCAGGCAGCAGCCGCCAGATCTCGACGGCGGGAACGACGCTGTGCACGGCAACCATCCCCGGCACCGCCAGCGGCAAGACGCTCGGCGCGCGCGAGCCCGGCACGAGCTCGCAGATCCGCTCGAGTGCATCCTCGGGCGCGTTGAGCATCAGGTACCGCGCGCCGCGCGCGTCGACGACGCTGCGGAACACCGACGCGAGCTGCAGCGCGTCCTCGCCCGCCTCCGGCGGTCCGATCAGCACCGCCTCCGACTCGAGCAGCCGCCCGATTGAACGCAGCCCGTTCGTCCGCAGCGTGCTTCCGCTGGAGACGAGGTCGACGATCGCATCGGCGAGACCCAGCCGCGGCGCGAGCTCGACCGAGCCGTGCACGTCGACGAGCTCGATCGACCCCGGGAGAAACTCGCGCGCCAGTCGCGGGAAGCTCGTCGCGACGCGCGCGCCTTCGAGATCCGCGACGGCGTTGACCGGCGACTCCTCGGGGACCGCAGCCTCGAGCGTGCAGTGTCCGAAGCCGAGGCGCAGCAGCTCCGTCACGCGGGCGCCGCTCTCGCGCACGATGTCGAGCCCCGTGATCCCACAGTCGACGACGCCGTCCTGCACGTACTCCGGCACGTCGTCCGCGCGCACGAGCAGCCCTTCGACAGGCGCGTTCCGGCACGGAAAGGCGAGTGCGCGGTCGCCCGGCGTCTCCGGCCCGAGCCCCGCGTCTTCGAGCAGGACGATCGCCGGGTCGCGCAGGCGGCCCTTCGACGGGACCGCGATTCTCACGGGCGCCGTCTCCGCCGCCGCAGCGCCAGCGCGTATCCGCCCTCGCCGCGGCGCAGCCACTGCGCCACGCGCGTCACCGTCGTCGTCGACGCGTGCGTCCGCTTGGCCACCTCGAGGTACGGCAGCCCCTCGTCCAGCAGCCGCGCCATCTGCCAGCGGTGCGACATCGCGTCCAGCTCCGTCCGCGTGCAGAGATCCCGGAGGAAGTGCTGGACCTCGTCCCCGTTCTTCAGAGACGCGATCGTCGCGAAGAGGTCCTCGTGCTCCGCAGTCGGCCAATGTGAGGGCTCCATCGATGCCATCGTGTTAACATGGTAACACATGAAAAGAGACTTCGAGCTCATCCCCGCCGTCGACGTCCTCGACGGGAAGGCCGTGCGCCTGGAACAGGGCGACTTCGACCGTGTCTCGCTCGATGCCGGCGACCCCTTCGAGCTGATCGCCCGGGTCGCGGCCGCCGGCCCACCGCTCGTCCACGTCGTCGCCCTCGGCCCCGCGCGGGACGGCGGCGCGCCGCTCGAGCTGGCACGCCGGGCGGTCGCGGCCTCTGCACCCGTACCGGTGCAGCTCGGAGGCGGCGTCCGCTCGGTCGCCGACGCGGAGGCGCTTGTCGCCGCCGGCGTCGCGCGCGTGATGATCGCAACCGCTGCGTTCGGCGCGATCCCGCTCGAGGACTTCGTCGCGGCGCTCGGCGACCGGCTCGTCGTCGCCGTCGACGTCGCCGACGGCGTCGTCCGCACCGCCGGCTGGCTCGACAGTTCGCAACTGCCGACGGCCGCCGCACTCGCGCGCTGCACGGCCGCCGGCGTCGGGCGGATCCTCTGCACCGCAATCGACCGCGACGGCACGCTCGCCGGCCCTGACCTCGCGCTCGTGCGCGAGGTTCGCGGCGCGTTCGACGGCGCGGTTCTCGCCGCCGGTGGCATCCGAAATGCCGCGGACGTCGACGCGCTCAAGAGCGCGGGCGCGGACGGCGCTGTCGTCGGCCGCGCACTCCTCGAAGGGGCAGAGCTAGACTTCAGCTGACCGCTTCGAAAAGGACGGTGTCCGGATGACTGCCCAGCAGGTTCAGGGACCCGACGACACGGAGCTGATCCTCCACGAGATCCGCGACGAGGCGAGCAGTCTCGCGCACCATCCCGTCGAGGAGATCCGTCGGCTCACGCACGTCGCCGCAGACGGCGACAGCCCGACGACGCCGCTGCTTGTCTCAATCGGCGTCGCCGGGATCGTCTTCGCGATCCTCGCAGTGCTATTGACCGTTGTTCTGCTCGTGTACTACCTCGGCTAGGCCGAACTACTCCCAGCCGACGTCGTCACCTGTCTCGAGCTTGTGCCAGAAGGTGAGCTCCGGCTTGCCGATGCCCGACTCCTGCATCATCGGGCCGATCAGCGACTCGGATGCCGCGAAGAACGCGTTGAAGCTGTCCGCGTCCGGCCACTCGTCGATGACCATGATCTGGTCGTCGGAGGCGTAGAACCGGTGCGCGATCACGCCGTGCTCCTTTGCCATCGCGATCGTCGATGCAAGAACTTCCGGGTGCGCCTTTGCGTACGCCTCGACGGCATTCCCGTCACCGGACGCGCGCAGCGTCATGATCACCGACATCGTTCCTCCCTAGCATCGCCTGACCCCGCTCGAATATACGACACTTCCTCTGTGGCCGGACATCTCGTCGCGTTCCTCGCGCTCTCGGCGCTGATCATCGTCGCGCCGGGCCCCGACACGGCGCTCGTCGTGCGGAACACGCTCGCGGGCGGGCGGCGCGCCGGAATCGCGACGAGCGTCGGAACCGCGACCGGCCTCTTCGTCTGGACGCTCGCGGCGAGCCTCGGCATCGCCGCGCTCATTCGCGCGTCCGAGCCGGCGTTCCTTGCGCTGCGCATCGCCGGCGGCGCGTATCTCTTCTATCTCGGAGGCCGTGCGCTCTGGGCGGCGATTCGCGGCGGCGAGAACAGCGCGACAACCGGGCGCGGCCGCGCGGTTCCCGCGCGCGTCTCGCTCCGGCAAGGTGTGCTCAGCAATCTCTCCAACCCGAAGATCGCCGTCTTCTTCACGAGCTTCCTGCCGCAGTTCGTCCCGAGCGGCGGCAGCGCGACGTTCCTCGAACTGCTCGCGCTCGGGCTCGTGTTCTGCGTGATGACGTTTGCGTGGCTCGTCGCGTACGTCGTCGTGGTCGTGCGCGTCGGCGACGTCCTCCGGCGCGGCAAGATCCACCGCATCCTCGAAGCGATCACGGGCACGTTCCTCGTCGGCTTCGGGCTCCGTCTCGCGACAGAGCACCGCTAGTCGTAGACGACGACCGTTCCGGCGACGAGGTCAGGAAGCGCGCGCCGCCGCTCGGTGAACAGCGCCGGGACGAAGCCGAGGAACACGATCGTGATCGAGACGCCGAGCGCGACGACGCGGACGACGCAGCGCCAGAACGACGGAGCCCTTCCGCGCGCGTCACGCACGTGGAGATGCATCAGGTGCATCCCGGGCGTCCGGCCCGCGAGCCGCCAGAAGAACACGAAGTAGCCGCCTGCGACCACCGCCCACCCGACAGCGAGGATCGTGCCCACGAGCCACGCGGGGCGCAGCTCTCCGACGAGCGAGGCGATCAGGGAGGCCATCGCGCTGAGCGACGCATAGAGAAGGACAACGATGAACGAGTCGATCGCGAGCGCGAGCCCGCGGCTCGCGACGCCGCCGAACTCCGTCGGGGCCGCGCGCACGCGCCGGCTGACGAAGTGCTCGACAGCCCCGTCGAGCCGGCGCGTGTCGGCCCGCGCGTCGGTCGCCAGCTCCTCCGCGAACCCCGTCGTCTGCCGGGCGATCGCCGTCCGGACGTCGACGCTCGAGACGATCTCGAGCACCGCGCGCCGCACGGGCGCGCTCGTCGCGACCTCATCCGCGAGCTCGGTCGCGTGCGGGCTCGCCAGCCCGGCGGTGACCAGCCGGTCCAGCTCGCCGCTCGCCACGAGCTCCGCGACGACGCGCTCGACCACGCGGTGCTTCACGAGCGAATGCGCCACGTGCTCGGGCAGGGGCCCGGCCAGTGCCTGGTCGACGATCCGCGCGAGCTCCGGCCCGCCGAGCGCATCCTCCGCCGCCGCTTCGATCCGCCCGCGCGACGCGCGCGCGACGACGCGCGCGGGATAGAACGCAAGCCGCCCGGCGGCGTTCAGCACGCCGGACCGACGCTCGTCGGCGCGATAGGCCACTTCGCGGCATTCTGCCTGCACGAGGGCGTTCCGGGGCCGTATGCTTAGGGTCGCTATACATTCGATAGGGAGGAACGAGATGGCTTTGCAATTGGGCGACGTGGCCCCGGACTTCGAGGCAGACAGCTCGGAGGGGCGAATCAGCTTCCACGACTGGCTCGGCGATTCGTGGGCCGTGCTGTTCTCGCACCCGAAGGACTTCACGCCGGTCTGCACGACGGAGCTCGGCTACATGGCCAAGATCAAGCCCGAGTTCGACAAGCGCGGCGTCAAGGTGATCGGCCTCTCCGTCGACCCGTCCAGCGATCACGAGCAGTGGGCCAAGGACATCGAGGAGACGCAGGGCACGGCGCCCAACTACCCGATCATCGGCGATGCCGACTTCGCCGTCTCGAAGCTCTACGGGATGCTCGCCGCAGACGCGTCGGGCGACCCGCACTCCCGCACGGCGGCCGACAACCAGACTGTCCGCAACGTCTTCGTGATCGGGCCGGACAAGAAGATCAAGCTGATCCTCGTCTATCCGATGACGACCGGCCGGAACTTCGACGAGGTGCTGCGCGTGATCGACTCGCTCCAGCTCACGGCGAAGCACCGCGTCGCGACGCCCGTGAACTGGAAGGACGGCGAGAACGTGATCATCGCCGGCTCGGTGTCGAACGACGAGGCGAAGAAGATCTTCGGCGAGTGGGACGAGCCGAAGCCCTACATCCGCATCGTTCCGCAGCCCTCCTAGAGCAGCTCCGGCAGCTCCGACGTCACGAACGCAAAGCCGGCGTCCCGCGCAGCGGCGACGCCGGCTTCGGTGTCCTCGAAGACCGCCGCGTGCTGCGGCTCGACACCGAGGCGGTGGCAGGCGCCGAGCAGCAGATCGCGTTCCGGCGGGTTCGCGTTCGCATCGACGACGCGGTCGACGAGCCCCGCGAGTCCCGCGCGCTCGAGGATGAGGTACGTGTGCGCGCTCGACGAGACGACTGCGACGTCGATTCCGGCGTCGCGCGCGAGCTCGAGATAGCGGAGCGCGCCCGGAAGCGGGACGAGTGTCCGGTTCTCGAGCCGCCGGAGCAGCGCGACCGTCTTGCGGTTCGCGAGCCCGTGCACCGTCGCCGCGTACGGCGGATCGCCGGGCGCGCCTTCCGGCAGCCTGATGCCGCGACTGGCGAGGAAGGCGCGGACGCCTTCGAGCCGAGGCCGGCTGCGGATGTGCGCCCTGTAGTCGGCGCGCCCGTCGAATGGCGCGATCCAGTCGTGCGTGTACTCGACGCGGCCGGCGAGGAACTCGTCGAACGTCTCGGCCCACGCGGGCGCATGGACGTCGGCGCTCGAGATCAGGACGTCGTCGAGGCGGAAGACGAGAGCCGTCACGCCGGGCGGCAGGCCGAGCAGCTTCAGCGCCTCCGCCCGCGACACGACACGGTGCAGGAAGTGCGCGTTCTCCCGCTGGTCGTGCGCGAGCGTCCGGAGAAGGGTCGCCACCGGCTCGCGCTCTGCCTGGAGCTGCGTGGTGCGGCGCCGTCGCTCGTCCGCCGGCAGGTCGCGGTCGGCAGCGCGCAACGCCGCCTCGGCGGCGTCGAACGCCGATTTCCACTCGGTGCGCAGCAGGTCGGCACCGACCAGGGGCTGTTCCGCGACCGTCACCATGGTTCAAGCGTGCGCCGGGCCGGGAACATCCGCATCGGGAGTTAGTACGACATCTATGTCCGTGCAATGAAGACGAGGAACTCGTGGTCTCCCGTCGGCTCCTCGTCGTCGTAGCCGCCACGAACGTCGACCTCCGCGAAACCGGCCCGCTCGAGCATCAGCAGAATCTCGTCCCGGAAGAGCGCGCGCAGCGAGATTGCGTACTCCTCCTCCGCGACGAGCTTGCCCCCGACCCACTTCCGCGCGCGCATCTCGAGGATCTCGGTCTGGTCGAGCGGGTCGACGGCGGCGACGCGCGACGCGAGCTCGTACTCGGAGCCGTCGGCGGCCGCCCTGCGGGTGCCGGTCTCGGGCCACGGTGCCGGAAGCTCGCCGCGGCCGCTCGCCTGCCAGCGCAGCCAGCGCGAACCGGTGGCGTACGGCACTTCGTTGTCGAGAAGGAGCACGCCGCCCGGCTCGAGACATTCGCGGATCCGCGTCAGCCCTTCCTGGTCCTGCGCGCGCGTCGTGCCGATGCCGAGGACGCCGCAGGCGACGACCGTCCGGTACCGGCGCGGCGGATCGAGCGCGTGCAGCGGTTGCACGAGCAGCAGCGGATCGAAGCCCTCGCGCTGCGCGCGATCGCGGCAGAGCGCGATCATGTCGGCGGAGACGTCGGCTCCGTCGACGTCGTAGCCCGCGCGCAGCCACGGGAGCAGCAGCCGGCCGGTGCCGCAGCCGGCGTCGAGCGCGGGCTGCCCGCGCTCGACGAAGCGTCCGAAGTAGTCGATCTCCGGTCCGCCTGTGTTGAACTCGGCCCACCACTCGGCGATCAGCCCGTAGTGCCACGTCCGATACGCGTTCACGTTCGCTCCTTGTGTCGTCTCTCGCCCGCCCGGCAACCGCGCACGGCGCCAAGCAGATGTCAGGTCTGGATGCGAGCGAGGGACTTACACGCCGCGGATCATCGTCCCCGGAACGGACGGTGTCAACTACGGACAGGTCGTCGCGATCGGCTACGGGTGGTACTGCTGGGCGAACGATCGGACGGTGTCATTGTGAACCAGGATCCAGACGCCGGAGTCGAGCGGCTCGAACAGCTTCACTGGGCTCTGCCCTGCGACGAGGTCGGCAAGCTGCGCAGCGGTGATCGTCTTCTCGGCGAGACCTCTGCCGCTCAACACGGTGCCATGGACGCTCGCGGGGAGAAAGAAGGTCAACAGACGGTGGCCCTCGTCGACGACGTAGTTGTCGTTCGCGACCGGAGCGCACGCGGCCGCCTTGCACGTCACCCCGTCGTCCTCTGCCTGGGCCACGTTGGCCGTGATGCCGCTCGTCAGCCAGGCGGGGTCGAAGCGCAGCAGATAGCGATTGCCGTCCGGCTGGATCGACCTGATGTGTCCGTAGAGCCGCTGGTCGCCGGTCGCGAGTCCAGCTCCCGGGACCGTGACCGTCTTCGTGACGGTACGCGTGCCGCCGCAGCCGGCGGCAAGGACGGTGAGCAGCAGCGCACAGGCGACGAGGACGATCCTTCGGATGGCCGAAGGGTAGCCCGTCCGTCTAGCATCCCCGTCATGCCGAACCTGAACGCAATCGGACTCGTCGTCTCCGACATGGCGACGTCGATCCGCTTCTACCGGCTGCTCGGACTCGACGTTCCCGAGACGCCGGACGAAGGGCATATCGACACGTTCCTCCCGAACGGCGTGCGGTTCATGCTCGACTCGGAGGACGTGATCCGCAGCTTCCGCCCGGAGTGGTCGCGGGAGAGCGGCAACCAGCTGTCGCTCGCATTCGAGTGCGCGAGCCCCGCGGAGGTCGACGAGACGTACGCGCGCGCCGTCGCCGCCGGCTTCACCGGCGAGCACGCCCCGTGGGATGCGTTCTGGGGCCAGCGGTACGCGCAGCTCGCCGACCCCGACGGCGTGCCGGTCGACCTCTACGCGGCGCTTTAAGCCGGATCGGGTCGCACGACGACGGTGTCGGCGATCGGAATGATCTCCGTCACGGGAAGGTCGGCACGCGACGCGTGGTCGCGGATCGCTTCGGGGCTCGACGCCTCGTAGATGCAGACCGTCCCGAGGTTGCCCGAGTCCTCGCTGATCACGTAGCTCCTGATCCAACGGATGTCGTCCGGCATGTCGTTGTCGCCGACCGCCGACGAGCGCGCCGCGGCTGCCTCCAGATCGCCGCCGGTGACCCATCCTTCACGCCGAATGATCGCGTAGAGCTCCATTGCCGTCCTTTCGTCGATCGAGTCGTGCAATCAAATCACAGCGATCGCGCGAAGAAGTTCGTTTGATTTTCACTCGACAGGAGTATCGTGTGCCACATGCCCGTCGCGCTGTCCGACGGAGACGTACAGGACCTGCTGGGTTTCCTCTACGAGGCGGCGGGAGGCGACGGGCCGGAGGTGTTCACCGAACCGGTAGTCGCGGCGTTCTGCCGGCTGATCCCTGCCCACGGCGCTTGTTGCAACGAGTTCGGCGGGCTCGATCCGCGCTCTCGCCCCGAACGCCGCACGATCCTCGACTTCGAGACGGTCGACTGCGCCTGGACGACGGCCGCCGAGTGCCCGTGGACCGACGAGTTCGACGAGGTGTGCCGGCTCCACGTCGCGACGGACGAGGCGATACCGCCTCAGCCTCGGTTCATGCTCAGGCCAACACGGGTCTCGGATGTCCTCACCTATCGGGAGCAACGGGCGCGCGCGCTTTGGTACCACCTCGAGCGCCACGTCGGAGAGGACGGCGTCTGGCTGTGGCTGCCGGCGCCGGAGGAAGGCGTTCTCCGCAGGATCAGCTTCACCGCCGAGAAGCGGGGCGGGATCAGCGACCGCGACGTCCGTGTCCTCGAGTTGCTCACACCGCACCTCGTTCAGCTGTACCGCCGGGCGGCGGCCCGACGCTCACCGACGGCCGAGTCGAACGGCCTCACGCCGCGCGAGTTCGAGGTCGTGTCGCTCGTGGGCGAGGGAAAGACGAATCAGGAGATCGCGCAAATCCTCTGGCTGTCGCCGAACACCGTGCGCAAGCATCTCGAGAACGTGTACGAGAAGCTCGAGGTGACGAACCGCACGGCTGCGGCCGCACGCATTTTCGGCGCTCCGCATCGCCGCATCGGTGACACCGCCGCCTGACATCGGAGCGCGCTTCGCTCTCGCTGCCGTAGTGGTGCTCCTCTGCTCGGCCGCGGCGCCTGCCGCGGCGATCAGCGCGACGGAATCCGGCACCGGACATCGCTGCCTCGTCGTGACCGGCGAAGGCGACTTACCGTTCGGGCGCGACTTCAATCCGTACGGAGCACCCCTCGACTTCACCCTGGGCGGGATCTACGAGCCGCTTGTGATCGTCACCGCGGCCGGCGGTGGCCACCAGTACGACTGGCTCGCGTCAGCGTTCCGTTGGAGTGCAGACCGGCGGACGCTGACGATGACCGTGCGGCACGGTGTTCGTTGGACAGACGGGACGCCGCTCACGAACGACGACGTCGCGTACACGCTGACCGCGGGACGGCAGGCAAAGGTGATGGACCAAATCGGGTTGAGACGGCGATCGAACGAGGTCGCTTCGGTGCGCCCGGTCGGCAGCGACAAGGTCGCGATCCGCCTCGACCGAGTCGACACGACATTCGTCTCGAGCGTGCTCGCAAACGTTCACGTCGTCCCGAAGCACGTATTCGCACACGTGAAGAACGTCGGCGGCTGGTTGAACCCGGATCCGATCGGCACCGGTCCTTTCGCCGTCGTCGAGCGCGTCAGCACACAGTCGTACACCCTCGACCGAAATCCGCACTACTGGCGGCGCGGGGCGCCGCACTTCCAGTGCATCGAACGGATCGTCTCGTCGTCGCCCGAGTCCGCCGTGTGGGCGCTCGTTCACGGCGACGTCGACCTGTCGAGCGACTTCATCCCCGGGGTGCGCAGGGTGTATGTCGCGCACGATCCCGCGCATTTTCACTACTACTATCCCGCGCACGCGCCGGGGATCGGATTGTTCTTCGACGACGCCGTGTACCCGTTCAGCATCGTCGCGCTCCGCAAGGCGATCAGTCTCGCGATCGACCGGAAGACGCTGTCGCAGCTGGCTGAGCACGGATACGCGCCGCCGGTCGACGCGCTCGGCATCAACCGCGTCTGGCCAACGTGGATCGGCAAGAGCGTCGCCGACGAGTCGATCGCACTCGCGACCTATGACCCGACGGCCGCGCGGCGGCTGCTACTCGCAGCGGGCTTCACGTACGACGGCTCGAGGCTGCTCGACCCGCAAGGCACCCCGGTCACGATCAACGCCTCGGTGATCGCCGGCTGGTCGGACTGGTACGCGGACTGGCTGCTGATCGCGAAGAATCTCGACGCGATCGGAATTCACGTGAGCATCGCCGGCGCGACGGACATCGGCGCGTGGCTACCAGGGGCGATGGCGACCAAGACTGCGACACTGTTGTGGAACACGGCGGTCGACACCGAGTCGCCCTACGACTACTTCAAGGAACACCTCGACGCATCGTCCTTCGTTCCCTCCGGCAAGAGCGCCGAGCTGACCGGGAACTGGGAGCACTACCAGAGCCCCGAGGCGACTCGGTTGCTGGAGAGCTTTCGGGCAACCGGGAATCCGGCTGCGCAGCACCGGATCGCGGTTCAACTCGAGCGTGTGTGGCTCGACACGATGCCGTTCGTGCCGCTGTTCGCGGCGCCGGTCTGGTCGACCTACAGCACCCGGCACTTCGTCGGCTTTCCGAGCGCGAGCGACGACTACGTGCAGCCCGACTACACCGACGCGGACTATGCGATCGCGCTGACGCGGATCCGTCCGCGCCCCTGAGCCCGCCCCGCAACATCGGACAAACGTCGTATGGGCAGCGCGGGCGTGCAGGCGGACGATTCGCTGCATGCAGATCCGCAGATATGTCGTTGTCGCACTGCTCGCGGGAACTGTCGTCCAGACGGCGCTGGGTGCGAGTAACGCTCAGACGCCGGCGGGCTACTCGCTCGCGGTGCAGGAGATCTGCTCCGGCGCGCTCCTGTTCAACGGCAGCCACCAGATCGGGACGCGCGCGGGAGCGATCGACGTCTCGAACGACATCCGCGCCACCGGCGGCCACCGCCTGCAACTCGTGGACGCCGTCGCCAAGCCCGCGGCGACCGCGCGGGTCGCGACGCGCTGGATCGCAGTCGAGCGACGGCTCGTCGCGCTGTACGCGACGAACTATCTGCTGATCTGGGACGCGATCGAGAGCGCGAGCTCGCCGCAGCAGCTGGCCGGTCTTCCGGCGCTGGTGCGGCCGCTGCTCTACGGGCCGGACGCGCTCCAGGGGCTGGCCGGGAGGCTCGAGCAGTCGCTCAACGTGCCGGACTGCACCGGCGGCGCCGGGCCGGTCAACTCTGAGCCGAACGCCGCGCCGCAACAGGGCCAATAGAACCGAAACCGCGCCCCACCCGTACCCCGTCGAAACGGGGAACGACGGAGGTGTGTGCATGACCGAACGAGAGGAGAGTGTGGCCGAGCTTCTGCTGAGCGAGCCGGAAATCGTCGCGTGGCTCGAGCCCGATGACCCGGCGGACGACAGGGACGACGGGCTAGCGCGCGCCGAGTAGCAGGACGAGCAGCGCTTTCTGCGCGTGCAGCCGGTTCTCGGCCTCGTCCCAGACGGCGGAGCGGTCGCCGTAGAGGACTTCGGCGGTGATCTCCTCGCCCGGATGCGCGGGAAGGCAGTGCATGACGAAGGCGTCCGGTGACGCGTGCGCGAGCAGCTCCGCGTCGAGGCGGTACGGCTCGAGGTCGAGCAGCCGCTTCGCGCGCTCGTGGTCCTGGCCCATGCTGACCCACGTGTCGGTGACGACGACGTCCGCGCCGGCGACGGCTTCGCGCGCGTCGCGCACGGTCCGTCACGCCGGGCGCCTCGTAGCCCTCCGGGCACGCGGCGACGACGTCGTAGCCGAGCAGCTCGCCGAGCGCAGCGAGCGAGACGAGGACGTTCGACCCGTCGCCGACCCACGCGACGCGGACGCCGTCGAGCGAGCCGAGCCGGTCGCGCATCGTCAGCGCGTCCGCGAGCGCCTGACACGGATGCTCGTCCGCGGTCAGCGCGTTGATCACGGGGATCGTCGCCCACTCCGCCCACGCCTCGAGCTCCGCGTGCTCGTACGTCCGCACCGCGAGCGCGTCGACGTAGCGCGAGAGCGCCTGCGCGGTGTCGCGCAGCGACTCGCCGCGCGAGAGGTGAAGCTCCTCCGGCGACAACGGCATCACCGAACCGCCGAGGTGCGTCATCGCGACGGAGAACGACACGCGCGTGCGCGTCGAGTGCTTCGCGAAGTACATCGCGAGCGTCGAGCCCGGCGCGAGCGGCTGCTTCGGGTTCGCGCGCAGCTCGGCGGCGACGTCGAGGATCTTCTCCGCTTCGGCTGCAGAGAGGTCGGAGATCTTCAGGAAGTCGCGGCCCGCGAGCGAGACGCCTTCGGTGACGGTGCTCATGACCAACGCTCCTTCGCTGCGATGACGGCGGCTGCGACGTCCGGCAGGCGCGGCGCGGGCGGCGGCGGCTCGAAGCTGCCGTCGCGCACCGACGCGGCAACCTGCTCGTGCGCGTCGCGGAACGGAACGCCCTCGCGGACGAGCGCCTCGGCGGCGTCGGTTGCGAGCAGCAACGGGTCCGACGCCGCGGCGGCAAGCCGCGCGCGGTCGAACTCGAGCCCCGCGACGAGCACCGTCAGCGCGCCGAGCGCGCCGGCGACGTCGTGCCGCGCCGCGAACACCGGCGGCTTGTCCTCCTGCAGGTCGCGGTCGTACGAGAGCGGCAGCCCCTTCACCGTCGCGAGCAGCCCGGTGAGGCGGCCGATCGCGGTGCCGGCCTTCCCGCGCGCGAGCTCCGCGACGTCGGGATTCAGCTTCTGCGGCATCATCGACGAGCCGGTCGACGCGGTTTCCGGGAGCCGCGCGAAACCGAACTCCGCCGTCGTCCAGAGGACGAGCTCCTCGCCGATCCGCGAGAGATGCGTGAACAAGACCGTGGCGGCGTAGAGATAGTCGAGCGCGAAGTCGCGGTCCGCGACGGCGTCGAGCGAATTCCGCATCGGCTGCGGCGGCGCGGGCAGCGGCAGCGTCGAGCCGGCGAGCGCACCCGCGCCGAGCGGCGACGGCGCGGCCTGCGCCGCCGCGAACGCGAACCGCGCGCGGTCGCGCTCCAGCATCTCCGCCCACGCGAGCAGATGGTGGCCCAGCGTCACCGGCTGCGCGCGCTGCAGGTGCGTGTAGCCGGGCATCGCGGTGTCCGCCTCGTCGCCCGCGCGGGCGAGGATCGCGCCGGCGAACGCGACGAGCGCTGCGTCCGCATCCGCGCAGGCGTCGACGACGAACAACCGGAACGCGGCGGCGACCTGGTCGTTGCGCGAGCGGCCGGCGTGGATCTTCCGTCCCACCTCGCCGAGCTCCGCCTCGATGAACGAGTGCACGTCCTCCGCGGCGGGATCGACCGCGTCGAGATGCGACAGCGTCTCGCGCACCTCCGCGAGCTCCGCGTCGTCGAGGATCCCCGCCGCGTGCAGCCGCTCCGCGTGCAAGAGCGTTCCCTGGATGTCGTACGGCAGCAGCTCCGCGTCGTCGGACTTGAGAAACGCCCAGACCTCCGGCGCGAGCTCCGAGCCGACGCGTCCCGACCAGAGCGTCATTTCGGCGGCCCGAGCTCGAGCGGATCGGACGGCCGCGGCGGCGGCTCGAGGCTCAGGTGCCGGTACTGCTCGAGCATCCGGCGCGAGTCGGCGATGTCGTTGATCTGGAGCGCGAGCTGGCCGATGCGGTCGGCGGCGGTGAACGCGGTCGCGCTCCGCTCCATGCTCAGCCGCTCCGGGTCGTACGTCACGCCCTCGCCGCGGGTGTCGACGATCGTGTAGTCGTCGCCGCGCCGCAGCTCGATCGTCACCTCGCCGGTGACGACCGCGGCGACCCAGCGCTGCAGCGAGTCGCGCATCATCAGAGCCTGCGTGTCGAACCAGCGGCCCTCGTAGAGCAGCCGGCCGAGCCGTCGCCCTTCCTCCGCGTAGCGCTCGAGCGTCGCCTCGTTGTGGATCGCCGTCAGCAGCCGCTCGTACGCGATGTGCAGCAGCGCCATGCCCGGCGCCTCGTAGATGCCGCGGCTCTTCGCCTCGATGATCCGGTTCTCGATCTGATCCGACATGCCGAGACCGTGACGGCCCCCGATCGCGTTCGCGACGCGGACGAGCTCGACCGGGTCGGCGATCCACGTGCCGTCGATCGCGACGGGAATGCCGTTCGCGAACGCGATCGTCACGCGCTCCGGCTCGATCTCGACATCGGGCGCGCCAGTGCGCGACGCCCATGATCGGCTCGACGATCTCCATGCTCGTCTCGAGCAGCTCGAGATCCTTCGCCTCGTGCGTCGCGCCGAGGAGGTTCGCGTCGGTCGAGTACGCCTTCTCCGTCGAGCTGCCGTGCGGCAGGCCGCGCTCGGCGAGCCACTCGCTCATCTCCGTGCGTCCGCCGAGCTCGGAGACGAACGTCTCGTCGAGCCACGGCTTGTAGATGCGGAGGTTCTCGTTTGCGAGCAGCCCGTAGCGGTAGAAGCGCTCGATGTCGTTGCCCTTGTACGTCGAGCCGTCGCCCCAGATGTCGACGCCGTGCCGCGCCATCGCCTGGACGAGCAGCGTGCCGGTGACCGCGCGGCCGAGCGGCGTCGTGTTGAAGTACCGCTTCCCCGCCGTCTGGATATGAAACGCGCCACACTGAAGCGCGGCGAGCCCTTCGCGAGCGAGCGCCTCACGGCAGTCGACGAGCACCGCCTCCTCCGCGCCGTACTGCTTCGCGCGGTCGGGGACGGCGCTGACGTCGGGCTCGTCGTACTGGCCGAGGTCGGCGGTGAACGCGTACGGGATCGCGCCCTGCTCGCGCATCCACGCGACGGCGCAACACGTGTCGAGCCCGCCGGAGAACGCGATGCCGACCCGCTCGCCGACCGGGAGCGAAGCGAGAATCGCGCCGCCGCCTGACGCCCGCGCGCCGATCATTCCCGCTTCGCCGCCGGCCCAGCCGACGACTCCGCTCCTGGGTCGCCTCCGTCGAGCCTACGGCTCATCACGCAACTCCCTGCAGCATGTAGCCGCGCAGCTCCTCCGCGAGCTCGGCGCCGGTCGTCGGCTCACGCGCGACGAGTAGAACGGTGTTCTCGCCGGCGATCGTGCCCGCGATGCCCGGATGTCGCGCCAGGTCGATCGCCTCCGAGAGCGGGTTCGTGTACCCGTTCGGCGTCAGGACGACGACGAGGTTGCCGCTCGCCTCGATGCTCAGCGCCCAGCGCGCGAACGCGGTGACGAGCGCGTCGACGCGGTCGGTGTTCGCCTTCTCCGGCGGCGCGTAGACGAGGCGGCCGCCTTCGCCGCGCACCTTGATCAGTCCGAGCTCGTGGATGTCGCGCGACACGGTGGTCTGGACGACGTCGTGGCCGGTGTCGGCGAGTGCCTGCGCGAGCTCCGCCTGCGTCGAGATCGGGCGCTCGTGGACAAGGCGGAGAATCGCGGCGTGCCGCTCGGGGCGGTTCATCGGGACGTCACCTCCGTCAGGGTCTCCAGTGCTTGATCGACCTCGGCCGCGCTCACGACGAGCGGCGGCGCAAGGCGCAGGACGTTCGGGCCGGACGTCAGGCAGACGAGCCCGGCGTCGAGCGCGGCGTCAACGACGGGCTGGGCCGGGCCGTCGAGCACGGCGCCGACGAGCAGACCGGCGCCGCGAACCTCCGTCACGCCGTTCAGCGTCGCGAGGCCGGAGGCGAGCCGTTCGCCGTTCGCGCGAACGTTCGCGAGCAGCTCGTCGTCGATCGCGTCGCAGACCGCGCCCGCCGCGGCGCAGACGACGGGGTTGCCGCCGAAGGTCGAGCCGTGGTCGCCGGGCACGAACGCACCCGCCGCGTCGTCGGCGACGAGAAGCGCGCCGATCGGAAGTCCGTTCGCGAGCCCCTTCGCGAGCGTGACGAGCTGCGGCTTGACGCCGAGCTGCTCGAACGCGAAGAACGAGCCGGTGCGGCCCATGCCGGTCTGCACCTCGTCGAACGCGAGCAGCGCACCGAGCTCGGCGGCGAGCGCGGCGGCCGCCTCGAGGAACTCGGGCGTGAGCGGGATCACGCCGCCCTCGCCGAGCACCGGCTCGACGAGGATCAGGCCGACGTCGTCGGATGCGGCCGCGTGCAGCGACGCGATGTCGTTCGGCTGCGCGAACCGCGCGCCGGGAAGCAGCGGCTCGAACGCCTCGCGCTTCGCGGGCTGGCCGGTGACGGCGAGCGAGCCGGTCGTCCTGCCGTGGAAGCTCTGCTCGAGCGCGATCACGCCGGGCTTCCCGGTCGCCTTGCGCGCGTACTTCAGCACCGCCTCGTTCGCCTCGGCGCCGGAGTTGCAGAAGAACGCCTGCGCGCCGCCGAAGCGATCGGACAGCTTCTGCGCGAGCGCCGGCGCGGGCTCGGACGCGTAGAGATTCGACGAGTGCCAGAGCCGGTCGAGCTGCGCGTGCGCGGCGGCGAGCGGCGCAGGATGCTTGTGGCCGAGGCCGACGACCGCGATTCCCGCGGCGAAGTCGAGGTAGCGGCGGCCCGCGGAATCCGTGAGCCACATGCCGTCGCCGTCGACAAACTCGACGCGCGGTGCCGGATAGGTCGGGAGCAGCGCGTTCTCGAGGACGGTCTTCACGCGACCACCGCCGTGACGCCGATCTCCGCGACGAGCCCGTTGCGCGCCGCGCTGGCGGCGGCGAGAAGCTTCGGGACGATGCCGCCGTCGAAGTCGCCCTCGTCGACGAGCGTCTCCGCGCGCTCCGCACTGATCGACCGGACGAGCCAGCCGTCGTGGAACACACCGGGGACGTCGGTGAGGAAGAGGATCTTGTCGGCGCCGATTCCGACGGCGAGCGCGGATGCGGCCTCGTCGGCGTTCACGTTCAGCGGGCCTTCGGCGAGCGGCGACACGACGGGGACGAGCCCTTCCGCGAGCGCGCGCAGCACGCGCGGCGGCGCGGTCGGCAGCGGCTTCCCGACGAGGCCGAGCTCGGGAACGTGTGTCGCGAGCAATCCGATCTCGTCGCCCGCGAGCGGCACCGCGTCAGGCCCGATCGCCGCACAGACGTCGGCGTTCACGCCGGCGAAGCTGTCGCGCACGACCTCGAGCCCCTCCGGCGTCGTCACGCGCCGGCCGTCGACGAACTGCACCTCGAGCCCGCGCCGCGCCATCTCGTCGGAGATCTGTGGGCCGGCGCCGTGCACGACGCACACCGACACGCCGGTCGCGCGCAGGCTTGCGACGGCTTCGGCCGCACCGCCCGCCGACGCACCGCCGACCTTCAGCACGACGACGCTCACGAGCGGTAGTCCGCGTTGATGCGGACGTAGTCGTAGGACAGGTCGCTCGTCAGATACGTCGCGGTGCCGTCGCCGATCGCGAGGTCGACCTCGATCGAGCAATGGCCGTTCGTCAGCAGCGGCTCGTCGCCCGACGGCGTTCCCGAGACGAGCACGGCCACGCCGTCGATCGCGATCGAGAGCGTGTCGGGATCGAGACTCGCGTAGCCGCCGTTGAACTTCGCGGAGCCGGCCGCCGCGGCGATCCGTCCCCAGTTCGCGTCGTGGCCGTGCAGCGCGGTCTTCACGAGCGGCGACGTCGCGACGCGCTCTGCGATCGCGCGCGCCTCGGAGTCGCTCGCCGCGCCGCGAACCGCGATCTCCGCGAGCACCGTCGCGCCTTCGCCGTCGGCGACGATCTGCCGCGCGAGCTCGCCGCAGGTGAGGCGCAGGCAGTCCGCGAACTCCGCGTCGGTCTCCGGCGTCCGCACGATTCCGCTCGCGCCGTTCGCGAGCAGCACGACGGTGTCGTTCGTCGAGCACTCGCCGTCGACGGAGATCGCGTTGAAGCTCGCGTCGACGGCGGGCCGCAGGAACTCGATCGCCTCACCGGGCTCGAGCGGATAGTCCGTCGTGACGACGGCGAGCATCGTCGCGAGGTTCGGATGGATCATCCCCGAGCCCTTCGCCATGCCGCCGACGATGAAGCCGGTGCCGCGCGCGCATGCTTCCTTCGCGCGCGTGTCGGTCGTCATGATCGCGTGCGCCGCGGTCGAGCCGCCCGAGCGCGTGAGATGCAGCGCTGCATTCCGGACTCCGTCGAGCACCTTGTCGAGCGGCAGCGGCGCGCCGATCACGCCGGTCGAGAGCACGACGATCTCCTCGGGCGCGATGCCGAGCATCCGTCCGGTCTCGGCGGCGGTCGCGCGCGCGTCGGCGATGCCCTGCGCGCCGGTCGCCGCGTTCGCGATGCCGGAGTTGATGACGACCGCCTGCGGCTGCGCCGTCTCGAGATGCTCGCGCGAGACGACGACCGGTGCGGCGACCATGCGGTTCGCGGTGAACATCGCTGCGCCGGTCGCCGGCTCGAGCGAGCGGACGAGCGCGAGGTCGCGACGCCCGTTCTTCCGGATCCCGGCGTGGATGCCGGCGGCGACGAAGCCCTTCGGCGCGGTGACGCTCATACCAAGATCCCCGCGAGTCGAAGTCCGGCGGTCTCGTCGAGCCCGAGCGCGAGATTCGCGTTCTGCATTGCCTGGCCCGCGGCGCCCTTGCCGAGGTTGTCGAGCGCGCAGACGATGACGGCGAGTCCCGTGGCCCGGTCCTCGTACACCGCGATCTCCGCGGCGTCGGTGTGCTGCACGCGCGCGAGCTCCGGCGTGACACCCTCCGGCAGAACGCGAACGACCGCGCTCTCCGCATACGCGTCCGCGAGCGCGGCGCGCACGTCGACGCCCGCGAGCGGCTTGACGTAACACGTCGCGAGCAGGCCGCGGCGGACCGGCAGGAGATGCGGCACGAAGCAGACGGGGAAACCGAGCTCCTGTGCGATCTCCGGCGCATGTTGATGCGAGCCGACGCGATACGGCGTGATGTTCTCGAGCACGAAGCCGGCGTGCGAGCTCTGCTTCAGCTCGCGGCCCGCGCCGGAGACGCCGGACTTCGCGTCGATGACGACGTTCGTCGCGTCAATCACGTCCGCGAGCGGCGCGAGCGCGAGCAGCGCGGCCGTCGCATAACAACCGGGATTCGCGATCAGGTTGCCCTCGGCCGGGAAGAGCTCCGGCAATCCGTAGCTCCAGTCGGCGAGCGAGCCGGGTTGCGGATGCTCGAACCCGTACCAGTCGGGGTACAGCGAGGCGTCGTGCAGCCGGTGCGCGCCCGAGAGGTCGACGACGACCGCGCCGGCCGGCGGCTCGAGCACGGCTGCGCGCTCGTTGCCGAGACATGCGAAGACGACGTCGGCGCCGGCCGCGAGCGCCTCCGCGTTCGAGACGAATGTGGGCAGCGAGCCGTTCAGCCGGACGTCGAGCGCGGACGCGGGCGCACCGTCGAGCGAGTCCGACCCGAGCACAACCACCGTGAGCTCCGGATGGCGGAGCACCCGGTCGAGCGTCTCCTGCCCGGAATACCCAGAGGCGCCAAGGATCGCGACGGACGGCATGACCGCATTCTATGCGATCAGCCGCGTATTATGCAAATCCAATGCGGCTCAGCCGCCGAGGGTCTGGACGATCGCCTCCGCGATCACGCGAATCGGGCGGCCGGTCGTGGCGCTCGCGCTCCGGAGCCGGGCGAACGCCTCTTGCTCGGTCAGCCCCTGCTTGGCCATCAGGATCCCTTTTGCCCGCTCGATCGCCTTGCGGGCGGCGAGCGCCTCGGTCAGCGAGTCGACCTGCTCCCGGAGCGCCTCCAGCTCGCCGAACCGCGCCCGCGCGGTGGCGATCGCCGGCAGCAGATCCTCCTGCCGGAACGGCTTCGTGAGGTAGCCGAAGACGCCGGCGTCGGCCGCGCGGTCGACGAGCACCTGCTCGCTGTACGCACTGACGACGACGATCGGGATCGGCCGCTCCTCCAGGATCCGCCGCGCCGCCTCGATGCCGTCGAGCCGGGGCATCTTCACGTCGAGCAACGCGAGATCCGGCTCCGTCGAGCTTGCGAGCTCGACCGCCTCGACGCCGTCACGAGCCTCGGCGCACACCTCCATGCCGGCCGCCTCGAGCATCCCGCGCATGTCGAGACGGATCAGCGTCTCGTCTTCGCCGAGGAGCACCCGCATCAGGGCGAGACCCGGATCTCGACCGAGCCGTCCTCGCGCTGCTCGACGCGGAGCGGCCACGAGAAGCCGTTCGACGAAGGAAGCTCGAGCTCGACCGTCGTCGGCGGCGGCGTCGCGCCGAGCGCGCGCCTAGCCGCGAGCAGCTCCGAGTGCCGAGCCGCGGCGGCGTGGATCGCCGGGACGACGTCGACCTCGCGGAACGGCTTGACGAGATACGTGAAGACGCCCGCGGCGATTGCCTTCTCGACGAACTTGCGGTCGGAGTACGCGGTCAGCATCACGATCGGGATCGGCCGCTCGGCGTAGATCCGCCGAGCGGCTTCGATCCCGTCCAGCACCGGCATTCGGAGGTCGAGGAGGGCGAGGTCCGGTTCGACCTCTCGCGCGAGGCGAACTGCCTCGTCGCCGTCACGCGCCTCCTCGACCTCGAAGCCGTGTTTCTCCAGCAGACCGCAGAGGTCGAGCCTGATGATCGTCTCGTCCTCTGCGATCAGCACCTTCACGACAGCGGCCCGGCCCCGAATCGGATCGATGTTCCGTGCGGCAGCACCAGCACGGGACAGCGGATCATCTCGATCAGGTACGCAGCCGCCGCGCTGAGCGTGACGCGGCCGGCCGCCGTTCCCGGACGCGAGCCGACGACGACGATTCCCGAGTCGCTGTCGGCGCGCGGTGCGACCGTCGCACCGAGCGCCGACGCGAGGGAGGACGCCGTCTCGGTCGGAGCCGGGTCGCCGTTCTCCGAGACCGCCGAGACCGTCGTCACCGTCAGGTCGCCGCGGTCCCACAGCCCGGCGGGAGCGAGGGCGATCGCGATCGGACCGCCCTCGAGGAGCCGCTGGGCGGACGTGCCCGCCGAGACGTGACCCTGCGGCGTCCGGTACTCGGAGCCGAACGCGATCACGTTGATCTCCTCCTTCTCGGCGAGCAGTCGCAGCCCGTCGGGCGTCGACCCCGAGACCACGATGTGCCGCGGCACGTCGGGATTGCCGAGGAGCTTCGCACCCTCCTCGAGCAACGCCTCGGCCCCGTCCTGCGCATCCGGCGTGTGACGGACGTACGCGAGTCCGAGCGACCCACCGGCCCGTGCGAGCAGGCGCCCGAAGGCGAGACCGTCGGTGTCGTTCTCGGTTCCGTCGTACGAGACGATGATCTTCGTCGCCATCAGCCGCCTGCCGGCTCGGGTGCTGGGGGAATGAGCGCCGCCGACGCGCCGGCGTAGCCGAGCGACGGAACGTCGGACGGATACACCTCGTGGCCGTGCACGGCGAGGTCGCCGATCTCCATGTCTGCGTCGCTCATCCGAAGCGGAATCACGAGACCGATCAGCTTCAGCAGGATGAACGTGCCGATCGCGGAGAACACGATCACCCAGACACCGGCGTAGAACTGCACCTTCAGCAGATGCAGACTCCCTTCCGCCGAGAAGCTCGGCGTGTTCCCGAGCCCGAGGTAGACGATCATGTTCGAGTCGGCGAACACGCCGACCAGCAGGCCGCCGAGAAGTCCGGCGAAGCCGTGCGTGTAGATGACGCCGAGCGTGTCGTCGACCGAGCGGAACGGCCGCACGCGGCTGAGGTAGTTGTACGCGAGGTAGACGACGCTGGCGCCGATCGCGCCGATCGCCATCGCCCCGTAGCCGTTGACGAAACCGGCGGCCGGAGTGATCGCGACGAGGCCGACGATCATGCCGTTGACGCTGCCGATCAGCGACGGCTTGCGGCCCGTCATGTAGTCCCAGAGGACCCAGACGAGGAACGCAACCGCGGTCGCGAGGTTCGTGTTCAGGACCGCGGCAGCGGCATCGGCGCCTGCGTAGTACGGGTCGCCGCCGTTGAAGCCGTTCCAGCCGAGCCAGAGCAGTCCGGCGCCGCACGCCACCATCAGCAGGTTGTTCGGCGCGTCGATCTCGCGGTCACGTGCAAGCCGGGGACCGATCACCCATGCGGCGACGAAGCCCGAGACGCCGGCGGCGAGATGGATCACGTAGCCGCCCGAGTAGTCGACCGCGCCCTTCTGCGCCCAGAAGCCGCCGCCCCAGATCAGGAAGGCGTTGACGCAGTAGATGCACGTCATCCAGAGCGGGACGAAGATCAGCCACATCTTGAAGTTCACGCGGCCGAGCACCGAGCCGAGCATCAGGATCGGCGTGATCGCCGCGAACACGAACTGGAAGTAGACGAGTGTCGACTGCGGGAAGTGGAACGGCGGCCCGGTCGTCACCAGGGGGATCGCAGCCTGTCCCTGTTCCTCGAGATGGTTCAACACGGCTCCCGGCTGGCCGATGAAGTTGCCGAAGAAGCCGCTGTCCGACAGTCCGTGCCATGGATTTCCGAAGCCCATGTCGAAGCCCCAGAGCACCCAGCCGATCAGGACGAGTCCGAAGGCGGCGAACGCGAGCATCATGCTGTTCACCGACCAGCGCTTCTGCATCACGCCGCCGTACAGGATTACAAGCCCGGGGACGCTCATCAGGCCGACGAACGTCGCCGCGGTGAGCTGCCAGGCGTTGTCGCCCGGGTTCAGCCAATGCAGGGTATGGAGCCCACGCAGCCGCTAGCACGAGTTTCTCTCCTTTCGGGACACAAAACCGACACGCCACCGTCCCCGGCGGCGGGCGGATCCAACGGTCCCGGAAAAGAAAAACGCCTCCCGGGCCCAAAGAACCCAGAGGCGTCGTCACCCCAACTCCCGACGGCATCGGCGGGAGCCACGAACCTAGCGAGCCGTGCGGACGGCGTCAAGCGCGGAAACCGAGCAACTCGCGCGCGCGGGAGCGCTACCGTGTCGCCGATGCCGGTCGAGGGACAGTGGGAGCGTGCGGGAACGCCGTTCAGCCGGCGCGAGAAGCGCGTGCTCGCAGGCGTCGGGGCGCTGGCGGCCGCGGCGGTGGTCGCGGTCGGCGTCGTGTCGGTGACGAGCAACGACGCGCCCGCAGCGGGCTGCGTCCGTGCCGACGTCCCGTCGACGATGGGCGGCACGAGGCTCGAGGCGTGCGGCGCGAAGGCGCGCGCGCTCTGCCGGACGACGCCGGGCGGCGTCGAGAACGCGATCGTCGCGGCGTGCCGCCGCGTCGGCTACGCGACCGAAAGTCCCTGAGCCGCCAGAACCTTCCGGATCCCACGCACGGCCTGGCCGATCCGCTGCTCGTTCTCGACGAGCGCGAAGCGGACGAATCCCTCGCCGTCGGGGCCGAAGCCGCTGCCGGGGCTGACGGCGACGAGCCCCTCGGTGAGTAGCCGCAGCGCGAACGCATGCGATCCCTCGGCGGCGAACTGCTCCGGGATCCGCGCCCAGACGAACATCGTCGCGGCGGGCGGCGGCACCTCCCAGCCGGCGCGCGCGAGCCCGGTGCAGAGCGCGTCGCGCCGTCCCTGGTAGATCTCCGCGACCTCCTTCGGATAGTCGGCGGCCTCGCGCAGCGCCACCGTCGCGGCGATCTGCAGCGGCTGGAAGCTCCCGTAGTCGAGGTACGACTTCAGCCGCGCGAGCGCCGCGATCACGTCGGCGCGGCCGAGGACGAACGCGACGCGCCAGCCCGCGACGGAGAAGCCCTTCGTCAGCGAGTAGAGCTCGACGGCGACGTCGCGCGCGCCCTCCGCCTCGAACACCGACGGCGGCCGGTAGCCGTCGAACGCGAGATCCGCATACGCGAAGTCGTGCACGAGGACGAGGTCGCGCTCGCGCGCGAAGTCGACGAGCCCCTGCATCATCGGTAGGTCGGCGCACGCCGTCGTCGGGTTGTGCGGGAACGAGCAGATGCAGCACGCGCGGCCGCGGCTGCGACGCGAGCCAGGCCTCCTCGAGGTTGGCGAGGAAGTCGCGGTCGGGGCCGACGTTGACGCGCGCGACGGCGGCGCCGGCGAAGCCGGGCGCGAAGAGATGGATCGGATAGCTCGGGCTCGGCACGAGCGCGACGTCGCCGGGGCCGAGCAGCACCCAGAGCAGATGCACGAGCCCTTCCTTCGCGCCGAGCGCAAGCGTCGCCTCGCGTTCCGGGTCAAGGTCGACGCCGTAGCGGGTGCGGTAGAGGTCGCAGATCGCCTCGCGCAGCTTCGGCAGCCCGCGGCTCGACGAGTAGCGGTGGTTGCGCGGGAGCGCCGCGGCCTCGCGGAGCTTCTCGACCGCGACCTCCGGCGGCGCGACGTCCGGGTTTCCGAAGCCGAGGTCGATCACGTCCTGCCCGTCGCGGCGCAGCTCGAGCTTCAGGCGCTCGACTTCGGCGAATGCGTAGGGCGGGAGAGCGTCGACTCGGCGGAATTCCATTGCGTTCGATGGTCGCAGAAACTCAGCCCGTGTTGCGGAGCGCGGCGGCGATGCCGGCGATCGACCGGAGCAGCGGCGCGGCGACCTCCTCGTCGCCGGCGCGGTAGCGGCGCAGCAGGTCGACCTGGATCGCGTTCATCGGATCGACGTACGGATTGCGGAGCCGCACCGACCGCTGCAGCACGGGATGGCGGTCGAGCAGCTCGGGCGCCTCGACGATCTCGAGCACGGCCGCGACGACGCGCGCGTGCTCAGCGGCGATCGGCTCCCAGAGACTCACGTCGTCGACGAGGCGCAGGTACTCGACCGCGATCTCGATGCTCGATTTCGCGAGCGTCATCTCGAGGTTCTGGACGAGGGTGCGGAAGAACGCCCAGTCGCGGTAGAGCCGGCGCAGCTCGCCGGGATCCGCCTCGGCGAACGCGCTGCCGCAGCCGTACCACGACGGCAGGAGGCAGCGGTTCTGCGTCCACGCGAACACCCACGGGATCGCGCGGAGCGACGAGAGGTAGCCGGCGCTCTCGGGGCGGCGCGCGGGGCGCGAGCCGATCTGGAGCAGCGCGAGCTCGTCGACCGGCGTGAACGCGCGGAAGAAGTCGACGAAGCGTGCGTCGTCGACGAGCTCGCGGTACACGGCGTGCGAGCGGTCGGCGAGCGCGGCGACGATCTCCTCGCCGCCCTCCGGGGTGTCGACGCCCGCGAGCTTCGGCTCGGCGGCGAGCAGTGTCGCCGCGAGCGCGGCCTCGAGGTTTCGGTACGCGAGGCCGGGCAGCCCGTACTTGAACGCGATCGTCTCGCCCTGTTCCGTGATCTTCAGGTGCCCCGGCGGCACGCCCTGCGGCTGCGCGAGGATCGCCGCGTGCGTCGGCCCGCCGCCGCGGCCCGCGCTGCCGCCGCGGCCGTGGAACACGGTCAGCTCGGCGCCGCGTGCGCGCGCGACGTCCGCGAGCGCGACGAGCGCGGTGCGGATCTCCCACTGCGCGGCGAGATAGCCCGCGTCCTTCGCCGAGTCGGAGTAGCCGACCATCACCTCGCGGCAGCCGCCCACGTCGAGCAGCTCCTCGTAGATCTGCGGCGCGGCGCGCAGCGCGGCGACCGACTCGAAGAGCGGCACGACGGACAGCGGCTCGTCCGTCAGCTCGCGCACGCGCAGGACGTCGGCGGCGGACGCGGTGCCGGAGACGATCACCGTGTCGAGCGCGGCGACGCCGTGCCGCGCGCGCGCCTGCGCCGCGGCCGCGAGCATCGCGTGCGCGCGCTCGCTGCCTTCCGCGAGCTCGTTCGCGTGCAGCCGCAGGTCGAGCTTCGCGAGGTGGAAGCCGAACAGCTCGACGCGGCGGCGGAGCGCGGCGAGCTCGCCGTCGGCGATGCGCGCGCCGCGATTCGCGCGCAGGCTCCGGTCGAGGACGTCGAGATCCTCGGCGAACTCGTCCGGGCTCTCGTAGAGGTCGTCGGCGAGTCGCCGCCACATCAGCGACAGCTTGCGGCGGTACGGCTCGTCGAGGTTCTGGTCGGAAAGCTCAGCCGCGATCTCGGGGAACGCGAGCTCGCCGGCGGCGATCGACGCGAGCAGCTCGTCGCTCACCGGCGTCAGCCGCGACGAGACGCCGAGCGCCGCGGCGAGCGCGCGGACCTCGTCGCGGTAGCGCGCGAGCAGCAGCCGCCGCGCGCGCTCGAGCGCCTCGGCGATCGTGTCCGCGCCGGCGTTCGGGTTGCCGTCGGCGTCGCCGCCGATCCACGTGCCGAAACGGAGCGGGACCGGCGCGTCGGGCAGGCGGCGGCGATAGTCCGCGAGCAGCTGCTCCGCCGCGTCGATCAGGCTCTGCTCGAAGAACCAGTGGCCGTTGCGGATCTCGTCGACGACGCGCGGCCGCCGCGTGCGCACCTCGTCGGCCTGCCAGAGCATCGTGATCTCCTCCGCGAGCGCCGCCTCGATCTCGTCGCGGCGCGGCGGCGCGAGCAGCGGGTCGTCGAGCTCCTCCAGCAGCCCGTTGACGCGGAGGTGCGCGGCGAGCACCGTGCGCCGGGCCGCTTCCGTCGGATGCGCGGTGAGCACGAGCTCGAGCGAAACGTCGTGCTCGGCGCCGCCGAGCCGTTCGAACGCTTCGGCGAGCGATTCCGGCGGGATGCGCTCCTCGTGCGCGTACTCGCGGCGGCGGCGGACGCGATGGTGCTGCTCCGCGACGTTCGCGAGCTGGAAGTAGAGGCCGAAGGCGCGCAGCACGCTCGCCTGTCGCGCGACCGGCAGCGCCTCGACCGCCGCGTGGAGCTCGTCCTGCTGCGCGCCGCCGCGCGCCTCTCGCGCGAGCGCGCGGACGTGCTCGACGTCGTCGAGCAGCTGCTGCGCCTTCCTGTTCGACGAGCACGCGCCCAAGCAGGTCTCCGAGCAGTCCGGATGTCGCGCCGAAGCGGCGCGTCGGCGCGCGATTCGTCCTGCACGGCCATCGCCGAAGACTAGGCGGCGGAGCGTCGAGCCGGAGCGATCGCGTCGCGCAGCGTCGACGACCTCGCCGATCACGACGAGCGCAGGCGTCGGCAGATGCCGCGCGACCGAGGCGATCGCGCCGAGCGGCGCGACGACCGTCTGCTCCTGCTCCGTCGTGCCGCGCGAGACGACGGCGACCGGAGTCGCGGCGGAGAGCCCGTGCTCGACGAGTCGCTCTGCGAGCCGTGCCAGCCCGGCGAGGCCCATGAAGCCGACGAGCGTCCCCGGCGCGCGCGCGAGCGCGGCGGCGTCGAGCGCTTCGACGTCGTGCGCCGCGAACGCGGTGACGGCGGACGCGACGCCGCGATGCGTGACGGGAATCCCCGCGGAGCCGGGAACGGACGACAGCGACGACACGCCGGGGATCACCTCGAACGAGATCCCGGCCTGCGCGAGCGCGATCGCCTCCTCGCCGCCGCGGCCGAACACGAACGGATCGCCGCCCTTCAGCCGCACGACGCGCCGGCCGCGCCGCGCGTGCGCGACGAGCAGGCGGTTCACGTCCTCCTGCGCGAGGCGGTCGCGGTCGACGCGCAACGCGTGCGCGGCGCCTCCGCGACGAGCTCCTCGGCGACGAGCCGGTCGTAGACGATCACGTCGCAGTCGCGGACACGCGCGAGCCCGCGCACGGTGATCAGCTCGGGATCTCCCGGGCCTGCCCCCACAAGAGCAACACGTCCGAGCGCGACGCTCATCCCAGCGCTCGTGTGACGGCGTCGCGGAAGAAGTCGCGCCGCTCCGCGTACGTCTCCAGGTTCTCGCGCACCCACGGGCGTAACGCGCGCAGCTCCTCGGCGAGCTGCTCGTGCTCGTCGCCGATCTGCGAGCCGAAGTCGTCGCGCAGCCGCTGCGCGAGCGCAGGCGACGCGCCGCCCGTGGAGACCGCGAGCGCGATCGGACCGCGCCGGTGAATCGCAGGGAGGATGAACGAGCAGAGCTCCGGCACGTCGGCGACGTTGCAGAAGATCCGCCGCTCGCTCGCGTCGCGGTAGACGCGCTCGCCGTCGCCGTTCGCGACGATCACGAGCCAGATCCCGTCGAGGAGCGCGGGCTCGTACTCGCCGGCCGTCTCGACGACGGCGCCGCTCGCGCGCAGCCCGTCGACCTTCTCCTCCGCCATCGCGCCCGTCCCGATGACGAGGCAGCGGCGGCCGCGGATGATCGAGGCATGCGAAGTAATGCGGCTCGCTCACACGCCCACCGAATGGATGCGCGCGCCGGCCACGTCGAGCTTCACCGTCAGCTCGCGTCCCTCGACGCCGACCGACACGACGAACGCGCCCGGCCCCGCCGACTGGACGGAGATCCGTTCGAGCACCTTCCCTTCGAGCGACTCGAGCGCAGCGCTGATCTCGCGCGCGCTCTCCGACAGCTCACGCCCCGCGGGCAGCCGGCGGTACGTCTTCAGCGCGGCCTGCTCGCCCTCCGGCCCGTAGATGCTGCGGATCCGGCCCGTCGTGAGCCCGAGCTCGATCAGCTCCTCGAGCGCCTGCGCGTCGTCGTCGTCGAGCTCGCCCTCGTGGACCGCGGCGACGAGATCGGCAAGCCGGCCGCGGCGCTCCTCGTCCTGGACGAGCGCGAGCACGGCCTGCGCCTCGCCGAGCGCGACCTCGGCCGCCTCGCCGCGGAGCGCGATCGTCATGCGTTCACGTCGTCGCCGAGGATCGCGTGCAGCTCGTGCTCGAAGCCGCCGTGCTCGATCGAGCAGTGCATGCCGCACTCCTTCGGCGCGTTCGACTCCCACCACCAGCGCCCGGCGCGGTCTTCCTCGCCCGGCGCGATCGCGCGCGTGCACGGCGCGCAACCGATCGACGTGTAGCCCTTCGCGTAGAGCGCGTGCGTCGGAACGTCGTTCTCGCGCAGGTAGCTCCAGACCTCGTCCTTCGTCCACTCCGCGAGCGGGTTCAGCTTCACGATCGCGCCGTGGTCGTGGTCGATCTCGACCTTGCGGATGTTCGTCCGCGTCGCCCACTGGTCGCGGCGGAGGCCGGTGATCCACGCGTCGAGGCCGGCGAGATGCTTCGTCAGCGGCTGCACCTTGCGGACGTTGCAGCAGAGCAGGCGGTTCTCGACCGACTCCTTCATCAGGTCGAGACCCTTCGTCGAGACGAGGCGCTGGATCTGCACCGCGTCCGGCTCGAGCACGTCGAGATTGAGGCCGGGGTAGCGGTCGCGCAGCTGCGCGATCAGCTCGTGCGTCTCGTCGGGCAAGCGGCCGGTGTCGACCGTGAAGACGCGGATCGTCGGATCGATCGCGTACGCCATGTCGATCAGCGCGACGTCGTCGGCCTGGAACGCGGCGGAGAGCGCGATGCGCGGCGCGAACTCGGTGATCGCCCACTCGAGCAGCGCCTGCGGCTCCTCGCCCTCGTACTGGATGGAGAGCTCCCCCGCCTCCAGGTCGTCCAACAGCTCGAACGTGCTCATGTCGTCTCCTCTCGTACGCGTTTCTTCGCGGGCTCGAGGCCTGCGAGGGCGCCGAGGTCGTCGTCGGAAAGGCGGCGCTGGAACGCCGTGAAGCTTTCGTCCGTCGTGCGGGTGTCGAGCCAGCCGCGGACGAGGCCTTCGACCGCGCCCTCGAGCCGCTCGCTCGGGACGCGGCGGAACAGCGGCGTCGCGATCTGCGCGTCGGGGCCGAGCGAGCCGCGGACGAGGATGTCGTAGGCCGAGAGCCGGCGGCCGTCGTCGTCCTTGCCGGTCGTCGCCTGGAAGCCGAGGTCGCCGACCCAGTGCTGCGCGCACGCGTGCGGGCAGCCGTCGAGGTGCAGGCGAAGGTCGCCGACGTCGTCGCCGAACGTCGTCTCGAGGTGGTCGAGCAGCCCTTCGAGACGCGACTTCGTCTCGCCGACGGAGAAGTTGCAGTGCGGCTCGCCGGTGCACGCGATCGAGTTCGCCCAGATCTCGTTCGTCTCGAGCGGCAGCCCGAGTGCGCCGAGCTTCGCGACGGTCTCGGCGACGCGCTCGTTCGGGACGCCGGTGACGATGAGGTTCTGCTGGCGCGTCAGGCGAATGTCGCCGCCGAGCTCGTCGGTCAGGTCGGCGACGGCGATCAGCTGGTCGCCGGAGGTGAGGCCGAGCTTGCACCGGGACGCCGATGTACGAGAGCCCGTCCTGCTTCTGCGCGTGCACGCCGACGTGCGCCGACGGCTCGCACGTCGATCGGCGGCAGCGTGAAGCGCTCGAGCGTGCGGCCGAGCTTCGCCTCGACGCGCTCGAGCATCCCGTCGACGCCGATGTCGTCGACCATGAACTTGAGCCGCGCCTTCACGCGCGACATGCGGTACTTCAGATCCTCGCACCAGACGGACGTGATCGCGCCGAGGATCTCGTTCGACTCGTCCTCCGGCACGAACACGCCGAGGTCGCGCGCGATGCGCGGGACCGACGCGAGCCCGCCGCCGACGAGCACCGCGAAGCCCTCGCGGCCGTCGTTGACGACGCCGACGAGCGAGATGCAGTTGATCTCCGGCGCGTTGCAGCGGTCGGGGCAGCTCGCGATCGAGTACTTGTGCTTGCGCGGCAGGTTCGCCCAGTCGGGGTTGCCGTAGAACTCGGCGGTCGCCGCGTCGATGACGGGCGTCGCGTCGAAGAGCTCGTTCGCGGCGAGCCCCGTGACCGGGCAGCCGGTGATGTTGCGGACGGTGTCGCCGCAGCCGCCGGCGCTCGTGATCCCCGCGGCCTCGAGGTCGGCGAAGACGTCGCCGAGCTGCGCCGAGCTCGAGCCAGTGGAGCTGGATGCACTGCCGCGTCGTCAGCTCGGCGTCGCCGCGTGCCGTAGCGGTTCGCGACCTCGCCGATCGCGCGCAGCTCGGCCGGCGTCAGGATCCCGCTCGGGATCTTCACGCGGAGCATGAACGTCCCGATCTTCGGCTTGTCGTGGTAGAGGCCCCACCACTGGAGGCGGACGATCTCCTCCTCCGGCATCTGCTCGTAGCCGAGCGCGACAGCGCGGGCAGCTCGTCCCGGATCAGCAGCGGCGGCTTGTCGCGCTTGATCCGTTCGACCGGGTTGCGCGTGTAGACGGCCTCCCAGTCGGGAGCCTCACGGGTGGTCATTCCCCGACGCTAGCGGCCCACGCTTTACTTTGTAAAGCTTAGACCGCCGACATTGTCCGGTTAGGTCGCCGCGGCTGCCGCTAGCGTTGGTGGCCATGGCGCAAACGCTGTTCGAGAAGGTCTGGGAGAGCCACGTCGTCGAGCGCGCCGAAGGCCGCCCCGACCTGCTCTACGTCGACCTCCACCTCGTCCACGAGGTCACGTCGCCGCAGGCATTCGAGGGACTGCGGCTCGCCGGCCGCCGCGTCCGCCGGCCCGAGCTGACGCTCGCGACGATGGATCACAACGTCGCGACGGGCGACGACACTCCGGCCGATCCGCTCTCGGTGCAGCAGCTCGCGACGCTCGCGGAGAACTGCGCGGAGTTCGGCGTCCCGCTCTACGCGACCGGCAGCGGGCGCGAGGGAATCGTCCACGTGATCGGCCCGGAGCTCGGGCTGACGCAGCCCGGACTGACGATCGTCTGCGGCGACTCGCACACGTCGACGCACGGTGCACTCGGTGCGCTCGCGTTCGGCATCGGTACCTCGGAGGTCGAGCACGTCCTCGCGACGCAGACGCTCTCGCAGACGAAGCCGCGCTCGCTGCGGCTCCGCTTCGAAGGCGAGCGCGCGCCCGGCGTGAGCGCGAAGGACATGGTGCTCGCCGCGATCGGCGAAGCTCGGCGTCGACGGCGGCGTCGGCCACGTGATCGAGTACGCCGGTCCCGCGATCGAGTCGCTGTCGATGGAAGGGCGCCTGACGATCTGCAACATGTCGATCGAGGCGGGCGCGCGCGCCGGGATGATCGCGCCCGACGAGACGACGTTCGCGTATCTCGAAGGCCGCCCCGGCGTGCCGAGCGGAGCCGAGTGGGAGCGGACGCTCGACCTCTGGCGCTCGCTGCCGACCGACGCGGGCGCGACGTTCGACCGCGAGGTCGTGATCGACGTCTCGACGCTCCAGCGCGCAGGTCACGTGGGGCACGAACCCCGGCATGGTCGTCCCGATCGACGGCTCGGTGCCTGACCCGGCGGCGCTCGCCGACGCCGAGGAGCGCGCAGCCGCCGAGCGCGCGCTCGTCTACATGGGCTTGGAGCCGGGGACGCGGATCCAGGAGATCGAGATCGACCGCGTCTTCATCGGCTCCTGCACGAACTCGAGGATCGAGGACCTGCGCGCCGCAGCCGCGGTCGTGCAGGGGAATCGCGTGCATCCCTCCGTGCGTGCGATGGTCGTCCCCGGCTCTGCTCACGTGAAGGCACAGGCCGAAGCCGAAGGGCTCGACCGCGTCTTCGAGGCGGCCGGATTCGAATGGCGGCGCGCAGGTTGCTCGATGTGCCTTGGCATGAACCCCGACGTGCTCGCTCCCGGCGAGCGGTGCGCGTCGACGTCGAACCGGAACTTCGAGGGCCGCCAGGGCGCCGGCGGCCGGACGCATCTCGTGTCGCCGGTCGTCGCGGCGGCGACGGCGCTCGCCGGCCACTTCGCGGGGCCGGGCGAATGAAGGCCTTCCGTTCCGTCACGTCGCGCGCGGCGGTGCTCGACCGGCCCGACGTCGACACCGACCAGATCATCCCGAAGCAGTTCCTGAAGCGGATCGAGCGCACCGGCTTCGGCGAGTTCCTCTTCTTCGACTGGCGCAAGGATCCGGCGTTCGAGCTGAACCAGCCGGAGGCGCAGGGAACGAAGATCCTGTTGGCCGGCCGCAACTTCGGCTGCGGCTCGTCGCGCGAGCACGCGCCGTGGGCGCTGCAGGACTACGGCTTCGAAGCGATCGTCGCGCCGTCGTACGGCGACATCTTCCGCCAGAACTCGCTGAAGATCGGGCTGCTGCCGGTGCGGTTGCCCTCAGACCAGGTGCACGAACTGATGACCCGCGCGCATTCCGGCGAGGAGCTCACGGTCGATCTCGAGGAGTGCTCCGCCGGCGGCTTCGCGTTCGAGCTCGACGACTTCTCGCGCGACTGCCTGCTCGGCGGGCTCGACGAGATCGCGCTCACGTTGCGCGAGGACGACGCGATCAGCGCGTACGAGTCGACGCACGCCGCGCCGATCTCGACGCTCGTGCTCTAGCCCGCGGCCGCCGCGAGGCGCTTGGACACTTCCGCGAGCCGCGCGTCACACTTCCGCGCGCCCGCAACCCCGCTCCACGACTAGCCCCGTCACGCAGTCGTGACGAACCCGCCACGAAGTGCCTGGCACCAAACCGCCTGCAGGTGCCAGGCACCTGAGCGGCCGTTGGTGCCAGGCACCTCGAAGCGCTACGCGACGCCCGCGTCCTCTTGCGCCTGCACCTCTTGCTTCATCAGCGAGAGCAGCTCGTGGTACAGGTGGCTCAGCCCCTCCGCCGAGAGCGGGCCGCGGTTCGCACGCTGCAGGTACTGAAGCATCCACTCCTCGCGCGCGAGGTCGACGAAGCCGATCCCGTGCTCCTCCTTGTAGCGCTTGAGCTGCGCGACGAGCTTCAGCCGCTTGTTGACGAGGTCGACGAGCGCGCGGTCGAGATCGGAGATCTCGCGGCGCACGCGCGCGACGTGCGGGTCGTTCACGGTTTCGCTCAACGTGACTCCTTCGCTGCTTCGTAGACGCCGAGAATGCGATGCGAGCGCGTGCGGTCGGCGAGCTCCGCAAGCGCCTCGCGCACCGTCGTGTCCATCGGATGACCGGAGACGACCGCGTCGAAGCGGTAGCTCCACGGCGCGCCCTGGATCGGACGCGCGACGAGCCTGACGAGATCGAGACCCGCGTGCGCCAACGGCTCGATCGCCGCATGCAGCGCGCCCGGCCGGTGGCTCGTGACGAACGAGAACGAGATCCGCGACGAGTCCCACGGCACGTCGACGCGCGTGTACGGCGCGATCGACACGAAACGCGTGAACGCCGGACCGTCGCCGACGTCGTCCGCGACGACGGTCAGCCCGTAGAGGCTCACGGCCTCGGAGCCGGCGATCGCGGCGTGCGTCGGATCGCCCGCCGCGGCGACGGACTGCGCCGCCTCCGCCGTCGTCGGCATCTGGAGCACGCGGGCGTTCGGCATCCGGGCGAGCAGCCCGCGACACTGCTCGAGCGCCATCGGATGCGAGTGCACGATGCGGATCTCCTCGAGCGGGACCTGCTGCGGCGCGGCGAGGCAGTGCCGGATCGGAAGCACCGCCTCGGCGACGATCGACAGCGCGTGATCGTGCAGCAGATCGTGCGTCTCGGCGACCGGCCCCGCGAGCGAGCTCTCGATCGGGAGCACGCCGTGCGTCGAGTCGGCTGCCGACACCGAGTCGGCAACGGCGCGGAACCCCGTCAGCGGGACGAGGTCGTCCGCCGGGAAGAGCACCGCCGCTGCGGCTGACGCGTGGCTTCCCGGCGGGCCCGGGTACGCGACGGCCACGATCACCTCGGCCTCGACTGAACTGGAACGGTGTGCTGAATCTGGGTCATGGGAGGTTCGCCCTCTCGCGAACGAGTCGGTGATTCCCGCGGGTGAGATCTGGACTAGCCGGCGGCGGCGGGAGAAGCGAAAGCGCCGGCTAGCGCGTAAAGGCGCGCCCGTAGAAGCCGCTAAAGGCGAACGACTGCACGGCTTCAGGCGCGAGACGCATCGGTTTCAGGGTAGGCGGCGATGTGCCCGGGTCAAGCTGCGCCCGCACCGCGGCGCCGAGCTCGGCAGTCGTCGCCGAGCCGCCGAGATCCGTCGTCGGCGCCTCGACGAGCGCCGCCTCGACCGCAGCAGCCAACGCAGCCGCCTCGGCGGGCCGGCCGAGGCCGTGCTCGAGGAGGAGCGCCGTCGAGCGGAGCATCGCGGTCGGGTTCGCGATCCCGCGGCCCGCGATGTCGGGCGCCGAGCCGTGGACCGGCTCGAAGATTCCCGGCCCGCCGTCGGCGAGGCTCGCGGAGGGCGCCATCCCGAGCCCGCCGGTGACCGCGGCGGCGAGGTCGGAGAGGATGTCGCCGAACATGTTCTCGGTGACGATGACGTCGAACTGCTGCGGCGTCGTCGCGAGCTGCATCGCCGCGTTGTCGACGAGCATGTGCTCGACCGTGACGTCCGGCGTATTCCGGCGCGAGCTCGTCGACGATGCGGCGCCAGAGCCGCGACGTCTCGAGCACGTTCGCCTTGTCCACCGACGTGAGGTGGCCGCGCCGCCCGCGCGCGAGCTCGAACCCGCGGCGCACGATCCGCTCGACCTGGCTCGGGTGGTACTCGCACGTGTCGTAGACCGTGCCGTCGCCGCGAACGCCCTTCGCGCCGAAGTAGAGACCGCCGACGAGCTCGCGCACGGTCAGCAGGTCGACGTCGTCGAGCACCGCCGGACGGAGATTCGCGTACGCGTCGAGCGCGCCGCGCAGCGCGAGCAGGCCCTGCTCGGGACGGACGTCCGCCGCGTCGAACTCGGGATCGCCGACCGGCCCCTTGAGGACCGCGGTCGCGCCGCGGCACGCCGCGAGCGACTCCTCGGGCAGCGGCTCCCCGGTCGCCCGGATCGCAGCCGCGCCGATCAGCCGTTCATCGATCTCGACGTCGGGCGCCAGCAGCTCGAGCGCGAGGCGCGCCTGCTCGGCGACCTCAGGCCCGATCCCGTCCCCCGGCAGGAGGACGACCCGAGGGGCGTCACCCATCCGAAAGGGCTCCCTCCGACAAGGAACGAGGCTGGCGGCCGCGCGGCCGCGGCGTGAATCCCGCCGCATGCATCGCGGCGTTCCAGCTGCCGAAGACGCGGCTCACGGTCTGGCGGGACGGATGGTTGTCGCCCGCCTGGTCCCATTCGCTCGTGAACGGCGTTCGGTCGTGCTTGCGGTACCAGAGCGTGATCGCGTACACGATCGTCTCCGGCGTCCAGCGGAACCCTGTCCGCGGACCGGTCCTCATGACGCACCTCCCCGTGCTTGCTGTTCAAACATGGACACCGAGCTTCTCCAGGATCAGATCCGCGTCGGGCTCGACGGATACGAGGTCGAGCCGGTCGGAGACGAGGCCGGGCGTCTTCAGCCCGTCGCCCGTCACCAGAAGGACGACGCGGTCGCTCTCGCCGAGCTCGCCGTTCTGCACCGCCGCGCGGAGCGCACCGAGTGTGACTCCGGGAGCGGTCTCGCCGAACACGCCGGTCGTCTCGGCGAGCAGGCGGATGTTGTCGGCGATCTCGTCCTCCGGCACGGCGTGGATCGCGCCGCCCGAGTCGAGCGCGGTCGAGACGGCGAGGTCGCCGTCCGCGGGGCTGCCGATCGCGAGCGAGCGGGCGATCGTCGCCGGACGGACGGGCTTCACGCGGGCACCCGCGCCGAACGCGGTCGCGACCGGAGCACAGCCCTCGGCCTGGCCGCCGATGAGCCGCGGCACGGTTCCGTCGACGAGCCCGAGCTCCGCGAACTCCGCGAAGCCCTGGTGCACCTTCGTGAACATCGCGCCCGAGGCGATCGGCGCGACGACCGCGTCGGGGAACTCCCAGCCGAGCTGCTCGGCGATCTCGAACGCGAGCGTCTTCGAGCCCTCGGCGTAGTACGAGCGCAGCCCGACGTTGACGAACGCCCAGTCGAGCTCGAACGACAGCTCGACGCTGAGCCGGCTGCAGTCGTCGTAGCTTCCCTCGACGGCGAGGATCTGCGCGCCGTAGACCGAGGTCGCGACGAGCTTCTCCGGCTCGAGATCCGCAGGCACGAGCACAACCGCCTCGAGCCCCTCCGCCGCGGCGCGAGCCGCAACGGCGTTCGCGAGATTCCCGGTCGAGGAGCAGGACAGGGTCGTGCGGCCGAGCTCGATCGCCTTCGCGCAGGCGACCGCGACGACGCGATCCTTGAACGAGTGCGTCGGGTTCGCGGTGTCGAGCTTCAGCCAGAGCTCGCCGACGCCGAGCGCGGCGGCGAGCCGCGGCGCCTGGACAAGCGGCGTGAATCCCGGCGGCAAGCCGCTGCTCCGACGGCGCCGCGACGGGCAGAAGATCGGCGTAGCGCCAGATCGAGAGCGGGCCGGCCGCGATCGACTCGCGGGTGACCGTGCGGCGCTGCTCGTCGCGGTCATAGACCGGGTCGAGCGGGCCGAAACAATGAGAACAGACGCCGATCGGATCGAGCGGGTACTGCCTCTCGCAGATGCGACAGCGAAGCGCGGTGGCGGGCAAAACATGACTCCTTTCGTCTCGTTTCACATCCTCCGAGCCGGGTGGCTCGGCCGGGATTGGCACCACGCTCTTGAGGAGCAGGTTGCCGAGGCGTCATAGGGCCGGTTCCCTCAGCCTCTCTCGATGCGGAACGGGACGAACCCGCTTCCGGTGTTGCACTATCGAAACTGAAGTATACACCGTCACGCCGTCAAAGTGAGCAATCGAGCACAGCTCCTTCTGACGCGGACGAGACGAGCTTGGCGTAGCGGGCGAGCACGCCGGCGGTGTAGCGAGGCGGCGGCGCGACGACCTCGGTGAGCCGGGCTGCGATCTCGTCGTCGGAGAGGTTCACGCGGAGCTCGCGGTTCTCGACGTCGAGCTCGATCGTGTCGCCGTCCCGGAGCGCGGCGATCGGGCCGCCGCGCACGGCCTCCGGCGAGACGTGGCCGACCATCAGCCCGTGCGTCGCGCCGGAGAAGCGGCCGTCCGTGATCAGCGCGACCTCGTCCGCGATCCCCTCGCCGACGAGCGCGCCCGTGACGTGCAGCATCTCGCGCATGCCCGGGCCCACCGGCCGGGCCTTCGTAGCGGATCACGACGACGTCGCCCGGGACGATGCTGCGCGCCTTCACCGCCGCGAAGCAGTCCTCTTCGGAGTCGAACACGCGCGCGGGGCCGCTGTGGAACAGGCGCTCGTGGCCCGCGAGCTTCACGACGCAGCCGCCGGGCGCGATGTTGCCGCGGAGGATCGCGATGCCGCCGGTCGCCTTCAGCGGCGTCTCGATCGGGACGATGACCTGCTGGCCCGGCGTCTCGACGGCCGCAGCCGCCACCTCGGCGAGCGTGCGCCCGTCGACGTTCGGCGCGTCGCCGTGGACGAGACCCTTCTTCAGCAGCTCGCGCGCGACGAGCCCGACGCCTCCGGCGGCGTGGACGTCGGTCGCGACGAAGCGGCCTGCGGGCTTGATGTCCGCGATCACGGGAGTCCGTTCCGCGATCCGGTCGAAGTCCTCGAGCTCGAGCGTCGATGCCGAGCTCCTTCGCGATCGCGAGCAGATGCAGAACACCGTTCGTCGAGCCGCCGGTCGCGGCGACGCACGCGATCGCGTTCTCGAGCGCGTCGCGCGTCATCACGTGCGAGGGACGAACGTCGTCGCGGACGAGCCGCATCGCGATCCGCCCGGCCTCGGCCGCGGCCTCCGTCTTCGCCGGGTCGATCGCCGGAATGTCGTTCAGCCCGCCGGGGCTGATGCCCAGGAACTCGAGCACCGTCGCCATCGTGTTCGCGGTGAACTGGCCGCCGCACGCGCCCGCGCCCGGACACGCGGCGTTCTCGAGCTCGTGCACCTCTTCGTTGCTCATCTTCCCGGCCGCCGCCGCGCCGATCGCCTCGTAGACGTCCTGGATCGTGACGTCCTCGCCGCGGAAACGGCCGGGCGCGATCGAGCCGTTGTAGAACGCGAGCCCGGGGACGTCGAGCCGGGCGAGCGCCATCGCGGCCGCGGGGATCGTCTTGTCACAGCCGACGATGCACACGAGCCCGTCGAGCAGGTGGCCGCGCACGACGAGCTCGATCGAGTCGGCGATCGTCTCGCGCGAGACGAGCGACGCGCGCATGCCGGCGGTGCCCATCGAGACGCCGTCGGAGACGGCGATCGTGTTGAACTCGATCGGCGTGCCGCCGGCCTCGATGATCCCGCGGCGAACGTGGCGCGCGAGCTCGCGCTGGTTCCAGTTGCACGGCATCGTCTCGATCCACGACGTCGCGATGCCGACGAGCGGGCGCGCGAGCGCCTCGTCGTCGATGCCGATCGCCTTCAGCATCGAACGGGCGCCGGCGCGGTCGACGCCGTCGGTGATCGCGGCGCTGTGACGCTTCGCGGGATCGGACGGCTTTGCGTAGGGATCGCTCATGCGGGACCGGCTCCTGTGGTCGTGACGGACAGATGGAGGATCTCGTGGTTCGGAAAGCGGTCGACGAGCGCCGCGGCGACGTCGCCCGCACGCGCTTTCTCGGCCCAGACGATCACCGTCGGGCCGGAGCCGGAGAGCGTCGCGCCGAGCGCGCCGGCCGGCAGGTCGTCGCGGACGGCGCGCAGGCTCGGCGCGTGCACCGCGCGGTACGGCTCGTGCAGCTTGTCGCCGGCGCTCGCGGCGAAGAGCCGCTCGTCGCCGGAGGCGAGTGCCGCTCCGAGCAGCGTCGCGTGGATCGCGCTGAAGACGGCGTCGGCATGCGTGACCTCGTCCGGCAGCGATGCGCGCGCCTCCGCCGTGTTCGTCCGCTCCTGCGGGATGAGCGCGATCGCCGCCGCCGGGACGTCGTCCGCGACTCGGGCGATGTTGCCGTCCCACGTCAGCGTGACGCCGCCGACAAGCGCGGCCGCGAGATTGTCCGCGTGGCCCTCGAGCTCGAGTCCCGCTGCGAGCAGCTCGTCGGCCGAAGGCTCCTTGCCCGCGGCGAGCGCGCCGGCGACGAGGCCGTTCGCGACGACCGCGGCGCTCGAGCCGAGGCCGCGCTCGCGCGGGATCCGGTCGAGGAAGCTGAACGAGAACTCGGCCGGCGACGCGTAGCGCGCGAACGCCTGGATCCCGAGATGCGACTCGTCCGCGGGGGTTCCGTTCGCGTCGTCGACGATCATCTCGTTCCAGAAGTCGAACGCGACGGCGGCGACGTCGAAGCCGGCGCCGAGATTCGCGCTCGTCGCGGGTGCGCGGACGTGGATCGTCATGCGACCGCCTCGGGATCCTTCAGGCCGTGGCCGGTGACGACGCAGACGACGCGCTCGCCCGGCTTCGCCGCCTGCGGCAATCCTGCGACGCCGGCCGCGGAGGCGCGCTCGCAGAAGATGCCTTCCTCGTGCCCGATCTGCCGCCATGCGGCCTCGATCTCGTCGTCGGTGACCGTGACGACCGAGCCGCCGGAGCGCACGACGGCTGCCTCCGCCTCGGCGCGGTGCACGGGGTCGACGATGCGGATCGCCGACGCGTGCGTGTGTGCGCGGTCGGCAGCCTGCACCGGATGGATGCGCGGCAGCGCGCCGGCGGCTTCGTCGAAGCCGCGCGCGTACGCCCGCGTGTTGCCGCCGCCGCCGTACGGCAGCGTCAGCGCGTCGGGGAGGCCGCCGAGCTGCGCGACGATCTCGATCGCGGCAGTCTTCTGGCCTTCGATGCGCTCGTCGTTGCCGCCGGAGTTGACGAAGACCGACCCGGGCTCCGCGGCGAGGCGCTCCGCCTCCGCGTAGGCGTCGGAGAACGTCCCCTCGACCTCGACGATCGTCGCGCCGACCGCGCGCACCTGCACGAGCTTCGAGCTCGCGGCGGCGCCCGCGACGACGACGATTACCGCCTCGATGCCGGCGCGCGCGGCGTAGGCCGCACTCGACGCGGCGGTGTTGCCGGTCGACGCGCAGACGAGCCGCGTCGCGCCCCGCTCGAGCGCCTTCGTCACCGCGTTCGCCATGCCGCGGTCCTTGAACGACCCCGTCGGGTTCTGGCCCTCCCACTTCAGCCAGAGCTCGACGCCGTAGCGCTCCGAGAGCCGCGGCGCCTGCAGCAGCGGCGTGTTGCCCTCGCCGAGCGTCACGCTCACAGCGGCCGCTCCGTGATCACCGGCAGCAGGAACGGGATGCGGAGAACCTCCGGCAGCGCTGCGATCTCCGCGAGTGCTGCGGTCACGTTCTCGAGCCGCGATTGATGCAGGACGAGCTCGATCGTCGCCTCGCCGTCGCCGAGCCGCTGCACGAGCTGCGCGACCGACGACGTCGTGCGCCGCGAGCCGGCTCGTCACGTGCGCGAGAACACCGGGCCGGTCGGCGACCTCGAGATGAACGTAGAACGGCGACTCCCATTGGCCAGGCGGCAGCCGCTCGAGCTCGCGCCAGCACGCGTCGTTCTGGAGGAAGCCGGTGCCGCTCGTGCCGACGACGCTGACGAGATCCGCGACGACGGCGGACGCGGTCTCGATCCCGCCGGCGCCGGGGCCCTCGAGCGTGATCTCGCGGATCGCGTCGCCCTGGAGCATCACGGCGTTGAAGGCACCGTCGACGGCGGCGAGCCGGTGCGCGCGGTCGACGAGCGCCGGCTGCACGCGGACGTCGACCTTGTCGTCGACGAGCGTTGCGATCCCGACGAGACGGACGACCATGCCGAGCTCCAGCGCGGCCGCGACGAGCGACGGCTCGACGTCCTCGATCCCGCGGCACTCGACCTCGTCGATCGTCACGCGCGAGCCGTACGCGACGGTGGCGAGGATCGCCATCTTCGCCGCAGCGTCGGCGCCGCCGACGTCGTCGGTCGGGTCGGCCTCCGCGTAGCCGAGCCGCTGCGCCTCTGCGAGCGCGTCGGCGTACGTGCCGCCGCGCTCCATCTCCGAGAGCATGAAATTCGTCGTCCCGTTCACGATCCCGAGGACGCGGTGCACGTTCGAGACGACGAGCGACTCGCGCAGCACCTTCACGACGGGAATCGCGGCGCACACGGAAGCCTCGAAACGGAGCTGCACGCCGGCCGCCGACGCAGCCGCGAACAGCTCCGCGCCACGGCGCGCGACGAGCTGCTTGTTTGCAGTGACGACGGACTTGCCGGCGCGGAGCAGCTCGAGGACGTACTCACCTGTCGGCTCGACGCCGCCCATCACCTCCGCGACGACGTCGACCTCCGGGTCGTCGCGCACCGCGGCGAAGTCGGTCGTGAGCACGCCGTCGGCCGCCGCGAAGCCGCGCTCCTTTCCGGTGTCGCGCACGAGCGCGCGCACGACGCGAAGCCGGTGGCCGGTCGCACGCTCGATCTCGTCAGCTCCGTCGACGAGCAGGCGGTCGACCGCAGCGCCGACGGTTCCGTAGCCCAGAAGGGCGACGCCGACGTCAACCGACGCCATGCGCCCCGAGCAGCCCTTCGGTGCCCGCGAGGTCGCGGAGCTCCTTTCCGACGCGCTCCATCTCCTGCGAGCGCTTCGCGCCCTCGGCGCGGAGCTCGGCGAAGTGCGGCCGGCCGGCCTCGTCGTCGGAGAACAGCTCGTCCGCGAACTTGCCGCTGCGGATCTCCTCGAGGATCTCCTTCATCTCGGCGCGCACGTGCGCGTCGGCGATGCGCGGTCCGCGCGAGAGGTCGCCGTACTCGGCGACGTCGGACACGGAGTAGCGCATGTACTCGAGCCCGCCCTGGTACAGAAGATCCACGATCAGCTTGAGCTCGTTCATGCACTCGTAGTACGCGATCTCCGGCTGGTAGCCCGCGGCGACGAGCGTGTCGAAGCCGGCCTGGACGAGTGCAGGAACGCCGCCGCAGAGCACGGCCTGCTCGCCGAAGAGGTCGCTTTCCGTCTCCTCCGCGAACGTCGTCTCGAGCAGGCCGACGCGTCCGCAGCCGATGCCGACGCCGTACTGCGAGGCCGAGCTGGAGCGCGCGGCCGCTCGCGTCCTGGTGCACGGCGACGAGGCCCGGCGTGCCGGCGCCGGCGACGTAGAGCTCGCGGACGCGATGGCCCGGCGCCTTCGGCGCGACCATGATCACGTCGTGCTCTGCAGGCGGCACGATCCGCTTGAAGTGGACGTTGAGCCCGTGCGCGAACAGCACCGCCGCGCCCGGCTCGAGGTTCGGCGCGACCTCCGCGTCCCACACGCCCTTCTGGACGTGATCCGGAACGAGCATCGCGACGACCTGCGCGCCGCGCACGGCGTCGGCGACCGAACCCGCCTCGAGCCCGGCCTCCTCGGCTACGGCCCGCGAGGCGCTGCCGTCGCGGAGGCCGACGGCCACCTGGACGCCGGAGTCGTGAAGGTTCAGCGCGTGCGCGTGTCCCTGGCTGCCGAAGCCGACGACGGCGACCTTGCCGTCGAGGAGGGCGAGATCGCCGTCGCGGTGGATGGTCGCCATCGGGTGGGTCTCCTTTGTGTGGGTCAGACGAGAACGTTTTGCCGCTGGCGCTTCGTGCTCGTGCGCGACGGCCGGTTGAGCCCGATCCTGCCCGTGCGGACGAGCTCCTGCAGGCCGTGCGGTCGAACGAGCTCCTCGAACGAGTCCACGTCTTCGGGCGAACCGGTCAGCTCGAAGACGATCGAGTCCGCGCCGAGGTCGACGACGCGTGCGCCGAAGACCTCGCCGAGCGCCATCAATTCGGTGCGCTGGCTCGGCGGCGCCGCGACGCGGAGCAGCGCGAGCTCCCGCTCGATCGACTCTCCGGGGGGAGCTCGATCACGCGGAGGACGTTCACGAGCTTGTGCATCTGCTTCTCGATCTGCTCGAGCCCGTGCTCGGCGCAGTCGACGCGCAGCGTGATCCGCGAGACGTCGTGCCGCTCGGTCGGACCGACGGCGAGACTCTCGATGTTGTAGTTGCGGCGCGCGAACATGCTCGTGATCCGCGTCAGCGCACCCGGCTTGTTCTCGAGCAGGACGGCGACGGTGAAGATCACGCCGTCACCTCCTTCTGCGTGTCGTCGAACTCGACGAGGTCGAGTGCGGCCGCACCGGCGGGGATCATCGGGAAGCAGTGCTCCCGCGGGTCGACGCGCGCGTCGACGACGGCCGTCCGGCCGGAGCCGATCGCCTCTTCGAGCGCGTCGGCGACCTCGCTCTCGCTCTCGGCGGTGAAGCCGAGCGCACCGTACGCACGCGCGAGGCCGGCGTAGTCCGGCACCGAGTGCGTGAGGTGGATCTGCGAGAACCGCTCCTCGAAGAACATGTCCTGCCACTGGCGCACCATGCCGAGGTAGCCGTTGTTCACGATCACGACGACGATCGGGAGATCCTCGAGCACCGACGTCGCCAGCTCCTGCTGCGTCATCTGGAAGCAGCCGTCGCCGTCGATGCAGACGACGGTCGCGTCGGGCCGCGCGGCCTTCGCACCGACGGCCGCCGGGATTCCGTAGCCCATCGTCCCGAGCCCGCCCGACGTGATGAACGTGCGCGGCCGGTCGCAGAGCAGGTACTGCATCGCCCACATCTGGTGCTGGCCGACGCCGGTCGTCCAGATGACGTCGTCGCGCGTCGCCGTCATCTCCTGCAGCATCTCGAACACCGGCTGCGGCTTCATCATGTCGCCCGGCTGCGTCTCGCCGTAGCGGAGCGGGAACTGCTCCTTCCACTCGGCGATCTGCCGAAGCCACGCGTCGGTCTTGCCCGGGACGGCGAGCGTCGCGAGCTGCTTCGCGAGATCGCCGAGCACCGGCTTCAGCGGGCCGACGACCGGAATGTCGGCGTGGCGGATCTTCGAGATCTCCGCCGCGTCGATGTCGAGATGGACGACGGTCGCGCCGGGCGCGAACGCAGAGACCTTGCCGGTGACGCGGTCGTCGAAGCGCGAGCCGACCGCGACGATCAGGTCGGCCTTGTTCAGCGCGAAGTTCGACCACTTCGGCCCGTGCATGCCGGGCCAGCCGACGTGGAGCTCGTGCGTCTCGGGGAACCCGCTCTTCCCCATCAGCGTCGTCACGACCGGCAGCCGCGCCGTCTCCGCGAGCCGGAGCAGCTCGTCGGTCGCGTGGCCGTTCAGCACGCCGCCGCCGGCGTACAGGATCGGCCGCTCTGCAGCGGCGATCGCCTCGGCTGCGGCGACCGTCTGGCGCGGATGTCCCGCTGCGCGGCGGCTTCCAGCCCGGGAGGTTCACCTCGTCGGGATACGTGAAGTCGAGCTCGGCTTCCTGGATGTCGCGCGGGATGTCGACGAGCACCGGACCGCAGCGGCCGGTGGTCGCGACGTGGAACGCGGCCTTGATCACGTGCGGGATCTCCTCGACGTCCTGCACGAGCCACGAGTGCTTGACGATCGGGATCGTGATCCCGGTGATGTCGCACTCCTGGAACGCGTCGGTGCCGATCAGGTTCGAGCGCACCTGGCCCGTGATGCAGACGAGCGGCGTCGAGTCCATCCACGCGTCGGCGATCGGCGTGACGAGGTTCGTCGCTCCCGGGCCCGACGTCGCGAGTGCGACGCCGGCGCGGCCGGACGCGCGCGCGTAGCCCTCCGCCATGTGACCGGCGCCCTGCTCGTGTCTCGCCAGGACGTGGCGGACGGTCGTGCCGCGCGCGAAGGCGTCGTACGTCGGGAGGATCGCGCCGCCCGGCAGGCCGAAGACGGTGTCGACTCCCTCGGCCTCGAGCGAACGGAGCACCGCGTCGGCACCGTTCATCCGCTTCTTGCCGGCGCTCATGCCGCACCTGCCCAGAACTCGGCGTTGCGCAGCGAGAGCTGGAACCCGTCGACGACGCGTGCGGTGAATTCGCGGCTCGTCGCGCCGACGCCGCGGCGCAGGAGATCCGGCGTCTGCGGGCCGTCGACGAGTGCCGCCGAGACGGCGCCTGCGAGCGTCGCCGCCGCGGCCGGCTCGCCGAGACCGAACTCGAGTGCGAGCGCGGCGGCGAGCAGCATGCTGCTCGGGTTGGCGATGCCGCCGCCGGCAATCGCGAAGCCGCCGTCGGGCGAGGGAACGCAGAGGCTCGGGCCGTGCTCCGCGAGCAGCGCGTGCGCGGCGACGCGTGCGGTCGCGGGCGCGGCGACGATCTCGACGAGCGGCTCCGCCCACGCCGGCGCGACAGCCACGACGTCGAATCGCCCTGCCTGGAACGCGGCGAGCGGCAGCGCGACGCGCGGCGAGAGATGCTCGACGTGGATGTGCTCGAACTCCGCCGCGACGTCATCGGCGAGCTCACCCCACGCGCCGTCGCCGACGCACGCGACGCGCAGCCGCCTCCGCTCGGCGAGCTCGAACGCGCGCTCGAGCGTCCATTCGTGGCTCACATCGTCCATCGGCGCGACCACGGCGACGTCGTCGTGCTGGCCGAAGCGCACCCGCGTCACGCGCGCGCGTAGGTCGAGCTCCGCCATCACCTCGGCGAGCGCAGGCTCATCGGCGCCGGCGACGAGCACCACGTCGGATGCGAGTACCGCGGAACGCGTCGACGCGGGCACCGCCTGGCCGCCGCGCGAAACGGCCGCGGCACCGAACGGCGCGTGGACCTCTTCGATGCCGAAGCCGTGCAGCCGCGCGACGGCCTCGAGCGCGAGCACCGCCTCCGCCATCAGCTCCGGAGCCGTTCCGGCTCCCGTCAGACACGCGATCGTCGCTACATCGCTCATGCCGGGACCTCCTCGAAGACCGCGTCGATGGGAACCGCTCCGCCGAAGTCGGCGAGCTCCTTGAACCGCTTGAACGCCGCGTTCAGCTCGTCACCGGAGACGACGATGCCGTGCTCGGCGCAGGCCATCGCGAACGCGTGGCGTCCCGAATGCTTGCCGAGCGGCAGCGTCATCCGGACGCCGACCTCCGCGGGATCGATGATCTGGTACGTCCGTTCGTCCTTCAGCATCCCGTCCTGATGGATGCCCGCTTCGTGCGCAAACGCGTTCGCGCCGACGACGGCCTTGTTCGGCTGGACGACCCAGCCGGTGCGCTCGGCGACGAGACGCGACGCGGCCGCGAGCCGCGACATGTCGACGCCGGTCTCGACCGCGTAGTGGTCGCTGCGGACGCGCAGCGCGACGACGAGCTCGTCGAGCGACGCGTTGCCCGCGCGCTCGCCGATGCCGTTCACGGTGCACTCGACCTGGTCGGCGCCGGCCTCGACGGCGGCGAGCGAGCCTGCGACGGCGAGACCGAGGTCGTCGTGGCAGTGGACGGAGATCGTCGTCGGAATGACGCTCCGGAGCTCGGCGACGAGCGCGGCGAGCTGCGACGGCAGCGCGCGTCCGCCTGCATCGCCGACGCCGACGGCGACCGCGCCGGCGGCGAGCGCGGCGCGGAAGATCGCCGCGACAGCCTCCGGATCGGCAGCGGTTGCGTCGGCGACGGAGAGCTGGACCTCGTCGGCGCGGAGCACGGCCGCCTCGACCGCCCAGCGCACCGCGTCCGCCTCGTCGGAGCGGACGGAAAGGTGGATCCGCGAGCGGCGCGCGCGCACGAGCGCGGCGGCGGCGGAGTCGAGGTCGTCCTGCAGCGGCCGCGCGAAGACGGCGATCACCGGCCGGCTCACGGCTGCGGCGACGGCGCGGACGCCGACGACCTCGGCCGCCGACCCGGCCTCGAGCACGTCGACTCCGAGCCGCTCGAGCTCGAGCGCGACGTCGACCCGGTCCTCGGGGAGCAGGACGGAGCCGGGGGCAAGCCCGCCGTCGCGCAACGTGGAGTCGAAAATCTGGATCCTGCGAGGTGTCACGAACACTGTCCTTCCGTCTGACCCGAGACGCACTTCGGGTGTGATCAGGTCGGCGTCTGCGTCTTATCGACGCGTGTTCGTAATCTCCCCCTAGGAGGGGAGAATCGAAATAACGACCACGATAATGAGGCCACACGCAGCCGCGAGCCGGATCTGGCTCGAGCGGATGGGTGTCGCCGTGGTCGTCATGCTGCACTCAGGGTGCATGAGGTTCCGGCCCCTGTCAAATCCGGCCTCTTGCGCGCTGGTGAGCAGGGGGTGACAAACCGGAGAACAGGCTTCATTCCGGCCGGTCGCCGAGCTAGCCTCTCAGGCTCGATGGCGCCGACGCTGAACCGCAAGAAGTCGATCATCTTCGCGTTCGCCGCGCCTATCTCTCTGCGCTAGTCGGCCTCCCTTCCGCCCCCGCCGACTAGCACCACAGGCGGAGTCCTCGTCCTCTCGACCAGTGAGGCAATTTGCCGCACCCCGAGCGCCCAACCCGCATCCACCCGCCGGCCGCCAGCGGTCTCTACGACCCGGCGTTCGAGCACGACGCGTGCGGTGTCGCGTTCGTCGCGCGGCTGGACGGGGAGCCGTCCCACGAGACGGTCGACCGCGCGCTCCGCGCAGTGGCGAACCTCGAGCACCGCGGGGCACAAGGCGCCGACCCGGACACCGGCGACGGCGCCGGCATCCTCGTCCAGATCCCGGATGCGTTCTTCCGCGGCGAGCTCGGCGAGACGCTGCCGCCGCCCGGCGAGTACGCGGTGGGCGCCTGCTTCCTGCCGCTCGAGGACGACCCCCGGGCCGAGATCGAGCGGATCGTCGAAGACGCGATCGCAGCCGAGGGCCAGACGCTGGTCGGCTGGCGCGACGTTCCGGTCGACTTCCGCTTCGCGGGAACGACGGCCGCGGCGATCGCGCCGGCGTTCCGCCAGGTCGTCGTCGGCTCGACCTGCACCGACCAGGACGCGTTCGAGCGGAAGCTCTACGTGATCCGCCGCCTCGTCGAGAAGGCGGCCGGGCCGGAACTGTCGATCCCGAGCCTCTCGTCGAAGCGGCTCGTCTACAAGGGGATGCTGACGGCGCCGCAGCTCGCCGGCTTCTACCCCGACCTGACCGATCCGCGGTTCGAGAGCGCGCTCGCGCTGATCCACTCGCGCTTCTCGACGAACACGTTCCCGAGCTGGGCGCTCGCGCACCCGTACCGCCTGATCGCGCACAACGGCGAGATCAACACGCTGCGCGGCAACGTGAACTGGATGCGCGCGCGCGAGTCGCAGCTCGCGTCTGAGCTGTTCGGCGACGACCTCGCGAAGGTGCTGCCGGTGATCCACGACGAGCGCGGCTCCGACACGGCCGTCTTCGACAACGTCCTCGAGCTGCTGCTGCTCGGCGGCCGGTCGATCCAGCACGCGATGATGATGATGATCCCGGAGGCGTACGAGGGACGCGACGACATCTCCGCGGAGCTGAAGGGGTTCTACGCGTACCACCAGTGCCTGATGGAGGCGTGGGACGGTCCCGCCGCGATCGCGTTCACCGACGGGCGCGTGATCGGCGCGACGCTCGACCGGAACGGCCTCCGCCCGGGACGCTGGTTCGAGACGGCGGACGGCTGGGTCGTGCTCGGGTCGGAGACGGGCGTGCTCGAGGAAGAAGCGCCGAACGTCGTGCGCCGCGGCCGCCTCCAGCCCGGCAAGCTGTTCCTCGTCGACCTCGACGAGCATCGCATCGTCCCCGACGACGAGGTGAAGCGGACGATCTCGACGCGACGCCCGTACGCCGCGTGGGTCGACACGGAGACCGTGCGCCTCGCCGACCTGCCGCCCGCACCGGCGCCGGAGCCGCCGGTGGAGTCGCTGCGCCGCCGCCAGCTCCTGTTCGGCTACGCGCAGGAGGACATGAAGATGATGCTGGCGCCGCTCGCGCGCAACGCCGAGGAGGCCGTCGGCTCGATGGGAAACGACACGCCGCTCGCCGTGCTCTCGCGCCGCAAGCCGCTCATCTACTCCTACTTCAAGCAGATGTTCGCGCAGGTGACGAACCCGCCGATCGACTCGATCCGCGAGGCCGTCGTGATGAGCGTGAAGGCGAGCGTCGGCTCGGAGCGCAACCTGCTCGACGAGACGCCGGAGCACGCGCGCCAGCTCGTGATCGACAACCCGATCCTCCGCGACTCCGAGCTCGACCAGCTGCAGAACGTGGACTCCGACGTCTTCAAGTCGCACACCGTCGACACGACGTGGGCCGTCGAGGACGGCGCCGACGGGCTCTCGACCGCGCTCGACCGGATCTGCCTCAACGCCGACATCGCGCTCGCCGCCGGGACGAACATCCTGATCCTGTCCGACCGCGGCGCCGGGCCGACGCGCGTGCCGGTGCCGTCGCTGCTCGCAACCGCCGCGGTGCACAACCACCTCGTGCGCGAGGGCACGCGCCTGCAGACCGGGATCATCGTCGAGTCCGGCGAGCCGCGCAGCGTGCATTCGATCGCGACGCTGATCGGCTACGGCGCGGCGGCGGTGAATCCGTATCTGATGCTCGAGACGCTCGCGGAGCTCGTCGAGCTCGGCTGGCTGCCGGACGAGATGGACGCGGAGAAGGCGCAGGCGCGCGCGGTCAAGGGCATCGCCAAGGGCCTGCTGAAGACGATGTCGAAGATGGGGATCTCGACGATCCCGTCGTACTGCGGCGCGCAGATCTTCGAAGCCGTCGGTCTCTCCGAGGAGCTCGTCGAGCGGCATTTCACGCACACGCCGTCGCGGATCGGCGGCATCGGCCTGCGCGACCTCGCCGAGGGCTCGCTCGCGCGCCACGCGCGTGCGTATCCCGGCTCGGCCGACGAGCTGCTGCCGGTGATCGGCCTCTACGCGTGGCGCCGCGACGGCGAGCACCACCAGTGGAACCCGGACACGATCGCGCTGCTCCAGCACGCGGTGCGCTCGAAGGAGCCGGCGACGTTCGAGGAGTACTCGCGCTCGGTCAACGCGGACTCCGCGCGCCGCTCGACGCTGCGCGGGCTGATGAAGTTCCGCTTCGCGGAGGACGGCGGCATCCCGATCGAGGACGTCGAGCCCGCGGCGGAGATCGTGAAGCGGTTCTCGACCGGCGCGATGTCGCTCGGCTCGATCTCGCGCGAGGCGCACGAGACGCTCGCGATCGCGATGAACCGGATCGGCGGCCGCTCGAACACCGGCGAGGGCGGCGAGGATCCGGTGCGCTACACGCCGGACGAGAACGGCGACTCGCGCCGCTCTGCGATCAAGCAGGTCGCGTCCGGCCGCTTCGGCGTCAACGCGTACTACCTCGCGAACGCCGACGAGCTGCAGATCAAGATGGCGCAGGGCGCGAAGCCCGGCGAGGGCGGGCAGCTGCCGGGCCACAAGGTCGACGACTACATCGCGAGCGTGCGGCTGACGACGCCCGGCGTCGGACTGATCTCGCCGCCGCCGCATCACGACATCTATTCGATCGAGGATCTGAAGCAGCTGATCTACGACCTCCGCTGCGGCAACCCGTCGGCGCGGATCTCGGTGAAGCTCGTCTCCGAGGTCGGCGTGGGGACCGTCGCCGCAGGTGTGGCCAAGGCGGGCGCCGATCACGTGCTGATCTCCGGGCACGAGGGCGGAACCGGCGCGTCGCCGGTCTCGTCGATCCTCCACGCGGGAGTGCCGTGGGAGCTCGGGCTCGCCGAGACGCAGCAGACGCTCGTGCTCAACGATCTCCGCTCGCGGATCTGGGTGCAGACCGACGGGCAGCTGAAGACGGGGCGCGACGTCGTCGTCGCGGCGCTGCTCGGCGCCGACGAGATGGGCTTCGCGACCGCGCCGCTGATCGCGACGGGCTGCGTGATGATGCGCGCGTGCCATCTCAACACGTGCCCGGTCGGAATCGCGACGCAGGATCCGGAGCTTAGGAAGCGCTTCGCCGGCAAGCCGGAGCACGTCGTCGAGTTCTTCTTCTTCGTCGCCGAGGAGGCGCGGCAGCTGATGGCGAAGCTCGGGATCGCGCGGTTCGAGGATCTCGTCGGACGCGTCGACCTGCTCGACGGCGACGAGGCGGTGTCCGAGTGGCGCGAGCGCGGCGTCGACCTCTCGCGGATCCTGCAGCAGGCGGAGGCGCCGGCCGATGCGCCGCTGCGGCGGACGCGCCCGCAGGCGCCGAGCCTCGACGACGCACTGGACTGGAAGCTCGTCGATCTCTCGCGCGCGGCGATCGCCGGCGAGACTCCGGTCGAGGCCGAGCTGCGGATCTCGAACACGAACCGGACGGTCGGCGGGATCCTTTCGAACGCGGTGACGCGCGCGCGCGGCGCGGCCGGTCTGCCGGCCGGAACGATCCGCTTTACGCTGCGCGGCTCCGCGGGCCAGTCGTTCGGCGCGTGGCTCGCGCCGGGAATCGAGCTGACGCTCGTCGGCGACGCGAACGACTACGTCGGCAAGGGACTCTCCGGCGGCGTGCTCGCGCTGCGCCCGGCGGACGACGCCGGCTTCCGCGCGGAGGAGAACGTGATCGCCGGCAACACGATCCTCTACGGCGCCACGTCGGGCCGCGCGTTCTTCCGCGGCATCGTCGGCGAGCGGTTCGCCGTCCGGAACTCCGGCGCGAGCGCGGTCGTCGAAGGCGTCGGCGACCACGGCTGCGAGTACATGACCGGCGGCGTCGCCGTCGTGCTCGGCCGCACCGGCCGGAACTTCGCGGCCGGGATGAGCGGCGGCGTCGCGTATGTCCTCGACGAGGACGGAACGTTCGCGTCGCGCTGCAACCACGAGCTCGTCGGGCTCGAGCCGGTTCCCGAGGAGGACACGGAGACGCTGCGTGCACTGATCGAGGAGCACGAGCTCCGCACCGGGTCGCCCGTCGCCGCGCGCGTGCTCGCCGGCTGGGACGTCGCGCTCGATCTCTTCGTCCGCGTGATGCCGCACGACTACAAGCGCGCGCTCGGGCTCCATCGCGACAGTCCGATGTCCACCGGCGGCGACGGCTTCTTCACCGCCGAGACCGAGACCGCCGAGGCGGCTGCGTAATGGGCGAGCTCGGCGCCTTTCTGAAGCTGCAGCGCGCGGAGGCGCCGGAGCGCGCGACGACCGAGCGCGTGCACGACCATCGCGAGTTCGTGAAGACGCTGCCGCTCGTCGAGCTGCGCGAGCAGGGCGCGCGCTGCATGGAGTGCGGCGTCCCGTTCTGCCACAGCGGCTGTCCGCTCGGAAATCTGATTCCCGACTGGAACGACCTCGTCTACCGCGACCGTTTCCGCGAAGCGCTCGAGCAGCTGCACCGCACGAACAACTTCCCGGAGTTCACCGGCCGCCTCTGTCCCGCGCCGTGCGAGGCCGCGTGCGTGCTCGAGATCGACGAGGGCAACGCGGTGTCGATCAAGCAGATCGAGCGCGCGATCGTCGACCGCGGATGGGACGAGGGCTGGATCGTCCCGCAGCGGGCGGCCGAGCGCAGCGGGCGCACGGTCGCCGTCGTCGGCTCGGGTCCCGCGGGTCTCGCCTGCGCGCAGCAGCTCGCGCGCGCGGGCCATCTGGTCACCGTGTTCGAGCGCGACGAGACCGGCGGCGGACTGCTGCGCTTCGGCGTCCCGGACTTCAAGATCGAGAAGACGGTCGTCGAGCGGCGGCTCGCGCAGATGGCGGCCGAAGGCGTCGAGTTCCGCTTCGGCGTCGACGTCGGCGTCGACGTCGATCCGGCGGAGCTCGCGGCGGAGTTCGACGCGGTCGTGCTTGCGGTCGGCTCGCGCGTGCCGCGCGACCTGCCTGTGCCGGGACGCGAGCTCGGCGGCGTGCACTTCGCGATGGAGTACCTCTACGGGCAGAACCGCACCGTCGCGGGAACGCTCGCGTCGCCGGGGATCACGGCGGCGGGCAAGCACGTGATCGTGATCGGCGGCGGCGACACCGGCGCCGACTGCGTCGCGAGCGCGCACCGCGAGGAGGCCGCATCGGTGACGCAGATCGAGCTGCTCGGCGAGCCGCCCGTGTCGCGACCCGACGACCTGACGCCGTGGCCGCTCTGGCCGATGAAGCTCCGCACGTCGTACGCGCTGAAGGAGGGCGGCGAGCGAAGCTTCGCGATCTCGACGACGGAGCTCACCGGCTCCGGCTCGGTCGAGGAGATCCACTGGCGCGAGAACACCGGCGCGCCGCCGTTCGATCCGGTGCCGGGCACCGAGGAGAGCCATCCCGCGCAGCTCGTGCTGCTCGCGATGGGCTTCGTCGGCCCGGAGCCGGCGCTGCTCGAGCAGCTCGGCGTCGCGCGTGACGCGCGCGGCTCGGTCGACGCAACGGAGTTCGCCACGTCGGTTCCGGGTGTGTTCGCTGCGGGCGATGCACGCCGCGGCCAGTCGCTGATCGTGTGGGCGATCGACGAGGGCCGCCGCTGCGCGCGCGTCGTCGACGGCTGGCTCGCCGACAACGGCGGCCGCGCGTCGGCGTCGGCCGGCGTAATCGCCGCTTAGCTGATCGCCCATGGATGAGGTCGAAGTTGTCGTCGCCCATTCCGAGCGCGCGACCCTGCGCGTCGGCGATGTGTTCTTGAAGGTGGACGCCGATCAGACGCGCATCGACGTCGAGGTCGAAGCGATGGCCCTGGCGCCGGTCCCGACCCCGGAGGTCCTGTGGCGCAAGCCGCCCGTGCTCGCGATCGCCGCGGTCCCGGGGACGGCACTCGGCCGCCTCGGCGAGCCGTCGACCGCGTCCCCGGCGGCGTGGGCCGCGGCGGGTGCCGCCATCCGGAAGTTGCACGACGCGCCGTTGCCGCCGTGGCCTGCCCGGGGAAGGACCCTCGACGAGTTGGCGGCGGATCTCGACGGCGAGTGCAAGCGGCTCGTGACGAGCGGCGTCCTGCCCGCCGACCTGGTCACCCGCAACCGCCAGGTCGCCGAGGCCGCTCTCCGGCCGTGGACTCCGATGTTCACGCACGGCGACCTGCAGATCACTCACGTCTTCGTCGACGGTCACGAGATCACCGGCATCATCGACTGGTCCGAGGCGGGCCCTGGTGATGCCCTGTTCGACCTCGCCACCTTGACGCTCGGACATGAGGAGCACCTCGGTGACGTCGTCGCCGGCTATGGCACCGACGTCGACCTCGACGTGATCCGCGCGTGGTGGTCGCTACGAAGCCTGATGAATGTTCGCTGGCTGGTCGAGCACGGTTTCGACCCGTTCATGCCTGGCTGTGAGGTCGACGTGCTGAGGTCCCGGATGTGAGGCTGCGCAATCCCGACCATTAGTCGTCGAGCGCGCCGAGGACGCGGAGCTCTCCGCAGGCCTCGCGGATCTCGGCGAGGCCGTCGGCGTGATAGAGCGTGTCGCTTCCCAGCGTCGCGGCGCTCGCCGCGATCTCCGTCAGCGCTTCCTGGAACCGGTCGAGCCCGTCGACGAGCTGCGTGACCGCGGCGCGAACCGCCGGGTCGCGCGGCGACTCGTTGCGCAGCACGTTCGCGCACGCGCCGAGCTCGGTCAGCGCGTCGATGACGACGCCGGGGATCTCGTCGGCAGGCGCGCGGCTGATCTCGATACAGGTCCGCGTGACCGCGGCCTCCGCGCGTGCGATCGTGTTCGACAAGGAACTGACGGGCGCGTCGAGGTCGACGAACGGAAGCGGCTCGCGAACAGCGCCCCGGAGATCACGGCACCCGGCGACGACGACGTAATAGGAGACGACGAGGCTCACGGCGGTCGCGCCAAGACCGATCAGCGGCTGGACGCCCTGCGCAGCGGTCGCTCCACGGGCGACCCAGAGGAATGCCGTGCCGGCGACGCCGCCGAGCCCGAGCGCGGCGACCGCCCACGGATACGAGATCGCCGCTCCCGCGAACCGCGGCAGGACGGCGCGCAGCACCAGGCCGCCGATCAGCGCCGACGCGGCGGTGAGATACAGCAGCGTCACGCCGAGATCCGACTCCGAGAACCGGAGCGCCGGCGTGAGCAGGCCGACGAAGAGCCCCGCGACCGTTCCCGAGACGAACAGGGACAGGGAGGTCAGCCAGAACGACGGAGGCGTGCGGAGTGGTGTCGCGCTGATCATCTGCGGCCTTGATCTCCCGAACACGGGCCGCAGGACAGCGTGCACTCGGATCATCGGCAGCCGCTGCGCCGCCGCGCCCGCCCGTTCGAGGGATCGCTGCAGCAGCTACGACAGGCCGAGCAGGCGGGCCGCGTTGTCCTTCAGGATCAGCGGCCGCACCTCGTCCTTGAAGCCGGCCTCCGCGAAGTCGGCGAGCCAGCGCTCCGGCGTGATCAGCGGATAGTCGGAGCCGAACAGCACGCGGTCGCGCAGCAGCGTGTTCGCGTACTGGATCAGGATCGGCGGGAAGTACTTCGGCGACCAGCCGGAGAGGTCGATGTACACCTGCCGCTTGTGCAGCGCGACGGAGATCGCCTCGTCCTGCCACGGGAACGACGGATGCGCGAGCACGATCGTCAGCTCCGGGAAGTCGACGGCGACGTCGTCCACGTGCATCGGGTTCGAGTACTTGAGCCGGATCCCGCCGCCGCCCGGCAGCCCGGTGCCGATGCCGGAGTGACCGGTGTGGAACAGCACCGGCAGCCCCGCCTCGGCGATCACCTCGTACAGCGGATAGACCGCCGGGTCGTTCGGGAAGAACGCCTGAACGTTCGGGTGCAGCTTGAAGCCGCGGAAGTCGTAGTCGCGGATCAGGCGCTTCGCCTCCTCGACGGCGCGCGCGCCCTTCCCAGGGTCGACGCTCGCGAACGGGATCAGCACGTCGGGATTCGCGGCCGCTGCCTCCGCGATCTCCTCGTTCCGCACCGACGGCCGACCGGTCACCGACTCGGCGTCGACGGTGAAGACGACCGCGGCCATCTTCCGCTCGCGGTAGTACGCGGCGACGTCGTCCGCGGTCGGCACCGTCGACTCGCCGAAGTACTTCGCGGCCGCCTCACGCCACTCCGGCTTGAGCCCGTCCTCGCCCGTGCGCGTCGAGATCTCCGCGTGCGTGTGCACGTCGATCGCAACGATCGCGTCGAGGTCGATTCCAGCCATGGGCTCGAACGATAACCTCCTCTCCATGACCAAGATCGAAAAGACCGAACAGGAGTGGCGGCAGGAGCTGTCGCCCGAGCAGTACCGCGTGCTCCGCGAGAAGGGCACCGAGGCGCCGTTCAGCGGCGAGTACGACCACGTCTTCGAGCCAGGCACGTACAAATGCGCCGGCTGCGGCGCCGAGCTCTTCGTCTCCGACGCGAAGTACGACTCCGGCTGCGGCTGGCCCGCGTTCTCCGCGCCGGCGGGCGACGACGCGATCGACGAGGAGACCGACGTCAGCCACGGCATGGTCCGCACCGAAGTCATGTGCGCCGCGTGCGGCGGCCACCTCGGCCACGTGTTCCCGGACGGCCCCGCGCCGACCGGGCTCCGCTACTGCATCAACTCGGCCGCGCTGAAGCTCGACGAGGAATAGGACACGGCGCTGTCCGCGGAGGCGACCCTCGAGCTGCTCGAATGGCGGCGGCGCGTCTTCGCGCTGTACGCCGACGTCCGCGCGGCCGCCGAGCCCGAGGCCGCGTGGCGGCACTGGCGCGAGGTGCGCGACGATCTGTACGCGACGCACTCGCAGTCGCCGTTCCCGGAGGACGCGCGCGGCGGGTTCCGCGGGCTCGCGTACTTCGACTACGACCCGGCGTTCCGCGTCGTCGCCGCTCTGGCCGACGTCGAGGCGGCGCCGCAGCCGATCGACGCGAGCGGCGGCGGGACGCTCCTGTTCCGTCCATTCGCGCATGCGTCGTTCGCGTTGCGCGGCCGGCGGCAGACGCTCGAGGTCTACCGGCTCGAGACGTACGGCGGCGGCGTGTTCCTCCCGTTCCGCGACGCGACGAGCGGCGAGGAGACCTACGGCGGCGGCCGCTACATCCTCGATACGGTCAAGGGCGCCGACCTCGGCGGCGACGGAAGCTCGCTCGTGCTCGACTTCAACTTCGCATACAACCCTTCGTGCTCGTACGACCCCGGCTGGGTCTGCCCGCTCGCGCCGCCCGCGAACCGGCTGCCGCTGCGCGTCGAAGCCGGTGAGAGGATGAGCGCGTGAGCGAGCCGACACCGGAGCTGCGCGAGCTTCGCGCCGAGATCTCGGCGATCGACATCGCGTTGCTCGACGCGCTGAACCGCCGTCTCGAGCTCGTTGCGCGCGTGCGCGAGCACAAGCAGGAGACCGGCGCGAGACTGGTCGACGCGGAGCGCGAGGCGGCGCTGCTGACGGAGCTCGCGGCGCAGAACCGCGGGCCGCTGTCGGAGCGCGCGGTGCGGTCGCTGTTCTCCGCCGTGCTCGACGTGATGAAGCAGGAGGCCGCTGCGGACGAGCCGCGGCGCGAGACGCCGGCCGCGCCGGCGGCGACGCCGACGTCGCTCGGCGTCGCGAGGCTCGCCGTCGTCGGCACCGGGCTGATCGGGACGTCGGTCGCACTCGCGGCCAAGCGTGCGGGCATCGACTCCGTCACGGGATTCGACATCGATGCGGGAACGCTCCGCGAAGCGGCGGGACGCGGTGCGTTCGACGTGCAGGCCGCGTCGCTCGAAGACGCGTTGGCCGGCGCGGAGCTCGTCGTCGTCGCGGTTCCGGTCGGCGTCGTCGTCGAGGCGACGCTCGCGGCGCTGGCCGCGGCCGCTCCGGAGACGACCGTCACCGACGTGGCATCGACGAAGCGTGCGCTCGCCGCGGCGATCGACGACGCGCGTTACGTCCCCGGGCATCCCGTCGCGGGCGGCGAGACCGGCGGACCCGGACGCGCGACCGCCGACCTCTTCGACGGGGCGACGTGGTTCGTCACGCCGACCGCCGCGACCGGCGCCGACCGGCTCGCGCTCGTCGAGCAGTTCGTGCGCGGCATCGGCGCGCGTCCCGTCCGGCAGAGCGCGGACGACCACGACCAACTGCTTGCCCTCACGAGCCATCTCCCCCACGCGCTCGCAAACGTCCTCGTCGGCCGCGTCGGCGTCGCCGCCGACGAGAACGAAGCGCCGCTCGTGCACGCGGGCGCGTCGCTGCGCGACATGACGCGGATCGCAGGCGCGAATCCGGCCGTCTGGATCGACATCTTCGTCGAGAACGGCGACCTCGTCGCCGACGCGCTCGCGGCGTACGGCGCAGACCTCGGCGAGGTCGAGCGCGCGCTGCGCGACGGCGACCGCGCGTACTTCGAGCGCACGATCGCCGCGGCAGCGGACACACGCGCGCGGATGCTCTCGCACGCGTACCAGACCGAGGCGACGCAGATCAACCGCGTCCGCATCCGCATCCCGGACCGCCCGGGCGAGCTCGCGCGGATCACACAGATCCTCGGCGGCGAGGGGATCAACATCGAGGACTTCGAGCTCCGTCACGTCTCGCCGGAGTACGGCGGCGTTCTCGTGATCCTCGTCAACGGCAGCGACCCGGCGAACCGCGCCCGCGCGCTCTTGCGTCGGGTGGGCTACTCCGCCGCGTAGTCCGTCTCACCGGACATGCCTCAGTGTCGGACACGGTTCGCAGAACCGTTACGACTTCCTCGCGGAAGTGTGGCGAGATCGCTCCGCGACCCAGCTGTTCATGCGGGAGCCCGTCCCGGGCAGACGTGTCGACTGTCCGGTCCCGCCATCGGCGGGACGGGACCCGTTTCTGTGTCAGACACCGGGGGTTCGGCTCAGACCGCCGTCAGACCGGTGTAATTCTCCGCCAGCGAGCGCGCCGCCGTCTCCGACGTCGTGACGTAGCGCAGCTGCGACAGCTGCAGCTTCAGGTCGAAGTCGTCGCCGTTCTCGATCCGGTGCAGCATCGTCGTCATCCAATAGGAGAAGTGCTCGGCGCGCCAGACGCGACGGAGGCACGCCTGCGAGTAGCGCGTCGAGCTGCGACGCATCGCCGTCGCGGTACCACGCGATGAGCGCGTCGGCGAGCATCTCGCACGTCGTGGACGGCGAGGTTCAGCCCCTTCGCGCCGGTCGGCGGCACGATGTGCGCCGCGTCGCCCGCGAGGTAGAGCCGGCCGAACTGCATCGGCTCGGCGACGAAGCTGCGCATCCCCGTGACGCCCTTCTCGAGGATCGGGCCGTCGGCGAGCTCCCAGCCGTCGAGCGCGGTGCGCGCCTTCAGCTCCTCCCAGATCCGGTCGTCGGGCCAGTTCGCGACGTCCTCGTCGTGCCGCACCTGGACGTAGTAGCGCGACAGCTCCGGCGAGCGGAGCGACAGCAGCGCGAAGCCGCGGTCGTGATGCGCGTACACGAGCTCGTCGGTCGACGGCGCGACCTGCGCGAGGATCCCGAGCCAGCCGAACGCGTACTCGCGCTCGAACGTCTGCAGCACGCCGGCGGGGATGCTCGGCCGGCAGACGCCGTGGAAGCCGTCGCAGCCCGCGATCACGTCGCACTCGAGCTCGTCGCCGTCCCACCGGATCCGCGGGCGCTCGGAGTCGAGGTCGTGCACGCTGACGTCGGCGGCCTCGAAGTGCAGCGGCAGCCCGCTCTCGAGCCGCGCGGCGATCAGGTCCTTCACGACCTCGGTCTGGCCGTAGATCATGATCCCGCGGCCCGTCAGCTCCTGCATCGGAACGTGGTGGCGCTCGCCGTCGAACTGGAGGTAGATGCCGCCGTGCGGGATCCCCTCGCGATCCATCCGCGCGCCGACGCCTGCGTCGCGCAGCAGATCGACGATGCCCTGCTCGAGCACGCCGGCGCGGACGCGGTGCTCGCAGTAGTCGCGGCTCCGGTTCTCGACGATCACGCTCTCGATGCCGGCCGCGTTCGAGCAGGCGGCCGAGCGTCAGCCCCGCCGGGCCGGCGCCGACGATTCCGACCTGGGTCTTCACTGCTCCGCGAGCACCTCGGACGCGATCGCGAAAGCGCGGTTCGCAGCCGGCACGCCGCAGTAGACCGCCGACTGGAGCAGCACCTCCTTGATCTCGTCCGGCGTGAGGCCGTTGCGCAGCGCGGCGCGCACGTGCATCGCGAGCTCGTGGTGGTGGTTGCCCGCGACGAGCGCCGTGAGCGTGATGCAGCTGCGCGTGCGGCGGTCGAGCCCGGGCCGCGACCAGATGTCGCCCCACGCGTAGCGCGTGATCAGATCCTGGAAGTCCGCGGTGAACGGCGTCGTGTTCGCGATCGCGTTGTCGACGTGCTCGTCGCCGAGCACCTCGCGGCGCGTCTTCATCCCGCGGTCGTGTCGTCGGATCGCTCATGTGACCTCCAGGTGGGAGAGGACCGCCTGCGTGAACTGCTCCGGCTGCTCGACGTTCGCCAGGTGTGCCGCGTCTTCGATCAGCGTGAACGTCGCGCCGGGGATGTTGTCGACGAGGAACGCGCCGAGATCCGGCGGCGTCGCGGGATCCTGTGCGCCCGAGATCACGAGCGTCGGCGGCGGAGATCGCGGCCGAGCTCGTTGCGGAAGTCGAAGTCGCGCAGCGCGTCGCAGCAGCCCGCGTAGCCCTCGTCCGGCGTGTCCTCGACCATCGCGAGGAAACGCGCGACGACCTCCGGCGACGCGGCCGCGAACTCCGGCGTGAACCAGCGCTCGACCACCGCTGCGGCGACTGTCGCGGTTCCCCGATCGCGCACGCCATGCGGCGCGGTCGGTCCACATCTCGGTCGTGCCGATGCGCGCGCCGGTGCACGCGAGCACGAGCTTGTCGATCCGCTCCGGCGCGTTGCGCGCCGAGCCACATGCCGGTGACGCCGCCGATCGAGAGGCCGCAGAACGAGACGCGCTCGAGCTCGAGCTGGTCGAGCAGATCGACGACGTCGCCGCCGAGCTCGCCGACGGTGTACGGGCCGGGCGGCACCGGCGAGCCGCCGTGACCGCGCTGGTCGTAGCGGAGGACGCGCACGTGCTGCGAGAGCGCGGCGACGCTTCGGCTCCCACAGCTCCATCGTCGTCCCGAGCGAGTTCGAGAGCACGAGCACCGGCGCGTCTTCCGGCCCGTCGAAGCGGTAGTGCAGGTTCACGCGCCGTCCCGGTAGAGCGCGAGCGCGCGTTCGACGAACGCGTCCGCCGAGCCGAGATACGTCGTCGGGTCGAGCAGCTCGTCGAGCTCCGCGCTGTCGAAGTGCGACGCGAGCGCGGCGCGCGGAGTCGCCGCCCGCGAACGCCTCGCCGACGAGCGCGTGCGCTTCCTCGCGGCCGAGCTTCTCCGCGAGCGCGAACGCGACGCGCTCCGCGACGAGCCCGATGCTCATGTTCGCGCGCATCCGGTCGGCGTCGACGTCGAGGCCGTCGAGACACTCGCGGATCGCGGCAGCCGCGCCGCCGGCGAGCGCGAGCGCGTCCGAGAGCGCGCCCCACTCCGCGTGCCAGGCGCCGGCGGCGCGCTCGTGCTCGTGACTCGCCCGCGGTGAGCACGCCGGCCGCCGCGTGCACGCCGCGCGCGCACGCGCGCGCGATCGCGGCGCGCGTCGGGTTCCGCTTCTGCGGCATCGTCGACGAGCCGCCGCCGGCCGCCTCGGCGACCTCGCCGACCTCGGTCTGGCCGAGCAGCACGACGTCGAGGCCGATCTTGTCGCAGCGCCGCCGCGACCGCAGCCAGTGCGTCGCCGAGCTCGGCGACGCGAACGCGGCGCGTGTGCCACGGCAGCACCGGCTCGGCGAGACCGAGCTCGGCCGCGAACGCGCGCAGCACGTCCGGCCCGCGGTCGCCGAGCGCCGCAAGCGTTCCGGCCGCGCCGCCGAGCTGCGCCGGCAGCGCGGACCGCGGCGAGCCGCGCCCGCGCGTCCACGCACGCCGACGAGCCAGCCCGCGGCCTTCAAGCCGAACGTCGTCGGCACCGCCTGCTGCAGCAGCGTCCGTCCGGCCATCGGCGTCGAACGGTGCTCGTCGCGCGAGCCGCGCGCACGCCGCCGCGACCGCGTCGAGCTCCGCGAGGATCAGCTCGCGCGCGCTCCGCGTGACGAGCATCGACGCGGAGTCGATGACGTCCTGGCTCGTCGCGCCGTGATGCACCCAGCGCGCCGCGTCGCCGCCGACGCGCGCGCGAAGCGCGCGGACGAGCGGCTCCGCCGGATTGCCGACGGCGCGGCCGGCGCGGGCAAGCTCCGCCACATCGAGCTCGCCCGCGCGGCACGCGCCTGCGATCCCGGACGCCGCGTCGGCCGGGATCACACCTGTCGCCGCCTCCGCCGCGGCGAGTGCGCGCTCGACTTCGAGCATCGCCTCGACCCACGCGCCGTCCGACACCGCGTCGCTCAGCGGCTCGGGCACGAAGATCGCGGCGAAGACGGTCAATGCGCGAAGAAGACCGTCTGCGCGGTCGCCCTGCATGCGGATGTCCCAGCAGCAGCGCGCCGTCCTCCGCCTCCGCGACGAGCGTCGCGCGGTCCGCGTCGCCGAGCGCCGCTGAGCACCGGATCCGCCGCGTTCGCCTCGGCCTCGTCGGGGAAGTAGACGCGCGTCACCTGGTGCCGCAGCAGCCCGCGCGCGAAGACGAGCACGTCGAGTCGCGGCGCCTCGTCCCGGCAGCGCGTCCGGCTTCGTGACGACGAACGAGAAGCGCGCCGTCGCGCGTCGGTGCCGCAGCGCCCCCAGCGCCTGCCTGCCGCGTCCCAGATCTCGATCATCCCGTCGCCGATCGGGTCGCCCGCACCGTCGAGCAGCTGTCCGCGCAGCAGCGGATCGCGCCCGGATCCGTGCGCGGCGACGAGCTCGTTCTGCGGCAGCCGCGAGAGACCGATCGAGTAGTACGGCCCGACCGTCTGCGACGGCGTCTTCGGCAGCGGCTCATGTCGTCCTCCATCGGCGTCGTGCCGGAGCTGCCGCGGCCGAGCGACGATGTCCCACTGATAGCCGAGCGCCCACTCCGGCTGCGGTCGTCTCGAGGTCGAAGCGCGCGACCAGCAGCTCGCGCGCCTTCGGGTCGCGCACCGAGTGGAAGATCGGGTCGAACGCGAACAGCGGGTCGCCGGGGAAGTACATCTGCGTGACGAGCCGCTCGCGTGAACGCGCGGCCGAACAGCGAGAAGTGGATGTGCGCCGGCCGCCACGCGTTCTCGTGGTTGCCCCACGGATACGCGCCGGGCTTGATCGTGACGAAGCGGTAGCGGCCGTCGTCGTCGGTGAGGCAGCGGCCGGCGCCGGAGAAGTTCGGGTCGAGCGGCGCCGGATGCTGGTCGACCTCGTGCGTGTAGCGGCCCGCCGGCGTTCGCCTGCCAGATCTCGACGAGCGTGTTGCGGATCGGCCGGCCGTCGTCGTCGAGCACGCGGCCGGTGACGACGATGCGCTCGCCGAGCGGCTCGCCGTCGTGCTGCCGCGTCAGGTCGTGGTCGAGCTCGCCGACGCGCTCGTCGCCGAAGACCGGGCCCGTCGAGGTCGTGGAACTCCTCGGGCAGCGTCACGAGCGGCGCGATCCGGCGCGCGCCAGCGCGTCGAGCGGTAGCCCGGGTAGTCGACCTGCACCTCCGGGCCGAAGTTCGGATCGTCCGGGCAGGACGATCGGCGAGTCATCCATCTGTGCCACTAGCCTCGTCCTTTCGTTTCGAGCGCACGCAGCGCCGTCAGCTCGTCGGCGGTCGGCGCGCGTGTCTCGCTGAGGTCGTCGGCGACGCGGAGCTCCCAGCCCGTCGCCGCCCGCGCCTCGTCGACGGCGACTCCGGGATGGACCGCGGTCAGCGTCAGCTCGCCGTCGCGCGGCTCGAGGATGCCGAGGTCGGTGACGACGACGCGGACGCTGTCGCCGAGACTCGTCGTGAAGTCGAGCGTGTCGACGAACGTGCGCGGCGACTGGCGCAGCATCACGAAGACGTCCGTGACGCCGAGCGCGATCTCCGGCGCGCCGCCGCCGCCCGGCAGCCGCACCGTCGGCGAGTCGTAGTCGCCGATCACGGTGCTGTTGAGGTTGCCGTGCCGGTCGATCTGCGCCGCGCCGAGAAAGCCGACGTCGATCCGCCCGCCCTGGAGCCAGTAGGCGAACATCTCGGGCACCGAGACGACCGCGTCGGCGGTCTCGGCGAGCTCGCCGTCGCCGATCGACAGCGGCAGCCGCACCGGCTTCGCGCCGATCGTGCCGCTCTCGTAGACGAGCGACGCAGCCGGGCGCGTGCGTGCGCCGCGCGAGGTTCGCCGCGAGGCTCGGCAGCCCGATCCCGACGAAGCAGACGTTGCCGTCGCGCAGCCGGCGCGCCGCCTCGATCGCCATCATCTCGTCGGCGGTGTAGGCTCGCCGTCACGCCGGCTCGACCGGCTCGGCGGCGAGGCTCGCGCGGTACTCGTCGACGTCGGCGGTGTCCGAGCACGTGCCGCTGCATCCACGCGGGGAAGCTGCTCGCGGTCGCGGCTGATCGCGTCCCACGCGACGTAGAACTCGTTGTCGCGGTCGTAGTAGCCGTGCGCGTACGACGGGTGCGCGCCGCGCGGCGCGACCGACGACCGCGTCGACGACCCAGCTCGGGAGGACGACGCCGCCGGGCCGGAGCTCGAGCTCGTCGACGATCTCCTCGACGGTCACGATCGAGCGCGCCGACGCGAGCACCGTCTCCTTCTGCACGCCGGTGATCCCCCAGAGCTGCACGTTGCCGTGCCGGTCGGCCTGCTGCGCGTGGACGATCCCGACGTCGGGCCGGTGCGCCGGCACCGCCGCGAGCTCCTCGCCGGTGAACGGGCAGTGACCACCGTCGCGACCCGCGTCCGCGCCGGCAGGTCGCCGCCGCGGTAGCCGCGCAGCACGCCGAACGGCAGGTTCGCCGCGCCGGCGGCGTAGGCCGCGGCCATCCCCGCGTGCGAGTGCTCCTCGAGCTCGAGCGGCCGCGGCCAGTCGTGCTCGACCGCGTCGCGGAGCCGGTGCAGCGAGCCGACGCCGGGATTGCCGCCCCACGAGAAGACGAGCTTCCGCGCGCAGCCCATGCCGATCATCTGGTCGTAGACGACGTCGGGCGTCATCCGCACGAGCGTCAGGTCGCGCCGTTCCTGGCGGATCAGCTCGTGCCCGGCCGCGCTGCGGGATCAGGTGCGTGAAGCCCTCGAGCGCGACGACGTCGCCGTCGTGGACGAGCTCGGCGACCGCGTCGCTCAGCGGAACGATCATCAGCGTGGCCTAACCCTGTCCCCTAGAACGGGAACGGGTGCGTTCCGCCGCTGCATCGTCACCCAGCGCAGCTCGGTGAACTCGTCGACGACCGCCTGGCCGCCGAACCGGCCGAAGCCGCTGTCCTTGACGCCGCCGAACGGCATCTGCGGCTCGTCGGCGACCGGTCTGGTCGTTGACGTGGACGATGCCCGAGTCGATGCGCCTGCGCGAGCGCGAAGCCGCGGTCGCGGTTGCGTCGTGATGATGCCGGCGCTCAGCCCGTACGTCGTCGCGTTCGCGCGCTGCGACCGCCTCGTCGGCGCTCGTCGACGACCTCGATCGACGCGACCGGCCCGAACGTCTCGTGCTTCGCGAACTCGGAGTCCGCGGGCACGTCGGTGAGCAGCGTCGCCTGGTAGCACGGCCCGACGGCCTCGCCGCCGGCGAGCACGCGTCGCGCCGCCTTCGACGGCGTCGTCGACGCGGCCCTTCACCATCTGCGAGCGCCGCCTCGTTGATCAGCGGGCCGATGATCGTGTCGTGCTCCGTCGGGTCGCCCGATCTTCAGGCCCTTCGTCTTCTCCGACGAGCCGCGCGATGAACTCGTCGGCGATCGGCCGCTCGACGATGATCCGCCGCGTCGACATGCAGATCTGGCCCTGGTGCAGGAACGCGCCGAACGCGGTCGCGTTGACGGCGTAGTCGAGGTCGGCGTCGGCGAGCACGATCAGCGGGTTGTAGCCGCCGAGCTCGAGCACGACGCGCTTCAGGTGCCGCCCGGCCGCCTCGGCGATCAGCCGGCCGACCGCGCGTCGAGCCGGTGAAGTTGATCCGGCGCACGGCCGGGTGCTCGACGAGCTCGTCGCCGATCGGCGGCGGCGCCGCCGGGCGCGTGCGTGACGATGTTCAGCACGCCGGCGGGCAGGCCCGGCCTCGGCGAAGATCTCGCCCCAGAGCAGGCCGCCGGAGAACGGCGACCACTCCGACGGCTTCAGCACGACCGTGTTGCCGAGCGCGAGCGGCGCCGCGATCGAGCGCGCCGACAGGATCAGCGCGGCGTTCCACGGCGCGATCGCGCCGACGACGCCGACCGGGCGGCGCAGCCCCATCGCGAAGCGTCCCGGGATGTCGGACGGGATGACCTGCGCCGATCGGCGCGTACGCGAGCGCCGCCGCCTGCCGGAACAGGCCCGGCACGAAGTGCATCTGGAACATGCCGAAGCCGAAGCTGGCGCCGGTCTCGCGCGCGAGCAGCGTCGACGACCTCGTCGCGGCGCGCTCTCGAGCACGTCGGCCGCCTTCAGGAAGATCCGCTGCCGCTCGGCCGGAGGCGTCTGCGACCACGCGGGGAACGCGGCGGCCGCCGCCTCGATCGCGCGCTGCGCGTCCTCGGCGCGCTGCCCGCCGGCGCGTGCGCGACGACGTCGCCGGTGTACGGATCGCGGTCGTCGAACGTCTCGCCGCCCGCGGCGTCGACCCAGTCGCCGCCGATGAACTGCTGGGCTCCGCGGACTGCTGTCGTCAGTCGCCATCTGCCGCTCTCCTCTCTCTCAGGACATGCGCAGCACGGGCTTGATCGACCGTGCCCGCTTCGGCGTCCTTGCGCCGCTTGCTCGATCTGGTCGAAGTCGTAGAACGTCATCAGTCGCTCGACGGGGAACCGGCCCTGCCGCCAGAGGTCGATCAGCCGCGGCAGGAACGACGTCGGGACGCTGTCGCCCTCGACGATTCCGCGCACGACCCGCCCGCCGGCGAGGATCGTAGTTCACGTCGAGCGACACGTCGGTGCCGAACGCAGGCGCGCCGATCACGGCCGCAGACGCCGGTCGGCGCGAGGCACTCGACCGCCGCGCGCAGCACCGCCGGCGAGCCGCGTCGTCTCGAGGCTGAAGTCGGCGCCGCCGCCGGTGAGCCGCGCGGATCGCCTCGACCGCGTCCCCGTCGCGCGCGTCGACGACGTGCGGTCGCGCCGAGCTCGCGCGCGAGCTCGAGCCGCGACGCGCGTTCACGTCGACTGCCGATGATCGTCGTGCAGCCCGGCGATCACCGCCGCCCATCACCGCCGACAGCCCGACGGCGCCCGTGCCGAAGACGACGAGGCTGCTGCCGGCCGGCGCGGCCGAGGACGTTCAGCACCGCGCCGGCGCCGGTCTGGATGCCGCAGCCGAACGGCGCCGCGATCGTCGAACGGATCGATGTCGTCGGGCAGCCTCGACGACGTTCCGCTCCGCGCGACCGAGTGGGTCGCGAAGGACGACTGTCCGAAGAAATGCGCGTGGATCAGCTCGCCGTCGCGCGGAGAGCGCGCTCGTCCCGTCGCTCCGGCCGCGACGCGGCGAAGTTGTGCTCGAAGAACGTGGTGGCAGTACGCCGGCCGCCCGGTTGCGCAGCGTCGGGCAGGTGCCGCACGAGTCGAAGCGTCATGCCGACGCGGTCGCCCGGCGCGAACCGCGTCACCGCCGCGCCCGACCGACTCGACGACGCCGGCGCCCTCGTGGCCGAGCACCGCCGGCAGCGGCACCGGGTACCACTGGTCGCGGCAGATCAGGTCGGTGTGGCAGATCCCGGCCGCCGCGACCGCACGCAGCACCTCGTCGGCGCGCAGCTCGCCGAGCTCCAGCTCCTGCAGCGCGAACGGCGCGCCTTCGCGCTCCACGACTGACTCGCGGTGATCTTCGCGGGCGCGCGCACGGGACCGGGCGACCGTACGGTCTGGTGTATCGACTTGTCAATACAGTGTTTTAGTATTTGGAACACATGGCGACGAGATCCGGACGAGCTGAGCAGCGCGGAGCTACTCGCAGTCGCTGGAGCGCGGGCTCGCCGTGCTCTCGGCGTTCGGCGCCGGCCGGCCGCTCCTCGGCGTGAGCGACCTCGCCCGCGAGCTCGGCCTCAGCCGCAGCACGACGCACCGCTACGTCGCGACGCTCGCGTCGTTGCGCTACCTCCAGCAGGACACGCCGACGCGGAAGTACCGGCTCGGTCCGCGCGTGCTCGACCTCGGCTTCTCCGCGATCAACTCGATGGAGCTGCGCGAGATCTCCGTGCCGCACCTGCAGACGCTCAGCGACGAGACCGGCTACACGGTGAACGTCGGCGTCCTCGAAGGCACCGACGTCCTCTATCTCGAGCGCTGCCGGAGCTCGCGGCAAGGGCAGCGCGAGATCGACCTCAACCTCCATGTCGGCTCGCGGCTGCCGGCGTACTGCACGTCGCTCGGCAAGGTGCTGCTCGCGTATCTGCCGCGCGAGGAGCAGACGGTGACGCTCGAGCGCGTCGAGTTCGTGCAGCGCGGGCCGAACACGATCACCGACCGGGCAGCGTTCGTGCGCGAGCTCGACCGCGTCCGCGACGCGGGACTCGCGATCAGCAACGAGGAGCTCGCGTACGGGCTTCGCTCGATCGCCGCGCCGGTGCGCGCGCAGACCGGCGAGGTCGTCGCGGCGATCAACCTCGCCGTGCACCGGTCGATGGTCTCGCTCGAGGACCTGATGAACCTCGGGCCGACGCTTCAACGCACCGCCGCCGAGATCTCGGAGCACCTCGGCGTCGGTCACGCGCGCCGGTAGCGCTTTGGCGGGCGGACGCGCAGGCTGACCGCCCAGGCGAGCGCGACGAGCAGGACGCCCACGACGATCCCGATCCACGTCGTGCTGGACGAGCCGACGCGCGCACGCTTCGCCGGTGTCGGCGCGGACGGTGCTGCGAGGACGTGACCGTTCGCTGCGGCGAGCCGCTGCACCGCTGTCGCGGCGGTTGCGACGAGATCGCCCCCAAGAGGCGCGCCGCGCAGCACCGCACGCTCGCGCGCGACCGAGCGTCCGTCGTGGTAGATCCCGATCCCGTTCGGCATCACCGTCAAGAGACGGCCGCGGTAGAGCAGCGACAGCTCGACGCCGAGGAAGTGCGCGTACGGCTGCGGCTTCCGCCAGAGCGCCGTGACGGAGCCGAGGTCGTACGACGAGGCGACGACCGCGACCTTCAGCGGGAACCCGGCGCCGCGCGCCTCCCGCACCAGCGCGGCGAGTCGGGCTGCGTCCGCCGGCGAAACGGCCGCGTCCGCAGGGACGAACACCGGCTGGGTGTAGAGCACGTCACTTGCGGGATCGCCGTCGGCCCGTGCCGGTGCCGCGGCCAGCGCTGCGAGCGCCAGCGCGGCCACCGCAAAGACAAGAAGCTGAGCACGGGTCATTGCGGCATACTCACCACAGGTCTCGTGTCAGTCCAGCAGCCAACCGCCGAAAGCGGCTCGCCGCGCTTCTTCCGGTGGGCACTCTGGTCGTGCGTCGCGCTTCTCGGCGTTGCGATCGGGCTGCTCATCGCGGTGATGACATCGCGGCAATCGACGCCGGCGCCGGCGACAGTCGCTCCGACGGGACCGGCCGCAACGTGGACGGCGGGCGCGAAGCTCGCACCCGCATTTCGGCTCACGGACCAGAACGGGAATCCGGTCTCGCTCGCCGCGTATCGCGGGCGGCCCGTGATCGTCACGTTCATCGACCCGCTTTGCCGGAACTTCTGCCCGCTCGAAGCGAAGGTCCTGAACGACACCGTCGCACGCCTGCCGGCGGCGCAGCGGCCGGCGATCGTCGCCGTGAGCGTGAACGTCTGGGGGAACGCGCGCCGTTACCTCCAGCAGGACGTACGCAAGTGGCGGCTCTCGCCCGAGTGGCGCTGGGGGGTCGGCGACAAGCAGGAGCTTTCGTCGGTGTGGCGCGCGTATCAGATCGAGGTGCTCGCGCAGACGAAGACGATCGCCGGAGTGACGGTGCACAACATCACGCACACGGAAGGCGCGTTCATCGTCGACCGAACCGGCCACCAGCGCGCGCTGTATCTCTGGCCGTATCGCGCAGCCGACGTCGTGAAGACGCTGCGGCAGCTCGCACGTGCTTCGTCGTAGCGCGGGGCTCGCTGCGGCCGCACTTGTCGCCGCGGCCGCACTCCCTGCCGGCGCGTCGGCGCACGCCGGCGCCACCGCCCCCGCGGCGACGAGCTTCCTTGCGCGGGTCTCCTCCGTCCCACGCGGCCTCGAGGCGCGCGTCGTCGACGGCGACCAACGGCTCTGGCTGCGGGCATCGCCGGACGTGACCGCGTACGTCCTCGGCTTCGCGGGCGAGCCGTACCTCCGCTTCTCGCCCGGCGGCGTCGCCGTGAACACGCACTCGCCCGCGTACTTCCTGAACCGCGCGCGGCCGCGGACGCCGCCGGCCGGACTCGGCCCCGCGACGCCGCCGCTCTGGAAGACCGTCTCGCGCGGCCACACGTACGAATGGCACGAGGACCGACTGCACGCGCTCGCCGCGGTCGCGCGGTCGCCCGGGTCGTCGTTCGTCGGGCGCTGGACGATCCCCGTCCTCGCCGGGGGGACGATGACGCGGATCTCCGGGACGCTCTGGCACGCGAACGATCCGTCGCTCCTCTGGTTCTGGCCGGTCGTCGTGCTCCTCGCCTGCCTCGCGGCGCTGCTGCGGCTTCGCGACCCGCGGCTCGACACGATCGCCGCCGCTGCACTCGCCGCCGTCGCGCTCGGTGCGGCGACGCTCGGCCGGCTCGGCCGCGAGCTCGTCGGCCGCCCGACCGTGTCGGGCTGGCAGCTCGTGCTCGTGGCGCTGACGTGCGCAGTCGCGGCGGCGCTCGCGCTGCTCTACCTGCGCCGGGAGTGGCGCGCTGTCGCCGGCGGTGTCATCGCCGTGCTCGCGATCTACCAGGGAGCTGCCCTGGCCGGAACGCTCCTACACGGGTTCGTGCTCTCGGTCCTGCCGGCGTGGCTCGAGCGCGCCGCCGCGACCACGTCGCTCGCCGCAGGCGCCGGGTTGCTGGTCATCGTGCTGGCCGGCGGCGGCGAAGCACGACGCGAAGCAGCGCGCCCAGCAGCAGCACCGCCGCAACCACAACGATGATCACGAGCCGGTCGTGCGAGTTCTGTTGCGCCGCCGTCTCCACGTGGCTCGGGGCGGCGATGTGGACCCCGTCGGCCGCGGCGAGCTTCGTTACGCCGTCGATCGCCGCCTGGACGAGCCCGTCGTCCCCGCCCGCGATCTCGATCGGCGCAAGCACGGCGTCCTCCGCCGTCGAGTCGTGGCCGGGCCGGTAGAAGCCGAAGCCGTTCGGCATCACGATCAGTAAGCGCTGCTTGAAGAACGACGCGTCCTCCTCGCCGAGGAACTTCGCGTAGAGCTTCGGCTTACTCCAGAGCACGCCGACCGAGCCGAGGTCATAGCTGTTCGGAATCAGCGCGACCTTGATCGGGAAGCCTTTGGTCTTCGCCTCGCGTACGAGCGCGAGCAGCTTCGCCTCGAGCTCCGGCGAGAACTTCCCGTCGTACGGGAAGAAGATCGGCTGCGTGATCAGGTAGTCGCTCGCGGGGTCGCCGTCGGCGCGCGCCGTCGGCGCGAGCGCGGCGGCAACCACTGCCGCCACCGCGCACGCAAGCGCGGCGACAATCCGCGTCACGAGACCTTCAGCGTGAACGGCGCCGTGAGGATTCGGCCGTCGACCTTGGTCTGAAGGAAGAGCCGCCAGGTGCCGGGCACGGGAACGAGGACGCCGACCTTCAGGTGCCCCGGCGTGCTCGATGTCCCCGACACCTTCGTCGCGCCGAGGATGCTCGCGCATCCGGAGACGCCCGGCGCGCAGACGTGGGTGTGGAAGTAGTCGAGCGAGCTCTTCCGGAAGAAGATGGCGTGGGCCAGTGCGCCGAACCACGGCGTGAACGTTGCGCGCTTCCCGTTCGGCGCGGTGACCGTGAACTCGAGCAGCGCCGGGTCGATCGCCTTCAGGTGCGGCGCGCCGTGGAGGACGAAGCGATAACCGTCGACGGTCTGGGTCTGGGAGAAGGCCGGCAGGGGCTTCGGGACGTACTTCCCCGCGACGGTGATGTTCGCGAACATCTGGTAGTTGAGAAGCGACGCGGGGCCGGTCGGCTCCGGGTAGACGTCGATCACGACGCGGTACGGCCCCGGCGCCGGAAAGACCACCTTCGTCGAGATCCGGCCGCCCGGGCCGACGGGTGGGTGTAAGTGGATGATCGTGCTGAGGTCCCGGCGAACGATGATCAGGTGGACGCCGTTGTGGGGCCCTGCGCCGTGCTTGTACTGCGTGAGCGGCGCGCCATCCGGCTGAATGACGGTGAACGCCACCGTCGCGGGTGTGCCGGCGCGAACCGGGCGGGCCGGCCGAAAACCGCCGAGGTGGTACGTCCGCGCCGCACCGACGGTGACCGTCGGGCCGCCGGACGAGCTTCCGCCGCAACCGGCAGCAGCGAGGAGCACTGTGACGGCGAGTGCGGCCGGCACGAGCCGGGTACCGTGGCGACCATGCGGACGTTCTCCGTCCTGGCGGTCACCGCGCTCGCGGCGGCTCCGGTACCGACGCCGATCGGCGTCGGTACGCTGTACCACCCTCCTGCGCGCACACCCGGCTGGGCGGCCGTCGCGTGTCGCGACGCCTCGTTGCGCGACGGGCACCGGGTCCATCTCGAGCTGTTCGCGCACCGACGCGTCGTTATCGTCCCGGCCGGCATCGGCATCGGCGGCGCGACCTTCCGTCTCGGCAACGTCGTCGGCGCACGTTGCCGCGCCGCGGTCCGAACAGTCGACCCGACCGGCGTCGTCTGGTTCGACCGCACCGGTGCGCTCCTTCGCGACGTCTTCGCGGTCTGGGGCCAGCCGGTCTCGCCGGCTCGCCTCGCAGGCTTCCACGGCGCCGTGTCGATCTTCGTGAACGGAGCGCGCCGCGACGTCGACCCTCGACGCCTCGTACTGCATGACGGCGACGAGATCGTGCTCGAGGTCGGCGGCTACGTTCCGCCGCACGCAAGCTTCCGATTCCCGCCTCGGGGGTGACACCGCCGCAATCGTGCCATGCCTCCGATGGTGCAGACCGGTCATGCGCTCACGCCCCGACCACGGTCTGGAGCACGCGGAGCGCGATGACTGCGGCCGCGACGCCGCAGGCGAGCGCGACGACAGCGAGGGCGAGGATGAGTCCGGCGGGCGGCCTCATCCGGTTGCGTGGTCGACGACGGTTGCAGTGAACGGCTGTCCGCCCTTCGGCGTGATCGCGAACGTGAGCCCCCAGTGGCCGACCATCACGAGCGCCGACGCCTTGCGGGTGTAGATGCCCGGCGCGGTCTCCGCCAGCTGATACTCGAGGCTCGGCATCTGCATGTCGAGCATCCCGAACGTCAACGTGATGTCCGCGCCGGTCACCGGCTTGCCGTCGCGGGACAGACGAAGAGCGAAGGAGTTCGACTGCACCGCCTTGTTCGGGTCGACGAGCACCTGCAGCGTGTACCCGCCGCGAAGATTGACGGTCTGCGCCACCTTGCCGGGACCGACGCGCGCGAGTGCCGACCCTTCCTGGGCGAACGCGGGCGGTGGCGGCGCGAGGCTGGACAGGACCGCAGCGGCGAGGACTGCGCCGGCGACGAGCACGGCCTCGCCCGTAACGAGCCTTCGGAGCAGCCGCGCTGATCCGTCCGCGGCGCCGGGGCGCTCGAGCCCCGGCTTCGTGCGCAGGAGATTGACGGAGGCGAGCAGCATCGCCGCGAGGAGGATTCCCGACTTGACGAGGATCACCTTGCCGTACGACGTCAGCCAGAGGGCGTCGAGCGTCGGCAGGTGGAGGATGGAGGCGCCGACTCCAGTCCCGAGGAGCAGGAGGACGGAGAAGAACGCGACGTTCGAGAACCGCGGCACGGAGACGACGAGCCCTGCAACGCGACGCGCGGCCGGCAACGTCGCCCACACGACGAGCAGCCCGATCAGGCCGCCCATCCAGACCGAGCCGGCTGCAAGATGGAGCCAGTCGAACAGCACCGCGAGGCCGCGCGGCGCCGTCTGCCCGGCGTGCCCGACCGCGCCCGGAAGCACGAGCGTCGCGGCCGCCGCCGCGAGGGCGCCGCTGAGCGCGAGCATCGCCGCGATCGAACGGCTCTCCCGCCGGGGGCGGTCGACCCAGATCGCGATCGCCGCCGCGACGCAGAACAGCGCGAAGCAGATCTCGATGTCGACGTAGCCGCGGCTCGCCGCCGTCGCCCGCCAAAGCGGGACGACGCCGCCGACGTCGAAGAACGACCGAAGCGAGTCGATCGCGGTCGCCTCCTCGAGATACACGGGAACGGCGATGAGGCCGAGCGCGGCCGCGATCCCGAACGCGATCGAGACCCCGCGCAGGCTCGCACCTTCGACACGACGGACGAGCGGCTGCAGGATCAGGATCCGCAGCACGAACAGTCCGATCGCAGTCATCACGGTCAAGAATGCGAGCCACTTCGCGATCACAAGCGGCGTCGAGGTTGCCGTCCCTGCGATGTGCGGAACTGCGAACTGAGGCGCGGGGCCCGGGTCGGGACCGACGGCGAACGTGAACGCGCCCTGCACCGGATGTCCGTCGACCGAGATCGCGCGCCAGTAGACGAGATACCAGCCTTCCGGTACACGCTTGAGCGGCACGACGAGCGTGTTCGGATTCGCGGGCGAACGGGTTACGGGGCCGTCCGTCACCGAGTGTGCGCGAACATCGGTGACGGAGATGATCGCGAGCCGCGGCTCCACCGCCTCGTCGTACGTGAGTTGCACGCTCGGCGGCGGCGCGTTCAGGACCACGCTCGCGGCAGGGACGGTCTTGACGAGATACGCATGCGCGGACGCGGACGCGGGCAGCGCAAGCGCTGCCAGCGCGGCGACAGCCGCTATGCAGATCCGCGCCCGACGCATCACGTCATCGAGCGTCCTCCGCGCGAGACGAGCGCGATCGCACCGAGGACGATCCCGATCGCACCGAGGACGAGCGCGACGATCGCCAGAGTCGACGTCCCGCCGCCGACGGAGCTCGAGACCTTGATCGTCGGCGCCGGCGCGGCGGACGACTCAGAGCCGGACCAGTTGACGATCGAACCGTCGGAGTAGGTCTGCTGGACGCCGAAGGTGTACGTCCCCGTCTTGGACGGCTGCGCGAGGAACTGGAACAGCGAGTCCTCCTCGGTCGGCGTGCTCCCGCCGGTCCACGTCACCTTCTGGATCACGGCGTCCTCGCCGGAGCCGGTCTGCTGCACGTCGCGCGTCCAGCCGGGGCTCGGCACGAACGAGTCGATCGAGAAGCCCTGCGGCAGCGTGAGGACGATCTTCGCCGTCGTCAGGTTCTCCTTCTCGGTCGGGACGGCAAGGCTGTAGAGCTGAAGTTCGTTCACCAGCGAAACGGATGGACTCACTCGTGCGTGCGCGAACGCTCCTCCCACCACGACGAGCGCCGCGGCAGCGATAAGCGCGAACACGCTGAAACGACTCCGTACAGTCATCTCTCTCCTTCGATCGGCATTGACACCTGCCGCGAGGGCGGCAGGGTTCAGGCAGATGCGAGGAGCGGTGGCCCGCGCCTCGCGAGGCCGGCGGAGATGAGCTGGAGGCGCGCGAGGAACGGCTCTCTCGCGGGCGGCGCGGATGTGACCGGGGCGAGCCGGGGCCGCGGCGGCGCGAGCCGCGCCACCGCGCGCCCGACCTGCTCCGCCACGCGAAGCAGGAGGCGAGCGGCCGCGTAGGCGAGCCCCGCGAACGGAAGCTGCAGCGCGAGCCCGGGCAGGAACGTCGGCCGTCCGACCTCATGCCACGGAAAGACGCCGGTGTGCAGCAGCAGCTCGAGATGCTCCTGGACGATCCATGCAAGCGGCGTCAGCAGCGCAAACGCCCACGCCGGCAGCCCGCGCGCGTGCCGGCCGCGCGCCGCGTCGGCCGCGGCTGCGAGCAGCGACAGCGCGACGACCGCGCCGGCGACGCCGAACGCGAGCGGCAGCCAGCGCATGTAGCCGTGCCCGGTGACGAGCAGCACGTGCAGCCGCGCCGGCACCGCGGGATACGCGATTCGGTACGCGAGCACGTGCGCAGCCTCCGAGCCGACAAGCATCAGCGGCACGGCGACGAGCCAGGCGAGGCAACGGCGCATCGCGCAATCCTGCCAGGACCCGCGATTCTTAGACTGCTTCTTAGCCCGTCCTCACCCGACGGTGGTTGGATCCGCCTGGGTGTTCTACCTCTCGTATCTCAAGAACGAGCTGCTGCGGCGCCGCGCGCGGACGATCCTCACCGTGCTCGGCCTCGCGGTCGGCGTCGGGCTCGTAATCGCGATCACGTCGCTGTCGCGCGGGCTCGACCAGGCGCAGAAGACGGCGCTGAACCCGCTTTCGAGCATCGGCACCGACCTGACGGTGACGCGCGCCGTGCAGACGCAGCAGGGCGGCTTCCAGGGCGGCGGCCCCGGAGGAGGCGGCGGCTTCGGCGGCGGCAACCAGATCATCCAGGCGAACCAGTCCGTCCTCACCGACCTCTCGAAGCTCGGCAAGCCGGGCCAGCACTTCGTGCACGACTTCTTCCTGCCGGGAACGCAGCTGACCTTCCCCGCCTCGCAGGCGGCGCAGATCGCGAAGCTCTCCGGCGTCGCCGAGGTGTCGAGCGGCCTGATGCTCCTCGCCGAGCACCAGGAGGGAACGGTTCCGAAGATCGTCGCGACCTTCAAGTCCGGCGGCCAGCGGCTGAACGTCAGCGGGAGACTCTCGCCGCCGACGCAGCGCGGAGCTCGCGACGATGCAGGCGTGCTTCGCAAAGGTGCGCGCGGCACAGGGCGGCAGCGGCAACACGACCCCGGGTGCCGGCGGAGGTGGCGCCGGCGGCGGCGGCTTCTCGCAGGGCGGCGGCGGCAACGGCCGGCCGCGTGACTTCGGAGCGTTCGCGAAGTGCCTCCCGGCGCGTCTGCGCCAGTTCCGCCGGACGATCACGACGCCGCAGCAGACGCTGAAGCAGGTCCTCGCGCCGCCGCAGACGAACATCAAGAGCAGCGCGTACGCGATCGGCGGCGTCGACCAGACGAAGCCCGACATCGGCCTCGTGACGCCGGCGCAGGTCACGAGTGGCCGCTACCTCTCAACCGCGGGCGGCCGCGAGGCGCTCGTCGGAACGAGCTACGCCGCGAACCACAAGCTGAAGGTCGGCTCGACGATCACGCTGAACGGGACGACGTTCACGGTCGTCGGCCTCGTGCAGCCGCCGCTCGGCGGCCAGACCGCCGACGTCTATCTCCCGCTGAAGCAGCTGCAGACGCTCGCGCACGAGCCGGGGCTTGCGAACGTCGCGCTCGTCCGCGCGACGAACAGTAGCTCGGTCGGCACGGTGCAGCGCGAGATCACGCAGAACCTCGGCGGCGCATCGGTTGCGAGCGCGAAGCAAGTTGCCGACCGGATCTCCGGGTCGCTCGTCGACGCGTCGAATCTCGCCCACAACCTCGGTCTCGTGATCGCGATCGTCGTCGCCGCAGCGGCGTTCCTGCTCGCGATCGTGTTGACGCTCTCATCCGTCGGCAAGCGCGTGCGCGAGCTCGGTACGCTGAAGGCGCTCGGCTGGTCGCAGCGCCTCGTCGTCCGCCAGGTCGTCGCCGAGTCGCTTGACGCAGGGAATCATCGGCGGGCTGGTCGGGATCGTGATCGGCGTCGTCGCGACGGCGGGGATACGCGCCTGGGGACCGACGCTGACGGCGCATTCCGCGAGCAGCGGCACGTCGCTGTTCGGGCTCGGATCGGTTGCCTCACGCGCGGCCTCGCGCGCGGTCGCGCTGCACACCCCGATCTCGATCGAGCTCATCGTCTTCGGGTTGCTGCTCGCGATCGTCGGCGGTCTGATCGCCGGAGCCGCGGGCGCATTGCGCGCCGCTCGTCTTCGCCCCGCCGACGCGCTGAGGACGGTGGAGTAGTGACCGACGAGCCGCTCTACGAGGTTCGCGACGCGACGCGGTCGTTCCGGCGCGGTGACACGACGATCACCGCGGTCGACGCCGTCGACCTGAACATCTCCGCGGGCGAGTTCGTCGCGCTCGAAGGCCCGAGCGGCTCGGGCAAGACGACGCTGCTCCAGCTGCTCGGCGCACTCGACCGGCCGTCCGGTGGGCAGGTCTTCTTCGGCGGCCGCGACCTCGCGACGCTCGGCGACAGCGAGCTTGCGGGGCTGCGCCTGCGCTCGTTCGGGTTCGTGTTCCAGCAGTTCAACCTGATCCCGACGCTGAACGCACTCGAGAACGTCGAAGCGCGGCTGGCGCCGACCGGCGTCGGCAGCGACGAGCTACGCGAGCGCTCGCTCGCGGCGCTCGCCGAGGTTGGGCTCGCGGAGCGCGCGTCGCATCTGCCCGCGCAGCTCTCCGGCGGCGAGCAGCAGCGCGTCGCGATCGCCCGGGCACTCGTCGTCGAGCCCTCCGTCATCCTCGCCGACGAGCCGACGGGGAACCTCGACTCCCGCAACGGCGCCGACGTCGTCGAGCAGCTCGCCGGCCTCGCCGCCCAGCACGGCGCGACCGTGATCGTCGCGACGCACGACGCGGACCTCGCTTCCCGCGCGCCGCGCCGCCTCGCGATGCGCGACGGCCGGCTCGTCGCAGCCGCCTAACGCGTCCGAACCGGCCACGTCCGGTGCCAGGCACCGGGCCGTGTCCCGAGCGGACACGCCGAGCCGCGATCCGGCACCGCTACGCCTGCTCTTACCCGTTGGCCCTTTCGGACACTGTCCTGACCAGCCACGTCCGGTGCCAGGCACCGGGACGTGGCCCGCGGGGACAGGTTGGGACGGACGCGGGCTACGCCTGCGCCGGCGCGGGCCGGTTTACGAAGACGTTGTCGAGAGCGAACCTCAGCCCGACCGCGAGCGCGCCGGTGAGCACCGCGGCGTCGCCGAGGCTCGAAATCTCGACGCGCGGCGGATATGGAAGCCAGTCCTCGAGCAGCGGGCGGATCGAGTCGAGCAGCTGCGGGTTTGCGCCGACGCCGCCGCCGAGCACGACGAGGCCGACGTCGGTGACGGCCGCGACGGGGACGATGTGCAGCCCGATCCGGCGCGCCTCCTCCGCGACGACGACCCGCGCGACGACGTCTCCCGCTCGCGCCGCCGCGAAGATCGCGCGCCCCTCGTACGGCGGCGCGAGCGCCGTCGTGACGCCGGACTTCGTCGCGAGCTTCTCCGCGACGGCCGAGAGCGCAGCCGCACACGGGTCGATGTCCTGGTCGAGCCCCGCCGCGGCGTAGTCGAGCTCGCCCGCGGCGCCGTGGTGCCCGCGGTGCAGCTCGCCGCGCAGCACGAGCCCGGCGCCGAGACCGGTGCCGATCGAGAGGAACACGAAGTCGTCGACGCCGTGTGCCGCGCCGCGCCAGCGCTCTCCGAGCGCAGCGAGGTTGATGTCGTTCCACACCGTGACCGGAAGTCCGAGTGCGTCGCCGAGCTCGCTGCCGAAGCGGCGGCCCTCGAGACCCGCGACGTTCGCGACGAGCCGTACGCGGTCGCGGTCCGGCTCAACCGCGCCGGGGACCCCGACGACGACGCCGTCGATCGGAACGCCGTCGAGCCCGGCCGCGGCGACGAGCGAGTCGCGAAGCTCCGCGACGGACGCGAGCACCGCATCCGCGTCCGGCTCGCCGTCGCCGATGCTGCGGAGCTCGAGATCCTGGCGCGCGCGGATCTCGCCGCGCAGGTCGCAGAGCGCAGCGCGCAGGAACCGCGCGCCGAGGTCGAGGCCGAGCACGAGCGCCGCCTCCGGAACCGGCTCGTAGAACAGAGCGCCGTAGGTCGGCCCGTCGAGCTGCGCCGGCGCCTCGCGCACGAGGCCTGCATCGAGGAGCGCGAGGAGCGCGAGCGACACCGTCGGCTTCGAGATCCCGGCGCGGCGGGCGATTTCCGCCCGCGAGATCGGCGCGCCCTCGCGAATCGCCTCGAGTACGGTTCGCTCGTTGAGCCGTTTCAGCAGCGGAGGTGTCGCACGCGGCGACGTCATCTCGTAAACGAGATTAACCCGAGCCTCCCATACCGGCAAGGTTGACTCCCGGCCCCGGGAGGCGTATACGTCCCACATCGTAAGGGTCTCTAACGAGAGCGGTTGGGAGGAACGATGAGACGAATGCGTTGGGTGGCCGTCCTCGCCTGCGTCGTCGTGGTCGGGGCGAGCTCTGCCGCCGGCTCGAGCGCCGCGCCGGCAGCGCCAACGAAACTGACGATCTGGGTCGGCTGGAGCGCCCGTGAGCTCGGCGTCTTCAAGCAGGTCGTCGCCGAGTACGACAAGAACAATCCGAACGTCACGGTCAACGTCGTCGGCTCGATCAACGACAACAAGATCGTCGCGGCGATCCGGGCAGGCACCGCGCCGGACGTCGTGAGCTCGTTCAACTCCTACAACGTCGGCGTCTACTGCGGGACCGGCGGCTGGATCAACCTCGCGCCGCTGATGGCGCAGAGTCACATCAGCGCGAGCATCTTCCCCGCGACGACGAGGTACTACACGCAGTACAACGGCGTCCGCTGTGCGCTGCCGCTGTTGGCCGACACGTACGGTCTCTACTACAACAAGACGCTGTTCAAGGCGGCCGGGATCACGAGCCCGCCGAAGACGATGTCCCAGCTCGCAGCCGACGCGAAGAAGCTGACGGTGCGCAGCTCGAGCGGGACGATCAAGGTCGCCGGTCTCGACCCGTTCATCGGCTTCTACGAGAACACGCCGGAACGCTGGATCACGTCCTTCGGCGGCAAGTGGCAGGACTCCAAGGGCAACTCGATCCTCGCGCAGGACCCCGCCTGGACGAAATGGCTGACCTGGCACAAGAGTCTCGTCGACTGGTACGGGTACAACAACCTCGTGCGCTTCCAGGCCGGCCTCGGCGACGAGTTCTCCGCGTCGAACGCGTTCGAGGCGGGCAAGCTGGCGATGAACTTCGACGGCGAGTGGCGCGTCGCGTTCATCCAGGCCGAGCACCCGAACCTGAACTACGCCACGGCGCCGATGCCCGTCGATGACGCGCATCCGGAGCTGTACGGCCAGGGCTACACGAACGGGACGATCATCGGGATCCCGAAGAACGGCAAGAACACCGCGGCGGCCTGGGCGCTCGTCAGGTACCTGACGACGAACAGCCACGCGCTGGCGGAGCTCTCGAACGGGCTGCGCAACGTCCCGACGACGACGGCCTCGGGGAAGTCGCCGGAGATCAAGCCGGACGCGCACTTCGCGACGTTCATCAAGGTCTTCAACAACCCGAAGTCGACCACGTCGCCGATCACCGCGGCCGGCGTGTCGTACACGAACCTCGTGCAGCACTTCGCGACGCAGTGGCAGGCCGGCCAGGTGAAGAACCTGCAGTCCGGGCTGACCTCGCTCGACAAGCAGCTCGACGCTCTCGTCAAACAGGCAAAGGGGCCGGGAGTGCCGTGAGCCACAGCTCGGTCGCAGGAGAACGCCTCCCCGCGGCCGCGTTGACGGCCGATCGCCGACGAGCTAGGAGAAGTGCCGCGTGGCGCCGCCGCGGACTCGTGCTCCTGTTTCTGAGCCCCTGGCTCGTCGGCTTCGGCATCTTCTTCGGGTACCCGCTCGTGATGAGCGCGTACCTGTCCTTCACCCACTACGACCTGCTCGCACCGCCCCGCTGGGTCGGCTGGGCCAACTACCACTACCTCTTCCGCGAGGACCCGCAGGTCTGGACTGCGGTGAAGAACACGATCTGGCTGATCCTCGTGCTCGTGCCGCTGCAGGTGCTCTTCGCGTTCGGACTCGCCGTGATGGTGACGCGCGCGAAGCGCGGCGTCGGCGTATTCCGCACCGTCTTCTATCTGCCGGCGCTCGCGCCGCCGGTCGCCGCGACGCTCGGCTTCGTCTACATCCTCAATCCGGTGACGGGGCCGGTGAACGTGATCCTCGCGCCACCTCGGGATCCAGGGCCCGCTCTGGTTCCAGGACCCGCACTGGGCGAAGCCGTCGCTCGTCGGGCTCGGCCTCTGGGGCGTCGGAACGGTGATGGTGATCTTCCTCGCGGCGGTGCTCGACGTGCCGCGCCAGCTCTACGAGTCGTCGGAGCTCGACGGCGCCGGCACGTGGGCGCGGCTGTTCTATGTGACGCTGCCGACGATCAGCCCGGTGCTGCTGTTCGCCGTGATCCTCGGCGTGATCCAGGGGCTGCAGTACTTCACGCAGGCGTACGTCGCGGCGGGCGTCGCGGCGGGCCAGGCGTCGCAGGCGGCTGACGTGACGTCGGTGAACCTCGGCTATCCGCAGGACTCGACGCTCTTCTATCCGGTGCTGCTGTACCAGCACGGCTTCAACGACTTCCAGATGGGCTACGCGTCCGCGATGGCGATGCTGCTGCTCGCCGTGTCGTTCGCGGTGACGCTCGTGATCGTCGTCAACTCGCGCAAGTGGGTGCACTACGGCGGTGCGGCTCGATGACGAGCGCAGCCGCGAGCGCGACGTTCGTGAAGCGGAAGCCGCCGCGCGCCGTTCGCCGCCGCCGCTTCCTCGTCACGGTCGCGGATCACAGCATCCTGATCGCGGCGGGAATCATGTTCCTGCTGCCGTTCGTCTTCATCGTGCTGACGGCACTGATGACGAACGACCAGGCCCTCTCGGCGCGACTGTGGCCGCATCCCTTCGCGTGGTCGAACTTCGCCGACGTCTTCACGAAGGCACCGTTCATGTCCTGGGTCGGAAACACGCTCGAGTACTCGATCCTCGCGACGCTCGGCGTCGTTGTCTCGAGCGTGCCGGTCGCGTACGCGTTCGCGAAGCTGCGCTGGCGCGGGCGCAACGCGATGTTCATCGTCGTCCTCGTCGCGCTGATGCTGCCGCCGCAGGTGACCGTGGTTCCGCTCTACGTGATGTGGGCGAAGTTCCACCCGTTCGGCTTCAACTTCATCGGCACGCTCTGGCCGGTGATCATCCCGAACTGGTTCGGCGACGCGTTCTCGATCTTCCTGCTGCGCCAGTTCTTCCTCACGATCCCGGACGAGTACCTCGATGCCGCGCGCGTCGACGGCTGCGGCGAGATCAAGATCCTCTTCACCGTCGTCGTGCGGCTGGCGAAGCCGGCGATCGCCGCGGTCGCGCTCTTCTCCTTTCTCTATACGTTCAACGACTTCTTCCTGCCGCTGCTCTACACCGGCGAGAGCTCGGGCAACTGGGTGCTGTCGATCGGCCTGTCGGAGTTCCGCTCGCTGCACCAGGTGCAGTGGAACCTGACGATGGCGGCGACGCTGCTCGTGATGGCGCCGGTGATCGTGATCTTCTTCCTCGCGCAGAAGGCGTTCGTCGAAGGCGTCACGCTGACCGGGGTGAAGGGATGAAGCTCGCGGTCGTCGGGGCGGGGTCGACGTACACGCCGGAGCTCGTGTCGGGGCTGTCGCGCGTGCCGGTGACGGAGCTCGCGCTGATGGACGTCGACGCGGAACGGCTCGACGTTGTCGGCGGGCTCGCGCGGCGGATGCTCGACCGCGTCGGCTACGGCGGCGGGCTGACATTGACCGGCGATCTCGACGCGGCGGTCGACGGCGCGTCGTTCGTCCTCGTGCAGATCCGCGTCGGCGGACAGGCAGCGCGGCTTCAGGACGAGACGGCGCCGCTCGCGTGCGGCTGCATCGGCCAGGAGACGACCGGCGCCGGCGGGTTCGCGAAGGCGATGCGCACGGTGCCGGTGATGCTCGACATCGCGGAGCGCGTCCGCGCGCGCGCCGAGCCGGACGCGTGGATCGTCGACTTCACGAACCCGGTCGGGATCGTGACGCGCGCGCTGCTCGACGCGGGTCATCGCGCGGTCGGGCTCTGCAACGTCGCGATCGGCTTCCAGCGCTCGTTCGCGCGGATGCTCGGCGTCGAGCCGGCGCGCGTCGTCGTCGACCAGGTCGGGTTGAACCACCTGACATGGATCCGCGCGGTGCTCGTCGACGGCGCCGACGTGTTGCCGCTGCTGCTCTCGGCGCACGGCGACGAGATCGCCGCGGAGACGGAGCTGCCGCGCTCGCTGCTCGAGGAGCTCGGCGCGATCCCGTCCTATTACCTCCACTACTTCTACGCGCACGACCGCGTACTCGCGGATCAGCAGACGGAGACGCCGCGCGCCGCGGTCGTCGCGGAGATCGAGCGGGAGCTGCTGGAGATGTACCGCGATCCCGAGCTCGCCGAGAAGCCGGCGCTGCTGGAGCAGCGCGGCGGCGCGTTCTACAGCGAGGCGGCGGTCGGGCTGGTGTCGTCGCTCGTCACCGGCGACGGCGCGGTGCACGAGGTCGACGTGCGGAACAACGGCACGCTGGCCGGGCTCGCGGACGACGACGTGGTCGAGGTTCCGGCGCGCGTCACGGCAGCAGGGATCGAGCCGCTGCCGCAGGCGCCGCTCGCGCCGGAGCTGCTCGGCCTCGTCGCAGCACGTCGCCGCGTACGAACGGCTCGCGGTGCAGGCGGCGACGACACGCGACATGACGGTCGCGCGGAAGGCGCTGCTCGCGCATCCGCTGATCGGCCAGATCGACCTCGTCGACGGTCTGCTCGAACGGCTGCTGATCGCCGAGGCGGTCGTATGAGCGGTCGCGTCGTCCTCGCCGTCGACGGCGGCAACTCGAAGACGGATCTCGCGCTCGTCCGCGACGACGGCGAGGTGCTGGCGCTCGTACGCGGCGGCGGCAGCTCGCCGCACCATCTCGGGATCGAGCGCGCGTTCGACGTCCTCGACGAGCTGTTCACGCGCGCGGCGGCGGAGGCGCGCATCGAAGCTCCGGTCGCAGTCGCGCAGCTGATGCTCGCCGGCGTCGACTTTCCGCGCGAGGTCCACGCGGCGGTCGAGCACGCGGCGAACCGGGGCTGGGCGCTCAACTCGACGGTCGACAACGACACGTTCGCAGTGCTCCGCGCCGGCACCGACCGCGGCTGGGGCGTCGCGATCGTCTGCGGCGCCGGGATCAACTGCGTCGGCGTCGCACCCGACGGACGGCACACGCGTTTCCCGGCGCTCGGCCCGACGACCGGCGACTGGGGCGGCGGTCAGGACCTCGGAGTCGCGGCGATTTCCGCCGCGGCGCGGAGCGAGGACGGCCGCGGCCCGCTGACGTCGCTCGAGCGCGCGGTGTCCGCGTACTTCGGTCTCGGCTCGCCGAGCGAGCTCGCGGAGGCGATCCATTTCGGCGCGATCGACGAGCGCCGCGTCGTCGAGCTCGCGCCGATCGTGCTCGCCGAGGCCGCGGACGATCCCGTCGCCGCCGAGATCCGCGACCGGCTCGCGGCCGAGGTCGTCGACGCTCGCACGCGTCGCGCTCGCGCGGCTCGAGCTGACGCAGGAGCGCGTCGACGTCGTGCTCGGCGGCGGGCTCTTCCAGTCCGGCAACGCCGGGCTCGTCGACGCCGTCGCGGCGGGTCTGCACGCGGTCGCGCCGCTGGCAGCGCCGCACGTCTCCGAGGCACCGCCCGTGCTCGGCGCCGCGCTGCTCGGCCTCGACGAGCTCGGCGCGCCTCCGGCCGCATTCGAGCGATTGCGCAACGAGCTCGTCGCGCCGGAGCCCGCGAGGTCGTCCGGTGGCTGACGTCCGCTACGAGCAGGCGAGCCGCATCTATCCGGGAACCGACGCTCCCGCGGTCAACGCGCTCGATCTCCACATCGAGGACGGCGAGTTCATGGTCCTCGTCGGCCCGTCCGGCTCGGGGAAGACGACGGCACTCCGGATGCTCGCCGGCCTCGAGGAGGTCGACGCGGGCGCGATCTACATCGGCGACCGCGACGTGACGGACGTCCAGCCGAAGCGCCGCGACGTCGCGATGGTGTTCCAGAACTACGCGCTCTATCCGTACCTCACCGTCGCAGCGAACATCGCGTTCCCGCTGAAGATGGCACGCGTGTCACGGGCCGAGCGCGACAAGCGGGTGCGCGCCGTCGCCGAGATGCTCGGGCTCACGGAGTACCTCGAGCGGAAGCCCGGCCAGCTCTCCGGCGGCCAGCGGCAGCGCGTCGCGATGGGACGCGCGATCATCCGGCAGCCGAGCGTCTACCTGATGGACGAGCCGCTCTCGAATCTCGACGCGCAGCTCCGCGTGCAGATGCGCGCCGACATCGCAGCGCTCCAGGACCGCCTCGGCGTCACGACCGTCTACGTCACGCACGACCAGGCCGAGGCGATGACGCTCGGGAACCGCGTCGCCGTGCTCCACAACGGCTACCTCCAGCAGTGCGACACGCCGCGCGCGCTCTACGCGACGCCGGCGAACAGCTTCGTCGCGTCGTTCATCGGCTCGCCGTCGATGAACCTCGTGCCGGTCGCCCTCGGCACGAACGGCTCGGTGTCGCTCGGCGGCGTCGAGATACCGCTGCCGGAGCCGGTGCGGGCCGCGGCGACCGCCGGCGGCTGGAACGAGCTGCTGCTCGGCGTCCGGCCCGGAGTCGCTCGAGCTGGCGCCGGACGGGATCGACGCCGAGATCGAGGTCGTCGAGGAGATCGGCGCCGACGCGTATCTCTTCTGCGTCGCCGACGTCGCCGGCGAGCGAATGAAGCTCGTCGCGCGGACGGAGACGAAGACCGCCCCCGCGCGCGGCTCGCGGGTGTCACTCCGGCCGCGGCCGGAGGAGGCGCACCTGTTCGACCCGGTCGGCGGCGACCGGCTCGGCTAGTCGCCGGCTACTCGTTGTCGTGGTCGCGCTCGCAGAAGTCCGGGCACGTGCACTCGGCGAGCTCGGCCGTCGCGACGGCTCCCTCGGCGCTGAATTGCACGGCGTCGGGCTCCCGCTGCCGTTCGGCGGCCGTGGAGGAAAGCGGCTCGGTCTGCATTCTCGGATCCTAGATGGTCCGGTCGGACGGATTCAAGGCCGATAGGGGTCGCTTTCGGGTCCCAGCTTGGCCCCGATGAGATTCCGGCAGCTTTCGGCGGAAAATGTTCGGAAACTTTGTGGAGATACCCCGTATGGGTCATGACGGTCGCCCCCGGCGGCTGCTGCAATGGGGCTTGCCCACCGACAGAGCGGCCGCATTTCGCGGCCGCGCCCTTGCCGAAGGCAAACCCTCTTCATGCGGAACATCCGATTCCTACTCCTGTTGCTGTGCATCACCGTCGTGATGGGAATCGCGTTCCTGCGCCCGCTCCCGAGCCGCGGCGCGATGGTGCCCGACCCGACCGACGGCCCGGCACCGGCGAGCACTGACCCGACGTCGGCCGCCGCGGCGAAGGTCACGTTCCTCCCGTCGTTCCCGGCGAAGAAGAAGAAGCTCCTCGCGGCGCAGCGCAAGCTCATGGTCGGGCTGCACGCGGCGCAGTACGCCCGCAAGCTGCTCGGCGTCCCGTACCGGTACGGCGGCTCGTCTCCCCGCACCGGCTTCGACTGCTCCGGCTTCGTCCGCTACGTGTACGGGCATTTCGGGATCTCGCTCGCCCACTCGAGCTTCGCCGACTACTGGCGCGGCCGCCGCGTCGGCCGCTGGGCGTTGAAGCCAGGCGACCTCGTCTTCTTCGACGGCGAGGGCCACGTCGGCATCTACCTCGGCCACAACCGCTTCATCCACGCTCCGCACACCGGCACCGTCGTCTCGATCTCGACGATGAGCGGCTGGTACGGCCAGCGCTTCGACGGCGCCCGGCGGATTTCGTAGCGAAACCTTCGGTTTCGCTACGACGGAAAGGCACGCGTGGCGCGCCGACGTTGGGCTGCGCCGGGAGCGCGGTCCCGGCTCCGCCGGGTGCGCTCCACGCAGGCGCTCCGACGCAGACGCGCTCCGTGGTGCTGAAGCATCCTGAGGCGCTTCCTCCGGCCTCCGGCTATCGGGCTCGATCGGCAAAGGTGTAGTGCAGACTTGGCCCTATGGCGACGACCGTGGCGCCGACTGGGCTCACGCAGCGCGAGGCCGAGCGCAGGCTCGCCGCGCGGCCGGCCGATTCGGAGGAGTCGAGCCGCTCCTACAAGAGCATCGTCGTCGCGAACGTCTTCACGATCTTCAATCTGATCCTGCTCGTGTTCGGCGTCGTGACGCTCATCTTCGGCGCGGCGGCGGACGCGCTCTTCCTCGCGATCCTCGTCGCCAACTCGGTGATCGGGATCGCGCAGGAGATCCGCGCGAAGGTCGCGCTCGACCGGCTCGCCGCGCTCGTCGCGCCGACGGCGACGGTCGTCCGCGACGGCGCGCCGATCCGGCTCGACGTCGCCGAGGTCGTCGAAGGCGACGTCGTGCTGCTCGAGCCGGGCGACCAGGTCGTCGGCGACGGGCAGTTGCGGCGGAGCAGCGCACTCGCGCTCGACGAGTCGATCCTCACGGGCGAGTCGGCGCCGGTGCCGCGTGGCGCCGGCGACGACGTGCGCTCCGGCTCGTTCGCGGTCGAAGGCACGGGCGCGTACGTCGTCGCGGCGATCGGCGACAAGAGCTACGCGGCGCGGCTCGCGGGCGAGGCACGCGAGTTCCGTCATCCGCGCACCCCGCTCGAGCGGTCGTTCAACCGGCTGCTGCTCGTGCTCGTCGGCGTGCTCGTCGCGCTCGGCATCGCACTCGTGTGGACGCTGTGGCGGCGCCACACGCCGATCCACGAAGCGGTGACGACGACGGTCGCCGCGGTGGTGACGCTCGTCCCCGAGGGGCTGATCCTCTTGACGAGCCTCACGTTCGCGGTCGCGGCGATCCGCATGGCACGGCGCGGCGCGCTCGCGCAGCAGCTGAACGCGATCGAGTCGCTCGCCGCCGTCGACACGATCTGCCTCGACAAGACCGGAACGCTGACGGACGCGCAGCTGCGCGTCGAACGGTTCATCGCGATGCCCGGCGTCGACGAGCGCGACGTCGAGCGCGCGTTCGCCCGGTACGCCGCGGCAACGACAGTGCGCAACGCGACGATCGAGGCGCTCGACGACGAGGAGCTCGAGACGGAGGAACCGTTCGACGAAGTCCCGTTCTCGTCGAGCCGCCGCTGGAGCGCGCTCGAGCTCGCCGACGGCGTCTACGTGCTCGGCGCGCCGGAGCTCTTTCCGCTCGGCGGGCTCGAGGCGACGGCGGACGACGAAGCAGCCGCCGGCCGCCGCGTCGTCGCGCTCGGAACCGCAGCCGCCCTGCCCGCAGGCGACGCGCCGTCCGGGCTCGAGACGATCGGCCTCGCCGTTCTCTCGGAGCAGCTTCGCGAGGACGCGCGCGAGGCGGTCGAGTTCCTCCAGGCGCAGGGCATCCGCGTGCTCGTGCTCTCCGGCGACCGTCCGTCGACCGTCGCCGCGGTCGCTGCAGACGCCGGCGTCGCGTTCGACGGGCCGCCGCTGGACGGCACCGATCTTCCGGCGGACGACGCGTCGCTGCGCCGCCTGCTCGCGGAGCACTCGGTGATCGGACGCATCGCGCCGCAGGACAAGAAGCGCGTCGTCGAGCTGTTGACGGCGGAAGGGCGCTACGTCGCGATGGTCGGCGACGGCGTCAACGACGTGCCGGCGCTGAAGGCGGCGCGGCTCGGGATCGCGCAGGGAAGCGGCTCGCAGATGGCGCGCAGCGTCGCCGACCTCGTGCTCGTGCGCGGCGACTTCGAGAGCATTCCGGCGCTGCTCGCCGAGGGACGCCAGGTGCTCCGCAACCTGCAGCGCGTCGCGAAGCTCTTCGTCACGAAGTCCGCCTTCGCGACGTTTCTCATCCTCGCGATCGGCCTGACGCCGCAGGCGTATCCGCTGCTGCCGCGGCACCTGACGCTCGCCGCAGCAGTGACGATCGGGATCCCGACGTTCTTCCTCGCGCTCGCGCCGAGCGAGGGGAGCTACCGCTCGCAGCGGTTCCTGTTCGACGTCGGCCGCTTCGCCGTCCCCGCGGGAACGGCGGCGGGGCTCGGCGTCGTCGCGAGCTTCGTCTTCGCGCGCAACGTCGGACGGATTCCGCTCGACGAGTCGCGCACGATCGCGACGACGGTGCTCGTCCTCGTCGGGCTCTACCTGATCCTCGCGCTCGAGGCGACGAGCCGGAAGCGCGCGGCTGCGGTCGGGACGCTCGTGCTGGCGATGCTCGTCGCGTACGCGCTCGTGATCGCAGCGCCCGGCATGCGGAGCTTCTTCGCGCTGACCGTGCCGGGAATCGGCAGCGTGCTGATCGCGCTCGCCGGAGCGGCGCTCGCTGTCACCGGACTGTGGCTCACGGACGACCGATTCGTGCCCGGCGTCCTTCGCGACGTCACGTGACGCGGCGGCGCGTGCGGTACGCGTGCGTCTTCGTGCGGTTGCCGCACACCGCCATCTGACACCACCGCGCCGAACGGTTGCGCGAGCGGTCGTAGAACAGCCACATGCAGATCTCGCGCCGGCACGCCTTCAGCCGCGACCAGCGTGCCGTCCGCCATCGCGGTGTAGACGATTCCGACGAGATCCGCGAGCGCGCCGCGCACGCCCGCGGACGGACGGGCACGAGGACTGCGGCGCGGCCGTCGAAGTGGACGACGAGCCGTCCGTTCGCGGCGGTGCGCTCGAGGAGCGCGCGCCCGTCGGGATCGGCGGCGCCGCCGTTGTTCTCGAGCGCGAGCGTGCGCAGCGCGGCCCGCACGTCATGCGCGCGACGGAGGTCGTCTTCGTCGACCGTAACGTCCTCCTCGATCAGCCCGAGCCCGGCGAGCAGGCGCTGCAGCTGCGCCGGCTCGTGCAGCACCTCGCGTCCGTGCTCGTAGTCGACCGTGTTCACGAACTGCTGCACGAGTCGCAGGCGCCCGGGCGCGGGCTCGTGATCGACCATGTACGGAATCGAGTCGACCGGCCTCACGCGGCGACACTAACAACCGATGAACGGCGGTGTCGCTACCTGAGCTTGTCGGCCATCGCGGTCAAGAGCTTCCACGCGATCGTGGAGTTGCTCTCGACGAGCGGCCGGAAATCCCACGTCGTCATGCCGTAGCAGAGCATGTCCGTCTTGGCGACGATCGTCGCCGTCCGCGCGGACTCGGTGAGGAGCGCAATCTCGCCGAAGTAGTCGCCGGGGCCGATCGTCCCGCGGGCCTCACCGTCGACCGTGACGTCGGCGGTTCCCTCGTCGACGACGAAGAATGCCGCGGCGGCAGCGCCTTCCTGCGTCACGCTGTCACCGGCTGAATACCGGCGCTCGCGCATCGAGTCGGCGATCTGCTCGAGCTCCTTCTTGTCGAGGCCCGCGAAGAGCGGAACATGCTGGAGCATTTCCACGGAAGCCCTGGCCACGAGGCAGTTATACACCGGGACGGCGGCCTGAGGGTTTGCGCGAGGATACGAAGATGAAGCTCACCGTCGTCGGCTGCTCCCCGGCCTGGCCGAACCCCGGCGGCGCGCAATCCGGGTATCTCGTCGAGGGTCAGGGACGGCTGCTGCTCGACTGCGGGCCGGGCGTGCTGGCGAGGCTGCGCGAGCGGGAGAGCTGGCCCAGCGTCGACGCGGTCGTGATCACGCACTTCCATCTCGATCACTGGGGCGACCTTGTGCCGTGGGTGTTCGGCGCGAAGTTCGGCGCCGGCCGCGGTGCCGAGCCGCCGGAGCTGTGGCTGCCGCCGGACGGGATCGAGACGCTCGCGTCGTTCGGCGACCGGTTCGGCGTCAACGGGTTGTTTGCCGAGGTGTTCCGCGTGCGGGAGTACGTGGACGGAACGGCGTTCGCGGCGGCCGGGCTCGAGGTGACGCCGGTCGGGCTGCCGCACTTCGACCACGCGACGTACGGCATGCGCGTGTCCGACGGCCGGCGCACGCTCGCGTACTCCGGCGACTCGGCTCCGAGCCCGGCACTCGCGGAGCTTGCGGCCGACGCGGATCTGTTCCTCTGCGAGGCGACGCTCGACGAGCCGGAGCCGGAAGCCGGCGGCCGCGGCCACATGACCGCAGCCGAGGCGGCGGACGCGTTCCGCGATTCCGGCGCCCGTCGGCTGCTCGTGATCCACCGCCCGGACGAGCTGCCGCTCGCCGACGGCCTCGAGCGCGCGCACGACGGGCTCGAGCTGACGCTGTAGCCGAACGTCGGTCGCGTGCCCTCTTAACGGGGTCAGACCCCGTTAAGAGAACCGCCACGTCCCAACGGGACACGGCGGGACGGCGACTGTTCTATTTCTTGTGCGGGACGAGCTCGACGTGCAGGTCGCAGTCGAGCGCCTCCGCGATGCGGAGCAGCGTGTCGATCCGCGGTGGGCGGCCGCCGCGCTCGAGGCGGGCGATCGCCGACTGCGTCGTGTTGCAGAGAACCGCGAGCTCGCGCTGCGACATCCCCATCTCGGTGCGCCGCTCGGAGACGCGGTCCGCGATCTGCGCGAAGAAATAGCCGCGGTCGCCTGCGACGATGCGTTCGTGCAGCCGCTCGAGCGGCCGTTTCGGCGGCGGGGCTGCCATGGTCCCAGGATAGCGGTCGTGCTATGCCGCGACGAGAAGCGGGCGCACCGGATCTCCAACGCGCACCCGGCCGGGCACGGCGACCGAACCGTAGACGCCGAACGGCAGCGGCTCGTTCCGCCCCTCGCGCCGGTAGCGGGCGAGCGTCCCGAGCGTGTCGAGGTCGGTGACGCCGCGGGCGGGATCATGCGACGTGACGACGCAGCGGCCGACGTCGCCGTTGAGCTGGAGCACCGCGTCGCCGACCTGCACCTGCGCGTCGAGCCACCCGTCCTCCTCATGCGCGGCGACACCGTCGATCTCGAACAGCATCCGAAAACGGCGCCCGTCGACCTCCGCCCCGGCGCCCGCCTCCGCGCGCAGGCGCTCGAGCGACGCACGCGACACGACGCGTGATCGTCCCGCCGCCCAGCCCGCGGTCGACCGCGCTCTCGTCGGCCCACAGAAGCGTGAGCGGTTCGCCGACGAACTCGGAGATCGCGTCCTCCCACGGCCCGACGACGCGATGCGACGGAAGCGGCTCGCGATACAGCTCGACCGCCGCAGGCTCGCCGAGCTCGACCGTCCCGTCGACGACCCGTCCGTCCGGGAACGTGAGCGCGAGCCGTCGCGTCGTCTCGTCCCACTCCGGCCGGATCCCGACCATCGGCCCGTGCCGCTTGCCGTTGAACAGCCGTCCGTCCTCGTCGAGGAGCCAGAAGCGGCGATCGCCGACGACGCCGTGCGCGCCGACCTCGACCTCGTCCGGGTGGACGAGCCCGAGCGACTTCACCGGTGCGATCGAGATGCGGGCGACATGCGGTTCACTCACGCGACGGAGTGTAGGAGCGCGCGCGGCTCCCGCGCCGGCGCCTCTTCGCGCGCCGGCACGTGCACCGCGACGTTGAGCCACGCGCGCCCGTTCGTCACCATCAGCCGGTTCTCGACACAACGGCCGAGGAACGCCTCGAGCTCGCCGTCCGGGACGCCCTCGTCGGCAACCGCCGGCAGCTCGGCGAGCGCACGGAACGTCTGCGCCCGGTCGCACTCGACAAAGACCGCCGCCTTCCAGTCGCGGATCAACGCCGTCCGCGGGCTCGGGTCGATCGTGTCGCGGGTGTCCTCGATGAAGACCGAGCCGTCACGGCCGACGCGCATCGACAGCATTCCCGTCGACTGCTGCTCCATCCAGACGCGCACCAGATCGACGGCCTCGCGCGCGAACGTGTCGCCCGCGCGGCCGTCGGCGTAGTCGAACTCGAAGTAGTACGCGATCTCCATCACCGTCTCGACGTCGTAGGGATAGAGGAACGTGAACGGCGTCATCGGCCGCACGTTCTCCATCCCCATCCCGGCCGGATCCGCGTGATACGGGCTGAACCGGTCGAGCCGCACCGGCCCCCAGCCGGTCGGCGGATCGAGGTGCCAGATCGAGTGGAGGAGCTCGATCTGCGCGCTGTAGTCCTCGGCCGTCTCGCCCGGGAAGCCGTAGAGGAAGTTCCAGAGCGGCTTCACGCCGTACTCCTTGCACCACTTCAACAGCTCGATGTTCTTGAACGCCGTCGTACCCTTGCGCATCAGGTCGAGCACGTGGTCGTTGAGGCTCTCGATCCCCGGCTGTACCCAGATCACGCCGGCGTCGCGCAGGTCGCGGACGTGCTGCGCCGTGAGGTTCGCCTTGATCTCCCAGAAGAGCTCGAGCCCGAGATCGGCCTCGGCGAGCATCGGGATCACCGACTTGAAGTAGCCCATGTCGAGGATGTCGTCGACGACGCTGAACGCACGGACGCCGTAGCGGTCGCGGAGGTGCGCGAACTCGTCGACGACACGCTCGGGGCTCTTGCTGCGAAACGCCATCGTCGCGCCGTTCAACCCGCAGAACGTGCAGTGCGACCGCTCGCCCCACCAGCAGCCCCGCGCCGTCTCGACGAGGAGCGTCGGCGTCACGCCGCCCGCGCCGCTGGCGCTCCGCTGCTCGAAGAACGCGTCGTAATCCGGGTACGGCACGTCGTCGAGCCGCGCGACGCTTGTCGCCTTCGCGGGCGCGCGCCGCCGCCGCCCCGCGGCCGTCACGCCCGCGATCCCGTCGAGCGGCAGCCCGGCCGCCCGCGCCTCGAGCACCGCGGGGAACGACCGGTCGGCCTCGCCGGAGAACGCGAGGTCGACGAACGGAAACTGCGCAAGCAGCGCGACGCCCATCGCCTCCTCCCAGTTCGCGCCGCCGAACGCGATCGTCACGTCGGGACAACGCTCCTTGACCCGCGCCGCGAGCGCGAGCGACGCGATGTTCTGCTGGAAGACCGACGTGAAGCCGACGAGCGTCGCCTGCTCCCACGGGACGACCTCGAGGCAGTCGTCGAGGAACGACTCGACGTGCGCGCGCGCCCGCCTGAGGCGGGCGAGGTCGGTCTCGGTCTGATGCCACTGCTCGACCAGGACCCGGGCGACGTAGGAATCGTCCGCCTCCGGCCGCGGGCCGTGCAGCGCCTCGGCGAAGACCCAGTCGCCGGCGAACGCCGTGTACGGCACCTCCCCCGTGATCCAGAGGTAGTCCTCGACGCCGATCCGGTCGGCGAAGAGCATGTTCAGGTACCGCGTGTCGCATGCGATGTCGGCACGGCGGCAGTGCGCGGCGAGAAGTCCGAGCGCGAGGGAGGGCCGCTCGAGCGCGCCGAACGGCATGCTGACGAGCAGGACCCTCTCCTCGCGACTCCTCCTCATCTCAGAGGTCGATCGTCGATCCCTTCCCGCGACGTGTCGTCTTGCCGCGGGTCACCGGCGACGGCACCGGCCCGATGAGCGGCGGCGGGTCGACGATGCTGATCGGCTGCGGCTTCGTCGTGATCGGATCCCGCGTGATCGGCTTGACCGTCGAGATCGGATGCGGCGCCGGCGCGATGATCGGAAGCGGCGGCGGCGACCACTGGAAGAAGAACGGGTCGATCGACACCGGAACGTGCGTCACGCCGTCGGTACTGAGCAGCGTCTTCGTCGCCCAGTTGGCGCCCCGCTGGTACGTGACGCCGTTCGGGAAGTTCGCCGAGTCCGGCGTGTTGTTCCCGCAGAACACCCCGTAGAAGCTCGTGCCGAGCGCGAGCATCCGAACGTAGTCGCCGATGTACGGGAAGAACGAGCGTGCCGGTGACGACGACGGCGCCGTGTGAAGCACGACCGTCGTCGCGGCCGTCGACCAGCCGTTGAACGTCAGCTCGAGCCTCGTGATCCAGCGCGAGCCGGTGAACGCCTGGTAGAGCAGCCCGAGCTCGCCGTTCGAGTTGACCGCGAGCGCGGGATTCTTCGCGTTCGTGATCGTCCGGAGATCGCCGGACCACGTGACGCCGTGGTCGGTCGACCGCCGCACGTGCATCGTCCAGTCGGTGCCGTTCACGCCGCCGACGCGGTCGCACCACGCGATCCAGACCGTGCCCGAGTTGTTCGGGTCGACCGCGATCGCGAGATCGGCGCCGAGCCGCTCCTGGCCCATGGTCGCGTTGAAGCGGATGAACCGCCCCGCGGCGATCGTCTTCCCCGCGGCGCCGAGTGCCTGGAACGGGTTTGCCCCGCTCCCTCCGTTGTCGTCGCGGGTGATGACGACGTCCATGTTGAAGTTGCCGACGCTGCTCGAGCCGCTCGTCCACCGCTGGAACGCGGCGTACACATGGCCGTCGGCGTGCACGGCGATGCGGATCGGCGGCCCGTCCTGCGGGTTCGCCCCGCCGTTCTCGATCTTGTGCGGACCGAAGCCGGCAGGTGCCGCGGCCGTGGCCGCGTTCAGCGAGAGGTCGACGGTGGCGGTCTTCGGCACCGTGTTGAAGTTGTTGTTACCGACGTAGACCCGGTCGCGGGTCAGCGTCTTCACCTTCACGCTCGTCGCGACGACCCACGGCTGATCCTCGTTGGCGCGGTCGGTCAGCTGCGTCATCGGCGTCACGCCGGCAGCGTTCGCCGTGCGGAGGATCTGGAAGTGGTTGTTCGAGGCGTTGAGGATTCCGGCATAGAGACGGCCGCTGGTCAAGCCGAAACCGACGGAGATGTCGTGCGTTCCGCCGCTCCCGCCAGGGAGCACGTTGCGGAACGACCACGTGTTGCCGCCGTCGGTCGACACGTAGATCGGCGAGGTGCGTGCCGCCGGTCGGTGCGGGCGTGAACGCCGTCCCGACCATCGTCTTCGGATTCGCCGGGTTGACCGCGAGGCTCGGTTCGCTGTCCTGGTTCGTCTCGCCGCTCAGAGACGCCGGAATCATGTTGACGACCTTGATCATTTGATCTTCCCGTTCGTCGTGAGTGCGGAGAGGTTCTGCACCGGCTGGAGATCCTCCGGATGGACGATCTGGTACTTCGCGAGGCCGCTCAGCGTCCGGTCGGTCGCGTGGAGGATGAAGAGGCCCTCCTGTCCGGCCTTCGGCTTCGGCGCGGTGTGCCACCGGATGTCGAGGCTGTTCGCGTAGAGCACCTCGATCTCGCCCGGCTTCAGCGGTCCCTTCGCGACCTGATACGCATCGACGGTCGCGATCCACCAGTCCGCGTCGTGCTCGAGCGCGAGTGAGTCCTCCGCCTTCTCGAGCGCGGTGACGCGACCGAGGATCACGGCCTGCGCGCTCTTCGCATGCATGCGGAACTGCTCGGACTCGACCTCCGCGATCGCGTCGGAGAACGCGCCTGCGCCCGTCTGCGCGGCCCGCGCCATGTGCGGCGCGACCTCGCTGGCCGAGAGCCTCCCGACCTCGGTGACGGCGATGCTCGAGCCGAACGCGAGCCCGTTCGCGAAGAACGTGAGCTGGTCGCCCTCCTTCGGCAGCGGCGCCTTCGCGGCGAGCTGCACCGTGATCGGCGAGCCCGCGAGGCTCGCGAACGCATCGGGCGAGTGGAGCATCTGGTCGACACGCACGACCGCCGTGTGGCTGTCGACCGGAACGTCGGTCATCGTCGCGGCGCCGAGGCGCTCGACCGTGCCGACGAAGCTCATCGACGACTGCTTCAGCAGCTTGACGACAGGATCAGCGGGCATCGTTTACGTCACCTCCTGGGCGCGTTTCCACTCCACGCGCGCGAGAATCGAGCACGTCACGGCAGCGATCGCGGCGATCCCGACGATCAGCCATTCGAACGAGCCGCTTCCGTTGTCAGGATCGACACGGAACACGATCTCGATCCAGTCCGTCCACAGAAGCGTGACGACGAGCAGGAACGACGCTTGCGGCTGCGAGCCCAGCCTCCAGCCAGAAGCGCCTGGACAGGTCGTGATTCATGCGGTACTCCCCCTGGTCGGTGCAACACGGTCCGAACGCCGCAGAGAGCCGCAGGAGGCCCATTCTTACGCGCAGCCTCGAGAAGTCAAGTTGAGCTTCTGTTACCTAGAAGTAGAACCCCGACCAGGTGCTCCACCAGTCGTCGCCGCGGACGACGATCGTGCGCGCATCCTACGACCTCGACGCCTTTGCGGTTCGCGTACTCGACGAGCCGGTCCGGCGAGGTGAACTGGATCTCGATCTCGCACGGGCTGCCCGGGTCGTACGGCTTGACCGCGCCGAGATCGGCCAGCGCTCGCTTCGCGCCCGCCTCGATCAGCTCGCGCGCCCGCGCCGGCGTCTTCTGCCGCGCGCTGAAGCGGCCGAGCCCGACCTTCACCTCGACCGTCGTCAGCCCGTCGCCGAGCAGCGCGCGCCCCTCGTCGCAGACGGCGCGGTCGCCGGTGACGAGGAGCGACGGGACAGCCCCAGTTCCCGCACAGCGCTGCGTTGATCCCCGTCTCGCCGACGAGCGTCCCGTTGAAGCGGAGGTTCAGCCACGCCTGCCCGGAGACGGTGTGCGAGAGGACGCCGGTCTCGCTGCCTGCCATCGCGTGCATGCCGACGAACAGCGCCGCATCGCAGCCCTGCTCCAACAGATCCGTGTACTCCGTCCACTCGCTCTGCACGACGTACTCGCAGTCCGGGTCGAGCAGGTCGGGGACGAGCGAATTGAACGTGTAGTCGCCGCCGGCGCCGTGGCAGTCCATCACGACGATCTCCGTCGCGCCGGCCGCCTTTGCACCGCGAACCGCAGCGTTCATCTCCTCGGTGTAGAGGACGCGCCCTTCCTGATAGAGCGCGGTGTCGCCACCCGCCGTCTGGCCCCATTTGACGATCCCGGCGACGCCCTCCATGTCGCCGATCACGTGGACGCGCATGGCCCGTAGGCTACTCGCCGTGGACACCGGACTCGCCGGCAAGGGCGTGCTCGTCACCGGCGGCTCGGGCGGGATCGGCTCCGCGTGCGTGCGCGCGTTCGCGGCCGAGGGCGCACGCGTCGCGATCCACTACAACTCCGGCCGCGAGCGGGCCGACGCGCTGTCGGCGGAGCTCGGCGGGCTGCCCGTGCTCGGCGCCGACCTGCGGGAGGAGGACCAGGTCGACGCGCTGTTCGCCGGCGCGCGCGACGCGCTGGGCCAGGTCGACGTCTGCGCCGCCGTCGCCGGCGTGTGGCCGCGCCCGGAGGAGCCGGTCTGGGAGATCTCGCTCGACCGCTGGGAGGAGACACTCCGCGCGAACCTCACGGCGACGTTCCTCACCGCGCGCGCGTTCCTCCGCGAGGTCGAGCGGAACGGCCACGGGAATCTCGTCCTCGTCGGCTCGACCGCAGGCCGCTTCGGCGAGGCGAACCACGCCGACTACGCCGCCGCGAAGTCCGCGATCCAGGTCGGTCTGCTGCTGAGCCTGAAGAACGAGATCGTCCGGATCGCGCCGCTCGGACGCGTCAATGCGGTCGCGCCCGGCTGGACCGTGACGGAGATGACGCGCGGGAAGCTCGACCCCGACGACATCGCGCGCGTGACGCGGACGATGGCGCTGAAGAAGGTCGCCGTCGCCGACGACATCGCGCGCGCCGTCGTCGTCCTCGCCTCGGACGAGCTGTCCGGGCACGTCACCGGCGAGCTCGTGACCGTCGCCGGCGGCATGGAAGGGCGCACCCTCCATCACTAAAAGGAACGACGCCTTTCGGCGCCGCTCGAGACCCAAGCCGCAGGGTGATTGCCGTCAGCCCCCGACCGGATCGCTGGAGGTATCGGCGCAAAAGCCACTCTGCTTGACCGGTTTCGCGGGTGAACCAGCCCGGTCAACCGAGATCCAGGGATTGAATCAATCGGGTTCCCGGCTCGATATTTCAGTCAGCAACCGTTGAGTGGCCCCGATGCGGCGGGGGCCGCTCCGGAAGTTGAATCTCCCCAGAGGAGATCGGGAAAACGGGGCCGGCGGCGGCCCCGTTTTCCGTTTTCGGCGTCCGTAGACTGGCCGCGTGAGCAGGTTTCTCGAACGGCTGGCAGCGGGGCGCCCGATCGTCGCCGACGGCGGCATGGGCGCGCTGATCGCGGCGGCCGCGCCGCGCGGGCTGCGCGCTCCCGAGGAGGCGAACATCGCCGCGCCGGAGATCGTCGTCTCCGTCCACGTCGCGTACATCCAAGCCGGCGCGGAGCTGATCGAGACGAACACGTTCGGCGCGAACCGGGCGAAGCTCGCCGCGCAGTTCCTCGACGACGACGTCGAGCGGATCAACAGCGACGGCGTGAAGCTCGCGCGCGAGGCACGCGAGATCTCCGGCGCGGATGTGCTGATCTCCGGCTCGATCGGGCCGCTCGGCGACGGCGCGATCGTCGTCGACCGCGGAGCCGTCTACGCGGAGCAGGCGGCGGCGCTCGCGGCGCGCGGCGTCGATCTGTTCACGGTCGAGACGTTTCACGAGCTCACGGAGCTGACGGCCGCGATCGAGGCGGTGCGCAGCGTCTCGAGCCTGCCGATCGTCGCGCTGCTCACGTTCGACGCGGACGGCGAGACGCCCGGCGGCGTCGGCGCGGCCGAGGCGGCCGAGGCGATGCGCGAGCTCGGCGTCGCGGCATGCGGCGCGAACCACGGCGCCGGACCGCAGGCTGCGCTGACGGCGCTCGCCGCGATGGGCGGCGGCCTGCCGCTCGCGGCGCTGCCGAACCTCGGTCTCGCGAGCCGCTGGGGCAACCGGATCGTCTACCCGCACGCGGACGAGGAGTACTTCGGCGACTTCGCGGCGCAGGCGCGCGAACTCGGCGCGCGGATCATCGGCGGCTGCTGCGGCACGACGCCGCTTCAGATCTCGGCGATCCGCGACGCGCTCGCCGAGGAGCGCGCGGTTGCGCAGCCGATCTTTACGCGCGAGCGCGCGCAGCACACGCGCGCAATTCCGACGCACGAGGAAAGCCGCTTCGCCGCCGCGCTCCGCGAGGGCCGTTTCACCGCGACGGTCGAGATCAACCCGCCGAAGGGCGGTTCGATCGACGGTCTGCTCGACCTCTGCCGCGCGCTCCGCGACTCCGGCAAGGTCGGCTACCTCGACGTCACGGACAACTTCACGGCGCGCGCGCGGATGAACCCGATGATGGCGGCGGCGGCGATCGAGCAGCAGGTCGGGATCGAGACGATCCCGCACCTGACGCCGCGTGACAGCTCGGTGATGGGACTCGAGTCGATCCTGCTCGGCGCGCACGCCGCTGGACTTCGCAACGTCCTCGCGATCACGGGCGACCCGCCCGACGTCGGCGACTATCCCGGCTCGCACGGCGTCTACGAGGTCGACTCGATCGGCCTCTGCCGGCTGCTCCAGAAGCTGAACGCCGGCGAGTCGTTCACCGGCAAGGCGCTCGACGCGCCGACGTCGTTCTTCTACGGCGTCGCCGTCAACCCGACCGCCGACGATCTCGACGAGGAGCTGCGGCGCTTCGAGCAGAAGCTCGAGGCCGGCGCGCAGTTCGCGATCACGCAGTCGCTCTTCGATCTCGCATACCTCGACGAGTTCGAGCGCCGGCTCGGCGGCTGGCCGGTTCCGGTGCTGCTCGGCGTCTTCTACGTCACGAGCTATCCGCTCGCGCTGCGGCTGCACAACGAGGTGCCGGGAATCGTCGTGCCCGACGCGGTGCGCGAGCGGTTCCGCGCGGCGGGCACCGATGCCGCGCAGGTCGGCTTCGAGATCGCGCAGGAGTTGATCGCGGAGGCGCAGGGCCGTATCGCGGGAGTCGAGGTGATCCCGCCGTTCAAGGCGCCGCTCGCCGCGCTCGAATTGCTGCCGGAGCCTCAGCCGCCGCAGGAGCCGGTCGAGACCGGCCCGCGTGCGGAAGCGACCGCGCGCCGCACGACCGAGTCCGGCACGCCGTAACCGCCCGAGCCGCCGGCGCGCGCGGCGAAGATCGTCGACTGGACGGCACCCGACACGTCGATCGCCGGCGCGCCCGAGTCGCCGTGCTTCACGCCGGCCGAGACCGCGGTGATCGTGCGCGGCACGACCCCGTGGCCGTACGCGTCCTGCGTGAAAACGACCTGCGTCTGCCCAATCCGACCCGGCGTCAAACGCAGCGGGCCGTTCTCCGGAAAGCCGACGACCGCAACCGCGGATCCGGGGCGCGCGTCGGCGAGCGGTAGCTCCGCACCTCCTGCACCCTCGACGCGGAGCACCGCGACGTCGTTGTGCGAGTCGAACGCAACGGCGCGCGCGCGGGCCGGACGCGCCCGCCCGAGGATCGCGACGACCGTGTCGGTCTCACCTGCGACGACGTGCGCCGCGGTCACGACGAGATGCGGCGAGACGAACCAGCCGCTTCCCTCGACGCCGACCCCACACGACGTTCCGAGCACGCGCACGACGGAGCGCGTCGCGACGACGACGTCCGGGTCGCGGGCGATCGCGCCGCTCGACGGTGCCGCGGGCGCCTCCGGCCCGGCGATCGACGGGAACGGATCGATGCGCGCGAGCAGATGCAGCAGCTGGCGCGGCGGCACGACGGTGTTCAGCTTCTTCAGCAGCTGTGACTTCTCCGCCTCCTGCCGGTAGCGCGTCTGACCGGGGATCAAGAGCGCGGTCGCGCCGATCACCCAGACGAGCGCGAGCCCGGTCACAGCGCCGAGCACGAAGCCGCCCGCCGAGTCGAGGAGCCGAAACGGGGTCAGCCGCAGCCCGCCGCGGACGAACGACCCGAGGATCCCGGCGAGCACCTGCCCGAGCAGCGCACCCGCGACCGCGCCGGCGAGGCCTGCAAGCGCGGCCCACGGCGAGGCCGACCCGCCGTGCAGCAGCTGCGGTGCGATCCGCGCCCCGATGTACGCGCCGACGATGAGCCCGGCGAGCGAAAGCGCGGAGGCGATCAGCCCACGCCGCATCCCGAGCACCGCGGAGAGCGCGACGATCCCGAGCGCAATCCAGTCGACGGTCGTCGGATGCACCGGGGCAAGGGTAGTCCGGGTACCGGCGGCAGCCCCCCGACGCGGCTACACTAGGCCCGCCTTGGGGGCGTAGTTCAGTTGGTTAGAACGCCGGCCTGTCACGCCGGAGGTCGCGGGTTCGAGTCCCGTCGCTCCCGTTTCCGAGCACCCTTCCCACACGCATCGCGGCGAGGCTAGTAATCCGCGCCTAGATCGAGGCAAGATCGCGGAAGCGAATGGCTCAGCACACTGTTGCTGAAGGTCTTCCTCACGGGTCGCGTCGCGGTCGAGACCGACGGCGCCGTGATCGACGAGGCGCAGCTCGGAGGCCGGCAGGGACGGCTCCTGTTCGCCTACCTCGTAGCCGAGCGGGGCAGGGCGGTTCCGCGGGACGAGCTCGCCGAGGCGCTCTGGGGCGAGACGCCGCCGGCGACCAGAGACAAGGCGCTGACAGTGATCGCCAGCAAGCTCCGCGGCGCGCTCGCAGACGCCGGACTCGACGGCCGGGAGCTGTTGACAGCCGCGTTCGGCTGCTACCGGCTCGACCTGCCCGAGGGAACGTGGGTCGACCTGTTCGCAGCCGCGAGCAGCGCACAGGACGCGGAAGAAGCGCTCGCCGCAGGCGAGCTCGACCAGGCACGGGCGGCGGCTGAGTCGGCGGAGTCACTGGCGCGCCGGCCGTTCCTGCCCGGTGAAGACGGAACGTGGGTCGAGCAGAAGCGACGCGACCTCGCCGACATCCGCGAGCGCGCGTTGAGCGTCCTTGCCGATGCGTGCCTGCGTTCGGGCGCCGCGCGGGAGGCGGCAAAGTGGGCCGAGGAACTGATCGCGCTCTCGCCGTTTCGCGAGGCTGGATACCGCCGTCTGATGGAGGCACACGTCGTCGCGGGAAACCGCGCCGAGGCGCTTCGCGTGTACGAGCAGTGCCGGCAGCTTCTCGCGGAGGAGCTCGGCGCGTATCCGTCGCCGGAGACAGACTCGATCTACCGTGCACTCCTGGAGGCACCGCAGACGTCCGTTCGAACGACGCCGGTCGCCGAGCCGACGGTCGAACCCGGTACGTCCGAGCTCTCGCGAGTCCAGACGGAGGCTCTACCGCTCCGGGCGGAGCAGGTAGTCGAGCGACGGTCGCGGAAGCGCCGCGCAGTCCTTCTCTCTGCGCTCACCGGCGTGATCGCTGCCGCTGTGGTGGTTCCGCTCGTGGTGTTCGGTCACGGTGGAAGCGGAGGCCGCTCGGCCGTCTCGGCGGCCGGCGACTCGCTGGGCGTCGTCGACGCGCGCTCGGGTCGCCTTGTCGCGGACACCGGCGTCGGCGCAACACCCACGGCCGTCGCGGCCGGCGAAGGTGCGTATTGGGTCACCAACGCCGACGGCCACACGGTGTCGCGGATCGACCCTGGAACGAACGCCGTCGTCGAGACGATTCCGGTCGGCAACGGCCCGAGCGGGATCGCGACCGGCGCCGGCGCGGTCTGGGTGGTCAACAGCCTCGACGGCACGGTCTCGCGGATCGACCCGGGCACGAACACGGTCGTCCAGACGATCGCCGTCGGGGGCGGGCCGCTCGGGATCGTCTACGCGGCCGGCTCGGTCTGGGTCGCGAACACCGGCGACGGAACGATCACGAGGATCGACCCCGAAGAGCGGCAGGCCGACCAAGCCGCTCCCGGTCGCCGCGACCGAGCTCGCCTTCGGCGCAGGCACGCTGTGGGCGAGCGAGCGTGCCGCGGGCCAGGTGGTTCGCATCGATCCGACGACCGGGAAGCAGGTCTTCGCCCGATCCACGTCGGGAACGGCCCGACGGGGATCGCCTTCGGCCACGGCGCGGCGTGGGTGGCGAACAGCCTGGACGGGACGGTTTCCCGGATCGATCCCGACACGAACTCCGTCACCGCAGCCGTTACCACCGGGAACGGGCCGGATGCGGTGGCCGTCGACCCACGCGGCATCTGGGTGAGCAACCAGTTCGACGGCAACGTCGTGCGGATCGATCCCGGCAGGAACCAGGTGGCGCAGCGAGTGAGCGTGGGAAGCCGCGCGTTGGGACTGGCGATGTCGGGCGACGCCGTGCTCGTCGCCGTCCGTCACTCGGGCGCCGGCCACCGCGGCGGGACGCTCGTGCTGCGGATCTGACCGGCCCAGGCAGGGGAGCTTCATCGACTCCATCGACTTCGCGCTTTCCGGCTGACACGTACGTCGTTGCCATTCCTGCGGATGACCGGCGACGGCCTCACCGCGTTCAACCAGGTCAGCGGTCTGGCCGGCAGCGCAGCTCGTGCCCGACCTCGCGACTTCGCTGCCGACGCCGACCGACGGCGGCCGCACGTACACCTTCCATGCTCCGCCCCGGCATCCGCTACTCGAACGGCAGGCCGGTGCAGGCGACGGACTTCCGCTCCACCTTCGAACGCGACTACGCGCTCGGATCCCCCGCGACCGACTACGACGAGATCGTCGGCGGCGCGCAATGCCGGAAGCACCCGAAGCGGTGCGACCTCTCGCGCGGGATCGTCGCCGACGACGCTGCCCACACCGTGACCTTCCACCTGATCCGGCCGGATCCCGACTTTCTCTACAAGCTCGCGGCCCCGTTCGCCTACGTGCTGCCGGGCGGCACGCCGCGGCGGCCGGCCGGAACGCACCCGCTGCCCGCGACCGGCCCCTACATGATCGCGACCTACAGGCCGAGGAGACTGCTCAGGTTCGTCCGCAATCCGTTCTTCCACGAGTGGTCGCGGGCCGCACAGCCGGACGGGTACCCCGACCGCATCGACATCCGCATCGCCGGCACCGCGGACGAGGCGATTCGCGACGTCGTCGACGGCAAGGCCGATGTCGTGTGGTTGGCCGAGCCGTTGACCCCGTCGCAGGTGTCGAGGCTCGAGCTCCAGTACGCGAGCCAGATCCACTCCGACCCGAGGTGCGAACCTCCAGGCGCTCTTCCTCAACACTCGCGTCCCGCCGTTCAACCGGCTCGACGCCCGTAGGGCGGTCAACTTCGCCGTCGACCGCGCCGCGGCGACGAACGCCTGGGGCGGGCCGAGCGTCGCCGAGCCGACGTGCCAGATCCTGCCGCCGAACTTCCCCGGCTACCGCCCCTACTGCCCGTACACGGCCGGCTCGACGAAGCGCGGCACGTGGACGGCACCCGACCTGACGAAGGCGAAGGCGCTCGTGGCACGCTCAGGGACGCGCGGCATGAAGGTCACCGTCTGGGCGTGGTCGCAGGCAGAGGGCTTCAACCAGGTGGCCGTGAAGGTGCTGCACTCGCTCGGTTACCGCGTGGCCGTGAAGCCGGTCGTCGGCGACCGATACTGGGGTGCCGTCGGTGACTCGCGAAACCGGGCGCAGATCGGGTTCGACCGGCTGGGCGGCCGGGCTACCCGGACCCGGCGGCGTTCCTGGTTCGGCTCTTCAGCTGTGCAGCGTTCCTGCCCGGGAGCCCCAACAACCCGAACGCGAGCGAGTTCTGCGACCCGGGCATCGACCGCCAGATGCGGAGGGCGCAGGCAGAGCAGCTGAGCGACCCGACCGGGTCGCGCGCACTCTGGCAACGGGTCGACCGCGAGATCACCGACGCGGCACCGTGGGTGCCGCTCATGGCGTCGAAGGACGTGAACTTCCTCTCGAAGCGCGTCGGCAACTACCAGTACAGCCCGGCAGCGATCGGCATGCTCATCGACCAGCTCTGGGTGCGGTAGGACAGCGCTGACAGCAAGGTCGTGACGGCGTCGGAGAGGGTCGAAGGCGGCGCCAGAATCGATCGCGCCGCAATGACCTAGCCACGGTCTAGGCGTGAGCTTGCCTCGATCTAGGCGCCGATTCCTAGCCTCGCCGCGAGGCGTGTGGACAAGAGCGCTCACGTGCGAGTGCGGGTTCGACGCCCGCGCAGCGGACGAGGAAGGGCTCGTCGCGGCGGTCAGGCGCCACGCCGCGGAGGCCCACTGCATGCCGCTCTCGCACGACGAGGCGCTGCTGCTCGTCTTCCACGCCGAGCTGGCAGGAGCGACCGCGATCCCCGCGCGACCACAGACCGCAACAGAAACGGAGGAGCGATGAAGCGAGCAATGCTGGCAGCCATCGGGCTGCTCTCACTGAGTGTGTTCGTGCTTGCGGCGGCAGCCGCAAACTGCACGACCAGGTACGTGTCACCGTCGGGCGTGGACAACGCGACCTGCAGCAAGAACAGCCCGTGCAAGCACATCCAGCAGGCGGTCGACGTCGCCTCGGCCGGCGACACGATCTCGCTTGCCAAGGGCAACTACGTCGAGCAGGTGACGATCGCGAAGGATCTGACCCTGACCGGGGCAGGCTCCGGAGCGAGCACGATCTCCGCGCCTGCCGTCGCGCTCGTGCCGGACAGCCACGGGTTCCTGAACATCGTCGAGATCAACAGCGGCGCGAGCGTTCGGATGAGCAACTTGGCTGTTGCCGGCCCCGGCCCTGGACCCTGCAACAGCATCGACAGGGGGATCTCCGTCATCGGCGGGGCGTCGCTCGCGATCACGCGGGCGGCGGTCAGCGACATCCGCGACAACGCGCCGAGCAACGACTGCAACAACGGCTTCGGCGTCGGTGCCGGCACCCAGATCCGCGGCGGTCAACTCCCGCCCGATCCTGAGGTCGGCCACCTCACCATCGACCACACCACCGTGACCGGCTACCAGAGAGCCGCGATCTTCGTCATCAACGACGGCTCGACCGGGCAGATCGACCACAACACCGTCAAGGGCACGCCCTGCAGTGTCTGTGCCGGCCCCGGCGGAATCGGCGTGTTCTTCGGTGGTTCGGCGACCATCGATCACAACACGATCAGCGGCAACGAATGCAACGACTCGGACTATGGGTGCGGCTCGGACTGGTTCAACGACCCTGAGTCCAACGGCGTTCTCACGATCGGGGCTGCCTCGTCGACTGTGGTCTCCCACAACAACCTGTACACGAACGACGTAGGCATCTACACCGACACCGGGGTCACGATCGACCACAACGACGTGGCCTCCCGCGACTTCGGCATCGCCACCGACTTCGGGAACGCGGCGCAGGTCGATCACAACTCGACGACCGGCGGCATCTACGGGATCTTCGAGTTCGGCGGAACCGGCACCTTCAGCCACAACTCGGCGAGCGGCAGCTCGGGCGCCGATCTCTGGTGGGACGGCACCGGCACGCCCACCTTCAGCCACAACAGCTGCGGTACGGCATCACCCAGCAAAGCGATCTGGGACTGCCACTAGCTGCCGTCGCACACCAACGCAGCGCCGCCGCGTGCCTCCATGCGAGTCGCGCGGCAGTGCTGTTGTTTGGCAAGTCATTGGCAAGTACTCGTCGGCACGGGCGCGCACGGATCACGGTCGTGAGTCACGGATCGTGACGTAAAACGGCGACCCAATACCGGTTAGTTCCCGCCGGTCCTCGTCCGGGCAGTCCTGTCACGCCGGAGGTCGCGGGTTCGAGTCCCGTCGCTCCCGTTCAGCGTGACGGCCCGGAGGGGCCGGGCCGTCACATTTGTGTCTCCGAGCGCGAACTAGCGAATCGTGAAGACGCCCTTCTTCACGGTCGAGTGCGCCGCGACGCAGGCGTACCTGTAAGCGCCCGGGCCGAAGTGGACGGTGAGTGTCTTCTGCTGTCCCGGCTTGATCAACCCGGTCTTGTACTTGCTCGAGATGTCGAAGCCGTGGGAGACGGTGCCGTTGTTCGTGACGCCGAAGACGATCGTCGTCGCGTTCGTTGTCGTCGTCGTGTGATTGAGGTGGCAGCTCGTGTTCGTGATCGTGACGGGGTTGTTGAACCCCGGCGCGGTGGAGCGGGCGAACGCGGATGCGGCAAGTAAAGCCGCGACCGCTAACGCGAGGACTGCAATACCGAAGTGGCGGACTCGCATTGGAACCCCTTCCAGAGTCGGTCAGTGGGCGATGAAACTGCTCCAACCCGACAACGTCTGTGGGAGGACACTTTCGCCGGCCCACGATGCGTGAGAACCGGCAAGCGATCCGCGGCGCCGAGGATTACGGCGCCAACAGCGACGGAAGCTACCACGTTTTCCTGCGCGATCAGATGCGAGAATCCTCTGGATGAAGATCGCAGTCACCGGCGGCAGCGGCAAGGCAGGCCGCGCGATCGTCCGCGATCTGCTCGAGCACGGACACGAGGTGCTCAACATCGACCGTGTCCCGTCCTCCGAGTCGTTCTCGCCGGACACGCCGGCTCCGTTTCTCGCCGCGGATCTCACCGACTTCGGCCAGGCGCTCGAGGCGGTCGCCGGCGGCGAGCGGATGCCCGGTATCGAGGCGGTCGTTCACCTCGCTGCAATCCCGTCGCCGGTGCACGCGACGCCCGACACCGTCTTCCGAACCAACATCGTCAGCACCCACACCGTCTTCGCGGCAGCTGTGCGCCTCGGCCTGAAGCGCGTCGTCTGGGCGTCGAGCGAGACGACGCTGGGACTTCCGTTCGACACGCCTCCCGACTACGCGCCCGTCGACGAGGAGCACGAGCTGCGGCCGGAGTCGTCCTATGCGCTCTCCAAGGTCCTCGGCGAGGAGATGGCGCGACAGTTCAGCCGCTGGAGCGGAATCCCGTTCGTCGGGCTGCGCTTCTCAAACGTGATGGAACCGGACGACTACGCACGGTTTCCGAGGTTCTGGGACGACCCCCACGCGCGCAAATGGAACCTCTGGGGCTACGTCGACGACCGCGATGTCGCGCAGAGCGTGCGCCGCGCGCTGGAGGCGGACGTGCGCGGCGCGGACGCGTTCATCATCGCGGCCGCCGACACGGTCATGCGCACGCCGAGCCGCGAGCTGATGGCGGCAGTGTTCCCCGACGTGCCGATCCGTGGCGACGTCGAGGGAAACGCGACGCTCCTCTCGATCGAGAAGGCCCGCCGCGTGCTCGGCTACGAGCCCGAGTTCAGCTGGCGACAGGTTCTCTGAGAGGCTCCGGCGCAGCCCGCGGACGCAGGTAGACGAACCAGTAGATCGCGCCGACCATCAGCGCTCCGCCGACGATGTTGCCGATCGTGACGGGCACGAGGTTGTGCCACAGGAAGCGGCCCCAGGTGAGGTTCGAGAGGTTGGGCAGATCCGGCTGGGAAGCGACGAACGCCGCGTTCGACTTCACGAAGAGGCCGTAGGGGATGAAGTACATGTTCGCCACGCTGTGCTCGAAGCCGGCGGCCACGAAGGCGGCGATCGGCAGGATGATGGCGAGGATCTTGTCGGCGGTCGTGCGCGCGCTGTAGCAGAGCCACACGGCGAGACAGACGAGCGCGTTGCAGAACATTCCCAGGACGAGCGCCTGTCCCCAGCCCAGGCTCGTCTTGGCAGTGGCGATCGAGAGCGCCTGGTCGCCGATCGCGCCGCCGCCCAGCTCGTACTGCTTTCCCGCGTAGAGCAGCGCCGCGGTTGCGATCGCTCCGACGAAGTTCCCGGCGTAGACGATCCCCCAGTTGCGCAGGAGACGGAGGGTCGAGACGCGCCGGCTCGCCCATGCCATCACGATCAGGTTGTTGCCGGTGAAGAGCTCGGCGCCGGCGACGACCACGAGGATCAGCCCCAGCGAGAAGGTGAGCCCGGCGAGGAGCCGGACGACGCCGTAGGGCAGCGCGCTCGTGCCGGCGGTGGTGGCCGTGGCGAAGACCGCACCCATGGCGATGAAGGCGCCTGCGAGCACGGCGAGCGCAAACAGCGTCGCTGCGTCCATTCCGGCCTTCGCCACTCCGACCTGCTCGGCCTTGGCGGCCATCTCGGGCGGCGGGAGCGCGTCGAGCCCGGTCGAAGTCAGCTGCGCAGCGGGCATCGGCCCTCTGTTCGGCACCGGCGCTCGAAGGCCTCCGCGGCATCCGGCTTCGAATTGGGATCGCCGATCAACCGTTCAGTTGATAAGGACACCGGCCTGTTGCGCCGGAGGTCGCCGCCGCGGTCGGTGGCCGCCGTCTCAGCCGCCCAGAACTGAGGCCGAACTCCGCCAGAACCGCTTCCGCTTCGGGCGAAACATGGACGACCTGACTCCCGGGTGTACTGCACGAGAATGTCTGGCAGCGTGCGCGTCGCTCCCCGGAGTGATTGACGCGACGGATGCCTCGTGCGTAGGGTCACTACATGCGAATGCTCGCCACGCTAGGAGCCGTTGCCGCTGGGTCCGTGGTCGCGGTGTCTCCCGCGGCGCCCGCCTCGGCTGGGTCCTGCGGCTCCCAGGTCACGGCGGGAGGCCACCACTGGATCGTGGCGGCAACCGTTCCATGCAGCGTCGCACTGCCGGTGGCGCGGAGCCTCGCGACCGCTCGAGTTACCGGCCACATCGTACGCCACGGGGTACGCATCACGACCTTGAGCAGCCCGCGCGGCTGGACGTGCGTTTCGTCAGCGTCAAACGCGCGCGGCCGCGCTTGCTCACGCGGCATCCATGACACCGTCACACTCGTCCAGATCAGTTAGCTGGCTCGGCTTCGCCACAGTGCCGTAGCGGCAACCATGAAGTACGCGTTCGTCGTCCTCGAGCGACCTCGAGACGTTTACCCTGGAGTCGCTACGGCCCCCAAGCGTGCAGGACAGCCCGCCCGAAGAGGTCCTGGACAATGTCTTCGCGGTCGTCATGCCTGCCCAGAAGTGCCCGACACCACCCGAAGGCGACGACGCCGGGAACGGGTAGGCGCAGGCGCGACGCTCGCCGCGTGCGCGGGTCGCGCTCCAGTTACGTGGACGATGAGCGTCTTCTGCTGTCCCGGGGCGGCGCGCGTCGTTCAGGCCAGGCCGGCGAACTCGACGTCCTTCGTCGCGACCGTTCCGGCGGTTCGCCCCGGCGCCGACTGGTACGTCCAGTAGAGGTTCGTGTGCGCGACGACCTGGCCCGGCGGCGGGGCTCCCCACGCGGTCTGGTCCTCCGTCGTGTGGGCGTCGCTGACGAGCGTCGCGTCGTAGCCGCGGGCGAACGCGCCGTGGAGCGTCGAGCGGATGCACGCGTCGGTCTGCGCGCCGACGACGACGAGTCGCCCGACGCCGAGATCCGACAGCACGGTCTCGAGGCGTCGTGTCCTCGAACGAGTCGCCGTAGTTCTTCTCGACGAGCGGCTCGTCGTCGCCCGGAGCCAGCTCGGGGACGATCCGCCATTCGTCGCTCCCCCGCACGAGACCGTCGTCGGAGTGCTGCACCCAGACGACGGGCACGTCCTCGCGCCGCGCCTTCTCGACGAGGCTGCCGACGTTCGCGACGACCGCGTCGCGCTCGTGCGCTCCCGCGACGACGCCGTTCTGCACGTCGATGACGAGGAGTGCGGTGTTCGGCCGGTTCTCGAGCGTGGTCATCGTCTCGGGGAAGATTACTTTCCCGATAGGGTCGCGTGATGATCGAGATCCCGCAGAAGATCGTCTGCGTCGGCCTGAACTACCGCGACCACGCGGAGGAGCAGGGGACGGCGCTTCCGGAGCGGCCGCTCCTCTTCGCGAAGTGGACGAACACGCTGATCGGCGACGGCGATGCGATTCGCATTCCGTCGATCACGAAGCAGGTCGACTACGAGGCCGAGCTCGGCGTCGTGATCGGAACGCGCGCGATCCGCGTCTCCCGCGACGACGCGCTGGGGCACGTGCGCGGGTACGTCGTCGCGAACGACGTCTCGGCGCGCGACCTCCAGTTCGCCGACGGCCAGTGGGTCCGCGGCAAGTCGCTCGACACGTTCCTGCCGGTGAGCGATCTCGTGCCCGCGTCGGAGGTGCCCGACCCGCAGGCGCTCCCGATCCGCGCGATCCTGAACGGCAAGACGCTCCAGGACTCGAACACGGGCAACATGATCTTCGGCGTCGCCGAGATCGTCGCGTTCGTCTCGCAGGCGATCACGCTCGAGCCGGGCGACCTGATCATCACCGGCACGCCCGCCGGCGTCGGCGCGTTCCGCGACCCACCGATCTGGCTGCAGCCGGGCGACGAGATCACGATCGAGATCGACGGGATCGGCTCGATCACCAATCCCGTGACGTCCGCGGACTAGCCGGCGCGCAGCCGTTCGATCGTCTGGCGGACGCCGTCGCGCAACGGCGTCCACGCGATCGGCCCGATCGCCTGCTCGAGCGCGGAGCCGTCGAAGTCCTCCGGGAACGGAAGCTTCGTCTCCTCGTCGACCGTGACCGAGACGCCCGCTTCCTCCTCGATCGCCTGCGCCGCCTCGGCGATGCGAACCGCTGGACCGCCGAGATGGAACACGCGCGCGCCCTCGCTCGCGGCGCGCGCGGCGGTGACGAACACCTTCGCGGTGTCGCGCGCGAGCTGGAGCTGCGTGCGGCCGCCGAACGCGATTGCCGCGTCCTCGCCGCGCGCGGCCGCGGCCATCGCGAGCGTCGGCGACGCGGTGAGCCCGTTGTCGCGGCCGGGGCCGTAGACGACGCACGGGCGAATGCCGATCGACGGCACGCGTTCCTCGTTCCAGAAGATCCGCGCGAGGCCTTCGCACGCCTGCTTGTGGACGCCGTAGAAGGTGACGGGATGCCCGGGCGCGTCGTTCGGAACCGGCCGGCCGTCGTCGTCCTGCTGCGAGTAGACGGCGACGGAGCTCGCGTACACGACCTGGATCCCGCGCGACTTCGCGGCGTCGAGCACGGCGACCGTCCCGCCGACGTTGACCGCAGTTCCGTACGGCGGGTCGGCCTTGATCTGCGGGATCAGCAGCGCCGCGAGATGGACGACATGCGTGATCCCGCGTTCGTCGAGGACGCGGTCGAGCGCGTCGCGGTCGACGATGCTCGCCTGCACGACAGGAACGTCGATGTCGGTCGCGAGCCGCAGCCGTCGCTTGTCGTCGCCCAGGTCGAAGCCGGTCACCTCGACGCCTTCCTCCGCGAGCACCGCGCACGTCCACGCGCCGATGCAGCCGAGCGCGCCGGTGACGAGAAAGCGTTCGTCGCTCATGCGGGCACCGTAGCTAGGAGCGCGCGCCGGCGAGGAGCGCCGCGGCGTCGGCTCCGCGGATCGACGCGTCGACGAGCTCGACCGGATGGAATGCCGGCAGCGGTCGATGCTGTCGGCGCAGCGCGGCCGTGACCTGAAGGAGACAGCCGGGGTTGCCGCTCGCGTATGCGTCCGGCCCGGTCGCGAGCACGTGCTCCGCCTTACGCTCGCCCAGCTCGCGCGCTGCGTCCGGCTGCGTCAGGTTGTAGATGCCGGCGCTCCCGCAGCAGAGGTCCTGTTCCGCCGGCTCGAGCAGTGTCAGCCCGGGGATCTGCGCAAGCGCGGCGCGTGGTGCGTCGGCGACGCCCTGTGCGTTGCGGAGATGGCACGCGTCCTGCAGCGCGACGCGGATCGCGAGCGGGCGCCGTTCGGCGCGCGTCGCGCGCGGATCCGCGAGCAGCTCGGAAACGTCGACGACGTTGGCGACGCCGTGATCTTTGAGGTGCGAACCGCAGCCGGCGGCGTTCGTGACGACGCAGTCGTAGCCCGCAAGCTCCCGCTCGAGCTTCCGCGCGCGTGCAACGCCGTCCTCGAGTCGTCCTGCGTGCGCATGCAACGCACCGCAGCAGCCCTGTGTCCGCGGCACGTGGACGTCGAAACCGTCGGCGGCGAGCACGCGCGCCGTCGCGGCGTTCACGTCGCCGAAGAGGACGCTCTGGACGCAGCCTGCGACGACAGCCACGCGCGGCCCCGAACCGGGCAGGTGCTCCGGCGGCCAGGTCGAGTCGTGCCACGACGGAGCGAGGTCGCGAAGCGGAGCGAACAGACGCGGTGCGGGCAGCTTCCGGAACGCGAGTGCAGCGCGCAGTCGCCGTCGGTGCGGCATCACGGCGAGGACGAGCGTCCGCAGCACGCGGTCGGCGGCCCCGCGCCGATAGTGCGTCTCGACGTGCGCGCGCGTCGACTCGATCAGGCGGTCGTACTTCACTCCGGACGGACACGCCGGCACGCATGCCATGCAGCCGAGACAGCGGTCGAAATGCTCGGCCACGGTGTCATCGAGCGCGATCGAGCCGTCGACCAGCCCCTGCATCAGGTAGATGCGGCCGCGCGGCGAGTCCATCTCCTCGTGCCACAACGCGTAGGTCGGACACGCCGGCAGGCAGAAGCCGCAGTGGACGCAGTCCGCGATCAGCTCGGGCTGCACAACGCCTCCAGCACGCGTTCCGCCAGCGGGCTCCAGCTCGGCGCGCGCGCTTCCTCGACGTACGCAATGCGCGGGCCAGGGCGGACGAGCGGCGCGTCCTCGCCGTCCCAGCGCGATCGTCCCGGCAGGCGCGCCTGCAGCGCGCGCAGCTCGTTCCACGGATCGGACTCCTCGCCCCCGAGTTCGCGCACCTGCGCGTCGACGGAGCGCGGCGAGCCTTCGAACAACACGTGCAGCCGCCCGCTCGCGAGGTCGACGGCGCTCGGCACGAGCTGCGACCGGTGCAGCGACTGCCAGTCCGCGGCGGTGACGACCGTGCGTGACGCGTCGGGTGCCGGGTGCAGCCGCAGCGCAAGCCGTTCGACGCTGCCGAACCGCCCGCGCGAGCCGCAGAACAGCTTCGCGAGGTCGTAGCCCGCGACGTTCTTCACGACCTTGCCGCCGGAGCTCGCGCGCAGCCCGTCCGGCAGGACGACCGTGATCCCGATCACGAGGTCGCGCATCGTCCCGTAGCGGTGGCGCAGCGGCCCCGACAGATCGTCGAGCACGCACTCCGCAAGCGTCGGGTCGCCCGGCGGGTCGAGCGAGAGCCGCTGCCCGTGCTCGGCCAACGCCGCCTGAAGCGCACCGAGGCGCAGTCCGGCCTCGACGATGCACGTCAGGTCGCCCGGCTCGTGCTCGAGCAGCTCAGAACCGGTCGGCAAGTCCGGCCTTCTCGAGTGGGTGCGCGCGATACGGACCGGAACCTCGCCGCAGAGCCGCGGCGTCGGGAAGACCTTGCCCGGGTTGGCGAGCCCGAGCGGATCGAACGCCGCGCGGAGGCGGAGCATCGCCTCGAGGTCGTCGGCGCCGAACATCAGCGGCATCGCGCACGCCTTGTCGGTGCCGACGCCGTGCTCGCCGGTGATCGAGCCGCCGGCGTCGACGCATGCCTCGAGGATCAGCTCCGCAACGTGCGCGGCGCGCGCCGCCTCGCCGTCGACGCGGCCGTCGTAGAGCACGAGCGGATGCAGGTTGCCGTCGCCGGCGTGGAACACGTTGCCGACGCGCAGCCCGTGCTCCTGCGAGAGCGCGTCGATCCGCCGCAGCACCTCCGGCAGCTTCGTCCGCGGCACGACTCCGTCCTGCACGTAGTAGTCGGGGCTGATGCGGCCCATCGCGGCGAACGCAGCCTTGCGCCCGCGCCAGATCGCGGCGCGATCGACGGCATCGGCGGCGACACGGATCTCGCGCGCATCGTTCTCGCGGCAGATCGCCTCGACGGCGGCGAGATCCTCCTCGACCTGGATGCGCGGGCCGTCGAGCTCGACGATCAGCACCGCGCCGCAGCCGGCCGGGTAACGCGCGTCGACCGCCGCCTCGGCTGCCTCGATCGTCACCGCGTCCATCATCTCGATCGCCGCCGGCAGGATCCCGCGCGCGATCACCGCCGACACGGCGGCGCCCGGCACCGTCGGTGTGCGCGAAGCCGGCGAGCAGCGTCCGCACCGCTTCGGGCGCACGCAGGATCCGCAGCGTCAGCCGCGTCGCGATCCCGAGCGTCCCCTCGGAGCCGACGAACGCGCCGAGCAGATCCGGCCCGTCGTCCCACGACCGACAACTCGACGAGCTCGCCGTCCGGCAGAACGACGTCGGCCGCGAGCACGTGGTTGACGGTGAAGCCGTACTTCAGACAGTGCGCGCCGCCCGAGTTCTCCGCGACGTTGCCGCCGATCGTGCAGACCTGCTGCGACGACGGGTCCGGCGCGTAGTAGAAGCCGTCCGCGGCGACGGCACGCGTCACGTCGAGGTTCGCGACGCCCGGCTCGACGACGATCTCCCCGCGGTCGAGGTCGACCGAGACGATCCGCGTCATGCGCGCGAGCGAGATCACGACGCCGTCGGCGACCGGAAGCGCGCCGCCGGAGAGCCCGGTGCCGGCTCCGCGCGCGACGAACGGCACGCGCGCCTCGTTGCAGAGACGAACGACCGCCTGTACCTCGGCCGCGTTCGCCGGCAGCGCCACGAGTGCCGGCACGACCCGGCGGCCGGTGAGCCCGTCGCATTCGTAGGTGCGAAGCTGCGCCGGCTCCCGGATCGTCTCGGTGATCGCCGCGAAGCGCTCGACGAGCTCCGGGTCCATTGGTGCACGAGTCTAACGCTGCCTGGGCGCGGGTAAGCTCGAGCCGTGGCCGGTCCCGCGAGCCCGTTGTTGTCCGCGTCGCAGTTGGCGACGATCGCCGAGCTCGGCGAGGAGCGGTCCGCGCGGGTCGGCGACGTGCTGTTCCGCGTCGGCGACCGGCGCTATCCCTTCATCGCGATCATCGAAGGCGAGGTCGCGATTCTCGACGCGGCCGGCAACGAGATCATCCGCCACGGCGCCTCGGGCTTCCTGGGCGAGATGAACCTCCTGTCCGGGCAGACCGTCTTCCTGACGGCGGTCGTCATGCAGCCGTTGCGCTACATCGCGGTCGACCGCGACGCGCTGCGGCCGCTTCTGTTCGAAGACGGGCCGCTCAGCGACCTCCTGCTGTCGACGTTCATCGCGCGCCGTGAGGCGCTGCAACAGGTCGACGGCGTCGGCTTCGAGATCGTCGGCTCGCGTTCGTCCGAGGCGACGCTGCGGCTGGTCGAGTTCGCGCGCAGCAATCGCCTGCCGTTCACGTGGAACGACACGGACGACGTGGACGAGCCGTTCGTGCGGTTGCCGGGCGGCACGGAGCTGCGCGGTCCGACGGCAGGCGAAGTCTCGCGCGCACTCGGGATCGGCCGCGAGCTCGAGGCGCGCGAGGAGGTCGACCTCGTGCGTCGTCGGCGGCGGGACCTGCCGGACTCGGCGCCGCGGTCTACGGCGCGTCCGAGGGCCTGCGGACGCTCGTTGTCGAGAGCACCGCGCTCGGCGGACAGGCGGGCACGTCCCGCCGGATCGAGAACTACCTCGGATTCCCGGGCGGCATCAGCGGCTCCGAGCTGACGAGCCGCGCGGTCACGCAGGCGCGCAAGTTCGGAGCCAGCACCGCATCGCCCTACCGCGCCGTGTCGCTCGAGCCGGGCAACGGGCGGCACGTGGTGCGGCTGGAGGAGAATCACGAGATCGCGGCCCGCACGGTGCTGATCGCGACCGGCGCGCAGTACCGGCGCCTCCCCGTCGACGGACTCTCGAGCTACGAGGGGCTCAGCGTGTTCTACGCGGCCGGGCCTCCCGAGGGCCGACTCTGCGGCGCGTCCCGCGTCGCCGTGGTCGGCGGCGGCAACTCCGCCGGCCAGGCGGCGGTGTGGCTCTCGCGCGGCGGCGCGCTCGTGACGCTGCTCCATCGCCGCGCCGACCTGCGCGAGACGATGTCGGACTACCTGATCCGCGAGCTCGAGCGCTACGGGGTCGCCGTTCGCGACCGTAGCGAGGTCGCCGCGCTGCACGGCGACGACGGCCGGCTCGAGGCGGTCACGCTGCAGAGCGGCGAGCGGCTGGCGTTCTCCTTCTTGTTTCTCTTCCTCGGCGGGCTGCCGTGCACCGAGTGGCTCGGCGACACGGTGGCGCGCGACGAGAACGGCTTCGTGCTCACGGGCACCGCCGCCGGCGCGGAGAGCTTGCTCGAGACGAGCCTCCACGGCGTCTTCGCCGCCGGCGACGTTCGCTCCGGCTCGACGAAGCGCTGCGCGACCGCCGTCGGCGAAGGTGCGATGGCCGTCCAGTTCGTGCACGGCCGGCTCGCGGAGGGCGCCGCCGCCGCGACCGTCTGAGCTTCGCGTCGGCACGGTCGGCTAGCATGGGTGTGCCGGTTGCCGATGCAGGCGCCGGGACGGCTTCGAAGGCCTGGGCTCACGCCCGGGCCTTTTTTTGTTCCCGAACGAGAGGAGTACCGAATGACGACGAGCGCAGCGACAGTTCTGACCGTGGAGGACAACCCCGTGGTGCGGGCCGATCTCCGGCTCGTGCTGGAGGACGCGGGCTTCGACGTCTGCGCGGACGCGCGCGACGGGCTCGAGGCGGTGGAGCTCGCGCGCGAGCACCGGCCCGACCTGATCCTGCTCGATCTCGGTCTGCCGGAGATCGACGGCATCGAGGCGACGCGCCGGATCCTCGCCGAGCGCGACGTTCCGATCGTCGCGCTGACCGGCCGCTCGCGCGGGCTCGCGGAAGAGGCGATGGCCGTCGGCGCGACGTCGTACGTCATGAAGCCGTTCCTGCAGGAAGAGGTCGTCGGGCGCGCTGCTGGACGCGCTCGTGATCCACGACGAGCGCCTGCTCAAGGGACGCCGCGACGAGTCCCGTCGCACGATCGGCCACATGCTCGAGCTGCTCGGCTATCCGGAGAGCTGGGCGGTCGAGCTCGAGCAGCAGGCGTTCGAGCGCGGCCACGTCTGGACGGCGTCGAAGATGCGAGATCCCGAGTGAGGGTCTAGCTCTCCGGATACGGGTGCTGGCAGGGTGTCGCGTCGCGAGGTCGCTGGTAGCGTCGATGAGGCCACCACTCAAGGAGCGAAGTCGATGAAAATCGTCCGTCTTTCCGTGGGGCTCGCAATCGCCGCCGTCGCGCTCGTCGCCGTAGGTACATCGGCCACCGCGTCGCCCGAGGCCCGAGCCGCCGCGACAGCCGCACCTTCCAACGGCGCGCTGCCCGTCATCTCCGGCACGGCGCGGCAGGGTCAGACTCTGAGTGCGTCAAGCGGCAGCTGGGGCGGCACGCTTCCGATTTCGTACTCCTATACATGGCAGCGCTGTAACAGCGCGGGCGCTTCCTGCAACGGCATCTGCGGCGACTCCGGCGAGACGTACACCCTCGTCGCCGCCGACGTCGGCCACACGATCCGCGTGCGGGTGACCGCGTCGAACGCGACGGCAGCGCCCAGGCGGTCTCGACGCAGACCGGAGTCGTCGCCGACCTCGGCAACGCGCCGGCCGCGACCTCGCAGCCGACTCCGACGGGCGCGGCGGTCGAAGGGCAGACGCTCACCGCATCGAACGGCACCTGGAACGGGGCGACGCCGATCACCTTCACGTACCACTGGCAGCAGTGCACGTCGTCAGCGTGCACGGACATCAAGGACGCCACCGCGCAGACGTACGTCCTCGCGAAGGCCGACGTCGGCCACACGCTCCGCTATCACCTGGTCGCGAACGAACGCCGCCGGCACGGGGTCGATCTACTCCAACCTGAGCGGCAAGGTCGTCGCAAAGGGCGATCCGCCGAAGAACATCGCACTGCCGGTGATCGTCGGAACGGTGGCGCCCGGAAACCAGGTGCATGCGTCGCCCGGCCAGTGGGCCGGTGCGAGCGGCGCCTCGTTCCAGTACGCATGGCTGCGCTGCGACGCGACCGGCACGAACTGCTCGACCATCAGCGGTGCCGGCAGCCCGAACTACCTCGTCACGCTCTGCCGACTCGGGCAAGTCGCTCCGCACCCGCGTGACCGCGAAGAACGACGCGGGGTCGACGTCGGCGGACTCGCCCGCGGTCGTCGTCAAGACTCCGCCGAGCGGGAACGTCGTCCCGGTGACGTCGCTGACGGCGCGGCCGGATCACCTGTTGATCAAGGACGTGAAGTTCAGCCCGAGCCCGTTCAGCAACCCCGGCGGCTCCATCACCGTGAAGGTCCACGTCGTCGTCGAGGACACGAAGAAGGGCGTGAGCGGCGCGCTCGTCCAGATCACCGGCCTCCCGAACACCTGGGTCAAGAACCCGCCGGAGACGCCGACCGGGTCTGACGGCTGGGTGACGCTGAAGGAAGGGACGACGAAGAGCCTGCCGCACAGCGGCGCGCTCGCGATGCAGATCCGCGCCCGCGGGCCGGGCAACAGCGAGGTCGACATCCTCGGCGGCATCTCGACGCGGAGGCTCGTTCAGGTCACGCTGAAGTAGGACGCGCGGTACGGTCTCCGCGCATGCGGAGACTCGAAGATCGCGTCGCCGTGGTCACCGGCGCCGGCACTGGGCTCGGCGCGGTGATCGCGGTGGCGCTCGCCGCGGAGGGAGCGCACGTCGCGGTGCACTACCGCAGGTCGCGGGACGGGGCCGAGCAAACCGCGCAGGCGGTGCGCGACGCCGGGCGCGAGGCGGCGACGGTTCAGGGCGACATCGCCGACTGGAACGATGTGCAGCGGATGGCGGCGGAGGTCGTCGACCGGTTCGGGCGCGTCGACGTCCTCGTCAACAACGTCGGCGACATGGCAGCGCACCAGATGTCATGGCGCGAGCTCGATCCCGCGAGCATCGACCACACGCTCGCCGTCGACGTGAAAGGGACGATGCTGATGACGCACGAGTTCGGCCGCCGCATGCTCGACGACCAGCAGTCGGGCGCGATCGTCAACATCGGGTCGCGCGTCGTCGTCGAGGGCAGTCCGCGCGCGCCGCAGTACGCGGCAGCGAAGTACGCGATCATCGGGATCACGAAGTCCTACGCCCACGCTCTCGCACCGCACGTGCGCGTGAACACGCTCGGCCCGGGATTCGTCGAGACGCCGGCGCTGCTCGAGCGCGAAGACTGGAAGTCCGGCCGGCGCGAGCAGGTCCTCGCGAACACGCCGCTCGGCCGCATTCCCGCGCCGGCTGACATCGTCGGGCCGGTCGTCTTCCTCGCGTCGGACGACTCGCGTCACATCACCGGCGCGTTTCTCCTCTGCGACGGCGGACACAGCATGGTCGGCGCCTGAGGTGAAGCTCTGCACGTTCGCGACGCCCGACGGCTACGCGCGTCCGGGCCGCGTCGAAGGAAATCGCGTCGTCCAGCTCGGCGCACCGAGCCTCGACGGCGTTTCTCGCGGGCGGAGGCAGCGCGCCCGACGAGGCGGAGTTCCCGCTGGACGAGATCCGGCTGCTCGCGCCGATCCCCGACCCGCCCTCGGTGCGCGACTTCTTCGCGTTCGAGCAGCACGTCGCAACCGCGCGCGCGCGGCGCGGCGGCCAGGTGCCCGCGGAGTGGTATGCCATTCCCGCGTTCTACTTCTCGAACCCCGCCGCGATCGTCGGGCCGGACGACGCGGTTCCGTATCCCGACGCAACGCAGGAGCTCGACTACGAGCTCGAGGCGGCGGCGGTGATCGGCGCGGGCGGACGCATCGCCGGCTTCACGGTGCTGAACGACTGGTCGGCCCGCGATCTCCAGCGCGAGGAGACCCGCATCGGCCTCGGGCCGGCGAAGGGGAAGGACTTCGCGACGAGTCTCGGCCCGGTGCTCGTCACCGTGGACGAGTTCGACGGCAGCGCCGGAACGATGACCGCCCGCGTCAACGGCGAGGAGCGCTCGCGCGGCGAGCTCGCCGACATCTACCACTCGTGGGACGCGATCCTCGCGCGCGCCGCGCTCAACACGACGCTCCGCCCCGGCGACGTGATCGGCTCGGGCACCGTCGGCAGCGGCTGCATCCTCGAGCACGGCGACGACCGCTGGCTCCAGCCGGGCGACGTCGTCGAGCTCGAGATCGAGGGCATCGGCGTGCTTCGGAACACGATCGGCCCGCCCAGATCGAAGCGCGTGCCGCGGACCGGCGATAACTAGGCCTGACCTCTGCCCCCAGAGGTCAGGCCCATGGCCGCTCGACGAACTCCCCCGTGGACTACGGGGCCGGAACGGCAACCCGGTTCGCCGGCACGATCTCCGGCTGATACGCGAACACCTCGCGGCTGGACGGATCGACGAGCACCTTCAGCCAGTTGACGTCGTTGGTGCCGTTCTCCTGGTGGTCGCCGAACGTCTCGACGCGCGTGAAGTTCTCGACCCGCTGTCCGAGCGCATTCTGTAGCGGCTTGTCGATGCGGAAGTAGTGCGAGTCGCCGTGCACGTAGGCGACCGGCTTCTTGAACTGGACGACCTGGTCGCGCAGCGCGACGAGGAACGACTGGAACCCGTCGGGCTGGCCGTCCGTTTCCGCGAGCGTCTTCGGGTCACGCAGCGGCGCCCGCGTCGCGTCGCTCAGGTCGAAGCCGGGATCGGCCTGCGAAATGAGCATCACCGCGACGGAGTTCCGCGCTTCCGCCTCGGCGAACGTCTGCTGCAGCCACGCGATGTCGGCCGTGTTCCGTCCCGCCTCCTCGGCCGGATCGGGTGCGGTGTCGCAGAGGTTGTTGCAGGAGCCCTGGACGTTCAGCGTCGCGTACGTGACGCGGCCGACCGTCCAGCGCCGGTTCTCGACGCACTGCGTCGGCCCGTTGACGCCCGGGCAGAGCGGCGCTACCTGAACCTCTTGCCGCAGCTTGTGCTTGCCGAGCGTGTACGGCGTGCTGAAGAACAGCTGCCGTTCGTGGTCGAGCCGCTCGAGCGAGTTGAAGCCGCCGTTCGACGGGCGGTCGCAGTCCGTCCAGTCGTTGTCGCCGGGCGTGAAAATCGCGGGTGCCTTGAGCGAGTTGAAGAACCCGAGCGCCTGTGTGTAGAGCCCGTCCGCGCACGTCGTCACCGTCGCCGAGCCGGCCGTCGCGTTTCCGGCCTTGAGGTCGCCGTCGTGCGCGGTGAACGCGAGATCGTTGCTGTTCATGTCCGCGATCAGGTTCGGCAGGCCGACCTGAGCCTGAACGTCGGAGTACGGCAGATCGCCCCAGAGGCCGATCGCGTAGGTGTTGTTTCCGCGGCCGTTGTCGTCGCCCCGGCCGTTGCCCCCATCGAGGCGGCTCCCGGCGGCGACTCCGGTCACGATTGCTGCGGCGGCCAACGCGGCAAGCGTCGGCAGGATCCAACTGCGCATCCGTCCACTCCCCTTTTCGTTCGACTGAGGACGGGCGCGAAGCTAACAGCGGATGCACGCCGCAAACGAGTCGGCCACCAGAGCGAAACCGGCTCGACTCCTGATCGACTACAGAAGCTCGCGGATCAGCGCGGCCGCGCGCGCCGCGCCGCCCGCGTCGACCGAGCGATACGCCGGCTCCGACCCGATCGCGTCGGCGATCGCGTCCGCCAGCGTCTCCGGATCGGCGTCGTCGAAGTCGAGCCACGAGCGCGCGCCGTAGCGGTCGAGCCGGTGGCGGACGTGGTACCGCTGCTCGAAGTGGCTCGCCAGCGGCAGCGAGACGAACGGACGCTGCGCGACGACGAGCTCCATCGTCGTCGTCAGCCCGCCCTGCACGACCGCGACATCGCATGCGGCGAGATGGCGAAACAGCTCGTGCACGTAGCCGCGCGTCTCGAGCCCGTCGACCTGCGGCAGGGTTGCCGGGTCGATCCGCGGCCCCGCGACTGCGATCGTGCGCAGGCCGGGAATGCACTCGCGCGCGAGCGGCAGCGCCTCGATCGTGCGCCGCAGCATCGGCGAGCCGACACCCGAGCCGCCGACCGCGACGATGCAGAGCGGCTCGTCGCCGTAGCCGAGCTCCGCGCGCAACGCGGCGCGGTCGGCGATCGTCCGCGGATCGAAGCCGGGGACGTAGCCGGCGAAGCCGAAGTGCCGCTCCGTCCATTCGCGGATCTCCGGCAGGCCCGGCCCGAATGACGCCTGCACGATGTCGTCGGGATCGCCGACGAAGATCGCCCGGTCCCGCAGGCTTGGAAAGCGCTCGATGTGCTCGATCATCTCGGCGTTGTAGTCGGCGGTGAGGAACGCCTCACGCTCGCCGCCGGCCGGCATCGGCAGGAAGCCGACGAAGTCGGTGAGCCACGCGTACGGCGCGGTCTTCAGCTCCGGGTTCTCGTGCAGGAAGTGGTCGAGCTCCCACGCCTCGTCGCCGATCCAGAGGTCGTACTGATCCTCGCGCACGACGTCGTTGAAGAGCATGAAGTTCGCGCAGAGGATCTCGTCCATGCGGCGGATCGCGTTGAACGCGTGCAGGTCGTGGTCGCCGGCCTCGTTGTCGATGTGCACCGCCTCGCTCGCGAGCTCGGCGCTCGCGGGATGGATCGTCTCGCCGCGCTCGCGCAGCACCGTCGTCACCGGCTCCTGCGCGAGCCAGTCGATCTCGAGCCCCGGCTCCCGGCGGCGGAGCTCGTCGGCGATCGCGACGTCGCGCCGTGCGTGGCCGAGGCCGATCGGCGACGAGACGTAGAGCGCACGCTTCGGCCGCACGAGCGCGCGCGACCACGCACGCGTCGCCGGCGGCCGCGGCGCGGTGCGCTCCGCCAGCTCGCGGATGATCAGGTTCACGACGGCGGGATCGCGCGAGTGCGGCGCGTGGCCCGCGCCTTCGAGCCGCACGAGCTCGCCGTCGGCAGGAGTTCCGCGACGCGCTCGCTGCGGTCGAACGGGATGATGAGATCGTCTGTTCCGTGCGCGACGACGACCGGACACTCGATGCTGCGCAGCATCTCCTCGACCGCCGCGACGTCGGCAAGCCCGGAGTCCGCGCCGACCGCGGAGAGAACGAGCGTCTCGGCCGCCGTGTCGAGACCCCAGGCGACGGCGTCCTCGATCTGCTTCGTCGAGTGCGGCTCCGGGAAGACCTTCCCGAAGAAGAACTCGAGGAAGCTGCGCTAGTCGCTGAGCCAGTAGTGGCGGTTGAACTTCGCCCAGCCGACGTACTCCTCCCGCTCGTCGTCGAAGCCGAAGCCGGCGCGTTCCTCCGGGTCCCGGCGTCAGCAGCGGCACCGACGAGCCGAGCGCGAACACGCTGTCGGCGCGATCCGGATGGGCCGCCGCGAACATCAGCGCGCGCAGCCCGCCCATCGACATGCCGACGATGCATGCCGTCTCGACGCCGGCAGCGTCGAGCACCGCGAGCGCGTCGGCGACGAACTCGCGGTGGTGATACGCCGACGCCACGTCCGGCCGGTCGGAGAGACCGTTGCCCCGGCCGTCGAACGTGACGACGCGGAAATGCCGCGCGAGATACGGGATCTGCGCCTTCCAGTTGCGCGAGTGGATGATCGACCACGTCGGCAGAAGCAGGATCGTCTGCTCACCGGTTCCGAACGACTCCCAGTAGATGCGGACACCGTCGCGCTCGACGTAGCCCGTCTCGTCCGGAAGCCGCGCGGGTGTGCCGGTGTCGCTCCGGCCCACGCGGTCGGTCACCGCCCCCATCTACGCGCGCGCCTCGAACACGAGGTTGAACGGCGTCTCCGTCGCCGGCGGAACTGCGTGAAGCCGCCGGCGGAGACGACGTCGCGGATCCGCGCCTCGCCGGCCTGCGCGCCGAGCGCGAGACCGACCTCCTGCGACAGCGACGCCGGCGTGCAGAGCAGCGTCGAGAAGCCGTAGTACGCGCGGCCGACCGGGTTGAGGTTGTCCTCGACGCGGTCGCCGGCCTTCGGCTCGACGATCATCCACGTGCCGTCGGGGGCGAGCGTCGCCGGCACGTGGCGGGCGGCGCCGACCGGGTCGCCCATGTCGTGGAGGCAGTCGAACATCGTCACGAGGTCGTAGCCGGAGCCGGGGTACGCCGCCGCCGGCGCGACCTCGAACGTCACGCGGTCGGCGACACCGGCCTCCTCCGCCCGCTCGCGCGCGGTCGCGATCGAGCCGTCGTGGTAGTCGGAGCCGACGAACGTCGAGTTCGGGAACGCCTGCGCCATCAGGATCGTCGACGCGCCGTGGCCGCAGCCGACGTCGGCGACCTTCGCGCCCGGCTCGAGCTTCGCCGACGACGCCGTCGAGCGCCGGGAGCCACGCCGCGATCAGGTTCGCGTTGTAGCCGGGCCGGAAGAACCGCTCGCAGCCGTCGAACACGTCGTGGTTGTGCTCGTGCCAGCCGACGCCGTCGCCGGTCTGCGCCGCCTCGGTGATCCGCGGCGAGTCGATGCACGGCGCCGACGGCGATCTGGAAGAAGCCGGGCAGGTACGCCGGGCTCGTCGTCGTCGGTGAGCGCGATCGCCTGCTCGGGCGGCAGCGTGTAGCGGCCGCTCGCCGGGTCGTACTCGACGTAGCCGCCCGCCGCCTGCGCGTTCAGCCACTCGCGGACGTAGCGCTCGCTCGACGCCGGTGCGGCGCGCGAGCTCGACCGGCGTCAGCGCGCCGGCGCCGGCCATCGCCCGGTAGAGGCCGAGCTTGTCGCCCATCACGACGAGCGCGGCGTTGAGCGTCGCGCCGACCTCGTCGACGGCCCGGAACACGAACGCCTCGAGCTTCTCCAGGTCGATCGCGGCGGGCTCTTCGATTGTTGCCATGTGATGCCTCCCTCGGTGGATTGGCAGCCGACCTAGGCCGATCCGCGCGCGCATCGCTTCAGGGGGGCCACCTAGTCTCTAGACTCGGCGGGATGCTGGTAGGGCGCACGTCGGAGCGGCTCGCTCTCGACCATCTGCTCGCGGACGCGCGGGTCGGCCGCAGCGGCGTCCTCGCGCTCGTCGGCGAGCCGGGAATCGGCAAGACCGCGCTGCTCGACTACGCGGCGGAGCCGCGACCGGGATGCGCGTGCTCCGCGCCCGCGGGATCGAGTCGGAGGCAGAGGTTCCGTTCGCGGGGCTGTCGGAGCTGCTGCGTCCCGCGCTCGGCGTGCTCGACCGGATCCCGGCGCCGCAGGCGGCGGCGCTCACCGGCGCGCTCGCGCTCGGGCCCGGCACGGCGGGCGACCGGTTCGCGATCGGGGCGGCGACGCTGAGCCTCCTCTCGGCGTGGGCGGACGAGATGCCACTCGCGCTGCTCGTCGACGACGCGCATCTGCTCGACGGTTCGAGCGCCGCTGCGCTGCTGTTCGCGGCCCGCAGGCTCGTCGCGGATCCGATCGCACTGGCGCTGACCGTTCGCGAGGGCGAGCGCGTCGCTCCTCGACGGCTCAGACCTCCGCGTTCTCCGCGTCGCGGGTCTCGACCGCGCCGACGCGGCGCACGCTGCTCGACGTCTCCAGCGACGCGATCGAGCGCCTGTACGCCGCGACCGGCGGCAATCCGCTCGCGCTGCTCGAGCTCGCGCCGCAGGCGGGGCGGCTCGACGCGTGGCCGGCGGAGGGTCCGATTCCGATCTCGACGAGCATCGCCGCGTCGTTCGCGCGGCGCGTCGAGGAGCTTCCGGAGCCGACACGGCGCGCGCTCGTGCTCGCGGCGGCCGACGACAGCGGCAGCGTCGCCGTGCTCGCGCGCGCGGCCGCGTCGATCGGCGTCGAGGTCGCCGATCTCGCACCGGCCGAGGCCGCGGGCCTCGTTTCGCTCGACGGCAGCACGATCGAGTTCCGGCATCCTCTCGTCCGGTCTGCGCTCTACGCGGACGCGCCCGCACAGGAGCGGCGCGACGCACACGCGGCGCTCGCCGCCGCGCTTCCGGACCGCGACGTCGACCGGCGGGCGTGGCACCTCGCCGCGGCGAGCGTCGGCCCGAACGCGCAAGCGTCGGCGGCGCTTGAGCACGCGGGCGAGCGCGCACGCGAGCGAAGCGCGTACGCCGTCGCGGCGGCGGCGTTCGAGCGCGGCGCAATCCTCGCGCCGGCGGACGACGGCCGCGGCCGGCTGCTCTACGCCGCCGCGGACGCGGCGTGGTTCGGCGGCGACCTCGAGCGAACCGGCGCGCTGCTCGACGCGGCCGAGCCTCACCTGTCGCATGGCGCGCTCGCCGCGCGCGTCCGCCAGCTCCGCGGCCACCTCGCGACGCAGCGCGGTCCGATCGTCGACGGTCCGCCACTGTTCGTCGCCGCCGCGGAGGAGATAGCCGACACGGACCCGGAGCTCGCCGTGACGATGCTCGCCGACGCAGCGTTCGCGAACCTCGGCGCCGGCGACACGCCTGCGTTGATCGCGGTCGCCGCCCGGGCCGGCGAGCTCGCGGCCGGACTGAAGTCGGACCGCGCCCGCTTCTTCGCGGCGATGGCGGAGGGTATCGCGTGTGTCGCGGCGGGTGAAGGCGAGGCCGGTGCCGCCGCCGTACGCAGCGCCGTCGCGGTGCTCGAAGGCTCCGCGGAGCTGCGCGACGACCCGCGGCTCCGCATGTGGTCGGCAATCGGGCCGCTCTGGCTGCGAGAGACCGAAGGCCGCGAGCTGATCGATGTCGCACTCGAGCGCGCGCGTGCAGACGTCGCGCTCGGAATCCTCTCGACGCTCCTGCCGCTCGTCGCGCGCGATCAGGCGGCAACCGAGCGCTGGGCGGCCGCCGCGGCGAGCTACGACGAGGCGATCCGGCTCACCCGCGAAGCCGGCCGGCACACCGACCTCGCCGGGTCACTCGCGGGAATGGCGTGCCTCGACGCGCGCCGCGGGCGCGCGTCCTCGTGCCGCGCGCTCGCCGCCGAGGCGGCCGGACTCTGCGACGAGCTCGGCCTCCGCTTCTACGGGTTCTGGCCGGAGCACGCGCTGGGCGATCTCGAGCTCGGGCTCGGCCGACCCGCCGAGGCCGTCGTCCACTACGAGGCGAAGGCCGCTTTGATGCGCGACTGGGGCCTCGCAGACGTCGACCACTCGCCGGCGCCGGAGCTCGTCGACGCCTATCTGCGACTCGGCCGGGTGGACGACGCCGCTGCGACCGCGAGCGAGTTCGTCGCACGCGCGGAGGAGAAAGGACAGCCGTGGGCGCTAGCGCGCGCGGCGCGCTGTCGCGGCCTCGTAGCCGAGCCGGAGGCGATGGAGCGGTGCTTCGACGAGGCTGTCGAGCTGCATGAGCGGACGCCGGACGCGTTCGAGACCGCGCGCACGCGCCTCGCGTACGGCGCCCGCCTCCGCCGCGCGCGCAAGCGTGTCCGCTCGCGCGAGGAGCTTCGTGCCGCACTCGAGATCTTCGACCGCCTCGGTGCCGAGCCGTGGGCGGACCAGACGCGCGCCGAACTCGAGGCCACCGGCGAAACGGCCCGCCGCCGCGACGCGAGTACCCTCGACGACCTGACGCCGCAGGAGCTGCAGATCGCGCGGCTCCTCGCCGACGGCAAGACGACGCGCGAGGCGGCGGCCGCGATCTTCCTCAGCCCGAAGACCGTCGAGTACCACCTCCGTAACGTCTACCGCAAGCTCGGCATCCGCTCCCGCGAGGAGCTCGCCGACGTGTTCGGGTAGGTTCGTACCATGAGATTCGTCCTGATCCACGGCGCGTGGCACGACGGCAGCTGCTGGGACGACGTCGCCGGCATGCTGCGCGCCGCCGGGCACGAGGTGCACGCGTTGACGCTCGCCGGGCAGGGTCGCGGCGACGTCGACCGCGACGTCGGGCACGCCGACGCGGTCCAGTCGGCCGCCGCGTTCATCGAGGATGCAGATCTCAGCGACTTCGCGCTCGTCGGGCACAGCTACGGCGGCACGATCGTCTCGAAGCTCGCGGAACAGATGCCGGAACGGATCCGGCGGCTCGTCTACCTCAACGCGTTCGTCCTCGTCGACGGCGAGTCGCTGAACGACGCGACGCCGCCGCACTACGTCGAGCTGATGGAGCACCTTGCGGCGGCGAGCGGCGACGGCACCGTGTTCCTGCCGTTTCCGATCTGGCGCGAAGGCTTCATGAACGACGCGGACGCGGAGCTCGCGCGCGACGTCTACGAGAACCGGCTCTCGCCGCATCCGGCGCGGACGATCTCCGACAAGCTCGAGCTGAAGATCTTCCCGACGCTCGAGCTGCCGCGCTCGTACGTGAACTGCACCGAGGACATCGCACTGCCGCCGGGCGAGCTCGCGTGGTTCCCGCGCTTCCACCAGCGGCTCGGCCTCTGCCGGCTCGTCCAGATGCCGGGCGGGCACGAGACGATGTACACGAACCCCGCGCTGCTCGCGGAAAAGCTCGTCGAAGCCGCGCGCGACTAGGTCTCGTAGCGCGAGAGGATCTTCGCGGCCAGACGGCCGCGAGCGAGCCGTCGAGCGTGCAGCGCGCGACCGGCGCGCCGCGTTCGTCGTTGTCGACCGGCATCGCGATCTTCGCGACGACGCGATAGCCGCCGCAGAATGTCGCCGCGTCGCTGCGCGAGAAGCCGACGAGCAAAGCGCGCCGTCCCGTCACGTCGGGCCGCCAGTAGCGGAACGTGACGTGACCCGACGCGACCGGCGGCAGGTCGCGGCCGAAGAGCTCCAGCGCGCCGGCTTCGCCGTAGTTCTGGGCCACGATCACGTCGGCGCCGGCCGCATGCTGCTCGACGGTCCGCACGAGCCCAGGCCAGCCGATCTCGTCGCCGTAGTCGCCGCGCGCCCCGATCACGCCGGCACTCTCGGCGGTCTTCAGCGGCAGGACCGGCAGCGCGATCGGCAAGACGAGCAGGCCCACGGCGACATACGCGACGCCGACGATCCACAGCCGCCGCGTCGTCGCCCAGCGCTCGAACGGAATCGCGCCGGCGGCGACGGCGAACAGGATCGCCGGGAGCCCGTAGTACGACTTGCCGCCGAGCACGAAGTACGCGACGACCGTCCCGGCGATCGTCCAGCCGAGCGGGCGCACGACACGGTTGCGCACGAGCGACACGACTCCCGCGACGGCAACCGGGAAGGCGAGCTGCGTCAGCAGGATCACATTCGCGATGTACTGCACACGCGTCTCGTCGCTCCCGCTCGGCGGCGGATGCAGGAACCAGTGCACGCTGATCCAGCCGTGCCCGGCCTCCCAGATCGAGGTTCGGCACCGTCAGCAGCGCGGCGATCGCGATCGCCAGCGGGAAGCCCCACGAGCGCAGAACGTCGCGCCGCCAGACCGCGAACGTCGCGATCAGCAGCACGAGGACGACCGCGATCGTGTACTTCGTCTCCAGCCCGACGCCCGCCGCGATCCCGAGCCAGACCCAGGAGCCGCGGCCGAGCGCGAGCCGCAGCGCGAGCCAGAGCACGAGCATCGTCGTCAGCTGATCGAACGCGACGGGCTGGAAGAGATCGTTGGTCGCGAGCACGCCGGGCGCGAACGCGACGCCGATCGCGGCGAACGTCTGCGCGCGGCGGTTCGCGCCGAGGTCGCGCGCGACGAGCGCCGCGACGATCACCGTCCCGGCGCCGGCGAGCACGGGGAACGAACGGAACCCGAGCAGCGACCAGCCGTAGAGCGCGTGTGCGAGCGCGGAGATCAGCGCCGTCACGGGCGGGAACTCGACGTAGCCGCCCTGGAGATGGCGGCCGGCGACGGCGTAGTAGAGCGTGTCGCGGTGCCAGCCGTAGCGGTCGGCGAACGCGAGCTCGAGCGCGGTCTTCAGCAGGACGACGATCGCCACCGGCCGAAGCGCGAAGCCACGCATATCGCGTGACTCTAACCCTCGACGATCAGTGCTTCCGCAGGTAGAGCTTCCAGGCGTAGTACTCGCGGAACGCGAACGGCACCGCGGCCATGCGATGCGCGAGGTGCAGCACCGCGTCCCAGTAGAGGGGCGAGAGGTTGTAGTGCCTGAGCGCCGCACGCTCGTTCGTGCGTCCGCCGTTCGCCGCGAGCAGGTTGGCGGCGGCAAGGATCGCATCGTGGTAGTCGTTGACGTCGCCGCCCATTCCGTACGCGCGCCACGTCGCCGGCTCGAACTGCATCGGTCCCTGCGCATCCGCCTTCGCCGTCGTCCGCGCCCGCCCGAAGTCGCTCTCGACGAAGTTGATCGCCGCGAGGAGCTCCCAGCGAATGCCGAACCGTCGCTGTGCTTCCCGGTAGAAGGACAAGAGCCTGCCCGCGTGCCGCGCCCGGCCGACGCTCACGCCGCCGACCTGCGCCGGGCTCTCGCCGGAGAGCTTGTCGAGGTCGCGACGGACGGCGACGTCGTCGCGCTCGCCGGGCGCGAGCTTCACCACCGCCGCAGCCAGGTTCGCGCGCCGCGCGAGCGTCCGGATCACGACCTGCCGGTCGCGCGCCGCCGCGACGAACGCCGCGCCCGTCGCAGTCTGCAGCGCGCGCTCGTCCGCGCGGAGGTGGTGCACGACGGCCGGCGGGCTCTGCACCAAGCCCAGCCGCTAGGAGCTGGACTCCTCGTCGGGCGGCTCAATCTTGCGGAGAAACACCTGCGCCGAATAGCCGGATGCGATCGACGCTGAACCAGCATCTTCCGAGTCCGCTTCCCAGAGCGTCTCGACTCGACCCGCTGCATCGCGCACCACATCTGCGTCGATCTCCACGCGCGCGAGATCGATCTCCGCCGCCGGCCATTCGCAGACGAACGCGAGGCGGCCCGGCGGAGGAAGAGGCCAGATCCACCAGTGCCCCAACCATCGATCGAGACTGCCACCTCCGCCGCGCGGCACCATCACCGGCCCGAGGAGTCCGGACTACCGAACGGCCGCGTGAATTCCAACGACGTTACGCGCGCGCCGTCGGCAAACTCGATACCGAAGCGAAACAGCTCCGCCGGAAGATCGTTGCTCGTCCCGCGGACGCGCGCCCTGTGGAGATGCTCGGGTAGCAACTGCCCGAGCTCCTCGTCCCTGGATCGCACGAGATAGTCGATCTCGAAGCCGCTGGGATACGCCGTCAGCGCACCAAGCGTTACAACCGCACGGGTCGAACGAGCAAGGACGAGGTTCAAGGGCACGACCACGCCGAGGATGTTGTTCGGCGGCCCATCCCACGGCATCCGCGCCTGAGCCGGCGGTCCCGGCGCGAGAGGCGCCGGCTCGGAGAAGCTCCGCCTGGCCCCCGCCGCCGACGAGCTAGCGGCCGATCTCCTCCAGCGCGCGACGGACGAGGACGCCGGCGAGGTGGCGGCGGTAGTCCGCGCTCGCGAATGCGTCGTCCATCGGCTCGGTGCCGTCGGTCGCCTTCTCTGCGGCGGCCGCCGCGTCGGCGCCGCCGGCGAGCGCCGCTTCGACGGCGGTCGCGCGGAACGGCGTCGGGCCCATGCTGATCAGCGAGACGTGCGCGCCGCCGTTCGACGCGAGCGCCGCGACGCCGACGATCGCCCAGTCCTGCGCGCGCGGGCGGAACTTCGTGTACGACCACTTCGCCCCGTCGGTCGCCGGGACGCGGAGCGCCGTCACCATCTCCTGCGGGCCGAGCGCCGTCGTGTACGGGCCGACGAAGAAGTCCGACGCGGCGATCGTCCGCTCGCCGTTCGGCCCCTTCGTGACGACCTCGCCCTCGAGCGCGAGCAGCACCGCCGGCAGGTCGCCGGCCGGATCCGCGTGCGCGATCGAGCCGCCGAACGTTCCGCGATGCCGCACCTGCGGGTCGCCGACCTCGCCGGCCGCGTGCGCGAGCAGCGGGCTGCGCTTCGCGACGGTCGGGTCGCGATGGAGATCCTCGTGCCGCGTGAGCGCACCGATCACGAGCGTGTCGCCGTCCTCCGACACGCCGGCGAGGCCGCCGACCTTGCCGAGGTCGACGAGCAGCGCGGGCGCCGAGAGCCGGAGCCGCATCAGCGGCAGCAGCGACTGGCCGCCGGCGAGCAGCCGCGCGTCCGGGTTGGAGCCGAGCAGCTCGATTGCGTGGTCGACCGACTCGGCGGCCTCGTAGTCGAACTCTGCCGGGATCATCTCGACTCCTTCGCGTCGCGGATTGCACGCCAGACTCGCTCGGGCGAGACCGGCTTGTCGATCGTCGTCACACCGAGCGGAATCAGTGCGTCCGCAACGGCGTTGACGACGGCCGGCGGCGACGCGATCGTACCCGCCTCGCCGATGCCTTTCACGCCCATCGGGTTCGTGGTGGACGGCGTGACCGTCCTGTCGGTCTCGTAGTGGGGCAGCTCGGCGGCCGACGGGACGCGGTAGCTGAGCATCGAGTTGGTCAGGAGGGTGCCGTTCTCGTCGTAGACCGCCTCCTCGAACATCGCCTCGGCGATGCCCTGCGCGATGCCGCCGTGCACTTGTCCGTCGACGATCATCGGGTTGATCACGGTGCCGCAGTCGTCGACCGCGATGTAGCGCAGGATCTCCGACGCGCCCGTCTCGGTGTCGACCTCGACGACGCAGATGTGCGTCCCCGACGGGAACGTGAAGTTCGGCGGATCCCACACCGCCGTCGCCTCGAGCGTCGGCTCGAGACCCTCCGGGAGCGCGTGCGCCGTCCACGCGGAGAACGCGAGCTCCGGGATCGTCTTCGCCTTCTCCGGAGCACCCTTGACGCGGAACGCGCCGTCACGCCACTCGAGATCCTCGTCCGCGACCTCGAGCTCGTGCGCCGCGATCAGCCGCGCCTTCGCGAGGATCTTCTCGGTCGCGTGCCAGAGCGCGACGCCGCCGACCGACAGCGAGCGGCTGCCGTACGTGTCCATGCCGAGCGGCGAGATCGCGGTGTCGCCGTGCAGCACGTCGACGTCGTCGAACGGCACGCCGAGCTTGTCGGCGGTGATCTGAGCCCACGTCGTGACGTGACCCTGGCCGTGCGGCGAGGTGCCCGTCACGACAGTGACCTTCCCCGTCGGATGGCAGCGCACCGTCGCCGCGTCCCAGCCGCCGGCGACGTAGTTGAGCGCGGCGAGCACCTGCGACGGCGCGAGCCCGCACATCTCGATGTAGCTCGAGATGCCGATCCCGAGCTGCTTCCGGTCGCCGCTCTCGCGCCGTGTCCGCTGCTCCTTGCGCAGCTCGTCATAGCCGACGATCTCCTGCGCGCGGTCGAGCTGCGCGACGAAGTTGCCGGAGTCGAGCTGGAGACCCGCGGCGATCGCGTGCGGCTCGTCGAACGGCGGGATGAAGTTCAGCCGGCGGATCTCCGCCGGGTCCTTCCCGACGCGATGCGCGAGCGCGTCCATCGCGCGCTCGATCGCGTACGTCGCCTCCGGCCGGCCGGCGCCGCGATACGCGTCGGTCGGCGTGCGGTTCGTCAAGACACCGCTGCATTCGAACGAGTAGCCCTCGACGTCGTAGACGCCGGCGTAGAGGAACGCGCCGAGGATCGGGATGCCCGGCGTCACGAGCTGGTAGTACGCGCCCATGTCGGCGAGCAGCTTCACGCGCACGCCGCGCAGCTTCCCTTCCTCCGTCGCAGCGAGCTCGATGTCCTGGATCACGCCGCGCCCGTGAATCGTCGCGACGTACGCCTCGGAACGCTCCTCGATCCACTTCACCGGCGTTCCGAGCCGGCGTGCAACGGCGAGGCAAAGCACCTCTTCGGCGTAGACGTTCAGCTTCGAGCCGAAGCCGCCGCCGACGTCGGGGGCGATCACGCGCAGCTTGCCCTCAGGAATCCCGAGCGTCAGCGCAAGCGTTGTCCGCAGGATGTGCGGGATCTGTGTCGCGGACCAGATCGTGAACTCGCCCTGCGCCGCGACCGGCTGCACGAGCACGCCGCGCGGCTCGATCGCGTTCGGGACGAGACGCGGATGCCAGTAGCGCTCGTGCACGAGCACCGGCGACTCGAGGAAGACGTCGGCGTTGCCGCCGGAGAGGCTCCATGTATAGGAGCGGTTGTCGCCGAGGTCCTCGTGGACGACCGGCGCGCCGACCTCGAGCGCGGCTTCGAGATCGAGCACCGGCTCGAGCGGCTCGTAGTCGACGACGACCGACTCGGCCGCGTCGTGCGCGTGCTCGCGCGAGTCCGCGATTACGACCGCGACGCCGTCGCCCGCGAAACGCGCCTTGTCGCGCGCGAGCGGCCAGTGCGTCGGCATCTTCGGATCCGTGTCGAACGGCTCCGGCCAGTGCGTCGTCGGGATCGGCCACGCGCACGGCAAACCCGCGGCGAACTCGGACGCGAGATCCTCGCCGGAGAACGCGGCGACGACACCGGGCTGCGCGAGCGCGCCGGAGACATCAACCTTCGCGATGCGCGCGTGCGCGTGCGGGCTGCGCACGACCGCCATCCACACCATTCCGGGAAGCGTCAGGTCGTCGACGAACTTCGCCTGGCCGGTGACGAGCTCCGGGTCCTCCTTGCGGAGCACTCCCTGGCCGACCCACTTGGTCGGGGCGTCGGCGACGGCGCTCATGACGCCGCCCCCGCGAGCTCGGTGGACGCGGCGCGAACCGCAGCGATGATGTTCTGGTAACCGGTGCAGCGGCAAAGATTGCCCTCGAGGCCGTGGCGAATCGCGTCGTCGTCGAGCTCGCCCTGGTCGTCGATCAGGCTCAGCGCGGCCATGATCATCCCCGGCGTGCAGTAGCCGCACTGCAGTCCGTGACTCTCGTGGAAGTGGCGCTGCAGCGGATGCATCTCACCGTTGCGCGAGAGGCCCTCGATCGTCGTGACCTCGGCGCCGTCGGCCTGGACGGCGAGCATGGTGCACGACTTGACCGAGCGGCCGTCGACGAGGACGGTGCACGCGCCGCACGTCGACGTGTCGCAGCCGACGTTGGTGCCGGTGAGACCGAGCTGCTCGCGCAGGAAATAGACGAGCAGCAGTGCGCGGCTCGACCTCGGCCGCGCGCGACTCGCCGTTGACGCTGACCGTGATCTCTCTCATGACTTCTTCCTCCGAAACGGTCCGGTGATGACGTCGATGAATGCCCGAAAGCCGAGCCGCAGGCCGGAGACGGGCCGCACCGCCTCCGAGCGTCGGTTCAACAGCAGGAGCCGCGCCGTTCGTGGACGCCGTGCCGGGGGCCGGCGCGGCAAGCTTGTTCTGAAGACAGGTCGCGAACTGCGCGGTCAGCTGCCCCGCGACCGACTGCACCATGCCGCGTCCGTACTGCGCGACCGGGCCGGTGAGCGTGAGGTCGGTGACGATGTCGACGCGCGTGCTCGCCGTCCTGCTCGACCAGCGTCGACTCGATCGTCGCCTTCGCGCTGCCGCGCCCGCGCGACTCGCGCGCGTTCGTCGCAAGCACGGCGCGCCGCGCGTCCGTGTCCGCGGCCTCGCGCGTAACGTCGGCGTCGAAGTTGAGCGCGATCGGGCCGAGCTTGACGGCGAGCTTCGCCTTCCAGTGCTCGTCGTCGACGGTCTCGGTGAGCGTCGCGCCCGGCATGCACGGGATCACGCGCGGCACGTCCATCAGCAGCGCCCAGGCCGCCTCCGGCGTCGCGTCGACCTCGAACGAGTTCTCGATCTTCACGTGTCTCGAGCATACGGCATGGCGTTGCCGCCGGGCCTTCACCCCGTACGATGAGTACATGCGATTCGCCTCCGTCGACGAGCTCGAGGGCGCGCTGCGCGACGCCGACTACCTGCCCGACCGCGGGCTGGCGACGTCGATCTTCCTCGCGCTCGAGATGCGGCGGCCGCTCCTGCTCGAGGGCGAGGCGGGCGTCGGCAAGACAGAGGTGGCGAAGACGCTGTCCCGGCTCCTCGGCGCCGACCTGATCCGCCTCCAGTGCTACGAGGGGATCGACGCGTCGCAGGCGCTCTACGAATGGGACTACGCGCGGCAGCTGCTCTACGCGCGCGCGCTCCAGGCGGGCGAGATCGACGTGCGCGCGCACGCGTCGGAGCTGTACGGGCCGGACTTCCTCGTCGAGCGGCCGCTGCTGAAGGCGATCCGCGCCGGCGCGGGCGCCGTGCTGCTGATCGACGAGCTCGACCGCGCCGACGACGAGTTCGAGGCGTTCCTGCTCGAGATCCTCTCCGACTACACGGTCACGGTTCCGGAGATCGGCACGATCGCCGCCGCCGAGCCGCCCGCCGGTCGTCGTCACGTCGAACCGGACACGCGAGCTCCACGACGCGCTGAAGCGGCGCTGCCTCTACCACTGGATCGAGTTCCCCGACCTCGAGCGCGAGGTGGAGATCATCCGGCTCCGCGCGCCCGAGGTGCCGCTGCTGCTGGCCCGCTCCGTCGCCGAGGCGGTGTCGCGGCTGCGCGACCTCGACCTCGTGAAGCCGCCGGGCGCGGCCGAGGCGATCGACTGGGCGCGCGCGCTCGCGCTGCTCGGCGCGGAAGAGGCGTCGGGGCCGGAGGCGCTGCAGACGCTGGGCTGGGCGGTGAAGAACCGCGACGACCTGCGCACGGTCGAGGCGGCGGGCGCCGAAGCGCTCGGTGGCTGACGAGACCGAAGACGCTCGTCGAGTTCGCGCGCGCGTTGCGCGGCGAGGGGCTGCCGGCCGGGACCGGCGCGACCGCCGAGTTCTGCCGCGCCGCGTCGCTGCTCGAGCCGACCGATCTCTACTGGGCCGGACGCGCGACGCTCGTCGCCCGGCGCGAGGAGATCCCGACCTACGACCGCGTCTTCCGCAACTTCTTCGGCGCGCAGCTCACGACGATTCCGATGCCGCCGCCGAAGCCGCGCGTCCGCGTCGTCACGGCCGGACTCGACTCCGGCCCCGAGGGCGAGGCCGGCGACACGTCGAACCCCGCGGTCGCGCTCGCGAGCCGCGTCGAGATCCTCCGCCGCAAGAGCTTCGACAGCTGCACGCGCGAGGAGCTCGACGAGATCGCGAAGCTCGCGGCCGGGTTCGCGCGCGCGTTACCGCGCCGCCGCTCACGCCGCCGCCGCGCCGCCGGCAGCGGCCCGCTCGACCTGCAGCGCACGCTGCGACGCTCGCTGCGCACCGGCGGCGAGCCGTTCGACCGCCGCTTCCGCGAACGCCGTCCCGCGCCGCGCCCGCTGGTTCTGCTGCTCGACGTCTCCGGCTCGATGGCGGAGCACTCGCAGGCGCTGCTCGTGCTCGCGCATTCGCTGCGGCGGCTGCAACCGCGCACCGAGGTCTACTGCTTCGGGACGCGGCTGACATCGGCGACGCGCGCGCTCGCCGTGTCCGGACCCGGACGAAGCGCTCCGCCGCGCAGCCGCAGCAGGTCGTCGACTGGGAAGGCGGCACGCGCATCGGCGAGTCGCTGAAGGAGTTCCTCGACGGCACCGGCCACCGCGGCGCGGCGCGCGGCGCGATCGTCGTGATCTGCTCCGACGGTCTCGACGTCGGCGACCCCGCGCTGCTCGGCGAGCAGATGGCGCGGCTGCACCGGCTCGCGTACCGCATCGTCTGGCTCAACCCGCTGAAGCGCGACCCGGCGTACGAGCCGCTCGCGCGCGGCATGGAGGCGGCGCTCCCGTACGTCGACGTCTTCTCGAGCGGCCACAACCTCGCGAGCCTCGAGTCGGTCGCGCTGCAGCTCGCCTAGGAGCTAGCGCGGCGGGACGATCGGCGCGGTCGCGTTGAAGGCGCCGTAGTCGTCCTGCATGAAATGCGCACGTCGCGGTCATCCGCACCTGGTAGCTGCGGAGTGTCGCCTTGTCCACGAGCACGGTGAACCAGCCGGGTGTCGCCGGGTCGTAGAACGAGACCCGCCACGCCGGCCGGCCGCGCACGGAGGCACTGCCGAGGATGTGCGCGTCCGTGACCTTCGCCCATGACGGCACCGGCTGCGTCAAGCGCGTCTGAGGTGACGAGACCCAGCGCTTCGCCCCCGGCGCCTTGTCCCAGCGCGTCCCGCCGACGACGATTCCCGCCCAGCCGTCCTTGACCTGATACGCGATCCGGTCCGGCGCGACGGCCTGCCACGCGCTCAGGACGGTGTGGCCGGGGCCGGACGAGAGCGTCTCGGAGTAGCTGAGCGACCGAAGCGACCGCCAGGCCTTGCCGACCGCGGCCATCAGCGCGCTGCCGTCCGGCGGCGGCCACTGCGCCGGCAGTTCGACGTGCCAGCTCACCGCGTCGCGGCCGCTGAGGATCACGTCGACACTCGCCGGCGGGTGTGCCGTCGCGAAGGTCGCCCGGTAGCAGCCGGCGCCGCAGCCATCGCGGTCATCCTCGTGCCCGAGCACGCGAAACGCGACGTCGAGACCGGAGACGCCTGTCCCCTGCGGACCGACGACCGACGCCTGCGTCAGCACGTGTCCCGCCTGCGGCACGACGCCGAGCGCGAGCGCGTTCGAGCCGAGCTCGCGGCTGTAGACGACGGCGCCCGGCGGGCGGCGCCGGGAAGTGCGGCCGGGACGATGCAGGCGCGCGGCGCAGCCGGCGCGGCAGCCGGCCGGGCGACCGACCCGAGAGCGTCTGATCCCGGCCGGAGGACGAGAGCCGCCGCGATCGGCGCTGCCAGAACCACCGCACCGGCTAGGAGGAAGACGGGCCTCAACACGCTCACGGTAGCGAAGCCGGCCCGTGAACAAACCTTGCGTGAAAAGAATACGATTGACGACTGAATGACTGGCCGCCGGTGGATGCGGGTGTTCGTCCTGATCGGCACGGCCGTCGCTTCTGGCTGCCTCCTCGCGTCGGCGGGCGCCCATACGAACGCCCTCGCGAACGTCGGCTGGGGCGGCTTCGGCAACACCCCGGACGAGAACCGCCACTCGCCGCTGACGCAGATCGACACGAGCAACGTCGGCCAGCTCGGCCGCGCCTTCACGGTCGACTTCCACGCGATCGACTCGACGGTGCGCCGCGGCGAGCAGTCCTATCCGGTCGAGTCGAACGGAACGCTGTACCTGACCACGAACGACGACAACGTCTGGGCGCTCGACGCGACCACCGGCAAGGTCAAGTGGCGCTGGACGCCCGACAACGTCGCCGTCTTCCGCAACTTCGGGATCGTCGCCAACCGCGGCGTGGCGCTCTGCGACGGCCACGTCTTCGTGCTGACGCTCGACATGACCATCGTCCAACTCGATCCCGCCACCGGCCGGCTGCAGCGGCGCGTCGCGATCGCGCAGGCGGTTCCCGGCGCGTCCTCGGACTACGGCTACTCCGAGACGAGCGCGCCGATCTGCGCCGACCACCGTCTGATCGTCGGCGCCGCGGGCTCCGAGTACGGCGTCCGCGGTTTCGTGATGGCCTACCACACCTCCGACCTCGCGCCGGCCTGGCCGAACCCGTTCTGGACGATCCCGCCGGCCGGAACGGAGTGGCGCAGCCACGGCACGCTCGTCGGCGGCGGCGTGGTCTGGACGCCGACCACCGTCGACACCTCGACGAACACCCTGTATTTCGGCACCGGCTCGGCGACGCCGCTCTACTTCCCGTCGATCCGGCCCGGCTCGAATCCGCGCGCCGACTCGCTCATCTCCGTGAATCTCAACACCGGCCGGATGCGCTGGTGGCAGCAGCAGATGGCGTTCAACGAATGGTCGTACGACACCGCGCAGCCGCCGCTCGTCTACAACGCCAAGGTCGGCGGCAAGAAGGAGCGCATCGTCTCGGTCGCAACGATGGAAGGCGTCTGGTTCGCCTACGACGCGGCCACCGGCCGGCCGATCTACCAGCGCGTCAAGGTGATCGACCGGACCGAGCATCCGGCGCTGCAGCCGGGCAAGCCGGTGGCGGTGTTCCCGTCCTCGATCGGCGGCCTCAACTACTCGCCCGCCTCGTACGACCCGCACACGAACTACGTCTTCAACGCGGCCGCCGAGACGGCGGCGATCGACGTGCAGACGAAGCTCACGCCGACGCAGAAGAAGCGGAAGTTCACGCTCGGTGACGTGTTCCTCGGCCTCACCAACGGAGACTTCGGGTCGGTCCTCCCCGGCTGGCACGACCACGGCTCGATCAGCGCGATCGACGTGAACACGGGCAAGCAGGTCTGGAAGTTCACGACGCCCGAGCCCGAGCGCGGCGGCGTGACGACGACCGAGAGCGGCCTCGGCTTCGCCGGCGACGGCGACGGCGTGCTGCGCGCGTTCGACCTGAAGACGGGAAAGGTGCTCTGGACGTTCCAGACGGGCGCACAGATCGCCGCGGGGCCGTCGCTCTACTCCGTGAACGGGACGGAGTACGTCGCAACCACGGTCGGTGGGACTCCGACGTCCTCGAACGGCGGCGTCGCGTCCCAGCTGCAGGTGTTCGCCCTCGGCGCATCGTCGAAGCAGTCGCCGCCTCCGGTCCTCGGCACGGTGCGGCACGGGCCAGGCAGCGGCGCCCGCGCAGCCCGCGGCACAGCCGAAGAAGGCCGCCGCTCCGGTCCGCCGCGCGGCCCGGTCGGCTTCGGCAGCATCGTCACGCCGGCCGGCCTGGTCGTCCAGCCGTGGCAGGCGAGCTCGTCGAACGTGAAGACGGTGACCGGACGGGTACTGCTGAACGGCGCGCCGGTCGCAGGCGCTCACGTCGTCGTCGACGGCTACCGGGTGCCGCAGCGGACCGCGAAGGACGGCAGCTTCCCGTACGACGTCGACATCACGATGGCCGCCCGCCATCACGTCAGCGTCGCGGGACTCGCAGCTGCGACTGTTCATGGACACGCGCTCAGCGCCGGACAGCAGAGCGCGCTGAGAGCAGCGTCGGGCGGATTCAGCGTCGGCTATGCGCCGCGCGGCGTCACCGCCCACGTCCGGAGCGACGGCACGGTGCTGGTGAGGGGTCGCGTCACCGACTCCGCCGGGACGGGGCCGCCCGCCGTGCACCTGCTCACCTATCGCCTCACCGGCACGATCACCGACGCGTCGGGCAAACCCGTGCAGGGCGCCGTCGTGATCACGCGCACGCAGGACCGCGACTTCTGGACGCACTCGTCCGCGTCGGACGCGAACGGCCACTACAGCTCGTTCTTCTCCGCCTCCGACGAGACAGGGGCGAATCCGGTGACCCTCGCCGTCGGCGTCGCGCTCGGCAACACTTCGTACGGCGGCACGCTCGGCACCAACACGCCGTTCGCGGTGCTCAAGAGTGCAACGCTCGACGTCAAGCTCGGCTCGGGAACGAGCTACACGATCACCAAGCCGACCTCGTACACGGGAGCCGTCTACTCCGGCCTGATCGTCGGCGTGACCGCCGGCGGCAAGGTGGTCAAGCCGATCAGCGAGACCTGGCCGGATAAAAACGGGAACTTCACGATGACGCTTCCCGGATCAGTGCGTGGAAAGACCCTGCAAATCTGCGAGAACTTGCGTCAGTCGTTCTCCACGTTCGCTGCCAGGCCGGGTGGCTCTGCCGACCTCGCGTCGTGGCCGTCGCAGCTCGGATCGTCGGTCCCGCGGGTACTCGGCGCGGTCGTCGTCCCCCGCCGCTGAGGCCGCGTGAAACGCCCTTCGGCGGCTCGTTTTCCGTCGGAAATAGTTGCTTGACACCACAACTGGAAGAGAACTAGTGTCCAGTGGCATACGTTGCAAATCCGGCGGAGGGAGTCAGATGCGTTTGAGTCGTCGGTTGTCGGTTCTGGCAGTGATCGCAGGGGTTGCCGCATTGATCCCGGCCAGTTCCTTTGCTTTGACCGAAGCAAGTTCCGGAGCGGCCACCGTGGCGATTTCGGCTGCGCCGGCGTTCACGTCGGCCCAGCTCGACGCTAACCCCGGTGCAGATTGGATCACCAACGGCGGGAGCGTCAACAACGAGCGGTATTCGACGCTCAATCAGATCAATTCGTCCAACGTCAGCAAGTTGACGCAGGCGTGGCACATCCACCTGAACGGGTCGGGCACCGCGGCGAAGTACTCCGCCGAGGCGACGCCGATCGTCTATCAGGGCGTGATGTACATCGCGACCGGGAACGACGACGCATTCGCGCTCGACGCAACCACCGGCCAGCAGATCTGGGAGTACCAGTCGAACATCGAGCAGACGATCAACACCGCCTGTTGCGGTTGGGACAACCGCGGGCTCGCCATCGGGGGCGGCCTCGTCTACGACGCGCAGCTCGACGGCAACCTCGTCGCGCTCGACCAGATGACCGGCGGGGTCGTATGGAAGGTCCCGGTGTTCAACTGGAGAGAGGGCGTGACGCTCACGTCGGCGCCGCTCTATTACAACGGCGTCGTCTACGTCGGCTCGACCGGCGGCGAGTACGGCTTCCGCGGAAGCATCACCGCGTACAACGCCACCAACGGGAACCAGCTCTGGCGGTTCTTCACGGTGCCGCAGCCTGGTGACATCGGCGGCCAGACCTGGGCGGCCGGTGCACTCGGTGTCGCGACCGGTGGTGCAACGGTGTGGAACACGCCGTCCGTCGACCCCGCTCAGAACATGATCGTGTTCACGACGGGCAACGCTGCTCCGTGGTCGAGCCGTGGGCCGGGACAGAACCTGTTCACGTCCTCGTACGTGGCCCTCAACGCGACGACGGGCCAGATCAAGTGGTGGTACCAGGTTGTCCACCACGACATCTGGGACTACGACTGCCCGGCGCCGACGGTCCAGTTCGACATCACGATCGGCGGCGTTCTGCGCCACGCGATCGCGGAGCCCTGCAAGACGGGCTGGGTGTACGAGCTCGACCGGACGACGGGTGCACCGCTGATCGGGATCCCCGAGGTCAAGGTCCCGCAGAGCAAGGCGCAGAACACCTGGCCGACGCAGCCGAAGCCGGTCGGTCACCCGTTCTCCGCACAGTGCGCGGTGAAGAAGACCTACACCGGCAAGTTCAACAACATCGGCGGGCATCCGGTCAAGGTCGGCTGCATTTTCACGCCGTACGACACCACGCACGCGGCAGCGTTCGGGCCTAGTGCGCAGGGCGGTAACGACTGGAACCCGCCCTCGTACAACCCAGGCGACTCAGCTCATGTACGTCTGCGCAGCGGACAGTGACTTCAGCCTTCTCGGCGTTCCCGCCGCGAAGCTCGCGAGCAGCTATCTCGCCGGGCAGGGCTTCTTCGGAGTCACGTTCGGAACGATCAAGTTCTATCGGGGCCATGTGACCGCGATGAACATGACCAACAACAAGATCGCCTGGACACACACGTACAAGAGCCCGTGTTACAGCGGATCGTTCACGACCGCCGGCAACGTCGTGTTCGTCGGTCAGGTCAACGGCGAGTACGACGCCTTTGACGCGACGACGGGCCAGGTGCTGTGGAGCAGCAAGCTCGACGCAGGCGTGGCCGCGCCGGGAATGACCTACAGCGTCAACGGCACGCAGTACGTGGCCATCTACGCAGGTGGAAGCACCTTCTCGATCGAGGCAACGAGCACGGGCGAGACGTTCCCGCATGGGGACAGCGTCTACGTGTTCAAGCTCGGGTCGTAGGAAGAACAGTGGTCTTCCCCGCCGGCGGCTCATGCGTCGGCGGGGACTTCTCTCTCGCTACCATTTTCGTTTCTGAGCGTCATTGCCAAGACAGGAGGGGGCCCGTGTTCCGTAGCAGGCGAATCGTTGTCACGCTCGTAGCCGTCGGCGCCGTATTGGCCGTGGCTGTGTCCTCCGCGTTGGCGATGCGTTCGCACGCGACGACCGCGCAGGCGTCCTACACCGTCTCCGGGAAGGCGACCGGCTCGAAGGGCACCGGGACGTTCTCCGGGAAGCTCACCACGAGCGGCGCCAAGGGGACGCTCGCATGGAAGCTGACGCTTTCGCCGGCCGGTGCAGCCGCCTCGGCGGCGATCCGCGGCAGCGGCGGCACGGGGATCAAGCTCGCAAGCCTCTGCTCACCCTGCAGCGCCGGCGCGCACGGCTCGGCTTCCCTGGGCGCGGTCGCGCTCGCCAGCGTCTTGGCCGGACGGGCAGGAATCGCCGTCGTGCCGAAGACCGGCGGCCTGCTGCACGGCGCGATCAAGGCGTCGAAGGCCGGAAGCGGCGGGACCGGCACGATCAGCGTTCCGGTCACGGCCGCGACGATCGCCAAGGGCAAGACAATCGCCGCCAACAACGGCTGCGAGGGCTGCCACACGATCGACGGGACCTCGTCGACCGGCCCGACCTGGAAGGGTCTCGCCGGCTCGACGGTTCATCTGACCGGCGGCGGGACGACCAAGGCGACCGACTCGTACCTCATCGGCGTGATCACGGATCCGTCGACGCTTAAGGTCGCGGGCTACGACCCCGGCGTCATGGCCGAGGTGATCCCGCCCGGGAAGATTTCCAAGGCACAGGCGGCACTGATCGTGGCCTACATCCATTCACTCAAGTAGCGGGAAGGCAGGCTTACCCATGGGTGGACGGCTGGCGCTTCTCGCAACGACTGCGGCTCTGGCCTGCGGAGCGTTCCCGGCGGTGAACGCGACCGCCACCACCGGCCCTTCGCCCTACACGGTGGTGCAGGTGCGGATCACCGACGGCAAGCTCGTGCTCAACAAGCTGCACGTGAGCCACGTGACGTTCGTCGACTTCGTCGCGCACAACAACGGGAAGCTGACGCACAACTTCACCATCGGCGGCTACAGCACGCGCCCGCTCAAAACGGGCCAGTCGCAGCATCTCTACGTCGGTTTCCCCGTTTCCGGAAAGTACAAGTACGCCTGCACCCTCCACGCCACTCCGGCGATGAAAGGGACGTTCCGCATCTCCGAGCCGGAGCAGCCGGATTGATGCGCGCGTCTCGTCTCGCAGCCGTCGCCGCCTCAGCCGCGCTGCTGATCTCCCTCGCAGCTCCAACAGCGTTCTCGGCCGTGAAGAAGCCGACGGCCACCGTCGTGTTCAGCCCGACCATCCACGTCGTCGGCGCGCACTTCAAGCCGAAGGAGAGGGTCACGGTCACGCTGGTGAGCGTCGACACCACGTGGAAGAAGACCGCGAGGGCGTCGAAGACCGGTGCGTTCAGTGTCGCCTTCGGAGCGATCCCGTTGAACGCGTGCAACGAGTACACGCTCAAGGTCGTCGGAGCGCTGAAGAGCCGCGCCTCCGAATCGCATCCGGTCTTGCCCTGCTAGCGAGCTACGAGACTGGGACGGCGACGCGGAATGTCACTTCCGCAGTCTCGAGATAGCCGTAGACCGTGAGTGTCGCGCGTTGCCCGCGCTTCCAGGCCATCTTCTTGCAGCGGGTGTGGGCGAGCGCATCGATCGAACAGTCGATGTAGCGCAGGGGCATCTTGAACCGCAGCGCCGCTCCTCCTGACTCGGACGCGAAGAATCTCCCGGCTATCCTCGCCGCGCAGCATGAGGCCTTGTCAACGGGCGAGACCATGAGGTTGAGCACACTTCCGGCGTGGAACCCCCGGGCGTGGAAGCCGACGATGCGGCCGGCGGTGACGACGGCCGGCCCGCGGACCGTCGGCTGGATGTCGGCCCGCGCAGTACCTCCAGCGACGGCGAGCGCGGCGGCGACCATCGCCGTCGTTCGTGCGACCCCACGCACCACGCCGCCGAGGGTAGCGGAAGGGCCGTAGTGCGGAGAACGCCGCTCCTTGTCGTGCTTGGGTTGTCCGCAGCGGCGCTCGCCGTCGCGCTCGCACTGCTGCTCGGACGCGGGACGACGCACGCGGGGGAATGGCCCGCGCCGAATGCAAATCTCAGCTCGACCCGAGAGGCCGCAGGCTCCGCGATCGACACAACCACGGTGAGCAAGCTGCGGGTCGCGTGGCGCTTCAGGTTCCCGACGCCGCCGGGGTTCTCCGGCGTGTTCGCGTCAACGCCGATCGTCGTCGGCGGCCGCGTGTTTCTCCAGGATCTCGACAGCAACGTCTACGCCCTCGACCTCTCCACGGGCCGGCTTCTCTGGCGGCACCGGTTCGGCGATCCCGACGGCGGCCCGAACGGCCTCGGCGTGGCCGGCGGCAAGGTCTTCGGGAACACCGATCGTGCAACGTTCGCGCTCGATGCGAACACGGGCGCGCTGGTCTGGAAACGGCAGCTCGCCGATCCGCCGGCGGGAAACATGAACATCGCCCCCGTCGTCGCCGACGGGGTCGTCTACACGAGCACCGTCGGCCTTCCGCCCGGCGGCAAGGGCGTCGTCTACGCACTCGACGCGGCGACCGGCCGAATCCGCTGGACCTTCCGTACCGTCGCCGGGAGCATGGACTGACCCGATCGAGGCAGGCGGCGGCGGTGCGTGGTGGCCGGCGTCCGTCGACTCGGCCGGAAAGGTCTACGTGGGCACCGCCAATCCCTATCCGTACGGAGGCACGCGCGCGCACCCGAACGGCGGCGCGTATCTCGGCCCGGATCTGTTCACCAACTCGCTCGTCGTGCTCGACGGACGGACCGGGAAGCTCGCGTGGTACGACCAGGTGACGCCGCACGACGTCCGCGACTACGACTTCGCGGACTCGCCGATCCTCGCCGGCAACGTCGTCTACGGCGCCGGCAAGGCGGGACGCGTGATCGCCTGGAACCGCGCGACGGGTCGTCGACTCTGGCAGACCGCAGTGGGGAAGCATCTGAACGACCGAGGCCCGCTGCCGCGACAGAAGGTCACCGTCTGTCCGGGGTTGCTCGGCGGTGTCGAGACGCCGATGGCGCTTTCGGCAGGCAGGCTGTTCGTCCCGGTCGTCAACCTGTGCATGCAGGGCAGCGCCACCGGGTACGAGAACCTCTACAAGGTCGACGTCGCGGGGCGCGGCACCGGGGCCGTCGACGCCCTCGACGCGGCGACCGGTCGGGTGCTCTGGTCACGGAGCTTCCCCGCACCTGCCTTCGGCTGCACCAGCGTGGCGAACGACGTCGTCGTCGTCCCGACCTTCGATGGTCGTGTCTACGCGCTCGCCGCGTCGACCGGCCGGACGGTCTGGCGGACGCGCGCGCCCGCCGGCATCAACGCGTGTCCCGCAATCGCCGGCAACACGCTGCTCGTCGGAGCCGGCGCCGCCTATCCGAAGCTGGGCAGGACGTACGAGTTGCTGGCCTTCAGGCTCGGGTGAGCCCGAGCGTCACTTCGTGTTCTGGATGACGCTCGTTCCGTACGTCTTCGCCCAGGCCGCGTTCTTCTCCACGATCGAGCGGAGCTGGCCGTACGTGCCCTTCGGCCCATACGTCCACGCGTTGACGAGGACGTTGTCCAGCACGAACACGGCGTACGCGGTCTCGTAGCCGTTTCCGTTCGCGCGCAAGATGAACGCCGGCTGCGGCAGCCCCTTGGGCGTCGTCGTGACGATCTTGTTGGGACCGGTGTTCGGCGGGTACGCCTTGAGGTCTGCCAGCGCCAGCGCATGGGTCGGGAAGACGAGGAAGCCCACGATCGCGGCGGTGTTCCCGATCACGACTGCACCGACCGCATGATGCTGCTTGGACCCGCGCGCCAGCGTGTTCGACTTCGGTGTCGATCCCTTCAGCGCCGGCGGCAGCGACCCGGCGGGCGGCGTCTTGAGCAGCGCTTGATACAGCGCCTGCGGCGACGGGGTCGCCTGGGCGGCGGCCGCGCAGATCAGAAGCAGCGCCAGCGACGCAGCGGACGCCAGCCCCAGCCGACGTGCGGCGCTCAATCCGTAGCCCACCCGATCACCTCCGTTGAAGACCCCGCCGGCGATTGTTGCCTGCGGAAACAAGCAGCCGACGTCGGTGCAGGGTACCGACGGCCGAGCCCGCCGGGGTGCGAAACCCGGAGACGATCCACGTCGTTGTAGCCGATACGATGCAGGACGTGGGTCGTGCAGGCAGGCTGGCCGTCGTTGCCGCGGGATTGGCGCTCGTCGCGACGCTCGCGTCCGGCGCCGCCGCCGCGCCGAGCAGCGCGATCGTGCGGTCGGTCGACGTCGGCAACGGCGCGGCCGAGTCGTGGATGTTCCTGCCGGAGCATGCGCCGGAATGCATCGTCATCGTGCTCCACGACCGCGGCGACATCACGCCCGTCAAGTACGACGGCCTGCTCGCGTATCTCGGGATCGCAAGGAGTGCGCCTCGGTCTTCCCGCGGTATCAGGCGACCACGGCTGCGCCGACCGCTGCGGCTGCCCTACGCGGACTGCACGCGGCGCTGGGCACGGCATTCTCGTACCTCCGCGGCGACGGAGTCCGGCATCGGCGGCGCTGACGCCGTCAACGCGCTGCCGGTGACCATCGCCGGCTTCGGCTACGGCGGAACGCTCGCGTTCTCTGCCGCCGGGAATGCAAAGGCGTGGGGCTTGCCCGTTCCCGGAGCCGTGGACAGCATCTTCCCGTCGGGCGGAGCAGCCTCGGGGCTCCCGTTCGGACCGCTCGATACCCGCACCCATGTCCTGATCCAGGTCGGCGACCAGGATCACACCGACAACAACGCGACCGGCCGCTACCTCTGGAAGGCCCTCGCGTCGCATCCCGCCGCCCACAAGCGGTACCAGCTCGTCAAGTCGCACGGTGCGCTGCGAGCGGTGCACTCGGCGCCGTTCCAGACGACCGCAGCCTCCGAGACGGCGTTCTGGCTGCCGCTAGACACGCTGATCGACGCGGCCGCCGGCCACTGATCCACGCGGGAACGGCAGCACCGCGGCGAGCAGGAGCAGGATCGCGGCAGCCGCGAGGAACGGCGCGAGCGCAAAGCGGCTCTGCGTCTCGCCCGCAGTGACGGTCGTCGGCCCGCTCCCGGAGTCCTGCACCAGCGTCGACGACGCGCCGCCCAGCCGGCTCTCGGAGAACGCCTTGCCGCCGGTCGCGGCGGCGAGCCCTGCGAGCAGCGCGCCCCCGGACGGGTCCGGCCGGTAGTCGGCCTCCGGCTTGCCCTTGCCGTCGAAGACCGACTCGCCGCCGCCCCAGAAGCGGACCGAGACAAAGCGGTAGCCCTTTGCAGCCGGCAGGTCGCGGGCGATCTGTCCGGCGTCGATCGCAGTGCTCTCGCCGTCCGTGAGCAACACGACGATCTTGCGCGACGCCGCCGGGTCGAAGTAGTTGCCCGACGCGATTTGCGCGAGCTTGTCGTAGGAGGTCGCGCGGACGCTCGAGTCCTGCGGAGGCGGGCTCTCGATCCCGACCGCGCGGCGCACGACCGCGTCGAAGCTGTCCGTGCCGGCGACGGGCAGCAGATCGGGCAGGACGCGGTCCGTCAGCGTCGCCACGCCCGACGGAACTTCGGGAATCGACGAGCGCAGCCGGACGGCGGCGGCGATGGCACGGTCGAGCCGCGTCGGCGAGGTTGCGGTTGCCGACGCCGCCATCGAGCGGGACGTGTCGAGCACGAACAAGGCCTGGACGTCCTTCCGCACACGCTGGCTCGACCGGTGCGCCAGCACGGGCTGCGCGGCGGCGAGTCCGAGCACGACGATTCCCGCAGCCCCGAGCGCGGGTCGCAGGAGGCCGGCTCGCGCCGAACCCGCTTCCAGGCCGAGCGTGCGGCGTACACCGTCAACGCGGCTGCGCCCGAGCAGTGCGGCTGCGAGCGGCAGCACGGCGACGAGGCCGACGAGCGCGGCGAGCGGCGTGAGAAACGTCATCAGTACCCGCTCCCGGCGACGCCGCCGCCGGCGCCGTGACGTCCGCTCGGACCGAGCCCGCCACCCTGCCCGGGACCGATGCGCGTGCCGTGGGCGGCGGTCAGCCGCAGGAGCAGCTCGAGGTCGAACTTCGCGAAGTCGTTGTCCGGGTCGGCCTTGATCGCGTCGGTGAAGTCGGAGACCGCCGAGTCCACCTGGTTCGCGCTGCCGCCGGAGGACGAGGTACCGAATGTCAGGATCCCGAGCAGCGTCCGTATCTGGGCGGCGCGCCGCCGATTCGGATCGCGCGCGGCCGAAGCGAGCGCATCCTGCTGCCTCCGCGCGCGCCGTCTGGACGTCGAGCGCGTTGTCGAGCCGCTGATGGAGCGCGCTCGCGAGGGTGTAGAGCTGCAACGCCCTCCGGTCGGCGACGTCGTCGTGGACGCCGAGGAGGCTCCCGGCGGCGCCGCCCAGCCGCGTCGAGGGAGTCCACGTGGCCCGGCCGGGCGTCGCGGCGTACACGGCGTCGCCGGTGCTGAGGGCCGCCGGCCACGACCGCACATCGGCGGCAAGCAGCGCGACGACCACGGCCGCTGCGACGAGCAGGCCCGCGAGGACGAAACGGACGCCGCTCACGTGCCTCTCCAGTCGAGTCGCGGCGCCCAGGCCCAGCGAAGCGCGAGTGCGGCAGCCGTCACGACGATCAGGGCGACTATCGTCCACGGGAACGGGGTGTAGTCGTGCGGCGGCGCCTCGGAGAGCGTGGGCGCGGCGACGACCGCCGAGCCCGGCGGCAGCAGACGCTGGAAGAGCGCGAGATCCTGCGGCGTCGGGCTCAGCCCGACGATCCGCACGGGGACTCCATCGCGCCGGTAGGAGAGAAGCACCGTCGCCAAGCGCGTCAGGTCGCTCGGGTTGTCGTCGAGGTCGCTGACGAGCACGACCGTCGCGGGCCGCGGGCTCGCCACCGCGATCGCGTGCGCGAGATCCATGCCGGCGGAGATCCGGGTGCCGCCGCTGAAGGCCGTCTCCCACGGGTTGGGCGGGAAGGCCGACGGCGAAGCCGGGCCGTGCCTGTTGCGGGAGCGTGAAGTAGCGCACGAAGGGCGCCAGGTCGGTCGCGGGCACGCCGGGCGGCAGCGCCTCGTACGCCTCGTCGGAGAAGACGACGAGACCGAAACGGCCGCCGCTCCGTGAGAGCGCTGCCAGGGTGCCGCCGATCCGCGAGTACGTGTCGGTCGAGATGCTCGCCGAGACGTCGAGGACGACCAGCGTGTCGGCGTGCGCCGGCAACGGGACGATCGTGCGGGTGTGCGGGTCGCGCGAGAGGAGTAGCGCGGCGACTGCTGCGGCAATGCACACGACGGCGAGGAGCACCAGCACCGACGCCGTCCGGCGCGCGGGCAGGCGGAGCGACGGAGCGTCGGCGAGCGGGACCGCGCTCACGAGGGCACCTCGTGCTCGATCTCCGTCACGAGCCCGGAGATCTCGTCGCGCTCCGGCTGCGGCTTCGCCCAGGCAAGCTCGCTCGCCGCGCTCGCCAGCCTCGCGTCGCGGGAGTCGAGGAGCCGCGCGAGCAGGCCGAGAGCCCGCCGCCGGTCGGGCGGCGTCCGCGACTCGGCTTCGTGGGCAAGTCGCAGCGCACGCTCGAGCTCGCCCGCGGGTGTCGCGCGATCGCGCCGCCGGCGGGCGAGCCGCCGCACCTCGAGAAACGCGACTCCGACACCGCAGAGAACGAGGAGCACCGCGAGCGCGTCGAGAAGTGCGGCGAGTGTCGACGGCGCGATCCGGTACGTCGCCGCGGGCGGCGTCGTATCGCCCCGGAAGCTCGGCCGCGATCCGGCGAGATCGGAGGAGTTCACACGTCCATGGACGTGCAGCACCGGCCATTTGATGGACGCACGCTCCACACCGCCGCCGCGCTTCGCGACCGTTGCGATCACGTGCGGCAGGTGGAGCGCGAGGTCGCCGGCCGGAGCGACGCAGCCCTCCGTCATGCACGCCGCCGGGACGCCGTAGGTGACGATCTCGAGATCGCCGCGGGACGTCCGCGACCACCGCGGCGCCGCGAGCTGCGTCAGCGGTGCGATGTCGGCCGTGAGCTTCAGCGTGCTTGGGCGCACCGCGTTGCGGTCGAGCAGGACGACGACACGCGCGACAAGACGGTCTCCAAACGTGACCGTGGGCGGGTCGAAGCCTGCGCGCACGAGAAGCGGCGCAGTGGCCGCGACGGCCGGCGGCGAGTCGCTTCGGCCGAGCAGCAGAATCCCCGCGACCGCCGCCGCCGCGACGACGATCCCCGCGAGCGCAACGCGCGTCAGCGTTCCCATCGGCTTCTCCGCCGCTCCTCGGCCCACTCCAGGAACGCTCCGTCGATCGCGTTCGGGTCGCTGGTCTCGACGATCACCGGCCGCAGTCCCACCGAGCCGAGCTCGGCGACGAGGCGCGCGTACCGCTCCTCGTTCGCAGCGCGGCGGCGCCGCGCCTCGCGGCGGCTGAGCCTGACCAGCGACACCGTGCCGGTCCGCGGGTCGGCGACGGGCACCGCGACGCCGCCGACGTCGGGGAAGCTCCGTTCCCACAACGGATCCTGGATCACGACGGGCACGAGATCCCAGCCGTGCCCGGCCGCGTCGAGCCAGGCCTCCGGCGGCGGCGGCGCGAGCAGATCGGAGAGGACGAAGACGAAGCTGCCGAGCGGGAGGTCTGTCCGGCGACGTCCGAGAAAGGCCAGCGCGCGCTCGACGGTGTCCTCCGGGGCGTCGAACGGGGTGGCGCCCCCCTCGCGCTCTGCGATCTGCCAGGGCCGGTCCCGCCGGCCGGGAGGCAGCCACCACGGCTCTCCTCCGGCGAAGTCGACGGCACCGATGTCCGCGCGTGCCGCGGCCGCGCTGGCGACGATCGCCGCGACGGCTTCGCGGAGCGCATCGCGCTTCGAGAGCCACGGCAGCGACGGCGGATAGAGGCCCATCGCCGGACGCCTGTCGACGACGAGCGCGACGCGAGGCGCCTCATCGGCGGCTCGATCGCGGACGACGAACTCGTCGCCGCCCGACGCCGCGGAGAGCCTGGCAGTCGCGAACCAGTCGATCGTCGAGACCGGGTCACCGGGAGCGTACGGCCGCGTGCCGATCACGTCGCTCCCGTGACCGCGCCGGCGGCTCGGCAGATCGCCGAACGGCAGGCCGGTCGGCCTGCGGCGCGGAACGAGCGGGAACGTGCGCCGCTCGCGGACGGCCACGCTCATTCGTCCCAGTTGGGTGCGGGCGGCGGCGCGAGCTCGAAGCAGCGATCGCGGATCGCCGTCAGCGCCTCGTCCCGCCGCAGCCCGCGCGTCTCGGCGAGGAACGCCGCCGTGAGGAAGAGGCGGTGGCCGAGCACCGGCAGGAACAGCCGCTCCACATCGTCGGGCACGACATGGTCGCGCCCGTGCAGCAGCGCCCACGCGCGCGCCGTCCGCTCGAGCGTCAGGCTGCCGCGCACGGACGCGCCGATCGCAACGCCCTCGGCCTCGCGCGTCGCGCGCACGAGCTCGACCGTCCAGCGGAGCACGAGCTCGTCGACGTAGACCTCCTCGACGGCGCGCTGAAGCGCGCGCAGCTCGTCCGCGGAGACGACCGGCTTCAGCTCTTCGATCGGATGGCCGTGGCGCTGGGCGAGGACGATCGCGACCTCCTCGTCCTCGGCCGGATAGCCGAGGCCGGCACGAAGCGCAAAGCGGTCGAGCTGCGCTTCCGGCAGGGGGAACGTCCCTTCCTGGTCGATCGGGTTCTCGGTGGCGAGGACGAGGAACGGCGCGGGCAGCGGGCGCGTGACGCCGTCGACGGTGACCTGCCGTTCCGCCATCGCCTCGAGGAGCGCCGACTGCGTTCGCGGCATCGCGCGGTTGATCTCGTCGACGAGGAGGACGTTCGCAAAGACGGGGCCGGCCCGGAACTCGAACTCGCGCGTCTTCTGGTTGAAGATCGAGAGCCCGGTGACGTCGGTGGGCTGGAGATCGGGCGTGCACTGGAGGCGCGCGAAGCTCGCGTCGGCGACCGTCTGGGCGAGCGCGCGGGCGAGAATCGTCTTCGCCGTGCCGGGCACGTCCTCCAGCAGAACGTGGCCGCCGGAGACGAGCGCGGCCAGGACAAGGGCGATCTCCTCGTGCTTGCCGATGACGACGCGCTCGACGTTCTCGAGCAGGCGGCGGGCCGTTTCGTGGACCGCGTTTTGGTCGTCGATCGGCTCCGGCCGGGTCGCATGAGCCATGTCGCCCGAACGCTATAGTGTGCCGCCGTTGTCTGGTCAACTATCGGGGTCGGCCGGGTTGCCGTCCCCGCCTGAATCCCTGGAGGGGTCATGCATCGGTCACTCACTGCGGCACGCTGGGCGTCGGCACTCGCCGTCATCGCGGCCGTCTTCGCGATCACGGGCGCCGCGCTCGCTGCGCCGGCGCACAAGACGGCGACGGTCACCGTCACCGCCACCGAGTTCAAGTTCAAACTCTCCCCGAGCAGCGCTAAGGCCGGCTCGGTCACGTTCAACATCGTGAACAAGGGCCATCTCGGCCACGACTTCAAGATCGCCGGCAAGAAGAGCGCGATGATCGCGCCGGGCAAGAGCGCCAAGCTCACGGTCACGCTGAAGGCGGGCAAGTACCCCTACAGCTGCACCGTTCCGGGCCACGCCGCGGCGGGCATGAAGGGCACGCTCACCGTCAAGTAGGACTTGTAAATCGCAAAAGCGGGGGATGATCTCCCCCGCTTTTGCGATTGAAGCTGCCGCCCGACACTGCTACGGTCGGCGAGGCCCAGCCGTGTCAGAAGTCGAGTCCACGTTTGTCTACGAGAGCCTTCTCTCCCGCGAGGAGAGAGTGCTGTGGCGTCGCTTTGTCGAGACACACGCGGCGATCGTGCGGAAGCTCGACGACGACCTCCGCGCGCAGAGCGGCCTGACGCTCTCGGCGTTCGAGGTTCTGTACGAGCTCGTCCGCGCGCCCGACAACCGGCGGCGGATGGCGGAGCTCGCCGACCGCCTGCTGTTCACCCGCAGCGGCGTGACGCGGGTCGTCGACCGCCTCGAGCGCGACGGCCTCGTCGAACGGCGCGGGTGCGCCTCCGACGGCCGCGGCATCTACGCGATCCTCACCGAGCAGGGATACGAGACGTTCGTCGCGGCGGCCGGTCCGCACGTCGCCGGCATTCGTGAGCTTTTCTTCGACCGGCTCGACGGCTGGGACGACCTGCTGCGCCGGATCCTGCACCAGCTCGCGCCCGAGAAGGAGCGAGAGAAGGACCGCCGCGTCCTGGCCAGCTGGCTAGTCGCCGACGGCGCCGGCGACAGGGGCGACTCCGGCCTCGTCGGTGTGCGCGCCCTTGCGGCAGCGGGATCTCGCGCAGGAACCACGAGAGGACGAAACGCGAGGATCGCAACCGAGGCGGCGACGAGGAAGACGGGGCGTAGCGCCGCAGCGAACGCGTGGACGTATGGATCGTGGATCGCCGCCGGCAGATCCTTGATCGCACCCGGATTCAGCCCCTTCGGCGGCTGCACTCCCGGCGGCAGCAGCGACTTCAGCTCGACACTGAGACGGTTGATGAAGACCGCGCCGAACGCGGCGACGCCGATCGAGCCGCCGATCTGGCGGAAGAGCGTCGACCCTGACGTCGCGACACCGAGGTGCTTGTAGTCGACCGAGTTCTGCACCGCGAGCACGAGCACCTGCATCACGAGCCCGAGCCCGAGGCCGACGATCAGCATGAACAAGGCGGCCTCCCAGCCCGGCGTGTCGACCGAGAGCCGCGACATCAGGAACAGCGCGAACGCAGTCACCGCGGTGCCGACGATCGGGAACATCTTGTAGCGGCCGAAGCGGGAGATGAGGAACCCGCTGGCGATCGACGTGACGAGGAGCCCGCCCATCAGCGGTGTCAGGAACAGCCCGGACGCGGTCGGGCTGTGCCCCTTCACGATCTGGAGATACAGCGGCAGGTACGTGACGGCGCCGAAGAGCGCGAACCCGACGACGAATCCGACCGCGCTCGTCACGTTGAAGATCCGATTGCGGAAGAGCTCGAGCGGCAGGATCGGCTCGGCGGCGCGCGACTCCACGAAGACGAATGCGATCAGCAGCACGATGCCGAGCACGAGCATCGCGATCATCTCCGGCGCCCTCCACGAGTAGGTCGTCCCGCCGAGGCTCGTGAAGAGCACGATCGCCGAGAGCGAGGCGGCGAGCAGTGCCGCGCCGAGGTAGTCGATCTTCACGGTGATACGGGCCGTGCGTGCGTGGAACGCGGACGCGATCACGAACCACGCGACGAGGCCGACCGGCAGGTTGACGTAGAAGATCCAGCGCCAGCTGAAGTTGTCGACGATGAAGCCGCCGACCAGCGGGCCGATCACCGTCGAGATGCCGAACACGCCGCCGAAGAAGCCCTGGTACCGGCCGCGGTCGCGCGGCGGGACGATGTCGCCGACGACTGCGATCGTCGTCACGAGCAGGCCGCCGGCGCCGAGCCCCTGCAGCGCGCGAAACGCGATCAGTTGCGTCATCGTCTGCGCGAGACCGCAGAGCGCGGAGCCGACGAGGAAGATCACGATCGCCGCCTGGAGCACGATCTTGCGGCCGGCGAGATCGCCGAGCTTCCCGTACACCGGGCCCGAGACCGTGGACGCGAGGAGATACGCCGTCACGACCCACGAGATGTGCGTGAGACCGTGCAGGTCGCCGACGATCGTCGGCAGCGCGGTGGAGACGATCGTCTGGTCGAGCGACGCCAGCAGCAGCACCAGCATCAGCGCGCCGAAGATCAGGCGAACGCGCGGCGCCGGTGCGTCGGGAGCGGCGGAGCTCACGCCTGCATCGTGCCGGAATGGGTCGATCCTTCGGCGACCGCGGCGGACTCAGCCTCGGCGTCTCCGCCGCGGGTGCGAAGGAAGAAGCCGCCGACGAGCAGGAGCAGGAGCTCGACGAGAGTGATCGCGACGCGGTTGAGCAGTGTCGCGCCGAGCGCCGCGCCCTTCGGCGCGACTGCCAGCATCAGTCCGTACATCGTCCCTTCGCGAACGCCGAGACCGGACGGCGCGATCACGACGAGCACGGCGACGATCGCGCCGACGGCTGCGACGCCGCCGAGATAGACGATCGACTGCGGGGCGGGATGCGCACCGACCGAGCGGAGCAGCAGCCAGAGCGCAGCGCCGCCGATCACCCACGTCACCGCGTAGTAGGCGAGCAGAAACGCCATCGTCATCGTGCGCAACGGCGGCAGCTCCTCGTGGTACCCGACCCGACGCAGGATCCACGACATCATCGGCCGGAAGATCCGCGGTTGCACGAGCACCGCCACGACGATCGCGAACGCGACGATCGGAATGATCGGCGCATGCGCGCCCCTGACCCACGTGAGGCTGATCACGAAGACCATCACGCCGGAGACCGCGGAAAGCCCGGCCTCGATCGCCATCGCCGCGGTGACGAGTCCCGCATCGTTGACGCCGGAGCGGCGCATCGCGACGACACGCGCCGCCGGCGTCCACACGCCGCCGGGCACGTACTTCGCGAGCATCGAGACCATCTCCGCGCGGAGCGCGACCGGATACGAGAGATGGATCTCCCAGTCGGAGAAGATCTGGATCCAGCCGATCACGAACGCGAGGTAGTAGACGGCGAGCACGACGCACGCGAGCACGAAGTACGCGACGTTCGCATGCTTGAGATCGTCGCCGGCGGCGCGGAACGACCCGCGCACCGCCCACGCGATGCAGACGATGAAGACGGCCCCGACGACGAACTCGAGGGCGATCACGATCCGAGGGTGCGCCGCCGCCTTCCGACGGAGCGCCGTCAGCCTTGCTCTCACCTCACGCCTTCGTCAGGTGCTGCTCGAGCCACTCGCACGTGAGGCGATAGCCGCGGACCTCGTTCGTGTAGCGCGTGAATCCGTGACCCTCGTCCTCGAAGACGACGTACTCGACCTCGCGGCCGAGCTCGCGCAGGCGGTCGACCATCTGATCCGACTCGTCCTTCACGACACGCGGATCCTTCGCGCCCTGGATCACGAGGAGCGGCGCGCGCACCTGATCGACGTACGTGATCGGCGAGCGCTCGCGCAGGAAGTCCGCCTCGGTGTCCGGATCGCCGACCCACGCCGACATGAAGCGAATCCACTGCGGAGGCACCGCGCGCACGAACGTGAGCAGATTGCCGGGACCGACGATGTCGACCGCAGCGGCCCAGTACTCCGGCAGCCGCGTCACGCAGGTGAGCGTCGCGAAACCGCCGTACGAGCCTCCGAAGACGCCGAGCCGCTCGCCGTCGACGAAGTCCTGCGCCTTCAGCCACTCGGCGGCGTGACGCCAGTCCTCGAGGTCGCCTCCGCCCCAGTCGTGATGGATCAGCTTCTGGTACGTCTTGCCGTAGCCCGTCGAGCCGCGGATGTTCGTTGCGAGCACGCCGATGCCGCGGCTGACGAGGTACTGGTAGTGCGGGCGGTAGACCGGCCGCTCCTGCGCCTCCGGGCCGCCGTGGATCGCGAGCACGAACGGCGCCGGCCCGTTCCCCGCGGGCCGGTACAGCCAGGCCGGGATCTCGCGGCCGTCGAACGTCGGATACGCGACCAGCTCCGGCTCGCCGAGCCGCAGCGCGCGCAACCCGCTGAGGCGGCTCTCGGTGACGGTGTGCGCGTCGCCGGTCGCGGTGTCGACGACGTGGATCTCGCCGGGGCGCCCCGGCTGGTCCCAGATCAGCACGACGCGCGAGCCGTCGCGCGAGACGGACATGCCCGAGCCGAGCGGCGAGACCGTTCCGTGCGGAAGCTTCGGCTCGGGCAGATCCTCGCCGCGCACGACGTCTCGCACGCGGAGGCGCGCCCAGCCGTCGACGTTCTCGAGCCACGCGATCACGCGGCCGTCTGCGGAGCCGGCGACCTCGTCGATGTCATAGTCCGGCGTCTCGACCCAGTCGCGCGTGCCGGCGGCGATGTCGACGAACGCGAGTCCGCTGAACTCGCGATCCTCGTCGCTGAGGACGTAGAACCCCGAGCCGTCGGCGGCCCACGGACCGGGCAGGAACTTCACCTCGCCGTCGTGCTCCGTCACTTCGACGGCGTCGCCCGACGCAACGTCGATCACGAAGAGCGAGATATCGGTGTTCGAGCGAAAGTCGGCGGCGAGCACCCTCGTCCCGTCCGGGGAGAACGAGACGGCGAACGTGTAGCGGTTCTCGCCCCAGAGGCACCGAGGCTCCGCCGCGCCTTCCTCCCAGATGAAGACCTCGCTGTCGGTCGGCTTCCGCGCGTTCGCCGAGAAGCAGAAGCTCTTGCCGTCCCGCGCCCAGGCACTTCCGGCGAGCTGGTGCTGCACCTGCGCACCGTCGGTGAGCTGCTCCGGCCAGCCGCCGCCCACCGGGATGCGGTAGAGCTGGTGGAACTCGTCGCCGTCGCGGTCGGCGGTGAAGAGGATCGAGCCGTCGTCGCGGACGGCGACGGCGCGAACGGTGTTCTCGGTGAAGCTCGTCAGCTGCTCCGGCCAGCCGCCGCCTTCGACCGCGGCGCTCCAGAGGTTGAACTGTCCGGAGATGTTCGCGACGAAGAGCGCGCGTTCGCCGTCGGGCATGAGATCGGCGACGGGAAGGAGCCGGCGCGAGGCGAAGAACTGCTCGAACGGAGGACGATCCGTCACCGACTCAGCCTATATCCGGAGCACCGCGGCACCGCGCACGTCACCCTGGCGAAGCCGCTCCAGCGCCTCGTTGGCCCGCTCGAGCTCGAAGATCTCGACCTCGGTCCGCACCGGGACCTGCGGCGCGAGCGCGAGCAGCTCCTCGCCGTCGCGGCGCGTGAGGTTCGCGACGGAGCGGATCGTGCGCTCCTCCCAGAGCAGCTCGTACGGGAAGCTCGGGATGTCGCTCATGTGGATCCCCGCGCAGACGACGGAGCCGCCCTTCGCGAGCGCACGCAGCGCGGCGGGCACGAGCTCGCCCGCGGGCGCGAAGATGATCGCGGCATCGAGCTCCTCCGGCGGCAGCTCGTCCGACGCGCCCGCCCACTCGCACCCGAGCTCGAGCGCAAACGCGCGTGCGGCGTCGTCGCCGCGGCGGACGAAGCCGAAGAGGCGGCGGCCCTCGTGCCGCGCGACCTGCGCGACGATGTGCGCCGACGACCCGAAGCCGTACAGGCCGAGCCGCTCGGCGTCGCCCGCGAGGCGTAGCGAGCGGTAGCCGATCAGCCCGGCGCAGAGCAGCGGCGCCGCGTCGACGTCGGAGTAGTCCTCGGGGATCGCGAAGCAGTAGCGCTCGTCCGCGACGACGACCTCCGCGTAGCCGCCGTCGATGTCGTAGCCCGTGAAGCGCGCCGCGTCGCAGAGGTTCTCGCGTCCGGAGACGCAGTAGCGGCACGTGCCGTCCGTCCAGCCGAGCCACGGCACTCCGAGCCGGCGGCCGTCGTCTGCGACGCCGACGATCTGGTGGCCGATGACGAGCGGCAGCTTCGGCCGCGTCAGCTCGCCGTCGACGATGTGGAGGTCGGTGCGGCAGACGCCGCACGCGGACACGCGCAGCCGCACCTGCCCGGCCGCCGGCTCCGGCTCCGGCAGCTCGCGGAGCTGCAACGGCTCCCGCGGACGCTCGAGCACCATCGCGCGCACCCGCGGATCGTATGCCGCGCAGCCGCCGCCGCTCCGGCTAGGCTCGGGGCGGGCCGAAGGCAGCACATTTCGAGAAGACAGCGTCGCCCGCACGCCCTAGCCTGGAACTCATGCCGTCGCTCCCGCACCCACTCCGCTGATGCTCGGCCTCGCGCGCTTCGTGCTCCGCCACAAGTGGTGGGTGGTCGGGTTCTGGCTCGTCGTCCTGATCGGCGGTGTGCCGAACCTCCAGCGGGCCACGAACGCGCTCTCCCAGGAGTTCTCGGTGCCGGGCCGCGAGGGCTTCGAGACGAACCTCGCGCTCTACAAGCTCTACAAGGTCGACCCGTCGGTGAGCTCGATCGTCCCGGTCTTCCAGCTTCCGGCCGGCACGACCGTCGACTCGCCCGGCGTGAAGGCACAGATCGCGGCTGCGATGAACCGCGCGGCGGCGGCCGTTCCCGGCGCGCATGTCGTGTCGTTCGGAACGACGGGAAACAAGAGCTTCGTCTCCGCCGACGGACGCACGACGTTCGGGCTCGTCTGGATTCCGTTCAAGGCGAAGCGCGGCTTCTCCGGCGCGACGACCGAGACGGACGCGATCCGCAGCGCACTGCAGAAGGCGCCGCCCGCCGGCGCGATCGTCCACGTCACCGGCTACGACGCGCTCAACGACTCGTCGAGCGGCGGCCAGGGACCGGGCGTGCTGATCGAGGCGCTGATCGGCGGCCTCGGCGCGCTGATCGTGCTCGCGTTCGTGTTCGCGTCGTTCATCGCGATCGTGCCGATCGTGATGGCGCTCTTCGCAATCGTCGCGACGTTCATGTGCATGTGGGCGCTGACGACGGTCGCGAGCGTCTCGTTCATCGTCCAGTTCCTCGTCGCGCTGATCGGGCTCGGCGTCTGCATCGATTACACGCTGCTCGTCGTGATGCGCTGGCGCGAGGAGCACGCGCGCGGCGCCGACAACGTCGATGCGGTCGAGCGCGCGATGGCGACAGCAGGCGAAGCGGTCGTCTTTTCGGGGACGACGGTCGGAATCGGGCTGCTCGCGCTCGTCGTGCTGCCGGTCCCGTTCCTGCGCTCGATCGGTTACGCGGGGATGCTGATCCCGATCGTGAGCGTGCTCGTCTCGATCACGCTGCTGCCCGTGATCCTCGCGACGATCGGGCCGTGGATCGACCGGCCGCGGCTCCGGACGGAGGCGGAAGGGAGCCCGTTCTGGATCCGCTGGTCGAACGGCGTCGTCAAGCATCGCTGGTGGGCGGCGGGCATCGCGATCGCGATCCTCGTGGCGCTCGTGATCCCGGCGACGCAGATCCAGGTCGGCAACGCGAGCCCGGAGTCGCTGGCGAAGACCGGCGACGCGCGCAAAGGTCTCGACGCGCTGACGTCGTCCGGAATCGGCTCGGGCGCTCTCACCGAGTTCCTCACCGTGGTGCACGATCCGTCGCGCGCGAACGAGGTCGCGCAGAACCTCTCGGCCGTGTCGGGAGTGCGCGGGGCCGCGCTCGCGTGGCAGGGCAACGGCGCGGCGGTGGTCGTCGCGGTGCCGGCAAAGCAGGCGAACTCGAGCGGCGGACGGTCGCTCAACTCGCGCCTGAAGGACGCGGCGCACAAGGTTGCCGGAACGACGGTCGGCGGCCAGGTCGCGCAGGGCGCGGACTTCGTCTCCGCGGTGTACGGGAGCTTCCCGACGATGATCGCGCTGATCGCGGTGCTGACGCTGATCCTGCTCGCGCGCGCGTTCCGCTCGATCCTGCTGCCGCTGAAGGCGGTGGCGCTGAACCTGCTCTCGGTCGCGGCGGCGTGGGGCGTGCTCGTGCTCGTCTGGCAGAACGGCTGGGGCTCGCACCTGATCTGGGGGATTCCCGCGACGGGAGCGATCACCGCGTTCATCCCGCTGATGGTGTTCGCGTTCCTGTTCGGTCTGTCGATGGACTACGAGGTGTTCATCCTCTCGCGCGTGCGCGAGCGCTACGACCGGTCCGGCGACACCGACGACTCGGTGATCGTCGGCATCTCGCGGACGGGCCGGCTCGTGACGAGCGCGGCGCTGATCCTGTTCCTCGCGTTCGCCGCGCTCGGCTCCGGCCCCGAGGTGATCATCAAGGTCTTCGCGACCGGGCTCGCGGCCGGGATCATCATCGACGCGACGATCGTCCGGATGCTGCTCGTGCCCGCGCTCGTCTCGCTGTTCGGCGACTGGAACTGGTGGCTGCCGAACTGGCCCGCACGGATCCTTCGCGTGAAGCCGTCCGCGGCGCACGTGGAGCCGAGCCCCGCGCCGGACTGAGCTAGCCTCCCGGCGTGGAGCACACGCTGCCGTACGGCTGGTACTCCGATCCGGAGATCCTTCGGCGCGAGCACGAGCGGATCTTCCGTTCCGCGTGGCAGTACGTCGGGCACCTCGGCCCCGTGTCGGAGCCCGGAACGTTCTTCGCCGCACGCGCCGGGAGAATGCCCGTCGTCGTGACGCGTGCACGCGACGGCGAGCTGCGCGCGTTCCGCAACGTCTGCCGGCACCGCGGCTTTCCCGTCGCGGAAGGCGAGGGCCGGCGCGAGACGATCCAGTGCCCGTACCACGCGTGGACGTACGGCCTCGACGGCTCGCTGCGCTCCGCGCCTCGCTCGGACGAGGAGCCGTCGTTCCCGAAGGACGAGCTCGGCCTCGTCCCCGCCGCCGTCGACACGTGGGGGCCGTTCGTGTTCGTGAACGTCGGGCCGGAACCGGAGCCGCTCGCCGACGCGCTCGGCTCGATGCCCGCCCAGGTCGCGGAGCTCGGGCTCGACGTCGACGCGCTCGTCCCGTACACGCGCTGGGAAGGCGAGGTCGGCGCGAACTGGAAGATCGTCTGCGAGAACTTCCTCGAGTGCTACCACTGCCAGCTCGCGCACCCGGCGCTGGCGGAGGTGCTCGACGTGTCGGCCGACGCGTACGAGCTCGCGACGGAGGGCCGACTCTCGAGCCAGCACGGCCCGGTGAAGGAGAGCGGCAACACGACGATGCGCGTCGACGGCGAGCTCCCGCGCGGCCAGTTCCACTTCCTCTGGCCGAACCTGACCGTGAACATCTTCCCGGGGAGGCCGAACATCTCGCTCGGCCCGGTCATCCCGCTGACGCCGGACCGGACGTACCGCTTCCTCGACTACTTCTTCGGCCCGGACGTCGAGCAGAGCTGGATCGACGAGCTGATGGCCTTCGACGACCAGGTCGGACGCGAGGACAAGGTTCTCGTCGAGGGCGTTCAGCAGGGCGTCTCGGCCGGGGCGCTCGAGCACGGCTTCCTCATGGGCCGCACCGAGCAGCTGATCGGCCATTTCCAGCAACTCACCGCGGCAGCGCTCGTCTGAACTCCTAGAGCTTTGTGCCGCTCCGCGGTACATTTGCTCCCTTCACAAGGCCCGAAGTCCATTTAGGAGGATTGTTGTGAAACGTCTTCTCCCGGTGCTCGTCGCCGCGGCGCTCGTCGCCGTTCCGGCGGCGTCGGCCCGGCATGCGGCTGTGCCGACCCTGCAGGCCGGCAAGCTGATCGTCGCGTTCGGCGATCCCGCCCCCGGCTTCGCCTCGGGCACCGTCCGCGGCAGCACGGTGACGAATCCACGCGGCTACGAGGTCGACCTCGCGTCGGCAATCGCGAAGCAGCTCGGCCTCACGCCGGTCTGGATGTACTCGTCGTGGAACAGCCTCTTCGCTCCCGGCACGAAGAAGTTCGACATCTCGTTCCAGGAGGCGACCATCACCTCCCAGCGGAAGAAGACCGTCGACTTCACGTCGTCGTATCTCAACGCGAACCAGGGCGTGCTGATCTCGAAGCAGACGACGGCGCCGAAGAGCGTCGCCGACCTGAAGAAGCTCCAGACGTGCGCCCAGACGAACACGACTGGGCTCGACTGGATCAACTCGCAGCTGAAGCCGTCGAAGCGGCCGCTCACGTATCCGACGACGACCGCCGCGTATCAGGCGGTGCAGATCAACCAGTGCCAGGCGCTGATCCTCGACGTGCCGCTCGTCGCACTCGAGAAGAAGCAGAACCCGAGCAAGTTCGGGCCTGTCGCCGGCCAGATCGCCACGCACGAGCAGTACGGCGCAGTCCTCCAGAAGGGCTCGAAGCTGCTGATGCCGGTGGACGCGGTGCTCGCGAAGCTGACAAAGAACGGCACCGTCGGGAAGCTCCAGAAGAAGTGGTTCAACCTCAACTTCGCAGTGATCCCGACCCTGAAATAGCGTGAACGCGCTTCACGAGGTCGCGCACGCGTTCTTCAACCCGCACAGCTTCACGCTGGCGTTGCCGGACGTGTGGGCGGGCTTCCAGCTGAACCTGCACATGATGGTGATCGCTGAAGTCCTCGTCCTCGTGCTTGCGCTCGGACTCGCACTCGTACGCGGCCTGCCGGGGCCCGGAGCGAAGCCGCTTCGGGCCCTGGCGATCGCGTACACCGACTTCTTCCGGGGGACGCCGATCATCATCGTGGCGTTCCTTGTCGGGTTCGGGATCCCCGGGCTCCAGCTCGGCTACATCTCGAGCCGCTCGATCACGACCTACGGCGTGGTCACGCTCACGCTCGTCTACACGGCGTACGTGACCGAGGTGTACCGCGCCGGGATCGAGTCGATCCACCCGAGCCAGCGTGCGGCCGCGCGGTCGCTCGGCCTCTCGTACTTCCAGGCGATGCGCTACGTCGTCGTGCCACAGGCCGTGCGACGCGTGATCCCTCCGCTGCTGAACGACTTCGTCGGCCTCCAGAAGGACACGGCGATCGTCTCGGTGATCGGCGTGACGGAGGCGGCGTCGCTGGCACAGCAGTTCTCGACGCAGAACGGCGACTTCGCGTCCTACGTCGTCGCGGCGGTGTTCTTCATCCTGATCACGATCCCGCTCGCCCGCTTCACCGACCACATCGTCGCCGAGCGCGAAAAGCGCGAGCGGGCGCAGGCGTTTTGAGCGAGGCCGGCAACGGCGACCAACCCACCGCGTTCGTCGACGTCCGTGGGGTCCACAAGTGGTTCGGCGAGCTCCAGGTCCTGGACTCGATCAACCTCAGCGTCCACGAGCACCACGTCGTCTGCCTGATCGGCGCGTCCGGCTCCGGCAAGTCGACGCTGCTCCGTTGCATCAACCGGCTCGAGCACGTCGACGAAGGGGAGATTGTGGTCGACGGCCAGCACGTGACGGAGCCCAAGGTCAACGTCAACGAGCTGCGCCGCAAGATCGGGATCGTCTTCCAGGCCTACAACCTGTTCCCGCACATGACCGTGCTCCAGAACGTCGTGCTCGCGCCGCGGAAGACACGCGGCATGTCGCGCAACGACGCCGAGGCGCGCGCACGGCTGCTTCTGCGCCGGATCGGACTCGAGGAGAAGGCGGACGAGTTCCCCGACCGGCTCTCCGGCGGCCAGCAGCAGCGCGTTGCGATCGCGCGCGCGCTCGCGATGGAGCCGAAGCTGATGCTGCTCGACGAGATCACGAGCGCACTCGACCCGCAACTCGTCACCGATGTGCTCGCGCTCGTCCGCGAGCTCGCGGAGAGCGGCATGACGATGATCGTCGCGACACACGAGATGGGCTTCGCCCGCGAGGTGGCGGAGAAGGTGTGCTTCCTCGACAAGGGCCGGATCCTCGAGGAGGGAACGCCCGAGCAGATCTTCACGGAGCCGCGCGAGGAGCGGACACGCGAGTTCCTCGCGCGCGTCCTCGAGCGGGACAAGTCGCAGTGAGCGTGCCCCGGCACAAAGTGAAGCGAAGCCGCGCGCCGCTCGCGATCGCCGCGTTCATCGCGATCCCGCTCTTCTTCTCGTCGCTGATGGCGTCGACGCTCGCGCTGGAGAAGCCGCGCGTCGTGCAGTGGACCGACGGCGACCGGTTGCTGACGACATGGCACGACCCATCGCAGTCGACCGAGGCGAAGGTCTGGCTCTGGGCGTTGGTGCCTCCGCTCGTGCTGATCCTCATCGGGTGGATCGCAATCCGCGTGCCGTACGGCTTCTACGTGTCGTGCGTTTCCGCGATCGTGATCGCGTTCGGCGTCCTGCACCGGATCGACCGCTGGACGCTGCACCACACGCTGCGGTTCCCGATGGGCGTCGACCTGATCCCAAAGTCGAACGTCACCTCGAACAGGTACGACGCCGGGGAATGGGAACGAGAGGCGCGCGCGACCGCGATCAGTCTCGGCCACTGGACGATGGGGATCGCGGTCGCGGCGATCGTCGTCGTCGCGACGGCGGAGGCGCGCCGGCGTTACTTCGCCCGCGGGCCGCAGGAGACGTTCATCCCGCTTGAGGGCGTGCACGGTGTCGACGCGACGATGCCCGGGCTGAGCACGCGGGAGGAAGTCGAGGTTGCCGATTCCGACCTCGCGCGGCACGACCGACCGGGACGCTGGCGCAACTAGCTAGTGGCGTTCGAGCAGCGCGCGCGCAGTGTCGTGGACGGTCTCGTCGTGGTCCTGCCACAGGCGCTCCGCGAGATACGCGAGCACGTCGCGGATCGAGACGATGCCGACGAGGTTGCCGTCCTCGACGACCGGCAGATGGCGGAGCCGCTTCTCCTTCATCAGCTCGGCGGCCGCGTAGATGCCGTCGTCGGCGGAGATCGTGACGAGACCCGACGTCATCACGTCCTCGAGCTTCAGTGACGCGAAGTCGACGCCGTCTCCCGCGAGCCGCAGCACGTCGCGCTCGGTGAAGATGCCGGCGAGCGTCGGGCCGTCGCAGACGACCACCGAACCGACGCCGGCCTCGATCATCTTCTGAATCGCCGCAGCCGCAGTCTCGTCCGGCCGCGCCGTGACGAGCTTCACACGCATCACTCCGCCGATCTGCATCTCGCCGACCTCCCGGTTACCTGGCTGCTGGTGACAATCCGCACGATATCCAACGGGTCGTCGTCTGCGCAACCATTTCAGCTATAGTTAACCAGGTTAACGATATGAACGACACCAAGCCGACTCAAACAGTCAAGACGCTCGCCGTCGCCGACGGGCTGCGCCCCGTGCTCCTTCGGATCAACCGGGAGCTGCGGCGCGAGACGCGCGCCGGCGGCGCCTCGCCCGAGCACGTCTCCCTCCTCACCGCGATCAAGTACACGCCGGGGATCGGCGTCCGCGACCTCGCCGCGCGCGAGCGGGTCTCCGCAGCCGCGATGTCGAAGCACGTCGACCGGCTCGAGCGCGACGGCCTCGTCGAGCGCACGCCGAGCGAGGACGACCGCCGCCGCGTCGGACTGACGGTGACCGACGAGGGCCAGCGCGTGCTCCGCCGCGTCCGCTCCCGCCGCACGGCGTGGCTCGTCTCGCGGCTCGACTCGCTGAGCGCCGAGGAGCTCGCGACCGTCGAGGCCGCACTCGGGCCGCTGTCGCTGCTCTTGCGGGAAGAGGACCGCCCGTGACGGCGGCACTCGTTCGCCTGAACTCGCGTACGTTCTCGAGCTTCCGCTACCGCAACTATCGACTCTTCTTCGGCGGCCAGGCCGTTTCGCAGATCGGCTCGTGGATGCAGCGGATCGCGCTCGGCTGGTTCGTCTTCCAGCTGACGCACTCCGCGTTCGCGGTCGGCGTGATGGCTCTGGCGACGTTCCTGCCGTTCACGCTGTTCGGCCTGTTCGCCGGCGTGTTCACCGACCGGCTCGACGCGCGCCGCACGGTCATCGCCACGCAGGCGGGACAACTCCTGACAGCGGTGGCGCTGGCCTGGATCGCGCTCGCCGGGATCGCGCAGCCGTGGATGCTGTACACGATCGCGTTCATCAACGGGTGCGTGCTCGTGCTCGACGTCCCGTCGCGCCAGCAGCTCACGTACCGGATGGTCGGACGCGAAGACCTGCCGAATGCGATCGCGCTCAACTCGAGCCTGTTCAATGCATCGCGCGTGTTCGGTCCGGCCGTTGCAGGAATGCTCTACGGCTTCACCGGCGCCGGCGTGTGCTTCCTGATCAACGCGATCAGCTTCCTCGCGGTGCTGCTCAGCCTGTTCGCGATGCGGACGCGCGACTTCTATCCGCTGGCGAAGTTCGAGCGCCCCGAGATCTGGCGCGGCACACGCGAAGGACTGGTGTACGTGCTCCACCAGCGCAAGATGCTCGTGATCCTCGGGCTGACGGTCGTGCTGAGCACGTTCTCGTTCAACTTCAACGTCACGCTGCCGGTGCTCGCGGGACAGACGCTGAACACGAACGCGCAGGTGTACGGAATCCTCTCCGCGATGTTCGGCGCCGGCGCGCTCGTCGGCGCGCTCGTCGCTGCGTCGCTCGGCCGCGCCTCGACGCGCGTGCTGCTGATCGGCGCGCTCGTCTTCACCGGATCGGAGCTGCTGCTCGCGCCGGTGACGACACCGTGGCTCGCGGGAACCCTGCTCTTCGTGACCGGCGCCGGTTTCACCGCCTGGTCGGCGAACTCGAACGCGTCGATGCAGCTCGCGGCGCCGGACCATCTCCGGGGCCGGATCATCGGGATCTACTTCTACGCCTTCAACGGCACCGGTCCGATCGGCGGAATCCTCGCCGGCTGGCTCTGCGCCAAGGGCGGGACCGAGCTGGCCTTCGCCGTCGCCGGGATCGTCGGCCTCGCCGGAACCGCCGTCGCAGCCGCGCAGCTCCGCGGGAGACGCGCCGTTCGGCTCACCCAAACGGGGGAACTGAGCCGGGCCGCGTAATCCGGCGCAAGTTTCCGGACGGGTCGGCATCTCTATCTGTAGGCCGGGCGGTGGGCCGCAGCCCGCCCGGCCCCTTTCTATCTCCGCAGGACACGCGTCGGGGGCGCGAGAATGCGGGGATCCCTGCTTTCCGCACACCGGACGAACGGTTCACCGGAATCCCGGACTACCCGTTCGCCCCGCACTGGCTCGATTACGACGGGCTGCGCATGCACTACGTCGACGAAGGCGCGGGCGATCCGGTGCTGCTGCTGCACGGCGAGCCGACGTGGTCGTTCCTCTGGCGGAGGATCATCCCGCCGCTTGCGTCACGGGCGCGGGTCGTCGCGCCCGACCTGATCGGCTTCGGGATGAGCGACAAGCCGACGGACGCCGGCTGGTACTCGTACGACCGGCATGTCGAATCGGTCGAGCGGCTCGTCCTCGAGCTCGGGCTCGAGCGGCTGACCCTCGTCGTGCACGACTGGGGCGGGCCGATCGGGCTGCGCGTCGCCGTCGAGCACGCCGACCTCGTCGACCGCATCGTGATCCTCGACACCGGCATCGCCGCCGGCCGCCCGCCGAGCGAGACGTGGCTGCGCTTCCGCGCGGTGGTGCGCGAGGTCGGCGGCGCACTCGACATCGGCCGGCTCGTCGAGGCCGGGACGGCGCAGGGTCTTGCGGACGACGTGCGCGCCGCGTACGACGCGCCGTTCCCGACACCGGAGTCGAAGGCCGGTCCGCTCGCGTTCCCGGAGCAGGTTCCGACCGAGCCGGAGCATCCGAACACCGAGCCGATGAACCGCGTGCGCGACGCACTGCACGAGTGGCGCAAGCCCGTGCTCGTCGTCTGGGGCGCCGACGACGTCGTGCTGCCGGTCCGCGTCGCGGAGCGTTTCGTCGAGACGATCCCCGGCGCGACCGGCCCCGAGCTGATCGCCGGCGCGTCGCATTTCCTCCAGGAGGACCGCCCGGACGAGGTTGCCGCGCAGATCGCCGCGTTCCTGCCGTGAGGCCGGGTCTCCTTCGCTGGGGCAAGCGCATCGGGCTTGCAGTTCTCGTGCTGGTCGCCGTCGTCACGCTCGGCGCGTTCGCGTACGACGCCGCGAGCCCCGGCGGCGTCCCTCCGCAGAAGCTGTACGCCGGCCCGTTCGTCCGCGTGGACGGCCGACTGCTCGCGTACAGGCGCTGGGGGACGCACGGCACGCCGATCGTCCTGATCGGAGGCTTCGTCGAGTCGTCCGACGTCTGGCGGAAGGTCGGTCCGCTGCTCGGGCGCACGCACCGCGTCTACGCACTCGACCTGCCGCCGTTCGGATACAGCGAGCGCAAGGGGCCGTACACGCTGCCGGCGTGGCTGGACGAGATCGAAGGCTTCGACCGCGCGCTCGGCATTGTGCGACCCACGCTGGTCGGACACTCGCTCGGCGCAGCCGACGTCGTCGGCGAGGCCTTGCGGCACCCGCGTGCACTGCGCGGGATCGTGCTGCTCGACGGCGACGCGATTCGCGGCGGCGGCGCGCCGTCGTGGATCGCCGACCTCGTGGTCGATCCGTACTACACCGCGCTCTACCGGATCGCCACCGGTTCCAACTGGGTCTTCCGAAAGGCCCTCGCGAGCGCGTACGGGCCGAACGCGCCGAAGCTCACCGACGCGGATCTCGATCGCTGGCAGCGGCCGTTCCGCGTCGCCGGCACGGCCGCTGCGTTCAAGCAGATGCTCCCGCACGGGATCGCAGGCTGGACGCTCGCCGACCTCCACCGCGTCCACAACGTCCCCGTCGTCGTCGCGTGGGGCGCCGACGACAAGGTCGACTCCGTCTCCGCCGGCCGGCGCTCCGCGGCCGCCTTGCACGCGCCGTTCGTCGTCCTCCCCGCCGCGGGTCACCTCTCGATGCTCGCCGATCCGAGCCGGCTCGCGGCCGTCGTCGACCGCATCGCAGGCCCGTGATCCACCCGCGGGCCGCCCGTCTACAGTGAGGCCAAGGTGATCGGACTGAGGGTGAATCGGGAGTCGCGACTCGCTGCCGCGTTTCTCGCGTGCGGCGTCGTGCTCATCGGCGTCTACTTCGTGCTGCCGGCCGGCGGCGACGGGCAGGCGGCGCTCTACGAGACCCTCGGCCTCGCGTCGGTGCTCGCGACGCTTTGGGCCGTCTACCGGTACCGGCCGCGGACGCCGTGGCCTTGGATCCTCTTTGCGCTCGGCAACCTCGCGTTCGTCGTCGGCGACATCATCACGGACATCGAGCCGAATCTCGCGTCGCCGTCGATCGCGGACGCCGCATATCTCGCCGGCTACCCGCTCATCGCCGCCGGGCTGATCCTGCTCTTCATCGGCGCCGGCGGCCATCACCGCTTTGCCGCGGTCGCCGAGGCCGGCATCGCGACATTCGCGTTCGCGCTGATCCAGTGGGTCTTCGTGATGCAGCCGATGCTGGACGGGAGCGGCAGCGTCGCGGAACGGGCCGTCGGCGCGACGTACCCCGCGGGCGACGTGATCCTGCTCGCGGGCTTCGCCGGCTTCCTCGTCTCGCCCGCATGGCGCTATCCGTCGTTCTGGCTCCTGTTCGGCGCGGTTCTTTCGTTCCTGATCGGCGACGAGATCTACGGGTTCACCACCGACACGTACACCGCCGGTTCTCTGCTCGACGCGACGTGGATGCTCTCGTACGTGCTCTTCGGCGGGGCGGCGCTCCATCCGTCGATGCGGGAGCTCGCCGAACCGCGGCGCAGCGCGAAGCTGCGCGTCAGCACGTGGCGGATCGGACTCCTCGGGGCGGCCGTGCTCGCGCCTGCCGCGGTGCTGCTGATCCAGTACGCACGCGGCGCGCCGCTCGACGTCGTCGCGGTCGTGATCGCGCAGGTCGCGATCTCGTTCCTCGTCATGTGGCGGCTGACCGGAATCGTGCGCGCGCTCGAGCGGCTGCGCCTGCGCGAGCGCGACGCGCGCGCCGAAGCGGTCGAGGCGCAGGAGCTGCTCGCGCAGCAGAACGAGCGGCTGCTCGAGGCGGACCGGTTGAAGGACGAGTTCGTCGCGCTGATCTCGCACGACCTGCGCACGCCGCTGACATCGATCGTCGGCTACACGGAGCTCACGCTCGACGAGGACGCAGAACCGCCGCTCGACGACGAGCGCCGCTCGTATCTCGAGGTCGTCGCGCGAAGCTCCGAGCGGCTGCTCCGGCTCGTCGACGACCTCCTGTTCGTCGCGCGGCTCCAGGCCGGCAAGGGGCTCCAGCTCGAACGGACGGAGCTCGATCTCTCCGCGATCGCGAGACAGGCGGTCGCAGAGGCGCAGCCGCGTGCGACGACGAAAGGCCTCACGCTCAGCTGCGTCGCCAACGGCCCGGTGACCGTCGACGCCGACAAGGGACGGCTCTTCCAGCTGCTCGACAACCTCATCTCGAACGCGATCAAGTTCACGCCGCGCGACGGCAGCGTCGAAGTGCGCGTCGAGTCGATGCCGGACGGCGGCGTGCTCGAGGTGAGCGACACCGGGATTGGCGTCTCGCCGCGCGACGCCGAGCGGCTGTTCGACCGTTTCTTCCGCGCCCCGAGCGCGGTGAATGCGCAGGTCCCCGGCACCGGGCTGGGCCTCTACATCGCGCGCGCGATCGCCGAGGCGCACGGCGGCCACATCTCCGCGGCGAGCGACGTCGACCGCGGCATGACCTTCCGGATCGAGCTGCCCGCGCACGCGACGCCGCAACCGACCGACGACGTGCTCGTCGATCGCCGTAGGCTCGACGGAGGCGACCCAGGAGCGGAGGCGGCGGCTTCGCCGGCGCCGGAGCGGGCATGAACGACGCGCTGCTCGTGCTCGTCGCGGACGACGACGACGACATCCTGCTGCTGATCACGACGCGACTGCGCCGCGACGGATTCGAGGTGATTCAGGCTCGCGACGGCGACGAAGCGCTCGACCTCGCGCTCGAGCGCCGGCCCGCTATCGCGGTCCTCGACGTCGGCATGCCGGGCCTCGACGGGCTCGAGGTCGTGCGCGCGATCCGCGCCGACGACGCGACGCGAGGAATGCGCGTGGTGCTGCTCACCGCGAAGGCGCAGGAGTCCGACGTCCGCCGCGGCTTCGACGCAGGCGCGGATCTCTACGTGAAGAAGCCGTTCAGCCCGGCGGATCTCTCGGCGAAGGTCCGCGAGATCGCAGGCAGCTAGTCCGGCAGCCGGTAGCGGTAGCCGAACCCGCGCACGGTCTCGATCGGTGCGGTGTCCGCCGCGTCCGGCTCGAGCTTGCGGCGGAGGTAGCCGACGTAGAGCTTCACCTGGTCGCCGCCGACGCCGAAGCTGTCGCCCCAGACGAGCTCGAGCAGCTGGTCGCGGCTCAGCACCTGGCGCGGGTTGCGGACGAACGTCGAGAGAAGGCGGAACTCGAGCGGCGTCAGCTGCACCTCCCGCTCGCCGACGGAGACGCGCCGCTGCGCGTAGTCGATCGTGAGGTAGGCGTCGGCGTACGAATCCGGCTCGTCCTCGTGCGGCGACTTCGAGGCGCGGCGCAGGAGCGCCTGCACACGCGCGACGAGCTCCTGCTTGCCGAACGGCTTCACGACGTAGTCGTCGGCGCCGCCCTGGAGCCCGCGCACCCGCTCGAGCTCCTCGCCGCGCGCGGTCAGCATCAGCACCGGCACGTCGGAGAGGTCGCGGATCCGCTCGAGGACGGCCCAGCCGTCGAGCTCCGGCATCGAGACGTCGAGGATCACGAGCTCCGGCCGCCACGCGTGGAACTCCCGCAGCGCCTCCCGGCCGTCGGCCGCCTGACGCACCGTCGCGCCCGTCCGCTCGAGCAGCGTGGCGACGAGCCGGCGGATGTCGTCGTCGTCGTCGCAGACCAGCACGCGGGGCTCGTTCATACCTTCTTCATACCATGACCATCCGCCGTTCTCGCCGTCCGGGTCGAAAGTGAACCGTGGTGGCGACCATCCTGATCGTGGATCCCGATCCGGCGACCCGGTCGCTACTCGAGCTCCTGGTCCTGCGGCTCGGTCACAGACCGATCGGCCCGCGCGAGCTGGCCGAGGGAGAGGAGCCCGATCTAATGCTGCTGGAGCCTGTGTCACGCGCGGGGGTGCGGCTTGCCCGTCGCTTGCGGCACCGGCTCGAGCAGTTGCCGATCCTCTGCGTGAGCATCGACGCTCCGAGTTACGAAACCCGGCAGCTCGGTGCAGGCGGGCACGTGATGAAGCCCTTCCGGCGCTCCCAGCTCGAGCAGGCGATCGAGCGGGCGCTCTCCCCGGCGCCGGAGGTGCTCGAGGTTCGGCACTGAGAGCCGGGCGTTCCCCCGCGTCCGGCTCTCTCAATCTCGAATACCGTGCTGCGTGCGCGTGCGGACGTTGGATGGCAGCGCAGCACGGTATTCGATGAAAGAATGACGCGGTGCTCGTCGTAACGGAGCAGGCCGCGGCGGAGATCAAGGCGATCCTCGAGGACAACGAGGCAGGCGCCGAAGCCGGCCTGCGCATCGTCGGCGTCGGCGACGGCGACGACACGGAGCTCGAGTTCGGCGTCGCCGACGGCCCCGAGGACGGCGACACGGTCGTCACGCAGAGCGGCGCGTCGGTGTTCCTCGACGCGGTCGCCGCGAACGCGCTCTCCGATCGCGTCCTCGACGTCGAGGCGCACGGCGACCACGTGCACTTCTCGCTCGACGAGCAGGACTCTTCGGACTAGACGGCGCCGCCAGACCCTGCGAGCGGAAAGCACAGCGCGAGGACACGCGCGCGTAGCGCGCCTGGCCCGCGCGAAGCGGGCGAAGCAGCTACGAAATCGTCCAGGTCTCGCCGCTGTGCAGCAGCTCGGCGAGGTCGCCCTTGCCGCGCTTCTCTTCGGCGGTGGCGAGCTGTTCCGACATCAGGTCGTCGTAGACCGGGCGCTGCACGTTGCGGAAGACGCCGACCGGCGTGCCGCCGTGCGTGTCCTGCGTGACGCGCGTGAGCGCGAATGCGAGCGCGGCGGTCTCGTGCGCCTCGTCGTGGAGCAGGATGCCGTCGTCGTCGCCGGCGCAGACCTCGATCGAGCCGTCGGCGCGCTGGCGGAGTCCCTTCGAGAGATCCTTGCCGAAGCGGATCGGCTCGCCGGTGCGGAGGGCGATGCGGTTCACGCCCTCCTTGTCGTCGCGCACGAAGTCCCACGCGTCGTCGTTGAAGATCGGGCAGTTCTGGAAGATCTCGACGAACGCGCTGCCGCGATGCTCGGCGGCCGCGCGCAGGACGGCGGTCATGCCGGCCTTGTCGGTGTCGATCGCGCGCGCGACGAACGTCGCCTCGGCGCCGATCGCGAGGCTCAGCGGATTGAACGGCCAGTCCAGCGAGCCCATCGGCGTCGACTTCGTCACCATGCCGAGCTCGCTCGTCGGCGAGTACTGCCCCTTCGTCAGCCCGTAGATCTTGTTGTTGAAGAGCAGGATCTTCAGGTTCACGTTGCGGCGCAGCGCGTGGATCAGATGGTTGCCGCCGATCGAGAGCGCGTCGCCGTCGCCGGTCACGACCCAGACGGAGAGATCCTGGCGCGAGATCGCGAGGCCGGTTGCGATCGCCGGCGCGCGGCCGTGGATCGAGTGCATCCCGTACGTGTTCATGTAGTACGGGAAGCGCGCGGCGCAGCCGATGCCGCTGATGAAGACCGTCCGCTCGCGCTCGATGCCGAGCTCCGGCATGAACGACTGCATCGCCGCGAGGATCGCGTAGTCGCCGCAGCCCGGGCACCAGCGCACTTCCTGGTCGGTGCGGAAGTCCTTCGCCGTCAGATCGAGCTTGTGGCCGTTGCCTGCGCTCATTGGTCCACCAGCGCCTCGATCGCGACCGCCAGCTCTGCCGCGCGCAGCGGGACGCCGCTGACGCGGTTGTAGCCGTGTGCGTCGACGAGGAACTCGGCGCGGACGAGCTTCAGCAGCTGGCCGAGGTTCATCTCCGGGATCAGCACCTTGTCGTAGCGGCGCAGCACCTCGCCGGTGTTGCGCGGGAACGGATTGAGGTGGCGCAGGTGCGCGTGCGCGACCGAGCGCCCGCCGCGGCGCACGCGCTTGCACGCGGCGGCGATCGGGCCGTACGTTCCGCCCCAGCCGAGGACGAGCACGGTCGCGTCGCCGTCCGGGTCGTCGACCTCGAGCGGCGCGATGTCCGCGGCGATCCCCGCGACCTTCTGCGCGCGGAGCCGCGTCATCAGGTCGTGGTTGTCGGGGTCGTACGAGATGTTCCCCGTGCCGTCGGCCTTCTCGAGCCCGCCGACGCGGTGCTCCAGCCCCGGCGTGCCCGGCACGGCCCACGGGCGCGCGAGCGTCTGCTCGTCGCGGAGGTACGGGAGGAACTCGCCGTCGTCGCCGTTCGGCTCCGTGGCGAACGTCGTCGAGATGTCGGGGAGCGAGTCGACGTCGGGGAGCAGCCACGGCTCCGAGCCGTTCGCGAGGTACGCGTCCGAGAGCAGATAGACGGGCGTCCGGTACTTCAGCGCGATGCGGCACGCCTCGACCGCGGCGGCGAAGCAGTCCGACGGCGACAGCGCTGCGACGACCGGCACCGGCGACTCGCCGTTGCGTCCGAACAGCACCATCAGCAGGTCGCCCTGCTCCGGCTTCGTCGGCATTCCCGTCGACGGGCCGGCGCGCTGGATGTCGCAGATCACGAGCGGCAGCTCGAGCATGATCGCGAGCCCGATCGTCTCGGCCTTCAGCACGACGCCGGGACCCGCGGAGGTCGTGACGCCGAGCGCGCCGCCGAACGACGCGCCGACCGCGGCGCCCGCGGCGGCGATCTCGTCCTCGGCCTGGAACGTGCGCACGCCGAAGTTCTTGTAGCCCGCGAGCTCCTCGAGGATCGCGCTCGCCGGCGTGATCGGATACGCGCCGAGGAAGAGCGGCAGACCCGAGAGCTTCGACGCGGCGATCAGTCCGTACGACAGCGCCTGGTTGCCGGTGATGTTGCGGTACGTGCCCGGCTTCATCTCCGCCGGCTTGATCTCGTACGTGGACCGCGAACGTCTCCGTCGTCTCGCCGAACGCGTAGCCCGCCTGCAGCGCCTTGATGTTCGCGGCGGCGATCTCCGGCCGCCGCTTGCCGAACTTCGACTCGAGGAAGTCGATGGACGCGTCGATCGAGCGGCCGTAGAGCCACGACATCAGCCCGAGCGCGAACATGTTCTTCGAGCGCTCCGCCTCGCGCGAGGTCACGCCCTCGATGTCCTTCAACGCGCCGATCGTGAGCGACGTGAGCGGCACGGAGTGCACCTGGTACTCGTCGAGCGAGCCGTCCTCGAGCGGGTTCGCCGCGTAGGCGGCCTTCTGGAGGTTGCGGTCGTTGAACGCGTCGCTGTTGACGATCAGCGTCCCGCCCTTCGGCAGATCCTTGATGTTCGTCTTCAGCGCAGCGGGGTTCATCGCGACGAGCACGTTCGGCTGGTCGCCCGGCGTGACGATGTCGTGGTCGGCGAAATGGACCTGGAAGCCGGACACGCCGGGGAGCGAGCCCGCGGGCGCGCGGATCTCGGCCGGGAAGTCCGGCAGCGTCGAGAGGTCGTTTCCAAGCAGCGCGGTCTCGGTCGTGAACTGCGCGCCGGCGAGCTGCATACCGTCGCCGGAGTCGCCCGCGAAGCGGACGATGACCTGTGAGAGCTGTTCGACCGGCTTGACCACAGGCTGCTTTGCAACAGGGTACACCCGACTCCCGCCGCCTCCGTCGGCTACCCGTCGCGGTGCTTCATCGCGGCCTCCTTGTCCTGGGCGTCGTGGAGCGACAGCGAGCCGTCGCACACCTTGGCGTTCAGCTGGTTCTCGATCTGGTCGACGTCGGAGGCCCGTGGATACGGCTCCGGCCAGAGGTTCCTCGGGTCGGTCGGATCGCCGCCGAGCTCGAGGCTGATCAGGTGGTCCTCCTGGTACGCGGACAGCGGCCCGGTCTCGCCGTACGCCGGCATCTGCTTCCGCTTCAGCGCGTTCGTGTAGTCGACCGGCGGGCGGATCGTCGCCGTCCAGCCGCGCTTGCAGATCGTCGTTGCGATGTTCGCCTGTGTCACCTCCGGGTTGACGACGCCGGGCGTCCGCACCGGATCGGCACGAACGCCCGCGTGCCGGCCGCCCCGCTCGACGTGCACGACGAGCGCGAGCAGCAGCAAGCGGCAGCCGCGCGCCGGTCAACACCTTCGTTGTCACATTCGACAACGGTACGCATGCGCGCCCACGCGCGCAAGACGCTTATTCGGACGTGGCCGGAACGACGAGCGCGCCGCCGAGCACCCAGAGGCAGTACGCGATCCACGGGTCGCCGATCACGTCGGTCTGCATCGCGAGCACGAGGATCGCCGCGAACGCCGCGGCGAGCGCCGCCGCCCAGCGGTCGGTCCGCCCCGCACGCAGAAGCGCGATCAGCAGCGCGACGCTCCACGCCGTCCAGAGCACCGCGCCGAGCACGCCGAGCTCCGCGCCGAGCTCGGTGTAGTTCGACTCGCCCGCCTTGATCGGCGTCCCGGTCCGTGACGCGGTCTGGCCGACGTTGCCGAGACCGAAGCCCTGCGGATGGTGGATCACCGTGCGAATCCCGTCCTTCAGGCTCCGCCAGTGCTCTCCGAGCGACGACTCGTTCACCGACGTCGCGTTGTTCGACGCGCCCGGACGCGCGGCCGCGAGCGCGTGCTGGTACACGAGATCCGCCTTCGTCCAGTTGCCGGTCGGGGCGATCCGCGGGAACACGTGCGCCCAGCCGACGGCGGCAACGACGACGATCGCCGCGCCGGCGACGAGCCGCGGCCGCCGCTGCACCGCCGCGAGAACGACGAGCCCGACCGCGACCGCGAGCAGCGCCGACCGCGAGAACGTGAACAGCAGCCCGGCCACGACGACCGCGCCGAGCACGAGCACCGCCGTCCGCCGCTTCCGCACGAGCGCCGCCGCGCCGACGAGCGCGACGACGAAGAGGTAGCTGCTCGCGAGCGGGCTGAGGAACGTCGAGACGAGCCGGCGCAGGAACGGCCGGTCGCCGCCGACGTTGTAGACGAAGTTCTCCGGCAGCCCGAGGCCGGCGCGCGGGTTCGGCCCCGTGCCGTGGTAGTCGTAGCCGAGGTGGCGGTGGAAGTAGTCGATGACGCCGTTCGTCCGCCACCAGCCGATCGGGACGAGATACACGTCGAGGAGCCCGAGCGCCGCGACGAACCCGGCCGTCCCGAGCAGCGTCCACGCGAGCCGCCGCAGCTCGACGCGCCCGAGCCGCAGCGAGCGGCCGAGGAAGTACGCCGCGACGGGAACGAGGTCGTGGCGAAGCGCGAGCACGACGGCCTTGTGCCCCGCGGCGCCGCCGAGCACCGACTGCGGAATGAAGAGGTAGACGACACAGACCGCCGCGAACGCGAGCGCGAGCCAGTCGACCACCTGCGGGCGAAACGGCAGGCGCCGGTCGCGCACCGCGTCCCGGCCGACGCGCGCGAGCGCGACCGCGAGCAGGATCTCCTTCCAGGCGGTGATCGCCGTGAGCGCCGCACCGCGCACGCCGGCGGCGTAGAGCGCCGCCATGACCGCGTTGTGGAGCGCGAGGCCGACGACGAAGACGTAGAGCGCGACGACTGGACGACGCCAGACGGCGACGCCGGCCGCGGCGAGAACGAGCGCGTAGACCGCGAGCTCGACGACCGTCACGGGCCGAGGGTACAGCGGGCGGGAGCGAACCAGCGCTCCCGCCCGCCGCAGGCTGGGGCTAGTTCGGACCCCACGGTTCGCTACCCAGAGCGACCGCCGCGAATGCAAGAATCGCGATCAGCAGCACCAAGCGGACATAGAACGTCGTGCGCAGCATGGACATGCCCTCCTCTCCACGAAGCCCACTGCGGACTCCGAGAAGGGCGATAATCGCACCGTTAGGGTGACGGTTGTCAAGTATTCGACACGTTTGACGATCTTGAGACAACCGGTGAGAATAGGAGCCGAATGAGCACTGGTCCTGGTCCTGCGGCGGGCGAGTCGATCGGGCAACGTCTTAAGCGGCTGCGTCTCGAACACGGACTTTCGCAGCGTGAATTGGCGTCGCCCGGCGTCTCGTACGCCTATATCTCCCGCATCGAGGCGGGGACGCGCCAGCCTTCCGTGAAGGCGCTGCGGCGGCTCGCGGCGAAGCTCGGCGTCCCGGCGGAGTACCTCGAAACGGGATCCCAGCTCGATCCGGCGGAGCAGCGCGAGCTCCGGCTCGCCGACCTCGAGCTGGCGGTCCGGCTCAGCGTTTCCGACGGTGTCGACGAGCAGCTGCAGGCGCTCGTCGACGAGGCGATCCTCGCCGGCGATCGCGCGTGCATCCTGCGCGGCCGCGTCGCGCTCGCGTCGCTGGCGCTCGAGTCCGGCCAGTTCGTGCGTGCGGTCGACCTGCTCGAGGCCGCGATCGAAGGCGATCCGTTCCTCCCGGTCGAGCGCTTCGACATCTACGCGAATCTCGGCCGCGCGTACGCCGCGGCGGGCCGGCCCGACCGGGCGGTCGATCTCTACGAGCGCTGCATCCTGCAGGTGCGCGAGGTCGAGGGCGACTCGACCGTCGACGCGCGCTACGCGACGCTCCTCAGCTACGCGCTCTCCGACATGGGCGAGCTTGCGCGCGCCGAAGAGGTCGTGCGCGAGGCGCTCGACCGCGTCGAGGACTCCGACGATCCGTACATGCGCGTCCGCCTCTACTGGTCGATGGCGCGGCTCGCGCACGCCGAGGGAGAGGCGACGGCCGCGCTCGCGAACGCGCGGAAGGCGATCGCGCTGCTGCAGGCGACGGACGACTCGTTCCATCTCGCGCGCGCACACATGCTCGCCGCGAGCATCTCGCTCTCACGCACCGACACCGACGCGGCGTCGAAGCATCTCGACCACGCCGACCAGCTGCTCGGCGTCGCATCCGTCGATGCAGGACTCCGTCGAGATCAAGATCCTCCGCTCGCGGATCGCCGCGTCCGTCGGCGACACCAAGGACGCGATCTCGCTGGCGCGCGAGGCACTCGAGCTCGTCGGCGACACGTCGCCGGCGGACGAGGGACTCGCGTTCCGCGCGCTCGCCGACGGCCTCGCGCTCGAGCGGCGAGTATCCGGGCGCCGACGAGGCGTACCGGCGCGCGGCGGATCTCCTCGAGATCGCAGGGCCGCTGGCGCGACGCGACCGAGGCGTGTCGTGCGTGGGCGCGGCTCCTGCGCACGAACGGGCACGAAGAGCAGGCGCTCGACGTTCTCGACCGTGCGACCGAGCTGGGGCTGCGGGCAGCTCCGGCCGGCGAGCACGTCGAGCGTTGACGACCGACCTCTCGGTCTCTCCTTCCGGTCCGTACTCGCTCGCGCTCTCGGCGCGGCATGCCGGCGACGCGACGCGCACGTTCCGCGACGGCGTGCTCACTGCCGTGCTCGCGGTCGACGGACAGGTGGAGGTCGCGCGGGCGCTGCAACTGCCCGACGGGACGGTGCGCATCCGCGCCGACTCCGCGGCGGCCGCCGAACGGCTGCGCTGGGTCCTCGCACTCGACGACGACCACTCCGGATTTCTCCGCGCCGTCAGCGACGACCCGCTGCTGTCGCGCGCGGCGCGCGAGCTGCGCGGGCTGCGGCCGGTGCGCGTGCCGACCGTTGCGCAGGCACTGCTCCGCGCGTTCTGCGGGCAGCTGATCGAGGCGAAGGTCGCGCGGAAGCTGGAGCGGGACATCATCCGCTCGCTCTGCGCCGCCGGGCCGGATTGGTTCCGCGTCTCGCCGACGGCGGCGGATCTCGGTTCCGTCGCGCCGGCGAAGCTCCGGTCGCTCGGCCTGCACGAACGCCGCGCGGCGGCGCTCGTCCGGCTCTGCCGCGGCCTCGACCTGGAGCGGCTGCGCGGGCTGCCGACCGACGCGGTCGCGCGCAGGCTCGAGCGCGAGCGCGGGCTCGGCCCGTGGTCGGTCGGCGTCGTCTGTCTCGAGGGGCTCGGCCGCTACGACGCGGGGCTCGTCGGCGACCTCGGGCTCGTGAAGCTGCTGCGCGAGCTCCGCGGCCGCCGGGTCGAGACGCACGAGACCGCAGAGCTCGTCGAGCCGTACGGCGAGTGGGCCGGAATCGCGAGCGTCTATCTGCTCACCGGCTTCGCGCGCGGGCTCGTGCCGGTGCGCGAGTTGCGCGCCGCCTAGACTTCTCGCACATGGCGGAGAACCGCATCGCGATTCTCGGCACCGGCCGCATCGGCGAGGCGCTGCTCACGGGGCTGCTCAGCTCCGGCTGGCGCACGCGCGAGCAGCTCGTCGTCACCGCGCGCAGCGAGAGCCGCGTCACGGAGCTGCGCGAGCGGCACGGCGTCGAGGCGACGACCGACAACGCAAAGGCGATCGAAGGCGCGGAGCTTGTCGTCGTCGCGGTGAAGCCGCAGGACATCGACGCGCTGCTGAGCGACGTCGGCCCGAAGCTCCAGCCGAGCCAGACGGTGCTCACCGTCGCAGCCGCGATCACGACCGCGCACATCGAGGCGCGGATCGCCGACGGCGTCCCGGTCGTCCGCGCGATGCCGAATGCGCCGTCGACCGTCCACGAGGGAATGGCCGGTCTCTGCGCCGGCGCGCACGCGGGCGACGCGCAGCTCGCGCTCGCGGAGGAAGCGCTCTCGCATCTCGGCCGCGTCGTGCGCGTGCCGGAGACGACGATGGACGCGGTGACCGCGTTGTCCGGGCTCGGGGCCGGCGTACTTCGCGCTCCTGGCCGAGGCGATGATCGAGGCGGGAATCCTGCTCGGCGTCTCGCGCGAGATCTCGACGACGCTCGTCGTGCAGACGATGCTCGGCACCGCGAAGCAGCTCCGCGACACCGGCATCCATCCGGTCGAGCTGCGCGAGGCGGTGACGTCGCCGGGCGGAACGACGATCGCCGCGATCCGCGAGCTCGAGCAGGCCGGCGTCCGCGCGGCGTTCCTCAACGCGATTCAGGCCGCGATGACGCGCTCCCGCGAACTGGCCGGCGGCGAGCTCTGAACGACGCGACGCTCGAGATCGTCGTCGCCGCGGACGACGACGGCGCAGCACTACTCGTCGCTCGTCGGCTCGACGAGGCGGCGCGTGTGGGCGGGCACATCTGCCTCACCGGCGGGTCGACGCCGAAGCGGGCGTACGAGCTCGCGGCGGAGATGGACCCGGACTGGAGCCGAGTCGAGCTGTGGTGGGGCGACGAGCGCGTCGGCCCGGCGGACGATCCGCTCTCGAACTACGGGATGGCGAAGGCCGAGCTGATCGACCAGCTCGCGGTCCCGCCGGCGGCCGTGCACCGGATGCGCGGCGAGCTCGGGCCGGACGAGGGCGCTGCGCGAGTACGAGGCGGAGCTCGGCGACACGGTCTTCGACCTGCTGCTGCTCGGCATGGGCCCGACGGGCACATCGCGTCGCTCTATCCGAACCAGCCGACGCTCGACGAGACGGAACGGCGCGTGATCGGCGCGGAGGCGCACCTCGCGCCGTTCGTCGACCGGATCACGCTGACGATTCCCGTGCTGTGCGCGGCGCACGAGGTGCTGTTCCTGATCGCGGGCGCCGACAAGGCGGACGCGGTCGCCCGCGCGTTCGCCGGCGAGCCGAGCCGCGACACGCCGGCGAGTCTCGTACGCGCCGCGAACGGGCCGACGACGGTCGTGCTCGACCGCGCGGCCGCGGCGAAGCTCTAGGGCAGGCGCGGCGAAGCGGGCAGCTCGGCGGCGATGCCGCGCGCGGCGGCGAGGATCTGGAACACGAGCACCGTGTCCGCGACCGGAACGTCCTCGAGAAAGTCTGTCCGCGTCTCGAACGACGTCAGCACGTCGCGGACTCCGGCGGCGTACGCATCGGCGTCGACCGCGGCGAGCGCCGCCACCGCCTCGGCGACGTCGCGCGGGAAGTCGTCGCGCCCGCGAAGCGACTCCGCAACCGCGCGTCGCGTCGTCGCCGAGGACGAGCAGCGCGAGCGCGCCGGCGTAGCGGCCGATCGACGACTCGGCGTCCGCCGCGCCCGCGTCGAGCGCCCACCGCGCCGGAGCGGATGCGTCGTCGCCGGCGAGCAGCAGCGCCTTCATCGCGCCGATCGGGCGGCCCCACGAGCCGGGCGGCGCGTGCTCCCAGCTCTCGCGATAGCGCTCTGCCGCGCGCCGGAGCCAGACCGCCGAGTCGTCGCGCCGTCCCGCGGCGAGCAGGCAGAGCCCCGCCGCCCAGGCCGCGTTCCCGAGCTGCGTGAGCTGGCGCTGGTCGAGATCCCGCGTCTCGCCGCGGCAGTAGCGCTCGATCGCAGCGTCGGCTCGCTCCTGCCAGTCCACCACCCGCGGAGTATCGTCCAGCCGATGCCCGGGAGCTCCGCGAGGTGGTTTTCGTCGACGGCGTGCGCACCGCGTTCGGGCGCGCCGGGCCGAAGGGACAGTTCTGGCGCACGCGCGCCGACGACATGGGCGTGAAGGCCGTCCGCGAGCTGCTGCGGCGCAATCCGGAGATTCCCGTCGAGCGGATCGGCGACGTCGTGCTCGCGGCGACGGCGCAGGTCGGCGACCAGGGTCTGACCCTCGGCCGCGACGTCGCGCTCCTCTCCGGGCTCCCGGAGACCGTGCCCGGCTTCGCGGTCGACCGGATGTGCGCCGGCGCGCTCACCGCCGTCACGGCGGCCGCCGGCGAGATCGCGCTCGGCGCGGTCGACGTCGCGATCGCGGGCGGCATCGAGCACATGGGCCACCACCCGATGGGCCAGGACGTCGACTTCAACCCGCGCTTCGTCTCCGAGCGGCTGATCGACGAGTCCGCGGCGTCGATGGGCCAGACCGCGGAGAACCTCCACGACCGCTTCCCCGCGATCACGAAGGAGCGCGCCGACGCGTTCGCGCTCGCGTCGCAGCAGAAGGCGGCGGCCGCGTGGGAGAACGGCGTCATGCGCGAGACCGTCGTGCCGATGGCCGTGTTCTCCGACAACGGCTGGAAGGTCGCCGACCGCGACGAGTTCCTCCGGCCCGACACGTCGCTCGACGGGCTCGCCGCGCTGAAGCCGGCGTTCCGCGCCGGCGGCCGCGTCACCGCCGGGAACTCCGCCGGGCTGACCGACGGCGCGACGGCGGCGTTCCTCGCGGCGGAGCCGGTCGCCGCGGAGCTCGGCGTCGAGCCGAAGCTCCGCCTCGTCTCGTTCGCGTACGCCGGCGTCGAGCCGCACCTGATGGGCTACGGCCCGGTGCCCGCGACGCGGCGCGCGCTCGAGCAGGCAGGTCTGACGCTCGACGAGATCGACGTCTTCGAGCTGAACGAGCCGTTCGCCGTGCAGGTGCTGACGTGGTGCGACGAGCTCGGGGTCGCCGCGGACGACCCGCGCCTCAACCCGTACGGCGGCGCGATCGCGTGCGGCCACCCGCTCGCCGCGACCGGCGTCCGGCTGATCGCGCAGCTCGCGTACGCGCTGCGCGAGCGCGACGGCCGCTACGGCCTCACCGCGCTCTGCATCGGCATGGGAATGGGCTGCGCGATCGTCTGGGAGCGGATCGAGCGTAGGCTCGACGGAGCTCGACAAGGAGCGCAGATGCCGGCTTTGCCGGCGTCGGAGCGGGATCAGTGAGCGACACCTTCTTCGCGCTGAACCGCGTCGAGTCGCGCATCGGCTCGATCGCGCTCGTCACCGTCGACAACGGCGAGGACTACAACAAGCCGACGACGCTCGGCCGCTCCGCGTTCGAGTCCGCGGTGCGCGTGATCGACGAGCTGGAGTCCGGCGAGTGGGCGGCGATGGTCGTCACCGGCAAGCCGTTCGTCTTCTGCGTCGGCGCCGACATCGACGCGTTCGCCGGCATCCGCTCGAAGGAGGACGCGATCGAGGGAACGCACGCGGGCCACGAGCTGTTCGCGCGAATCCGCGCGCTGCCGTTCCCGACCGTCGCGGCGATCAACGGCGCGTGCCTCGGCGGCGGGCTCGAGCTCGCGCTGCACTGCGACGCGCGCACGATCGCGTCGAGCGTCCGCCACTTCGGCTTTCCGGAGGTCGCGCTCGTCGATCATCCCCGGCTGGGGCGGAACGCAGCTCGCGCCGAAGCTCGCCGGGCCGGATGCGGCGGTGCGGCTGATCGTGCTCAACCCGCTGCGCCAGAACCGGCTGCTTCGCGCCGACGGAAGCGGTCGAGCTCGGCTTCGCCGACCGGCTGCTCGATCCGGTCGAGTTCGTCGACGACTCGCTCGCGTTCGCCGTCGAGCTCGTCGAGGCCGGCGGCGTCGAGCGCGCCGAGCCGGACTGGTCGGACGCCGAGACGGTCTTTCGCAAGGCACGCTCGCGCGTCGACGACGCCGTGCACGGCGCGACGCGCGCGCCGTACGTCGCGCTCGACCTGATCGCAGGGCGCGCAGAGCTGGACGATCGACGAGGGCTACCGCGCCGAAGAGGAAGCGATGGGCGAGCTGCTGCTGAGCCCGCAGGCGCAGGCGTCGACGTACGCGTTCACCGTCGTCGAGCGGCGCACGAAGAAGCCCGACGCGCTTCCCGACGCGAAGCCGCGCCCGGTGCAGAAGGTCGGCATCGTCGGCGCCGGGCTTGATGGCGACGCAGCTCGCGACGCTCTTCCTGCGCCGGCTCGAGGTGCCGGTCGTCCTCCGCGACCTCGACCAGGCGCGCGTCGACGAGGCGCTCGCGACGATCCGCGAGGAGGTCGGCGAGCGCAAGCCGTTCCTGGCGACGATCGTCGACGGCGGCACCGGCTGGGAGCAGTTCGAAGGCTGCGACCTGATCCTCGAGGCGGTGTTCGAGGAGCTGAGCGTGAAGCGCGAGGTCGCCGCCGAGGTGCGCCGCGTCGCGCCGGACGCGATCTTCGCGACGAACACGTCGTCGCTCTCGGTCGAGGAGATGGGCGCCGACGTCGGACTGCACTTCTTCAATCCGGTCGCGGTGCTGCCGCTCGTCGAGATCGTGCGCACGCCGCGCACGACCGACGAGCAGCTCGCGACGGCGTGGAGCGTCGTGCAGAAGCTGAAGAAGCGCGGCGTGATCGTCGGCGACGCGCCCGCGTTCGTCGTCAACCGCGTGCTGACGCGCATGACGACGGTGCTGATGGACGCGCTCGAGCACGGCAACACCGTCGACGAGACGGACGAGGCGGTGCTCTCGCTCGGCCTGCCGATGGCGCCGTCGGTGCTGCTCCAGATGGTCGGGCCGCGCGTCGCGAACCACGTCCTCGAGACGCTGCACGACGCGTACCCGGACCGCTTCCCGCTCTCGCCGACGCTCGCGAACTTCGCCGCCGGCACGGACGAGATCGTCGTCACCGGCGACGCGCGCCGCACCGTCGACGAGATCCGCGAGGACGCCCTCGAGGCGATCGCCGACGAGGTCCGGCACCTGCTCGACGAGGGCGTCGTCGCGGCAGCCGCCGACGTCGACGCGTGCCTGATCCTCGGCGCCGGCTATCCGTTCTTCCTCGGCGGGATCACGATGCACCTCGACCAGACCGGCATCTCGGAGCGCGTCGTCGGCAGCACCCTCGCCGGCTACCGCGCCCCCGCCGCCGTCTAGTATCGAGACATGGCCGACGACTGGCGGATCCGAATCGAGATCGCGGAGGACGAGCACGCGCGGCTTCCTGCACCGGCTCGGCGCAGGGCCTGAGCAGCGAGGCGGCGGAGCTCGCCAAGGATCTCGAGTCGAAGCGGCTCGCCGTCTCCCGCGACGGCGACGAGATCTTCGTCTACGCCTCGTCGCCGGACGACGCGGCGAAGGCGCAGGCCGTCGTCGAGGCCGAGCTAGGCTCGCTCAGGCATCGACAGCGACGACGAGCAAGGTCGAGCACTGGCTCGCGGCCGAGGAGCGCTGGGACGACGAGCCCGCAGGCGGAGACGTGGGAGCAGGACGAGCTCGACCGCGGCTTCGCGCCGTGGGAGGTCCGGGCCTCGTGCGCCTCGCCGGAGGAGGCGGAGACGCTCGCCGCGCAGCTCGAGGGCGAGGGCTACTCGGTCGGTCCGGCAGTCGCAGTTCCTCTTCGTCGGCACGGCCACCCGCGAGGACGCGGACGCGCTCGCGGCGCGGGTTCACGGCGAGGTCGACGGCGAGCGGCGAGATCGTCGCGGAGATCATGCCGGGCAACCCGTTCGCCATCTTCGGCGGCCTCGGCTCCTAGCCGGGCTCTCCCCGCCAGCCATGCCCCATTAGGGCAGTTGACGCCCCCGGGGCGCCCGGTATGCTTGCACCAGCGCCGCTCGCCAGGGGAACCACCGCGAGCGCGCTCCTCTCGAAAGATGCAGCACCTCCCCCGTGCTGCGCACATGCAGGAAGCCATCCACGAGCCGACGATTGTTTCGGGGGCGGCAGACCCTCTCGTCGCCGCCGCATTCCGCGCGGAAGCGTGGGCGGGTGAGCCGTTCTTCCGGGAGGGCGAGGACGCCGCACAGGTGCTCGCGCCCGGAACCGCGCGCCGCCGCGCGCTCGACGACGCGCTCGCCGAGATCGAGGCCGGCCAGACGCGCCCGACGCCGCAGTGGAAGGTGCGCTACGCGCCTGATGCTCGGGCTCGAGCGGGTGCTCGCCGAACCGGTGCCGCACACCGCCGCCGGCACGGAGCTCCGCCGCCACCAGATCGACGCGCTCGCCGGGATGCTCACCGAGCTGATCGCGGCGACGCAGCGCGACGAGGAGCCGAACGGGAACGGCAACGGCCACGCGCTCTCCGAGGACGAGCTCGCCGAGGTCGAGGACGAAGAGGCCGACGAGGACGCCGACATCGGCATCGTGGTCGACGTCGAGCTGGACGCCGAGGACGAGGAGCTCGAGGAGGAGCTGTCGCCCGCGGAGGATCCCGGCGCCGTCCGCCGCTACCGCTTCCGCCACCCGACCGCGTCCGGCAAGACGATCGCCGCCGCCGGCTTCGTCGAAGGCGCGCGCACGCAGGGCGTCCTCATCCTCACGCACCGCCGGCTGCTCGTCTCGCAGTTCCAGCGCGACCTGACGACGGAGGGCTACGGCGACCGCTTCACCGACGCGATCGAGGCCGGCAAGGAGCCGCTGCGCCAGAACCCGCTGACGATCCAGACGTACGCGTGGTTCGCGCGGCACGTCGACACGATCAGCCGCGAGGCGTACGAGCTCGTGATCTGCGACGAGGCGCACACCGCGCTCGGCGAGAAGACGTCCGCTGCGATCCGCTCGTTCCCGGAGCCCATCTACATCGGGATGACGGCGACCGAGCAGCTGATCGCGAAGCAGGTCTCCGACGTCTTCCCCGCCTCCGTCGACGACCTGCCGCTGCAGGACGCGGCGCGCCGCGGCCTGATCGCGCCGCTGCGCTGCCTGCGCGTGCCGCCGGTCGCGGCGATCAACTCGGTGCCGATCGTCGGCGGCGACTTCGACCAGGAGATCCTCGCGAAGACACTCGACCACCAGGCGCTGAACCAGGCCGCCGCGAGCCTCTACCGCGACCGCTTCGACAACACGCCGGGCATCGTCTACGCCGCAGGCGTCGACCACGCGTACAACCTCGCGCAGGAGTTCCGCGCCGCCGGGATCAAGGCGGAGGCGGTGTCCGGGCGCACGCCGCCGGTGCGCCTCGCCGAGACGCTCGCGGCGTACGAGCGCGGCGAGATCAACGTGCTGATCAACGCGCAGCTGCTCGCGGAGGGCTGGAACTCGCCGCGCGCGACGGTCTGCATGCATCTCGCGCCGACGGCGTCGAAGCGCGTGTACCAGCAGCGCATCGGACGCATCATGCGCATGCATCCGCGCAAGGAGGCGGGCATCGTCGTCGACTTCGTCCCGAAGGGCGCGACGCACAACGAGCGCGTCGTCTCGCTGCACTCGCTGCTCGACGCGGACTTCTACCGTGAGGGCGCGCGCGTCACGCCCGCGCCGCGCCGCCGCTCGCAACGCCGCGCACGCCGCCGCCTGACGCCGGCACCGTGGCTCGTCCCGGTCACGCCCGACGTTCGCCGCCGCGTCGCGGTCATCCAGCGCGAGTGGCAGCGCGTCGACCCGCGCTTCCTCGACGACGACGAGCAGCGCTACTGGGCGACGATCGCCGGCCGCCAGATCCGTTTCGACGAGCGCGGCGCGTTCGTGCAGAAGCTCACCGAAGGCCGCGCGAGCAAGGCCGCGCTCGAGCAGTTCCTCCAGACGTGCGCCGCGGAGAATCCGAACCGGCGACTGCGCTTGATGGCGCTGCAGGATCGCGTGTCGATGCGCGTCGAGCGCGCGTCGTTCGACGATCTCGTCACGCTCGTGACGCAGGCGCCGACGTGGGAGAAGGAGCGCATCGCCGGCGTCCGCACGCTGCTGCGCGCGATCGCCGACGGAAAGCCCGACGCGCCGGACCAGATCCTCGCGCGCTGGACGTGGAAGCTCGCGCGCGCGACGCGCAAGGTGCAGGACCGGCGCGCGTCGAGCGAGTTCCCGGAGGCGAAACGACTGCTCGGCGCGCTCGCGAACTCACGCGGCCACCGGCACGAGGAGAACGCGGCGAAGCTCGTCAAGATCGCGCTCGAGCAGTCGATCACGGTCGGCGCGGCGCTGCTCGCGTCGGCGGAGGGCTACACGCCGCGCTCGACGAAGCTGCTCGACGACGCGCGCGAGAAGCTCGGCACGGTCCACGAGGTCGCGCTCGCGCTGGCGGAGAACCTGCCGGCGCCGAAGCAGCAGCCGAGCCGGACGCGGCGCAGGCGCCGCCGCAAGAAGAAGCCGGGCGAGGCGACCGCCGTGACGCCGGTCGAGGGCGCGACCGCGGAGACCGCGACCGCCGAGACGACGCGAGACGACACCGCCTGCCGACGGCGAGCCGGCCGCCGCTCCGAAGCCGCGCCGCAGACGCCGCCGTAAGCCCGCCGCGGCCCCGCCAGCACCGGCGACGGACGCGGCTCCCGACGAGCCGCCCGCCGCAGCCGAAGCGGTCTAGCTCGCCGGCCCGCGGAGGACCGGGCTCTCCGTCCCCGTTCTCCTCGTCGCGCTCGCGCAGGTAGCGCGTCAGCTCGGCCGCGAGCGACTCGCCCGACGGCAGCTCCTCCGCCTCGTCCAGCATGTCGACGCGGCGCTCGAGCTCCTCGACGTACGCCGCCGTCTCCGCGTCGCTCGACACCGCTTCGCTCACCTGCTCGCTGTACTCGGTCGCCGCCTGCTCGAGCTCGCGAGACGTCGATCGTCGGCCTCGATCAGCTCGCCGAAGCGGTGCACGAGCGAGAGCGCGGCGCGCGGGCTCGGCGCGAGCGAGACGTAGTGCGGCACGGCCGCCCAGAGGCTCACCGACGGGATCCCGGCCTCGCGGCACGCGTCGAGCATGACGCCGACGATTCCGGTCGGCCCTTCGTAGCGCGACGGCTCGAGCCCGAGCTCCTCGACGAGAGCCGCGTCGCTCGCCGCCGCCGTGACCGGCGCGGGGCGCGTGTGCGGCACGTCGGCGAGCAGCGAGCCGAGCGTGACGACGAGCTCGACGCCGAGATCCTGCGCGAGGTCGACGACGAGGCCGGAGAACGTGCGCCAGCGCAGGTTCGGCTCGATCCCGAGCAGGATCACGATGTCGCGGTCGGCGCCGGGGATCGGCGCGTGGAAGAAGCCGTTGTCGGGCCACTCGATCTTCCGCGTCATCGCCGTCGACGAGCGAGACGTGCGGCCGCGCGGCCTGGAAGTCGAAGAACTCCTCCGCGTCGATCTCCGCGAAGCGCTCCGCGCTCCACTGCTTCGCGAGATAGCCGCCGCCGAGCGACGCGCCCTGACCGCCGTCGTTCCAGCCGCGGAACGCGGCGAGGAGCACCGGCCGCGCAGCTCCGGCCGAAACGAGACGTTCAGCTCCGACATCGGCTCAGTTTAGTGCGGTCCGCGTGAGCCAGCGGCCGCCACAGCCGCGCCACGAGCCCGACCGTCCAGCCGAAGAGGCACGCGGCGAGCGCGACGTGGATCAGCACGACGTACCACGAGACGGTGCCGTAGTTGCGGTACTGGAACTCGCCGACCGCCATCTGGACGGCGAGGATCGCGAGCAGCCCGGCGCAGCCGCGCACGAGCCACGGATAGCGCGCGCGATGCCGCCACGCCCACACGGCGAGCAGAAGAAAGACGATCCCGAACGCGGCGACGGCGCGCACGTGGAACGCGACCGACGGCTGGAAGTGGCCGAGCCGGCGGACGAGCGTCGCGCCGCTCGAGCCGGGGAACTTGCCGGCCGCGGTCGCGAGCGTCCCGGAGACGACGAGCACGCCGACCGCGACGAGGGTCGCCGCGCCGAACCAGCGCGCGATCGCCGGAAGCGGCCCGTCGCCGCCGCGGATCAGCCGCGACGCCTGGAGCAGCACGAGCACTCCCGTCCCGAGCACGGCGAGCGAGAGCAGCAGATGCGTGATCACGAGCCCGGGGTTGAGGTGGTAGTAGACGGTGATCGCGCCGAGCGGCGCCTGCGCGAGCGTGCCGGCGAAGACGACCCAGGCGAGGATCTTCGTGCCGCGGCCGAGCCCGGTCGTCCGCAGCGCGCCGATCGCGAGCGCGAGCGTCGTGAGCACGGTGAAGAACGCGACGACGCGGTTCGAGAACTCGACGTCGGAGTGGAAGCCGCGCGCCGGGAACGGGTCGCCGGGCTGGCAGCCGGGCCAGTGCTCGCAGCCGAGGCCGGAGCCGGTGAGCCGCACGGTCGCGCCCGTGGCGACGATCAGGACGAGCATCGCGACCGCGGCGACGGCGAGCCGCCGGAAGCCCCGGGCCGAGAGAACGAGCGCGCGACGCCGCGGCAGCGCCTGCGGAACCGGCTCGGCGGACATTGCGCGAGTCTAGCCCGTGCTGCTAATCTTACGTTGACGTAAGAATGAATTTCCTTCGGACACGCCGTGAGAGCACCCACTTCAAGTGGTGGGTGCTGTCGTGCACGTCGCTCGGGATGTTCCTGGCGACGGTGAACTCGGGGACGCTGATCATCGCGCTCCCCGACCTCGAGCGGAGCCTGCACACGACGCTGCTCCAGCTCGTCTGGGTGATCCTCGTCTACATGATCGTCTCGACCGTGCTCGTGCTCGCGGCGGGACGGCTGTCCGATCTCTTCGGCCGGAAGAACGCGTACGTGCTCGGCTTCGTCGCGTTCTCGCTCGCGTCGCTCGGCGCCGGCTTCTCCGGCAGCGGCACGCAGCTGATCCTCTGGCGCGTGCTGCAGGGCGTCGGCGCCGCGTTCCTCTTCGCGAACGCCGCGGCGCTCGTCACCGACGCGTTCCCGAAGGACGAGCTCGGGCTCGCGATGGGGACGAACACGATGATCGCCGCGGTCGGGCTCGTGATCGGGCCGGTGCTCGGCGGCGCGCTCGTGCTGATCTCGTGGAGCTGGGTCTTCTGGTTCAACGTCCCGCTCGGACTGCTCGGCTCCGGCTGGGCGCTGCTCGTCCTGCAGGAGATGTCCGGACGCGGAAAGGAGCGCGGGCTCGACCTGCTCGGGAACGCGACGTTCGTCCTCGGACTCACCGGGCTCGTGCTCGCGCTGTCGAAGGGCGCGCTGACCGGCTGGGACGACCCGCTCGTGATCGGCGGCTTCGTCGCCGCGATCGTCCTGCTGCCGCTCTTCGTCGTGATCGAGCGCCACGTGACGTCGCCGATGCTCGACCTCTCGCTCTTCCGCAACAGCATGTTCAGCGCCGCCGCCGGCGGCCTCGTTCATCAACGGGCTCTCGCGCTCCGCGCTCATGTTCCTGTTCGTCTTCTACTTCCAGGGTCCGCAGAACCAGTCGCCGATCGTGGCCGGCCTCGAGCTCGCGCCGCTCGCGATCGGGATGCTCGTCGCGTCGCCGCTCGCGGGGATCGCCGCCGACCGGCACGGCTCGCGCGGGCTCGCGGCGGTCGGAATGGTCGTCGTCGCGCTCGGGCTCGCCGGCATGACGACGCTGGAGGCGCACACGCCGTACGTCTGGAGCGCGCTGTGGCTCGGCCTCGTCGGCATCGGCTCGGGTCTGTTCAACAGCCCGAACACGTCCGCGATGATGGGCGTCGTCCCGGTGCACCGCCGCGGCATCGCGGCAGGGGCGCGGATGATGCTGCAGAACACGGGCGCCGTGATCTCGATCGCGTTCGTCCTGGCGGTCGTCACGGCGGCCGTTCCGACGACGGTGCTGTTCAAGATCATGTCCGGCCTCACGTCCGGGCTCTCGCAGAAGCAGCTCTCTCCGTTCATCGCGAACATGCACATGGCGTTCTGGGTGCTGACCGCGATCTCTCTCGTCGGCGCCGCCGTCTCGCTGCTTCGTCCCGCGCAGGCGCGGACGGGTGAGCTTCAGGTCGGTGAGGCCGCATGAGTGCGACCGCCGCCGACGCGTTCCGGATCGGCGAGGTCGCCGAGCGGACCGGCCTGACGCCGCGCACGATCCGCTACTACGAGGAGATCGGCCTGCTGCCGTCCGCCGAGCGCCGCAAGGGCGAGCACCGGCTCTACGACGACGCCGACGTCGAGCGGCTGCAGGAGCTGAAGCGGCTGCGCGACCTGCTGAACCTCTCGCTCGACGAGCTGAAGCAGCTCGTCGAGGCGGAGGAGGCGCGCGCCGCGATCCGCGAGCCGGCTCCACGCGACCGATTCCGACGCCGAGCGGCTGCGGCTCCTCGACGAGGCGCTACCGCACGTCGAGACGCAGCTCGAGCTCGTCCGCCGGCGCATGGAGGAGCTGACGCGCCTCGAGACGGAGCTCGTCGCGAAGCGCAAGCGGATCCACGAGCGGCACCGCGAGCTCAGCTGACGACGACGCCGGCGCCGTCGTCGACCGCGCCGACGCGCGCGAGGAAGAGGTCGCGCGCGCGGAACTCCGCCTCGAGCGAGATGCCCTTGTCGGCGGGAAGCGAGATCAGCAGGCCGCCGGCGGTCTGCGCGTCGTAGCCGAGCGCGAGCAGCTCCTCCGCGACGCCGTCCGCTTCGACCGGCGCGAACTCGCGGTTGCGCGGATCGCCGCCGGTGCGCACGCCGCGTCGCGCGATCTCGACCGCGTCGCCGATCGCCGGCATCGACGCCGCGTCGAGCCGGATGCGCACGCCGCTGCGGTCCGCCATCTCGTGCGCGTGGCCGAACAGTCCGAAGCCGGTCACGTCGGTGACGGCGTTCGGCTGGAACGGACGCAGCGCGTCCGCCGCCGCGGCGTTCAGCGTCGTCATCCACTCGCACCGCCTCGTCGGCGTCGCCGCCGCCCGCGAGCACGAGTCCCGTTCCGAGCGGCTTCGTGAGGAAGAGCGCGTCGCCGGGTTGCGCGCCGCTCTTCGGCCAGATGCCGTCCGGATGGACGGTGCCGACGACCGCGAGGCCGTACTTCGGCTCCGCGTCGCGGATCGTGTGCCCGCCGGCGAGCATCGCGCCGGCCGCGCGCACCTGCTCGTCCGCGGCCGCGAAGACGGCGGCGAGCACCGACGTCGGCAGCTCCTCCGGAAACGCGGCGATCGAGAGCGCGAGCAGCGGCGAGCCGCCCATCGCGAAGACGTCGTTCAGCGCGTTCGTCGCCGCGATGCGGCCGAACGTCGCCGGGTCGTCGACGAGCGGCGGGAAGAAGTCGAGCGTGAAGACGATCGCGCGCTCGTCGTCGAGCTTGTAGACGGCCGCGTCGTCGGCGGGCGCGAGACCGACGAGAAGGTTCTCCGCCTCGACGGGAACGAAGCCGCGCAGCAGCTCCTCGAGCCGCGACGCCGAGTACTTCGCGGCGCAGCCGCCGCCGACGGTGAGCCCCGTGAGCGTCGCCCGTTCCACGCTCCAACACTACGGGCCGGAGAAAGGCGAAGGCGACGGCCGAAGCCGCCGCCTTCTGGGGAGAGGAGGGCCGTGACGGCACCCTCGGCCGATACTTCGCGACCGACGCCGCTTGACCTCCCGCGGCCGGTCGCGTAGGAAGGGGTCGTGGAACGCGCGGCGCTCGCACCGCGAGCGGTTCGGCCGGCTCGACGTCCTCGTCAACTCGGCCGGGGTCGGCGTCGCCTCGCCACCTACGGGGCGACGAAGGCGGCCGTGATCGCGCTCACCCGCTCGATGAACGAGGAGCTCGACGGCGACGGCGTGCGCGCGATCGCCATCTGCCCGGGCTTCGTCGATACGCCGATGGCCGAATGGTCGGGCCTCGCAGGCGACGAGATGATCCAGCCGGAGGACTGCGCCGAGGTCGTGCGGATGCTCCTCCGCCTGACCCCGAGGGCGAGAATTCCTCAGGTCGTGATCGAGCGCGCCGGCTCCGTCAACGGAGACGTCCCGCTCTCCGGCGCCTGAAGCGGCCGCCGGTCAACGCGCAAGCCGCCGCGCCCTCTGGCGCGGCGGCCGCCGCGGATCGTGCTTAGTTGAGCAGGCTTCCGCCGTCAGAGAAGCCGTGGTGGCTCGCGCAGAGTGCGAGCGCGTACGCAAACATTGAAGCGACGAGCAGCAGGTAGATAAACCTCGCCTTGGTCACCGTCGTCACCTCCTTTCTTAGAACTTGAAGTCCTGGAGTGCTTCAGCCGCAGTCCGATAGAGATGTGCCGCAAGCCTGTCGTCGCCGCGCCGCGCCGCGAGATCGCCTCTGGCGACCCAGGCTGCAGCACGATGGCTGGCCGATCCGAGCGCGTCGAAGCTCGACTCGGCCGCCTGGAACGCCGCCTCGGCGTCCTCGAGCCGGTCCTGCTCGAGCAGCGACCGCCCGAGCACGAGCTGCGCGTTCCCGATCTCGTCGAGGTAGTCCTCGTGCCCGTTGAGCAGCCTCAGCGCGTGGCGCGCCTGCTCTTCGGCCTGGTCGACGTTGCCCGTGCGGAGGTGAATCTGCGCGAGTGACGAGACCGCCTGCGCGGCGTCGGCCTCGCGGCCGGTGTCGAGGGCGATGCTGAACGCGTCCTTGAGGAGCGCGATCGCCTCGTCCGTCTTGCCGAGCAGGAAGTTCAGGCCGCCGAGGTTGTTCGTGAGCTGGCCGACGTGGACGCGGTCGGCGAGATCCTCGTACGCGGCGCGCGCCTTCTCGGCGTACGAGCGCGCGAGCACCCAGTGGCCCTCGCGGTCGGCGACGAGCGACGCCTGGAAGTACGCGGCACCGATCGTGCGCGGATCCTCCGCGTCCTCGGCAAGCTGGAGCGCCCGCTCGATGTCCTCGCGCGCGGCCTCGTAGTCGCGCTGGCGGCGCCAGCAGCGCGAGCGCCAGGAGAGGATGTTCGAGCGAAGCGAGTCCGACGGCAGGCCCGAGCGCTCTGCAAGCGCGAGCGACTCGTTGAAGAGGCCGATCGCCGTCTGAATGCTGTTCAGGTGGTAGCGGCAGACGCCGAGCGTGAAGAGCGCGTCGGCCCGCTCGATGTCCGAGAAGCCGGTGCCCTCGGAGATGGAGCGCGCCTCGTTGAGAACCTCGAGCGCCGGCCGGATCGCGCCGAGGCGCATGTGCGCCTTGCCGGCACCGATCAGCGCCCGAACCTCGAGCTCGGGCAGGCCGGTCGCGCGCGCTGCCGGAACGAGCAGCTCGTACTCCGCGGAGGCCTCCTCGTCGCGGTTGGCCCCGAGCAGCGTCTCGGCCCGGGCGAGCGCGCCCTCGAGCCGGCCCCGCTCGTCGGTGGCGACGCCGTTGGCCAGGAAGCCGGGATCGACGCCGAGCCGCTGGGCGAGCCAGTCGATCGTCTCGCGCGTCGGGCGGGTCTTGCCGCGCTCGATCTGGGAGACGTACTCCTTGGAGAACCGCTCGCCCGCCAGCTCGCTCTGGGTGAGCCCGGCGCCGACCCGCAGCTGGCGCAGGCGCTCGCCGAGGCGAAGCCCGCTGGCGACAGCAGGACGGGTGGTGCGGATTGCGGCGTCTCTCGTGGTCATAGCGGCGTGGTTCTCAAGTGAACCTTACGCTTCACCAAACCGCAAGCTGGGTTACCCGGCATCCCCCTAAAAGGGCATGTTCATCGGAAAAACGAGTCAACCAGGCGTGTCCCGAAATCACTTGACTGAGTCACTTGACGACTACCCCAACCGCTCCTATAGTGAGGTCACCTTGCAACCAGGCCGGACGCCAGGCTCAGGTTTGCAGGGGGTGCGCCGGAACTTCCCGGCGGCGAGAACGGAGACGCGGCTGGGCCGCAGAGCCGAGTTTCCGGAGTCGCCAGGAAGGGCGCGCCTCTAGAAAGGGTCCCCCGAGCCGCAGCGGGGGGCCCTTTCTTCTTTTGCGTCGAGGGGAACCCATGGTTCCCCTGACGGACCCCTCCTTCGGCGCTCGTGGCGGTTCTGGTCTCGGCTCCCGCCGGGAGCGCGGTCCCGGCTCCGCCGGCCATTCGCAGTTCACCCAGAGCGATCTCGGCGCGGTGCCTTCCCCGCGCGGCGCGTGGTGGCCTTCGGCCATCCCGCTCCGCTGGTTCGCCTCCGTCTAACGCGCCTTTGGCTGCGTTAGCCTCCGGCCTTCGCCGTGATGTCGGCGGTTGGGACTCCAAGCCATTCGAGGCGGGCGGAGCGGATGGCTGCGACCTCGGTCTCGTCGAGGAGGCCGATGCGGCGGCCGACCATGCCGAGGACGCCGCCGGCGAGGAACGTCCACGCTTCGGCGTCCGCATCGCGGTCGCGGTTCAGGGTTCCCTCGGCCTGGCCGCGGCGGATCACGTCGGCGGTGAAGTCGTGCACCTCGCGCATGTGGTTCCGCAGGTGGCGGCGCAGCTGCGGATCCTCCGCCGCCTCGCTCAGCGCCTGCACCCAGAGCTCCGCGAGCTGGAACTTGCACTCGTGGACGGAGACGTGTCCCTTCGTCATCGAGGCCAGCGCCGTCCCGACGTCGGGAGCGTCGGCGAGCGCCTCCTCCCACTTCGCGCGCGCCTGCGACCACACGTGGTCGAGGGCTGCGAGGTAGAGGTCGCGCTTCGACGCGAAGTGACGGTAGAGGATCGGCTCGGAGACACCCGCGGCGCGCGCGATCTCCGCGGTCGTCGTGCCGCGGTAGCTGCCCGTCGTGAAGACGCGGATCGCGGCCTCGACGATGACCCGGCGGCGCTCCGCCGCCGGCATGCGGGTCGCTGTGGTGCTCAAGCTGCGACCTCGGCGAGCGCCGCCGCGTCGGCCGCCTCGGTCGCGTCGGCGCTCTGATGCTGCTGCTTCGCCGACTGGACGAGCACGACCGCGACGGCAGCAGCGGCGAACGTGAGCCCTGCAGCCACGAGCAGCGCGGCATGGAGCCCGTTGACGAACTGCTGCGCGGTCTCAGGCGAGCGCTGCGACCCGGTGACGTAGGACGCGACGATCGCGCCCATCAGCGCGATCCCGATCGCGCCTCCGAGCTGGCGGAAGCTGTTCAGGACGCCGGAGCCGACGCCCGCCTTGTCGACCGGCACGGCCCGCATCGCCGCCGCGGTCATCGGCGACATCGTCAGCGCCATCCCGACTCCGCCGAGCAGCATCGACGGCAGGAGCGTCCAGAACGTCGACTCGAGCCCGACGCGCTGATAGAGCAGCAGCGAGATGCCGAGCGAGCGTCATGCCGGCGCCCATCAGCCAGCGCGAGCCGATCCGGTCGGACCACTTCCCGGCGATCGGCGCGACGAGGATGATCAGGATCGTCATCGGCAGGAAGGCAGCGCCCGCCTCGGTCGGCGTGAAGCCGAGGATGTTCTGGATGTAGAGCGAGACGTAGAAGAAGACGCCGAACATCCCGAGCGAGACGAGCATCGCGACGATGTTGGCGCCGGTGAACGACCGGTTCTTGAAGAGCGACAGGTCGAGCATCGGCAGCCGCTGGTAGTGCTCGAGCAGCACGAACGCGACGAGCAGCACGGCCGCGGCGGCAAAGAGCCCGAGAATCTCCGGCGACGACCAGCCGTGGCTGTTCCCCTCGATCAGCGCGTAGCTGAGCGCGAACAGGCCGAGGCTCGACGTGACGAGACCGGGGAGGTCGACGCTCTGCTCCCGCGAGGTGTCGCGCGATTCGTTGATCACGAACCACGAGACGATGATCCCGGCGATGCCGACGGGCACGTTGATGTAGAAGATCCAGTTCCAGTTGATGTTGTCGACGATCAGGCCGCCGACGAGCGGGCCGATCGCGAGCGCCATCGCGGAGACGCCGGCCCAGATGCCGATCGCCTGGCCGCGCTCGCGCGGCGCGAACGTCGCGGTGATGATCGAGAGCGACGCGGGGTTCATCAACGCGGCGCCGACGCCCTGAACCGCGCGGGCGCCGATGAGGAAGCCGGCGCTCGGCGCGAGCCCGCAGGCGAGCGACGAAAGCGTGAAGATCGCGATTCCGATGATGAAGATCCGCTTGCGCCCGAAGAGGTCGCCGAGCTTGCCGCCGGTGATCAGGAGCGCGGCGAACGTGAGCGCGTACGCCGTGACGATCCACTCGAGCGACGAGATCGAGACGTGGAGATCGCGCTCGATCGACGGCAGCGCGACGTTCACGACGGTGTTGTCGAGCATGATCATGAAGAGGCCGAAAGCGACCGCGGCGAGCGTCCACCACTTGCGGTTTTCCGGCGCGAGAATGCGTGCCTTCAAGAGAGATCCCCCTGCGAATTCGTGGGCTGGTCGGTAGTTAGTGGGTACTAAGTTAGCAGACACTAGCCGGGCTTCGTCGGCATAGGCTCTCGACGATGCGCGGCGGTTTCATCTGGCGACCCTCGGCGGAGCTCGTCGAGCAGGCGAACGTGACGCGGCTCGCGCGCCGGCTCGGTGCGGACGGCTACACGGAGCTGCACCGGATCTCGATCGACGAGCCGGAGCGGTTCTGGCCCGCCGTCGTCGACGATCTCGGGATCGAGTTCTCGCGACCGTGGGACTCGGTGCTCGACGGCTCGCGCGGGCCGGAATGGACGACGTGGTTCAACGGCGGCCGGGTCAACGTCGCCCGCGCCTGCGTCCACCGCTGGGCGGCGGAGCGGCCGGACGAGGAGGCGCTCGTCTGGCAGAGCGAGGACGGGAGGCGCGAGTCGCTGAGCTGGGCCGAGGCGTCGCGGCAGGTGACGCAGCTTGCCGAGGCACTCGTCGAGCTCGGCGTCGGGCCGGGCGACCGCGTCGCGATTCTGATGCCGATGTGCCCGGCGGTTGCCGTCGCGTCGCACGCGTGCGCGCATGTCGGCGCGGTGCAGGTGCCGATCTTCTCCGGCTTCGCGGCGCCGGCGATCGCGTCGCGGCTCGAGGACTCGGGCGCGAAGGTCGTCATCTGCGCCGACTGGTCGCTGCGGCGCGGGAAGCGGATCGAGATGCGGCGCACGCTCGACGAGGCCGGCCGCTTCGCGGTCGAGCACGTCGTCGAGTGGAACCGCGAGTCGGGCGAGTGGCCCGAGCTCGTGACCCGGCAGCCCGGAACGCTGCCGCCGCTCGAGGTCGACTCCGAGGCGCCGTACCTCCTCGCCTACACCTCCGGGACGACCGGCCGCCCGAAGGGAGCGCTGCACGTCCAGGGCTCGTTCCTCGTCTCGATCGCGCGCGAGGCCGCGTACCAGAGCGACGTCAAGGCGGGCGACCGCCTCCACTTCGCCACCGACATGGGCTGGATCATGGGACCGTGGACGGTGGTCGGCGCAGGCGCGCTCGGCGCTGCCGTCGTGTTCGCGGAGGGCGCGCCCGACTGGCCCGCCGACCGGCTCTGGCGGCTCGTCGAGTCGGAGCGCGTGACGATGCTCGGCCTCTCGCCCACGCTCGTCCGCGCGCTGATCCCGCACGGCGAGCCCGACGGCGGACCTGTCGTCGCTGAAGACGTTCTGCACGACCGGCGAGCCGTGGAATCCCGATCCGTACCTCTGGCTGTTCGAGAAGGCCGGCGGCTCGCGCGCGCCGATCGTGAACATCTCCGGCGGAACAGAGGTCGGCGCGTGCTTCCTCGCGACGTGCATCACCGAGCCGATCAAGCCGGTCGCACTCGGGTTCCCGGCGCTCGGCCAGGACATGGACGTCGTCGACGCGGCCGGCAATCCCGTGCGCGGCGAGGTCGGCGAGCTCGTCTGCCGGCGGCCGTGGCCCGGGATGACGCGCGGCGTCTGGGGCGACGACGAGCGCTATCTCGAGACGTACTGGCGGCGGTTCCCCGGCATCTGGACGCACGGCGACTGGGCGTCGATCGACGAGGACGGCTACTGGTTCCTGCACGGCCGCAGCGACGACACGCTGAACATCGCCGGCAAGCGGATCGGGCCGGCGGAGCTCGAGTCGGCGGCGATCGGCAGCGGGCTCGTCGCGGAGGCCGCGGCGGTCGGCGTGCCGCACGACGTGAAGGGCGAGACGGCGTGGATCTTCTGCGTCGCGCTCCCCGGCGCCGAGCCGGACAGCGCGCGCGTCGAGACGGCGGTGACGGACGCGCTCGGCAAGGCGTTCAAGCCGGAGCGAATCGTCTGGGTCACGCGCTGCCGAAGACGCGGTCGGCGAAGATCGTGCGGCGCGCCGTTCGCGCCCGGGTGCTCGGCGAAGATCCGGGCGACCTGTCGTCGTTGGAGAACCCCGAGTCGCTGGAGGAGATCGCACATGCCGTCGAGTGAGTTGCAAGGACGCGCCCTCGTCACCGGCGGCGGGCGCGGCATCGGCGCGAACGTCGCGCGCGAGCTCGCGTCCGCCGGGATGGAGGTCTGGGTCACCGGGCGGACCGCAGAGCAGGTCGAGGCGGTCGCGGCCGAGATCGGCGGGCACGCGCTCGTCGGCGACGTGTCGAAACGCGACGACGTCGAGCGGTGGATGCGCGAGGCGGGCGCGCTCGACCTGTTGGTCTGCAACGCCGCGATCACCGGCCCGAACGACCCGTTCGCCGAGCCGGAGGACTGGTGGCACACGTTCGAGGTCAACGTCCTCGGCGTCTTTCTCTGCTGCCGCGCGGTCGCGCCGGGAATGATCGAGCGCGGCGGCGGACGAATCGTCAACGTCGCGAGCGGGTCGGCGTATCTCCGGACGCAGCCCGCCAACATGGATGCGAACACCGCGTATCCCGCGAGCAAGGCCGCGGTGCACCGGTTCTCGGAAGTCCTGGCGGTGGAGCTCGCGCCGCGCAACGTGTTCGTCTTCTCGATCAGTCCGGGTCTCGTGAAGACGGAGATGACGAGCTGGATGCCCGACGACCTGCCGTGGACGCCGCCCGAGTGCGCGCCGACGCTCGTGCGCGCGCTCGCGTCGGGCGAGTTCGACGTGCTCGCGGGCCGCTACCTCCACGCGGAGCACGATCCGCCGGAGGAGCTGCGGACGCGGATCGACGCGATTCTCGCGGACGACCTGAACGCGATCCGGCTGCGGCGCTAGAGGTTTTCGCCTGGTAGGCTTAAACTGATGCGCCTCGCACTGGTCCAGACGAATCCGGTCGTCGGCGACCTCGACGGCAACCGCCGGCTGATCCTCGACCGGCTCGAGGAGGCGACGGCGGCCGGCGCCGATCTCGTCGTCTTCCCGGAGCTCGCGGTGACCGGGTATCCGCCCGAGGATCTGCTGCTGCGGCCCGGCTTCGTGCGCGCGGCCGAGAGCTCGCTCGCGGAGATCGCCGCCGCGGCGCGCGGGACGACGGTGCTCGTCGGCACGCCGCATCTCGATCGCGACCTCTACAACGCGTGCGCCGTGTGCGCGGACGGCGAGGTGAAGGCGATCGTCAAGAAGCGCTTCCTCCCGAACTACGGCGTCTTCGACGAGTTCCGCTACTTCGCGCCGGGCGACGAGCTGTTCCTGTTCAAGCTCGGCGACGCGGTCGTCGGCGTCACGATCTGCGAGGACATGTGGCAGCCCGGCCCGCCCGCGACGGATCTCGCGCTCGCCGGGGCGCAGCTGCTCGTCAACGTCTCGGCGTCGCCGTTCCACATCGGCAAGGACCGCGAGCGCGAGGAGATGTTCCAGATTCGCGCGCGCGACAACGCTGCGTACGTCGCGTTCTGCAACACCGTCGGCGGCCAGGACGAGCTGCTGTTCGACGGGCACTCGGCGGTGATCGACGACGAGGGAACGGTGATCGCGCGTGCGCCGGGCTTCGAGGAGGCGCTGCTCGTCGTCGACGTCGACCCGACGGCGGTCGTCGCGCGGCGGCTGTCGGATGCGCGGCGTCGCGCGCTCGCGCGTGACCGCGGCGCGCTGCCGCCGGTGCAGACGATCGAGCTCGGCGCGGTTGCGCGACGCGGGCGACGCCGTCGAGGCGCCGGTCGTCCCGTTCGACGACGAGCTGGAGCAGATGCGGCAGGCGCTCGTGCTCGGGCTGGGCGACTACGTGCGGAAGAACGGCTTCGCCGAGATCGTGATCGGCCTCTCCGGCGGTATCGACTCGGCGCTCACCGCGGCGATCGCGGTCGAGGCGCTCTCGCCGGAGCAGGTGCACTGCGTCTCGATGCCGTCGCGCTACTCGTCGGAGGGAACGCGCACCGATGCGCAGCGGCTCGCCGAGAGTCTCGGCTGCGACTTCCGCGAGATCCCGATCGGGCCGATGGTCGAGGCGTTCGGCGGCGCGCTCGCGGAGTCGTTCGCCGGGCGCGAGCCGGATCTGACGGAGGAGAACGTGCAGGCGCGGATCCGCGGCACGCTGCTGATGGCGCTCTCGAACAAGTTCGGGTGGCTGCTCGTCGCGACGGGGAACAAGTCCGAGATGTCGGTCGGCTACGCGACGCTCTACGGCGACATGGCCGGCGGCTTCGCGCTCCTGAAGGACGTGTTCAAGACGGACGTGTTCCGGCTGTCGCGGCATCTGAACGAGCGCGCGGGTCGCGAGCTGATCCCGGTGTCGATCATCGAGCGGCCGCCGAGCGCCGAGCTTCGGCCGGACCAGCGCGACGAGGACTCGCTCCCGCCGTACGCGCAGCTCGACGAGGTGCTCGAGGCGTACGTCGAGGACGACCGGTCGCTCGAGGAGCTGTCGGCGGACGGCTTCGACGCGGACGTGGTCGTGCGCGCGGTGGCGATGATCGACCGGGCCGAGTACAAGCGCCGCCAGGCGCCGCCCGGCGTGCGGCTGCGGCCGAAGGCGTTCGGGCGCGACCGGCGCACGCCGATCACGAACCGCTGGCGCTCCTGAACTAGACGCCCGCGTCGATCGGTTCCGGCGGCGGGCCGTTCGCGAGCACGTCGCGGACGAGCTCCTGGAGACGACGCGGTCCCGTCATCACAGTCGCGAGCTCGTCGACGCGTAAACCAGCCGGCGCCCGTGACCCCTTCGGCTGCGAGCTCTGCCGTGCTGAACGCCGGGCTCGGGTCGAAGTGGTCGGTGCGCACGAGGTAATGGCGCTCGCGCTGGCCGCCCCAGCGGCGTGGGTTGACGAGCCAGTGCTCGCGCGTCCAGATCTGCGGGCCGAGCTCGAAGTCGCGGAGCCCGACCTCCTCCGCGAGCTCGCGCTCGAGCGCGTCGCGGTCGCTCTCGCCGGGATCGACGCCTCCGCCGGGCGTCGACCACCAGTCGCCGAACACGTCGCCGAAACGCACCATCAGGATGTTGTCGCTCGTGTCGAGCACGAGCGCGCGGACGCCGGTGCGCGGCGGCCGGCCGTACGCGCGCGCGGCGAGCTCCATGAACCAGCGGAGGCGATCCCACCACGGCACGGCCGCGTTCGCGGGCGACGTCGAGGGGAGGACGAAGAGCCGCGTGTCGCCGAGCGTTCGTTCCTGGAGCCCGAGCTCCGGCCGCTCGTTGAAGGTGCCGCGGTACGCCTCCTTGCCGACGAAGCCGAGCCAGCCGGGGCGAAGCTCGTCGGCGATGCGTGCGAGCCGCTCGGCGGCGCCGTCGAAGTCGCCGCGGCGCAGGTCGCCGGAGCCGGGCGTCGTGCGGTAGGCGGCGTTCGTGACGCCGATCTCCTCGTTGAGGAGCTCGAACTGCTCGGTCCGGCGAATAGAGCCGCGGCGTGAAGTGCGCCGCGTAGAGCAGCCGCCAGAAGTCGTTGCGCGGATTCGCGAAGTGCGCGTGCGCGGCCGCGGACACGCGTCCCGGGTTGATCCCGACGAAGACGACGCGCAGCCCGGGCGCGAGCACGTCGGGCACGTCGCTCGGGGTCGCGTCCGCTCGCGGACGTGTCCGCCGAACGCGACACGTTCCCCCCCACGGGGGGCACGAGGTTCCCATCTGGAACGCTACGCGACGGTTTCATACGCGGGAGTCGCGGCTTCGTGTCGAATCGCGGACGCGAGGCCGGCGTCTGCGCAGTCTACGAGCGGGCGGCGGCGTTACGCCGCTTCGACGTGGGCGTCGTCGGCGACGCGTCCGTCGAGCCGGTCTTCGAGAGCGCGGCGCAGGTCCTCGCCGCTGACATTCGACGTGTAGCGGGGTCGCCGCGGCTCGAGTCGCACGATCCTCACCGTCGGATCCCATGCGCCGTAGCAACGCGCATAGCACTCGGCCTCGGTCAACGGTCTGAGCCGTCGCACGAACAAAAGCGTATGGGCGGGACCGGACGGTGCCGCACCGTTCTGCGACGATGAAGCCCGTGCAGGCGAGAGCGAAGGAGTTCCGTTACGCCGTCGGTCTCCGCGCCGACGGCTCGCTCGCCGCGGAAAACGCGCACGACTCTCGACCCCGGCGACGGATGGACGCCGGAGCATTTGCTCCTCGCGGGACTCGTCCGCTGCTCGCTCGACAGCCTGCGCCATCACGCGAAGCGCGCCGGCGTCGAGATCGCGTCGGCGACCGGCGACGCGTCCGCGCTCGTCACGCGCCGCGAGAGCGACGGCCGCTACGCCGTCGTCGAAGCGAACCTCGAGCTCTCCGTGGAGCTCGACCCGGAGCCGACGGCCGACGCGCTCGCCGACCTGCTCGCGAAGGCCGAGCGCGACTGCTTCGTCGGCGCGTCGCTCACCGCGAAGCCGTCGTACCACTGGGCCGTGAACGGACGCGCGTCCTAGGTCTGCTCGAGCGGCGCCATCGTCAAGACCGGCGACGCGCAGCTCCTCCCAGTACAGCTCCGCCTGCTCGCGATGGCCGGACCACACCGTCGCGCGCCCGCGTTGTGGATCGTGTTCGCGAGCTTCATGCCCTGGTCGTAGCTGACGCCGGGCAGGACGCCGGAGAGCGTGAAGGCGACGCCCTCGAACGTGTTGTGGTTGTCGTTGAGCACGATCACGAGCCACGGCCGTCCCAGCCCACTTCGGTCGCCGCGATCGAGGCGCTGCCGCTCACGCGGCGGTGACAGGGTGCTGCTCATCGCGCCATGGTAGTGCGGTAGCGTCCGGGCCATGAGCACCGTCGCGCTCGATGTCGACGCCGTCCGGGCTCGCTTTTCGGCGCTGCAGAGCCGGACCGCGTTTCTCGACGCGCCGGGCGGCACGCAATGTCCCGATTCGGTCATCGACGAGATCGCGCGCTACCTCCGCGAATCCAACGCGAACCTCGGCGGCGCGTTCACGACGAGCCGCGACAGCGACGAGCTCGTCGCCCGCGCGCGCGCCGCCGCGTCGGCGTTCCTCGGCTGTGGGCCGCACGAGGCGATCTTCGGCGCAAACATGACGACGCTGAACTTCATGCTGACGCGCACGCTCGGCCGCACGCTGCAAGCGGGCGACGAGATCCTCGTCACGCGGCTCGACCACGACGGCAACGTCTCGCCGTGGCTCGAGCTGGCGCACGATCTCGATCTGAAGGTCGGCTTCGTCGACGTTCGCGACGACACGACGCTCGACCTCCAGGATCTCGAGTGGCAGCTCACCGACCGGACGCGCGTCGTCGCGTTTCCGCTCGCGTCGAATGCCGTCGGCACGAAGCCCGACGCGCGGCGGATCGCGGAGCTCGCGCACGAGGCGGGCGCGCTCGCGTGGGCGGACGCGGTGCACTACGCGCCGCACGGGCCGATCGACGTCGTCGACCTCGGCGTCGACGTGCTGCTCTGCTCGCCGTACAAGTTCTTCGGGCCGCATCTCGGCCTGGCGTTCGGCCGCGCGGAGCTGCTCGACTCGTGGCGGCCGTTCAAGGTGCGTCCCGCACCGACGGAACCGCTCGGCGCGCGCTTCGAGACGGGCACGCTCGCGCACGAATTGCTCGCCGGCTTCATCGCCGCCGTCGATTACATCCACTCGCTCGGCTGGGCCGCGATCCAGGCGCAGGAGACCGCGCTCGGCCAACGCTTCCTCGACGGCCTCCCCGACCGCTGCACGCTGCACGGAGTCGAGACGATGGACGGCCGCGTGCCGACGTTCGCGTTCACCGTCGACGCGCTCGCGCCGCGCGCGGTCGCCGAGGCGCTCGCCGCGCGCGACATCGCGGTCTGGGAAGGCGACTACTACGCCGTCGAGGTGATGCGGCGGCTCGGGCTCGCCAACGCCGGCGGCGCCGTCCGCGCCGGCTTCGTCCACTACAACACCATCGACGAGGTCGACCGGCTGCTCGCCGCGCTGGTGGAGCTGTGAGCGCGCCCGACGTCGTCGAGCTGCTGCGCGAGCTGATCCGGTTCGACACGACGAACCCGCCGGGGAACGAGACGGCGTGCATCGAGCACGTGCGCGGCCTGCTCACCGCCGCCGGCATCGAGTCGAAGATCCTCGCGCAGGCGGACGACCGGCCGAACCTGATCGCGCGGCTCGAAGGACGCGGCGAGGCGCCGCCGCTCCTGCTCTACGGGCACGTCGACGTCGTCACGACCGCGGGCCAGCAGTGGGCGCACGAGCCGTTCGGCGCCGACGTCGCCGACGGCGTCGTCTGGGGCCGCGGCGCGCTCGACATGAAGTCCGGCGTCGCGATGCTCGTGCACGCGTTCATCCGCGCGCACGAGGAAGGCCCGCCGCCGGGCGATCTCGTCCTCGCCGTGCTGAGCGACGAGGAGAACGGCGGCAACTTCGGCGCGCGCTTTCTCGTCGAGGAGCATCCGGAGCAGTTCGACGGGATCCGCCACGCACTCGGCGAGTTCGGCGGCGCGACGGTGCACCTCGGCGGCCGCGCGTTCTATCCGATCCAGGTCGCCGAGAAGCAGATCTGCTGGCTGCGCGGCGTCGTTCGCGGACCGGGCGGGCACGGAGCGATCGGCGTGCGCGGCAGCGCGATCGCGAAGCTCGGCAGGATCCTCACGAAGCTCGACCGCGGCCACCTGCCGATTCACGTGACGCCGGCGACCCGCGCGTGGATCGAAGGCATGGCGGACGCGCTCCCGCGCCCGCAGTCGCTCGTGCTCCGCTCGCTGCTCGACCCGCGCCTCGCCGAGGCGACGCTCCGTCTCTCGCGCGGCGACCAGCTGCGGCCGCTCGAGCGCGCGCTGCGCAACACGATCACCCCGACGATCGTCCACGGCGGCGAGAAGATCAACGTCATCCCGTCGCAGGTCGAGCTCGAGCTCGACGGACGCTCGCTTCCCGGCTTCGGTCCCGACGACCTGATCCGCGAGGTGCGCGCGCTCGTCGGCCCGGATCTCGAGCTGGAGCTCGTCCGGCACGACCCCGGGTCGGCCGAGCCGGATCTCTCGTATCTGCCGACGCTGTCGCAGATCATCCGCGAGCTCGATCCCGACGCGGTGCCGGTGCCGATGCTGCAGATCGGCGTCACCGACGGCCGCTTCTTCTCGCGGCTCGGGATCCAGACGTACGGCTATCTGCCGCTGCGCCTGCCGCAGGGGTTCGAGTTCATGAAGCTGATCCACGCCGCCGACGAGCGCGTGCCTGCGGACGCGGTTCGCTTCGGCGCCGAGGCCGTCTCCCGCGCGATCGACCGGTACCGCGGATGAAGCTGCTCGTTCTCGGCGGGACGAAGTTCCTCGGCCGACACGCCGTCGACGCCGCGCTCGCCGACGGGCACGAGGTGACGATCTTCACGCGCGGCAAGACGAACGCGGAGCTGTATCCGGAGGTCGAGCATCTCGTCGGCGACCGCGACGGCGCACTCGACGCGCTCGCGGGCCGAAGCTGGGACGGCGTCGTCGACACGAGCGGCTACGTGCCGCGGATCTTCCGGCAGTCGGTCGAGCTGCTGCGCGACGCAGTCGAGCGCTACGTCTTCGTGTCGAGCATCTCCGTGTACGGCGACTTCCGCGAGCCGGTGACCGAGGCGACGCCGGTCGCGGAGCTCGAGGATCCGGCGAGCGAAGACGTCGAGGCCGACTACGGCGCGCTGAAGGCCGCGTGCGAGTCCGTGCTCGACGACGTCTTCGGCGAACGCGGCGCGAGCGTTCGCGCCGGGCTGATCGTCGGGCCGTTCGACCCGACCGACCGCTTCACGTACTGGCCGCGGCGGCTCGCGGACGGCGGCGACGTGCTCGCGCCCGGCGATCCGGCGGCGCCGGTGCAGTTCATCGACGCACGCGATCTCGGCGCGTGGCTCGTGCGGCTCGCGGAGCACGGGCCGGGCGGCGTCTTCAACGCGAGCGGCCCGGCCGAGCCGCTGACGCTCGGCGCGCTGCTCGACGAGGCGAACGACGCGATCGGCGCCGGCGCGCGCTTGGTCTGGACCGACGAGCAGCGGATCCTCGACGCGGAGGTCCAGCCGTGGATGGAGCTGCCGCTCTGGATTCCCGGCGACGAGTACAGCGGGATGCAGCGCGCGGACATCCGGCGCGCGCTCGCGGCCGGGCTCACGTTCCGCCCGGTGCGCGAGACGGTGCTCGACACGCTCGCGTGGAGCCGCGAGGCGGGCGAGCAGCGGCCGACGCTCTCGCGCGAACGCGAGCGCGAGATCCTCGCCGGTGCCTGAGCTCTCGACCAAGCTCGGAGCGAAGCCCGGCGCCGAGGTGCTCGTGTTCTTCACGACGCGGCGCGTGGAGCTGGAACGCCGCTTCGCCGCGCTGAAGAAGACGCTCGCGCCGGCCGACGGCCTCTGGATCGCGTGGCCGAAGAAGGCGGCGAAGCTCGACACCGACCTCGACTTCGCCGCGGTGCAGGAGATCGGCCTCGCGCACGGGCTCGTCGACAACAAGAGCGCGGCGATCGACGAGACGTGGCAGGCACTGCGCTTCGTCTACCGCACGTCTGATCGTGAGTTGCGTTCTTAACGGGGTCAGACCCCGTTAAGAGATCCGTCACGGTCGCTGAGTTCGTAACAGGCGATCAGACGAAACCGCACGTCGGCGCGACCCGGCTCGAGGATCGGTAGTGCAGCTACCCTCGTCGCTGTGACGCGGCTCGCGCTCGCATTCGCACTCGCGATCGGCATTGCGGTCGCCGGCGGCACGGCCGCTTCGGAGGCTCGGCGCCGAAGCCGGCACCGGTGCCGCTGTCCGGCGCCGCTCCCTGGCCGGCTCCGAAGAATCCGATGGCTCTCACGGTCAAGGCCGGTCTCACGCCCGAGCGGTACGAGCACCTGATCCATCACGTGCACTCGCACCTCGACGTCTTCGTCAACGGCAAGCACGTCGTCGTTCCCGCCGGCATCGGGATCGACATCAACAACCCGCGCGTCCATCACTCGCCGCTGCAGGACGGCTCGATGGCCTACGGCGGCATCGACCCGCCGTGCAAGACGGCATGCATCTCGCCGCTGCACACCCACGCCGCGTACGGCCTGCTGCACACGGAGTCGGCAAGCGCGAAGCCGAACACGCTCGGCGAGTTCTTCGCGGAATGGAACGTGAGGCTCGACACCCGCTGCGTCGGCGGCTACTGCAAGCCCGACAGCATCCTCGTCTACGTGAACGGCAAGCCGTACACGCGTGATCCGCGGACGATCGCGCTCGTCGACCACACCGAGATCGCGATCGTCATCGGCTCGCTGCCGAAGAAGATCCCGAGCCGGTTCCCGCTGAACGTGCCGATCTAGGAGCTACGCCGCGTTGTCGGCCTTCGCCGCCTTCGCGGCGTTGGCCCAGCGTTCGTTGTCGCGGCGGATCTTGTCCGGCTCGCGGCCGCGCGCCTCGGCGATCGCGACGGTCAGCCGCTGGAACATGACGATGTCGACGACCGGATGCCGCGTCGCGACGAGATCCGCGTCGCAGCCGAGCTCGCGCAGCGCGGCGACCGTCGCCCGTGCACGCTCCGCCGCGCGGCCCTCACCTTCCAGCACGAACGCGCGCACCGTCTCGTCGACCGCGGCGAGGTAGCCGTGCAGCAGCTGCTCCGTCTCGTACGACTCCGCCGCGACCCACGCACCCTCGCGCAGCTTCAGCACCGCCTCCTGCGCGGTCGGCCAGTCGCGGCCCGCGCCGGCGACGATGAACCGCTCCTGGTCGCCGAACTGCGGCAGCGCCTCCCCGAGCGCGACCTCGACCGCGTCGGGCAAGCCACGCGATGTCCTCCCCGTGCAGCGCGGCGATCGCGGCGACCGCGCACGTGTAGCTCGCCGTGTGGCACCAGCTCTCCTCGATCGCGGGCGCGGCGAGGATCACCTCGTCGCAGAGCTGCGCGATCGGCCCGTCGGCGTTCCCGGTCACGACCCACTTCGGCCCGGGCCACGCCTGCGCCGCCTCGAGCGTCAGCGGCGTCTCCGCCTCGTGCGAGACGAACACGACGAGGTCGGCGTCCCGCTCCGGCCGGAGCACGAGCTCGAGCGCCTGCACCGCCTCGCCCCCGGTCTGCGCCGCGTGGAACGACGTCCCGCAGCCGCAGAAGAGCAGCCGCGCGCCGTCCGGGAACCGCTTGTCCGTCGGCACCTTCGCGAGCCATTCCGGCTGAAGCGCGATCGCGCGTTTCGTCTGCTCTGCGGCCATGAACCTCGTCTATACCATCAGATCCCATGAGCACGTTCGAGCGACACGTCCTCGACAACGGTCTCCGCGTCCTCACCGCGAACCTCGACCACGCGCAATCGGTGACCTGCATGGTGATGCTGGCCGCCGGCTCGCGCTACGAGACCGCCGAGACGAACGGGATCGCGCACTTCTCCGAGCACATGTTCTTCAAGGGGACGGAGCGGCGGCCGAGCGCGCGCGACATCGCCGGCGAGATCGACTCGATCGGCGGCGAGTTCAACGCGTTCACCGGCAAGGAGTACACGGGCTACTACGTCAAGTGCGCGGCCGAGCACCGCGACATCGCGCTCGACGTGCTCGTCGACATGCTCCGCAACTCACGCTTCGACGCGGCCGAGATCGAGCGCGAGAAGGGCGTGATCGTCGAGGAGATGAACATGTACTTCGACACGCCGCGCGACTACATCGGCGGCGTCTACGAGGATCTTCTCTACGGCGACCAGCCGCTCGGCTGGGACATCATCGGCCGCAAGGAGACCGTCCGCGGCGCGGAGCGCGAGACGTTCATGAGCTACCTCGACCGCTGGTACAAGCCGTCGCGGATGGTGCTCGGCCTCGCGGGCCGCATCGGCGACGACGCGCTCGAGCGCGCGCAGCAGCTGCTCGGCGACCTCGCGCCCGGCGACACCGGCGAGCCCGCGCCGACCCAGCCGTACGCGAACGGCCGCGTCAAGGTCTTCACGAAGCAGTCCGACCAGGCGCACATCTGCATCGGCGTGCACAGCTACCCGATCGAGCATCCCGACCGGTACGCGCTGCAGCTGCTGTCGACGGTGCTCGGCGGCGGGATGTCGTCGCGGCTCTTCACCGAGGTGCGCGAGCGGCGCGGTCTCGCGTACTACGTCTTCGGCGTCAACCACAGCTACACCGACGCGGGCTCGCTCTACGCGCAGGCCGGCGTCGACATCAACCGCATCGACGAGGCCGTGACGACGATCGCGCAGGAGCTGCGCACGATCGCCGCCGAGCCGGTTCCGGCGGCCGAGTTGGAGAAGGCGCGCAGCTTCGCGAAGGGCCGTTTCGTGCTCCAGCTCGAGAGCCCGCAGGGACTGATCGTCTACGGGCTCCGCAAGGAAGTGCTCGAAGGGCGCGCGCCCGATCCGGAGGAGATCCTCGCCGAGCTCGACGCCGTCACCGTCGAAGACGTGCAGCGCGTCGCACAGGACGTGATCGCGGACGAGCGGCTACGGCTCGCGCTGATCGGCCCGTTCGACGACGCTGCACACTTCGACGCGCTCCTTTAGACGGGGATCGTCGCGAAGTCCGCTTCGAAGATCGCGCGGTCGTCGTCGTCCTCGATCTTCGCCGTCAGCTCGCGCCCGAGCTTCGCGTAGCGAGCCGCCTCGTCGTTGTCGCCTGCGACCCAGTGCGCGCGCGCGAGCGCCTCGAGCGCGCCCGGCTTGTCCCAGTCCTTCATCTCGTCGGGATTCGCCTCGACGATCTCGAGGCAGCGGCGCGCGTGGTACAGCGACTCCACCGGGCGGCCGAGGATCGCGTAGACGCGCGAGCACTGCCACTCGCTGCGCCCACGGTTCGCCGCCGTTCCGACCTGGCGCCAGTGGTACGCCGACGCATGCGCGCAGTGCACCATCTCGTCGTCGTCGTCGATCGTCCGGTCTTCCTTCTCCATCAGCGTCCACGTCTTGTTGAAGAGGTCGGCGCCAAGGCGGCGCTCGGTCTCTTCGTCGAGCGATTCGGCACGCGTTTCCATCACCGTCTCCTTTCCGTCGATCAGCGGTTGCAGCCGTTGCAGAACGACGTTCAGCTCCGCCGCGCGGAGCATCGTGCGCCGCCGGTGGTCGACGAGCACGCGGCGAACGGTCGCCGGGTCGTCGGTCGCCAGCAGCGTCGCGATGTCGTCGAGCGGCAGCTCGAGCCGCCGGAGCGCCGCGATCGTCTCGGCCACCGCGACCTGCTCCGTCCCGTAGTAGCGGTAGCCCGTGTCGTCGTCGACCGCCGCCGGCCGCAGAAGGCCCAGCTCGTCGTAGTGACGAAGCGCCTTCACGGTCAGCCCGGTCAGCCGGGAGAACCGGCCGATCGGCAACAGCTGCTGCTGCATGGTCACCATCGACCCCAGGATGTGCCTCCCGCTACGGGAGAGTCAAGCCTCGTCACCGCCCGGCTCGGAATCGGCGCGTTGCTGGATCTCCGCGACGACGGTCGGGTCGGCCAGCGTCGTCGTGTCGCCGAGCTGCCGGTTCTCCGCCACGTCGCGCAGCAGCCGTCGCATGATCTTGCCGCTGCGCGTCTTCGGCAGCTCCGGCGTGAAGACGATGTTCGCCGGCTTCGCGATCGCACCGATCTTCAGCGCGACGTGGTTGCGCAGCTCTTCGAGCTTCTCGACCGAGCCCTCCTTGCCGCCCTTCAGCGTCACGTACGCGACGATCGCCTCGCCGGTGATCGCGTCCTTCCGCGAGCAGACCGCCGCCTCCGCCACTTCCTGGTGGTCGACGAGCGCCGACTCGACCTCGATCGTCGAGATGCGGTGGCCCGAGACGTTCATCACGTCGTCGACGCGGCCGAGCAGCCAGAAGTCGCCGTCGCGATCGATGCGCGCGCCGTCGCCGGCGAAGTAGACGTCCTTGTACTTCGACCAGTACGTCTCGCGGTAGCGCGCGTCGTCGCCGAAGATCCCGCGCAGCATCGCGGGCCACGGCTTCTTCAGCACGAGGTAGCCGCCGCCGCCCGGGCCGACCTCCTCACCCTGCTCGTTGAACACGGCCGCCTCGACGCCGGGGAACGGCTTCGTCGCCGAGCCCGGCTTCAGCGTCGTGATCGCCGGGCAGCGGCGTGATCAGCACCATCCCCGTCTCCGTCTGCCACCACGTGTCGACGATCGGCGTGCGGTCGCCGCCGATGTGCTCGCGGTACCAGATCCACGCCTCCGGGTTGATCGGCTCGCCGACCGACCCGAGCAGGCGCAACGAGGTCAGGTCGTGCTTCGCCGCGTACTCGGGGCCCCACTTCATGTGCGAGCGGATCGCCGTCGGCGCGGTGTAGAGGATCGTCACCTTGTACTTCTCGACGATCTCCCACCAGCGGTCCTTGTCCGGGAAGTCCGGCGTGCCTTCGTACATGACCGACGTCGCTTGGTTGCAGAGCGGCCCGTAGACGATGTAGCTGTGTCCGGTGATCCAGCCGATGTCGGCGGCGCACCAGTAGACGTCCTCGTCCTTCTTCAAGTCGAAGATGTAGTGGTGCGTCGTGGCGGCGCCGCAGAGGTAGCCGGCCGTGGTGTGGACGATGCCCTTCGGCTTCGCGGTCGTCCCGCTCGTGTACATGAGGAAGAGCAGGTCCTCGCTGTCCATCGGCTCGCACGGGCACGAGGCGGGATCGTCGGAGACGCCGTCCTCGAGCTCGTGCAGCCAGTGGTCGCGGCCGTCCTGCATCGGCACGTCGTTGCCGGTGCGACGGAACACGACGGAGGCATGGACGCCGGGAGCGGCTCGCCATGGCGTCGTCCGCAGTCCTCTTCAGCGGCACCGTCGCCCCTCGCCGCCAGGCCTCGTCCTGCGTGATCAGCACCTCGCACTTCATGTCGTTCATCCGGCCTGAGAGCGAGTCGGCGGAGAAGCCGCCGAAGACGACGGTGTGCGGCGCGCCGAGCCGCGTGCACGCGAGCATCGCGACCGCCAGCTCGGGAACCATGCCCATGTAGATGGCGACGGGTGTGCCCTTCTTCACGCCGACTTTCTTCAGCGCGTTGGCGAACCGGACGACGTCGCGCTGGAGATCGGCGTACGTGATCTCCCGCGTGTCGCCGTCCGGCTCGCCTTCCCAGTAGTACGCGACCTTGCCGCCGGCGCCCGCTTCGACGTGGCGGTCGACGCAGTTGAAGCAGACGTTGAGCTTGCCGCCGAGGAAGAACTTCGCGTACGGCGGCTCCCACTCGTACAGCTCGCTGAAGGGCTCGAACCAGCTGAGCCGCTCGCGGCCCTCCCGCTCCCAGAACGCGTCGAAGCTCTCGTCGTAGATCTCCGGCTTCGCGTTCGCCTGCTTCGCGAACTCCTCGGGCGGCGGATACCGCCGTTCCTCGAGAAAGATCGTTTCGATCGCAGACTGGCCAGATTCCGTCGCCACGAGATGACTCCTCTCCTTACGTCCAGGGATTCGACGAGAGTGTGCCCGCTCAGCTCATGAACGGCTTGCCGACCGGCAGCACCGTCTTGCGTGCCTGGCCGTTCAGGACACCGGCTGCCGACGTGTACCACGCGACCGCCGCGGTCAGGATGCCGGCCCAGCCACCCGCATGGAGCCACCACTCGGTGCCGCCGTGCGAGAGGTTGAAGAAGCCGATGACGAGCAGGATCTCCGTCACCTCCAGGGTCAGGAAGACCAGGAACACTGCGCCGTTCACGCGCATGCTGCCGATGAGCATGTACGTGTTGAAGATCGCGAAGGCGAACAGGAACCACGCGAGCGCGTTCGTCAGGTCGCCGCCCTTGTAGCCGGCGAGCCACGACTTGTTCCCAACCGCGAGGATGATGAAGAGGCCGAGGCCCATCCAGAAGCCTCCGTACGTCGAGAACGCCGTGGCGCCGAAGATGTTCCGGTTCCGGAACTCCCACATTCCCGCCAAGAGCTGCGCGAGCCCGCCGTAGAAGATCGCGGGGCCGACCCAGATCAGGTCGGGGATGAAGCTCGCGTTGTGGCCGCTCAACAGGAACGTGGTCAATGCGAAACCCGCGAGCCCGAGGGGAGCCGGATCGGCAGCCGCGACGCTCTCGAACAGCGTCGGCTGGTTCTGCGGGACTGCAGACATGCGTACGCCTCCTTGTTGGTGTGACGCACCGGCCCCTGCCGTCCGGTGCATCGCACTCCGACGTTATCGGCCCAACTCTTTCGAAGATCCGGCTCCAAATCAAGCACCGTCTCAAGCATCCCGCCGGCAGGCAGATCCTTGCGCGTGGATAGATTCCAGGAGTGGTAGAGGCACTCGACCGCGCAGCGGAGCTGTTCGCCCAATGGGAGGCGGAGCTGCGCGACGAGCTGCCGGCCGGCGTCGACATCTTCGACGCGCACGTGCATCTCGGGGACGACATCGACGGGATGGTCGGCCGCTTCGAGGAGCTCGAAGGGCTGATGGACCGGTTCGGCGTCTCGCGCTGCTTCATGTTCTGCCTCGACGAGCCCGACCGGCATCCCGCGTTTCGCCCCGGGAACGACCGGACGCTCGCGTTCGCCGAGCGCTCGGGCGGGCGGATGATCCCGTTCGTCCGGCTCGACCTCTCCGAGGACCCGATCGGCGAGGCGACGCGCTGTCTCGACCTCGGAGCGCGCGGAATCAAGCTCCATCCCCGCGCGCAGAAGTTCCGGCTCGACGACGACCGGCTGACTCCGGTCTTCGCGCTCGCGGCGGAGCGTCGCGTGCCGATCCTGATCCACGGCGGACGCGGCCTGCCGCCGATCGGCGATCATCTGCACCGGCTCGTCGACGCGTACCCGGACGCCCACCTGATCATCGCGCATGCCGGTATCGCGGACCTCGACGCGCTCGCGGGCCACTTCGCCGGCAAGGCAGGCGTCTTCTTCGACACCTCGGTCTGGAGCCCGATCGACCTGCTCAGCTTCTTCAACCTCGTCCCACCGGAGCAGGTCGTCTACGCGTCGGACTATCCGTACGGCCAGCAGCCGGCGTCGCTTTTCATTGCTCTCCGCACCGCGCGCGCCGCCGGGCTCGACGAGGCGCAGATCCGCGCGATGCTGCACGGGAACGCCGACCGCATCGCGGACGGCGTCGCGCCGCTCGAGCCGACCAAGCCGTCCGGCACCGACGTGCTCGCGCAGCCGCTCGCGCTCGCTCGCATCCACCAGTACCTCTCCATGGCGACCCCGATGCTCTGGATGCGCCAGGCCGACACGATCGGCGCGCTCGGGCTCGCGCTCAATGCGTGCGACGCGCGCAACGGCCACGAGCAGGAGCTGGAGCGGATCCGCGAGCTGCTGACCGTCGCCCGGGACCTCTGGAGGACGGTTCCCGAGATCGAGGACGAGGGCGAGCAGCGGGTCGTGTCCCGGACGGCGTTCCGGCTGATCCACCTGGCCAATATCGTGGCCGTGACGACCAGCGCCTGAACCGTTGTAGGATCGGTCTCTCGGTGGGTACGCGGCTGCTCATCCTTCTCGGCGTGGCGTGCGCCGCGTGCTCCGGCGCGGTCGTCGGCGCGGCCCACAGCAAGGCCGCCGCGGCGGCCTCGGTTCCGATTGCCGTGCCGCGGATTCCCGCGCTGCCGGCGAAGAACACGCTCTCGCTCGGCCGCTGCCCGATCCCGTCGCAGTTCCGGACCGCGTTCGTCCGCGCGGCGCGCGACACCGGGTTCCAGCTCTCGATGCTCGTCGCCGTCGCCGAGGTCGAGTCGCGGTTCAAGCCGGACGCGCGCTCGGAGGCGGACGCGCGCGGGCTGCTCCAGGTGCTGCCGTCGACGGGCAAGCTCCTGAACCTCAGCGTCGACACGCCGTCGACGAACGTCCTCGCCGGCGCGCGGTATCTGAAGATCCTGCTCGACCGCTACTCGCGCACCGACCTCGCGCTGGCCGCGTACAACGCAGGCCCGACCGCGGTCGACCGGGCCGGCGGCGCCCCCGGCGCCGAGACGCTCGCGTACGTCGCGAACGTCCAGTCGCGGTGGGCGAAGCTCGCCGGCTGCTCATAAGCGCGGGGGAACCCGTGGTTCCCCCGCGGGCCCCTTCCTTCGGCGCTCGTGGCCGTTCGTGGGTGCGCTGCGGCGGGAGCGCGGTCCCGCCTCCGCGCGCGACTCGCTCTCCACTCAGGGCGTATGTGGGCCTTTCGCTCCCCTGCGCGCGTCGTGGTGCCCTTTGAGCATCCCGACACGCGGAGTCCGCCTGCGGCTAACGCGCCTTCGGCCGCGTTAGCCTCCGGCCATGGTGTGTGCGAGGTTCGTCGTCAGGTGATCGCAGCAGTCGTTCTCGCCGCGGGCGCGTCGTCGCGGTACGGCGTGTCGCCGCCGAAGCAGGTCGAGCTGCTGCCCGCGGTGCTGGAGCGGCTGCGCGCCGCGACGTCGGTCGACGCGATCCTCGTCGTCGTCGGCGCGCATCCGGTCGAGACGGACGCCGCGACGGTCCACTGTCCCGACTGGGAGCTCGGTCCCGGGTCGTCGCTGCGCTGCGGGCTCGCTGCGCTGCCGGACGACGCGGAGGCTGCGCTCGTCGTTCTCGCCGACGGGCCTGACCTCGACCCGCGCGCCGTCGACCGCGTCGTCGCGTCGTGGCGCGAGGACGGCGGCGACGCAGTGGCGGCCGCGTACGGCGGGCAGCGGCTCCACCCGGTGCTGCTCGCGCGCGCCGTCTGGCCGGTGATCCCGAACGAGGGCGCCCGTGCGCTCGAGGCCCGGCTCGTGGCCTGCGACGACCTGACCCCTCCAGGCGATGTCGATGTCCGCCGATGAGTCCATGAAGGTTCCCGGCCCGACACGCCGAATCCGGAGAGTCGCATGGAGTTCGCACGCCAGCTGCCGATCGAGGTCGCCGAAACCGGCTCCGACGAGTCGCCGCTGGCGCATGCGCGCCTGCACCGCAAGCTGACCGTCGAGGAGACCGCGAAGCGCGCCGGCATTCCCGCCGACGAGCTGCGCTGGCTCGAGGAAGGGCCGGCTCTACCGCTTCCCGAGCCCGGACCGCGCGCTCCTCGCGATGCTGCTCACCGCGACCGCGCTCGGCATCGAGCACCGCGAGGCGCTCGACCTCGCGGGACTGCCGGTGCCGGCGAAGCCGCTGGAGGCGAACCCGCTGCGGCGGCTGCTCGCCGTCGGCGCGATCGGCGCCGTTGTGCTCGCGCTCACGCTCGCGGTCGTGCTCGCGCAGAGCCATACGCATCAGCCCGTCGCGTCGGCGAGCGCAAAGACGTCGACGCTGCCGCCGCCGTGGGGCGTGAAGGTCGTCGTGCTCAACGGCAGCGGCGACATCGTCTGGACGCGGCAGGTCGCGAGCCGGATTCAGGCGCTCTCGTACCGCGTCACGCACGTCGGAAAGGCCTCGAGCTTCACGTATCCGCAGACGCAGGTCTACTTCCCGCCGGGCGGCGAGGCGATCGGCCTGCGCCTGGCGAAGCAGCTCGACGCGCCGTTGCAGCCGCTTCCAGGCGGCGCCGACCCGCGGCGCCTGGTCGTGATCGTCGGGCCGCACACCGGCCCGTAGTGCCGCCTCAATCCAACGGAACGCGCAACGCCGCGAGCTTCTCCTTCAGCTCGGGCGACATCTGCTCGTTCACCGCAAGCCGCACGTAGACGCGCAGGCTCTCCTCGAAGCGGTACCGCTTTCTGCACGTGTCGCACTCGTCGAGGTGCATGCTCCGCCGCGCGTACCTCCGCGTCGCTGAGGACGTGGTCGAGGTACGGCTGCATCATCTCTTCGCAGTGGGCGCAGCCCTCGTCGTAGTCGCCTTTCATGCCTCACCCTCCGGAACGGATTCCGCGAGCTCGCTCTTCAGGATGCGGCGTCCTCGGTGCAGCCGCGACATCACCGTCCCGATCGGGATGTCGAGGATCTGCGCCGCGTCCTGGTAGCTGAAGTCGCCGAGATCGACCAGCACGATCACGTCGCGGAAGTCATGCGGCACGGCCGAGAGCGCCGACACGACGTCGTCCTGCGAGAGCCGCTCGACCACGCGGTCCTCGTCGGTCAGGCCGTCGCCGGACTCCGCGAGCTTGTCGTAGAGGAAGTAGTCGTTCGCCTCGAGCGGCGTCATCTGCGGGGCCCTCTGGGTCCGCCGCCCGCGATCGATGTTGAGGTTCGTCAGGATCCGCAGCAGCCACGCGCGGAGGTTCGTGCCGGGCGTGTACGACCGCCAGCTCCGGAATGCGCGCGCGTAGGTCTCCTGGACGAGATCCTCCGCCTCCTCGCGCGAGTTCGCGAGGTGCCGGGCGACGCGATAGACCTGGTCGGAGAGCGCGAGTGCCTCCTCCTCGAACCGGACGCGGTCGCGCGCCTCGGTTGCGATCTGAAGGGGCTCCGCTCCGTCGTCCTCGTCGCTGTCGCGCTCGGCCATGAGGGCAACGCTACCACCGCGGTCCATGCGGTTCGGAACGCGGCGCGGGGCGCTGCTATTCCGCGAGCTGGCGGAATCCGGCGCGTTTCATCGCGTCGAGAATGGCGTCGCGGCTGGTCTGCTCGTCGTCCCAGGAGAGCGTGACCTGGCCCATGAGATTCGCGTTCGCGTACTCGAGCCCGTCGTGCCCCTGAAGCGCGCCGGCGAGCCGGCCGACGCACCGCTCACAGCGAATGCCGGTTACCTGGAGTGTCTCCGTCTGCGTCGCCATCACGCAGACTTTCGCACGCCGTGAACCGGGCGTCCGGCCGCCTCCCAGGCGTAGTACGACGCGCTCGGCCCGAAGATCGACTCGTACGTGACGACACGCGGATTGCGCCCGACTTCCTTCGCACGCTGCGCATGCCGGAGCAGATTCGGATCGTCCTGCTCCTGCCACACGAGCACGAGATGCGCCGCCGTCATGAACACCGCAATGAACACGCAGCCGTCGGCAGGACACGGAAACGGATCGGTGGCGACGCAGTACCAGCCGAGATGAGAGTCGTCGTCCTCGCCGGTCCAGAGCTCTTCGTCCTCGATCGGCTCGAACTCGACGACGTCCGCGTGACCGAGACGAATCTCCTCCCGCTCCACCCGCCCAAAGGTAGCCGAAGCCTTTAAGCCGTCCGAACAAATCGACCAACCAAGGCCGGAGGCTAACGCTGGCGTAGGCGCGTTAGCCGGAGGCGCACCAGCGGTGCGGGATGGCCGCAGGCCACCACGCGCCGCGCGGAACGGCGAACCCGCCCAGATCGCTCTGCGTGGATCGCGCTCCCGCGCGCGAAGGCGAGACCGCGCTCTCGCCGTAGCGCACACGACCAAGGGCCACGCGAGCGCAAGGAGGGGCCCGCTGCGAGAACCAACGGTTCTCCCGGACGAGATGTGAGAGGGGGGCCCCGGGCAGGCGGTCGGGGCCCCCGTCTCATGCGCCCGCCGCCGCGCTGGCCTGCGGCGACGGGAGCCGGCCCCAAGGGGTCTGGGGCCGAGCTTGGCGGTCAGCAGTGCGGAGAGAGCGGCTGCCTCCCGAGCTTCACGTTCAAGGACAAGGTCTTCGTGCCGCGGAAGACCTGAAGCTGAATCGAGTCGCCGGGCTTCTTCTGCCCGATCAGCGACCGGAGCTGCTCGACGGACGCGACCGCGACGCCGTCGGCCTTCACGATGATGTCGCCGCCGAGCGGCCACGTCTCGCCGGCGACGGTCACCTGCTGCGTGGCGCCGTGCAGCCCGGCCTTCGCCGCGCCGGTGGCCGAGCAGACGGTCGAGACGAGCAGCCCGCTCTTCACCGGCAGCCGGAACAGGCGCGCGACGTCCGACGTGATCGCGCGCGCGTCGACGCCGAGGAACGGATGCTCGACGACGCCCTTCGAGATCAGCTGCGCCGCGACGCTCTTCACCGTGTTGATCGGGATCGCGAAGCCGATGCCGATGTTGCCGTCTGCTGCCGTCGGTCTGGATCTGCGAGTTGACGCCGACCACCTGGCCGCGCGCGTTGAGCAGCGGCCCGCCGGAGTTGCCGTGGTTCAGCGCGGCGTCCGTCTGGATCACGTGGTCGATCGGCGCGCCGTTCGGGGCGACGATCTGCCGCTGGAGCGCGCTGACGATGCCCGACGGTGATCGACCGGTCCTCGCCGAGCGGATTGCCGATCGCGACGACCGAGTCGCCGACCTCGACGAGGTCGGAGTTCCCGAGCACGAGCGGAGTGAACGCGCGCGAGTGCGCCTTCACCTCGAGCACGGCGACGTCGGTCGACGGGTCGCGCCCGACGATCGTCGCCGGCAGCCGCTCGTTGTTCGAGAAGCTGACCTCGACCTTGCTCGCGCCCTGGACGACGTGGAAGTTCGTGACGATGTGCCCGGCCTTGTCGATGACGAAGCCGGAGCCGAGCGCCTGCTGCGTCGTCGTCTGCGGCGCGCCGAACGGATCGAGGAACGGATCGGGCTGCGTCGTGACCTTCGAGGTCGCCGTCACCTGGACGACCCCCGGCGCAGCGCGCGTGTAGATCTGGTGGATCGTGAGCTGGCGCCCGGCGTGCGCGAACGACGCCTGCTCCGGCGACGACGACGGCGCGGACGCCGGCAGGACCTCGCGTACGGTCGTGCTCGCGCCGCCGACGCCGCCGACAGCGGCCACGATTCCGACGGCAACCGCTGCGCCGACGGCGCCCGCTACGACAAGGGCGCCGCCACGCGCGAGCGTGCGGGGCGATGGCTCGTTTCCCACACTGCGTGTCTTACCCCGGCCACGTTCAAAGACCGGTTCGCCGAGGGTTAAGCGCGCGTTAAGGCTGCCGCCGGGCCGCCCTTCTGCTTGAATCGGTGGAATGGCGGATTCGTTCGGCGCTCGTTCCACGCTCGCGGTCGGAGACCGCAGCTACGAGATCGTCCGCCTCGACGCCCTCCAGCAGCGCTGGGACGTGAGCCGGCTCCCGTACACGCTGCGGATCCTGCTCGAGAACGTGCTCCGGAACGGCTCCGAGGCCGAGGTCGAGGCGGTCGCCGGCTGGGTCGCGGCGGACGAGCCGTCGCACGAGATCTCGTTCATGCCGGCGCGGGTGCTCCTCCAGGACTTCACCGGCGTGCCGGCGGTCGTCGACCTCGCGGCGATGCGCGACGCGATGCGCGACCAGGGCGGCGACCCGGCGCGGATCAACCCGTTGATCCCGGCCGAGCTCGTGATCGACCACTCGGTGCAGGTGGACGAGTTCGCGTCACGGCTCGCGATCGGGCGGAACGTCGAGCTCGAGTTCGAGCGCAACCGCGAGCGCTACGCGTTCCTGCGCTGGGGCCAGACGGCGTTCGACAACTTCAAGGTCGTCCCGCCGAACACCGGCATCTGCCATCAGGTGAACCTCGAGTTTCTCGCGCGCGTCGTCGAGTCGCGCGACGGCGTCGCGTTCCCCGACACGCTCGTCGGGACCGACTCGCACACGACGATGGTGAACGGGCTCGGCGTGCTCGGCTGGGGCGTCGGCGGGATCGAGGCCGAGGCGGCGATGCTCGGCGAGGCGCTGTCGATGCTCGTGCCGCAGGTCGTCGGCTTCCGGCTCACCGGCTCGCTGCCGCGAGGGCGCGACGGCGACGGATCTCGTGCTGACGGTGACGCAGATCCTGCGGCGCACCGGCGTCGTCGGGAAGCTCGTCGAGTACTTCGGCCCCGGCGTCGGCGCGCTCGCGCTCGCCGACCGCGCGACGCTCGGGAACATGACCCCCGAGAACGGCGCGACGTGCGGCTTCTTCCCCGTCGACGACGTGACGCTCGCGTACCTCCGCCTGACCGGCCGCGACGCGGAGCGGATCGCGCTCGTCGAGGCGTACTGCAAGGAGAACCTGCTCTGGCACGACCCGGACGATCATCCGACGTACTCGCAGGTCGTCGAGCTCGATCTCGGCGACGTCGAGCCGTCGCTCGCCGGACCGCGCCGCCCGCAGGACCGCGTGCCGCTCGCGACCGCGAAGGAGGCGTTCATCGAGTCGCTCGACACGTTCGGCGTCGAGTACACGAACGGGACGTACGACAAGGAGATGGCCGACTCGTTCCCGGCGAGCGACCCGCCGACCGGCGACGGCGTCGTCGACTCCGACCCGGTTCCGTCGCACACCGCGACGCTCGCGAAGAAGCGCGTGCCGGTCGCCGGCGAGGACTACGCGCTCGAGCACGGCTCGGTCGTGATCGCCGCGATCACCTCGTGCACGAACACGTCGAACCCGTCGGTGATGATCGGCGCCGGCCTGCTCGCGAAGAAGGCGGTCGAGCGCGGGCTGAAGCGGAAGCCGTGGGTGAAGTCGTCGCTCGCGCCGGGCTCGAAGGTCGTCACCGAGTACTACCGCCGCGCCGGGCCTCGACACCGTATCTCGACGAGCTCGGCTTCAACCTCGTCGGCTACGGCTGCACGACGTGCATCGGAAACTCCGGCCCGCTGCCGGACGCGATCGCCGCCGCGGTGACCGAGGGCGAGCTCGTCGTCTGCGCCGTGCTCTCCGGCAACCGCAACTTCGAGGCGCGCATCCACCCCGAGGTGAAGGCGAACTACCTCGCGTCGCCGCCGCTCGTCGTCGCGTACGCGCTCGCCGGGCGCATGGACATCGACCTGCTGAACGAGCCGCTCGGCCAGGACGACGACGGCGACGACGTCTACCTGCGCGACATCTGGCCGACGCCGCAGGAGATCGACGAGACGATCGCCGGCTCGGTCGACGGCGAGATGTTCACGCGCACGTACGCCGACGTCTACACCGGCGACGAGCGCTGGCGCGCGCTCGACACGCCCGACGGCGACCTGTTCGCGTGGGAGCCCGACTCGACGTACGTGCGCCTGCCGCCGTACTTCGACGGCATGCCGCGCGAGCCGCAGCCGGTCGAGGACGTCGTCGGCGCGCGCTGCCTCGTCATCGCTCGGCGACTCGGTCACGACCGACCACATCTCGCCGGCGGGCGCGATCCGGCCGGACTCGCCCGCCGGGCGCGTACCTCGTCGAGCACGGCGTCGAGCGCCGCGACTTCAACTCGTACGGCTCACGCCGCGGCAACCACGAGGTGATGATGCGCGGCACGTTCGCGAACGTGCGGCTGCGCAACCAGCTCGTCCCCGGCTCCGAGGGAACGTGGACGGTGCACCTGCCGGCCGGCGAGGAGATGACGATCTACGACGCGGCGATGCGCTACCGCGCCGAGGGCGTGCCGACGATCGTGCTCGCGGGCAAGGAGTACGGCTCGGGCTCGTCGCGCGACTGGGCGGCGAAAGGCCCGAACCTCCTCGGCGTGCGCGCGGCGATCGCGGAGACGTACGAGCGGATCCACCGCTCGAACCTGCTGATGATGGGCGTGCTGCCGCTGCAGTTCCTGCCGGGCGAGACGCGCGAGTCGCTCGGGCTCACCGGCCGCGAGGAGTTCTCGATCCTCGGCGTCGAGAACGGCGACGCGGACGAGGTGACGGTGCGCGCGGACGGCAAGGAGTTCCGCGCGCGCGTCCGGCTCGACACGCCGCGCGAGCGCGAGTACCTCCGCCACGGCGGGATCCTTCCGTTCGTGCTGCGGCGACTGCTCGCGACCTAGCTCAGCTCTTCGCGGCCCAGTCGCGCTTCGCCTCCTCCTCCATCCGGTCGAGCCGCGTGTAGTAGTCGGGGAACTCGTTCAGGTGTGCGAGCGCGATCTTCGCGGTCACGTGCGGATCGTCGCCGGTCACGTTGGTCAACAGATCGTGCACGCCGTGCTCGAGCTCCACGTCCATGCCGCATGCGGAACTCCTCGACGTCGAACGGCGCCGTGTCCCAGTCGATGCCGATGTCGCGATCCATAGCGCCGCGCCTCGTCCGCGGTGAAGCCCTGCTTCGTCGCGGTCATGGTCGCCTCCTGGCTTCGCGCGTGTTTCGTACCAGACTCGAGGATAGGCTTTTCGCACGGCGAGGAACGACGACCGACACCCAGCTGGGGAATCACGCCGGTTCCGGAGCGCCTCCGCGTCCTGAGCGGATTCGACTCGGCGCTGCTCTGGGGGAACCTCTCCGTCTCGCTGCTCGTGATCGTGATCGGCGCGCTGCTCGTGCCGGCGCTGTCGCTCCGCGACGCGCTCCTCGCGATCGTCGTCGGCGCGATCATCGGCAACGTCCTGCTGGGGCTCGCGGCGCTGATCGGCGCCGACGCGCGCGTGCCGGGAATGGTGGTGCTGCGCGCGCCGCTCGGCCGGAAGGGCTCGTACGCGCCGACGGCTCTCAACGTCGCGCAGAACGTCGGCTGGTCGACGTTCGAGCTGATCATCATCGCGTCGGCCGCGGCCGCGCTCTCGAACCATCTCTTCGGCTGGAAGGCGACGTGGCTCTGGACGATCGTGTTCGGCGCTCGTCAGCTGGGGCGCTCGGGATGCTCGGGCCGATCGGGTTCGTGCGCCGCTATCTGCGGAAGTTCGCGACCTGGGCGCTGCTGTTCTCGATGGCGTACCTGACGTACTGGGCGATCTCGAAGTCGCACCTGCACGCGTTCTGGTCGGCGCCGGGGAAGGGCGGGTTTCCGACGTTCGGGCAGGCGGTCGATCTCGTGATCGGCAGCGTCGTCTCGTGGACGCCGCTCGCCGCCGACTACACGCGCTTCTCGAAGACGAAGCGCGGCGCGGCGCTCGGCGCGGGCTTCGGCTACTTCGTGCCGACGGTCTGGTGCATCGGGCTCGGGATCCTGATCGTGCTCGCGCGCGGCGTCTCCGACGCGCAGTCGCTGCCGACGGCGGTCGCCGCGGCGGGCGGCGTCGCGCTCGTCGCGCTGCTCGCGATCACCGTCGACGAGAGCGAGAAGGCGTTCGCCGACATCTACTCGACCGCGGTCTCGCTCCAGAACTTCTTGCCGAAGGTGTCGCAGCGGCTGCTGATCACGATCGTCACCGCGGTCGCGACGACGCTCGCGCTCGTCCTGAACCTCGGCAACTACCAGGACTTCCTCTATCTCCTCGGCTCGTTCTTCGTGCCGCTGTTCGGCGTGCTCGTCGCGGACTGGCTCGCGTCCGGCGCGCACTACTCGCCGGCGCAGATCTTCGACGGCCCGGCGGTGCGGGTGCCGCAGCTCGTCGCGTGGCTCGTCGGCTTCGGCCTCTACCAGTGGCTGTCGCCGGTCGGGCCGTCGTGGTGGACGGACGTCGTCGCGCACACGCACCCCGGCAACGTCAGCTTCGGCGCGTCGCTGCCGAGCTTCTTCGCGGCGTTCGCGATCGCGCTCTGCTTCTCGCTCGCCGCGCGCGGCAGCACTACCGCGGTCCCGGCCGAACTCCCGGAATAGGCTTCGCGGGTGCGCCCGCTGGCCGTGATCGGACATCTCTCCCGCGACGTGGTCGCAGACGGCACGCCGCAGATCGGCGGCGGCACCTGGCATGCCGCACGCGCGCTGCGCGGGCTCGCGCTCAGCGCGACGATCTTCGCCAAGTGCGGCGAGGTCGAGCGCCGCGATTTCCAGCGGCAGCTCGTCACGTGCGGGCTGCCGTCGACGCTCGCGGTCGGCGGCGTGACGACGGGCTTCTCGATGTCGTACGACGAGCACGGCATCCGCACGATGGGCGTCGAGGCGATCGGCGAGCCGTGGGGCGCGCGCGAGGCGTCGACGGATCTGCTGCGGCGCGTCGAATGGCTCCAGGTCGCGCCGCTCCTGCGCAGCGACTTCAGCGTGGAGACGCTCGCCGAGCTCGCGCGCGGACGGCGGATCCTCTACGACGGCCAGGGACTCGTGCGCCGGCCCGAGGTCGGTCCGCTCGTGCTCGACGGCGACTTCGACCGCGACCTGCTCCGGCACATTGCGATCCTCAAGCTCGCGGAGGAGGAGGCGCGCGCGATCATCGGCGACGCGGATCTCGAGTCGCTCGCGGAGCTCGGCGTGCCGGAGATCATCGTCACGTTCGGGCTCAACGGCTCGCTCGTGCTCGCGGACGGCGCGGCGACGCGCGTGCCCGCGCGACCCGTGCACGCGGAACCGACCGGCGCAGGCGATGCGTTCGGCGCCGCGTATCTCGCCGCGCGCGCCGACGGTCACGCGCCGGTGTCGGCCGCGCGCCGCGCGACCGCGCTCGTCGCGGCGCTGCTCGCGGGGCGGGTGCGGTGATCGCCGCGGTCGGCACGGTCGACGGCGTGCTGCTCGTCGACGTCGAAGCGGAGCTCGTGCTCGGTCCCGGCACGGAGGTTCCGGCGGTCGACGCGCCGCCGGTCGCGCTGCCGCGCGTCGTCGCGACTGCAGGCTCCGGCTCGACGGTCGTCGCGCTGCTCGACCGGCGCCCGCCGCTCGCCGTGTCGCACGACGGCGGCCTGACGTGGCGCGAAGCGGGCGGCGGCCTGCCGCCGGGATTCGCGGTCGCCGTCGCCGACGACGACCCGGACCGGATCCTCTACGCCGCGCGCAACCGGCTCTACCTCTCGCGTCAACGGCGGCGTGTTCTGGCGCTCGCTCGAGCCGGAGCTGCCGGACATCGTCGCGCTCGCCTGGCTCGACTGAAGCCAGACGTCGACCGCGCGCTGCGAGCGCAAACGCACGACCTTCAGGTCCGGATGACTGAGCAAGCCGTCCGGGCCACACCCGAGCGAACCTGGGATACGTCGTCAGGACGTACCAGATGATCGAGTAGCGGCCGAACGTGTCACGCAACCGCTCACGATTCCGCGCGATTCCATAGCTCGGTGCGCCGCATCCGAGCCGCGTCCACGTCCGTATGACGACGCTGACGCACCGCAGTCGCGTACGGAATGTCTAGCCAGACGACCGTGTCGGCGCGCTCGAGGCACGAGCGAGCCGAGCTTGCCGTAGTACGTGCCGTCCACAACCCAGGCCATTTTCGGCGGACCCGAGTGCCGCCAACACACGATCCCGCATCACCTCGGCCGGCGCCTGGTCCCAGTCGGGCCCGTGATGAGTGCGTCGAGTTCGATGTGCGGCACGCCGAGTCGACCGGCCAGGACACGGGCGAGCGTCGATCTTGCCCGAGCACGAGCCTCCGATCACGGAGGAACGCGGCGCATCCGCTACAAACTCGGAATTCGCCGCGCGCGACGATCACCGCGGAGCCGCCGACCTCGATCCGCTCGACCGCATCCGGCGCTCCGACCGCGCGCGCGTAGAGCGTCGAAGGCCGCCCGATCTCCACGCCCTGCGAGATCTCGATCTCGTCGCCGAACTCGATCCGCCCGTGCCGCGCGAGGTGGAGCGCGAGCGGCCCGGCCGCGGAACCGGTCGCCGGATCCTCCGCGACGCCGGAGCCGGGCGCGAACACCCGCGTCTTCCATTTCGAGCCGGTGCCGGCGAAGCAGTTGATGCAGTCGTTGCCGAACGCCGCGAGACGCTGCATGTTCGGCTCGAGCTCCGCGACCTCAGCCTCCGACGCGAGCGCGACGTAAACGTGGCGGACGCCGTTGTCGTAGACGTCGACCGGCAGCCGCGGCTCGACGCCGAGCGCCGCGGCAAGCTCGTCCGCGCGCTCGAACCGCTCGACTGTCGGCAGCGGCTGCTGCATCCGGCCGAAGACGATGCGCGCTTCGTCGCGCTCGAGCTCGACGGCAATGACGCCACGCGCGGTCTCGATGCGCAGCACTCCGAGCTGCAACGGGCCGGCGAGAACGAACGCGGTGCCGAGCGTCGGATGTCCGGCAAACGGCAGCTCTCGCACCGGCGTGAAGATCCGCATCTTCACGTGCCCGTCGCCCTCGGGCGGATACACGAACGTCGTCTCGGAGTAGTTCAGCTCCTTCGCGAGCCGCTGCAGCGTCTCCTCGGGAATCTCGCGCGCGTCGGTGAAGACCGCGAGCTGGTTCCCGGTGAGCGGCGTGTCGGTGAAGACGTCGCAGACGACATAGCGGAATGAGCCTGCCACGCCTCGACTCTACCGCCACTATCCTGGGCCGCGTGAGCGCAATCTCCGTCAGCGGTCTGCGCAAGACGTACGGTCACCTCGAAGCGGTGCGCGGCGTCGACTTCGAGATCGCGGCGGGCGAGGTCTTCGGTCTGCTCGGACCGAACGGCGCCGGGAAGACGACGACGGTCGAGATCCTCGAGGGCTACCGGCAGCGTGACGGCGGAGACGTGTCGGTACTCGGCCACGATCCCGAGAAGCCGGGACCGGACTTTCGCCAGCGCATCGGCGTCGTGCTGCAGCAGTCGCAGCTCTGGCCGAACCTGACGGTGCGCGAGACGCACTCGATGTTCGCGGGCTACTACGAGCAGCCGCGTCCCGTCGACGAGGTGATCGAGCTCGTCGGTCTCGGCGAGAAGCGCGACGCGCGGATCAAGACGCTCTCCGGCGGGCAGAAGCGGCGGCTCGATCTCGGGCTCGCGCTGATCGGCGATCCGGAGCTGGTCTTCCTCGACGAGCCGACGACAGGGTTCGACCCTGCGGCGCGCCGCGCCGCGTGGGAGATGATCCGCTCGCTGCGATCGCTCGGGAAGACCGTGCTCCTCACGACGCACTACCTCGACGAGGCGGAACAACTCGCCGACCGCGTCGCGGTGATGCGCGAGGGCCAGATCGTCCGCGTCGGCACGCCGCGCGAGTTGACGACGAGCGATCTCGAAGTCGAGATCCGCTACCGGCGTGACGGCGAGGAAGTGCTCGTCACGACGAGCGAGCCGACGCGCGTGCTGCACGAGCTGACGGCGGACGCGGTCGCGCGCGGCGAGGAGCTCGACCGGCTCGAGGTGCGGCGCCCGACGCTCGAGGACGTATACCTCGCGCTCACCGAGGAGGAGGCCGAGTGAGCAGCGAGGCGGTCGCCGTGCGCGAGCCGCGCCGCTCGCGCCGGCTGCGGCTCTTCGGGCACCAGCTGCGCAGCGAGCAGCTCGTCTTCTGGCGGAGCCGCGAGGCGGCGCTCTTCATCTTCCTCTTCCCGCTGCTGCTGTTCGTTCTGCTCGGGTCGGTGTACAGCGGAAAGATCTACGGCGTTCCCGCGTCGCAGGCGCTGCTCGCCGGGCTGATCGGCTACGGCTGTGCGAACACCGCGTTCGCCGGGCTCGCGATCCAGCTCGTGATCCGGCGCGAAAACGCGATCTTGAAGCGGCTGCGCGCAACGCCGTTGCCCGCGGCGACGTACGTCGCGGCGCTGCTCGTCTCGACGCTCGTCGTGTTCGCGCTCCAGACGATCGGGCTGTTCCTGATCGGCAGCGTGCTCTACAGCACGCCGTTCCCGAGCGACCCCGGCTCGCTCGTCGGCACGGTCGTCGTCGGCACGGCGATGTTCGCCCCCCTCGGCGTCGCCACCGCGTCGGTCATCCGATCGGCCGAGGGCTCGTCGGCGGTCGTGAACTTCATTCTCCTGCCGATGGCGTTCCTCAGCGGCGCGTTCGGGCCGACGCTGCACTACCCGGCGTTCCTCCGCGCGATCGGCGACGTGCTGCCGCTGAAGTACTTCATCAACCTCGTGGACGCGGTCTACCTGCGCGGCGACACGATCTGGTCGAAGCCCGAGGACCTCGCCGTGATGGCAGCCTGGGGCATCGCCGGCCTGCTCGTCGCGATCTTCCACTTCCGCTGGGAGCCGCGCGACACCTAGGAGGTTTCTCGCCGATGGCAGATCACGATTCGCTTGCGCACATCCCTGCGGTGCGCGTACCGCATAGCGACGCGCTCTTGCACCCGATCCGGAACCACTTTGGCCTGCGCTCGTTCGGCGTCAATGCCTACGTGGCGCGTCACGCCGGCGATCGCATCATCGGCGAGCACGATCACGCCGATCCCGACGCTGAGAAGCATGAAGAGCTGTACTTCGTCCACACGGGAGCGGCTCGGTTCGTCGTTGACGGCGACGTGATCGAAGCTCCGGCTGGAACCTGGGTGAGCGTGGCGGACGTGCGATCGAGGCGCTCCGCAACCGCACTCGAGGACGCGACGACCGTGATCGTGATCGGCGCCGAGCCGGGCGCGGTCTATGAGATCTCGGCGGCCGAGCGGGCCGAGCTCGCCGCGGCCGGAATGGCGATCCGCCCGTCCTAGCGCGCGCGGGCGGCGGTCAACGCGAGCCGCGTCAGCGACGTCGGGATCCGCTGCGCCTTGCGGATCGTCGTGCGCAGCGCCTCGACGAAGTACTCGACGTCCTCGTCGGTGACGACGAGCGGCGGCAGCCCCTTCATCACGGGCATGCCGTGGCCGGCGACCTGGCTCAGGATGCGGTGGTCGCGGAAGAGCGGCCCGACGACGAGCTGCGCGAAGAGGCCCGGCTGCATCCGCTCGAGCAGCCGGTACGACCTGCGCCGCCCGGCGGCTCGGCGAACTCGATCGCCCACATCAGCCCGAGCCCGCGCACCTCGCGGACGACGTCGTAGCTCCTCGACGAGCGGCTGCGTCAGCTCGAGCAGCCGCGCGCCGAGCCGCGCCGACTCGCTCGACGAGATCCTGCTCGTCGAGCTCGTGCAGCGTCGCCAGCCCGGCCGCCATCGCGAGCTCGTTCGGCGCGAACGTCGAGCCGTGGCTGAACGCGTTCTCCATCGAGTCGAACACCGCCTCGTGCACCGCGCGCGACATCAGCAGCGCGCCGACCGGCACGTAGCCGCCCGACAGCGACTTCGCGACCGGCACGAGGTCCGGCTCGAGGCCCCAGTGCTCGAACGCGAACAGCTTCCCGGTGCGCCCGAAGCCGGTCTGCACCTCGTCGACGCAGAACAGCGTGCCGTAGCGGCGGCAGAGCTCCTGCGCGCCCTCGAGGTAGCCGTCCGGCGGCAGGTTCACGCCCTTCCCCTGCACCGGCTCGACGAGGAACACCGCGACGTCCTCGCGGCGCAGCTCGTCCTCGAGCGCCTCGAGGTCGCCGAACGGAACGCGCTCGAATCCCGGCAGCAGCGGCTCGAACCGGTCGTGAACTCCGGGTTCCCGTTCGCCGAGAGCGAGCCGAGCGTCAGCCCGTGGAAGCCGTGGTCGAGCGAGACGACGCGCGTCGCGGCCGGTCGCCGCGCGGCCGAGCTTCAGCGCCGCCTCGACCGCCTCGGTGCCGGTGCTCGTGAAGAGCACGCGCTCGAGCCGGGCCGGCGTGCGCGCGCAGCAGCGCCTCGGCGAGCAGCGGCGGCAGCGGCGACGCGCCGAGCTGCACCGACCCGGGCAGCTCGAGCTCGAGGGACTCGGCGAGCGCCGCGCGCACGCGCGGGTTGTTGCGCCCGACGTTGAACATCCCGAAGCCGCCGAGCATGTCGAGGAAGCGGTTGCCGTCCGTCGTCCCAGAGGTACGCGCCCTCGGCGCGCGCCCAGGTGCGGTCGAAGCCGATCGTCTTCAGCACGCGCGCGAACTGCGGGTTGATCGTGCGCGCCCAGAGCTCGTAGTCTCTCGCCCGCGCGCGACGCCACGAGCTCTCGCAGGCTGAACCCGGCCATATGTCGAATCCTAGGCGCCGGTCAGATCGCGCCGCTCGAAGATCAGGACAGCCGCAACTGCCGACGCGACGGCGATCGTCAGCATCACCGCCGCGGCGCCCGGACGGAACGGCTGCTGGGGCACGAGCCCGATGTGGTGGAACGGCGAGAGGTCGAGCACCCACGACGGCGCGCCGACGATCGACCCGAAGAGCTCCCAGACGAACGCGAGCGCGGCGAGCCCGTACGCGATCGCCCGCGGTCGCGCGAGGAACGACCGCGAACGCGAGCATCCCCATGCCGAGGAACAGCAGCGCGGCCGGCAGACAATTCGCCCCGGCGCCGATCATCCCGCCGAACGTCACGTCCGCGCCCTGCGACGCCGCTCCCGCCCAGGCGCACAGTCCGGCGAGCAGCGCGAGCACGCACGCGGCCCCCGCGGCGAGCACGATGCGCCCGGCGAGCCACCGTCGCCGCCCGACCGGAAGCGAGAACAGCGTCTCGAGCAGCTGCTCCGCCTCCTCGCGCCGGGTCGCCGCGGCCTGCGAGCACGCGAAGAGACCGATCGCGAAGACGAAGAAGAGGAACGTCAGCGACAGGTAGCCCGACGGCGTCGCGATCGACGCGAGCCCGAGCTTCTCGAGCTGCTGCTCCAGCGACTTCGGGATGTCCGCCGCCGAGATGCTGTTCGAGATCACGCCGAGGATGAACGCGAACGCGCCGATGCCGAGCACCCACGCGGCGAGGATGCCGCGCTCGGCAGCGAAGCGCCTGCGCGGTCGGCGAGCCGAGCAGCCGGTCGCTCGGCGCCGCGCTGTCGTGGGCGTAGAAGAGCCCGGCGCCGACGTCGCGGCGCAGCGCGATCGCCCAGGCGAGGCCGAGCAGCACGACTGTCGCCGCGAGCGGGAGCAGTAGGATCGCCGGCCGCGGCGACGCGAACGCGCGCAGCTCCTCGACCCAGCCGAGCGGCGTCGCCCAGCGAAGCGCCCCGAGCCCGGACGACGTGTCCGCGACGACGCGGAGGACAAACGCGACGGCGACGGCGACGCTGCCGAGGCCGAGCGCGAGTCGCCTCGTCGGCGCGATCTGGCTCGCGACGGCTCCGACGCCGACGAAGACCGGCACGATCGAGACGACGGCGAGTGCGAGATACGCGGAGCCGCCGGCGGGCAGCTTCGCGACGACGAGGCCCGCGAACATTGCGAGCCACAACACGACCGCGCCGGCCGCGATCGCGGCGAGCGTCGCGACGAACGCCCCGCTTCCGGCCGACCGCGCCGGCGAGCACGAGCTCCTGCCGCCCCGCGTCCTCCTCCGCCCGCATCGCGCGCACCGCGGCGAGCACTCCCCAGACGGCGGCGGCGATCGAGAGCGAGCCGCCGACGCGCCACGCCGTGTAGCCGCCGACGCTCAGCAGGTCGTGCGGCACGCCGTAGAAGAGCCGGATGCTCTTGTTGGCGCCGAAGCCGACCGCAAAGCTGATGCGGTCGGCAACGGTCGGATACGTCTTGCGGTAGCCGACGACGTTGACGGCGGCGATCACGGCGAAGAACGCCGCGAACGAGAGCGTCCGCACGCGCGAGTCGGCGAGCGTCCGCCGCGCGAACGCGCGCCCTGCGTCAGACACGACCGTCGGCGGCGTCGTAGTGGTGGAGGAAGATCTCCTCGAGCGACGGTTCCCGGCTCGTGAGCGCGACGACTCCGTGAGGCGCAAGCGCCTGGAGCAGCTCCCCGACGCTACCGGTCACCTCGAATCGCAGCGCCTGCGGCCCCGCGCGGTCGACATGCACGCCCGCGAGCGCGGGCAGCTCCGGCGCTGGCCCGTCGAACGTCACCTCGATCGTCTGCGCGCTCAGGTGTCTCAGCTCCTCGAGCGTTCCCTCGTCGACGAGCTTTCCGCGGCGGAGGATCCCGACGCGGTCGCAGAGCGCCTCGACCTCGCTGAGGATGTGCGAAGAGAGGAACACCGTCTGGCCGCGCTCCTTGGCCTCGAGGACGGTCGCACGGAACGCGACCTCCATCAGCGGGTCGAGCCCGGCGGTCGGCTCGTCGAGGAGCAGCAGGTCGGCGCGCGTCGCGAACGCCGCGATCAGCTGCACCTTCTGCCGGTTCCCCTTCGAGAGCGCGCGGACGCGCTTTGCCGTGTCGAGCTGGAAGCGGTCGACGAGTACGTCTCGGTACGCGACGTCGGTGGAGCCGCGTAGCCGCGCGAGATACGCGAGTGTCTCCGCGCCGGTCAGCGCGGGCCAGAGGAACGGTTCGCCCGCGACGTACGCGACGCGCCGGTGGGCGCGGACGGGGTCGCTCCACCCGTCGACGTCGAAGAGGAACGAACGGCCGGCGGTCGGCCGGTGCAGTCCGAGCAGGAGCCGAATCGTCGTCGTCTTGCCGGCACCGTTCGGGCCGAGGAAGCCGTACACCTCACCCGCGTGCACGGTGAGGTCGAGCGCGTCGAGGGCGAGCGTGTCGCCGTAGCGCTTTGACAGCCGCTCTGTGCGGACCGCCGGCACGTCCATGTCGTGACCTTAGTCGTCCAGCTCGCGCACAAGCTCGCCGACACGCACGGCAATGTCGTCCCGGATCGCCCGTACCTCGTCGAGCGGGCGTCCCTTGGGGTCCGGCAGGTTCCAGGCGATGTAGCGCTTGCCGGGGACGACGGGACACGCGTCGTCGCACGTCGCGACGATGACGTCGGCCCAGTCGATCCGCTCCTGGTCGAGCGCATGCGGAACGTGCGCCGACGCGTCAATGCCGATCTCGGCGAGCGCCTCGACGACGACCGGATGTGGCGCGGCGCCGGGCGCGCTGCCCGCCGATCGCGCCTCGTGCCGCCCGCCGGCGTCGCGCCGGAAGATGCGCTCGGCCATCACGGAGCGGCCGCTGTTCGCAGTGCAGACGAAGAGCACGCGGCTCACGGCTCGCGTCCCCCGCGGACGAGCTGATACGTGAGCGCACCGAGCGACGCGCCGATGACCGGCGCCACGATGTAGAGCCACAGCGCGTGCAGATCGCCGGAGACGATCGCAGGGCCGGCCGAGCGCATCGGGTTCATCGACGCGCCGCTGATCGGACCGCCGAACATCGCGTCGAGCCCGATCGTTCCGCCGATCGCGATTGCGGCCGCCTCTCCGACAGCGCGCGTGTCGGTCGCAACGGCAAGCACGACGAACATCAGGAAGAAGCTGAGAACGAGCTCCCAGAGGAACGACTGCGCCTGCGAGCCGGACGGCAGCGTCGCGCCGACGTGGGCGATGTTGCCGAGGGAGCCTCGCAAGAGCGCCGCCGCGGCGAGCGCGCCCGCGAGCTGCGCAGCCCAGTACGCGCCCGCGCGGCTCCACGGGAAGTGACGCGTCAGCGCGAACGCAAAGGTCACTGCACCGTTGAAGTGCGCGCCGGAAACGTGCCCGACCGCATAGATCATCGCCATGATCACGAGGCCGAACGTGATCGCGACGCCGACGTGTCCGAGCTCGTGCGTCTTCGCGTCGACCATCACGGCGCCGGCGCCCGCGAAGACGAGCGCAAACGTGCCGATCGCCTCCGCAGCGAGAACCCGTGCGAGCGGCGGCGGCTGCATCAGGACTTGAAGTCCACGACACCCGCGAGTTGCGCGGCAGCTGCGCGCTCGATGGAGAAGTACACCCATCGCCCGCGCTGCTCGCGCTCGACCAGCCCGGCTTCGGTCAGCCGTTTCAGATGATGGCTCACCGTCGACTGCGCGAGCCCGAGCAGCGGCTCGAACTCACACGCACACACGGGCTCGCCGGCAGTCGCGAGCCGGTTGACGATCTTCACCCGCGCAGGATCGCCAAGCGCGCGAAACAGCGCCGCCGTCGCGTCGGCTTCGTCGTCCGACATCGCCGGCCCCCGAAACGGCGCGCTACACGCGAGCGGCGTCGGCGTCAGTTCCACGGCAAGAAGATATCGATGCACGTCGATATGTCAAGAACCGGCCGACACGCCCTCTACGATCGTCAGATCGTGGAGCCCCAGGGCAACCGCACCCGGGCGTGCCACGTCATCCACGACGGCGGCAACGGTGCGATCGACTTCAACCGCGAAGCGGTCGAAAAGCTGCTCGCGGGCGGCGGCTTCTTCTGGCTCGACCTCGACCGCCCGACTGCCGACGACTTCACGATCCTGCGCGAGGTTTTCAAGTTCCACCCGCTTGCGATGGAGGACTCCGAGAACTTCGGCCAGCGGCCGAAGATCGACGACTACGACGACCAAGTGCTCCTTGTCGTCTACGGCGCGTCGCCGGACGAGGACAGCCTCGTCGAGGTGCACTGCTTCTACTCGGAGCGCTACCTCGTAACGATCCACCGCGACGAGGCGCCGGCATTCACGGAGGTGCGCGAGCGCTTCGCGAAACGCGGCGAGCCGATCGAGAGCGGACCGCGGCTCCTCTACAAGATCGTCGAGGGCCTCGTCGACAGCTTCTTCCCGCTGCTCGCCGACTTCGACAACCGCATCGACGAGCTCGAGAACCAGACGTTCATCAACGCGACGGACGCCCAGCTCCAGGAGATCTTCTCGATGAAACGGCTCCTCGTCGGCCTGCGAAAGGCGATCGCACCGCAGCGCGACATGTTCGCCAAGGTCGCCGCGGGGATCACGACGCTGCCGGGGATGACGCCGGACGACGAGCGCTACTTCCGCGACGTCTACGACCACCTGATCCGCATCAACGACCTCGTCGACACGTACCGCGATCTGCTCACGAGCTCGATGGACGTCTACCTGTCGACGGTTTCGAACCGTCTGAACGCGGTGATGAAGCAGCTGACGATCATCGCGACGATCTTCCTGCCGCTCGCGTGGATGACCGGGTTCTTCGGCCAGAACTTCGGCTGGATGGTGCGCCATATCGGCAGCTGGCAGGCGTTCACGGTGCTCGGGCTCGGCTCGGAGCTTGCGGTCGCAGCGGTGATGCTCGTGTACTTCAAGCGGCGGGGCTGGTTTTGACCGATACCGACACCGACCACGAGGAGGAGGTCGAGTCACGCTGGGAGGCGTCGCCGGCCGTCGTCGTCCTGATCGCTGCGCAGGTGCTGATCGCGGTGATCAGCCGCCACCGCGGCTGGACGATCTGGCATTTCGACTGGTGGATCTGGCTCGTTCCCGCCGTGCCAGAGGCGCTGCTCCTCGTCGCGCTCGGGTGGAGCCGCCCGCGCCACGCGCTCGAGCAGGCGGGGATGCGGCGTATGGCAGCCGAGACACTGCTCGCGATCCTGAGCGTCGCGAACGCCGTGATCCTCGTCGCGCTCATCGCGTCGCTCGTGAACGGCGGCGTGAAGAGCGGCGGCCAGCTGCTGTTCGAGGCGGTCACCGTGTGGGGGACGAACGTGGTCGCGTTCGGCCTCTGGTTCTGGGCCGTCGACCAGGGCGGCCCGGTGCGCCGCCACAAGCCGAATCCGCCGCCGCACGACTTCCAGTTTCCGCAGCTGGAGAACCCCGACCTCGCCGCGCCGGGCTGGTACCCGCGGCTGTTCGACTACCTGTACATCTCGTTCACGAACTCGATCGCGTTCAGCCCGACCGATTCGATGCCGCTCACGCAGCGCGCGAAGGCGCTGATGCTCGCCGAGTCGGCGGTCTCCGCGGTGACGGTGCTGCTCGTCGCGGCGCGCGCGGTGAACATCTTCAACTAGAGCGATTCGATGCGGAACACCGGATGGTCCGGCGCGATCCGCGTCAGCTCCTCGACGGTCGAGTCGGGACCGACGCCGGCGAAGAACTGGCCGACCTCCCACTTCCAGCGGCGCAGGTACGCGCGGAGAATCGGCTCACGGTCGGCGTCGGGAACCTCGAACGCGCGAAACCGTTCGCGCTTGCTGCCGAGCAGCAGCTCGCCCTCGCCGGCGGCGCGGAGATTGCGCACCCACTGCGTGTTCCCGCGCGGAGCGACGAGATAACGCGCGCCGTCGAGCGTCAGCACGTTCACCGGCGTGCGCCGCGGCTCGCCGCTCGTCCGTCCGCGCACCTCGAGGACGCGCGATCCCCAGAAGCTGACGCCGATTCGCGTGAACCCGGCGACGAGCCGGTTCATCACGTTGCGGTCGAACCAGCCCGGAGCCTTGTAGTGCGTCGCGCTCACGCTCCGAGGCTAACCGACGGGCGCAGCCGGAGCGACTGTGCGCCCCGCCAGACGATCGCGGCGACGAACACGGCGGTGCCGGTGATGACGCCGAGCGTCCCGATCGAGACGGCGACATGAAGCGCCTGCGTCGCGTCGACGCCCATCGCGACGAGAGCCGCGCCGCCGGCGCCGGCCTGCGTCGCCGCGCCTGCGAGACCGACGGGCAGAGCAGCCGCCGCTGCGCCCGCGCAGAGGACGAGCAGCGCAAGCGGAACCGAGTATCCGATTCCGAGCGCGCCGAGAACGAGGAAGAACGCGATCGCGCGCACGACCCAACACGCGGACACCAGCGCCCACGCCTCGGTCGCATGGCGCAGCGACGTCGTGCGCGGGCTCACCCAGCGTCCGAGTCGAAAGCGCATCGTCCGTCGACTCGCGGCGAGCCGCGGTAGGAACGGCGATCAGCACCGCCGCCGCGATGCCGCCGGCAGCGACGATCGCGAGCCCGGTGCGGATGCCGACTCCCGATGTGCGGAAGCGCGGCACCTGCGAGTGCGAGCGGCGCGAGCGCGACGGTGTCGATCAGGCCGAGCATGACGAGGGAGAAGCAGAGCACGCGCACGCCGGCCGGGCACGCGGGATAGCGGCGGACGACGGCGACGCGCATCGCGTCGTCGAAGCGCCCGGGAAGCAGAACACCGACGAGAGCCGCACCTCCGTTGCCGGCGGCGAGCGCCAGCGGTCGTCGGTCGCTCGGCGGCGGCGAATAGCCGTCCCCAGCCGAGTGCCTTGAACGCCTGCGCGAGAACGAGGAGAAACGCCGCGGCGACGAGCAGACCCGGCTGCCGGCTACTGAGCGGCCACGACATCGTCGCGAAGTGGCGCGCAGCCAGCACAGCCAGCGCGATCGTGACTCGCTGCCGACGCAGCACCGATCGCCCACTTGAGCATCGTCAGCTCGGCCGGCGCGTTCTGTGATGGAACACGACAGCAGTCGTGATCCCGAGCAGCCAGCCGAGAACGGCGGCGGCGAGGATGATCCAGACGAGCGACGCGTTCGTCGAGCCGAAGACCCACCCGAGCTTCACTGCATTCGTGTTCGCGGAGCTCAGCAGCACGAGCACGACGAATGCAGCGACGAACAGTCCCGCCCAGACGTACATGCGCACGCGGCGTGCGTGGCGCGAGTGTCGCCCGCTTCGAGATTCGGTGGCGTCGGCTCGGGGGTCGTGCGCAGGTGCGGGTGCGCTTCGGGTGCGGAGGTCATGGCCTCCTCCTCTCCTCAGAAACCAAAAGCCGGATCCCGGGGCGAACCCGGGATCCGGCTGCGGTTCGGTCTCACGTTAGTTCACGCGAGTGATCTGTCCGCGGATCTCGCCGCGGGTGTTCTTGGCGGTGTGAACGTTGACGTACGTGCCGCCGCGGAGCATCGCGGCGAGCTGTGACGCGGTGAGCGTCAGCGTGCCGTGCCTGGGCGACGAGCAGAGGCGGCAGAGCAACTTGAATGCCGCGCCGTTCGTCCCGCGGACGCCCTTGTTCAGGCGCGTCACGGTCGCATGACCGGTGAGGTGCGAGAACGTCAGCGTCCAGCGGAGCGTCTTGCCCGAGACGTTGGCGGTGAAGTGACCCTTCGCAACGCCCATCTTGCCGTTCGGGTAGGTGACCTCCTGGCCGGCGCGAAGCACGGCGCTGAACCTGGCGGTCGTGACGATCCTGGCGAGGATCCTCTGGGCGGCGGACGTCGCGCTCGTCGAGCCGATCGAGTTCTTGGCCGTGACGTTCACGCGGATCGCCATGCCGAGATCGGCCTGGCCGATGCCGTACGTCTGGCCGGTCGCGCCGGAGACGCTCGAGCAGGACGTGCCGTTGGCGTTACAACGAGCCCACTGGTAGCTGTACGTGCTGCTCGTCGTGACGCCGGACCAGACGCCGTTCGTCGCGGTGAGGCGCTGACCGACATGCGCCGAGCCGGAGATCCCCGGCAGGCTCACGTTCGCGGGTGCGCTCGCCTTGGCGAGGACGATGGGCGTCACGTTCGAGAAGGCCGACGTCTTGCCCGCCGCGTTGGTCGCGACGATCGTCGCACGCATGATCAGGCCGACCTGGCTGAGACCGAGCAACAGGCTCGATCCGGTCTTGCCGGCGAGGTTCGTGCAGCTGCCGGCGGTGGTGCAGGTCTGCCACTGGTACGTGAACGTGATCGGCTGGAGGCCGGTCCAGGTGCCGTGACTGACCGTGATCGTCTGGCCGTCCATGGCGGTGCCGGCCGGATCCGGCTGCTTCGTGTTCGACGGAACGCTGCCGGGAGCGCCGACCGTGTCGGTCGCGGCGGAGAGCGCCTGGCTCGTGCCGTCGGCGTTCGTTCCGGTCACTGCGACGCGGATCGTCCTGCCGACGTCGCCGTTCGACGCGACGTAGTTCTGGTTCGTCGCACCGCCGATATTGCCGCAGCTGCTCCCGGAGGAGTTACAGCGCTGCCACCGATACGTGTAGGTGATCGGCGTCGTGCCGGTCCACGTGCCGTTCGCGGCCGTCAGCGTGTGACCCTGCTGAGCGGTGCCGGAGATCGTCGGCAGCGCGGTGTTGGCCGGGCTCGCGGTTGACCGCGAGGTCGCTGCGAGGGCCGAACCAACGAGCAGCGCGAGAGCGCCGGCGATGACGACCAGCAACAACGGAATACGTCTCATCGAGTGCCTCCTGTGTATGGATTGCTCGAAACCGTCGGGCCAATTCGTCCCCGCTCCAGCGTCGATGCATGACCCACCATACAGGAATGTTGTTTCCTGTGTTTATTTTCATGTGTTAAATTTCCGGTGTTAGATTTCGTGTGTTGACTTTTCGTGTATTATCTGTCGCATGGCCGCGCTAGAGACTCCGACACAGACGCCGGACTTCGCCTTCCTGACGAACCACGGCAAGACGCTGCTCCTGATCGCCCACGACCAGCGGATCCGGATGCGCGACATCGCCGACCGGCTCGGCGTCACCGAGCGCGCGACACAGCGGATCGTCGGCGACCTCGCACGCGCCGGCTACATCGAGCGCGAGCGCGACGGGCGCCGCAACCACTACAACGTCAGGACCGACATCCCACTCGGGCTGCCGATCCAGCGCGACATCGACATCGGATCGCTGCTCGCAATCCTCGTTCCGGAAGACGAGCACGCCGAGTAGCTTCCGCTACCCTCTTTACCAGCGTCCCCGTGTTCTGACTCCCACACGAGCCCGCCGCTTGCTGTTTCAGGGAGTCGCAAGAGGGAGCGACATCATGAAGAAGAGCCTCAAGCGTGTCTTGGACCGCCTGCGCTCGACGCTGAACGGGGGAGTCCGCAAGGACACCTCGATTCGTACGGGTCTCCAGCAGCCGCAGCGGATGCAGCCGCTTCCCGTGCGCGTGCGCTCGCAGAGCTAGCGCGTGCGCGCAGCGATCGTCTCGACGTATCCGCCGCGGGCGTGCGGCATCGGCACGTTCGCCGCCGACCTGCGGGGGACATTGCTCGGCGTGTCGAGGGTCGACGGCGCCGACCTCGTCGCCGTCGTCAACGAGCCGTCGAGCCCGCAGCGGCGCGGTCTGCTCGCGACGATCGCGCAGGCGGTTCGCGGCGACTACGTGCGCACCGCCCGAATGCTCGGCCGGCTCGACGTCGACGTCGTGCTGCTCCAGCACGAGTACGGGATCTTCGGCGGCCGGGACGGCGAGTACGTGCTGTCGTTCGCGGAGGAGCTGGCGCAGCCGCTCGTCGTGACGCTGCACACGGTTCTCTCGGAGCCGACGCCGCATCAGGCGGCGGTGCTGACGGAGCTGTGCGCGCAGGCGGAGCTCGTCATCGTGATGACCGACACGGCGCTGCGGCTGCTCGTCGACTGCGGCGCTTGCCCGGAGGAGAAGGTGCGAGTCGTGCCGCACGGCGCGCCGGCGCGGCTCACCGCGCGCGCGCGCACGGACGCTCCGATGCGTACGCCCGCGACGGACGACGGCTTCCTGCTCTCGACGTTCGGGCTGATCTCGCCCGGCAAGGGACTCGAGACGGTGATCGAGGCGCTCCCGGCGATGGTCGAGCGCCATCCCGAGGTCGTCTACATGATCGCCGGGCGCACGCATCCGGACATCGCGCACCGCGAGGGCGAGCGGTATCGGCTGATGCTCGAGCGGCGCGTGCTCGAGCTCGGGCTCGGCGACCATGTCGAGTTCGACGACCGCTTCCTCTCGATCGACGAGCTCTCGGACCTGCTGGCGGCGACCGACGTGTTCGTGACGCCGTACCGCAACCGCGAGCAGATCGCGTCCGGCGCACTGACCTTCGCGCTCGCGGCCGGCTGCGGCGTCGTCTCGACGCCGTACTGGTACGCGCAGGACATGCTCGCGTCGGGCGCGGGCCGACTCGTGCCGTTCGACGATCCGGCGGCGCTCGCCGACGCGGTCTGCGACTACATCGAGCAGCCCGAGACGCTCGCAGCGGCGCGGGCCGAGGCGCGGCGGATCGGCGTCGTCGCTCGCCTGGCCGTCGGTCGCCGAGGCGACCGCCGCGGTGCTGCACGAGGCGCATCGAGCTCGCGCCGCGGCGCCGGCCGGCAGGCGTCGCCGATCTGCATCTGACGAGCCTGCGCACCGACCATCGTCTTCACGCTCGTCGACGACGTCGGCATCGTGCAGCACGCGCACGGGATCATCCCGAACCGCGACAGCGGCTACTGCGTCGACGACGTCGCCCGCCTCGGCGGTCGTCTCGCTCGCGCTCGCGCGTCGCGGCGACGAGCAGGTCTGGACGTCGATCCTCTACCGCGCGCTCGCGTTCCTGCACGCCGCGACCGGCGAGCGGCGGAATGCGCAACTTCATGAGCTACGACCGCCGCTGGCTCGACGAGCCGCACGTCGGCGATCACGTCGGCCGCTCGGTCTGGGCGCTCGGCGAGATCCTCGCCACCGCATGGATTCCCGCACTCGTCGGGCCGACGCGCGATCTGCTCGACGCGGCTCGTCGGCGGCGCTGCGCCGGCGACGTCTCGCTGCGAACGGCGCCTACACGGTGCTCGGGCTCTCACGCCTCGACCGCGACCGGCTCGACCCGCAGCCGCAGCGCCTGCTCGAGCGGCTGGTCGACCAGCTCGCCGACGCGTACGAGCGCACAGCTCGCCGAGGACTGGAGCTGGTTCGAGGACGAGCTCACCTACGACAACGCACGGCTGCTCGCAGGCGCTGATCAGCGGCGGCGCCGCGCTCGGCCGCGAGGACTCGCGTCGAGCTCGGGCTCGAGTCGCTTCGCTGGCTCGGCGACGAGTGCGGGCTCGCGCGACGGACATCGCTGCGCTTCCCGGCCACGACGGCCGCCGTCGAGACGAGCCGGCCCCGGGCCGCGGCGACGAGCAGCCGCTCGACGCGGCGGCGCTCGTCGAGGCCGAGCTGGCCGCGTTCGCGCTCACGGGCGAGCCGGAGCACGGCGTCCGGGCAACGCACGCGTTCGAGTGGTTCCTCGGGACGGAACCGCCTGCGAGCGGCCGCTCTACGACTTCGCGACCGGCGGCTGCAGCGACGGGCTCGGCAACGAGGCGCTGAACCAGAACGAAGGCGCCGAGTCGACGCTCGCGCTCCACCGCGCGGCACTCCTGCTCGACGCCGCCGGCGTCCGCGCGCCGATCCGCGAGCGCGCGCTCGAGCCGGCCGCCGCGTGAGCGCGCGGCGAGCTCTTCGCGCGCCACGCCGGCCAATCCGATTCTCACCGCGGAGCGACTGGCCGTATCCGGTCAACGCCGTCTTCAACCCGGCCGCCGCGCGGCCTCGACGGCGAGACGGTGCTGCTCGCCCGCGTCGAAGATCGGCGCGGAATCTCGCACCTCACCGTCGCGCGCTCGGCGAACGGCGTCGACGACTGGTCGATCGACCGCCGAGCCGCTGCTCGCACCGGACGACGGCGTCGCGAGCGAGCAGTGGGGATTCGAGGACCCGCGCGTCGTCTGGGTCGCCGAGCTCGAGCGCTGGGTGATCACGTGCACCGCGTACGGCCCCGCCGGCCCGGCCGTCTACCTCGCGACGACGGAGGACTTCACGACGGTCGAGCGCCACGGGATCATCCGGCAGCCCGAGGACAAGAACGCCGCGCTCCTCCCGCACGCGGATCGACGGCCGCTGGGTTCTCCTCCACCGGCCGAAGACCGCAGTTCGGCGGCGGTCACGGCGAGATCGCTGCTGTCCCGCTCCGACGACCTCGTCAACTGGAGCGCTCCCGAGCAGGTGCTGCAGCCGCGCGACGGGCGCGTGGTGGGACTCGCTGCGGATCGGCATCGAGGCGAACCGTTCTTGGTGTCGCCACCGCACGCCGAGTGAGTAGGAGATCGCGATGTACGCCACCGTCCGCCGCTATGAGGGCATCGACAAGGTGCGCTCCGAAGAGATCACACGCAAGGTCAACGACAGTCTCGTGCCGACCATCCGCGAGCTGCCGGGCTTTGCCGGCTACTTCCTGATCGACGCCGGTGCGGGAGTGCTCGCCTCGGTCAGCATCTTCGAGACCTCGAGTCAGGCACACGAGTCGACGCGGGTCGCCGCGACGTGGATCCTCGAGCACGACCTGTCCGCGGCGCTGCCGAACACGCCGATCGTCACTGCCGGCCCGCTGATCGCGGAGGCAAAGGCCCCGGACGCCGTCCCGGCGCTCGCGTAACGCGGGCTAGGCCGCTGCGAGCTCGAGCGCTTCGACGACGCGGCGGAAGCCGGTCGGGCCGAGCTGGCGCGGCAGTGCGCGGATGGCGACGTCGTCGCCGGCGTGCCAGAGGTCGTACGCGATCTGCACGAGCAGGCTCTCGCCGCCCGACATCGTCTGCGCCTCGACGAGCAGCGGGTACCAGTCGAAGCTGTCCTCGGCGATGTGCGGCGTTGCACGCTCCGCGATTGCCGGGCTCGTCAGGATGTGCCGGACCGCGCGGTAGTCGGGCGTGCTCGTGGCGGTCGTCATTACGACACCCCGCGGCAGGGCCGGCAGACGCCTTCGCTGCGGCCGAACGGGTCGGCGGAGAGGATCGCTTCGCCGCAGCAGCGGCACGAGCGCCCGGATTCCCGGCCGGCGAGCGCCTGGAACACGCGCCAGGTGTTGGTCTTGGAGATGGTGAGACTCATCGTTCTTTCCTTCGGTTGACGGTACGGTCAGCAACGCTCCGTAGCGTTTCGTCTTCACGGTAGCAGATGCGCTACGCTACGTGTCGTATCAACATGGTGACGACGACGACACCGATCCCGCGCGGCGCCCGCTCGGACAAGGCGATCCTCGACGCGACCCGCGAGCTGCTGGCCGAAGGCGGCGTCCGGAAGCTGACGGTCGAAGGAGTCGCGGCGCGGTCCGGCGTCGCGAAGACGACGATCTACCGGCGCTGGCGCGGCAAGAACGAGCTGGCGCTGGCGGTGCTGATCGACATGGTCGAGCAGGTGGTCGCGACGCCGGATCTCGACGACACGCGCGCCGAGCTCGTCAGCTTCGTCGACGCCGCCGTCCGGATCCTCGAGTCGACGCTGATGGGCCGCGTGATGCAGGGCCTCGTCTCCGACCTCGCCGCCGACCCCGCGCTGGCCACCGCGTTCCAGGAGAGGGTCGTGACGATGCGCATCGCCGAAGCCGACCGACTGCTGGCCCGCGGCATCGAACGCGGCGACCTCCGTGCCGGACACGGACGTCGAGCTCGCCCACGAGCTCCTGTTCGGCCCGGTCTACTACCGGCTGCTGCTCAGCGGCGCCCCACTCGACGCCGGCCTGGCCGCGCGAGTCGTGGACGCCGTGATGCGCGCGTTCGCCGCGTAGAGCCGCATACTTACGCCGCGCCCCCGTAGCTCAGTGGATAGAGCAGCGGTTTCCTAAACCGCGTGCACAAGTTCGATTCTTGTCGGGGGCATCGACTAAATCCCTGCAACAGGAGACAATCTCAGCGAGGTGCGTTGTCCCTGAAATGCGCAGAGATCACCATGGACGCCGGCGCCGACTGCGTCTTTCTACTCTCAGAAACGGCCCCAGGAGGCGCCGTGTGGCCATTTGCAAGCGGTTCTAAGCACCGCATGCAGGCGGTTCAATGGGTTTCCTAGGCCGCGCGGCACAAGTTCGTTCTTGTCGAGCGCACTGAGTGACCCGCCGCTGTCGGCAGGGGTCGACGCCTTGCAAGGGTAAGGAGGGGGGTCAACGGGTCGAGTCCGTCAGAGGGCTCTGCAAAAGCGCCGCACGTCGGCGCTTTCTCGTTCAGAACGACTTGCTCTTCGTCGTGCGTGCGGTCGGGCGGGCGGTACTGGCCGAGCAGGCGGAGGGTCCAGATCTCGAGTACAAGAGACGTCGTCAAGCTCGCACGCGACGTCGCGGCGATGCAGTCACAGGGGGGTACGTGGTCGGAGTCGACGGGGCGGTGCAGGGGCTACTTCCGCAGTGACCTGAAGCTTGCGCGAATCTCCTCGGAGAAGAGCTGGGGCTGCTCCCAGGCTGCGAAATGCCCGCCGCGGTCGAGCCGATTGTAGTGGATGAGGTTGTTCGGGTAGGCGCGCTCAGCCCAGCTCCGCGGAGCCTCGTACAGCTCGTCTGGGAAGACACTGATCGCAAACGGGATCGTGATCGGCTTGGCATCGAAGAAGTCCGCCTTATTCTCCCAGTACAGCCGGGCGGCCGATGCCGGTGTTGGTCAGCCAGTAGAGGGTGATGTTGTTTTCCAGCAGGTCGTCACGCGTCAGGGGACTGTCGAGCGTTCCGCCGATGACCTGCTCAACGAGGCCGGGCTGACCTGTGCCGTCGCCGTGGTCGAGCGTGAAGGCAGCGAGGTCGACCGGCGAGTCCGCGAGGCCGTAAAGGGTCTGCGGGCGCGTCGCCATGATCTGCGCGTAAGCGACGTGTGCCGCATAGAAATTACGCAACTGCTCGTACGCCTTGCTCTCATCTGGCGAGAGCCCCGGCGGCGGCGCTTCCCCGCGCTCGAACCCCTGCACAAGCTCGACGGGCGCCGTGCCGGGCATGTTGGAATGGATCCCGAGCAGTTCCGGCGGCGCCTCAATAGCCATTTGCTGGGTC
>CAWFKM010000013.1:0-25022 GCA_963816455.1 uncultured Actinomycetes bacterium
GATGAGCGACTACCTCTACGCCGAGCTGCTCGGCGCGGAGCCGGTCGCCAGCATCTCCCTCGCCTCGTCGACGGGGCTGCTAGACATCCACCGCTGCGTTTGGGACGCGGAGCTGCTGGAGCTCGTCGGCATCCGCGAGGAGCAGCTGCCGCGGCTCGGCGAGGAACCGCACCGCCGCTGGCACCCGGCGCTCTTCGACGGCGCGTGCTCGAACCTCGGCGCAGGCTGCACCGGCGGGCGCCGCGCCGCGCTGATGGTCGGCACCTCGGCCGCCCTCCGCGTCCTCTACGAGACGGACGAGGCGCGCCCGCAGCCGGGGCTCTTCCTCTACCGGCTCGACGAGCGGCGCGTCGTCGAAGGCGGCGCGCTCTCCGACGGCGGCAACCTCCACGACTGGCTCGAGCGGACGCTCGTCGAGCCGGGCGGCGAGCCCCGCGACCACGGTCTGACCTTCGTCCCGTTCCTCGGCGGCGAGCGCTCGACCGGCTGGGACGCGACGGCAACGGGCGCGATCACCGGGCTGACGTTCGCGACGACGCCGGCCGACCTGCGCCAGGCCGCGCTCGAAGGAGTCGCCTTCCGCCTCGCTGCGATCGCCGACCGGATGCCCGCGGTCGACGAGGTCGTCGCCACCGGCAGCGGCCTCCTTCGCGACCCGGCCTGGATCCAGGTGATGGCCGACGCCCTCGCGCGGCCGGTCACCGCGTCGGCCGTCGACGAGGCCTCGCTCCGGGGAGCGGCGGTCGCCACGCTGCAACGGCTCGGTTACGAACCGGTGGACGCTCCGCTCGGGGAGACGTTCCTGCCCCACGAGGAGCGGGTAGACGCATATCGTTCGGCGCGGGAACGACAGGAGCGACTGATCGAGGTGTTGCGTGGCGAAGACTGACATCGAGCGGCTCTCGATCGACACGATCCGGACGCTCGCGATGGACTCGGTGCAGAAGGCCAACGCGGGCCATCCCGGCACCGCGATGGCGCTCGCGCCGCTCGCGTACCTTCTCTACACCGAGGTGATGGATCACAGCCCGGCGAACCCGCACTGGGCCGACCGCGACCGGTTCATCCTCTCCGCCGGGCACGCGTGCATCCTCCAGTACGCCGCGCTCCATCTCTCCGGCTACGAGCTCTCGCTCGACGATCTGAAGCAGTTCCGCCAGTGGGGCTCGAAGACGCCCGGCCATCCCGAGGTGCATCACACGCCCGGGATTGAGGCGACGACCGGACCGCTCGGCCAGGGCTTCGCGAACGGCGTCGGCTTCGCGATCGCGGAGCGGTTCCTCGCCGAGCGGTACAACCGCCCGTACGACGAGATCGTCGACCATCGCGTCTACTGCATCTGCGGCGACGGCGACATGATGGAGGGCGTCTCGAACGAGGCGGCGTCGATCGCGGGCACGCTCGGTCTCGGCAAGCTGGTCTATTTCTACGACGACAACCGGATCACGATCGACGGGACGACGTCGATCTCGTTCACGGGCGAGGACAAGGGCGCGCGGCTCGCGGCGCAGGGCTGGCATGTGCAGCACGTCGACGACGCGAACGATCTCGTCGCGTTGCGCGCGGCGATCGCCGCGGCGCAGGCCGAGACGCAACGGCCGTCGATCGTCGTCGTTCGCTCGCACATCGCGTTCGGCGCGCCGCATGCCGTCGACACCGCAAAGGCGCACGGCGCACCGCTCGGCGACGCGGAGGTCCGCGCGACGAAGGAGGCGCTCGGCTGGGATCCGGACGAGACGTTCGTCGTTCCCGACAAGGTGCGCGAGCACATGAACCGCCGCGCGCGCGGTGCCGAGCTCGAGGACGCGTGGCGCGGAAAGCTCGACGCGTGGTCGGCGAAGTACCCCGAGCTGCGCGAGGACTGGGACCAGGTGCACACCGGCAAGCCGCGCGCGGGCTGGACGGACGCGCTGCCGTCGTTCGCGGCCGGCGAGGAGGTCGCGACGCGCGACGCCGGCGCGAAGGTGATGGAAGCGTTCAAGCGGTTCGCGCCGACGATGATCGGTGGCGCCGCGGATCTCGTCGAGTCGACGAAAACGGAGTTCAAGGGCGGCGGCGTCTTCTCCGCGACGCACGCCGGCCGCAACATCGCGTTCGGGATCCGCGAGCACGCGATGGGCTCGATCGTGAACGCGATCGGGCTGCACGACGGGATGGTGAAGCCGTACGGCTCGACGTTCCTCATCTTCTCGGACTACATGCGGGCAGCGGTTCGGCTGTCGGCGCTGTCGCAGATTCCCGTCGTGTGGGCGTGGACGCACGACTCGGTCGGGCTCGGCGAGGACGGGCCGACGCACCAGCCCGTCGAGCACTACGCCGCGCTGCGGGCGATTCCAAATCTCTGGTTCGTGCGGCCCGCAGACGCGACCGAGACCGTCGGCGCGTGGAAGGTCGCGCTCGAGCGCGAGGACGGGCCGGTCGCGCTCGCGCTTTCGCGCCAGAAGCTGCCGACACTCGAGCGGACGCATGCGGACGGCGTCGCGCGCGGCGCGTACGTCGTCTGGGAGTCGGACGAAGCGAACGGCGTGCCGGATCTGATTCTGCTCGCGTCCGGGTCGGAGGTGCACGTCGCGGTCGAGGCCGCGCAACGGCTCGACGGCGAGGGCGTGCACGGCCGCGTCGTCTCGATGCCGTGCTGGGAGCTGTTCGAGGCGCAGGAGCAGGGCTACCGCGACCAGGTGCTGCCGCCCGACGTGAAGGCGCGCGTCTCCGTCGAGGCCGGCGTCTCGCTCGGCTGGCACAAGTGGGTCGGCGACGAGGGCGACTCGATCTCGATCGAGCGCTTCGGTGCGTCGGCGCCGGGACCGACCGTGCTCGAGGAGCTCGGCGTCAGCGTCGACAGCGTCGTTGCGCGGGCGCTCGCACTGCGCGAGCGCGTCTCGGGATGAACGTCGCGGTCGCGTTCGACCACCGCGGCGTGATGTTGCGCGAGCGGCTGCTCGCGACGCTTGCCGACGACGGCCACACCGTCGTCGACCTCGGCGCGGACACGGACGCCGTGCGGATCGACTATCCCGACAAGGCGCAGGAGCTCGGCGACGCGATTCTCGCGGCCGTGCCGAGCGCGGCGTGCTCGTCTGCGGCTCCGGCGTCGGCGCCTCCGTCGCCGCGTGCAAGCTCGCCGGGATCCGAGCCGCGATCTGCCACGACGTCTACTCCGCGCACCAGGGCGTCGAGCACGACGACATGAACGTGCTCTGCCTCGGCTCCGAGGTCGTCGGCCCGAGTCTCGCGGCCGATCTCGTGCGCACGTTTCTCCAGGCCAAGTTCGACGGCGGTGAGCGCTACGTCGAGCGACTCAGAAAAGTGGAAGCGATGGAAAGGCAGATGCGAGATGGCTGAATCTCGGTTGCACAAGCTCAGCGCGCGCGGGCAGTCGGTCTGGATCGACTACCTCTCGCGCGACATGCTCGAGCAGGGCGAGCTCGCGCGGATGATGAAGGAGGACGCCGTCGTCGGCGTCACGTCGAACCCGACGATCTTCCAGAAGGCGATCTCGCACGGCGACGCATACGACGCGCAGCTGAGGGAGCTGCTCGCCGACGAGGAGGACGCGAAGGAGATCTTCCTCCAGCTGTCCGCACGCGACGTCGACGCGGCGCTCGATTTGCTCGCACCGGTGCACGAGAAGTCGCCGCAGGACGGCTTTGTCTCGTGGGAGGTCGACCCGACGCTCGCGTACGACCGCGAGGGGACGTTCGACGAGGCGATGCGGCTGCACGCGTGGATCGACAAGCCGAACCTCTACGTGAAGATCCCGGCGACGAAGCCCGGGCTCGGCGCGATCGAGGACTGCGTCGCGCACGGGAAGAACATCAACGTGACGCTGATCTTCTCGCTCCAGCGCTACCGCGAGGTCGTCGAGGCGTACCTGCGCGGGCTCGAGCGGCTCGTCGCCGGCGGCGGCGACCCGCGGCCGGTGCACTCGGTCGCCAGCTTCTTCGTCTCGCGCGTCGACTCGGAGGCGGACAAGCGGCTCGACGCGATGGGCGACAAGAGGGCGCTGAAGCTGCGCGGCCGGCTCGCCGTCGCGAACGCGAAGCTCGCATACGAGCATTACCGCGACGCGTTCGGCGACGCGCGCTGGGATTTTCTCGCCGGCAAGGGGGCAAATCCGCAGCGGTGTCTCTGGGCGTCGACGTCGACGAAGAATCCGGAGTACCGCGACGTGCTCTACGTCGAGGAGCTGATCGGTCCGCAGACGGTGAACACGATGCCGGGGGAGACGATCACGGCGTTCCAGGATCACGGCGAGGTGCGCGGCGACACGGTGCTGGAGGACGTCGACAAGGCGCACGAACTGCTCGAGAAGCTCGCCAAGGCCGGCATCGACTACGACGACGTTACCGAGACGCTGGAGCTCGAGGGCGTGCAGAAGTTCGCCGACTCGTTCACGGAGCTGCTGGACGGCGTGCGCGCGAAGCGCGGCCAGCTCGCCGCTGTGTAGTGGACCGCGCGGAGCTCATCGGCCGGATCTGGGAACGCGATCCGGCGGCGTGGACCGGCGGCGACGAGGCGAGCTGGCTCGGTTGGCTCGACGAGCCGGCGCGGATGCGAGAGCGCGTTGCCGAGCTGACGGTGTTTGCGGAAGGTCTCGCGGCCGACGGCGTCGACACCGTTGTGCTGCTCGGGATGGGCGGCTCGAGCCTCGCGCCCGAGGTGCTGCGGCGGATGTTCGGCGCGACCGGGTTCCACGTCCTCGACACGACGCACCCGGCGGCGATCCGCGCGCTCGAGGCGACGCTCGACTTCGATCGCACGCTGTTCGTCTCCGCGTCGAAGTCCGGCTCGACGCTGGAGACTCGCTCGCACACGGACTACTTCTGGGAACGGAGCGGGAAGCGCGGCGACCGGTTCGCGGCGATCACGGATCCCGGCTCAGCGCTCGAGTCGCTCGCGCGTGAGCGCGGCTTCCGGGGCATCTTCCACGGCGAGCCGACGATCGGCGGACGCTACTCCGCGCTGTCGGCGTTCGGGATCGTCCCGGCGGCGCTGATGGGGATCGACGTCGACCGGCTGCTGGCGAACGCGCAGCGGACCGCGGATGCGTGCCGTCTCGACGACGCGAACCCGGGCTTCGAGCTCGGCGCCGCGTTCGGCTCGGGCTGGCAGGAGAGCCGCGACAAAGTCTGCATCCGCGACACCGCGGGCGGCTTCGGGCTCTGGGCCGAGCAGCTGATCGCCGAGTCGACGGGCAAGCACGGCAAGGGGCTCGTACCTGCGCCCGGCGAGTCACCGGACGGCGCCGACCGGCAGGACGCCGTGCCAAAGCTCGACGACCCGTACGACCTCGGCTCCGAGTTCTTCCGCTGGGAGTTCGCCGTCGCCGTTGCCGGCGCGTATCTCGGGATCAACCCGTTCGACCAGCCCGACGTGCAGGCGGCCAAGGACAAGACGAACGAGGTGCTCGCGACGGGCAACGAGCCGGACCTCGAGCCGGAGGGCTCCGTCGACGAGCTGCTCGCGCAGGCGGAGGCCGGCGACTACGTCTGTGTGCAGGCGTTCGTCGAGCCGGGCGACCTGAACGACACGCGGATTGCCGACCTCGTCACGGGCGTCCGCGACCGCAGCGATCTCGTCGTGACGCACGGCTACGGCCCGCGCTACCTGCACTCGACCGGACAGCTGCACAAGGGCGGGCCGAACACAGGGCTCTTCATCCAGGTCGTCGACGACGGCGGCGAGGAGCTCGCGATCCCCGACAAGCCGTTCGGGTTCCGCCGCCTGATCCGCGCGCAGGCCGCGGGAGATTTCGCGTCGCTGAAGGAGCGCGGCCGCCGCGTCGCGCGCATCCGCTGGGAGGACACCTAGGTGCTCCTCCCGCCCACCATCGCGCACTCTGGCGGCTGCAAACCGGCGCCGTCCGGCGTCCTCGGTCGCATCCGTAGCCTGAGGCTACGAATGCTCCCTGCGTCCTTGTCTGGCTTGGTTTTCGCTCGCCAGAGCATCACGACGGTGAACGGAAGGAGCACCTAATGCAACTCGGGATGATCGGCCTCGGCCGCATGGGCAACGGGATGACGGAGCGCCTGCGCGCGAACGACCACGACGTGAAGACGTACGACCCGGCCGTCGAGTCGCGCACCGCCGCATCGCTCGAGGAGCTGAAGTCACAGCTCGACGCTCCGCGCGCGTTCTGGATGATGATCCCGGCGGGGAAGATCACCGAGGACACGTTCCAGCAGCTGCTCACGATCGCCGACGCGGGCGACACGATCGTCGACGGCGGCAACTCGAACTTCCGCGACTCGCAGCGGCGCGCCGCCGACGCGGCCGCGAAGGGGCTCCACTTCGTCGACGCCGGCGTCTCCGGCGGGATCTGGGGGCTGAAGGAAGGCTTCTGCCTGATGGTCGGCGGCGAGGACGAGCCGGTGACGCGGCTCGAGCCGGTCTTCACCGCGCTCGCGCCCGACGACGGCTATGCGCATGTCGGCCCCGCCGGCGCGGGTCACTTCGTCAAGATGGTGCACAACGGAATCGAGTACGGCCTGATGCAGGCGTACGCGGAAGGGTTCGAGGTGATGGAGCACTCCGAGTTCGATCTCGACCTCGAGGAGATCGCCGGTATCTGGCGCTACGGCTCGGTCGTCCGTTCGTGGCTGCTCGATCTGCTGCACAACGCGTTCGAGCAGAACGGCAGCAAGCTCACCGACATCGCGCCGTACGTCGAGGACTCCGGCGAGGGCCGCTGGACGATTCACGAGGCGATCGCGGAGAACGTGCCGACGCCCGTGATCGCGGCCGCGCTGTTCGCGCGCTTCGCCTCGCGCGACGAGCAGAACTTCTCCGCCAAGATCACGGCAGCGCTGCGCAACCAGTTCGGCGGCCACGCGGTGAAGAAGGCCGACTGATGGCGATCGAGACCGAACAGACAAACCCGCTCGAGGAGGGACTGACGCTGCGGCGCACGCCGGACCCGTTCGTCCTCGTGATCTTCGGCGCCTCGGGCGACCTCACCCACAAGAAGCTGATGCCGGCTCTCTACGCGCTGATGATGCGGCGACTTCTGCCGCAGCGGTTCGCGATCGTCGGCGTCGCCCGATCGCAGGGCGACGACGACAGCTTCCGCGCCGACATGAAGGACGCAGTACAGAAGCACGCGCGCGACGAGTTCCGTCAAGACGTCTGGGACGAGCTCGCCGCGTCGCTCCATTACCTGCCGACCGACTTCGCCGACGACGGCGGTGAGGACCGGCTCGCGGCCCGCGTCTCCGAGCTCGACGCGGAGCACAACCTCGGCGGCAACCGCGTCTACTACCTCGCGGTTCCCCCCACGGTCTTCCCGATGATCGTCGAGGCGATCGGAACGCGCCGCACCGCGACCGGCTGGACGCGCCTGATCGTCGAGAAGCCGTTCGGCCACGACCTCGAGTCGGCTCGCGCGCTGAACGCGATGCTGCTCGAGCACTTCACCGAGAACGAGATCTTCCGGATCGACCACTACCTCGGCAAGGAGACCGTCCAGAACATGCTGGCGCTCCGCTTCGCGAACGGCATCTTCGAGCCGATCTGGAACCGGCAGTTCATCGACCATGTGCAGATCACGGTCGCCGAGTCGATCGGGATCGAAGGCCGTGCGGGCTACTACGAGTCGGCCGGCGCGATCCGCGACATCTTCCAGAACCATCTCCTCCAGCTGCTCGCTCTGACGGCGATGGAGCCGCCGATCGACTTCACCGCGGAGTCGGTGCGCAACGAGAAGGTGAAGGTGCTGCGCTCGCTGCACACGCCGGGGCCGAAGTCCGTCGTGCGCGGCCAGTACGGGCGCGGCTTCGTCGAGGGCGTCGAGGTCGCCGCGTACCGCGAAGAGGAAGGCGTCGGCGCCGACTCGACGACGGAGACGTACGTCGCGGCGAAGCTCTTCGTCGACAACTGGCGCTGGGCCGACACGCCGTTCTACGTGCGCATGGGCAAGCGGCTCGCGCGGCGCGAGACGACGATCGCGATCCAGTTCAAGCGCGCGCCGCATCCGCCCTTCGAGGAGACGGCGTCGGAAGGGCTGCGGCCGAACGTCTTGCTCGTGCACGTGCAGCCGGACGAAGGCGTGTCGCTCGCGATCGGCGCGAAGGTGCCGGGGCAGGGGCTGACGATCCGCACCGTCCACATGGACTTCGTCTACGGCGGCGCGTTCCGGACCGCGATGCCGGAGGCGTACGAGCGGCTGATCCTCGACACGTTGCTCGGCGACGGGACGCTGTTCACGCGCGCCGACGAGGTCGAAGAGCAGTGGCTGCTCGTCGACGCGATCGTGTCGGCCTGGACGCGCGACCGGCCCGGGTTCCCGAACTACGCAGCGGGAACGTGGGGGCCGCCGAGCGCCGACGATCTGCTCCACCGCGACGGGCGCTCCTGGCGGCGGCATTGACCGCGCCGGTCGAGCTCGAGCGCTGGATGGGCGAGGACGTCCGGATCTCGGACGTCGATCACGCGCTCGCGCGGCTGCGCGGGGCGACGGCGGGGGCCACGGGGTCGCCGAACCTCCGCACGAGCGTGATGACGCACATCGCGTGGGTGCCGGAGCCGTGGCTCGAAAAGGCGCGCGCCGCGCTCGACGGCATGGCGGAGCGGCACCCGTCGCGGACGGTGCTCCTCGTCCCCGATCCGGACGCCGGCTACAGCCGCGTCGACGCGACGGTGTCGGTCGAGAGCTACATGATTCCCGGCGTCGACCGTGAGGTCTCGACCGAGATCGTCGAGTTGCGGCTCTGCGGGATGCGCGCGAAGGCGCCCGCGAGCATCGTGCAGCCGCTGCTCGTCTCCGATCTCCCGGTCTTCCTCCGCTGGCGCGGCGAGCCGCCGTGGGGGGCGTCGGAGCTCGACCAGCTCGTCGGCATCGTCGACCGGTTGATCGTCGACTCGACGGAGTGGGACGACCTGCCGTTCCCGTATCGGCATCTCGTCGAGCTGTTCCCGCGCACGGCCGTGTCGGACATCGCGTGGGCGCGCACGTCGCGCTGGCGCTCGCTGCTTGCGTCGCTCTGGCCGGGGATCGCCGAGGTCGGGACGATTCGCGTGCACGGGACCGCTGCGCAGGCGTGGCTCCTCGCCGGCTGGCTCCGGTCGCGGCTCGGCCGAGACGACATCGAGCTTGAGCACGTCGAGGCGGAGCGGCTCGAGGGAATTGACCTCGACGGCGAGGCGGCGCCGTTCCCGCCCGGCGATCCGCCCGGACCCAGCGACGTCCTCTCGGACGAGCTCGACCGCTTCACGCGCGACCCGGTGTACGAAGCCGCGGTCTCAGCTGTCGCGCAGTAGCGCGAGCACGGCGTCGTGGACGACGCCGTTCGACGTGACGAACTGTCCGTCATCCGCGCGGCCCGCGCGGCCGCCGGCCTCCGTGACGACGAGCTCGACCGCGGCGGCGTCCCAGAGCGCGATGTCCGCGTCGACCGCTGCGTCGAGTGCGCCTTCCGCGACGAGAACGTGCTGCCAGAAATCGCCGAGCCCGCGTGCGTGCCACGCGACCGGTTCGACGCGGGCGAAGTCGCGCGCGAGCGAGCACGACACGCTCGCGTCCGCAAGCGCGGCCACCGCGGACACGCGAATCGCCTCGCCGTCGGCGAATGCCCCCGCGCCGCGCGCCGCCCACCAGCGGCGGCCGAGCGCAGGCGCCGACACGACGCCGACCTCGAGCGCGCCGTCCCACTCGAGCGCGATCAACGTCGCCCACACCGGCAGTCCGCGCGAGAAGTTCCGCGTCCCGTCGATCGGGTCGAGGATCCAGCGCACGGCTCCGCCGTCGTCGCCCTCCTCTTCGCCGAGGACGCCTTCATCGGGACGGTCGCGCGCGATCCGCTCGCGCAGCGCGCGCTCGACCGCCTTGTCGGCGTCGGTGACCGGCGAGAGATCGGGCTTCGTCTCGATGCGCAGATCGTCTGCGCGAAAACGGGGAAGCGAGAGCGAGTCGGCGAGGTCGGCCAGCTCGAGCGCGAACGCGAGGTCGGAGCCGGCCACGCGGCCGAGCTTACCGCGCTACTTGCCCTTGCCGACGATCTTGAACTTCGGCCTGACGGCCTTCACGACCTTGAAGGTCGCGCCGGCGACGACGAGCTTCTCCGTGTCGGACCAGCTGAGCATCTGCGAGCCGGTCGGCAGGTTGTCGTCGAAGCCGCGGATCCGGTAGTACCACGTGCCCGTGCCAACGGGAAGCACGACCGCGGTGGAGGCCGTCATCAGCTGCCCTGCGGCGACGAACGGATACGACTTCGCGCTCCACTCGACCTCGTACCGGTAGGCGGCGAGCGCGGTCGGCCACGAGATCAGCGGCGCCCCGTAGAACGACGCCGTCTGCGCGGCGGAGTAGAGGTGACCGGTCGGCGACAGGCCGGTCGCGAAGTCGTACTGGCCCGACGTCAGCGCGGCCTCGCTCGCGATTCCGAAGTGACCGATCCGCTGCGTGCAGGCGTCCTGCGGCAGCTCGAGGTCGCGGTAGATGACGCCGCTCGACGCCGTGCTCGACACCGGGTCGCCGACGGCGTGCCCGTTGTTGAGCGGAGTGCTGAGCGTGAGCAGGCCGTTGCCGATCGCGCTGATCGTCGTCGTGTCACTGAGCGGCGCGGTGCCGATCGTGATCGACTCGCCGACCGAGAACTTCGTGACGTCGGCGACGGGGACGAGCGTCGAGAGCTTCGAGGCACCCGGCGCGGCGACGGTCGACGCGCTCGCAGCCGACGGAATCGCGCCGACGCCGACGACGGTCCACCAGTAGCCGCTCTTCGGGTAGAGGTCGGTGTCCCAGAGGTCGACCGGGGCTCCGGGCGAAGACGGTGCGACGGACGCGCTTCCGCCTGACGGGCTTCCGCCCGGCGACGTTCCGTCCGGTGCGGTGGCGGTGCCACCGGGAACCGGGCTTCCGGCCGACGGGAGACTGCCGGGATCGAGGTCGGGCGGCGCGGTCGTGGTCGGGGTCGCCGGCGACATCTCTTCCTGGGGCGCCAGCGGGGTTCCGTCGAGCATCTCGCCGAGCGGCGAGCTGCCCTGTGGGAGATACCCGCCGCGGGCAAGGCCGATCCCGCCGGAGTCCGACGGGAGCGCGACGCCGCCGGTCGTCCGCGGTGCGTACGCCGGGCCGCCGACGACGGGGCTGACGTAGACGGGGTTGTTGCAGGCCTTGTCGGAGAACGCGTAGACACGGTAGAGCTCGACGGTCGCGCCGCTGATCGTCTTGTTGCCGGTCCACGTGAATCCGGGCATGAGCTTGTTGGCAGTGGTGGCGACAGCCGGGTTCGTGACGTCGGAGATCGTGTGCTGAAGCGTGATCGGGCCGCCGGTGACGGCGGGGTTCGTCGACGTGTAGATCGAGCTCCACGGCCCGTACGAGGTCGCGGGGAACGAGTTCGACGGGCCGAGCAGCTCCGACGTGCGCACGGCGCGGATCCGCCAGCGAACCTGGCCGATCCACTTGGCTGCCTCGTGGAAGGTGTAGAACTCGCGCTCGTCGAGAACGTTCGTGTGCGTCGACACCTGCGCGCCGACGCCCGGGTCCTTCCCGGGGACGTCGATCAGCCAGATCTGGTAGCCGGTCGCGCCGTCCACGGGCGTCCAGCGCAGGAGGCCCGGGTCACTCTGAAGCGGCGTCGCGGGTCCCGGCGGCGTGACGTCGAAGCCGTAGTAGTCGCTCCAGGCGGTGACGCTGCCGTCGATGAGCGTCGCGCGGACCCTCGCGTAGAGGTTGTGCGGCGGGCCGACCCAGGGGAGCCGCAGCGGCACCGCGACGACGGGCGACGTGAGGCTGTTCGTGTTGAAGAAGATCGAGTTCTCGCGCGCCGTGGTGCTCATCGAGAGCTGGAACTGGTACTTGACGGCACCCGGCACCGGGTTCCACGCGAACGACGGCGTGCGGTGGAACGTCGAGGTTGCCGGCTCGTCCGACTCGAGCATGAACGCGCGCAGCCCGGAGGGCCCCTGCGGGACTCCGGAGGCGGCGTGGGCTGCTCCTACGGCAACGAGGGCAACGAGAATGGCGGCGAGGCGGAAACGCATCGGCATCCCTCGTTTTCGGCATTCGCTACCCCGCTGCCGTCCCTCGAATGAGGGATACGAGGAGCCGTCCGGCCGCCAGAACACGCGAATCGTCGCCGGGCCGCCCGACGAGCTGGATCGACGCCGGAAAACCGTCCTCTGCCGGCCCGCACGGGACCGCGAGCGCCGGCCAGCCGAGCGAGTCGAACGGGTACGTGAAGCGGATCCCACGTTCGCGGATCGTCAGCTCGTCGACGTCCGCCGGCGGCGCGACGAAGCCGATCGTCGGCGTCACGAGCAGGTCGACGCCGTCGAGTGCCGCCGCCGCCCGCTCGCGGTACTCGGCGCGCTGCCGCTCGGCGGCGGCGACCTCGTCGTCGGTGACGGCCAGGCAGCGCTCGATCTTGCCGCGCACGTTGTCGCCGTAGAGATCCTCGTTCCCGGGGAAGAGCGCGCGGTGAACGTCGGCGACCTCGCGCATGAAGAGCCGGTAGTCGTCGGCGGCGAGCGGGAACTCGAGCTCGCGCCGGCGCGGGAAGTGAGACGCCGCATCCGCGACGCGCGCGGCGACGAGCGGGTCCGCGCCGTCGAGCCACGCGACGCCGACCGCGAGCTCCTCGAGCGACTCGAGCGGCGACGGCTCGAACCCCGGCGCGAGCGCGCGCATCAGCTCCTCGCAGCCCTCGACGCTCGCCGCCATCGGCCCGACGTGGTCGTAGCTCGCGGCGAGCGGGAAGCACCCGTCGGCGGGAACGAGGCCGTACGTCGGCTTGAAGCCGGCGACACCGCACCAGGCCGCCGGAATGCGGATCGAGCCGCCCGAGTCCGTGCCGAGCGCGAGGTCGACATCCCCGGCCGCGATCGCGGCTGCCGAGCCGCCGCTCGAGCCGCCGGCGAGCCGCCCGGGCGCGGCCGGGTTCGGCACCGTCCCGTAGTGCGGGTTCTGGGACGAGATGCCGTACGCGAACTCGTGGAGGTTCGTCTTGCCTGCGACGGCGTAGCCCGCAGCCTCGAGCCGGAGCACCGCCTCCGCGCTGCGTGTCGGAACATGGTCCGTGAAGAGCGCCGAGCCGTAGGTGGTGACGAGCCCGGCGGTGTCGAGGAGATCCTTGATCGCGACCGGCGTGCCCGCCGGCGGCGCCTCGGGTCGCGCGAGCCAGATCCCGCCGTTGTCGTCCAGGGGTCGCGCCGTCACGGCGCCGACTCTACTTGTGCGACTTGGACTTTTTCTTCGACGCCGGCTTGGCCTTCTTCGCGGGCTTCGCCTTGGCCTTGGTCTTGGCCTTCGTCGTCTTCTTCGCGGTGAGCGACGGCGGATCGCCGATCGTCACCGTTCGCGTGACCGCCGTGCCGTGCACCGTGCCGCTCGTCGACGACGGCGTCAGCGTGAGCGGCAGACCGGCCGCCTTCGCGAGTCCGAGTGCCGACATCGCGCCGTCGGGCAGCGTAAAGGTGTGTGCGTTGGTCCCGCCGGCGAGGGTCATCGTGCCGATGCTCAGCGACCCGAGCGTCACCTTCAGCGTTCCCTCGCCGCTCGAGTAGACCGCGACGCGGAGCGAGGTCGCGTCGTTCGCCAGGACGATCGTGTCCGACCCGAAGACCGTCACCGTCGGCGCGGCCGAGAACGAGTCCGCCGAGACCGGCGTCCCATACTGGATGGCCGGAGCCGGCGGCGTCGCGGAGCTGGCCGGCGTCGAGAAGTCGACCGTGATCGTTCCGGAGACGACGAAGCTCGTTCCGTCGACGAGGCTCGTGTTGGGGAGCGAGAGGTAGCCGCTGCTCGTCCAGGCGCAGGTGTCCCACGGGACGGTCGCCGTCGCGGTGCTGCCGTTGACTGTGAGCGGTACCGCGGAGCCGCCGCCGCCCGCCCAGTAGAAGGTCGGCTGCGACGTGACTCCCGCAGCGAGCTTCACGTTCAGCGTGAGCGTCGCGGCGTAGCAGGCGTGCGCGTTCGAGCCGTCGCCTCGGTCGATCTCGAGGAACTTCGTTGCGAGATGGTTGATCCCGAAGCTCTGCGTCGGAATCGCACCGGAGGAGATGCCCGTCTGGATCTTCCCGGCGACCGGGATCACCGCGGCGTTCAACGTCGTCGCCGTCCAGCCGCCCGACAGCAGCTTCGCCGCGAAATTCGCGTACTCGGCGGTTAGCGTGCTTCCCTTCGCCGCGATCGCGTTCTGGAGGCCGGTGAGGCCGTCGCCTCCGGCGGCGCCCGCCGCGTTGAAGACATCGACCATGAAGAGCGGCCCGTACTTCTCGGTCAGGTACTCGTAGAACGGCCAGCGCGACTCACCGAGGTTCTCGTAGCCGATCTGCGAGCAGTTCGTCTTGTCGTACGCCGAGTCGCAGTCGAGCGACATGTCGAACGGCCCGATGTCGGCGATCGACGTTCCGGGATAGCCGAGCGCGCGCCATGACGCCCAGGCGCCGGCGCCGTTGGTCAGCCACTGGTCGATACCGGGGCCGGCGACCTGGACCTCGACCTGTGTGAAGACGTCGATTCCGATCTCGTAGTCGGCCAGATCGCCGGTCACCGCCGTGGGGTCGATGTCGACAGTCCCGTTGCAGTAGTACGCGGACAGCTTCCACGACGAGAGATCGAAGATGTTCAGCTCGGTCTTGCCCGAACCGGAGACTGCGGGAGCAGGAAAGCCGTCGCCCGTATACGTGGTATATGAGCGCTCGGCCGCCGCGAGGATCGTTCCGGCCTGCGACTGGCTGATGTGCCCGTTCGTCGTCGGGTCGTCCGAGTAGTTGACGATGAAATGCGCGCCCGTGACGCTCTGCGGCTCGGGCGGAGTGCACGACGGCGGCGCCGCGGACATCGCGCGAGGCGCCGCGAAGGCGCAGACCGCAGCGATCCCGGCGACCAGGATCGTGAGACGACGGACGCAGGTCATCAGGCGCCAGATCGGCTGCCTGCGCCGTTTCCTTTAGCGCCGGCCGTCTAGTCGAAGTGCAGGTACAGCAGTGCGATCGCGAAAGTGCCTGCAAAAAGCAGCAAAAAGACCCCGAACAGAAGCCAGCCGAGGCGGTTGTTCTTCCGCGCCAGCTCGCGGTCCATCAGACGGCCGCGTCCACGGCCAGCGCGACGAAGATCAGCGCGAGGTAGAGAAGCGAGTAGTGGAAGAGGAGCATCGCGCCGCGCTTCGTCGTCTGCCGGCGCAGCCGTTCCGCGAGCCAGACGAACACCGCGCCGAGCGCGAGGGCGGAGACGACGTAGACCGGGCCGGCAGAGCCGGCGAACCACGGCAGCAGCGTCACCGCCACGAGCCCGACGGAGTAGAGGACGATCTGGCGCGCAGTCTCGCGGTCGCCGCGGACGACCGGCAGCATCGGCACCTTCGCAGCTGCGTACTTGTCCTTGAGCAGCAGCGCGAGCGCCCAGAAGTGCGGCGGCGTCCAGACGAAGACGATCGCGAAGAGCAGCCACGCGGCGAGAGACAGGCTCCCGGTCGCGGCGGCCCAGCCGACGAGCGGCGGCACGGCACCGGCGGCGCCTCCGATGACGATGTTCCGCGGCGTCGTCCGCTTCAGCCACCGCGTGTAGACGACGACGTAGAACGCGTTGCCGGCGAGCGCGAGCGCTGCGGTGAGGACGTTCACGGTGCACGCGAGCAGCACGAACGAGAACGCGGAGAGCGCGAGCCCGAACTCGAGCGCGCGGCTCGGCGCGACGCGGCCCGACGCGACGGGCCGCTGCTTCGTGCGCTCGCCCATCAGCGGGTCGATGTCCCGGTCGAGCACATGGTTCAGCGCGCTCGCGCCGCCGCACGCGAGCGCGAGGCCGGTCATCGCCGCGACGACGAGCGCCGTTCCGGGCCAGCCCTGCGCGCCGGCGATCATCCCGCAGAAGCCGGTGATCAACAGCAGCGACATGATCCGCGGCTTCGTCAGCGACACGTAGTCCCGCCACGAGCCCCACGGGACATGCTCGCCGCGGTAGCTCTGCACCGCGACGACGAGCAGCGCCGCGAGCGCGAGCGCCGCGAGCGTCGCATGGAGCGCGGCGCCGGAGACCGCGGCCGCAGCCGCGAACAGCGCCGACGCCGTCAGCACCGCCGGCACGAGCTCGCGGTGCGCCGTCCACGCCATCACGAGCAGCGCGGCGAGCGGCGGCGCGACGAGCGCCGCGAGCAGCCGGTGCGCGGTGTCGAGATGCGCCGCGCCGGAGACGACGGCGAGCAGCGTCCCCGCGACGGCGACGAGCGCGGTCGCGCGGAGCCAAGGCCCGGGCGCGACGCCGGTCACGTCTGCTCCGCGAGCTTCCGCCGCAGGTCGCGCAGCGGGCGATGGCTCGTCACGTAGGGGACGGAGTCGAAGTTGTGCGGCGGCGGCGGCGACGTCGTGTACCACTCGAGCGTGTCGGCCATCCACGGATCGTTCGTCGCCCGGATGCCCTTCCGCAGGACGTTCGTCCGCCAGATGTTGATCGCGAGGAGCAGCACGCTGATCGACATGATCCCGGACCCCACGGTCGAGATCATGTTGTAGCCCTCCCAGAGGCCACCGTGGCTGTACGTGTAGATCCGGCGCGGCATTCCGAGCAGCCCGAGCATGTGCTGCGGCAGGAACGTCAGGTTGAAGCCGATGAACATCGTCCAGAAGCACCACTTGCCGAGCCTCTCGTCGAGCAGCCTTCCGAACATCTTCGGCCACCAGTAGAAGAGCCCGGCGAAGATCCCGAACATCGAGCCGCCGAACAGCACGTAGTGGAAGTGCGCGACGACGTAGTAGCTGTCGTTCAGCTGCCAGTCGACCGGGAACGCGGCGAGGAAGATCCCGGACAGGCCGCCCATCGTGAACAGCGCGATGAACGCCGAGCGCGAACAGCATCGGCGTGTCGAACGAGAGGTTGCCGCGCCACGTCGTCGCGAGCCAGTTGAAGATCTTGATCGCCCGTCGGCACCGCGATCACCAGCGACGAGATCATGAAGAACGAGTCGAGCCCGACGCCGAGCCCCGTCGTGAACATGTGGTGCGCCCACACGAGCAGCGACAGGAACGCGATCGCGAGCGTCGAGAACGCGACTGCCTTGTAGCCGAAGATCGGCTTGCGCGAGAACACCGGAATGATCTCCGAGATCATTCCCATCACCGGCAGCACCATGATGTAGACCTCGGGGTGCCCGAAGAACCAGAACACGTGCTGATAGAGCACCGGGTTCCCGCCCTCCGCCGGAATGAAGAAGTGCGTTCCGGCCTTGCGGTCGAGTAGCAGCATCGTCAGTCCGCCGGCGATCGACGGCAGCGCGACGATGAGCAGGATCCCGTACGTGAAGATCGACCAGACGAACAGCGGCATGCGCATCCACGTCATCCCGCGCGTGCGCATGTTCGCGATCGTGACGATCGAAGTTGATCGCGCCGAGCAGCGACGACGATCGTGAGGACGTGCAGCGCGAGGATCCAGTAGTCCTGTCCGTTGCCGGGGCTGTACGTGAGCTCCGACAGCGGCGGGTACGACCACCAGCCCGCCTTCGCGGGCCGCCTGCGTCGCGAACCAGCTCAGGTTGAGGATGATCGCCGCCGACGAGGAACAGCCAGTACGACAACGCGTTGAGCCGCGGGAACGCGATGTCGCGCGCGCCGATCATCAGCGGCACGAGGTAGTTGCCGAACCCGGCGAGGATCGGGACGACGACGAGGAAGATCATCGTCGTGCCGTGCATCGTCAGCACTTCGTTGTACGAGTTCTTCGTCAGGAACGTCTCGTTCGGCGCCGCGAGCTGCGAGCGCATGAGCATGGCGAGGATGCCGCCGATCACGAAGAAGAAGAGCGACGTCGAGATGTAGAGAATCCCGATCCGCTTGTGGTCGACCGTGACGAGCCAGCTCGCCACGCGGCCGCTCTTCCAGCTCACCGGCGCAACCGCATCCGACCTAACCGCCACTCGCCGCTCCCTTGTAGATGTGCTTGCCGACGTACTCGTACAGCGCGTTCATCTGTGCCTGGTTCCACGTGTCGCCGACCGGGGGCATGTTGCCGCGCCCGTCGCGCACAAGATTCTCGAGCGCATCCTTCTGCGTCAGGATCGGGTTGTTCGCGATCGCCGGTCCGTAGCCGCCCTGGCCCTGCATGCCGTGGCACGTCGCGCAGACACCCTGGTACTCGCCGCGGCCGAGGTCGGTCTTGGCCGTCGTCGTGATGAAGGTGTGGTAGCCCGCGTCGTCGGTGGCCACGACGCTCGCGGTCATTGCGGCGTGGAAGATCCCGCAGAGCTCGGCGCACTGGCCGACGAACGTCCCCTCGCGCGTCGCGTCGAACCAGAGCTTGTTCGTCCGCCCGGGAATCGCCTGGATCTTCCCGCCGAGCTCGGGGATCCACCAGCTGTGGATCACGTCGGCCGAGACGATGTCGAGGTCGACGACCTGCCCCTGCGGCACGTGCAGATCGTTGATCGAGCGTGCGCCGTTCGGGTAGTTGAACTGCCAGTAGAACTGGTGGCCCTCGACGGTGATGTGGATCGGGTTCGCCGACGCGGGTGCGTTCTCGATCTTCGGGAGCTCGAAGAAGACGACGAGCCCGATCGCGAGCAGGATCAGCACCGGGATCACCGTCCAGATCACCTCGAGCCGCGTGTGGCCGTGCACCTGCGCCCCGTCGGCGTTGCGCGGGCGGTTGCCGCGCCGGTACTTGACGATGAAGACGACGAGCAGCGTCTCGACGATCAGGAAGATCACGCCGGTGAAGGCGAGGATCACGAGATACGCAGTACGCGTGTTCTCGGCGTTCGGCGAGGCCGGGCTCGGGGGAGCGAAGCCGCCGTTCGAGGCTGCCGCGACTCCTGCGCCGGCGAGCGCAGCAAACACGACGAGAACGAAAGCGAGCTTCCGGCGCACCCCGTCGGGCATTCTATGACGGTGAGCCAGGGCGCGCGGGTCGAGCTGCCGGCGCAGGTGCCGGACTCCTTCGAGGTCTACGTGAACGGCGTCGCGCAGGTTCGTGGCGTCGATTACGAGGTCGACGGGCGGTCGCTCGTCTTCCCGCGCGCGATCGAGCAGGAGGGCCGGCTCGGTTTCTGGCGCTGGACGTTGATGTGGCTCGGCGTGATCGGCTCGTACCGCAAGCACGAGACGGTCGACGTCGCGTACGAGGCGCAGGGCCGCCGCCAGGTCGCGACCGGGCTCCAGCCGAAGCCCGTCGACTAGGCGGGGATCAAGGAAAGCGCGCGCCGGTCGGCGGCGGTGCGCAGCAGCTCGAACACCGCGTCGCCGTAGACGTCGCCGCCGCGGCCGTACCAGGGCTTCACGTCGGCCGCGCCGTTCAGCTCCGCGATCACGTAGCCGTCCGCCGTCGGCAGCAGGTCGACGCCGACGAGGTCGGCGCAGATCGCGTCGGCGGCCGCGACGGCGAGCGCCCGCGCGAGCGGCGGCGCCGGGGCGGTCTCACTCCGGCCGCCGAGCGCGACGTTCGTCCGCCATTCGCCGGGGGCGGCGACCCGGCGCGCCGAGCCGACGACGCGGCCGCACGCGACGACGACGCGAAGATCCCAGCCGACCGGCGGCACCAGCTCCTGCGCGAGCGCGCCGTGCTCCCGGAACCAGCCGCGGAAGGAGGCGCGCTCGAGCGCCGCGTCCAGCTCGTCGCGTGTGCGGCAGAGCGACACGTCGCGGCCCCAGCTTCCGAACCGCGGCTTCAGGACGAGCGGCAGCTCCGGCGCGGGCGACGGCAGGCCTTCGGCGATCAGCGTCGTGCGCGGATGCGGCAGCCCGGCGAGCCGCAGCGCGCGTGCGGTCAGCAGCTTGTCGTGCGCCGCGGCGAGCGCGCGCGGCGGATTGAGCACCACGCACCCGCCGGCCGCGAGCCGCTCGAGCTCGAGCTCCCCGCTTTCCATCCCGTCGAGACCCTCGCGGACGTCGAGCCGGCCGAGCGCGACGTCGCCCGGCTCGAGGACGCCCAGCGCCTCGCGCGGCGTGAGCACGCCGGCTGCGACGCCGAGCGCCCCGCGCCGCGGCGGCGAGAGCCTCGTTCGTCTCGGTATTGCTGTGGGCAACCACGGCAAACCGCATGCCCGGGATGGTGGCGGCGCCACCGGTGCCGATGGGCGACGGTTCGGTGAACGGGCCGTGACGGAGCCGCTACAGGCGTCCGCCCGCGGCGGCCCGGTCCTTGGGCACCGCCTCGAGCTTGTAACCGACGCCGTAACGGGTCTGGATGAACGTGTGGCGCGAGGCCCGCCGGTCGACTTTCTCCCGCAGCCGGCGCACAAACACGTCAACCGTGCGGTCGCGGTGCGACTCGCGGCGGCCCCAGAGCTTCTGGAGCAGCTCGTCGCGCGTCGAGACGCGGCCCTGGTCGAGCGCGAGCTGGTAGAGCAGGCGGAACTCGGTCGGCGTCAGCTCGGCGCTCTCGCCGTCGATGTACGCCTGCACCTCGCGCGGGTCGATCAGCAGCTCCTCGACCTCGATCGGCTCGCCGCGCGGCGTCTCCTCGCGGCGGATCCCCCGTCGCGCCGCTGCGCGGACGCGGGCGACGAGCTCCTTCATCGAGAACGGCTTCACGAGATAGTCGTCGGCGCCGATCTCGAGCGCATGGACGCGGTCGTGCTCCGTGCCGCGCGCCGAGACGATCACGATCGGCGTCGCGACGCCCTCGGCGCGGACGGTCTCGATCAGCTTCCAGCCGTCGAGGCCCGGCAGCATCAGGTCGAGGACGCAGACGTCCGGCTTCTCGTAGCGGAGCCGGGCGAGCCCCTGGTCGCCGTTGGCCACCCAGACGGCGTCGAAACCAGCGGCGCCGAGGTGGCGCGCCATGCCCTGGGCGATCACCTCGTCGTCCTCGACGATGAGGACCTTCGGCATCGGTGTCATTATCGGTTGCTGAGCAGTGTCCACGGGTGTTCGAGGGGTGAATGGTTGGTGAAGGTGTGGTGAATGGTGCCGAAGATCGCGTCCGAGCGTTCCTCGCGGCCGTCGACGATGCGGTTGTCGTGCTCGACAGCGAGCGCCGTCTCGTCGCGGCGAGCCCCTCCGCGGCGGCGACTTCTCGGCGACGCGACGCCCGGCAGACGGCTCGGCGAGGACGCTGAGGGCGCCGCGCCTGGACCGCTCGTCCTGTTCCTCGACGCGCTGCCGGAGCTCTCGGCGTACCAGGAGCTCCGCGCCGGGTTCACGGCGGCGGTCTCGCACGAGCTGCGGACTCCGCTCGCGCGCATGCTCGTCCTGCTCGAGAGCGCGACGCTGCCCGAGGCCGACGTCGACCAGCTCGTCGACCAGGCGCGGCTCGAGGTCGCGCAGGCGCGCGAGCTGATCGACGACGTGCTCTTCCTCGGCGAGCTCGAGACGGGACGCGAGGTCGTCTCGCTCGGCCGCACGCTCGCGCTGCCGGTCGCCGAGGAGGCGATCGCCGCGTTCGGTGCGCGTGCCGAACGCGCGCAGATCGAGCTCGTCGCTCATCGCAGGTGCCGAGGTCGAGCTGCCGCTGCGACCGCGGATGCTGCGCGTCATGATCGAGAACCTCGTCGCAAATTCGCTCCGCTACGCCGGCCCCGGAACCCGCTGCACCGTGTCGATCCTCGAGGAAGGCCAGCGGCCGCGTGCTGATCGTCTCCGACAACGGAAAGGGCGTCTCGGAGACCGACGTGCCGCGGCTCTTCGAGCGCTTCTACCGAGCCGACCAGGCACGCTCGTCGCGCGGCACCGGCCTCGGCCTCGCGATCGTGAAGCACATCGTCACGTCCGCCGACGGCACCGTCGAAGCGACCGGCGCGCCCCGGCCGCGGCCTCGAGATCGTCTGCCGCTTCCCCGCGGCGACGCCCTAACCAAATCTGCCGGTGACGTAGTCCTCCGTGCGGTTGTCGGAGGGCGCCGTGAAGATCTTTTCCGTCGCGTCGTACTCGATCAGCTCGCCGTAGCGCTGGCCTTCGCCGCCCTGCGAGATCGAGAAGAACGCCGTCATGTCGGCGACGCGCGCGGCCTGCTGCATGTTGTGCGTGACGATGATGAACGTGTATTCGCTCTTCAGGTTGTGCATCAGCTCTTCGATCGCCTTCGTCGCGATCGGGTCGAGTGCCGACGCCGGCTCGTCCATCAGCACGACGTCCGGCTCGACGGCGATCGCGCGCGCGATGCAGAGCCGCTGCTGCTGACCGCCGGAGAGCGACAGCGCGCTCGCCTTCAGCCGGTCCTTGACCTCGTCCCAGAGCGCAGCCTGGGTCAGCGCGCGCTCGATCCGGTCGTCGATGTCGTCCTTGATCCCGAGCACCTTCATGCCCCAGGCGACGTTGTCGCGGATCGACTTCGGGAACGGGTTCGGCCGCTGGAACACCATGCCGATGTTGCGGCGCACCGCGACCGGGTCGACGTCCGATCCGCAGATGTCCTGGCCGTGGTAGCTGATCGTCCCCGTCTGCGTGAAGCCGGGGATCAGGTCGTTCATCCGGTTGAAGCAGCGGATGAAGGTGCTCTTGCCGCAGCCGGACGGGCCGATGATCGCGGTGACGAGGTTCTTGTAGACCTCCATCGTCACGCCCTTGACCGCAGGCTTGCCGCTGTAGATCGCGTCGAGCCCCTCGATGTTGAAGATCCGCTCGAGGCGGTCGCGCGCAGGGAGTGGTGAGCGTTTCGTCTCGACACGCATCGCTGCGGGCTCGACTGTAGTCGACATCTGTTCGGCTCCTTCCGTCACCGTGCGGCCAGCTTACTTCGGTTGCGATTGGCGAGCCAGCGCGCGCCGAGGCTCGTGAAGAGGATGAAGAGCAGCAGGACGAGCGCCGCAGCCCAGGCCCGTGCGTGATCAGCGGGGTCCGGCGACTCGGAGAGCTCGAAGATCGCCACGGGAATGGTCTGGAGCGCGTGGATCGGGTTCCATTCCGTCTGGGTGCCGACGAACGACGAGACGAGCAGGAGCGGCGCGGTCTCGCCCGCCACGCGTGCGACCGCGAGCACGGTGCCGGTGAGAATCCCGCCGATCGCCTGCGGCAGCACGATCGAGAGCGTCGTGCGCCACTGCGGGACGCCGAGCCCGAGCCCGGCCTCGCGGAGCGAGTTCGGAACGAGCGCGAGGATCTCCATCGTCGAGCGCGAGACGAGCGGGAGCATCAGGCAGGCGAGTGCGAAGGCGCCGGCGAGGCCGCTCTGACCGTGGCCGACGACGAACAGCCCGTAGACGAAGATGCCGATCACGATCGCGGGCACGCCGTTGAGGATGTCGAGGATCATCGTCACGAAGTTCCGGATCGACGCCGGCGCGAACTCGTTGAGGTAGATCGCGACGAGGATCCCGACGGGCAGCGCCATCAGCGTCGCGATCGCGACGATCACGATCGTGCCGACGAACGCGTTGGCGAGCCCTTGTGGCGCGTTCGTCAGGCTGAACTGAATCGGGTCCTTCGTGAGCAGGTCGAGGTTGAGCGCGGGCAGTCCGCGACGGGCCACGGAGAAGATGACGACACCGAGGATGCCGACGGCGATCGCCGCCGCCAACCACGCGAGCAGCTCCATGACGCGGTTGACCGCCTTGCGGCGCGCCAGCCGGTCGTGATGCTGGTGAGGGCTTGCGAACTCCTGCGCGCTCACGCGTGGCCTCCGCGGGTGATGCCGTGCTTCTTCGCCGAGCGGCGGACGATCCACTGCGCGAGGAGGTTCACGAGGAGCGAGAAGACGAGGAGGATCGCGCCGAGGTAGATCAGCGACGCGGTCTCGAGGTGCGTCGCCGCACCCTGATACGACGCAGCGATCTTGCTCCCGAGCGTGTCGCCGCCGCCGAAGAGATTCCAGTGGATGCCGACGCCGCCGCCGATCACCTGCGTGACCGCGATCGCCTCGCCGATCGCGCGGCCGAAGCCGAGGATCAGGGCCGCGGCGATGCCGCCGCGCGCGTACGGGAACATCACGCCGCTGACCATCTCCCACCGCGTCGTGCCGAGCGCCAGCGCGCCTTCCTTCAGGTCGTGCGGCACGCCGAGGAACAGCTCGCGCGTGATGCTGGAGACGATCGGCAGGACCATGATCGTCAACACGACGATCGCCGTGAAGATGCCTGCTCCTGACGATGTCGGCTCGCCGAAGAGCGGGACGAAGCCGAAGGCGCTGTGCAGCCACGGCTCGATCGTCGTCCCGAGCAGCGGCCCGAGCACCAGGATCCCCCAGAGACCGAGCACGACGCTCGGGATGGCGGCCAGGGTCTCGACGAGAGCCGTGACCGGGCCGCGCAAAGCTTTCGGCGCGAGCTCCGTGAGGAACAGGGCGATCCCCATGGAAAGCGGAGCGGCGAGGAGCAGCGCGCCGAGCGACGTGATCGCGGTGCCGAAGAGGAAGCTCCCGGCGCCGTAGAGCTCCCGGCCCACAACCGGGTTCCAGGCGACGCGCCAGACGAACGAGATGCCGTACTGGTGGATCGCCGGCCAGGCCTCCTGGAAGACCTTCCAGATGATCAGGCCGACGAGAAGGGTGACGCCGAGCGCTGCTGCTCCTGCGACCGCCTGCAGAGCAACGTCGCCGAAGCGAACCGCGCCGCCCCGTGAAGGGGCGGCGGGTTGTGCAGGCGTCAGTTCTGCAGAGGACACTCAGGTCCCTACGAATGGATCTTCGCGATCGTCTTCTCGGCAACGACGAGCACGCTCTTCGGAATCGGCGCGAAAGAGAAGCTTGGGCCCAAAGGCCTGGCCCTTCGTGACCGCCCAGAAGAGGAACTTCTTGAGGTCCCGGCGCCTTGCTCGACTGCTGCGCGACGATCACGTAGGTGAAGGTCGAGATCGGATACGCGTTCGCAAACTTCGCGGGCGGGTTCACGATCGAGAGTGCGTTGTTTGCGTCGGGCTTCTGGTCGCTCGATGCGGCTGAGAGAATCCCGCGAATGCCCGGCGTGGCGAACTTGCCGGAGCCGTTCTTCATCGCGAAGTAGCTGAGGTGGTTGTGGATCGCGAAGAACACGTCGGCGTAGCCGATCGAGCCCGGCGTCTGGGTCACGAGCGCGGCGACGCCGGCGCTGCCCTTGCCGCCCGAGCCGACGGGCCAGTTGACGGCGACGCCGGTCCCGATTGCCGACTTCCACGCCGGGCTGACGTTCGACAGGTAGTCGGTGAAGTTGAACGTCGTGCCCGAGTTGTCCGAGCGGTGC
>CAWFKM010000014.1:0-221765 GCA_963816455.1 uncultured Actinomycetes bacterium
TACGAGCGCCTCTTCCCAGACGTCGAGCGCCTCCGCAAGCTCGGCGTCCGTGATCACGAGCGGACACAGCACACGGTTGCAGTTCCCGTAGACGCCCGCCTTCAGCAGCAGCAGGCCGCGCGCCGCGGCCTCCTCGGCAACGCGTGACGCGAGCTCGGGCGCCGGCTCCTTCGTCTCCGGATCGGAGACGTACTCGACCGCGAGCATCGCGCCGAGCCCGCGCACGTCGCCGATTGCCGGGAACCGTTCCTGCCACGCGAGCATCCGGCCGCGGATTGTCTCGCCGATGTGCTCCCGCGCGCTCCGCGAGCCGTTCGTCCTCGAACACGTCGAGAACCGCGAGCGCTGCAGCCTGAGCGACGGGATTGCCGACGAAGGTCCCGCCGACACCGCCCTCGGCCGGCGCATCCATGATCGCGGCCTTGCCCGAGCACGCCGGAGAGCGGCAGCCCCGCGGCAATCGACTTTCGCGACGAGCATCAGGTCCGGCTCCACCCCGTAGTGCTCGATCGCGAACATCTTCCCGGTGCGCCCGAAGCCGGTCTGCACCTCGTCCACGACCATCACGATGCCGTGGCGGTCGCACACGCCGCGGATGCCCTCGACGAACGCCTGCGGCGCGACGATGAAGCCGCCCTCGCCCTGGACGGCTCCAGCACGATTGCCGCGACGTTCTCCGGCGCGACCTGCGTCTGCAGCGCGCGCTCGAGGGCGGCGAGCGCGTCGGCGGTCGTGATGCCGCGGTACTCGTTCGGGAACGGAACGCGGTAGACCTCGGGCGCGAACGGGCCGAGCCCTGCCTTGTACGGATGCGTCTTCGACGTGAGCGTGAGCGACATCAGCGTGCGGCCGTGGAACGCGCCCTCGAACGCGATCACCGCGGGCCGGCCGGTGAACGCGCGCGCGAACTTGACGCCGTTCTCGACCGCTTCGGTGCCTGCATTGAAGAACGCAGCTTTCGCATCGCCGCGGAACGGAGCGAGTGCAAGCAGCCGCTCGGCGAGCTCGACGTACAGCTCGTACGGGACGATCGTGAAGTCCGTGTGCAGGAATCGCGCCGCCTGCTCCTGCACCGCTTCGACGACGTGCGGGATGCGCGTGGCCGACATTGAGGCAGCCGACGCCGCCGGCGAAGTCGATGAACGTGTTGCCGTCGACGTCGGTGATCGTCGAGCCGCGGCCTTCCGCCGCGACGATCGGCAGATAGACCGAGAGCGCGCTCGCAATCGACGCGTCGATCCGTGCCAGGATCGCCTGCGAGCGCGGCCCCGGAACCGCCGTCTTCAGCTCGATCGCGCGGGTGACGGCCATCGCCTCAGGATACCGAGGGCCTACAGATGGGCCGGGTAGAGCGGCGGCAGCTGCGGCTTTGGCCCCGGCTCGAGCGCCTTGGCGTTGTAGATCCCGCCCGCGTTCCAGAGCATGAAGCCGCCGGCGTTCCAGTCGCGCGCCGCCTCCACCTGCGCCTTGACCTGCGGCAGCCGGTACGGCTGGCCCAGCGTGAAGTCCTGAAGCCACGGCACGACGGTTGCCTTCGTCCCCGTCAGCTTCGAGCGGAAGTCGCGCAGCGAGAACGAGACCGTCTTCCACGGAGTCGCGTCCGGGTTCGGCAGGTTGTACTCACCGCCGCCGTAATGCGACGGGTACACCATCGGGTAGATCGTGTCGACGACCTCGCCGATCTGGCCGGGGTACTGGCCGACGCCGAGATCGTGGTTCGCCGACAGCCCGAACACGTCGGCGGATACACGCACGCCGAGCGGATGCAGCCGTCGCGCCGCGTACGCGAGGAACGCGGCGATCGTCTCGCCCATCGGTTGCGTGTGCGGGCCGGGATAGCGGATGTCCGCGACGTCGCCGTCGCTCGGGAAGCGGACGTAGTCGAACTGGATCTCGTCGAAGCCTGCCTTCGCGGCGGCTGTGGCGACGTCGACGTCGTACTTCCACGCGGCCCTCGAATACGGATTGAGCCAGCCGAGACCGGCGTTCGTGCGCCAGACCGAGCCGTTCGCCGTGTGGATCGCCAGCGTTCGGATGCGCGACCGACGTGATCGGATCCTCGAACGTGACGACGCGGCCGACGAGGTAGAGGCCGGCGCGGTGGACGCGCTTCACGACGGTCGCCGGGTCGTAGTACGGACGCGCGGCTCCGTCGGAGACGGCGAGCGCCGGCGCGCCCTTGTCGAATCCGAGCGAGCCCGTCTCGTCCTTCACGTCGAGCTCGATCGTGTTCAGCCCGTCCTTGCGGAGCGCGATGTACGACGAGAGCTTGTCGGCGAGCCCGAGCGAGACGTGCACGCCGCGGATCTCCTCCGGGAGCGGCGTGTGGAACGGGCTCGAGACGGCGGCGGACGGCACGGGCGCGAGCGACACCGAGCCCGGACCGGACACGAGCTTCCCGATGAACGCGGACACGAGGATGATCCCGGCGACGATCGCGATCGCCGTGAGCCGCCTGCGCTGGACCTGGCGGCGCCGGAGCTCGCGCCGAACCTCACGGAGCTCGGCGCGATTCGTGTCGCCGACTGTTGCCATGAGGTCCACGATGGTAGTCGTAGAATCGACTCATGGTCCTCTCCGACGCCACGATTGCGCGCTGTCTGGCCGAGGGCCGGATCGAGATCGAGCCCTACGACGCGTCTCTGCTCCAGCCTTCGAGCGTCGATGTGCGGGTCGACCGCCTCTTCCGGGTCTTCCACAACAACCGCTATCCGTACATCGACGTGAAGCAGCCGCAGGACGAGCTGACGGAGCTCGTCGAGGTCGAGGGCGACCACCCGTTCATCCTCCATCCGGGCGAGTTCGTCCTCGGCTCGACGCTGGAGCGGATCAGGCTGCCGGACGATCTCGTCGCGCGGCTCGAGGGCAAGAGCTCGCTCGGCCGGCTCGGGCTGCTGATCCATTCGACCGCGGGCTTCATCGACCCGGGCTGGGACGGCCACGTCACGCTCGAGCTGTCGAACGTCGCGACGCTGCCGATCACGATCTATCCGGAGATGAAGATCGGGCAGATCTCGTTCATGCAGATGACCGAGCCCGCGGCGACGCCGTACGGATCGTCGGAGATCGGTTCGAAGTACAAGGGCCAGACGGGCCCGACGGCGAGCCGGTACTACAAGAACTTCGAAGCGGGCGAATGACCGTACTTCTCACCGGCGGCACGGGGTTCATCGGCCGCCATGTCGCGCACGCGCTGCGTGCGCGGGAGCTGCCGGTGCGCGCGCTCGTGCGCGACCCGCGCCGCGCCGGGCCGCTCGGGCCGTGGGGCGTGGAGCTGGTCGAGGGCGACGTCACCGATCCGACGTCGCTCGCCGCCGCGTGCGACGGCGTCGATGCGATCGTCCATCTCGTGTCGATCCTGAACGGCTCGCGCGCCGACTTCGAGCGCGTGATGGCGCAGGGCACGCGCGATCTCGTCGCAGCGGCGCAGGCTGCGGGCGTGCGACGGCTCGTGCTCGCGAGCGCGCTCGGGCTCGACGAGCAGTCGCGCGACGTGGTGCCGTACTTCGGCGCGAAGTGGGAGATGGAGCGCGCGGTGCGCGAGTCCGGGCTCGAGCACGTGATCTTCCGGCCGAGCTTCGTCTTCGGGAAGGACGGCGGCGCGCTGCAGGTGTTCATGCGGCTGGCGCGGTTCGCACCGGTGACGCCGATCGTCGGCGACGGCACGTCGCTGCTGCAGCCGATCTGGGTCGAGGACCTGGCGGAGTTCTTCGCGCGGTCGCTCGACACCGGCAGCGGCGTCGTCGAGGTCGGCGGCCCCGACGCGGTGACGTGGAACGACTTCTGGGAGCGGCTGAAGCGGACGACGGGGAACCGGCGGCCGTCGCTGCACGTTCCGGTCAGCGTGATGCGCGTGCAGGCGGCGGTGATGGAGCAGTTCCCGAACCCGCCGCTGACGCGCGACCAGCTGAAGATGCTGCAGCTCGGCGACAATGTCGTCGGCGACCCCGGCCCGGCCGCCGCGTTCGGCATCGAGCTCGTGCCGCTCGACGAGCAGCTCAGACGCGCTTCGCCGCTTCGAACTCCAGCAGCCAGCGCTTCGTCTCGAGCCCGCCGCCGAAGCCCGGTCAGCGAGCCGTCCGCGCCGACGAGGCGATGGCACGGCAGGACGATCGGGAGCGGGTTCGCGCCGTTCGCCGCGCCGATCGCGCGCGCAGCGCGCGGGACGCCGAGCCGCCGCGCCTGCTCGCCGTAGCTCCGCGTCTCGCCGTACGGGATCTTCGCGAGTGCCGTCCACGCGCGACGCTGGAACGCGGTTCCGTCGAGGTCGAGCGGCAGGTCGAACTCGTGTCGCGTCCCGGCGAAGTACTCGCGGAGCTGCGCCGCCGCGACGGCGAGGACGGCCGTCGTCGCCGCCCGCGCCGCGGCTCGCCGTCCCAGAGGACGCGCGCGCAGCCCGCGCTCCGACGCGACGAGCCCGAGCCTCCCGATCGGCGTGTCGACGTGCACATGCGAAGATTGCACGCGTGACGAGCCGCGGCGTCGTCTATGCCGATCCCGATGCGCGTCCCGCCGTCGAGGAGATCGTGCTGGACCCGCCCGGCGCGAACGAGGTGCAGGTGCGCATCGAGGCCTGCGGCGTCTGCCACAGCGACGTCCACGTCGTCGAGACGCGCGGCTGGGGGCTCCCGTTCCCGATCCTGCTCGGTCACGAGGGCGCCGGCGTCGTCGAGGAGGTCGGCGAAGGCGTGACGTCGGTCGCGCCGGGCGACCGCGTCGTGATCGCGTGGCGCGCGCCGTGCGGCGACGCGTGTCCGGCCTGCCTGCGCGGCGATCCGCGCCGCTGCTCGAACAACCTGCGCGCGCGGCGACGGCTCCATCGCGCGCGCGGACGGCGCGCTGCTCGCGCCGGTGCTCCGCTGCGGCTGCTACGCCGACCGGACGATCGTCCACGAGGCGTGCGCGGTGAAGATCCCGGACGAGCTGCCGGTGGAACAGGCGTGCCTGCTCGCGTGCGGCTTCTCGACCGGCGCAGGCGCGGCGCTCTGGGCGACGCCGGTCACGCCCGGCGCGGCCGTCGCGGTGATCGGCTGCGGCGGCGTCGGCCTCGCGGTCGTCCAGGGCGCGCGGCTCGCGGGCGCGACGCGGATCGTCGCCGTGGACGTGATGCCGGAGAAGCTCGCGTTCGCGCTGGAGCTCGGCGCGACCGACGCCGTCGACGCGTCGTCGGGCGACGCGGTCGCGCAGGTGCGCGAGCTGACCGGCGGCGCGGGAGTCGACTTCGCGTTCTCCGCGATCGGCGCTCCCGCCGGCCTCGCCGACGCGGTGCGGATGTGCGCCTACGCCGGCACGGCGACGCTCGTCGGCGTCCCGCCGCCCGCGCGGACGCTCGACCTCGACATCGAGCGCGACCTCTTCGGCCCGAAGGTCGCGATCGCCGTCACCCACGGCGGCGACACGATCCCGCAGGACGACTTCCCGTTCCTCGCCCGCGAGGCGCTCGCCGGCCGGCTCGACCTCGCGCGCTTCGTCACCGCCGAGATCTCGCTCGACGAGGTGCCGGCCGCGCTCGAGGAGCTCGACGCGCAGCGCGGGATCAGAACCGTCGTCCGGTTACTAGTGCCCGAGGGAGGCGCGGCGCTCGGCGTCGCCCTCGTCGACCAGGTGGCCGTCGCGCGCGACGTAGCCGTCCTTGCCGCCGACGACGAGGATGACCGCCTCTTCGTCGAACGGATTCGACACCTTGCGCGGGGTCGTCGACTCGACGTGGAACAAGCCGCCTGCAGCGACCTCGCGGGTCTCGCCCTCGACCTCGACCTGGACGCGCCCGCTGTGGACGAAGTACAGCTCGTCCTGCGTGTCGTGGAAGTGGCGCGGGCCGTCGTAGTGGGGCGGGTAGACCGTCGCGTTGACGCCGAACGCCGTGACGCCGAGCGCCGCGCGGATCTTCCGGAAGCCGGGGCCGTCGCCGAGCTCGTCGAGGGACGAGAACGCGTAGGTCACGCCGCCTCCTCGTCGCCTGCCGAACAGGCCGCCGAGGTCTCGGCGAGCGGTAGTCGGCCGAGCAGAGCCGCGAGATCGGCGCGCTCCTTCTCGCTGAACGGCGAGCCGAACAGCTCCTCGACGTCGGCGAGGTGCGTCTCCTGCGCCGCTTCGAACTTCACGACGCCCGTCGTCGGTCAGGACGGCGTAGGTCACGCGCGCGTCGGACGAGCAGCGCGCCTTGTCGACCCAGCCGGAGCGCTCGAGCCCGTCGAGCAGCCGCGTGATCCCGGACGCCGTCAGGAGCACCGACCGCGAGAGGTCGACGCGGCGCATGCGCCGGTCCGGGGCGTAGTAGAGCTGGACGAGGACGTCGAAGTCGCTGAGCGTCAGCCCGTGCTGCGCCTCGAGACGCGTCGAGAGCTCGCGCGTCACCGCCGCGTGGGCACGCAGGAACCGCGTCCAGGCCGACAGCCCGGGCTCGGTCAGAGGTTGTGCGGTCAATACTTGACTAGGCAATCTTTCTCCGGTAACATCGTTGACATCGCAAGTATATATGCAAATCGCACCAGGAGGCAATAGCACAGATGTCAGTCATCGAGAACACCAAGCAGATCGCTCCCGCAGGCACGTGGACGGCCGACCCGGTGCATTCCCACGTGTCGTTCGAGGTCGCCTACGCCGGCGTCAACACCTTCCGCGGCGGCTTCACCGACTTCAATGTCACCCTCACCGGCGGCGAGGAGCCGTCGCTCGAGGGCTCCGCGAAGATCGCCAGCGTCGACGTGAAGGACGAGAACCTCAACGCCCATCTCCAGACGCCGGACTTCTTCGACGCCGCCCGCTTCCCCGAGATCTCGTTCCGCGCGACAGAGCTGCACCGCGTCGACGGCGACGGCGTCGAGGGCGCCGGCGAGCTGACGATCAAGGGCGTCACCCACCAGGTCGAGCTGAAGGGCGCCGTCGCATCCGCGCCGGTCACCGACCCGATGGGCCGCGAGCGCCTCGGCCTTCGGCTCGAGACGGGCATCGACCGCACCGAGTACGGCGTCAGCTGGAACGCGCCGAACCAGACCGGCGGCGGCGACTACGTGGCGAACGACGTCACGCTGATCGCCGAGCTCGCCCTGATCCGTCAGGACGCGTAACGGTGAAGGTCCTGGCCGTTTCGGGAAGCCTGCGGCGCGACTCGCACAACACGCGGCTCCTGCATCTCGCCGCCGAGGCCGCACCCGAGGGCGTCGAGGTCGAGCTCTGGGACGGCATCCGCGACCTGCCGCTCTACGACCAGGATCTGGAAGACACCCCGCTCCCGGAGTCGGTTCGCCGGCTCCGGGAGGACTGGGCCGCGGCCGACGCGATCCTCTTCGCGACGCCGGAGTACAACGGCTCGGTTCCCGGCGTGCTGAAGAACGCGGTCGACTGGGCGTCGCGGCCGAGAGGCGGCGCCGCGCTCGCGAACAAGGACGTCGCGGTGATCGGCGCCAGCACCGGCCAGTTCGGCGCGATGTGGGCCCAGACCGACCTCCGCAAGGTCCTCGGCACCGCCGGCGCACGCGTCTCGACCGCCGAGCTCGCCGTCCCCCGCGCCCACGAGGCGTTCGACGAGATCGACCTCGGCGAAAGGCTTCGCGCCGTCCTCGAGACGCTCGCCGCCGAGGCGTCCGTCGCTGCAGCCGCCTAGTCCGCTAAGGTCTCGTTACCGCGGAAAGGAGGTGGTCCGGCAGTGATTTCATCAAGTACGGGCAGTGGAGGTACCAGCGGGTAGAGGTGCGTCCCCGGACCCACGGGGAATCGCCTAGCCAGCGTAGGGGACGACGCGTTTCGCGCCGCCCGGCCGCCGAATCATCGGTTGGCCCGGAGCAGGAAGCGCCTCTACCAAATCGGACGCTGGTCACCGGATCGAAGGGCCGCGAAAGCGGCCCTTCGTCTATTTCAAGACGGTGGTCAGCTCGAGGCCGCGGTCGAGCGGAACCGTGACGCTCACCGTCGTCGGGTCGGCCTGGCGGCGCGCGGAGTACTGCGCGAGCGGGTCGGGATGCGACGTGACGTTGTCGGCGACGACGAGCGCGCCTGGCTCGAGCTTCGGTCGCGCGAGCTCGTAGAGCTCCTCGTAGATGTCCTTCTCCGCGTCGATGAAGACGACGTCGAAGACGTCCTCGAGCCCGGGCAGCAGCTCGAGCGCGTCGCCGTCGACGAGCTCGGCCCATTCGTCGAGGCCGGCTTCGGCGATGTTGGCGCGCCACGCTTCGACCTTGCGCGGATCGCTCTCGAAGGAGAGGAGCCGTCCGCCGAGATAGCGGACGCCGGCGGCGAGCCAGATCGACGAGTAGCCGCGTGAGCCGCCGAGCTCGAGCACCGCGCAGTCCGACTGAGAAGCGACGAGCGAGAAGAGAAAGCGGCCGGTTGTCGGCGCGACCGCGCGCGAGCGCACCTGGTACGGCAGGCCTTGCGCGCGCTCGCCGGCATCCTCCTCCTCGAGGCGCTGCAGCACTGCGCGCACGCGATCGTCCAGCACCGGCCGAGCCTAACGGAGCCGCTGCCAGGCGGGCGACGAGTTGAAGAAGCCTGCCGCGTTCGTGAGCGGCGTCGTCTGCGAGCCGTTGGTGCGGATCAGGAGGATGTTGCCGCGGTCGATCGGCGCCGTTGCGAGCCAGCGGCCGTCCGGCGACCATGCGACGGAGATCTGCGGCTGAGGCGCGCCGACGACGCGGATCGCGTGCGTGCCGCTCGCGTTCGCGATCCACGGGTTGCCCGTGCGGATGAACGCGATGTGCGTCGCGCCCGGCGACCACGACGGCGAGTGTCCGTTGTGCAGCAGCAGCCGCTGCCGCGTTCCGTCGGTGCGCATCGTCCAGATGTCGCGCCCGCGCGCGTAGAGGATCGAGCGGTCGTTCGGCGCCCACGCGGGCGCCGTCTCGTCGGCGGGCGCGGCGGTCAGCCGTCGCAGCCCCGTGCCGTTCGCGCGCACGACGTAGAGATCGTGGAAGCGCGAGCCGCGGTGCGGGACGTCGGCAAAGACGATCTTCGTCCCGTCTGTCGACCAGCTCGGGAAGAGCGGATCGCCGTTGCCGCGGACGATGCGGTGGCGGCCGGTTCCGTTCGCGTTCATCATCCAGAGCCCGCCGGTCGGCGAGCCGGGGACGTACGCGATCTGTTTCCCGTTCGGCGACCACGCGGGCGTGAGCGGCGCGTCGTCCGCGAGCGGCCGGAAGATCCGCCGCTGGCCGGTGCCGTTCTGACGGATCGTGTAGATCCCCGTCGACGCGAGCCCGCAGCAGCGGTCGAACGCGACGAGGCCGTTGCGCGCGGGCGCGGCCGGGTGCGCGAGCGCGGCGACGATCGCGACCAGCGCGAGCATTACGCGCGCTCGCGCTCCACGTCGGCGCGCACCCAGCACGTCTTCAGGTGGTCGTTGACGACACCGCACGCCTGCATCGCGGCCCAGACCGTCGTCGGCCCGACGAAGCGGAAGCCCGCCTGCTTCAGCTTCTTCGACAGCTCCTTCGACTCAGGCGTCTGCGCGAACCAGTCGGCGGTCGTGCGAGGGACGCCGTACTTCTTCGGCCGGTGCGACCAGATCAGCTCCGGCAGCGGCGTGTCGGTCTCGCGGAGCGTGAGCACGCCGCGCGCGTTCGCAATCGTCGCCTCGATCTTGCCGCGATGACGGACGATGCCTGCGTCGCCGAGCAGCCGCTTCACGTCGCGCTCCCCGAACCGTGCGACCTTCTCGGGATCGAAGCCGGCGAATGCCGCACGGAAGTTCTCGCGCTTGCGCAGGATCGTGATCCACGCGAGCCCGGACTGGAAGCCCTCGAGGCACAGCCGCTCGTAGAGGCCGCGCTCGTCGCGCACCGGGCGGCCCCATTCCTCGTCGTGGTACGCGACGTAGAGCGGGTCGTTCGCGCCCCAGCAGCGCTTCTTAACGGTGACAGTCACTGTTAAGAGACGTTAACGGGGTCAGACCCCGTTAAGAGACGTCGACACGGATCACGCCGTCGACGATCTCCACCGGATACGTCTCGACCGGCTCATACGCCGGCAGCGAGAGCGGCCGCCCGCTCGACAGCTCGAACGCGGAGCCGTGGCGCGGGCAGACGACGGTGCACGCCTCCTCGTCCCAGTCGCCCTCGCAGAGCGGGCCGTCGTCGTGCGAGCAGCGGTCCTCGATCGCGAAGAGCGAGCCGCCGCAGTTGTAGACGCCGACCATGCGCGAGCCGGAGACGACGACGAGCTTCATCGAGCCGGGCGGGAACTCGTCCGCCGGCGCGACGTCGAGCGGCGCCACGCTACGTGAGCTCGAGCTCGTCGAACCCCGCGAGCCCGTCGGGCAGCGGCGTGCCCTTCGCCTTGTGCAGCGCGACCTTCAGCGTCGTCAGCCCGAGCAGCGCGCACTTGAGCCGCACCGGCGTCAGCGGGATCCCGATCTCCTCGAGCAGCTCTTCCTTGTCCAGCGTCGCGACCTCGATCGCGGTGCGGCCGGCGACCATCTCGGTCAGCATCGACGTCGCCGCCTGCGAGATCGCGCAGCCGCGGCCGGAGAACTTCACCTCGTCGATCGTCTCGCCGTCGTCGCCGAACGCGACGTAGATCGAGACCTCGTCGCCGCAGAGCGGGTTCTGCCCGTCGGCCTCCGCGTCGGCGTCGTCGAGCACACCGTGGCCGCGCGGGTTCTTGTAGTGGTCGAGGATCACCTCGCGGTACATCTGCTCGAACTCGTTCACGCGAACACCTTACGCACCGCGGCGAGGCCGTCGACGAGCTGGTCGATCTCCTCGGGAATCGTGTAGAGGTAGAAGCTCGCGCGGTTCGTCGCCGGGACGCCGAGATGGTTCATCAGCGGCTGGCAGCAGTGGTGGCCGGCGCGGATCGCGACGCCCTCCTGGTCGAGCAGTTGCGCGACGTCGTGCGGGTGGATGTCGTCGAGGTTGAACGAGACGACGCCGGCGCGGCGGTCGGCGGGCGGGCCGTACAGGGTGATCCCCGGAACCTCCGCGAGCCGCGTCAGCGCGTACGCCGCGAGCTCGTGCTCGTGCGCCTCGATCAGGTCGAGTCCCGCCGCCTCGAGGTAGTCGACGGCGACGCCGAGCCCGTAGGCCTCGACGATCGGCGACGTCCCCGCCTCGAACTTGTGCGGCAGCTCGCCCCAGGTCGTCTTCTCGTAGCGGACGGAGCTGATCATGTGGCCGCCGAGGAGGAACGGCTCCATCTTCTCCAGCAGCTCGGCGCGGCCCCAGAGCACGCCGATGCCGCTCGGCCCGCACATCTTGTGGCCGGACACTGCGAGGAAGTCGACGTCGAGCGCCTGCACGTCGACGCGGAGATGCGGCGCCGCCTGCGCTGCGTCGCAGACGAAGATCGCGCCTTGCTCGTGCGCCCAGCGGACGAGCGGCGCAATGTCGGCGATCGTGCCGAGTGAGTTCGAGACGAGGTTCGCCGCGACGATCTTCACGTTGTGCGTGCGAGCGATCTCGTCGAGGCCGGAGTAGTCGACCTCGTCGTTCTCGTCGAGCGGCAGCATCACGAACTCGGCTCCCTGCCGCCGCGCGATGTGCTGGAACGGGACGAACACCGAATGATGCTCGAGTTCCGTCACGACGACGGCGTCGCCCGGTCCGAGGTTGTTGAGGCCCCAGGAATACGCGACGAGGTTCAGTCCCTCCGTCGCGTTGCGGACGAAGATGATCTCGCGCGACTCGCGCGCGTTGAGGAACGCGGCGACCTTGTCGCGCGCGCCCTCGAGCCCCGCCGTCGCGCGCTCGCCGAGCACGTGGACGGCGCGGTGCACGTTCGCGTACGAGGTCTCGTAGAACTCGGACATCGCGTCGATCACCTGCCGCGGCTTCTGCGAGCTGTTCGCGGAGTCGAGATACGCAAGCGGCTTGCCGTGGATCTTCTGCTCGAAGATCGGGAAGTCGGCGCGCAGAGCGCGCGCATCGAGCTTCCGCTGGGCGGTTACAGCCATGGGTTCATCGTAGCCCGCTAGTGGACTTTGAAAGAGGCGGCGGCATAGCCCGGCGCTGCAGCCTTCCCTGAGCCTCGGCCGACCTTCGCCTTGCCGCTGGAGTTGGCATGCACCGTGTGGCCGCCGACGGTGAACGTCGCGGTGGGCACGGGGGCACCGTCGTCGAGCGCCTGCGCCGTCCACGTCACGACGGTCTTCTTGCCGACCTTCTTCGCGGTCTTCGAGAGCTTCACGGAAAGACCCGGTGGCAGCGACTGCTCGACGAGCGAGCTGCCGGTGTTGACGATCACGTCGACCTTGCCGGGATTGCCGGGGATCCCGACGGCGGAGACCTGGTACGCCGTGCCCGGGACGGACGCGCTCACCGTCGCGCCGAAATCCATCCCGTGCGAGCGCGAGCGCGCGACGTGGACCGCGCCTTGGCCGGTCCACACCGCCCAGAGGCGGTCGGCGCTGTCGACCGAGAGCGCCATGTGCGGGTCACCGCCCGTGAAGTTCGCGCGGAAGGTGACGCCGTCTCCGGACGGCAGGCCGCCCCGGAACGGGACGACCGTGAACGCGGTCGCGGTCGGATAGCCGGGCGGCCACGCCATGAACGTGTTGCCGCTCTTGTCGGAGACGAGCGGGACGCGGTCGTCGTGCGGCGCCGTCGGCTTCAGCGCCAGCGCCGGGCCTGGGCCTAGGTCGCCGCCGAGCTGCTCGTAGACGAACGCGCCGTCCGGGTCGGCGTTCGAGTAGAACGCGACCTGCACGATTCCTGTCGAGTCGACGGCGAGCGACTCGCCGTAGCCGCAGCAGCGCGTGTAGACGTTCTTCACCGTCTCGCCGTTGAGGCCGCGGAAGACGTTCACGAATCCCGTGCCGTCCTGTGAGAAGACCGGCGTCCCGTCGGGCAGGACCGCCGCGCCCTCGACGCCGCCGACGGTGTGCGACAACGTCTGGATCGGGCCGGTCCACGAGTTGCCGTCGTCCGTGGACGTCATCCGCCCGACGCCGGCCGCGTTCGGGAAGTAGAGCTGGATCGCGCCGTTCGGCTGCTGCACGAGCTGCGTCCGTCCCGCGATCGGGTCGTTCGCGACGATCACCTTCGGCGTGCCCGCGCTGCGCGACACGGAGATCGTGTCGCCGTTCGGAGAATCGAACGAGACGAGCTCGGTGCCGGCCTGCGTCACGATCATCGACGGGACGACGATGTTCACGACGCCGCCCGAGAGCGTCGTCCACGCGGCCGCCCCCGGCGCGACGGCGAGTGCGGCCAGGGCGGCCAGGACAAGTGCGGTTCGGCGCATACCCTGGTTATGCCACGGGCGGCGGCCGGGTTCAACGCCGGTTAACGCGTGTCACAGAGACTTCACAGGAACCCGCCCGATACTCGGGATCGTGGCCCGCCGGTCGCCTGACGTCGACAAGCGCTCGCGTATCGCGGCCGCGCGTGCCCGTGCGCGCGGGGCGAAGGTCGTTCTCGGCGCCCTCGCGGCGCTGGCGTTCGGCGTCGCCTTCACCGGCGCGAAGGCGCATGCGCCCGGCCACGCGAAGCACCGGGCGAAGTCGCTCGCCGCGCCGCCGGCCTTCGAGCTCGCGGTCCGCCGTAGCACCATCGCGGCGGGCCAGATCGCGCCGCCTGTGCAGCCGCCGCCCGTCGTCACGAGCACGTCGTGAGCGGCGTCCACCGCTTTCGCGCGATGGGCTGCGAGATCGTCGTCTCCGGCGCGGATCCGGACGCCGTCGCCGCCGTCTTCGCCCGCTGGGAGAGCACGTTCAGCCGCTTCCTCCCCGACAGCGAGCTCTCGCGTGTCAACGCGTCGCGCGAGTGGGCGCTCACGGTCTCGCCGCTGTTCGCGCGCGCACTCGACTCTGCGCTCGGCGCCGCGGCCGAAACGGACGGACTGGTCGACCCGACGCTCGCGTCGGCACTCGAGGCTGCGGGATATGACCGCGACTTCGACGAGCTCGGAGACGACCCCGCGCCGCTCGGCCCCGCTGCGCGGTCGAGCCTTCGCCGCGTCCGGCTCGACGGTCTCATCCTCAGGCGGCCGCCGGGCGTCGCACTCGATCTCAACGGCGTCGTGAAGTCGCTCGCCGTCGACCAGGCGGCGGCTCTCGTCCGCGGCACGGGCTTCGTCTCGGCCGGCGGTGACCTCGCGGTGCGCGGCGCCGTGGACGTCGGTCTCCCCGGCGGCGGCGCGGTGCGCGTCGTGCGCGGCGGGCTCGCGACGAGCGGAACCGCGTCGCGCCGCTGGCGCCGCGGCGGCGAAGAGCAGCATCATCTCGTCGACCCGCGGACCGGCCGGCCGTCGGCGTCGCCGTGGCTTCAGGTCGACCGTCTCCGGCGCGACGTGTCTCGCCGCCGACGTCGCCGCGAAGGCAGCGTTCCTGCTCGGCGACGACGGGCCGGACTGGCTCGACGCGCGCGGGCTCCCGGGCCGCTTCGTCGACCGCGACGGCGCGGTGACCGCGAACGAAGCGTGGAGTCGCGGGACGCGCGAGGCCGTGTGCATCTGACCGCGTCACCTGCGATCTGGTACGCCGCACGCGCGTCCGGCGTCGCCGCCTATGTCGTCCTCACCATCGTCGTCTGCGTCGGGATGGCGCTCGGCGGCAAGGTGCAGACGCGGCGCTGGCCGCGCTTCGCCGCCGAGGACGTCCACCGTTTCGGCGGGCTCCTCGTCGGCTCTCTGATCGGGATCCACGTTCTCGCGATCGCGGCGGATTCGTTCATGCCGTTCTCGCTCACGCAGCTCGTCGTCCCGCTGACCTCGCGGTACCGGCCGCTGTGGACCGGGCTCGGGATCGCGGCCGCCGAGCTCCTGCTCGCGCTCGCGATCACCAACCGGTACCGCAAGCGAATCCCGCATCCGCTGTGGCGAAAGGCGCACTACGCGAACTTCGCGGTCTGGGGCGCGGCGTCGCTGCACGGGATGTTCGCCGGAACCGACCGCAGCGCGCCGTGGCTCGCCGCGATCTACGGCGTCTCGGTCGCGTCCGTCGCCGTGCTGCTCCTGTGGCGGGTCGGAGGATTCGGGCTCCGCTCGCCGGGAATGATCGCGGCCGGCGCCGCCGTGCTTAGTCGGGCTGCCGCTGCTGATGCTCGGGCCGCTGCAGAAGCAGCGTGCGGCCGTGGAACGCGACGAAGGTCAGCGAGCCGTTGACGGGGCGGGTGATCCGCAACGGCACGGATCTGAAGCAGATCGTCTCGTTCGTCGGCGGCGCCGACAGCCCGCAGAAGCTGCTCGTCCGCGCCGACCTGCTCGTGTCGCCGCAGGCGCTCGAGGCGACCTCGCTGCAGCTCGAGTACCTCCCGAGCGGCGACGTCTGCCGCGGCCGGGTGATCCGGGTCGGGATGACGAGCTTCACGGGCAGATGCCGCATGCGCAGCGGCGCGTTCCGCTGGGTCGGCGCGAGCTGGGTTGCCTGCCGACGACAACAGCGGTGTCGTGGGCACCATTCACCTGCATGCGTAGCCTCGCCCTCGGCGCCGTCGTGCTCGCCGTCGCGGCGCCTGTCGCCGACACCGGCGCAGCGTCTCGGCTTCCCGGCGCTGAAGCCCGGACCGGTTCCCGGCTACCTGATGATCGCCGACCGGAACAACAACCGGATCATCATCGTCTCGCCCGCGACGAAGAAGATCGTCTGGCAGTTCCCGCGCCCCGGCGACGTCCGTCCCGGCCAGTCCTTCCACGATCCCGACGACGCGTTCTTCACGCCCGGCTACACCGCGATCTCGACGAACGAGGAATACAACCAGCAGATCGGCGAGATCTCGATCAAGGCGCACCGGCTCGTGTGGACGTTCGGGCACGCCGGCGTTCGCGGCTCCGCGTTCGGCTACCTCTCGAACCCGGACGACGCGTATCTGCTTCCGAACGGGCTGTTCATGGTCGCCGACATCCAGAACTGCCGCGTGCTGCTGATCAACCGCGCGCACAAGGTCGTGCGCGAGATCGGCCACGCCGGCTCGTGCGGCCACAACCCGCCGCAGGGGCTGTCGTCGCCGAACGGCGCGACGCCGCTTCCCGACGGCGGCGTGCTCGTCACCGAGATCGGCGGCTGGGTCGACCGGATCTCGAAGAGCGGCCGTCTCGTCTACACCGTGCGCACGCCGACGAGCTACCCGTCCGACGCGCAGCTGCTCCCCGACGGGAACATCCTCGTCGCGGGCTTCAACACGCCCGGCCGCGTCGACGAGATCACCCCGCACGGGAAGATCGTCTGGACGTTCGCGCCGACCGGCGTCTGGTCGCTCGACCGGCCGTCGCTCGCCGTCCGCTGGCCGAACGGGATGATCGCGATCACCGACGACTGGCATCACCGCGTGCTCGTCGTCGACCCGGCGACGAAGCAGGTCGTCTGGTCGTACGGCCACCTGAACCAGCCCGGGTCGGCGCCGGGCTACCTGAACAAGCCGGACGGGCTCGACCTGCTGCCGGCGGTGCCTGCCGGCGCTCACACGACGCGGGCGACATTCGGAACGGTGACGCGGATCGGCTCGCTGCCGCAGACGATCGCGAAGGCCTCGGCGGTCGCGCTGCCCGGCGGGAAGCTGATGCTGCTCGGCGGCGAGGTGGCGGGCGCGTCGACCGACCAGGTGCTCGTCGGCACGCCGCAGCATCTTCGCGCTGCGGGCCGGCTGCCCGATTCCGACGCATGACGCGGCGGCCGCGCTCGTCGGCGGCTCGGTGCTGCTCTTCGGCGGCGGCCAGGCAACCTCGTCCGACGCGGTCGTGCGCGTCGCGCCTTCCGGCTCCGCGGCGGCGCGGGCCGGCCGGCTCGACGAACCGCTCTCCGATCTCGGCGCCGTGACGATCGGCGGCAAGGCGTACCTCGTCGGCGGCTACACGAGCGTGAAGTTCGCGAGCGCCGTGCTCCGTTACGCGGGCGGCGGCAAGACGAAGACGGTCGCGCGCCTGCCGTCCGGCCTTCGCTACGCGGGCGTCGCCGCGATCGGACCGACGATCTACGTCGCCGGCGGCCTGACTCCCGCCGGCTCCTCGAGCGCGATCCTCGCAGTGGACACGCGGACCGGGCGGACGCGGCGGATCGGTGCGCTGCCGGCGCCTGAGGACCACGCGGCAATGGCCGCACTCAGCGGCAAGCTCTACCTCGTGGGCGGCAGCACGGTGCTGCAGATCGACCCGGCGACCGGCGCCGTTTCGACCGCGGCGCTGCTGCCGTCACCGCTGACCGACCCGACTGCGACGACGGTCGGGAAGCGGATCGTGATCGCCGGCGGCGGCACGAACGCCGTCTATGCGTTCGCGCCGTAGCTCCGCCTGACGGCTATCGTCGCCTCCGTGAGCAGCGAGTACGTCTACACGATGTACCGGGCCGACAAGTTCTACGGCCCCGACCGCCAGGTGCTGGCGAACATCTCGTTGTCGTTCCTGCCCGGAGCGAAGATCGGTGTGCTCGGGCCGAACGGATCGGGAAAGTCGACGCTGCTCCGGATCATGGCCGGGAAAGAGGAGCCGTCGTCCGGCGTCGCGGAGCTCTCGCCCAACGTGTCGGTCGGGCTGCTCGAGCAGGAGCCGGAGCTCGATCCGGCCAAGGACGTGCGCGGCAACGTCGAGGACGGCGTTCGCGCGCTGCGGGACCTGCTCGACCGCTTCAACGAGATCTCCGCGAAGTTCGCCGAGCCCGACGCGGACTACGACACGCTGCTCGCGGACCAGGCGAAGGTCCAGGACGCGATCGACCGCGCCGACGCTTGGGAGCTCGACTCGCACCTCGACCACGCGATGGACGCGCTGCGCGTGCCCGACGGCGACCGCGACGTCGAGACGCTCTCCGGCGGCGAGCGCCGCCGCGTCGCGCTGTGCCGGCTGCTGCTGTCGTCGCCGGATCTCCTCTTGCTCGACGAGCCGACGAACCATCTCGACGCGGAGTCCGTCGCATGGCTCGAGCGCTTCCTCGCCGACTACAAGGGCACCGTCGTCGCCGTCACGCATGACCGCTATTTCCTCGACAACGTCGCCGGCTGGATCCTCGAGCTCGACCGCGGCCGCGGGATCCCGTTCAAGGGCAACTACTCGTCGTGGCTCGAGCAGAAGCAGGAGCGGCTCGCCGTCGAGGAGAAGACGGAGTCTGCGCGCCGCCGCACGCTCGCGCGCGAGCTCGAGTGGGTGCGCATGAGCCCGCGCGCGCGGCACGACAAGTCGAAGGCGCGTCTCGCCGCGTACGAGAAGCTGTACGCGGAGGAGCAGAACGTGAAGCTCGACAAGGTCGAGATCCACATTCCGCCCGGACCGCGGCTCGGCGACGTCGTCATCGACGCGACGGGCGTCCAGAAGGGCTTCGGCGACCGGCTCCTCGTCGAGGATCTGACGTTCTCGCTGCCGCCCGCCGGGATCGTCGGCGTGATCGGACCGAACGGCGCGGGCAAGACGACGCTGTTCCGGATGATCGCCGGCGAGGAGCAGACCGACGGCGGCACGCTGAAGGTCGGCGACACCGTGCAGCTCGCGTACGTCGACCAGTCGCGCGCCGACCTCGACCCGGCCGGCACCGTCTGGAAGGAGATCAGCGGCGGCCTCGACACGATCGAGCTCGGCAAGCGCGAAGTGAACTCACGCCAGTACGTCTCGTGGTTCAACTTCCGCGGCTCGGATCAGCAGAAGCGCGTCGGCGATCTCTCCGGCGGCGAGCGCAACCGCGTTCACCTCGCGAAGCTGCTGCGCAGCGGCGGCAACGTGCTGCTGCTCGATGAGCCGACGAACGACCTCGACGTCGACACGCTGCGCGCGCTCGAGGAGGCGCTGCTCGACTTCGCCGGCTGCGCCGTCGTGATCACGCACGATCGCTGGTTCCTCGACCGCATCGCGACGCACGTCCTCGCGTTCGAGGGCGACAGCCAGACGACGTGGTTCGAGGGAACGTGGGGCGAGTACGCCGAGTGGGTGAAGGAGACGCGCGGCCCCGAAGCGCTCGAGCCGCATCGCATCAAGTTCAAGCCCTTGGTGCGTTCCTAAGGAAGCCGCGGCGCCCAGAGCGCCGAGAGCACGCCCGCGAGTACCAGGAGGATCGCGCCGCCCGCGAGGAAGCCGGCGGTTACCTCGACGTGGCCGGGCTTGCGGCCGATGCTCGAGCCGAGCTTCGCGTACGCGGCCTGGACGGAGCCGGCCGAGTTCGCGCTGAAGAACTCGCCGCCGGTCGCGTTCGCGATCGCATGCAGCGTCGTCGGGTCGGGCTGGAGGCCGTAGAAGCGGCCGCCGCCGAAGCCGGGCGGGACGCCGAAGCCGCCGCCGCCGCCGTACTGGCCGCCCGGGAAGTTCGTGATCTTCCCGTTCTTCGTGCCGAGCGCGACGGTGAAGACGGGGATCCCGGCCTTCTTCGCGCGCGCCGCGCCCTCGAGCGGCTGCAGGATGCCGCGCGTCTGGTGGCCGTCGGAGAGGAAAAGGATCGAGACGAGCGAGCTTGCCGGCGAGGTCGTCGGCGCGACCGTGCGGACGGCGGCGAGCGAGCTCGAGCCGTTGATCCCGGCCGACTTCAGGCCGAGCTGCACGGCCGCCGCGATCGCGTCACCGATCGCCGTGCCGCCGAAGCCGCGGAACGCGCCGGCGTCGGCGACAGCCTGGCGGACGAGCTCGTGATCAGTCGTCGGCGGCGTCGCGATGTCGGCCTCGCCGGCGAACAGGATCAGCCCGACCTTCAGCCGCGGCGGAACGCGGTCGAGGAACGAGTTGATCGCCTTCTGCGCCGCGACGAGACGCGTCGGCTTCACGTCGTTCGCCTGCATCGAGCCGGAGACGTCGAGGACGAGGACGACGGTTGCATTGTCCGTCGGCACCATCCGGTGTAGCGACGGGCGTGCTAGGCCGACGCACAGCGCAGCGAGCGCGGCGAGGAAAAGCACCGCCGGAAGCAACCGCCGCCATCGCCGCCCGACCGCGACGGTCGCCAGCACGTCGAGGTTCGTGTAGCGCACGGCGTACTTCATCCGCCGCCGCTCGGCGAGCCACCAGATGCCGACCGCGAGCGGAATCGCCAGCAGCGACAGCAGCAGGTACGGGCTGCCGAAGGTCATCCGGCCGCCACGCAGTTCAGGTCGACCTGGACGACCGCCTTCACTTCGGCAGCCGCGGGAGCCGCGTGGACCGCGAGGTGCAGCCGCCCGCCGCGCACGGTCTGCGCCGTCGTGACGGCCGAAGCGAGCGCGCGCGACGGCGGCGTGTCGGTGTAGAACGCGACCGCGTGCGTCGCGTCGACGAGCCGCTCGCGCGCCTTGCAGCTCCTCACGTAGCGGTGCGTTCCCGCGACGACCGGGATCTCCGTCATCTCCGGCAGCGTCGGCTGCGAGGGCGGAAATACGCGATACGCGGTCGGGACGCGCTGGCCGCCGCCCGACGCTGGGATGCAGCCGATGTGCGGCCGGAAGCTCGCCGCCGCGACGCCGGTGCGCTGGAGGCGGCCCATGAAGACCGCGGCGGTCGTCGTCGTCACGCCGGGATTGACCGGACTGCCGAGTGCGCCGCGGAAGCTCACGGCGATCCCACGCACGCTCAGCTCTGCATCGAGACCGCCGACGATGAAGCGTTTCGGGCACGCGAGCTGGTACTGCACGTCCGCGTTCGCGGCGGTGAGCACCCACGGCCCGGTGACCGGGACGCAGACCTGCAGGCCCTTGCACTCGTTCGTCGCGCCCGCTGCGGAGGCGGCGGCGCCGGCGGCGACCACGACGATGACGGCGGCGGCGAGCTTCACGGGACCCTCCGGAACCAGAACGCGGAAAGTGCGCCGCCGACGAGCAGGAAGCACGATCGCGCCCGCGGCGAAGAGATCGGTGATCTCGCGGTTCTCCGTCTTGTGCCCGACGCGCGTCGCGAGATGCTTGTAGACGGAAGCGAGCTCGGTGCTCGTGCGGGCGCGGTAGAACCGGCCGCCGGTCGCATTCGCGATCTTCTGCAGCGTGCCCGGGCTCGGCGGCACCCGGATCTGCTCCGTGTAGCCGCCGACGAGCTGCTGCGTGACCACGCCGTTCGGCGTTCCGACGAGAACCGTCGAGACGGGAACGTGCAGCGCCTTCGCCTTCCGCTCGGCGACCGTCGCCGAGACGCGGCCGCCGTCGGGCGCGCCGTCGGAGAGCAGCAGCACCGACGTCGGCGGAACCGTGCCGTCGGCGGCGCGCTGTCGCTGTCCGATCTGCGCCGAGAGCTGAACGGCGTCGCCGATCGCCGTTCCTTCGCCGGGGACGAGATCGTCGAGGCCGGCGCGGACGATCGAGCGGTCGAGCGTCGGCGGCACGGCGACGTACGCGCGGCTGCCGAACGCGACGAGCGCGACGCTGTACGTGTCCGGCACCTTGTCGAGGAACGCGTTCGCGGCGTTCTTCGCGGCGTCGAGCCGCGTCGGCAGGACGTCCGTCGCCTTCATCGACCGCGACACGTCGATCGCGAGGACGACCGTCGCCTCGTGCCGCGGCACCTTGATCACCGCGTGCGGCCGCGCGAAGCCGACGATCATCGCCGTCAGCGCGAGCAGGAAGAGGATCGGCGGAATCAGCCGCAGCCTCCCGGGCTGCCGGTCGACGATGTTCGGCAGCAGGGCGAGGCTCGCGAACCGCGACGCGCCTTCCCGGCGGCGGCGCTCGTTGTAGAACCAGAGCCCGACGAGGATCGGAACGGCGATCAGCGCGACGAGTGCGAGCGGGCGCGCGAAGCTCAACGACGGCCTCCGAGGAAGGTCGCGAACGCGCGCAGCCAGTCGCCCTGGGTCGACAGCACGACGTGCGGAACGCCGAGCGACGACAGCACGCGCGCGACGCCGCTCCGCTCCTCCGCCGCAGCGACGGCGAACCGGTCGCGCAGCGTCTTGCTTCGCGTGTCGACGCGCAGCTGCTTTCCGGTCTCCGGATCGACGAGCCAGAGCTCGCCGACGTCGGGCAGCTCCTGCTCGCGCGGGTCGCGGATCTCGACGGCGAGGATCTCGTGGCGGCTCATCAGGTCGAGCAGCGGCTTGCGCCAGTCGAGCGGACCGCGGAAGTCGGAGACGAGGACGACGATGCCGCGCTGGCGCGCCATGACGTTCGCGCGCGCGAGCGCCGCGCCGAGCGACGTCGCGCCGACGCGCTCCTGCTCCGGCTCGCGGTCGAGCGCCGCGAGGAGCCCGATCAGTCCCATGCGTCCCTGCGCGGGCGGCAGCGTCTTCGGTGTCGAGTCGCCGAACGTGACGACGCCGAGCCGGTTGCCGCGCCGCGTCGCGACGTGGCCGGTCGCGACGGCGACGCCGTCCGCGACGTCGGCCTTCCGCCGCTCGCCGGTGCCGAACTGCATCGACGGCGACGTGTCGAGGACGAGCCACGTGACGAGCACGCGCTCCGCGAGGTCGACACGGACGTGCGGCTGCCCCGTGCGCGCGGTGACGTTCCACTCCATCTTGCGGACGTCGTCGCCGGGAACGTACGGACGAACCTGCGCGAGCTCGACGCCGACGCCGTAGCGCGACGAGCGGTAGTCGCCGGCGAGCATGCCCTCCATGCGCCGCCCGATCTCGATCTGGAGGGCGCGGAGGAGCTCGATCGGCAGCGGGCCTGGACCCGGCCGCTCGGGCGTGCCTTTCCCGAGCAGCGGCGCCACGTTCATGCGGCGCTCGGACGCGCCAGGCTCACCTCCGGCACCGGCACCGCTGCCAGCACCCGGTCGAGGATCGCATCCGGCGACACGCTCTCCGCCAGGGCCTGGTAGCTGAGCACGAGCCGGTGGCGCAGCGCGTCCTTCGCGAGCGCGCGGACGTCCTCGGCGGTTGCGTAGTCGCGACCGCGGAGCAGCGCGAGCGCGCGCGCCGCCTGCGTGATGCTGATCGGCCCGCGCGGGCTCGCACCGTACGAGATGTAGTCGCGGAGATCGCCGAGCCCGGACTTCTCCGGCGTGCGCGTCGCCGCCGCGAGCCCGACCGCGTAGCTCACGAGCGCCGGATCGATGTAGACGTCGAAGACGGCCTTCTGGAGCTCGCGCAGGTCGTCGAGCGAGAGCGCCTCGCGAAGCTCCGGCTGGGCGACGAGCTGGCGCTGCACGATCGTCAGCTCCTCGTCGTGCTCCGGATAGTCGATGAGGATCTTCAGCATGAACCGGTCGACCTGCGCCTCGGGCAGCGGGTACGTCCCCTCGGACTCGATCGGGTTCTGCGTCGCCATCACGAGGAACGGCTCGGGCACCGGATACGTGGTGTGCGCGATCGTCACCTGCCGCTCCTGCATCACCTCGAGCAGCGCGGACTGCACCTTCGCCGGCGCGCGGTTGATCTCGTCGGCGAGGAGGAAGTTGCAGAAGACCGGCCCGAGCTCCGTGTCGAAGCTGCCCTGGTCCGGCCGGTAGATCCGCGTGCCGACGAGGTCGGCGGGAACGAGGTCGGGCGTGAACTGGACGCGCGCGAACGAGCCGCCGAGCACGCCGGCGGTCGTCTTGATCGTCAGGGTCTTCGCGAGCCCGGGGACGCCTTCGATCAGGAGGTGGCCCTGCGCGAGCAGGCAGACGAGGACGCGCTCGAGCATGGCGTCCTGCCCCGCGATCACGCGCCTGATCTCGAAGAGGGCCTGCTCCAGCCGCTCGCTGATCTCACTCGGCGTCAACACCGAGCTCTTCGCCTGCTCCGACACGGAGACCTCCCTGGTTCGCTGAGCCTGGGATTGTTCCAGCCAAAGCTAAGTTCGGGGTGAGGGGTCGGGGTGGATTTCCCGGTTCCGCTGGGTAAAGCGTTGGTTAAGTGTGCCTTCCGGGGGAGTCGCGGCCCGCCGGACGGTGCTATCACGTGACGGTGCGCTCGTTCGTTCTCGTCGCCTGCGCGGCAGGTGCGGTCACGGCTGCTGCGGTGCTGGCGCCTTCTGCGCTGCCCGCCCGGCTCGACTTCGTCGACCCCGATCGCCTATTCGGATCTCAACGGCGACCTCTTCGTGAACACCGTCTCGGCCGGCGGCGAGTCGCCGGTCTTCCAGAACGACGGCTCGGCGTCGATGGGCGCGCTCTCGATCTCGCCGGACGGGAAGCAGGTGCTCGCGCTCTCCCGGGCGACGACGTTCAGCTCGTGCTCGTGCCGGCGGCCGGCGGGACTCCGGTTCCGATCGCCGGCACGGTCGGCGCGCAGGACGGGTCGATCTCGCCGGACGGGAAGCTGGCCGTGTTCTCGATCGCGCCGGGCGGCTCGGACACGCTCGACGCCGGGATCTACACGGTTCCGGTCGGCGGCGGGACGCCGACGTCGATCGTCGCGACGCCGGACAACGCGACCGACTCGCTGCCGGTGCTCTCGCCCGACCAGACGCAGGTCGCGTTCGTCCGTGACGGCGTCGACGGCAACGGGGACGAGGTCGTCGCGCTCGAGGTGCAGCCGGTGGCGGGCGGAACGGTGCGGCAGCTCGCAACCGACGTCACCTCGAGCCTCTACAACGGCGGCCGGCTCTCGTTTTCACCCGACGGCAAGACGATTGCGTACGCCGGTGCGTTCGACAATCCGGGGATCTTCACCGCGTCGCGTCGCGAGCGGCACCGTCTCGCAGCTGACCTCCGACACCGACTACTGGCCGAACTTCCTGCCGGATGGGAGCGCGATCGCGTTTTCACGCGACGCGTCGAGCACGAACGCGGACGACAACCAGGACGATCCGGTTGCGCCGGCGGAGAGTGACACCGACGAGCTCTGGACGATGCAGGTCGACGGTACGAGCCCGACCGTCGTCGCCGAGGGCGACTTCGAGACGCTCGCGCTTGCGCCTCCGCCGGCGAAGGTCTCGTCGTCCGGCGGCGGTGGCGGCGGTGGCGGTGGCGGTGGCGGTGACGACGGCGGCGGCGGTGGGACGGCGGGCGGCGGTGGCGGTGCGGACCGGTGGCGGCGGCGGCGGTGGGACAGGTGGCGGCGGTGGGGCGACCGGTGGCGGCACCTCCCATGCGAAGTCCGCGACCGCGATCGCAGTCGTCGTCCGCGCCCCGCACTACACGGTGACCTGGAAGGGCAAGGCGCAGTCGTGGAAGGTGACGCTGCACGTCGGCAAGAAGCTCCTGAGCGCGAAGGTCGCCGGTACGAAGCATTCCGCACACGTTCACGCTCCGCGGCGCCAAGGGCACCGTGAGCGCGACCGTGAAGTCCGCCGGCTAGCCCAGGGCTACGATTGGCTCGCGATGCCGCGAGTCCTCATTCTCGGAGCGGGGTTCGGAGGTCTCGAGCTCGCCACACTTCTCTCCGAGTCTCCCGGCGACGAGTTTGAGGTCACGCTCGTCGACAAGAGCGACGCGTTCGTGTTCGGATACTCGAAGCTCGACGTGCTGTTCGGCCGCGAGACGGTCGACGCCGTCCGGCTCCCGTACCGAGAGATCGCGAAGACCGGAGTCCGTTTCCTGCGGGAGAGCGTGACCGCGATCGATCCGGAGACTCGGACGGTGACGACCGACGCCGGAGTCCACGAGGCGGATGTGCTGGTCGTCGCGCTCGGCGCCGACTACGACCTCGACGCGACGCCGGGTCTGGCCGACGCAGGCAACGAGTTCTACTCCGTCGCCGGCGCAGAGCGGTTGGCCGAGCTGCTGCCGGACTTCTCGGCAGGGCCGGGCGCTGATCGGCGTGTGCGCCGCGCCGTTCAAATGCCCGCCGGCGCCGAGCGAATGCGCGCTGATGCTGCACGACTACCTGACGGCGCACGGCGTGCGTGACGCCTGCGAGATCTCGATCGTGATCCCGTTCGACACGCCTGTGCCGCCGTCACCGGAGACCTCCACAGCGCTCATCGCGGCTTTCGCGGAACGCGACATCCGATTCGTCGCCGGCCGCCGGGTCGCTTCGCTCGACGCGGCGCGCAAGGTGGCGGTGCTCGACGACGGTTCGGAGCTGCCGTTCGACCTCTTTCTCGGCGTGCCCAAGCATCGCGCGCCCGACGTCGTGCTCGCCAGTGGGATGGCGGTCGACGGCTATATCCCGGTCGAGCCCGCAGACGCTGGAGACGCAGTTTCCGGGTGTGTACGCGGTCGGCGACGTCGCCACCGTCGGCGTGCCGAAGGCGGGCGTCTTTGCGGAAGGCGCGGCCAGTGTCGTCGCAGAGTCGCTGATCGCATCACTCCGCGACGGCGAGCAGCCCGGCGCGTACGACGGGCGAGGCTCGTGTTACATCGAGTTCGGCGCCGGAATGGTCGGCCGGGTCGACATCGACTTCCTCTCCGGCCCGACGCGCACCGGTGTGTTCAACGCACCGTCCGAGACGCTCGTGACTCGAAAAACACGACTTCGGAGCGAGCCGGGCTGCACGCTGGTTCGGCCGTACCTCATGAACGACGAGCGCGCGCCGATCTGCCCGGCCTGCGGCGTGACGATGGTGCCGGCGGCGCTGAGTGCGCGGAAGGATCCTCCGGGCGACTGGATCTGCCTGGAGTGCGAGGAGACGGAGGAGCCGCTGTGAAGATCTTCAATCTCCACGGAGACGACTGGGACCGCGTCGAGGAGCGCGAAGGCTGGCGCTCGAAGGACGCGTGGGTCGGCGCGCACATCGGCGCCGAGCTGATCGGCGGCAGCATGTACGAGCTCGAGCCCGGCGACCGGCTGTGGCCGTACCACGTGCATCACGCGAACGAGGAGTGGCTCCTCGTCGTGCGCGGAACGCCGACGCTGCGCACGCCCGAGGGCGAGCAGGATCTGGCGGAAGGCGACGTCGTCTGCTTCCCGCGCGGCAAGGACGGCGCGCACCAGGTCAGCAACCGCACCGATTCCCCGATCCGCGTGCTGATGCTCTCGACGCTGATCAAGCCGGACATCGTCGAGTACCTCGACAGCGGCAAGATCGGCGCCCGCAGCGTCGCCGGCGAGCGGATCCTCCTCAGCCGTCCCGGGCCGGACCTCGACTACTGGGACGGAGAGGACTGATGGAGAAACGACTGGTCTACGCGATGCAGTCCGCCGACGACGCGGAAGAGAACCAGCGGCGGATCGAAGGCGTCTTTGCCGAGCTCGCCGCGAACAAGCCCGACAACGTGAGCTACATCGTCCTGCGTCTCGCCGACGATTCGTTCCTGCACGTGTCGTTCCACGACCACACCGACGACGAGGTGAACCCGATCGCGTCGACGGCGGCGTTCGCGCATTTCCAGGACGGCCACGCCGACCGGCGCGCGGGCGGCGTCGACCAGCAGACGGCGCAGCTCGTCGGCGCCTACGTGACGACGATCGCGTAGCTACTCCGCGTACTCGTCGAACTGCTCGAGGTCGTCCGTGATCTCGAACCACGGCGCCTTCGAGCCGACGAAGATGTGCGACGCCGGCTGAATCGACGGCTCGTCGACGAGCGACCCCATGGCGACGTGCACGCGCTCGCCGATGACCGAGAAGAGGAACGAGCCGCATGCGGCGCAGCGCGTGTCGTTGAGGTCGTCGTCCTCGCCGAAGACGGCGACGTCGTCGAAGCCCTGCGTGACCGTCAGCTTCTCGCGCTCGATGCCGGCGAACGACTTGAACGCGGAGCCGGTCGCCGCGCGGCACTGCGAGCAGTGGCAGTTCGCCGCGTAGAGGAACTCGTCGGCGACCTCGTAGCGAACCGCGCCGCAGCGGCACGAGCCCGCGAGCACTAGACCTGCGGGATGCGCGCTTCGAGCGCGGCCGTGACGGCGTCGCGCACGGGCTCGAGCTCGATCCGGTCGAGCACGTCCTGGAAGAAGCCGCGCACGACCATCCGCTCGGCCTCGGCCCGCGGCAGGCCGCGCGCCATCAGATAGAAGAGCTGCTCGCGGTCGACGCGGCTCACGGTCGCGCCGTGCGTGCAGCGCACGTCGTTCGCGAGGATCTCGAGCCCCGGGATCGGAACCGCGTGCGCGGTCGGCGAGAGCATCAGGTTGCGGCACTCCTGGTACGCGTTCGTCTTCTGCGCGTCCGGCTCGACGCGGATCATCCCGCGCCACACCGCCGTCGCGTTGTCGCGGAGCGCGCCCTTGAACGCGAAGTCGCTCTCGCAGTTCGGCGCGATGTGCTCCTGAAACGTGTCGTAGTCGATGTGCTGCTCGCCGTCGGCGAAGTACGCGCCGGTGACGCGCGACGTCGCGCCGGGGCCGTTGAGGTCGTTCTGGATCCGGACCTTGCCGCTTCTTCGAGCCGAAGCCGCCGGCGACCCAGTCGAGCTCGGCGTCGCGCTCGACGCGCGCGTGGTGCGTCGCGAAGTGCCACGACTCCTGCGAGAGGTTCTGGAGCGACACGTACTCGAGCTTCGCGTTCTGCTCGACGAAGAGCTCGGTCGCCGCGTTCGAGTACGCCGCCGTGTCGGCGGCCGGCGATGCGTACTCCTCGATGAGCGAGGCCCGCGCGCCCTCCTCCGCGACGACGACGAGACGCCAGAACGTCTGGCCCGTGACCGCGATGCGAACGTACAGCGGCTTCTCGAGCACGACGCCCTTCGGGACGACGACGAGGAGGCCGTGCTTCCACATCGCCGCGTTGTGCGCCGCGAACTTCTCCGTCCAGCCGACGAGCGAGTACAGCCGCTCGTAGTCCTCCGGCAGCGGCACGAACTGCACGCCGTCGGGCACGCTCGCGAGATCTCGATGCCGTGCTCGGTGACCGTCGCGTAGCCCGCGACGTCGAGGTCGAGCATCGTCGAGATCTCGGCGCCCGCGCCGTCGGACGCGAACGACTCGGGGTCGAACCCCGACAGATCGGTGAAGCGCCAGTGCTCTTCGGTCGTGTCGGGGATCGGGAGGCTCGCGTAGGCCTCGACGGCCTCTGCTCTAGCCAACACGCCGCAGCCGCTTGCCGGGCGAGGCCTAGCCAACCGAGCCCTCCATCTGCAGCTGGATCAGCCGGTTCATCTCGACGGCGTACTCGAGCGGCAGCTCCTTCGTGATCGGCTCGACGAAGCCCGACACGATCATCGCGCTCGCCTCGGCCTCGTTCAGCCCGCGCGACATGAGATAGAAGAGCTGCTCGTCGCCGATCTTCGAGACCGTCGCCTCGTGGCCGATGTCGACCTCGTCCGCCTCGATCTTCATGTACGGGTACGTGTCGGAGCGCGAGTTCTCGTCGAGGATCAGCGCGTCGCACACGACCTTCGACTTCGAGCCGTGCGCGTCCTTGCCGACCTGCGAGCAGCCCGCGGTAGCCGGCGCGGCCGCCGTCCTTCGAGATCGACTTCGACGTGATGACCGACGTCGTGTTCGGCGCGATGTGGACGCACTTGCCGCCCGCGTCCTGATGCTGGCCCTTGCCGGCGAACGCGATCGACAGCACCTCGCCGTGCGCGCGGTCGCCCATCAGCCAGATCGCCGGGTACTTCATCGTCAGCTTCGAGCCGAGATTGCCGTCGACCCATTCCATCGTCGCGTCCTGATGCGCGACGGCGCGCTTCGTGACGAGGTTGTAGACGTTGTTCGACCAGTTCTGGATCGTCGTGTAGCGGCAGCGGCCGCCCTTCTTGACGACGATCTCGACGACGGCGCTGTGCAGCGAGTCGGTCGAGTAGATCGGCGCGGTGCAGCCCTCGACGTAGTGCACGTACGCGCCTTCGTCGACGATGATCAGCGTCCGCTCGAACTGGCCCATGTTCTCCGCGTTGATGCGGAAGTACGCCTGGAGCGGCATGTCGATCGACACGCCCGGCGGCACGTAGATGAACGAGCCGCCCGACCAGACGGCCGAGTTCAGCGCCGCGAACTTGTTGTCGTTCTGCGGAATGATCGTCCCGAAGTACTGCTTGACGACGTCCTCGTGCTCGCGCAGGCCGGAGTCCATGTCGAGGAAGAGCACGCCCTTCTTCTCCAGATCCTCCTGGAGCTTGTGGTAGACGACCTCCGACTCGTACTGCGCGCCGACGCCGGCGAGGTACTTCTTCTCCGCCTCGGGGATGCCGAGCTTGTCCCACGTGTCCTTGATGTCGGCCGGCAGGTCCTCCCACGAATTGGCCTGCTTCTCGGTCGGCTTGATGTAGTAGAAGATGTTCTCGAAGTCGATCTCGGCGACGTTGCCGCCCCAGGTCGGCAGCGGGCGCGCGTTGAAGTAGTCGAGGCTCTTGTGCCGGAACTTCCGCATCCAGTCGGGCTCGTTCTTGTGCGACGAGATCGCGTCGACGAGCTCATGCGAGAGCCCGCGCCCCGACTTGAAGAAGTAGTCCTCGTCGACGGAGAAGCCGTACTTGATCGCGTAGTCGGAGCCGATCCCCTGGACGACTTCAGTCTCGGTCTCGGTCTGTGCCATTACGCAGCAACTCCCTCGTAGGGCGCGTAGCCCTCCGCCTCGAGCTTCTTCGCGAGCTCAGGCCCGCCTTCCTCGACGATCTTCCCGCCGACGAACACGTGGACGAAGTCGGGGGTGATGTAGTCGAGGATCCGCTGGTAGTGCGTGATCACGAGCGCGCCCATCTCCGGGCCGACGAGCTCCTTCACGCCCGTCGCGACGACGCGGAGCGCGTCGATGTCGAGGCCCGAGTCGGTCTCGTCGAGCACCGCCATCCGCGGCTTCAGCATCGCCATCTGCAGGATCTCGACGCGCTTCTTCTCGCCGCCGGAGAAGCCGTCGTTGAGGTAGCGCGACGCGAGCTCGCGGCTGACCTTCAGGCGGTCCATCTCGGCGAGCAGCTCCTTGCGGAACTCGGGGATCGCGATCGGATCCTCGACGCCGCCGTTCTTCGCCTTGCGCACGGCGTTGATCGCGCTGCGCAGGAAGCTCGTCACGGTCACGCCGGGGATCGCGTGCGGGTACTGGAACGCGAGGAAGAGGCCGCGCTGCGCGCGCTCGTCGGCGCCCATCTCCGTCACGTCCTCGCCGTCGAGGATGATCCGGCCGCTCGTGATCTCGTAGGCCGGATGGCCCATGATCGCGTAGGCGAGGGTCGACTTCCCGGAGCCGTTCGGGCCCATGATCGCGTGCACCTGGTTCGTGTCGACCTCGAGGTCGACCCCCTTCACGATCTCGGTGCCGTCCTCGAGCGCGACGTGCAGATCTTCCAGCCTCAGCAATCCCACGATGTGAAACCTCGTTCTCCTCGAATTTGCGGGGATTTTCGCCCCGAAAGCGTCAGGCCGCATTCTACCCGAGACCTGTCGGCCTCCATGGGCACGGGCCCCGAGAACAGCTACCATCGAGCGCATGGGAAACATTGGGCCTCTGGAGATCGTCGGCCTGCTGCTCCTCGCGCTGCTGCTCTTCGGCGCGAAGCGGCTGCCGGAGATCGGCCGGTCGCTGGGGTCGGGGATGCGGGAGTTCAAAGACTCGGTCAGCGGCGTGAAGAACGACATCACGCCGGGCGAGCTGCCTCCCACGACAACCGAGCCTGTGCCGGTCCCTCCCAGCGAGCACGACTCCGTCTAGGCCGGTCATGAAACGCCTGCCGCGTCGCCTCAGTCACGGCGAGGAGGCAACGCTCGTCGAGCACCTCGAGGAGCTCCGCCAGCGGATGTTCGTCTGCATCGGCGCGATCGGGCTCGCGTTCATCGTCACGTTCGCGTTCCACCGTCGGATCCTCGATCTCCTGAACTCGGCGCTGCCGTCGCATCTCGGCAAGCCGGTGACGTTCGACGTCTCCGAGCCGCTGATGACGTCGCTCTGGGTCAGCTTCTACGCCGCGGTGCTGATCGTGCTGCCGATCCTGCTCTGGCAGACCTGGGCGTTCTTCGCGCCGGCGTTCGAGCAGCGGCATACGAAGACGATGAGCTGGTTCGTGATCGCCGCGGCGGCGCTGCTCGTCTGCGGCGTCCTCTTCGGCTACTACCTCGCCCTGCCGGCGGCCGTTCACTTCCTGCTCGGCTACGACTCGAACCAGTTCGACGTGATGGTGCGGGCCAAGAGCTACTACACGTTCGCGGCGATGGTGCTCGTGGCGATGGGGATCGTCTTCGAGCTGCCGATGTTCGTGATCGGAGCGACCCGGCTCGGGATCATCTCGACGCAGAAGCTCCGGAAGACGCGCCGCTACGGCTATTTCATCGTCGCCGCGTCGGGGTCGCGCTGCCGGGCGTCGACCCGATCACGACGCTGATCGAGACGATCCCGCTCTGGGTTCTCTACGAGGCATCGATCTGGGTTTCCGTGCTGATCGAGAAGCGGGTTCCGAGCACGTTCCAGGCTCCAACGGCCTCCGAGTCCTGATCGGTACCCTGAGCGCGCGATGGCACGGGCCGCGGTCAAGGCGAAGCAGCAGGCGAAGGCGGCGTCCGCCCAGCCGGCGAAGCGCCGCGTGCGCGGCCGCCACCACTCGAGCGGCGGCAACCCGAACCAGCAGCTCTTCTTCTCGCGGATGCGCCGCAAGGCGAAGTTCGCCTACTTCTTCCTCGCGATCCTCTTCGCCGTCACCTTCGCGTTCCTCGGCGTCGGGTCGGGCTCGAACGGGCTGAGCGACCTCTTCACAAACCTCAACATCTTCCACCACAGCGGCACGTCGGTCTCGAGCGCCCAGAAGGAGATCGCGAAGAACCCGGCCGCCGCGGCCGGCTACCGCAAGCTCGCGACAGCGTACGAGGGGAAGGGCGACACCGCCTCGGCGATCACGGCGCTCCAGCAGTACGTCGCGATCCAGAAGAAGGACGGCAAGGCGCTGAGCGAGCTCGCCGGCCTCCAGCTCTCGCAGGCCGGCGATTACCAGAACCAGTACGGCGCCGCGTACACGCGGGAGCAGCTGGCCGCACCGAGCGCAGCGTTCCTGCCGGCCGGGAAGCTCGGGACGGCGCTCGGGACGAACCCGATCGAGCAGTCCCAGTCGTCGCTGGCCGGCACGGCCGCGCAGAACATCGGCCAGCGCATGTCGATCGCCTACGCCGGCGCGGTCTCGACGTACCAGCAGCTTGCGAAGCTCCAGCCCGGCAACGCGAACGCGCAGTTCCAGCTCGGGAACACCGCGCAGACCGCTGCGCAGATCACCGGCTCGACCACGTTCAATGCGACGGCGGTCGCGGCGTACAAGGCGTACCTCAAGCTCAGTCCCGACGCGTCGACGGCCGCGCAGGTCCGGCAGCTGATCAAGTCGCTGCAGCCGGCGAAGCACTAACTGCCGGTCGCAGTCAGCCCGCCTGGTTAGACTCCCGCCGTGCGCCGGGTCGCTCTCGGATTGTCGCTCGCCGTCGCGGCCGTTCTCGTCACGGCGGGCTGCGGCACGGGCGGAAAGGCCTCGGCCACGGCGGATCCGCAGAACGGGTCAGAAGCTGTTCGTGTCCGATTGCGGCGGCTGTCACACGCTCGCCGCCGCGGGCACGTCGGGGACGATCGGCCCGAACCTCGACGCGTCGTTCGGGCCTTCCCGCGAGCAGGGCTTCAAGGAGAGCACGATCCAGAACGTCGTGCTGCTCCAGATCCGTGAGGCGTCCCCGCCGATGCCGCACAACCTCGTCACCGGGCACGAACGCGCAGGACGTCGCCGCCTACGTCGCGTCGGTGGCCGGCGTCGCCGGGGCAACGGCGAAACCGCCGTCTGCGCTCGGAAACGACGGCAAGGCGATCTTCCAGAGCGAGTGCGCCGGCTGCCACACGCTCGCCGCCGCGGGCGCGACCGGCACCGTCGGCCCGAACCTCGACCAGCTGAAGCCTGCGAAGGCGACCGTCATCCGCCAGGTCACGAACGGCGGCGCCGTGATGCCGCCGTTCAAGGGGAAGCTGACGCCGGCCCAGATCGTCGCGGTCGCCGACTACGTGTCGACGAACGCCGGCAAGTAACTCACTCCCCGCCGCGCACCCAGCGGACGAGGCACGCGACGACCAGCACTGCGGCGACGAGGCCGAGCCACGTGTTGAGGTAGGCCGCCGCGGCGATCACGATCGCGCCGCCGAGCACGACGATCAGGAAGCGGAACGCCTCGGCCTCGCTTCGCAGCGGGTTCCGCACCTAGTGCCCCAACCAGCAATACATGCCCGCTTCTGGCCCGCGATCACGCTGCGCGCTGCGGCGTCCTCGGTCGCACGCGTAGGTCAACCTACGAGTGCTCCCTGCGTCCTTGCATCGCTTGGTGCTAGCGACCCAGAAGCTAGACGGCATTACTGGTCGGGGCACTCAGAGGATGTAGACCGTCAGGTACACGACGATCCACATCACGTCGACGAAGTGCCAGTAGATCCCGCCGATCTCGACGCCGTGGTGGTGCTCCGCGGAGAAGTGGCCGCGGAAGGCGCGGATCGTCATGAAGAGCAGGATCGAGAGCCCGACGAAGACGTGGGCGCCGTGCAGGCCGGTGAGGCAGAAGAAGATCGTCGGGAACGCGCCGTCGCCGGTGTTGAAGCCGATGCGCAGGTACTCCATGACCTGCGAGATGAGGAATGTCAGCCCCATCAGGAACGTCAGCAGCAGCCCGGCGCGCAGGCCCCAGACGTTGCCCTTCTTGATCGACTGGAGCGACCAGTGGATCGTGAAGCTCGACGTGACGAGGATGCACGTGTTGATGAACGCGACGTAGACCGGAAGCTCGAACGGCGGCGTCGGCCACGGCGTCCCGTTCGCGACGCGCACGAAGAAGTACGCGGTGAAGAACGCGCCGAAGAGCATGATCTCCGACCCGATGAAGAGGAACATCCCGAGCGTCGCCGGCGCCACGCGCGACGAGTAGTGCGGCGGCGGCGGGCCGTGGTGCTCGTCCCCCCCGTGACCGCCGTGGTCGAGATGCTCGGCGTGCGCAGCCATCAGACGGACACCGCCACCGGCATGTCGACCTCGATGTGCTCGAGCGGGAGCTTCGTGTCGGCGCGGAGCCGCCCGAGCAGGTCGCGCCGGAGCCAGCCGGAGCGCTCGCCGGGGAAGGTCGACACGATCAGCTCGTCCACGCGCTCGTCCTCCATCGTCTGCATCACGGCGGTGTACGGATCCGGATGCGAGATCTGGCCGTGGACGTCGAGCCCGTCCGAGCGGAGCATCGTGACCGCGCGGAGCAGGCGGTGCTCGGCCTCGTCGTAGCTGCCGTCGCCCTCGCCCTGCGGCGAGATGATCAGGAAGCTCGCGGGACTGCGCGCCGCGCGCTCGCGGATCGCCGCGAGCAGCGGCTCGCCGAGGACGGTCTGGTTCGCGACGACGAGGACGTTCGCCTCGCCGTGCTCCGCCGCGAGATCGGCGACGACGTGCTCGAACGGAATGTTGCCGGCGACACGCTGCATCTGGTCGACCGCGTTGCGGCGCAGCCAGCCGGACTGCTTCTGCGGATGCGTCGAGACGACGATCTCGTCCGGCGCGAGCTGGTGGACGGCGTCCTGGAGCGCGGCGACCGGATCGGCCTCGACGACGACGCCCGTCGCCGGCACGCCTGCCTTGCGCAGCAGGTCGAGCGTCTTCTCGAGCCGCCGGCGCGCCGCGGCCCGGCGCGTGTCGTAGTAGACGACGTAGCCCTGGCGCGGCTGGTTCACCGGCGCGACGACGACGACGCGCACCGATCCGTCCGCGGCGGCTTTCGCCTCGAGCCGCTCGACGAGTGCGCGCGAGACGACGGTCTCGTTCGCGACGACGAGGATCAGCCGGGTGCCGTCGGCGTCGGTCACGTGACGCCCACCTCCTGCGGCTCGCGGCTCGGCGAGAGAATCGCGTGCTTCGCGCCGGGGATCCCGTAGCCGTACGGCGAGCCGACGACCTGCGGGATCTCGTCGAAGTTGAAGATCGGCGGCGGCGAGCTCACCTGCCACTCGAGCGTCATCGCGTGCCACGGGTTCGACGGCGCGATCTCTCCGGAGCGCCAGCTGACGATCATGTTGTAGAGGAACACGAGCGTCGACGCGCCGAGGCCGAACGAGGCGAGCGAGATGAACATGTTCAGGTCGGCGAACTTCGGCGCGTAGTCGGCGACGCGGCGCGGCATGCCCTCGGTCCCGAGGATGTGCATCGGGAAGAACGTGAGGTTGAAGCCGACGAACGTGAGCCAGAAGTGCAGCTTCCCGAGCCGCTCGTTGTACATGCGCCCGGTCATCTTCGGGAACCAGTAATAGATCCCGGCGAAGATCGTGAAGACGGAGCCGCCGAAGAGCACGTAGTGGATGTGCGCGACGACGAAGTACGTCTGGTTCATGTGGATGTCGACCGGGACCGCGCCGAGCATGATCCCGGAGAGGCCGCCGATCACGAACATCGAGAGGAAGCCGAGCGCGAACAGCATCGGCGTGTTGAAGTGCAGCTTCCCCTCCCACATCGTCGCGAGCCAGCTGAAGATCTTGATCCCGGTCGGCACCGCGATCAGCAGCGTCGTGATCATCATCGGCACGCGCAGCCAGTCGGCCATGCCGCTCACGAACATGTGATGGGCCCACACAGAGAAGCCGAGGACGACGATCGCCATCAGCGAGAGAGCCATGAGCCGGTAGCCGAAGATCGGCTTCCGGGAGAAGGTGGATATGACCTCGCTCATGATCCCGAAGCCGGGCAGCATCATGATGTAGACGGCCGGGTGTGAGTAGAACCAGAAAATGTGCTGGTACCCCAATGGGTAGCCGCCTTGCGCCGTCTGGAAGAACGCCGTGTGCATCACGTGGTCGAACATCGAGAAAAACTGTGAGCCGGCGATGAACGGCGTCGCGATCACGACGAGCAGCGACGTCGTGAAGTTCGCCCACACAAGCAGCGGCATGCGCCAGAACGTCATTCCCGGCGCGCGCATGGTGATGATCGTGACCAGGAAGTTGAGCGCGGTCATGATCGACGACGCTCCGGCCCACTGCACGGCCTGGTTGAAGAACACCGCGCCGAGCGGCTGGTGCGTCGAGCAGAGCGGCACGTAGCCCGTCCAGCCGCACGCGAACGCGCCGCCGGGAACGAGGAACGACGCGATCATCATGACCCCGGCGATCGGCAGCAGCCAGAACGACAGCGCGTTCAGCCGCGGGAACGCCATGTCGCCGGCGCCGAGCATCAGCGGCACGACGAAGTTCGCGAGACCCGCGAAGGCCGGGATGATGAAGAGGAAGATCATCAGCGACGCGTGCACGGAGAACAGCCCGTTGAACGTCTGCGGGTCGAAGAACTGGATTCCCGGCCGGGCCAGCTCGGCGCGGACGAGCATCGCGAGCAGGCCGCCGATCAGGAAGAAGACGATCGTCGTGCAGAGGTACTGGACGCCGATCACCTTGTGGTCGGTGTTGACGCGGAAGTAGTCGCGCCACGTCTTGGCGCCGTGGCCGCTGTGATCCTCGGCGCGCGTCGGGCCGCCGAGCACGTAGTAGGTCCAGTAGTCGAAGCAGCCCATGCCGGCGAGGTAGCCGACCGGCCCGGTCACGAGCAGCGCGACGAGCACGACGATCGAGTTGTCGAAGATCGGATGCCAGCCGGCGACCCAGCGCAGCAACAGGACGAGCCCCATCCCGATCAGCGCGAAGAGGGCGAACATCCACGCCGCGCGGATCCAGCCCGGCCCGAGGAGCAGTCGGCGCGCGGTGCCGTGGCGCGCCGGCGCCGGCGGGTGTGCTTCGTTGACGGTCGCTGCGGTCACGCGGTCGGTCTCACCCCTTGCTCGAGTCGATCAGATATTGGACGAGCGCGTCGAGCTGCGGCTTCGAGAGCGACGCGCCGAACGTCCCCGGCATCACGTTCTTCGGGTACCCGGGCGCGATGTACTTGTTCGGGTCGGTGATCGACTCGCGGATGAAGTCCGGCAGCGGCTGGTTCGCTGCGGCGGCGCTCGCCGGCAGCTTGTCGAGATCCGGCCCGACCTTGCCGGTGGCTTTCGCGGCGGTCAGCGTGTGGCACGCGCCGCAGCCGTTGTTCGTGAAGACCGCGGCGCCGGAGACGGACGCGTTCGGCGAGGCGATCGCCGCCGTCTGGCTCTTGATCCACTGGGCGAACCCGGCGGGCGTCATCACGATCGCGGTGCTTCGCATCACGGAGTGGCCGAGACCGCAGAGCTCGACGCAGATCACGGGATACGACCCGAGCCGGTCCGGCGTGATGTGCAGCGTCGTGTGCAGGCCAGGAACGGCGTCCTGCTTCTGCCCGAACTCCGGCACCCAGAACGAGTGGATCACGTCCTTGCTGGAGATCGTGAGCATCACGGAGCGGTCCTTCGGCAGGCGCAGCACGTTCGACGTGAGGCCGTGCGAATCGGGATACGTGAACGTCCACGCGAACTGGACGGCGGTGACGTTGACGCGCAGCGGGTTGTCGCCGGCGGCGCTGTTGCGCGAGAGGACGACGGCGCTGACGATCGCGATCGCCGTCACGATCACGAGCGGGATCAGCGTCCACGTGATCTCGAGTCCGGTGTGGCCGTGGATCGGCGGCCCGTCCTCGTCGTCGCCGGGGCGCGCGCGGAACTTGATGATCGAGTACCCCATCGCCGCGATGACGATCGCGAAGATCACGATGCAGATGACGATCGTGAACCAGATCACGAAGTCGATCCGGCTCGCCTCGCGCGAGGCCTGGACCGGGAGCCACGTCGGCAGTACCGCGACGGCGGTGGCGATCCCGCCCGCGACCACGCCAATGCCGACCAGCAGCAGGATCTGCCCCTTGCGCATCCGGCAAGGAGCCTAAACAAAACAGCGGCGGTGTCGCGCGTCAGAAGTGGTAGGCGCCGATCAACGCGTCGTGGCCGGCGAGGTTCGTCGCCACGAGGACCGCGCCGGTGCGCGCAACGAGGAGCGGGTGAAGAGGGACGTTCGCTGCCGGCCAGTACTGGGGGAGCACGGCGATCGGGTGGAACGGGTCGAGGAGGCCTGTCGGGAAGAGCCGGGCAACGGCTGTGCCTGCTGCAACGAGCTTGTGATTCCGAAGCTGCGCGAAGCTCACGCACCGCGATCCGAACGCGCCGCCGAACTGCTCGACGTTCGCCGGCTCGCCCGAGGAGGCGGACCAGTAGCGATATGGCCGGCCGCCGGGATTGAACCGTGCCATGAACGGCCCCGCCGCGGTGCACCCGGCGACGGTGTATCGGCCGAGCTTCGCGAGGAAGAGCGCGTCGACGCCGTCGAACGGCGATGTGGCCCGAGCGACTCTCGCTGTCGCCACGCCGCGTTGCGCGAACGTCGTATCGCGGGATCCGTCTTGGGTGAGCCGTATAAGCCTCACCGTTCCACCCGAGTCTGTCGGGAGAGCTACGAGTATTCGTCCGCGGTCGACGAGGACCTGGCTTGCGCGACCTCCGAGCGGGAGGTCGCCGAGTGCGACGGCGCCGTTGTCGCCGAAGGTGCGGTCGAGCGCGCCGTCGGAATCGAGGCGCAGTAGCTCGATCGAATCAGCGCCGGAAAGCGTGCACGCGCGAAGCGCCACGACGAGGATCTTCGTCCCGTCGGCGGCGGCGTGGAGTGGATCGTTCAGACAGCTTCCGGCCGGCGCTCGAACCTCGCCGTTGCGACCGAAGCTCCGAACGACGTGGCCGTAGAGGTCGACCTCCGCGAGGACGAGCTTCGTGCCGACGCCGGGGTCGCCGAAATCGCTGTTCCCGCCGATGAGGATGCGGCCGTTGGGTAGTGGAGTGACCGTTCGCCAGCCGAGCGTCGGGCGGAGGGGCCACAGAGCGATTCCCTTCGTGCCGAACGCCGGGTCGGGTGAGCCGTCCGGGCGGAGCGCGAGGAGCATTCCTCGTGTGCCGCCGTAGCGGTAAGCGAAGCCGGCGACGAGCACCCGACCGTGCGCATCCTCCGTGAGGTCGAAGACGGTCGTCTCCCGGAGGCGAACGGACGAGTGCCCGCCCCAGGCCGTGACCTGCGACTGCGCGGCGGAGACGTGGACGCGCGGCTGCGACTGCCCGCAACCCGCAGCGATCGTCACGACTCCGAGGGAGGCGAAGACGCAAGCCCGCAGCCGGCTCATGTGCTGTCTATCGACAACCTCGCGGCATGTCTTGAGTCCAGGCCCGGGCGGATCAGGCCGGGACGAGCACGAAGTCACTCTCGACCGAGTACCACTTGCCTTCGACGCCGGCCGGGCGTTCGGGATCGTCGGCGGAGCGGAGAACAAACTCGCGGAGGAGCGACGGCTTCACCGCGAACACGGCGTCGGAGTCGAGGTACGGACTCGCTGCGTCGAAGATGTGCGTCGTCACGGTGTTGTATCCGTCCGCACGAACGATCATGTGCACGTGCGCCGGGCGCCACGGATGCCGCCCCGTCGCGTCGAGCATCGCGCCGACCGGCCCGTCGTCCGGGATCGTGTACGGAACGGGGCGTACGGCGACGAATCCGTAGCTCCCGTCCTCGCGCGCGTGGAATCGCCCGCGCAGGTGATCCTCGTCCGCCTCGGGCCGCTGCACCGCGTAGAGGCGGTCGTCGCCGTTCTGCCAGACGTCGAGCTCGGCGCCGGCGATCGGCGTGCCGTCGAGCGCGCGCACGCGCCCGTACACCCACGCGGGGTCGCCCGCGGGCTCGGCGGCGAGGTTCGCGCCGTACTCCTTCAGCGGCGCGCCCGGCGTGTAGAACGGTCCGAGGACCGTCGACTCGGTCGCGTCCTCCGGCGTCGCATGCGCGATCGCGTCGACGAGCATCGAAAGGCCGAGCGAGTCCGACCAGAGGATGAACTCCTGCCGGCGTTCGTCGGTGATGTGTCCGGTCTCGGTGAGGATCCGGACCGCCTCGCCCCACTCCTCCTGCGTCAGTCCGACCTCGGTCGCGAAGCCGTGGAGGTGCCGCACGAGCGCCTGCATGATCGTCCGCAGCCGCTCGTCGGGAGCGGCGTCGAAGCTCGCGACGGCCGCCGCGGTGATCTGCTCGGGAGTCGTCCGGCCGGCGTTTTCGAGTTTCGCCATCCGCGTTCTATTATCGCCGGGTGGCCCGTCCGATGAACGGCGCGGAGTACCTGGAGAGCCTCCGCGACGGCCGCCAGATCTGGATCTACGGCGAGAAGGTCGACGACGTCACGACGCATCCGGCGTTCCGGAACGGCGCCCGCAGCGTCGCGCGCCTCTACGACGCGCTGCACGATCCGGCGACGAAGGACATGCTGACCGTCGAGACCGACACCGGCAACGGCGGCTACACGCATCCCTTCTTCAAGGCGCCGACGTCGCGCCGAGGACCTCGTCCGCGGCCGCGACGCGATCGCCGCCTGGCAGCGGCTGACGTACGGCTGGATGGGCCGGAGCCCCGACTACAAGGCCGCGTTCCTCGCGACGTACGGGCCGAACGCCGACTACTACGCGCCGTACGAGGAGAACGCGAGGCGCTGGTACAAGGACGCGCAGGAGAAGGTCTACTTCATGAACCACACGCTCGTGAATCCCGCCGGTCGACCGCAACAAGGAGATCCACGAGGTCGACGACATCTTCATCCACGCGGTCAAGGAGACCGACGAGGGCGTCGTCGTCCGCGGCGCGAAGATGGTCGCGACCGGCTCGGCGTTCTCGAACTACAACTTCGTCTCGTACCACGGCTCGACGCCGATCAAGAAGACGGAGTACGCGCTCTCGTTCTTCGCGCCGATGGACCAGCCGGGGACGAAGCTGATCTGCCGGCCGTCGTACGAGTACATGGCGGCCACGATCGGCAGCCCGTTCGACTACCCGCTCTCGAGCCGCTTCGACGAGAACGACGCCGTCCTCGTCTTCGAGGACGCGCTGATCCCGTGGGAGAACTTCCTGATCTACGGGAACCTCGAGATCGCGAGCACGTACCACCTGACCGGCTTCATCTGGCGCGCGCTGCTCCAGGGCTGCACGCGGTTCGCGGTGAAGCTCGACTTCCTCGCCGGCCTCTTCATCAAGATGGTCGAGGCGACCGGGACGATCGAGTTCCGCGGCATCCAGGCGTCGATCGGCGAGATCCTCGCCTGGCGCAACATGTTCTGGTCGCTCACCGACGCGATGTGCCACAACCCGGTGCCGTCGGCCGACGGGACGGTGCTGCCGAACATCGAGGCGGCGTCGGCGTACCGGATCCTCTCGAACCAGGCGTACCCGGCGATCAAGTCGATCATCGAGAACCAGACCGGCGGCGCGCTGATCGTCCATCCGTCGAGCTCGCTCGACTGGAAGCAGCCGGAGCTACGGCCGCTGCTCGACCAGTTCTACCGCGGCTCGAACGGCTACGACGCGGTGCGACAAGATCAAGCTCGTGAAGCTGCTCTGGGACGCGATCGGCAGCGAGTTCGGCGGCCGGCACGAGCTCTACGAGCGCTCGTACTCGGGCAGCCACGAGCTGACGAAGCTCGAGTGCTACTGGATGGCGCAGGGCGACGGCACGGTCGACCGGATCAAGGGCTTCGCCGAGCAGTGCATGGCGGAGTACGACCTCGACGGCTGGACGGTGCCCGATCTGATCTCGAACGACGACGTGCGGATCGTCGGCGGTGGAAATGGGCCGTGAAGGATTCGAACCTTCGACCTTGGGATTAAGAGTCCCCTGCTCTACCAACTGAGCTAACGGCCCGGAAACGACGGCCATTGTAGCCTCGTGCCGGTGAAGGTTCTCTCGGTCGTCGGCAACCGGCCGCAGTTCATCAAGTCGGGGCCGCTGTCGGTCGCGCTTCGCGAGGCGGGGATCGACGAGGTCACGCTCCATACGGGCCAGCACTACGATCCGGAGCTCTCCGACGTCTTCTTCGACGAGCTCGGGCTGCCGGAGCCGGCGTACCGGCTCGATCTCCACACCGCCGACGCCGAGCGGATGCGGCCCGGGATCGCGGACGCGCTCGCGCGCGAGCGGCCGGACTGGGTGCTCGTCTACGGCGACACGAACTCGACGCTCGCCGGCGCGGAGGCGGCGGTCGCCGCGGGCGTGCCGGTCGCGCACGTCGAGGCGGGGCTGCGGAGCGGCGACCTCTCGATGCCGGAGGAGCGGAACCGGATCGCGGTCGACCGCGTTGCCGCGCTGCTGCTCTGCCCCGACGAGCGGTCGGCGGAGATCCTCCGCGGCGGAGGGCGTCCCGGGGCGGATCGAGGTCGTCGGCGACGTGATGGCGGACGCGTGCTTCCGGTTCGCGCCGATCGCGCGCGAGCGCTCGCAGGTGCTCGCGCAGCTCGGGCTCGAGCCGGGCGCCTACGTCGTGGCGACGATCCACCGCGAGGCGAACGTCCGGCCGGAGCGGCTGGCGCGGATCGTCGACGGGCTCGGCCGGATCGCGGAGCCGGTCGTCTTCCCGGCGCACCCGCGGACGCGCGGGCTGCTCGGCGACGGTTCCGGCGAACGTTCGCGTCGTCGATCCGCTCGGCTACCTCGACTTCGCCGCGCTCGCGTCGCAGGCGCGCGTGATCGTCACCGACTCGGGCGGCCTCCAGAAGGAGGCGTACTGGTACGGCGTCCCGTGCGTGACCGCGCGGCCGTCGACCGAGTGGGTGGACACCGTCGAGCTCGGCGCGAACGTCCTCGTCGACGACGACCCGGCGGCGCTCGCCGCGGCGGTCGCGGCGGCCCGGATGCCGGCCGGACTGCCGCCGCTCTACGGCGACGGGCACGCTTCCGAGCGGGTCGCCGCCGCGCTGGGCGCTAGCCTTGCCCCGGCATGAGGAAGGATGTCGCCATCGTCGGCGCCGGCTACGTCGGCGTCCCGCTCGCCCAGGTCTTCGCGGAGGCCGGCAAACGCGTCGTCCTCGTCGACGTGCAGCAGTCGCGCGTCGACGTGCTCAACCGCGGCGAGAGCCACATCGAGGACGTCCCGACCGAGGCGCTCGCGCGCGCTCGTCGCGAACGGGCTCTCGGCGACGACCGACTACGACGTCCTCCGCGACGCCGACGCGATCCTGATCGCGCTCCCGACGCCGCTCTCGCGGCAGCGCGAGCCGGACCTCTCGATCGTGAAGAGCGCCGTCGCGCAGATCGCGCCGCGCCTGCGCACGGGCCATCTCGTCGTCCTCGAGTCGACGACGTATCCCGGCACGACGCGCGAGGAGATCCTGCCGATGCTCGAGGCGACCGGGCTGAAGGTCGGCGAGGACTTCTACCTCGCGTTCTCGCCCGAGCGCGTCGACCCGGGCCGCACCGACTGGACGACGAAGAACGTCCCGAAGGTCGTCGGCGGCATCACGTCGGCGTGCACCGAGCGCGCGGCGGAGGTCTACGGCGGCGCGATCGACACGGTCCACCGCGTCTCGACGCCGGAGGCGGCCGAGCTGACGAAGCTGCTCGAGAACATCTTCCGCTCGGTCAACATCGCGCTCGTCAACGAGCTGGCGCAGCTCTGCGACCGGATGAGCATCGACGTCTGGGAGGTCGTCGACGCCGCGGCGACGAAGCCGTTCGGCTTCATGCCGTTCCAGCCCGGGGCCGGGCCTCGGCGGCCACTGCATCCCGATCGACCCGTTCTACCTCACGTGGAAGGCGCGCGAGTTCGACTTCTACACCGAGTTCATCGAGCTCGCCGGCAAGGTCAACGAGAAGATGCCGTACTTCTGCCGCTCGCTCGTCTCGCAGGCGCTGAACCACGCGAAGCAGAAGTCGCTGAAGGGCTCGAAGGTGCTCGTCCTCGGCGTCGCGTACAAGCCCGACATCGGCGACATGCGCGAGTCGCCGGCGCTGAAGCTGATCTCGCTGCTCGCAGACGGCCGGCGCCGACGTCTCGTACCACGACCCGCACGTGCCGCGGTTCGCGGAGCACGGGCTCGAGATGGAGTCCGTCCCGCTCGACCCGGCCGCGTACGACTGCGTCGTGATCGTCACCGACACCACTCCGATCGACTACGACGCAGCTCGTCGAGGACGCGAGCCTCGTCGTCGACTTCCGCAACGCGACGCGCGGCAGCACCGTCGCCGGGAAGGTCTGGAAGCTGTGACTCGCGTCGGTCGCGCCGGCCTCGGCTACTGGGGCCCGAACCTCGCGCGCAACTTCGACGAGCTCGCCGCGCTCGCCTGGCTCTGCGACCTCGACGACGGCCTGCGCGCGACGTTCGCGCGCGCGGTATCCCGCAGGCGCCGCGTCGACCGCGTCGTTCGACGAGCTGCTCGCGGACGACTCGCGTCGAGGCGCGTCGTGATCGCGACGCCGGTGCCGACGCACTACGCGCTCGCGAAGCAGGCGCTCGAGGCGGGCAAGCACGTCCTCGTCGAGAAGCCGCCGGCGATGCGCGCCGCGGAGATGGACGAGCTCGTCGCGATCGCGGCCGAGCGCGACCTCGTGCTGATGCCGGGCCACCTGCTGCTCTACCACCCCGGCGTCCGCAAGCTGAAGGAGCTGATCGACGGCGGGCGAGCTCGGCGAGGTGCTCTGCGTCTACGGCAACCGCCAGAACCTCGGCATCGTGCGCACGAACGAGAACGCGCTCTGGTCGCTCGGCGTCCACGACCTCTCGGTGATCCTCTACCTGCTCGACGAGGAGCCGGACGAGGCGTCGCGCACGGCCGCGACTTCCTGACGCGAGGGCGTCGAGGACGTCGTCTTCTGCTACCTCCGCTTCCCGAGCGGGAAGATCGCGCACATGCACCTCTCGTGGCTCGACCCGCACAAGATGCGGAAGATGACCGTCGTCGGCCGCGAGAAGATGGTCGTGTTCGACGACATGGAGCTCGAGCGCAAGGTGACGGTCTACGAGAAGGCGCCGTGGAAGCGCGCCGAGAGCTACGGCGAGTGGCAGACGCGCTCCGGCGACATCTTCATCCCGAAGATCGCGACCGACGAGCCGCTGCAAGCTCGAGTGCCAGGAGTTCCTGCGGCTGGTCGCCGGCGAGGGCGACCGGCGGCAAGGTCGCGCGACGACGGGGCGCGCGTCGTGCGCGCGCTCGAGCGGCTGACCGAGTCGCTCACGTGGCTGAGATCCACCCGAGACGGCGATCGTCTACCCGGGCACCGTGCTCGGCGAGGGCGTGAAGGTGCTCGAGTACGCGGTCGTCGGCAAGCAGCCGTCGCTCTCGCCGCGCTCGACCGCGAAGCGCGAGCCGCTGCCGCCGACCGAGATCGGCGACGGGACGATCGTCTCGACCGGCGCGATCGTCTTCGCCGGCTCGCAGATCGGCGCGCGCGTGATCCTCGGCGACCAGTCGTGCGTGCGCGAGCGCGTCGACGTCGGCGACGACGTCGTGATCGGCCGCGGCTCGCTCGTCGAGAACGACACGACGATCGGCGCGCTGACGAAGATCCAGGCCGACGCGTACATCACGGCGTACTCGACGCTCGAGGACAACGTCTTCATCGCGCCGTGCGTCGTCACGACGAACGACAACTTCATGGGGCGCACCGAGCGGCGGCACGAGCTGATCAAGGGCCCGACGATCCGCCGCGGCGCGCGCATCGGCGGCGGCGCGATCCTCTGCCCGGCGGTCGAGATCGGCGAGGAGGCGTTCGTCGGCGCGGGCGCCGTCGTGACGAAGGACGTCCCCGCGCGGATGCTCGTCGTCGGCAACCCGGCCCGCGTCATCCGCGCGGTCGCGGACGACGAGCTGCTCGAGAACCAGTAGCCGCGCCCCTTAACGGGGTCAGACCCCGTTAAGACGCGCAGCTACCGCTTCGGCGGCGTCGTCTTCGTGAGGCTCAGCGTGTACTGGCCGGAGCCCGGCGAGGCGTCCTTCACCTCGACGTAGTACCAGCCTCGGCTGCGCGAGGTGAACGTGAGCTGCTGGTTGGAGCCCGCGCCGACGGACTGCGCGGCGCGCAGCTGCGGCTTCGCGTCGGGAGCCGACACGTGCACCGTGCCCGGCTTCCAGAGGGTCAGGCTGACGTTCGCGCCCGGCCACGTCGCGGCCAGCTTCGCCTTCAGCCGCTCGCCCGGGCCGAGCGAGACCTTGTACACGTCCACCGGATCGTCGTAGTAGTCGACCGTCGCGGTGACCGGGATCGTCTTGCCCCAGAGCTGATGCGCCTGCGCGCCCGCGTCGTCGTTCGTCTCGTACAGGTCGGGAGCCGGCAGCGGCAACGCGAGCGCCGTCGATCGCGCGCGCGACGTCGAGCCGGCCCCAGCCGCTGAGCGAGTCGCGGCCGATGCCGCACTGCGGGCAGCCGTTCGACGCGTTCACGTCGTCGGTGCTCTGCTCGAGGATCGCCGCCACCTGCGAGTTCGTCAGCGTCGGATCGGTCGCGAGCAGCATCGCCGCGGCCGCCGTCACCTGCGGCGCCGCGAACGACGTTCCCTCGCCGCCGCTGGAGTACTCGTTCGGGCCGCAGTCGGAGTAGCCCTGGTCGGGGCAGGTCGGCCGCGTCTGCGTCAGCGCGAGCGGGAACGTCGAGAAGATGCCGACGCCGGGAGCGGAGAGGTCGTTGTACTGCGGATCGCGGTTCGAGAAGTCCGGAACGCTGCCGTTCTGTCGTCAGCGCGCCGACGCCGATCACGTGCGGCAGCGCGGCCGGGTAGCTCGCGTAGGGCCACGGCGTCGAGAACGCCTCGTCCGCGTTGCCGACCGCCGCGACGATCACGGCGCCCTTCGCGTACGCGTACGCGACGGCGCTCGCCTCGACCGCGGAGTACGAGTCGCGGTTCTTGTTCTTCGGATCGCGCGGCCCGCCGAGGCTGAGGTTGATCACCTGCGCGCCGTCGTCCGCGGCCCAGCGGATCGCGGCCGCCTCGGCCTGGATCGGGATGTTTCCGCTCGGCTGGACGACCTTCGCGACGATCAGCTGCGCGGTGTACGCCATGCCGACGGTCCCGGTCGTGTCCATGTTCGCGACGATCTCTCCGGCGATGAAGGTGCCGTGGCCGTCGGTGTCCGTCGTCGCGCTGCCGCCGACGAAGCTGCGCGAGTCGGCGATCCGGCCGGCGAAGTCGGGGAGAGACGCATCGACGCCGGAGTCGACGATCGCCACCTTCACCGGTGCGAGCGTCGTCGGCGGGGTCGGCCAGGCGTCGAACGCGTGGTCGGCGGTGAGATACCACTGCTTAGGCGCGAGCGGATCTGTCGGCGTGAAGGCAGCGGCAGGCGCCGCGGCGACGAGTGCCACGGTGATGGCGACGAGGGCGAGCCGTTTCATCAGCCCGTCACGGTCAACGCCACCGAGGTGCCCGGCGAATAGCCGTGGCCCGGTGCGATCACTGCGCGATAGGTGCCGGCCGTGAGCTGGAGCGGCACCGTGAAGCTTCCGAGCGGGGCAGGGCTGCCGGTTGCGACCGAGGTGGTCGTCGAGTCGACGGCGCCGGTGGCGACCGTCGTCCAGGTCACGCCGTCGAGGCCGAGCTGCTGGATCTGGACCGGCGCCCCGGGCAGCGCGGGCGCGATCGTCCCCTGGAGGAACGTCCGCGCCGCCGGCGTCATGAGCGTGACGACCGGCATCACCTTGATCCGCACGTACGCGGCGGCGGCCGTCGTCGTCGCGAGCCGGTAGTCGGTCGTGATCGTCGGCGTCTCCGAAAGCTGGAGCGTCCCGTCCCCGAACGGCGCGATCGGCCCGACCGCCTGCCAGGACGTGGTCGTCGAGGGGCGCTGCTCGAGCGAGACGCCGGTGACGCCGCGGACGAGCCCGCTCAGCTGCACCGTCGAGCCGTAGGAGACGGGTGCGGCCGGCAGCGGCGGAGTCAGCGAGATGACCCCGACGTTGAACCAGGTCGAGCGGAGCCCGAGTGCTGCCTCGACGGTGTTCGCGCCGACGGTCGTGGCGAGCGGCAGCGGCGCGAACGGCGCCAGGCTCGTCAGGTCGAGGCTCGAAACGCGTCCGGAGGCGTTCAGCGCGGTGCTCACGTCGGCCACGGTACCGACGACGTGAAGGGACTTGGCGAGCTGCGTCGCCGTCACCGGAACCGGGCCCCAGTTGTGAAACGGCGAGATCACGTCATAGGGGTCGGGGACGGAGATCAGATAGGGCGTCGGCTTGCCTCCCCAGGCGTCGACGCTGGAGCTGGTCTCGCCGCCGGAGCTGGATGAATAGACGGTCGTGGCGATCGCACCCTTGTAGAGGAGCACCTGCCCGGCGGTCGCGGTGACCGCTGCCGTCGTGGCCGGCTGCTCCGCGCCGAGCCCCAGATACATCTGGCTGCGCGTATCTGAATAGACGTCGAACGGAGCCGCGAGTTGCCGGGTCGCGAGCGCGTACGAGCGCGCGGCGACGGCCTGGGACTCGAGGGCGTCGGGCAGCCACGAGGACGGCATCTCCGACGGCACGACGCCGTAGAGGTACTGCTCGAGCGGCAGCACGTCGATCGCCCGGAGCTTCCCGTCGACGACGTCGACGAGGATCCGGCCGCGGTAGGCGCGTCCCAGGGTCAGCGAGCCGCCCGGACCGGCGGCGAAGGTCAACGGCGCCGTGAGCCCCTGGCTCGGCCCGCCGTCGACCGGCAGCTTCAGCCCCGTCCCGAACCCGTACGAGCCGGCGGCGAGGGTGTGCGTCCGCCCGCTCCCGTCGGTGAGCGTGAAGGGCACGGTCGAAGAGATCCGGAGCGTCTTCTGCTTGTCGGCGAGGAGCACCCGGATCGAGGTGGTCGATGTCTTTCCGAGCGTCGTCCCGGGGTAGTAGTGCGCCAGGATCTTCGGATACGTCCAGCCGTGCTGCGCGTAGCCGTAGGCGCCGTACTGGCTCATCCCGACGCCGTGCCCCCAGCCGTGGCCCGTAAAGACGAAGAGCGCGCCGGAGCCGGCCGGCGCGACGTAGCACGACCCGGTGCAGACCGACTTGGCCGAGGCGGGGCCCACCGCGAGGAGCGCGGCGAGTGCGGTGAGAACGATGGCGCGACGAAGTCCCATAGAAAAATGGCCCGAATTACGGGCTTTCTCCGCCGAAGGGCGGAATCCTAGACGGAGCCGGACTCGGCCAGCCGCTGGCCGTACTGCTGCTCGTAGTACTCGCGGTAGCTGCCGGACTTGATCGGCTCCCACCAGGCGCGATTCTCGCGGTACCAGTCGACCGTCGCCTGCAGGCCGTCCGCGAAGGACAGCTCGGGCTTCCAGCCGAGGCCGCGCAGCTTCGCCGTCTCGAGCGAGTAGCGGCGGTCGTGGCCGGGCCGGTCCTCGACGCGGCGTAGCAGTTCCGGGTCGGCGCCGGTCAGCTCGATCAGCCGCTGCGCGACCTCGAGGTTCTCGTGCTCGTCCCCGCCGCCGACGTTGTAGACCTCGCCGGCGGCGCCTTCGCGCAGGACGAGCTCGATTCCGGCGCAGTGGTCCTCGACGTAGAGCCAGTCGCGCACCTGGCGGCCGTCGCCGTAGAGCGGCAGCTGCTCGCCGTCGAGCGCGTTCGTCACAAACAGCGGGATGAACTTCTCGGGGTACTGGTTCGGCCCGTAGGTGTTCGAGCCGCGGGTGATCGAGGCGTTGACGCCGAATGTCCGGACGTACGCTGTCACGAGCAGATCGCCTGCCGCCTTCGCGGCGCTATACGGGCTCGACGGCCGAAGCGCGTCGGCCTCGCTCGACGAGCCTCCGGCTTCGAGGTCACCGTAGACCTCGTCCGTCGACACTTGGACCAGTCTCTGGCCCGACTCGCGCAGGTGCTCCAGCAGCACCTGCGTGCCGCGGAACTCGGCGCGTCCGAACTCGTCCGCCTTCAGGATCGACCGATCGACGTGCGTCTCGGCAGCGAAGTTGACGATTGCGTCGCGGCCGTCCGCCGCGCGGGCGACGTCACGCGGCTCGGCGATGTCGCCCTCGACCAGTACGACGCTGTCCGGCAGGTTGGCCCGATTGCCGGAGTACGTCAGCTTGTCCAGGACGACGACATCTTCTCCTGCGCGTAGCAGGCGCTTCACGAAATGCGAGCCGATGAAGCCTGCACCGCCGGTGACGAGAATCCGCACGTCGAGTAGGTTAGTGGCGTCAACAGGCTTTCGCACTTTCCAGGGAGGAACGAGTAATGGCGCAGGTCGAGAGCAAGAATCGGGCGACGTCCGACCCCAAGGCGCGACAGGACGTCCTCGAGCAGATCGAGGCCGCAGGGATCGAGGACATCCTGCTCTGGTTCACCGATCTCGAAGGGCATCTGAAGAGCTTCTCGATCACGAAGAGCGAGCTCGCCGGCGCCCTCGACGACGGCATGGGCTTCGACGGTTCGTCGATCACCGGCTTCAACGCGATCGAGGAGTCGGACATGGTCGCGATCCCCGATCCGGCCACCTTCCGCATCCTGCCGAACGGCCTCGAGGGCCGGATGATCTGCGACGTCGTCACCCCGGACGGGAAGCCGTACGACGGCGACCCGCGCCACGCCCTCCGCCGCGCTCTCGAGCGGATGACGTCGATGGGCTTCGACACGTTCAACGTCGGCCCGGAAGCCGAGTACTTCCTCTTCAAGGACGAGCACGGCACGGAGACGCTCGACGAGGGCGGCTACTTCGCCCAGACGACGATGGACGCGGCCACCGGCATCCGGCGCGACACGATCCGGGCGCTCGAGTCGATGGGGATCCCGGTCGAGTACCACCATCACGAGGTCGGCCCCTCCCAGCACGAGATCGACATCCGCTTCACGAACGCGCTCGACATGGCCGACTACATGCTCACGTACAAGCTGATCGTCAAGGAGGTCGCGAAGCAGCACGGCTTCCACGCGACCTTCATGCCGAAGCCGCTGTTCGGCGAGAACGGCTCGGGGATGCACACGCATCAGTCGCTGTTCACGGGCGGCCGCAACGCGTTCTTCGACGGCGACGACAAGTGGCACCTCTCCACCGTCGGCAAGCAGTTCATCGCCGGCCAGCTCCGCCACGCGCGCGAGCTCTCGGCCGTCTTCGCGCAGTGGGTCAACTCGTACAAGCGGCTCGTCCCCGGTTTCGAGGCCCCGGTCTACGTCGCGTGGTCGCAGCGGAACCGGTCGGCCCTGATCCGGATCCCGCTCTACAAGCCGGGCTCCGAGCAGGCGACGCGGGCAGAGATTCGCTGCCCCGATCCGGCGTGCAACCCGTACCTGACCTTCGCGGCGCTGCTCCACGCCGGCCTCGAGGGGATCGAGCAGGGCTACGAGCTGCCGGAGCCGATGGAGACGAACCTCTACCACCTGACCCCGGAGCAGCGGAAGGAGCGTGGAATCGTCTCCCTGCCGGAGACGCTGGGCGAGGCGATCGGCGAACTGTCGCAGTCCGTCCTCATCCGCAAGGCGCTCGGCGACCACATCTTCGAGCGCTACATCGAGCTGAAGCGGAAGGAGTGGGACGAGTACCGCGTCCAGCTCACCGACTGGGAGATGAAGAAGTACTTGTCAGTCCTGTGACAAGTGCGTAACAATCGAGGTGGCCTCGTCCTCTGCGGAGGCGAGGCCCAACTGACGGCCGACTGCGAGTCGCTTATGGCGGCTCGTGGTCGTTCTAGGGCCGGAAAACCGGGCAGTCTAGAGGAAGCTGCGGATCGCTTCGCGGTCGACGCGAAGGCCGATCACGCCGCTCGTGCCGTCGATCTGGTCGATCGTGTCGGCCGGAACGAGGCGGCGGCGACGCGAGAAGAGGCCCGAGCGGACCGAGAGGGCGTCCGGAACGTCCGGCGCCGTGCCGTACATCGGGCACTCGACCTTGCCCACGAGCCGTCCCTGCCTGTCGGAGACGACGAATCCGGCGGTGCGGCGGAGATCGATGGCAAGTGCGCTCATGTGTCGGAACCTATGCTCGCCGTGCAAGGGAATTTGCAGGGTCGGGGTAAAAGGTTTGTTAACGCCTGCCATTTTCCTTCCTAGGTCGGTCGCCAGACCATCAGCACGACGACGGCCAGGATCAGCAGGGTGCTGGCGTAGCTCGCCCACCGGGTCGGGCTGTGGGCCAGCAGGGCGTGCAGTTCCTCGCTCGGCTCGTCCCCGTCGGTCGCGAGCCGCTCGGCGAGAGCCCGGGAGCGGCGGGCGGTGCCGCCGCCGATCCCGCCGAGGGCCATCGCGGCGAGCCAGAGCCCGAGCGACGCTTGGATCCACAGCGGCGAGAGCCCGTAGCCGAGGTGCTGCGCGAGCCCGATCCCGAGCACGAGTGTCAGGACCGCCCCGATTCCGACGAGCGCGACGCCGACGCGCGTGAGTCGAAGGAGCACGAGGATCTCGCTCGGCCGCTTGCTCCGGATCGCCGCGACCTTCAGCGTCGCGGCGACCGCCGCGCCGGCGAGGAGCGCGAACGCACCGAGCAGATGGAAGAACAGGAGCCAGTTTGTCGCGGCCACGTCCCTACGATACGAGGAGTGGACGTACCCGAGCGGCACTTACGACTCCTCACCGAGACGATCGCGACGGTGAACTCGAGCCTCGATCTCGAGGAGGTGCTCCACCTCGTCGCGACGAAGGTCGCCGACGCGGTCGAGGCCGATGCGTGCTTCGTCTATCTCTACGACGAGCGCACCGACGAGCTCGTGCTGCGCGCGACGCACGGGACGGAGGTCGAGGAGATGACGCGCCGTCCCCGGATGCGGCCGGGTGAGGGGATCACGGGCGTCGCCGCCGCCGAGCGCGCACCGGTGATGATTCCGTCGCAGGCGCATCTCGATCCGCGCTTCAAGCTCTTCCCGAATCTGCCGGAGGAGGAGTACGAGTCGATCCTCGCCGTCCCGATCCTCGTTCACGGCGAACGGCTCGCCGGCGCGCTGAACGTCCGCACCCGTGAGCCGCACGCCTACGGCGACGCGGAGATCGGGCTGCTGACCGCGATCGCCGACCAGGTCGCGCAGTCGATCGTCCACGCACAGCTCTACGAGCAGGCGCAGCGGCGCGTCGCCGAGCTCGAGGCGCTCGCCCGGATCTCCGAGGCGGTCTCCGAGTCGCTCTACCTCGAGGAATCGCTCGAGGCGATCGTGAAGACGACGATGGACGCGGTGGAGGCGACCGGCGCGGCGCTCGTGCTCGAGGACGGCCAGATCGCGTGGCCCGAAGGCCACCCGGGCGCGTTCGCGGTGCGCACGCCGCTGCGCTGGAAGCGGCGACAGATCGGCGAGCTCGTCGCCGACCGCGACACGGCGTTCACCGACGAGGAACGCGCGCTGCTCGAGGCGATCGCACACCACGCAGCCGTCGCGCTGGAGCACGGCCGCGCGGTGATGCGCGGCGTCCTCGCTCAGGAGATTCACCATCGCGTGAAGAACAACCTCCAGACAGTCGCGTCGCTGCTGCGGCTCCAGGCGCGCGCCGAGGACGTCGATCCGCGCGAGGCGCTCGAGCATTCGGTGAACCGGATTCTCGCGATCGCGGCGGTGCACGACGTCTTGACGGAGCAGCGCGATGAGGACGTCGAGCTCGCCGAGCTGATCGACCGGCTGCGCGCGACGCTCGTCCAGGGGCTCGGCGCGGGCCGCAATGTCGAGGCGAGCCTCGAGCCGGTCTCGCTTTCCGGCGACCGCGCGACGGCGCTCGCGCTCGTCTTCGCCGAGCTGCTGCAGAACGCGCTCGAGCACGGCGCCGGCGCAGTCCGGATCGAGCTCGCGCGGCGCGACGCCGACTTCGCCGTGCTCGCGATCGACGACGAAGGCCCCGGTCCGAACGGCGCTCCGCACGGCACCGGCCTGTCGATCGTGGACGCGCTCGTGCGCGACGAGCTGAAGGGGAGCTTCGACCTTCGCCGCGAGGACGGGACGCGCGCCGAAGTAGTGTTTCCGGCTTGATGCGCATCCTCATCGCCGAAGACGAAACGATCATCCGGCTCGACCTGCGCGACCTTCTCGTGCGAGCCGGCTTCGAGGTGTGCGCCGAGGCGAAGGACGGCGAGGAGGCGGTGGAGCTCGCGCGCAGCGAGCAGCCCGATCTCGCGATCATGGACGTGAAGATGCCGCGGCTCGACGGGATCGACGCGGCGCGGCAGATCCTCGAGGAGCGGCCGATCCCGATCGTGATGCTGACGGCGTACGGCCAGGACGAGGTCGTGTCGCGTGCGGTCGAGGCCGGCGTCTACGGCTATCTCGTGAAGCCGTTCCGCGAGCAGGATCTGCTGCCGGCGATCCAGACGGCGCGCGCACGGTACGAGGAGCTCGCGGCGGCGCGCGAGGAGGCGGAGTCGCTGTCGGAGGCGCTCGCGGCGCGGAAGGTGATCGAGCACGCGAAGGGTCTGATCATGGAGAAGGAGAACCTCTCCGAGGCGGATGCGTTTGCGCGGCTCCGCAAGGCGAGCCAGGTGTCGGGGCGCCCGTTGAAGGTGATCGCAGAGGCCGTTGTCGCGACGCTCGGAGTCGACGAGTGACGGACGAGCATCCGAACGCCGCGCTGACGCGACGCGTGTTTGCGGCATTCGGGAGGGACGCGATGGCGATTTCGGCAGCGCTCTCGCGCGACATCGTCTGGCGCGTGCCGGGCAACACCGTGATGAGCGGCGAGTACCGCGGGCGGCGCGCGGTCGTCGAGTTTCTCCGGCGCACCGGGCTCGAGACGGACGGGACGTACCGCAGCTCGTTGCACACCGTCTTCGCCGACGACGACTGGGCGGTTGCGATCTACCGCGCCGTCGGCCATCGCAACGGCATCGACCTCGACGTCGACCAGGCCTTCGTGATCCGCTGCGCCGAGGGTCAGTGGACCGAGGTGACGGCCGTTCCTCTGGACTCCGCGTTTGAGCGTTTTTGGGCCTGAGCCGTTCGACTCGCCGGAGGTGACGGCGCTCGCCGACGCGCAGCAGGCGGAGATGCGCGGGCTGTACGGAGGCGAGGCCGACATCGGGCCGACGCGCGAGGCGGCGATGTTCGTGGCGCCGGACGGCGAGTTCCTCGTCGTGCGCGAGGACGGCCGCGCGATCGGCTGCGGCGGCGTCTGCCGCTTCGACGAGACGCGCGCCGAGCTGAAGCGGATGTACGTCGTGCCGGAGGCGCGCGGGCGCGGGCTCGGGCGCGCGCTGCTCGTCGCGCTCGAGGCCGCTGCGGTGCGGCTCGGCTACGTCGGGCATCGTGCTCGAGACGGGCGACCGCCAGCCCGAGGCGGTCGGCCTGTACGAGTCCGCCGGCTACGAGCGGATGATCCCGTGCTACGGCATCTACGCCACGCGCGAGCTCAGCCTCTGCTTCGAAAAGCGCCTCGGTGTCTGACACCTAGGCGATCTCAGGTGCCCGGCACCTGCTAGCCGCGAGGTGCCTGGTACCAGGCGACCGTCAGGTGCCTGGCACCTGACGGGTCTGAGGTGCCAGCCATTTGCCGGGATTCGGCTCTACGCCTGGGATTGCTCGAAGAGAAGTTCCCAGCGCTCGAGGAGTGCGGTGAGCGCGTCGCGGGAGCGTTTGTGCGCCGCGAGCGTGTCGACGTCGGACCAGTCTTCCGCGAGCTTCGCTTCGAGCTTCGCGACGTCCGCTTCCTGCGCGGCGATCTCGGACTCGAGCCGCTCGAGTTCGCTCGGGCGCTTCACGCGCGCCTTCGCCGCCGGCTTCGGCTTCGGCTTCGCCGGCTTCTCCTGCTTCGGCGCGGACGCTTTCGCGGTGCGCTCCTCGCGCCGGCGGAGCATCTCGGCCCAGCCGCCGTCGTAGGAGTGCAGCTCGCCGTCCTCGATCGCGAGCGTCCGCTCGGCGATCGCGTCGAGCAGCGCGCGGTCGTGCGAGACGAGGAGCAGCGTCCCCGGGAACGCCTCGAGCGCCGCCTCGAGCGCCTCGCGCGACTCGAGGTCGAGATGGTTCGTCGGCTCGTCGAGCACGAGGAAGTTCGCGCCCGACGCGACCGTCACCGCGAGCGCAAGCCGCCGCCGCTCGCCGCCCGACAGCACCGACACCTGCTTCTCGTGCTCGTCCCAGCCGGAGAAGAGGAAGCGGCCGAGCAGCGACTGCGAGTCCGGCCGGTTCAGCCCCGTCATCGTCTGCACGCACTGGAGCACCGAGCCGCGCGTGTCGAGCTCCATCTCCTGCTGCGAGAAGTACGCCGGCTCGACGCCGTGCCCGAGCTGGATCTTCCCCGCGGCCGCGTCGCGGCGGCCGAGCAGCGTCTCGAGCAGCGTCGTCTTGCCGGAGCCGTTCGGCCCGACGAGCGCGACGTGCTCGCCGCGCTCGATCGCGAACGACGCGTCGCGGATCAGCTCGCGCTCGCCGATGCGGAGGTTCAAGCCCTCGACTTCGACGACGGTTCGCCCGCTGCGCGGCGGCTTGAGGAACTCGAAGCCGAGCGTCCGCCGCTTCCGCGTCAGCAGCGCGATCTCCTCGGTCGACTCGGCGCGCTCCTTCTTCAGCCGCTCGATCTGCGTGATCTTCGCCTGCGCCTGCTTCGCCTTGTCCTTCTTCGCGCGGAACCGCTCGACGAACCGCTCGAGCCGCACGATGTCGTCCTGGACGCGGTCGGCCTGCTTCTGCGCGTGCACCATCCGCGCCGCCTTCTCGCGCCGCCACGCGTGCCACGGCCCGGGGAAGAACGTCGCCTTGCCCGCGACGAGCTCCAGCGTCGCCGTCGTCACCGCTTCGAGGAACCAGCGGTCGTGCGCGATGAGCACGACGGCCGCGTCGAGCGACTGGAGTTCGCGCTCCAGCCACTCGAGGCTCGCGACGTCGAGGTGGTTCGTCGGTTCGTCGAGCAGCAGCAGATCCGGGTCGCCGCCGAGCGCGCGCGCGAGCGAGGCACGCGTCAGCTCGCCGCCGGAGAACGTGCGCAGCTGCCGGTCGAGCTGCTCGTCCGCGAAGCCGAGCCCGCGGACGACGGACGTCGCGTGATCGCGCCAGCCGTAGCCGCCCGCGTGCTCGAGCCGCGCCTGCGCGGACGAGTAGCGGTTCAGCGTCGCCTGGTCGTGCGCGCCGCCCTCCATCGCCAGCTCGAGCTCGCGCAGCTCCTCCTCGAGCCGGACGAGATCGCGCGCGCCGGAGAGCACGTACTCGCGCAGCGTCACGTTCTGCTCGAGCGGCGGCCGCTGGTCGTGCAGCGCGACGCGCGTCCCCTTCTCGAACGCGAGCTCGCCGCCGTGCTTCTCCGTCTCGCCGGCGAGGATTCGCAGCAGCGTCGTCTTGCCGGCGCCGTTCGGCCCCGAGAGCGCGACGCGATCGCGCCGCTCGACGCTGAACGACACCCCGTCGAAGAGGAGGTTGCCGGCGAACTCCTTGCGGAGATTCGATGCGATCACGACCGCCATGCCGCCCCAAGGGTAGATTCGCGGCGTGGCCAGGGTGCTCGCGGTCGACGTCGGCTCCTCGTCCGTCCGGGCTCAGGTGTTCGACGAGCGGGGCGAGCCGGCCGACGAGCTGCGGCAGGCGGCGTACGGCGGCGACGACCCGGACGAGATCGTCCGCCTCGTCCGCGAGGTCGTCGCGGGACGGGACGAGGCCGTCGACGCGGTCGGCGTGTCGTCGTTCGGCCACAGCCTGGTCGCGCTCGACGCCGCCGGCCGGCCGCTGACGCCGGTGCTCGGCTGGCGCGACATCCGCTCCGCCGGGGCGGCCTCGCGGCTCGCGGAACGGGTCGACCCGGCGGCGGTGTACGCACGGACCGGCCAGCATCTCCATCCGGCGTTCTGGCCGGCGAAGCTGCTCTGGCTCGCCGAGACCGAGCCGGATGCGTTTCGCTCCGCTGCGCGCTTCGTCTCGATGAGCGACTACCTCTACGCCGAGCTGCTCGGCGCGGAGCCGGTCGCCAGCATCTCCCTCGCCTCGTCGACGGGGCTGCTCGACATCCACCGCTGCGTCTGGGACGCGGAGCTGCTGGAGCTCGTCGGCGTCCGCGAGGAGCAGCTGCCGCGGCTCGGCGAGGAACCGCACCGCCGCTGGCACCCGGCGCTCTTCGACGGCGCGTGCTCGAACCTCGGCGCCGGCTGCACCGGCCCGCGCCGCGCCGCGCTGATGGTCGGCACCTCGGCCGCCCTCCGCGTCCTCTACGAGACGGACGAGGCGCGCCCGCAGCCGGGGCTCTTCCTCTACCGGCTCGACGAGCGGCGCGTCGTCGAAGGCGGCGCGCTCTCCGACGGCGGCAACCTCCACGACTGGCTCGAGCGGACGCTCGTCGAGCCGGGCGGCGAGCCCCGCGACCACGGTCTGACCTTCGTCCCGTTCCTCGGCGGCGAGCGCTCGACCGGCTGGGACGCGACGGCAACGGGCGCGATCACCGGGCTGACGTTCGCGACGACGCCGGCCGACCTGCGCCAGGCCGCGCTCGAAGGAGTCGCCTTCCGCCTCGCCGCGATCGCCGACCGGATGCCCGCGGTCGACGAGGTCGTCGCCACCGGCAGCGGCCTCCTTCGCGACCCGGCCTGGATCCAGGTGATGGCCGACGCCCTCGCGCGGCCGGTCACCGCGTCGGCCGTCGACGAGGCCTCGCTCCGGGGAGCGGCGGTCGCCACGCTGCAACGGCTCGGTTACGAACCGGTGGACGCTCCGCTCGGGGAGACGTTCCTGCCCCACGAGGAGCGGGTAGACGCATATCGTTCGGCGCGGGAACGACAGGAGCGACTGATCGAGGTGTTGCGTGGCGAAGACTGACATCGAGCGGCTCTCGATCGACACGATCCGGACGCTCGCGATGGACTCGGTCGCAGAAGGCGAACGCGGGCCATCCCGGCACCGCGATGGCGCTCGCGCCGCTCGCGTACCTCCTCTACACCGAGGTGATGCGATCACAGCCCGGCGAACCCGCACTGGGCCGACCGCGACCGGTTCATCCTCTCCGCCGGGCACGCGTGCATCCTCCAGTACGCCGCGCTCCATCTCTCCGGCTACGAGCTCTCGCTCGACGATCTGAAGCAGTTCCGCCAGTGGGGCTCGAAGACGCCCGGCCATCCCGAGGTGCATCACACGCCGGGGATCGAGGCGACGACCGGACCGCTCGGCCAGGGCTTCGCGAACGGCGTCGGCTTCGCGATCGCGGAGCGGTTCCTCGCCGAGCGGTACAACCGCCCGTACGACGAGATCGTCGACCACCGCGTCTACTGCATCTGCGGCGACGGCGACATGATGGAGGGCGTCTCGAACGAGGCGGCGTCGATCGCGGGCACGCTCGGTCTCGGCAAGCTGGTCTACTTCTACGACGACAACCGGATCACGATCGACGGGACGACGTCGATCTCGTTCACGGGCGAGGACAAGGGCGCGCGGCTCGCGGCGCAGGGCTGGCATGTGCAGCACGTCGACGACGCGAACGATCTCGTCGCGTTGCGCGCGGCGATCGCCGCGGCGCAGGCCGAGACGCAACGGCCGTCGATCGTCGTCGTTCGCTCGCACATCGCGTTCGGCGCGCCGCATGCCGTCGACACCGCAAAGGCGCACGGCGCACCGCTCGGCGACGCGGAGGTCCGCGCGACGAAGGAGGCGCTCGGCTGGGATCCGGACGAGACGTTCGTCGTTCCCGACAAGGTGCGCGAGCACATGAACCGCCGCGCGCGCGGTGCCGAGCTCGAGGACGCGTGGCGCGGAAAGCTCGACGCGTGGTCGGCGAAGTACCCCGAGCTGCGCGAGGACTGGGACCAGGTGCACACCGGCAAGCCGCGCGCGGGCTGGACGGACGCGCTGCCGTCGTTCGCGGCCGGCGAGGAGGTCGCGACGCGCGACGCCGGCGCGAAGGTGATGGAAGCGTTCAAGCGGTTCGTCCCGACGATGATCGGCGGCGCCGCGGATCTCGTCGAGTCGACGAAGACGGAGTTCAAGGGCGGCGGCGTCTTCTCCGCGACGCACGCCGGCCGCAACATCGCGTTCGGGATCCGCGAGCACGCGATGGGCTCGATCGTGAACGCGATCGGGCTGCACGACGGGATGGTGAAGCCGTACGGCTCGACGTTCCTCATCTTCTCGGACTACATGCGGGCGGCGGTTCGGCTGTCGGCGCTGTCGCAGATTCCCGTCGTGTGGGCGTGGACGCACGACTCGGTCGGGCTCGGCGAGGACGGGCCGACGCACCAGCCGGTCGAGCACTACGCCGCGCTGCGGGCGATTCCGAATCTCTGGTTCGTGCGGCCCGCAGACGCGACCGAGACCGTCGGCGCGTGGAAGGTCGCGCTCGAGCGCGAGGACGGGCCGGTCGCGCTCGCGCTGTCGCGCCAGAAGCTGCCGACACTCGAGCGGACGCACGCGGACGGCGTCGCGCGCGGCGCGTACGTCGTCTGGGAGTCGGACGAGGCGAACGGCGTGCCGGATCTGATTCTGCTCGCGTCCGGGTCGGAGGTGCACGTCGCGGTCGAGGCCGCGCAACGGCTCGACGGCGAGGGCGTGCACGGCCGCGTCGTCTCGATGCCGTGCTGGGAGCTGTTCGAGGCGCAGGAGCAGGGCTACCGCGACCAGGTGCTGCCGCCCGACGTGAAGGCGCGCGTCTCCGTCGAGGCCGGCGTCGCGCTCGGCTGGCAGCAAGTGGGTCGGCGACGAGGGCGACTCGATCTCGATCGAGCGCTTCGGCGCGTCGGCGCCGGGACCGACCGTGCTCGAGGAGCTCGGCCTCAGCGTCGACAGCGTCGTCGCGCGGGCGCTCGCACTGCGCGAGCGCGTCTCCGGATGAACGTCGCGGTCGCGTTCGACCACCGCGGCGTGATGTTGCGCGAGCGGCTGCTCGCGACGCTTGCCGACGACGGCCACACCGTCGTCGACCTCGGCACGGACACGGACGCCGTGCGGATCGACTATCCCGACAAGGCGCAGGAGCTCGGCGACGCGATTCGCGACGGACGTGCCGAGCGCGGCGTCCTCGTCTGCGGCTCCGGCGTCGGCGCCTCCGTCGCCGCGTGCAAGCTCGCCGGGATCCGCGCCGCGATCTGTCACGACGTCTACTCCGCGCACCAGGGCGTCGAGCACGACGACATGAACGTGCTCTGCCTCGGCTCCGAGGTCGTCGGCCCGAGTCTCGCGGCCGATCTCGTGCGCACGTTTCTCCAGGCCAAGTTCGACGGCGGCGAGCGCTACGTCGAGCGACTCAGAAAAGTGGAAGCGATGGAAAGGCAGATGCGAGATGGCTGAATCTCGGTTGCACAAGCTCAGCGCGCGCGGGCAGTCGGTCTGGATCGACTACCTCTCGCGCGACATGCTCGAGCAGGGCGAGCTCGCGCGGATGATGAAGGAGGACGCCGTCGTCGGCGTCACGTCGAACCCGACGATCTTCCAGAAGGCGATCTCGCACGGCGACGCATACGACGCGCAGCTGAAGGAGCTGCTCGCCGACGAGGAGGACGCGAAGGAGATCTTCCTCCAGCTGTCCGCACGCGACGTCGACGCGGCGCTCGATCTGCTCGCACCGGTGCACGAGAAGTCGCCGCAGGACGGCTTCGTCTCGTGGGAGGTCGACCCGACGCTCGCGTACGACCGCGAGGGAACGTTCGACGAGGCGATGCGGCTGCACGCGTGGATCGACAAGCCGAACCTCTACGTGAAGATCCCGGCGACGAAGCCCGGGCTCGGCGCGATCGAGGACTGCGTCGCGCACGGGAAGAGCATCAACGTGACGCTGATCTTCTCGCTCCAGCGCTACCGCGAGGTCGTCGAGGCGTACCTCCGCGGGCTCGAGCGGCTCGTCGCCGGCGGCGGCGACCCGCGGCCGGTGCACTCGGTCGCGAGCTTCTTCGTCTCGCGCGTCGACTCGGAGGCGGACAAGCGGCTCGACGCGATGGGCGACAAGAGGGCGCTGAAGCTGCGCGGCCGGCTCGCCGTCGCGAACGCGAAGCTCGCATACGAGCATTACCGCGACGCGTTCGGCGACGCGCGCTGGGACTTTCTCGCCGGCAAGGGCGCGAATCCGCAGCGGTGTCTCTGGGCGTCGACGTCGACGAAGAATCCGGACTACCGCGACGTGCTCTACGTCGAGGAGCTGATCGGCCCGCAGACGGTGAACACGATGCCGGGGGAGACGATCACGGCGTTCCAGGATCACGGCGAGGTGCGCGGCGACACGGTGATGGAGGACGTCGACAAGGCGCACGAAGTGCTCGCGAAGCTCGCCAAGGCCGGCGTCGACTACGACGACGTGACCGAGACGCTGGAGCTCGAGGGCGTGCAGAAGTTCGCCGACTCGTTCACGGAGCTGCTGGACGGCGTGCGCGCGAAGCGCGGCCAGCTCGCAGCGGTGTAGTGGACCGCACGGAGCTCATTGCCGGTATCTGGGAACGCGATCCGGCGGCGTGGACCGGCGGCGACGAGGCGAGCTGGCTCGGCTGGCTCGACGAGCCGGCGCGGATGCGGGAGCGCGTCGGCGAGCTGACGGCGTTCACGGATGCGCTCGCGGCCGACGGCGTCGACACGGTCGTGCTGCTCGGAATGGGCGGCTCGAGCCTCGCGCCCGAGGTGCTGCGGCGCACGTTCGGCGCGACCGGCTTCCATGTGCTCGACACGACACATCCGGCGGCGATTCGCGCGCTGGGGGCGACGCTCGACTTCGACCGCACGCTGTTCGTCTCCGCGTCGAAGTCCGGCTCGACGCTCGAGACGCGCTCGCACACGGACTACTTCTGGGAGCGAAACGGGAAGCGCGGCGACCGGTTCGCGGCGATCACGGATCCCGGCTCGGCGCTCGAGTCGCTCGCGCGCGAGCGCGGCTTCCGAGGCATCTTCCACGGCGAGCCGACGATCGGCGGACGCTACTCCGCGCTGTCGGCGTTCGGGATCGTCCCGGCGGCGCTGATGGGGATCGACGTCGACCGGCTGCTGGCGAACGCGCAGCGGACTGCCGATGCGTGCCGTCTCGACGGCGCGAATCCGGGCTTCGAGCTCGGCGCCGCGTTCGGCTCCGGCTGGCAGGAGGGCCGCGACAAGATCTGCATCCGCGAGACTGCCGGCGGCTTCGGGCTCTGGGCGGAGCAGCTGATCGCCGAGTCGACGGGCAAGCACGGCAAGGGGCTCATCCCCGCGCCGGGCGAGTCGCCGGACGGCGTCGACCGCCAGGACGCCGTGCCGCAGCTCGACGACCCGTACGACCTCGGCTCCGAGTTCTTCCGCTGGGAGTTCGCCGTCGCCGTCGCCGGCGCATATCTCGGGATCAACCCGTTCGACCAGCCCGACGTGCAGGCCGCGAAGGACAAGACGAACGAGGTGCTCGCGACCGGCAACGAGCCGGACCTCGAACCGGAAGGCTCCGTCGACGAGCTGCTCGCGCAGGCGAACGCCGGCGACTACGTCTGCGTGCAGGCGTTCGTCGAGCCGTCAGACCTGAACGACACGCGGATCGGCGATCTCGTCGACGAGCTCTGCACGACCGCAGCGACCTCGTCGTGACGCACGGCTACGGCCCGCGCTACCTGCACTCGACCGGACAGCTGCACAAGGGCGGCCCGAACACGGGGCTCTTCCTCCAGGTCGTCGACGACGGCGGCGAGGAGCTCGCGATCCCCGACAAGCCGTTCGGGTTCCGCCGCTTGATCCGCGCGCAGGCCGCGGGAGACTTCGCGTCGCTGAAGGAGCGCGGCCGCCGCGTCGCGCGCATCCACTGGGAGGAGGCGTAGTGCAACTCGGGATGATCGGCCTCGGCCGCATGGGCAACGGCATGACGGAGCGCCTGCGCGCGAACGACCACGACGTCAAGACGTACGACCCTGCCGTTGAGTCGCGCACCGCCGCGTCCCTTGAGGAGCTGAAGTCGCAGCTCGACGCGCCGCGCGCGTTCTGGATGATGATCCCCGCCGGGAAGATCACCGAGGACACGTTCCAGCAGCTGCTCACGATTGCCGACGCGGGCGACGCGATCGTCGACGGCGGCAACTCGAACTTCCGCGACTCGCAGCGCCGCGCCGCCGAGGCGACCGCGAAGGGCCTCCACTTCGTCGACGCCGGCGTCTCCGGCGGGATCTGGGGGCTGAAGGAAGGCTTCTGCCTGATGGTCGGCGGCGAGGACGAGCCGGTGACGCGGCTCGAGCCGGTCTTCACCGCACTCGCGCCCGCAGACGGCTACGCGCACGTCGGCTCGGCCGGCGCAGGGCACTTCGTGAAGATGGTGCACAACGGCATCGAGTACGGACTGATGCAGGCGTACGCGGAGGGGTTCGAGGTGATGGAGCACTCCGAGTTCGATCTCGACCTACAGGAGATCGCCGGCATCTGGCGCTACGGCTCCGTCGTGCGGTCGTGGCTGCTCGAGCTCCTCTACGACGCGTTCGAGCAGAACGGCAGCAAGCTCGCCGACATCGCGCCGTACGTCGAGGACTCCGGCGAGGGTCGCTGGACGATCCACGAGGCGATCGCCGAGAACGTGCCGACGCCGGTGATCGCCGCCGCGCTGTTCGCGCGCTTCGCGTCGCGCGACGAGCAGAACTTCTCGGCGAAGATCACCGCCGCGCTGCGCAACCAGTTCGGCGGCCACGCGGTGAAGAAGGCCGACTGATGGCGACCGAGACCGAGCCGCAGACGAACCCGCTCGAGGAAGGGCTGACCGTTCGGCGCACGCCGGATCCGTTCGCGCTCGTGATCTTCGGCGCGTCGGGCGACCTCACGCACAAGAAGCTGATGCCTGCGCTCTACGCGCTGATGATGCGGCGGCTGCTGCCGCAGCGGTTCGCGATCGTCGGCGTCGCGCGCACCGACGGCGACGACGACAGCTTCCGCGCCGACATGAAGGACGCAGTGCAGAAGCACGCGCGCGACGAGTTCCGCGAGGACATCTGGAACGAGCTCGCGGCGTCGATGCACTACGTCCCGACGGACTTCTCCGACGCCGGCGGCGAAGATCGCCTGGTCGAGCGCGTTGCGCAGCTCGACGCCGAGAAGAACCTCGGCGGCAACCGCGTCTATTACCTCGCCGTTCCGCCCGCAGCGTTCCAGACGATCGTCGAGGAGCTCGGCAAGCGGCGCACCGCGACCGGCTGGACGCGGCTGATCGTCGAGAAGCCGTTCGGCCACGACCTCGAGTCGGCGCGCGCGCTGAACGCGATGCTGCTCCAGCACTTCGCCGAGAACGAGATCTTCCGGATCGACCACTACCTCGGCAAGGAGACCGTCCAGAACATGCTGGCGCTCCGCTTCGCGAACGGCATCTTCGAGCCGATCTGGAACCGGCAGTTCATCGACCACGTGCAGATCACCGTTGCCGAGTCGATCGGGATCGAAGGGCGCGCCGGCTACTACGAGTCGGCCGGCGCGGTGCGCGACATTTTCCAGAACCATCTGCTCCAGCTGCTCGCGCTCACGGCGATGGAGCCGCCGATCGACTTCACCGCGGAGTCGGTGCGCAACGAGAAGGTGAAGGTGCTGCGCTCGCTGCACACGCCGGGGCCGAAGTCGGTCGTGCGCGGCCAGTACGGGCGCGGCTTCGTCGAGGGCGTCGAGGTCAACGCGTACCGTGAGGAGGAAGGTGTCGGCGCCGACTCGATGACGGAGACCTACGTCGCCGCGAAGCTCTTCGTCGACAACTGGCGGTGGGCCGACACGCCGTTCTACGTGCGCATGGGCAAGCGGCTCGCGCGGCGCGAGACGACGATCGCGATCCAGTTCAAGCGCGCGCCGCATCCGCCGTTCGAGGAGACCGCGTCCGAGGGGCTGCGGCCGAACGTGCTGCTCGTCCACGTGCAGCCGGACGAAGGCGTGTCCCTCGCGATCGGCGCGAAGGTGCCGGGGCAGGGGATGTCGATCCGCACCGTCCACATGGACTTTGTCTACGGCGGCGCGTTCCGTACCGCGATGCCGGAGGCGTACGAGCGGCTGATCCTCGACACGCTCCTCGGCGACGGCACGCTGTTCACGCGCGCGGACGAGGTCGAGGAGCAGTGGCTGCTCGTCGACGCGATCGTCGCGGCGTGGACGCGCGACCGGCCGGGCTTCCCGAACTACGCCGCGGGGACGTGGGGGCCGCCGAGCGCCGACGATCTGCTACACCGCGACGGACGGTCCTGGCGGCGGCATTGAGCGCGCCCGTCGATCTCGAGCGCTGGATGGGCGAGGACGTCCGGATCGCCGACGTCGACCAGGCGCTCGCGCGGCTCCGTTCCGCGTCGGCTCCCGCCGACGGCTCGCCGAACCTCCGCACGAGCGTGATGACGCACATCGCGTGGGTGCCGGAGCCGTGGCTCGACAAGGCGCACGACGCACTCGCGGGCATGGCGGAGCGACATCCGTCGCGCACGGTGCTGCTCGTGCCCGATCCCGACGCCGGCTACAGCCGCGTCGACGCGACGGCGACGGTCGAGAGCTACACGATCCCCGGCGTCGACCGCGAGGTCTCCACCGAGGTCGTCGAGCTGCGGCTCTGCGGGATGCGCGCGAAGGCGCCCGCGAGCATCGTGCAGCCGCTGCTCGTCTCCGATCTCCCGGTCTTCCTCCGCTGGCGCGGCGAGCCGCCGTGGGGCGCGCCGGAGCTCGACCAGCTCGTCGGCATCGTCGACCGGCTGATCGTCGACTCGACGGAGTGGGATGACCTGCCGTTTCCGTACCGGCATCTCGTCGAGCTGTTCCCGCGGACGGCGGTGTCGGACATCGCGTGGGCGCGCACGTCGCGCTGGCGCACGCTGCTCGCGTCGCTCTGGCCGGGGATCGCCGACGTCGGCACGATCCGCGTGCACGGGACGGCGGCGCAGGCGTGGCTCCTCGCCGGCTGGCTCCGCTCGCGGCTCGGCCGCGACGACATCGAGCTGGAGCACGTCGAGGCGGAGCGGCTCGAGGGAATCGACCTCGACGGCGAGCCGGCGCCGTTCCCGCCCGGCGACCCGCCGGGGGCCAGCGACGTCCTCTCGGACGAGCTCGACCGCTTCACGCGCGACCCGGTGTACGAAGCAGCCGTCGCGGCCGTTGCAGCCGCACGGCCTTGACGGACACGTCCAGGTGCCAGGCACCGGGCCGTGTCTCCTCGAGGACGGTTCCGTCGCCAAGGTCGCATGGCTCGGCCGATCCGCCGACCGTTCCGTCAAGACTGCTTGGCCGGAACGGCCGCGTCCTGGTGCCAGGCACCGAGACGTGACTCGAAGGGACGGGAAGGGCCACGGCCGGTGCCAGATATCGGAGGTGTCTTCGCGGGATAGCCGGCGGCTCGCCGACGCTCGCAGATAAAGAACGCGGCGCCGCCGGGCATCGTACGTTCACATGGTTGACGAGCTCGAAGCGCTCTACCGGGCGCGGTTACCGGAGTCCGGCGCGTCGCGGCGGCGATCAGCGGGCGACCGCGACGCGGGTCGCGACGCCGTCCAGGAAGCATTTGCGCTTGCGATCCGGAAGCGTCGCTCGTTCCGCGGCGACGGCTCGCTCGAGGCGTGGGTCTGGTCGGATCGTCGTCAACGCGGCGCGTCAGGGTCGGAGGCGCGCCGCACCTCGCGAGCAGGAGTCGGCGGTCGCTCCGTCGCCGAACGGCCACGCGTCGCACGTCCCGCTCGACGTGCTGAGCGAGCGGCAGCGCCGAGATCGTCTTTCTCCGCTACTACGCCGAGCTCGATACGCGACGATCGCCGAGGCGCTTGGGATCAGCCCGGGCACAGTCGGCGCGACCCTCACCGCGGCCCGCGAACGGCTGCGGCAGGCACTGCCGGAGGTGCACGCATGAATGTGCTCGACACGTATATCGCTCCATTCGAAGGTGAGCCGGAGGACTGGGACGACGTCCTCCGCCGCGCGCGACGCCGCGTCCCGCGGCGTCGCCTCGTCCTCGCGGCGGCAGTCGCGCTTGCCGTTCTCGTCGTCGGGCCGGCACTTGGGGTCCTGCTCGCGCGCGGAACGGGCCTGCGCCTGCCGGGCGGGGCCGTTCGCGACCGCGCCGTCGTCGCGCTCGACCCACGAACCGGTGGCATGCTGATCGAGCGGCGCCGTGGCGCGGCCACGACGGCGTCTGCATCCTTTTCGTCGACCGCGCTGCCGGGTGCTGGCATCGCACGCCCCATGGGACCGAGCTGCTGAACGGCGCCGACGCGCAGTGGGGGTTCACCTTCGACCGCCGCGCGACCGGCGCCGACGCGCTGCTTCTGAATGGCCGTCGTGTGCCGCTCCGCTTCGTCCGCTTCCGCGCGCTCGGCGTCGCGGCCTTCGTCTCGGCCCGCCCGATCCACGGAGATGTGCAGGCGGTCTTGGTTCACGACGCCCGCGGGCGGATGCTTTACCCGTCGGCGCTCGAAATTCCGGCGCCGACTAGATGAGTGCGAGCACGGCGTCGTGCACGACGCCGTTCGACGTGACGAACTGACCGTCGTCGGCGCGGCCGACGCGGCCGCCGGCCTCCGTGACGACGAGCTCGACCGCGGCGGAGTCCCAGAGTGCGATGTCCGCGTCGACCGCTGCGTCGAGTGCGCCTTCCGCGACGAGAACGTGCTGCCAGAAATCGCCGAGCCCGCGTGCGTGCCACGCGACCGGTTCGACGCGGGCGAAGTCGCGCGCGAGCGAGCATGACACGCTCGCGTCCGCGAGGGCGGACACCGCGGACACGCGAATCGCCTCGCCCTCGGCGAACGCGCCCTCGCCGCGCGCCGCCCACCAGCGGCGGCCGAGCGCAGGCGCCGACACGACGCCGACCTCGAGCACGCCGTCGCGCTCGAGCGCGATCAGCGTCGCCCACACCGGCAGCCCGCGCGAGAAGTTCCGCGTCCCGTCGATCGGGTCGAGGATCCAGCGCACGGCTGTGCCGTCGTCGCCCTCCTCCTCGCCGAGGACGCCCTCTTCGGGACGGTCGCGCGCGATTCGCTCGCGCACCGCGCGCTCGACCGCCTTGTCGGCGTCCGTCACCGGAGAGAGATCGGGCTTCGTCTCGACGCGCAGGTCGTCTGCGCGGAAACGGGGAAGCGAGAGCGAGTCGGCGAGGTCGGCCAGCTCGAGCGCGAACGCGAGGTCGGAGCCGGCCACGCGGCCGAGCTTACCGCGCTACTTGCCCTTGCCGACGATCTTGAACTTCGGCCTGACGGCCTTCACGACCTTGAAGGTCGCGCCGGCGACGACGAGCTTCTCCGTGTCCGACCAGCTGAGCATCTGCGCGCCGGTCGGCAGGTTGTCGTCGAAGCCGCGGATGCGGTAGTACCACGTGCCCGTGCCGACGGGAAGCACGACCGCGGTGGAAGCCGTCATCAGCTGCCCTGCAGCGACGAACGGATACGACTTCGAGCTCCACTCGACCTCGTACCGGTACGCGGCGAGCGCGGTCGGCCACGAGATGAGCGGCGCCCCGTAGAACGACGCCGTCTGCGCGGCGGAGTAGAGGTGACCGCTCGGCGACAGGCCGGTCGCGAAGTCGTACTGGCCCGACGTCAGCGCAGCCTCGCTGGAGATCCCGAAGTGGCCGATCCGCTGCGTGCAGGCGTCCTGCGGCAGCTCGAGGTCGCGGTAGATGACGCCGCTCGACGCCGTGCTCGACACCGGGTCGCCGACGGCGTGCCCGTTGTTGAGCGGAGTGCTGAGCGTGAGCAGGCCGTTGCCGATCGCGCTGATCGTCGTCGTGTCGCTGAGCGGAGCGGTGCCGATCGTGATCGACTCGCCGACGGCGAACTTCGTGACGTCGGCGACGGGAACGAGGGTCGAGAGCTTCGAGGCACCCGGCGCGGCGACGGTCGACGCGCTCGCAGCCGACGGAATTGCGCCGACGCCGACGACCGTCCAGTAGTAGCCGCTCTTCGGGTAGAGGTCGGTGTCCCAGAGGTCGACCGGGGCTCCGGGCGAAGACGGTGCGACGGACGCGCTTCCGCCTGACGGGCTTCCGCCCGGCGACGCTCCGCCCGGTGCGGCAGCGCGCCACCGGTAGCCGGGCTTCCGGCCGACGGGAGACTGCCGGGATCCAGGTCGGGCGGCGCGGTCGTGGTCGGGCTCGCCGGGGACATCTCTTCCTGAGGCGCCAGCGGCGTGCCGTCGAGCATCTCGCCGAGCGGCGAGATGCCCTGCGGGAGATACCCGCCGCGGGCGAGGCCGATCCCGCCGGAGTCCGACGGGAGCGCGACGCCGCCGTCGTCCGCGGCGCGTACGCCGGGCCGCCGACGACGGGGCTCACGTAGACGGGGTTGTTGCAGGCCTTGTCGGAGAACGCGTAGACGCGGTAGAGCTCGACGGTCGCGCCGCTGATCGTCTGGTTGCCGGTCCACGTGAATCCGGGCATGAGCTTGTTCGCCGTGCGTGGCGACAGCCGGGTTCGTGACGTCGGAGATCGTGTGCTGCAGCGTGATCGGGCCGCCGGTGACGGCCGGGTTCGTCGACGTGTAGATCGAGCTCCACGGGCCGTACGGACGTCGTCGGGAATGAGTTCGACGGACCGCCCAGCTCCGACGTGCGCACGGCGCGGATCCGCCAGCGCACCTGGCCGATCCACTTGGCGGCCTGATGGAAGGTGTAGAACTCGCGCTCGTCGAGAACGTTCGTGTGCGACGTCACCTGCGTGCCGACGCCCGGCTCCTTCCCGGGACGTCGATCAGCCAGACCTGGTAGCCGGTCGCGCCGTCGACGGGCGTCCAGCGCAGGAGGCCCGGGTCGCTCGGGAGCGGCGTCGCGGGTCCCGGCGGCGTGACGTCGAAGCCGTAGTAGTCGCTCCAGCCGGTGACGCTGCCGTCGATGAGCGTGGCGCGGACCCTCGCGTAGAGGTTGTGCGGCGGGCCGACCCACGGGAGCCGGAGCGGCACCGCGACGACGGGCGACGTGAGGCTGTTCGTGTTGTAGAAGATCGAGTTCTCGCGCGCCGTCGTGCTCATCGAGAGCTGGAACTGGTACTTGACGGCACCCGGCACCGGGTTCCACGCGAACGACGGCGTGCGGTGGAACGTCGAGGTGGCCGGCTCGTCCGACTCGAGCATGAACGCGCGCAGCCCGGACGGCCCCTGCGGGACTCCGGAGGCGGCGTGGGCTGCTCCTACGGCGACGAGGGCAACGAGAATGGCGGCGAGGCGGAAACGCATCGGCATCCCTCGTTTTCGGCATTCGCTACCCCGCTGCCGTCCCTCGAATGAGGGATACGAGGAGCCTCCCGGCGGCCAGGACACGCGAATCGTCGCCGGGGCGCCCGACGAGCTGGATCGACGCCGGAAATCCGTCCTCTGCCGGCCCGCAGGGAACCGCGAGCGCCGGCCAGCCGAGCGAGTCGAACGGGTACGTGAAGCGGATCCCGCGCTCGCGGATCGTCAGCTCGTCGACGTCCGCCGGCGGCGCGACGAAGCCGATCGTCGGCGTCACGAGCAGGTCGAGGCCGTCGAAGGCCGCCGCCGCCCGCTCGCGGTACTCGGCGCGCTGTCGCTCGGCCGCGGTGACTTCGTCGTCGGTGACGGCGAGGCAGCGCTCGATCTTGCCGCGCACGTTGTCGCCGTAGAGATCCTCGTTCCCTGGGAAGAGCGCGCGGTGCACGTCGGCGACCTCGCGCATGAAGAGGCGGTAGTCGTCGGCGGCGAGCGGGAACTCGAGCCCGCGCCGCTGCGGGAAGTGCGCTGCCGCGTCCGCGACGCGCGCGGCGACGCGTGGATCGGCGCCGTCGAGCCACGCGACGCCGACGGCGAGCTCGTCGAGCGACTCGAGCGGCGACGGCTCGAAGCCCGGCGCGAGCGCGCGCATCAGCTCCTCGCAGCCATCGACGCTTGCCGCCATCGGCCCGATGTGGTCGTAGCTCGCGGCGAGCGGAAAGCATCCGTCGGCGGGAACGAGGCCGTACGTCGGCTTGAAGCCGACGATGCCGCACCAGGCGGCCGGAATCCGGATCGAGCCGCCCGAGTCCGTGCCGAGCGCGAGGTCGACGTCCCCCGCCGCGATCGCAGCTGCCGAGCCGCCGCTCGAGCCGCCCGCGAGCCGGCCGGGCGCGGCGGGGTTCGGCACCGTCCCGTAGTGCGCGTTCTGGGACGAGATCCCGTACGCGAACTCATGAAGGTTCGTCTTGCCCGCGACAGCGTAGCCCGCCGCCTCGAGCCGGAGCACGGCTTCCGCGCTGCGCGATGGAACGTGGTCCGTGAAGAGCGCGGAGCCGTAGGTCGTGACGAGACCGGCGGTGTCGAGGAGATCCTTGATCCCGACCGGTGTGCCCGCCGCCGGCGTCTCGGGCCGCGCGAGCCAGATGTCGTCCAGGGGTCGCGCCGTCACGGCGCCGACTCTACTTGTGCGACGTGGACTTTTTCTTCGACGCCGGCTTGGCCTTCTTCGCAGCCTTCTTCGCGGGCTTCGCCTTCGCCGTGGCCTTCTTGGTCTTGGCCTTTGTCGTCTTCGCGGTCAGCGACGGCGGATCGCCGATCGTGACCGTGCGCGTGACTGCCGTGCCGTGCACCGTGCCGCTTGTCGACGACGGCGTCAGTGTCAGCGGTAGTCCGGCCGCCTTCGCGAGTCCGAGTGCCGACATCGCGCCGTCGGGCAGCGTGAACGTGTGCGCGTTCGTCCCGCCGGCGAGCGACATCGTTCCGATGCTCAGCGACCCGAGCGTCACCTTCAGCGTTCCCTCGCCGCTGGAGTCGACCGCGACGCGGAGCGAGGTCGCGTCGTTCGCCGAAACGGTCGGTCTGATCCGAAGACCGTCACGGTCGGCGCGGCCGAAACGCGTCCGCCGAGACCGGCGTCCCGTACTCGGTGACCGGCGCCGGTGGCGTCGCCGGTTGGCGGGAGTTGGAGAAGTCGACGGTCAGCGTTCCAGAGACGACGAAACTCGTCCCGTCGATGACGCTCGTGTTCGGGAGCGAGAGGTCGCCCACTGCTCGTCCACGCGCAGGTGTCCCACGGGACGGTGGTCGTCGCGGTGCTGCCGTTGACCGTGAGCGGTACCGCGGAGCCGCCGCCGCCTGCCCGGTGGAACGTCGGCTGCGACGTGACACCCGCCGCGAGCTTCACGTTGAGCGTGAGCGTCGCCGCGTAGCACGCATGCGCGTTCGGGCCGTCGCCCCGGTCGATCTCGACGAACTTCGTCGCGAGATGGTTGATCCCGAAGCTCTGTGTCGGGATTCACGCCGACCCGATGCCCGTCTCGATCTTCCCAGCGACGGGAATCACGGCGGCGTTCAGGGTAGTACGGTCCAGCCGCCCGAGAGCAGCTTCGCTGGGAAGTTCGCGTACTCGGCGCTCAGCGTGCTTCCTTTGCCGCGATCACGTTCTGAAGGCCAGTAGCCATTGCCTGCCGCTGCGCCGGCCGCGTTGAAGACGTCGACCATGAAGAGCGGCCCCGTACTTCTCGGTGAGATTTTGTAGGGTAGAACGGCCACCGCGATTCGCCGAGGTTCTCGTAGCCATAGCCCAGCAGTTCTGCTTGTCGAACACAAGTCGCAGTACGACCAACATGTCGAACAGCCCGATCTCAGCAATCAAGCGTCCGGGGTAGCCGAGCGCAGCCCACGCACAAGCACCGTTGTCAGCCACTGGTCGAAGCGCGCCGCCGCCGACGATGTCGGACTCGACCTGCGAGAAGACGTCGATCCCGATCTCGTAGCCGGCGAGATCGCCGGTTGCGGCGGTGGTACGACATAGACGCTGCCGTTGCCGTGGTACGCCGAGAGGTTGGACGCGGAGGGTCGGGGATGTTCGGCTCGGTCTTACCTCAGCCGGTGCCGACAGCGGGGCCGGAAGCCGTATTTCCGTCTGCGTCATCTACGTTACCGCTCGGCCGCGGCGAGGATCGTCTCCGGGCCTGGCGACTGGCTGATGTGCCCGGTCGCGGCCGGGTCGTCCCGTAGTTCCTGATGGAAGCCGCGCCGGTGACGCTCTGCGGCTCGGGCGGCGAGCACGAAGGGGCGAGAAGCGGCACGGCGCGCGCGGATGCCACGAAGGCGCAGACCGCTGCGATCCCGGCCGCGAGGATCGTCAGACGACGGACGCGGTTCATCAGCCGCCAGATCGGCTGCACCGCGCCTTTTCCTTTAGCGGCGGCGCTCTAGTCGAAGTGCCGGTAGAGCAGCACGACTGCAAAAGTGCCTGCAAAAAGCAGCAAAAAGACGCCGAACAGCACCCAGCCAGACGGTGTTCTTCCGCGCCAGCTCGCGGTCCATCAGACCACCGCGTCCACGGCCAGCGCGACGAATCAGCGCGAGGTACAGGAGCGAGTAGTGGAAGAGGAGCATCGCGCCGCGCTTCGTCGTCTGCCGGCGCAGCCGTTCCGCGAGCCGACAAACACCGCGCCGAGCGCGAGCACGCAGACGACGTACACCGGGCCGGCCTCGCCGAAGAACCACGGCAGCAGCGTCACGGCGACGAGCCCGATCGGTCGAGCACGATCTGCCGCGTCGTCTCGCGGTCGCCGCGCACGACGGGAGCATCGGCACGTTCGCGGCCGCGTAGTTGTCCTTGATCAGCAGCGCGAGCGCCCAGAAGTGCGGCGGCGTCCAGACGAAGACGATCGCGAAGAGCACCGAACGCCGCGAGCGTCGAGGTCGCCGGTCGCGGCGGCCCAGCCGACGAGCGGCGGGACCGCACCGGCGGCGCCGCCGATGACGATGTTCTGGGGCGTCGTCCGCTTCAGCCAGCGCGTGTAGACGACGACGTAGAAGAGATTGCCGACAGCGCGAGCACCGCGGTGAGGACGTTGACCGTGCTCGCGGCAGCACGAACGACAGCGCGGAGAGCGCGAGGCCGAACTCGAGCGCGCGGCTCGGCGCGACGCGACCCGACGCGACCGGCCGCCGCTTCGTCCGCTCCCCATGAGCGGGTCGATGTCGCGGTCGAGCACGTGGTTCAGCGCGCTCGCGCCGCCGCAGGCGAGCGCGAGGCCGACGATCGCGCGCGCGAGCATGGCTCCAGGCCAGCCCTGCGCCCGACGATCATGCCGCCGACGCCGGTGATGAGGAGCAGCGCACATGATCCGCGGCTTCGTCAGCGTCACGTAGTCGCGCCACGATCCCCACGGAACGTGCTCGCCGCGGTAGGCTCTGACGGCGACGACGAGCAGCGCCGCGAGCGCGAGCGCCGCGAGTGTCGCGTGGAGCGCGGCGCCGGAGACGGCGGCGGCCGCGGCGAACAGCGCCGACGCCGTCGAGCACCGCCGGCACGAGCTCGCGGTGCGCCATCCATGCGATCACGAGCAGCGCGGCGAGCGGCGGCGCGACGAGCGCGGCGAGCAGCGCGGTGCGCCGTGCCGAGATGCGCCGCGCCGGAGACGACGGCGAGCAGCGCGCCCGCCGACGGCGACGACGCGTAGCGCGGGCCAGGGTCCGGGCGCGACGCGGTCATGTCTCCTCCGCGAGCTTTCCGCCGCAGGTCGCGCAGCGGGCGATGGCTCGTCACGTAGGGGACGGAGTCGAAGTTGTGCGGCGGCGGCGGCGACGTCGTGTACCACTCGAGGGTGTCGGCCATCCACGGATCGTTCGGCGCCCGCACGCCCATGCGCAGCACGTGTGTCCGCCAGATGTTGACCGCGAGGAGCAGCACGCCGATCGACATGATCCCCGATCCCACGGTCGAGATCATGTTGTAGCCCTCCCAGAGGCCGCCGTGGCTGTACGTGAAGATCCGGCGCGGCATCCCGAGCAGCCCGAGCATGTGCTGCGGCAGGAACGTGAGGTCGAAGCCGACGAACATCGTCCAGAAGCACCACTTGCCGAGCTTCTCGTCGAGCATCCGCCCGAACATCTTCGGCCACCAGTAGAAGAGGCCGGCGAAGATCCCGAACATCGAGCCGCCGAAGAGCACGTAGTGGAAGTGCGCGACGACGTAGTAGGTGTCGTCAGCTGCCAGTCGACGGGGAACGCTGCGAGGAAGATGCCCGACAGGCCGCCGATCGTGAAGAGCGCGAGGAAGCCGAGCGCGAACAGCATCGGCGTGTCGAACGAGAGGTTGCCGCGCCACGTTGTCGCGAGCCAGTTGAAGATCTTCACCGTCGGCACTGCGATGACCAGCGACGAGACCATGAAGAACGGTCGAGGCCGGAACCCAGCCCGATCGTGAACATGTGATGCGCCAGCACGAGGAGCGACAGGAACGCGATCGAGAGCGTCGAGAACGCGACGGCCTTGTAGCCGAAGATCGGCTTGCGCGAGACACGGGCAGGATCTCCGAGATCGTCCCGATCACGGGAGCACCATGATGTACACCTCGGGATGCCCGAAGAACCAGAACACGTGCTGATACAGCCCGGGTGCCCGCCCTGCGCCGGGATGAAGAGGTGCGTGCCGGGTTGCGGTCGAGCAGCAGCATCGTCAGCCGCCGACGATCGAAGGCAGTGCGACGATCAGCAGCACGCCGTAGGTGAAGATGGACCAGACGAAGAGCGGCATGCGCATCCACGTCATCCCGCGCGTGCGCATGTTCGCGATCGTGACGACGAAGTTGATCGCGCCGACCAGCGATGAGATCGAGAGGATGTGCAGCGCGAGGATCCAGTAGTCCTGTCCCTTGCCGGGGCTGTACGTGAGCTCCGAGAGCGGCGGGTACGACCACCAGCCCGCCTTCGCCGTGCCGTTCGTCGCGAACCAGCTCAGGCTCAGGATGATCCCGCCGAGCAGGAACAGCCAGACGAGAGCGCGTTCAGCCGCGGGAACGCGACATCGCGCGCGCCGATCATCGGCGGGACGAGGAAGGTGCCGAAGCCGGCCAGGATCGGTACGACGACGAGGAAGATCATGATCGTCCCGTGCATCGTCAGCACTTCGTTGTACGAGTTCTTCGTCAGGAACGTCTCGTTCGGCGCCGCGAGCTGCGAGCGCATCGGCAGGGCGAGGAACCGCCGATCACGAAGAAGAGAGCGACGTCGCGATGTAGAAATCCCGATCCGCTTGTGGTCGACGGTGACGAGCCAGCTCGCCACGCGGCCGCTCTTCCAGCTCACCGGCGCACCGCTTCCGCCCTAGCCGCCACTTGCCGCTCCCTTGTAGACGTGCTTGCTGACGTACTCGTCGAGCGCGTCCATCTGCGTCGGGTCCACGTGTTCCCGACCGGCGGCATGTTCCCGCGTCCGTCGCGCACGATGTTCTCGAGCGCGGTCTTCTGCGTCAGGATCGGGTTGTTCGCGATCGCCGGCCCGTAGGCGCCCTGGCGCTGCATGCCGTGGCACGTCGCGCATACGCCGCGGAACTCGCTCGGCCGAGCTCGGGCTTGGCCGTCGTCGTGATGACGGTGTGGTAGCCGCGTCGTCGGTCGCCACGACGCTCGCCGTCATCGCGGCGTGGAAGATCCGCAGAGCTCGGCGCACTGGCCGACGAACGTGCCCTCGCGCGTCGCGTCGAACCAGGCTTGTTCGTCCGTCCGGCGATCGCCTCGATCTTCCCGCCGAGCTCGGGGATCCACCAGCTGTGGATGACGTCGGCCGAGACGACGTCGAGGTCGACGACCTCGCCCTGCGGGACGTGCAGGTCGTTGATCGAGCGCGCGCCGTTCGGGTAGTTGAACTGCCAGTAGTACTGGTGGCCCTCGACGGTGATGTGGATCGGGTTCGCCGAAGCAGGAGCGTTCTCGATCTTGGGCAGCTCGAAGAAGACGACGAGCCCGATCGCGGCAGGATCAGCACCGGGATCACCGTCCAGATCACCTCGAGCCGGTTGTGGCCGTGCACCTGGGCGTCGTCGGCCGTGCGCGCTCGGTTGCCGCGGCGGTACTTGACGATGAAGACGATCAGCAGCGTCTCGACGACGAGGAAGATCGCGCCGTGAAGCGCGAGGATCACGTAATACGCGTCGCGTGTTCTCGGCGTTCGGCGAGGCGGCTCGGCGGGGCGAAGCCGCCGTTCGAGGCTGCCGCAACGCCTGCGCCGGCGAGCGGAGACGACGACGAGAACGAGGAGCGCAGCTTCCGGCGCACCCCGTCGGCATTCTATGGACGGCGAGCCAGGGCGCGCGGGTCGATCTGCCGGCGCAGGTGCCGGACTCTTCCAGGCTCGTGAACGGCGTCGCCCAGGTTCGTGGCGTCGATTACGAGGTCGACGGGGCGCTCGCTCGTCTTCCCGCGGCGCGATCGAGCAGGAGGGCCGCTCGGCTCTGGCGCTGGACGTCGATGTGGCTCGGCGTCATCGGCCGTATCGGAGGCACGAGACGGTCGACGTCGCGCTACGAGACGCAGGGCCGCACGCCAGGCGGCGACCGGGCTCCAGCCGAAGCCGTTCGGCGACTAGGCCGGGACCAGGGCGTCGCGCGCCGGTCGGCGCGGGCGGAGGAGCTCGAGTACCGCGTCGCCGTAGACATCGCCGCCGCGGCCGTACCAGGGCTTCACAGTCGGCCGCGCCGATCAGCTCCGAGATCACGTAGCCGTCCGCCGTCGGAGCAGGTCGACGCCGACGAGGTCGGCGCGGATCGCCGCGGCGGCCGCGACGGCGAGCGTCCGCGCGAGCGGCGGCGCCGGCGCCGGTCTCGCTCCGGCCGCCGAGCGCGACGTTCGTCCGCCACTCGCCCGGTGCGGCGACCCGGCGCGCCGCGCCGACGACGCGGCCGCACGCGACGACGACGCGAAGATCCCAGCCCACCGGCGGCACCAGCTCTTGCGCAAGCGCGCCGTGCTCGCGGAACCAGCCGCGGAACGCGGCGCGCTCGAGCGCGGCGTCGAGGTCGTCGCGCGTGCGGCAGAGCATCACGTCCCGGCCCCAGTTGCCGAAGCGCGGCTTCAGGACGAGCGGCAGCTCCGGCGCGGGCGTCGGCATCCTCGGCGATCAGCGACGTGTGCGGATGCGGCAGGCCGGCGAGCCGGAGCGCGCGCGCGGTCACAGCTTGTCGTGCGCGGCGACGAGCGCGCGCGGCGGATTGAGCACGATGACCCGCAGGCCGCGAGCCGCTCGAGCTCGATGGCGCCGCTCTCGATCCCGTCGAGCCTTCGCGCACGTCGAGCCGGCCCAGTGCGACGTCTCCCGGCTCGAGGACGCAGCGCGTCGCGCGGCGTAGCACCGCCGCGGCGCGCCGAGCGCCTCGCGGCGGCGGCGAGCGCCTCGTTCGGTCGGTGGCGGGGGCAATCACGGCGAACCGCATGCCAGGGACGCGCTACTCGGCCGATGGCGGCGGTCGGGCGACGGCCGTGACGAACGCTCAGGGTAGCCTGAGGCTACTTGGGTACGGCTTCGAGCTCGTAGCCGACGCCGTACCGCGTCTGGATGAAGGTGTGACGCGAAGCCGGCTGGTCGATCTTCTCCCGCAGCCGGCGCACGAACACGTCGACCGTCCGGTCGCGGTGCGACTCGCGGCGTGCCCCAGAGCTTCTGCAGCAGCTCGTCGCGGGTGGCGACGCGGCCCTGGTCGAGCGCGAGCTGGTAGAGCAGGCGGAACTCGGTCGGCGTCAGCTCGGCGCTCCTGCCGTCGATGTACGCCTGCACCTCGCGCGGGTCGACGCGCAGCTCCTCGATCTCGATCGGCTCGCCGCGCGGCGTCTCCTCGCGGCGGATCCCGCGCGCGCGGGCTGCGCGGACGCGGGCGACGAGCTCCTTCATCGAGAACGGCTTCACGAGGTAGTCGTCGGCGCCGATCTCGAGCGCGTGGACGCGGTCGTGCTCGGTCCCGCGCGCGGAGACGACGACGACCGGCGTCGCGACTCCCTCGGCGCGCACGGTCTCGATCAGCTTCCAGCCGTCGAGGACCGGGGAGCATGAGATCGAGGACGCAGGCGTCCGGCTGCTCGTAGCGGAGCCGGGCGAGCCCCTGTTCGCCGTTCCCGACCCAGACAGCGTCGAATCCGGCGGCGCCCAGGTGGCGCGCCATCCCCTGGGCGATCACCTCGTCGTCCTCGACGATGAGGACCTTGGCATCGGCATCATTATCGGCGCCTGGCCGGGTCCACGGGTCGCGAAGGGTGACGGACTGGTGAAGGGGTGGTGAACGACGCCGAGAGACGGGTCCGGGCGTTCCTGGCGGCCTCGCCGACCCGGTGATCGTTCTCGACACCGAGCGCCGACTCGTCGCGGCGAGCCCCTCCGCGACGGCGATGCTCGGCGACGGAACGCCCGGGACGGCTCGGCGAGGACGCCTCATCGCCGCGCCGGGACCGCTCGTCCTCTTCCTCGCCGCGCTGCCGGAGCTTTCGGCCTACCAGGAGCTCCGCGCCGGCTTCACGGCGGCGGTCTCGCACGAGCTGCGGACTCCGCTCGCGCGCATGCTCGTCCTGCTCGAGAGCGCGACGCTGCCCGAGGCCGACGTCGACGAGCTTGTCGACCAGGCGCGGCTCGAGGTCGAGCAGGCGCGCGAGCTGATCGACGACGTGCTCTTCCTCGGCGAGCTCGAGACGGGACGCGAGGTCGTCTCGCTCGGGCGCACGCTCGCGCTGCCGGTCGTCGAGGAGACGGTCGCCGCGTTCGGAGCGCGTGCCGAACGCGCGCAGATCGAGCTCGTCCTCATCGCAGGCTCCGACGTCGAGCTGCCGCTGCGACCGCGGATGCTGCGGGTCGTGATCGAGAACCTCGTCGCGAACTCGCTCCGTTACGCCGGCCCCGGAAGCCGCTGCACCGTGTCGATCCTGCGAGGAAGGCCCTCGGCCGCTGCTGATCGTCTCCGACAACGGAAAGGGCGTCTCGGAGAGCGACGTGCCGCGGCTCTTCGAGCGCTTCTACCGCGCCGACCAGGCACGCTCGTCGCGCGGCACCGGCCTCGGCCTCGCGATCGTGAAGCACATCGTCACGTCGGCCGACGGCACCGTCGAAGCAAGCGGGCCCCGGGTCGCGGCCTCGAGATCGTCTGCCGCTTTCCGCGGCCTGAGCAGTCGCTGCGACGAGCGCTGGGGCCAGGCCCTAACACAGCTTCGTCACGACTTCCCGGCAACGGAATCCTCGCGATAGCAGGACGTTCGCCGACTGCCGCCAGATTTCCGTGACGGTTTCGTATCGGGGCCTGGCCCCGGCCGTGGGGTTCGCGCGTCCGCTCCGGACGCGGCCTAGCCGAAGCGGCCGGTGACGTAGTCCTCCGTGCGGTTGTCGGACGGCGCCGTGAAGATCTTCTCCGTCGCGTCGTACTCGATCAGCTCGCCGTAGCGCTGGCCCTTCGCCGCCCTGCGAGATCGAGAAGAACGCCGTCATGTCGGCGACGCGCGCGGCCTGCTGCATGTTGTGCGTGACGATGATGAACGTGTACTCGCTCTTCAGGTCGTGCATCAGCTCCTCGATCGCCTTCGTCGCGATCGGGTCGAGTGCGGACGCCGGCTCGTCCATCAGCACGACGTCGGGCTCGACGGCGATCGCGCGCGCGATGCAGAGCCGCTGCTGCTGACCGCCGGAGAGCGACAGCGCGCTCGCCTTCAGCCGGTCCTTGACCTCGTCCCAGAGCGCCGCCTGCGTCAGCGCGCGCTCGACGCGCTCGTCGAGGTCGTCCTTGATGCCGAGCACCTTCATGCCCCAGGCGACGTTGTCGTAGATCGACTTCGGGAACGGGTTCGGCCGCTGGAAGACCATGCCGATGTTGCGCCGCACCGCGACGGGGTCGACGTCCGGAGCCGCAGATGTCCTGGCCGTGGTAGCGGATCGTCGCCCGTCTGCGTGAAGCTCGGGATCAGGTCGTTCATCCGGTTGAAGCAGCGGATGAACGTGCTCTTGCCGCAGCCGGACGGCCCGATGATCGCCGTGACGAGGTTCTTGTAGACGTCCATCGTCACGCCCTTGACCGCGGGCTTGCTGCCGTAGATTGCGTCGAGATCCTCGACGTCGAAGATCGCTCTCGAGGCGCTCGCGCGGCGGCATCGGCTGTCGGCGGGTCTCGACTCTCACGGCCGGCTCGATCGTAGTCGACATGTCCTGGGCTCCTTCCATCAGCGAGCGGCGATCTTAGAACGGCTTCGGTTGGCGAGCCAGCGTGCTCCGAGGCTCGTGAACAGGATGAAGAGGAGGAGCACCAGTGCGGCTGCCCAGGCGCGGGCGTGGTCGTCCGGGCTCGGCGACTCCGATAGCTCGAAGATCGCGACCGGGATGGTCTGGAGCGCATGCTGCGGGTTCCAGCTCACCTGCGTGCCGACGATCGACGAGACGAAGAGCAGCGGCGCGGTCTCGCCCGCGACGCGCGCGACCGCGAGCACGGTGCCGGTGAGGATGCCGCCGGTCGCTTGGGGAAGCACGACGCTGAGCGTCGTGCGCCAGTGCGGAATGCCGAGCCCGAGGCTCGCCTCGCGCAGCGAGTTCGGAACGAGCGCGAGGATCTCGATCGTCGAGCGCGAGACGAGCGGGAGCATCAGGCACGCGAGCGCGAATGCGCCGGCCCACCCGCTCTGCCCGCGTCCGACGACGAACAGCCCGTAGACGAAGATGCCGATCACGATGGCGGGCACGCCGTTGAGGATGTCGAGCACCATCGTCACGGCGTTTCGGATCGATGCGGGCGCGAACTCGTTCAGGTAGATCGCGACGAGAATCCCGACCGGGAGCGCCATGAGCGTTGCGAGGCCGACGATCACGAGCGTTCCGACGAACGCATTTGCGAGGCCCTGCTTGCCCGTACCGAGGAAGGTCGCCTGCGGCGTCTTCGTCAGCAGGTCGAGGTTGAGCTCGCTTGCGCCGCGCTTCGCGACGGAAAAGATGATGAGGGCGAGGAAGGCGATCGCGATCGCAGCCGACAGCCACGCGAGGACCTCCATGATGCGGTTGACGATCTTGCGGCGCGGCAGCTTGTCCGCGTCGCAGTCTCGGCCCGCTCAGCCCCTGAGCACTCATGCGTGGCCTCCGCGCGTGATCCCGTGCTTGCGCGAGGAGCGCCGGACGATCCACTGTGCGAGCAGGTTCACGAGCAGCGAGAACACGAGCAGGAGCAGACCGAGGTAGATCAGCGCCGAGGTCTCGAGCGCGCTCGCGGCTCCGTGATACGAGGCGGCGATCTTGCTCGCGAGCGTGTCGCCCGTGCTGAACACGCTCCAGTGGATGAAGACGCCGCCGCCGATCACCTGCGTGACGGCGATCGCCTCGCCGATCGCGCGGCCAAGGCCGAGGATCAGCGCGGCGGCGATCCCGCCGGTCGACGTACGGGAAGGATCACGCCGCGGACCATCTCCCAGCGCGTCGTGCCCGAGCGCGAGCGCGCCTTCCTTCAGGTCGTGCGGCACGCCGAGGAACAGCTCGCGGCAGATGCTGGAGACGATCGGCAGGATCATCATCGTCAGCACGACGATCGCGGTGAAGATGCTCGGCCCCGCGCTCGACGGCTCGCCGAAGAGCGGGATGAAGCCGAGTGCGCTGTGCAGCGCACGGCTCGACGTTCTGCTGGAGAACCGGCCCGAGGACGAAGATGCCCCAGAGGCCGATCACGACGCTCGGCACCGCGGCGAGCGTCTCGACGAGCGCCGTGACCGGGCCGCGCAGAGACGCGCGGCGCGAGCTCGGTGAGGAAGAGCGCGATTCCGATCGAGAGCGGCGCGGCGATCGCGAGCGCGAACGAGCGACGTGATCGCAGTGCCGAAGAGGAAGCTCCCGGCGCCGTAGAGCCTCCCGGCCGACGACCGGGTTCCACGCGATGCGCCAGACGAACGAGAGGCCGTACGTGCGCGATCGCCGAGTCGCGCCCCGTCGATCACCTTCCAGATGATCAGGCCGACGAGAACGGTGACGCCGAGCGCCGCCGCTCCGGCGACGACCTGCAGCACAACGTCGCCGAAGCGAACCCGCCGCCCCGAGAAGGGGCGGCGGGCGGCTTCGGCGGTGAGGTCGGCAGAGGTCATTCAGATTCCTACGAGTGGATCTTCGCGATCGCCTTCTCGGCCACGACGAGCACGGGCTTCGGGAGTCGGCACGAAGCGGAGCTTCGCCGTGTACGGCCCCTTCTGTCCGTTCGTGACGGCCCAGAAGAGGAACTTCTTCAGGTCGGCCGCCTTGCTCGACTGCAGCGCGACGATCACGTAGGTGTACGTCGAGATCGGGTAGGCGTTCGCGTACTTCTTGGGCGGGTTGACGATCGACAGCGAGTTGTCGGCTGCGGGCTTCACGTCGCTCAGCGCGGCAGAGAGAATGCCGCGGCTGCCCGGCGTCGCGAACTTGCCGGAGCGGTTCTTCATCGCGAAGTAGCTGAAATGGTTCGCGAGCGCGAACGCGACGTCGGCGTAGCCGATCGTGCCCGGTGTCTGGGCGACGAGCGCCGAGACGCCGGCGCTGCCCTGGCCGCCCGACGCCGACCGGCCAGTTGACGCTCGTGCCGCGTGCCGACTGCCGACTTCCAGGCCGGGCTGACGTTCGAGAGGTAGTCGGTGAAGTTGTACGTCGTGCCCGAGCCGTCCGAGCGGTGCGCGATCGTGATCTTCGTGCTCGGGCAGCGAAACGCCCTTGTTGAGCTTCGCGATCGCCGGGTCGTTCCAGGTCGTGATCTTGCCCATGAAGATGTTGGCGAGCGTCGGCCCGTCCATGTGCAGGAGGTTCTTGACGCCGGGCAGGTTGTACATGACCGAGGTCGCCGCGAGCGCCCACGGGATCTGCTCGCAGCCGTTGCAGGCGGTGAACTGATCGGGCGATCAGCGGCGCGTCGCTTGCGCCGAAGTCGACGGTGCGGCGCGGTGATCGCGTGATCCCGCCGCCCGAGCCGATGGCGCTGTACTGGAGCTCGTAGCCCCAGTGCGGAGCCGACGGCGGGAATCCAGGTTGAGACGAGCGGGGAGACGAATGTGCTGCCCGCGCCGGTGATGGTCGTCGCGGCGTGGCGCTTGGTGTGGGCTCCGGCCGCCCCGGCCGCGACGGCGGCGACAGCGCCGGCCAGCGCGACAAGTGCGATCGTGCGTGTCAGAGAGCCGAGCTTCGGCATCGCAGTGTCTCCTCTTTCGGGGTTCGCGGCCACGGTACGACCGGTCCGGACGGGAGTGGGATACCGTGCTGTTGCGAGGTGGTTACGAAGCGGTGAACCACCCTCGGAATCCGCAGCAGAGAAGGGGTACGGTGTCGCGCGATGGCGATGGACGACGAACTCGGCCAGGTCGAAGCGCAGCTCCAGGAGGAGGGCCAGCGTGCAGTCACGGCCGTTCACGGCGCGATGCGGGCGCTCCAGGAGCGCGACGCCGAGCTCGCCGACGAGGTGATCGCCTTCGACGACGAGGTCGACCGGCTCTTCCTCGGGATCGAGGCCTCGCTCCAGTCGCTGATCGCGCTCCAGACCCCGGTCGCGCGCGACCTGCGCCTGCTCCTCGCGATCCTGCACATCAACCTGCTGCTCGAGCGCACCGCCGACAGCGCGGTCACGATCGCGAAGCTCTCGAAGCTCGTCGGCGACGTCGAGCCGGATCCGGGGCTCGCCGAGGTGCTCTTCGAGATGGGCGAGCGCGCGGAGGAGATGTGCCGCGTCGCGCTCGACTCGTTCGACCGCCGCGATCTCGCCGGCGCCGAGAGCCTCGTCGACCTCGACGAGCTGATCGACCGCTCGAACCGGCGCTTCGTCGAGCGGCTCGTCGACGTGATGGCCGACCCCGAAATGCGCGAGTGGGGCCTGGCGATGGTCGTCGTCGCACGGACGATCGAGCGGATCGGCGACCGCGCCGTCGACATCGGCGAGCAGACCGCCTATCTCCTGACCGCCGAGTTCCGCGAGTTCACCGACGCGTCGCATCCCGCGACGTCCTCGTAGCCCGCAGCCTAGAATCGCCTCCGATGGATCGCCGGAGGCTCCTCGCCGTGATCGCGCTCGTCCTCGGGATCGTGCTGATCGTGATCGCGCTCGTCTACTGGATCGAGCCGGCGCACTCCCTGCCGTCGTTCGCCCCCGGGCACCAGGCCGGGTCGAACCACCATCACGTGAAGCACGGGATCGCCGCGTTCCTGCTCGGCGTCGCCTGCCTCGTGTTCGCATGGTTCAACACGGGCCAGAAGAAGACGCCGCCACCCGCGGAGGCGTAAGTGCCGATCACGTATTTCCAGGCGGCCCTGCTCGGGCTGCTGCAGGGCGTGACCGAGCTCTTTCCCGTCTCGAGCCTCGGGCACAGCGTGATCCTGCCGAGCCTCTTCGGCTGGAACATCCACCAGAACGATTCGTACTTCCTGACGTTCCTCGTCGCGACGCATCTCGCGACCGCGACCGTGCTCGCCGTCTTCTTCCGCGCCGACTGGTGGCGGATCCTGCAGGGGCTCGGCCGCTCGCTGCGCGACCGCGGGATCGCGCCCGACGACTCCGACGCGAAGCTCGGCTGGCTGCTCGTCGTCGGCACGATCCCCGCCGGGATCCTCGGGCTTGCGCTCGAGCACGAGCTGCGGAAGATCTTCGCGTCGCCGCAGCTGGCCGCGATCTTTCTCTTCGGGAACGGCTTCCTGCTCTACGGCGCCGAGCGGTTGCGCCGGCGCGCGCCGCAGACGGACACGGACGACGACACGCGCATCGCGAAACAGGTGAGCTGGCGCGACGCGACGCTCGTCGGCGCGGCGCAGGCGCTCGCGCTGATCCCCGGCTTCTCGCGCTCCGGCGCCGCGATGGGCGGCGGCCTGCTCGTCGGGCTGTCGCACAAGGACGCCGCGCGCTTCGCGTTTCTGCTCGCGACGCCGATCATCGGAGCCGCCGCGCTGCTGAAGCTGCCGGAGCTCGCCGGCTCCCAGGGGAACGGCGTCCGCGGGCAGGCTCTCGTCGGCGCGCTCTGCGCCGCCGTCGCCGCCTGGTTCTCGATCAGGTTCCTGATGCGCTACTTCGAGACGAACACGCTGCTGCCGTTCGCGATCTATTGCTTCGTGGCCGGGGGATTCGCGGCGATCTACTTCGCGGTAACCTGAGCCGCCCATGGCGGCAGTTCGCACGAAAAAGCGGACGGCGGCAGCGGCGGACAGGTTGATCAACCGCGAGCTGTCGTTCCTCGACTACGACGCTCGGCTGCTCGAGCTCGTGGAGGATCCCGACCTGCCGCTGCTCGAGCGCGTCTTCTTCTGCGGGATCTTCTCGCAGATGCTCGACGAGTTTTTCATGATTCGCATCGCCGGCCTCGTCGGCGCGGCGGCGGCGGGCGTCACCGTCCGCTCGCCGGACGGACGGACGCCGCAGGAGGCGCTCGCCGATGCGCGCACGCGCGTGCTCGCCCTCTACGCGGCGCAGGCGCGCATCTGGTCGCACGAGCTGCAGCCGGCGCTCGCCGCCGAGGGCATCGTCGTCTCGCGCGTCGACGAGCTCTCCGACGAGGAGCGCGTCGAGCTGATGGAGCGCTTCGAGCGCGAGATCTTCCCGGTGCTGACGCCGCTCGCCGTCGGCCCCGGGCAGCCGTTCCCGTACATCTCCGCGCTGTCGATCAGCCTCGCAGTCTTCGCGCGCGATCCGGAGACGGGCGAGGAGCGATTCGCGCGCGTGAAGGTGCCCGAGGGCCTGCCGCGCTTCCTGCCGATCGGCAGCGACGGCCGGTTCGTGCCGCTCGAGCTGGTGCTCACGGACTTCCTGCCGAGTCTCTTCCCGGGGATGGAGATCCTCGAGCGGTCGCTGTTCCGCGTCACGCGCGACGCCGACCTCGAAGTGTCGGACGAGGCCGACGACCTGCTCGAGGCGGTCGAGCTCGAGCTGCGCCGCGCGCGCTTCGGCGAGGTGACGCGGCTCGAGGTTGCCTCGTCGATGTCGGAGTCGCTGCGCGAGAAGCTGCAGCAGGGGCTGCGTGTCGCCGACGACCTCGTCTATCCGATCACGGGGACGTTCGACCTCGCCGACGTGCTGGAGCTGCTCCGCGTCGACCGGCCCGACCTCAAGAACGACCCGTGGATCCCGGTTGCGCGGCCGCCGCTCGCCGGGCTCGACGCGTCGGAGCAGTTCGCGGCGATCCGCGCCGGCGACGTACTCGTCCACCATCCGTACGACTCGTTCGCGGCGAGCTTCGAGTCGTTCCTCAACGGCGCGGCGGCGGATCCCGACGTGATCGCGCTGAAGTCGACGGTGTACCGCACCGGCGACGACACGCCGCTCGTTCCTGCGCTGATCGAAGCGTCGGAGAACGGCAAGCAGAGCGTGTGCCTCGTCGAGATCAAGGCGCGCGGCGACGAGCGCCGCAACATCGAGTGGTCCCGCGCGCTGGAGCAGGCGGGCGTGCACGTCGTCTACGGCTTCCCGTCGATGAAGATCCACGCGAAGACGACGCTCGTCGTCCGGCGCGAGGGCGGCAGCCTGCGGCGCTACGTCCATCTCGGGACGGGCAACTACAACAACGTCACCGCGCGTCACTACGAGGACTTCGGGCTCTTCACCGCGGACGAGGACATCGCCTCGGACATCGCGGACCTCTTCAACTACCTCACCGGCTTCGGCCGGCCCGCGCGCTTCCGCAAGCTGCTCGTCGCGCCGTTCACGTTGCGGCAGCGGCTGATCGACGAGATTCGCGAGGTCGCGGAAGCGGCGCGCGCGGGGCGCAAGGCGCGAATCCGGATCAAGGTCAACGGGCTGACGCACACCGAGATCATCGATCAGCTCTACAACGCCTCGGAAGCAGGCGTGCGCATCGACATCCTCTGCCGCGGCGTGTGCTCGCTGCGGCCCGGCGTGCCGGGGATGAGCGAGCGGATTCGCGTGCGCAGCGTTCTCGGCCGCTTCCTCGAGCACAGCCGCGTGTTCATGTTCGAGAGCGCGAATCGCTCCGCGACGTACATGGGCAGCGCCGACCTGATGCCGCGCAATCTCGACCACCGCGTCGAGGTCGTGACGCCGGTCGAGGATCCGACGCTCCAGTCCGAGCTCGTCGCGACGTTCGACGCGCTGCTCGCCGACACCGCGACCTCCTGGGAGCTCGACGGCGACGGCACGTGGAAGCGCGTCCGCCCGCGGAAGGACGACGAGCGGCCTCGTTCCGCGCAGGCCGTCCTCATGCGGCGCGCCCGCCGGCGGGTCTCCATCGCCCGCTCGCACTAGCCGGACGCGAGACCGTTACCGACCTGTCACCGGTCGTTCACGGCACCGGCAAGTGTCCCTCCGATGCCGGACCTACCATGCGCCAAGTGCGCTTAGGGGTCCTCGACGTCGGTTCGAACACGATTCGGCTGCTGGTTGCAGACGTCAGGCGCGGCGCGATCCGTCCCGTCGCGAAGGTGAAGGTGCGGCTCTCGCTCGGCGAGGAGATCGAGCGGTTCGGCGAGGTCTCGGACGTGCACGTCGTCGCCGCGGAGAAGGCGGTCGAGAAGCTCGCGAACCTCGCGCGGAAAGAACGAGCCGAGTCGCTCGACGTCTTCCTGACGGCGCCGGGACGTCAGGCGGACAACGCCGACGAGCTCGTCGCGGCGCTGACGCAGGCCGCCGGCGTCGCCGTCCGCGTGCTCACGACCGAGGAGGAGGGACGGCTCGCGTACGGCGGCGCCGTGGCCACCGCGCCGCTCGCGCTGCCGCGGACGGTCGCGGTGTGCGACGTCGGCGGCGCGTCGACCGAGGTCGCCGTCGGCTCGCCTGCTCTCCGCGCCCGACTGGATCCGCTCCGTCGACCTCGGCTCCGTCCGGCTGACGACGCGCGTGCTCGACGGCGATCGCTTCAGCGGGAACGATCTCGCGCGCGCGCAGGCCGAGGCGGCCGCCGCGTTCGCCGGCATGACGCCGCCGGACGCCGAGGCCGCGCTCGCGGTCGGCGGCAGCGCCCGTGCTGCACGGCGCCTCGTCGGGCCGACGCTCGGCGAGCCGGAGCTCGTCGAGGCGCTGCGGCTCGTGCGCGCGCACTCGCCGCGGACGATCTCCCGCCGCTTCGGCGTCGACCGCGAACGCGCGCGGATCCTTCCCGGCGGGCTCGTGCTGCTGGTGGAGGTGCAGGCGCGGCTCGGCGTGCCGCTTCACGTGTGCGACGGCGGCATCCGCGAAGGTGCGCTGCTCGAATGGGTCGAGCAGTCGCAGGGCGTGGCCGTCAGCCGGCGCTCGGCCTAGAAGCCCGTCGAGCAAGCGCGAGGTCGCGCTCGTACGAGAGCAGCTCGCGCGCGGCCGCCGGCGTCAGCCAGCGCAGCTCGTCGGTCTCCGTGCCCGGCGTGAAGCCGTCGTCCGAGAGCGGTTCCATCAGCCACCAGCGGACGATCTTCGGACGGCCGAGCGCGTCGGCGTATTCCGTCGTCGCGAGCTCGGCGCCGAGCGCGCAGTGGAGGCCGGTCTCCTCCCAGACCTCGCGCAGCGCGCAGTCCTCGTCCGACTCGCCCGCATCGGCCTTCCCCTTCGGGAACGTCCAGTCGTCGTACTTCGGTCGGTGCACGAGCAGCACCTCGCCGTCGCGCACGACGAGCCCGCCGCCGGCGCGGACGGTCACCGTGCCGCGTGCTCGAGCTTGCGCCACACGTGATGCCAGGCGGCGCGAGCTTCGGCGTGGCGTGTCTGCTCGCGGTCGATGAGCCTGCCGGCGGCGATCGCCTGGTCCGGCGACGCCGCGGCGGCGAGAGTGCGCAGCCGCTGCTCGGCGATGACGGCGTCCTGGTGCTCGCCGAGCACGTCCTGGAGCGCCTTCGCGCGGCGCACGACCTCGGTGTGGCCCGCGAGCTCCGACGCGTACCGCGCGCGCTTGCCGAGCTTGCGTACGTCGTGCAACTCGTCGTCCTGCGGATCCTCCGGCAGTGCGCGCACCGCCTTCCGCACCTTCTTCAGCTCGCGCTTCGCGAGCGAGTCGAGCGACACGCCTGCGCCGCTCGGCTCGAGCGTGTCGAGCTCGGACTGGAACCGGTCGAGCAGCGCGAAGTAGCGCTCGCCGCTCATCGCCTTCAGCAGCGCGGTGCGGTCGCGCTTCCGCTCGCGGTCGAGCGCGCGCAGCAGCCGCTCCGCGGCCTTCGCGTCGACGCCGCCGAGACCGTTCGCCTCCGCGTGCAGCCGCTCGAGGAGAACGTCGAGATCGCGGACGGCGCCGAGGATGCCGCCGAGCCAGCGCAGCTCCTCGTTCAGTCCCTCGGTGTCGCTCGCGACGAGCGCGCGGCCCGCGCGCAGCAGCGCGCGCGCCCGCCGAACCGCGACGCGCATGTCGTGGAGGCTCTCCGGGTCGGTGCCGAGCCGCGTGCCCGGGTCGTGCGCGAGGATCGCCGTGAGCTGCTCGTGCAGCAGCGCGCGCAGCGCCTCGAACGGCTCTTTCGGCGCGGGCTGCCGGCCGGGAAGACCGAGGGCGCGGAAGAGCTTCGGAATTCCTTCGCCGCGCGTCGCGCCGGCGCGGCCGACCTCCTTCGCAATCGCGCCGAGCGCCTTCGGGTCGCCGGAGCGCAGCTCGATCTCGACCTCTACGAACTCGTCCGCGACGCGCAGCGCATCCATCACCGCGACCTCGTCGACGGTGACCTCGGCCGTCGTGCCGTTGCGCGCGACGAGCTCGCCGCGGCGTCGCGTCCGCAGTTCCGCGATCGGCGCAACGGGACCGTGACGGAGATGCGTCGCGAGCAGCGCCTGCATCTCCTCCGGCGGCTCGGTCGGCCCGCCGGGCTGCTCGAGCTCGAGGCGGAAGCCGTCCGACGGCAGCTTCAGCTGCCAGACGCTGCGGCCGCGCTCGGTGCGGCGGCGAAGCGTGATCCCCGCATGCGCGAGCGAGTAGCCGGGCACGTCGTAGTAGACGGACGTGAACATGCGCGGCTCGAGCGGGCTGCCGCCCAGCGGGGGGAGCTCGAAGCCGTCCGGCGCCTCGAGCTTGCGCTCGTGCTCTGGAGTGACGTCCATCGGCGGCCACGATAGTCACGCGTCTGGAGAATCCCGCCGCGTTACCTGATCGTCACCAGATCGTAGCCCGGATTCGCGGCCGAAGACGGCGACGCCCCGGGATCGGGTTACCGGGGCGCCACCTCTCCTCGGCTCGTGCGGAGGGTCTCCACGACCCTATGCGGGGCGCCGAACGGCATGGGTGGACGAGTGGTGACGGTGCGGCGACGGTCCCGAATCAGGCGGCGCGGCGGGCCGTCGGCGCCTCGGCGGCGTCGATCTGCGTCATGAACGCGGGCCGCGGGGAGCACAGATAGTCGACGACGGAGCGCTCGTCCTTCGCGCATGGCAGCAGCGTCTTCCAGCCGTGGAGGTGCTCCTCGCGGTGGAAATCTCCGCTCGCGACCGCCGGCAGTCCTCGCTCCGCGACCCACCCGAAGAGCTCGTACCGGTTGAACAGCTCCCAGCGGTCGATGAGCCCCCGCAGCGTGCGCCACTCTCGGGAGAAGCGCTGCGTCGTTCGCGAGGGAGAGGCCGCGCGGCGGCCGCGATACGGATGGGCGGCGATGAGCGCCGCCCCCTCGCCACGCGCCCGCGCGAGGGCCGCGTCGAGGCCCCCGTCGACGCTGACAAACGCGCGGCAGCCAACTGCGACGGCGTGCGCGGCGAGGTACGGGTCGAGGTCGTTGTAGGTGAGCTCGAGCCCGGGGAAGACGAGGAGGTCGTACTCCCGGCGGGCGCGCTCGGCCTGCGCCTCGATCTCTGCAAGGTAGTCGTCGTGGTTCGCGGCGTGGATCCCGCGCAACGGCGCGTCGCTCGCGATCCACGGGTCGTCACTGCGATTGACGTGGTCGGTGACGCAGAGAACGTCGAAGCCGCTCCGTCCGTAGAGGTCGACGAGCTCCGTGAGGGTGAATGCGCCGTCGCTCCATCGCGTGTGCGCGTGGAGCTCGCAGAGCAACGGCTCGATCTTCCGTCGCATCGTGCTTCGAGTGTCGCGGAGGCCCCGTCCGGCGTGGTCGGACGGGTGGTGACGATCCGGGAGAAGAGGCGTGAACGCGGAAGCCCGGTACCCCCAACCGGGCCTCCGCGTCCCCTCTGCCCTACAGGTGGCGCTGGCAGGAACCGCCGTCGCCGTCGCTGTTGGTTCCGTCCGGGCAGATTGTGTTCGACCAGGTGACGCCGGCGATGTCGGCGTGACGCAGGTCGGCTCCTCTCAGGTTCGCGCCGGTCAGGTTCGCGTTCGGCAGGAACCCGCCGTCGAGATCCGCGAAGCGCAGATTCGCTCCGGTGAGGATCGCGCCGGAGAGATTCGCCCCTCGCAGGTTCCGGTGCGAGAGATCGGCGTTCGCGTAGTCGACCTGTCCGGTCACCGGGTCGAGCTGAACCGCGGGCAGGCCGAAGTCGCCGAACCCGTCGTGGTTGTGACCGAGCCCGAAGTCGAACATCCCGGCGATGTCGAACTTGACGTGCTCCTTCCGGTCGACCGACGCGAGCGCCTGGTCGAAGGAGCCCGCGATCGCGGGCAGCCGCCAGTTGTACTCGACGAAGTTCGGCACCGAAGCGAGGTCGCTGAGGTTGCCGTCGACCGCGTTCGTCTTCGCCCACGGCGAGACGACGAGGAACGGCTGACGCGGCCCGAAGCCGCAGCGTCCCTGCTGGCCGCCGAGCGGCTGCGACGACGCCGACTCGACTCCGCAGAGCCCCGACGTGCCGGAGCCTTTCGGCAGCTTCGTGTTCGTGAGGTTGTCTGCGACCGAGGCGGACGGGTTCGTGACTCCGCTGTAGACGTGGTCGTACCAGCCGTCGGAGTCGTCGTAGTTCACGATCACGGCGGTACTCGACCAGTCGGGCGTCTTCTCGAGCGCGTTGATCTCGTTCACGACGAACGCCTGCTCGTCGGCCGGATCGGAGTACGCGGCGTGCCCGTCCTCGTACCCCGGCGCCTTGAGGAAGCTCACCGCCGGCAGCGCCGATGCGGGGAGCCTGTGCGCCCCGATCGCCGCAACGAGCTGGTCGAAGTCGCTCAGTCGTAGTTGTGGTTCGGCGTGTCGAACTGCGGCGCGCCGCCGACGTACGACTGCGTGTCCGTTCCGATCTCCTTCAGCCCGGCGAGCGTGTCGTTACCGCTCACGTCGGTCGCGATCGTGATGTGGTGAGGGTTCGCGGTCGACGCGTAGTAATCGAACGGCTCGTGGTGGGCGATGTAGTCGTCCTTGTAGCCGTACTGGCCCGAGCCGCCCAACGCGACGCCGACCGGATGCACGCTGTCGCAGAGCCCCTGGTTCGACGAGTGCGGCACGTTGTTCTGGAACCCGGCTGTCTTGAACTCGTCCGGGATGAACGTGCTCGTCTGCTGGCCGGTATTGCCGGTTGCGGTGAGTGCCGCGGAGAAGCTCTCCGACGGCCGCAAGCCGCCCTGGAACCAGCCCCACGACAGGCCTGCGGCGTTCAGCTCGTCGCCGATGTTCTGGCCGCTCAACGCGACCGCGTCACGGGTCGAGCAGTCGTCCCAGTACGGCTGCGCATCGCTCGTGAGCGAGTAGCCGCCGGTTCCGTCGGGCGTGATGTCGGCGTTCGGCGATGCGGACGTCGCGATCGACGGCGCGTTGGCGGTGTGCGTCATGTCGACGTTGCCGGTGTCGCCCGAGACGAGGTTGATCGCGCCCGGCGCTGACGGCCCGAACGTCGGGCTGAACGAGTTGTCGCTCATCGCGTACCGCTGCGCGTAGTTCCAGAAGCGCGGTCACGGTGTTGCCGTCGTAGTAGTCCATGACCTGCGCGGCCTTGCACGGCGTGCCGAACGGCGAGTTGCCGCCGCCGGTGCCGACGCTCTGGACGAACTGGTCCATCGCCCCGCCGTCGAACGCCTGCTGCTCGTCGCTGTAGTTGTGGTCCTGGTCGCACGTGAGCTGGCCGCCGGCTCCGCCCGCGGCGCCGATCGCGGAGCTGTCGAGGCGCAACGGCTGCCCGACTGTTCGGGTTGCTCGTCAGCAATGCGTGTGTCAGGCCGTTGACGCTCGGCGTGTGCGGCGCCGCAACAAACGGTTGGCCGTCCGAGTTCGCGGCCTGCGGATACGTCCCGAAGTAATGGTCGAACGAAACGTTCTCCTGGAAGATCACGACCAGGTGCTGGATCGGCGTCCTCGTGGACGGTCCGTGGTCGTCGCCGTGGTTGCGCACCCCGGCGTGCGTGCTTGCGGCGAGAGCGGCGGCCGCTCCCGCGACGATGACCGGCACGAGCCGGCGCATCCACTTTCTCATCGAGTTCCCCCTCCTACGTCGGCCTGCCTACCCGCAGCGATCCTCCGCAAGACGCGTCGCGACGTTGGGCATCGCTCCGGTGAATGACGTGTGAGAGAGCGGTTAACAGACTTCAGCGACGGTTCCGCACGGTCGCTTCGCGGAGCCGCGCGGCGAGATCGCGGGGTCAGCGCGCCGTCGCTCGAGCTGCCACGTCCAGTTGCCGCGCGTGACGCCGGGACGGTTCATCCGCGCCTCGCTGCCGAGACCGAGGACATCCTGCGCCGGGATCACCGAGAGCGACGCGCGCGACGAGAGCGCCAGCTCGACGAGGCTCCACGCCGGCTCCGGCGGGATCGAGACCGGTCGCCGCCCGCGCAGCGCGGCGTCAGGCTCGCGTACCAGCCCGCCGCCGTATCCGTGTCGTGGATGCTCGTGTAGACGACGTGGTCGACGCGGTGGTTCTCCGGCCGGTGCGAGCTGTGTGTGCGGCCGCTGAATCCCCACAGCAGCACGGCGATCCCGGGTAGCCCGAGCTCCGCGCGCAGCGCGCGCACCGGCGGCGTGATGTGGCCGAGGTCCTCGGCGATCAGCGGCAGCTCGCCGAGCGCGCGCTCGACAGCGTGGAACAGCTCGCCGCCGGGACCGCGCCGCCACCGGCCGCCACGCGCGGTTCGGTACCGCTTCGGGATCGCCCAGTACGAGACGTAGCCGCGGAAGTGGTCGACGCGCGCGAGTCGACGAGCTCGAACGTGCGCCGGAACCGCTCGATCCACCAGTGGAATCCGGTCGCGCGGTGCACCGGCCAGTCGTAGACCGGGTTGCCCCAGCGCTGGCCGTTCGCACTCAGCCGGTCGGGCGGAGCGCCCGCGACCTCGCTGAGCTCGAACAGCTCAGGCAGCGTCTCGACGTCGGCGCCCTCGTCGGAGACGTAGATCGGAACGTCGCCGATCAGCCGCACGCCACGGTCGTGCGCGTAGCCGCGAAGCTCGCTCCACTCGCGGTCGAACCGCACCTGATCCTCGATCGCCCCCGGGCCGGCGAACCGCGCCCATTCACCGATCCAGTACGGATGCCGCTCGACGAAATCGTCGAGCTCGGCCCGCGTCATGCGTGCGCGCGGGTTCGCCAGGAGCTGCGGCGAAGCCGCGAATGCCGACGGCGAGCGGTACGGCGAGCGGAACGCGTCCGGCGGCCCGAGCGGCAGCACCTGCCACCACGACTGCCCTGCGGCCTCGAGCCAGTCGACGAACCGGTACGCCTCGGCGCCGAGGCGCCCTCCGGGCAGCGACGTCGGGTGGAGCAGGATGCCGGACGAGCGCGGAAGCCTCACGGCGGGCAGCGTATGGATAACGTCAGCTCGTGGCTCTTCCGAAGTCGAACGAGCCGCCGGCGCGGATCCAGATTCAGCGGGTCGAGCCGCAGGTCGACTGCGGCCGGTATCCCGTGAAGCGGACGGTCGGCGACGCGGTCGAGGTGACGGCGCGGATCTTCCGCGACGGCCACGACGTGCTCGGGGCGGCCGTGCGCGCGAAGGCGCCTGGCGCGTCGCGCTGGACGGAGGAGCCGCTCGAGCCGCTCGGCAACGACCGCTGGGCCGGCTCGTTCGAGGTCGACCGGCCGGGAGCATGGCAGTTCCGCGTCGAGGCCTGGGTCGACCGCATCGCGTCGTTCCAGTCGGAGCTGCAGCGCAAGGTCGACGCGGGGCAGAGGGATCTCGCCGGCGAGCTGTCGGAGGGCGCGGTGCTGCTCGGCGTCGAGAAGGTCACCGTCAGACAGGCGCTCGCCGCGCCCGCCGGCGACCGGTACGGCTCGGCGGTCTCCGCGACGTACGACGTCGTCGTCGACCGCGACCTCGCGCGCTTCGGTGCGTGGTACGAGCTGTTCCCGCGCTCGTGGGGCGGCTTCGAGGGAGTGCGCGCACTGCTGCCGGAGTTCGCGGAGCTCGGCTTCGACGTTCTCTACATGCCGCCGATCTCGCCGATCGGGACGACGAACCGCAAGGGACGCAACAACGCGTTGAAGGCGAAGGCCGGCGATCCGGGCAGCCCGTGGGCGATCGGCTCGCCCGCCGGCGGCCACGACGCGATCGAGCCGACCCTCGGCACAGAGAAGGAGTTCGTGCGGCTCGTCGCCGACGCACGCGCACTCGGGATCGAGATCGCGCTCGACCTGGCGCTCCAGTGCTCGCCCGATCATCCGTGGCTGACCGAGCACCCGGAGTGGTTCCACCACCGCCCGGACGGGTCGCTGAAGTACGCGGAGAATCCGCCCAAGCGCTACCAGGACATCTACAACGTCAACTTCGACAGCGACGACTGGCGGGGGCTCTGGAAAGCGATTCGCAACGTGGTGCTGACGTGGGTCGAGCGCGGCGTCACCGTCTTCCGCGTCGACAACCCGCACACGAAGCCGCTCGCGTTCTGGGAGTGGCTGATCGCCGAGGTGCGCGCCGACCATCCCGACGTGGTCTTCCTCTCCGAGGCGTTCACGCGGCCCGCGCTGATGACGACGCTCGCGAAGGCGGGCTTCGCGCAGAGCTACACGTACTTCGCGTGGAAGAACACGCGCTGGGAGCTGCTGGAGTTCATGGGCCAGCTGCTCGACTGGTCGGAGTACTACCGCCCGAACGTGTTCGCGAACACGCCGGACATCCTCCACGAGTACCTCCAGCGCGGCGGCCGGCCCGCGTTCGAGGCGCGGCTCGTGCTCGCGGCGACGCTCTCGCCGTCGTACGGCATCTACTCCGGGTTCGAGAACGCGGAGAACATTCCGCGCGAGCCGGGCAGCGAGGAGTACCTCAACTCGGAGAAGTACGAGATCAAGCAGCGCGCGCTCGACGGCCCGCTGCTGCCGCTGATCGCGCGCGTCAACGCGATCCGCCGCGAGAACGCCGCGCTGCAGCGGCTCGACAACATCACCTTCCTCGACACCGAGAACGAGCGGCTGTTCGCGTACACGAAGCAGACCGGCGACAACCGCGTGATCGTCGTCGTCAACCTCGACCCGCGCAGGACGCAGGAGGGCGTATGCATCCTTCCGGTCTCGGCCGGGCTTCCGCCCGCGTACGGTGTGCAGGACCTCCTCGCCGACAAGGACTGGAGATGGACGATCGGACGCAACTACGTGAGGCTCGGCCCCGGCAAGAGCCACGTGCTCCGGGTGACCGTATGAGCGAGCAGTGGTTCGAGCGCGACCCGCTCTGGTTCAAGCGCGCCGTCTTCTACGAGATCCACATCCGCGGCTTCTTCGACGGCAACGACGACGGCTCCGGCGACTTCCGCGGGCTCGTCGAGAAGCTCGACTATCTCCAGTGGCTCGGCGTCGACTGCATCTGGCTGCTGCCGATGTACCCGTCGCCGCTGCGCGACGGCGGCTACGACATCGCCGACTTCTTCGCGATCCATCCCGACTACGGGACGGTCGAGGACTTCCGCGAGTTCGTCGAGCAGGCGCACGAGCGCGGGATCCGCGTGATCGCGGACCTCGTCATGAACCACACCTCGGCGGACCATCCGTGGTTCCAGGAGTCGCGCAACGACCCGACCGGGCCGAAGGGCGACTGGTACGTCTGGTCGGACAGCGACGAGGTCTATCCGGAGGTGCGGATCATCTTCGTCGACTCCGAGACGTCGAACTGGACCTTCGACCCGGTGCGCGGGCAGTACTACTGGCACCGCTTCTTCCACCATCAGCCGGATCTCAACTTCGAGAACCCCGAGGTGCAGGACGCGATGATCGAGGTGCTGCGCTTCTGGCTCGACCTCGGCATCGACGGCTTCCGCCTCGACGCGGTTCCGTATCTCTACGAGGCGGAGGGGACGAACGGCGAGAACCTGCCGCCGACGCACGCGTACCTGCGGCGCGTGCGCGAGGAGATCGACGCGAACTATCCGGACCGCGTGCTCCTCGCCGAGGCGAACCAGTGGCCGGAGGACGTCGTCGCGTACTTCGGCAAAGGCGACGAATGCCACATGGCGTTCCACTTCCCCGTCATGCCGCGCATGTTCATGTCGCTGCGGCGCGAGGACGCGACGCCGATCTACGAGATCCTCGACCGCACGCCGGGGATTCCGGACAACTGCCAGTGGGGACTGTTCCTCCGCAATCACGACGAGCTGACGCTCGAGATGGTGACGGACGAGGAACGCGACTACATGTACGAGGAGTACGCGAAGGACCCGCGGATGAAGATCAACCTCGGGATCCGCCGCCGCCTCGCGCCGCTGCTCGACAACGGGCGCGACGAGATCGAGCTGCTGCACGCGATTCTGTTCTCGCTGCCCGGCTCGCCGGTTCTCTACTACGGCGACGAGATCATGATGGGCGACAACGTCTACCTCGGCGACCGCGACGGCGTGCGCACGCCGATGCAGTGGACGGGCGACCGGAACGCGGGCTTCTCGCGCGCCGACTGGGCGCAGCTGTATCTCCAGCCGCTGATGGATCCGGTCTACGGGTTCCAGGGCGTGAACGTCGAAGCGCAGCTGCGGACGCCGACCTCGTTCCTTCGCTGGCTGCACCGCTTCGTCGCGCTGCGGAAGGAGCATCCGGTATTCGGGCTCGGCTCGTATGAACCGTTGCGCCCGGACAACCACCGGATCTTCGCGCACATCCGCCGCTTCGAGGAGGACATCGTTCTCTGCGTACACAACCTCGCTCGTTCCGCGCAATCGGTCGAGCTCGACCTGTCGGCGTTCATGGGTCTCGTTCCGGAGGAGATGTTCGGGCGCACGCGCTTTCCGCCGATCGGCGAGCTGCCGTACTTCCTGACGTTTGCGCCGCGCGGTTTCTTCTGGTTCCGACTGGGAACAGGAGACGAATGAGCATCGACGAGCGCGCACTGATCGAGTACGTCACGGAGCAGCGCTGGTACGGCGCGAAGTCGCGCGGCGTCGTGCACGCGGAGGTCGTCGACTCGGCGGAGCTGCGCGCGGACGCGCCGCAACTCGTGCTCGGCCTTGTCGAGGTGCGGTACGAGACCGGCGTGCACGATCTCTACCAGGTGTTGTTCTCGCCCGGCCAGGCGCAGGACGAGTCGGCGGCGCGCGAGCTCGTCGCCGGGATCCGCTCCGGACAGACGCTGCGCTGTAACGAGGGCGCGGTCGAGTTCCACCGCGTCGAAGGCTTCGCCGCGCTCGACGGCGAGCCCGGCCCGGCGCGCTCGCTCGGCGGCGAGCAGTCCAACACGTCCGTCGTGTTCGGCGACGAGATGATCCTGAAGGTGTTTCGGCGGCTCGAGCCGGGCCTGCACCCCGAGCTCGAGGCGCTCCAGTTCCTCACCGCGCACGGCTTCGCGAACATCGCGGCGCTCGGCGGCTGGTACGGCTACTCCGGCGAGCCGGTCACCGCGACGCTCGGGATCCTCCAGGCGTTCGTGCCCGACGGACGCGACGGCTGGGATCTCGCGCTGGAGGAGCTCGCGGCCGAGCCGGATCGGTTCCTCACGCGGCTGCACCGGCTCGGCGAGGTGACCGGCGAGCTGCACACGGTTCTCGCGTCGGACGAATCCGATCCTGCGTTCGCGCCGGAGACGCCGAGCGCCGAGTCGCTCGGGCTGCTGACCGCGACCGTCGACGAGGAGATCGCAGAGGTCTTCCTGACGCTGCCCGACGACGAGCGTCTCTTGCCGATCGCCGGCCGCGCCGAGGAGGTGCGCGACCAGCTCCAGGCGCTGACGCACGCCGGCGGAACCGGGAAGAGCATCCGCACCCACGGCGACTACCACCTCGGCCAGACCCTCTGGGCGGACGGCGACTGGGTGCTCCTCGACTTCGAGGGCGAGCCGGCGCGGTCGCTTGCCGAGCGCCGGCGCAAGCGCTCGCCGCTGCGCGACGTCGCCGGGATGCTGCGCTCGTTCGCGTACGCGTCGATCGCGTCGCAGCTTCGCGGCGTGGACGTGCCGGACGGCTGGGAGGCAAGCGCGCGCGAACAGTTCCTCGACGGCTATCTCGCGGCGGTCGAGCAGACACTCCTGCCGCCGGGCCGCGAGGCGATCGAGCGGCTGCTCGCCGTCTACGAACTCGAGAAGGCGGTGTACGAGCTGCGCTACGAGCTCGACAACCGTCCCGACTGGGTCGGCATCCCGGTGGCCGCGATCACGCGGCTGATCGAGTCCGCCGCCACGACGCCGTGATCGAGCTCGGCGCCGACCCGCATTCGATCCTCGGCGCGCACGAGGCGAAGGGCGGCGTCGTCGTCCGCGCGTTCCGCCCCGAGGCGCGCGCGGTGCGCGTGCAGCCCGCGAACGTCGCCGCGCAGCTGACCGATCCCGCGGGCATGTGGGAGGCGCTGCTGCCGAACGCGACGCTGCCGCTCGTGTACGAGCTCGAGGTCGACTACGCCGACGGGACGACGGTCACGCAGCGTGATGCGTATTCGTTTCTGCCGACGCTCGGCGAGCTCGACCTCCATCTTGCGGCGGAGGGACGCCACGAGGAGATTTACCGGCGGCTCGGCGCGCACGTCCGCGAGATCGACGGCGTCACCGGAACCGCGTTCGCGGTCTGGGCGCCGAATGCGCGCTCCGTCGCGGTGGTTGCGGACTTCAACTTCTGGAACGACCGCGTGCATCCGATGCGCTCGCTCGGCTCGGCGGGGATCTGGGAGCTCTTCGTGCCGGGCGTCGGCGCGGGGGAGCGGTACAAGTTCTCCGTTCACGGCAGCGACGGCGTCGTTCGGCTGAAGGCCGATCCGGTCGCGTTCGCCGCGGAGCTGCCGCCGTTGAACTCCTCGATCGTGCACCGCCCGGAGCACGAGTGGCGCGACCGCGAGTGGCTCGAGCGGCGCGCGCTCTCCGATCCGCTGCGGGGGCCGATGTCGATCTACGAGGTGCATCTCGGCTCGTGGCGCCGCAGGTCGGCCGAGGGCGATCGCGAGCTCACCTACGTCGAGCTCGCCGACGAGCTCGGCGCCTACGTAACGGATCTCGGGTTCACGCACGTCGAGTTGTTGCCCGTGATGGAGCACCCGTTCGCGGGCTCGTGGGGCTACCAGGTGACGGGCTACTTCGCGCCGACCTCACGCTTCGGCTCGCCCGACGACTTCCGCGAGTTCGTCGACCGGCTGCATGCGCATGGGATCGGCGTCATCCTCGACTGGGTGCCGGCGCACTTTCCGCGCGACGACTGGGCGCTGGCGAACTTCGACGGAACGCATCTCTACGAGCACGCGGATCCGCGGCGCGGAGCGCATCCCGACTGGGGGACGCTCGTCTTCAACTTCGGCCGCGCCGAGGTGCGGAACTTCCTCTACGCGAACGCGCTCTACTGGCTGCGTGAGCATCACGCCGACGGGATCCGCGTCGATGCCGTCGCGTCGATGCTCTATCTCGACTACTCGCGCAAGGAGGGCGAGTGGGTGCCGAACGAGTACGGCGGCCGTGAGGACCTCGACGCCGTCGCATTCGTGAAGCAGCTGAACGAGACGTTGTACGCGCACGAGGCAGGCGTGATCTCGGCGGCGGAGGAGTCGACGGCCTGGCCCGGCGTGTCGCGCCCGACGTACCTCGGCGGCCTCGGCTTCGGCTTCAAGTGGAATCTCGGCTGGATGCACGACACGCTCACCTACTTCTCCAAGAATCCGGTGCATCGCGCGTTCCACCATCACACGCTGACGTTCTCGCTCATGTACGCGTTCAGCGAGAACTTCGTGCTGCCGCTCTCGCACGACGAGGTCGTGCACGGCAAGGGCTCGCTGCTCTCGAACATGCCCGGCGACCGCTGGCAGCAGTTCGCGAACCTGCGTGCGCTTTACGCGTACATGTGGGCGCATCCGGGCAAGAAGCTGCTCTTCATGGGCGGCGAGCTCGGAGAGTGGGACGAATGGGACGCCGACGAGTCGCTGCACTGGAACCTGCTCGAGTATCCGGAGCACCGGGGCGTGCACGCGCTCGTCCGCGACCTCAATCGCGTGTACCGCGAGACGCCGGCGCTGTGGGAGGTCGACTTCGCACCCGAGGGGTTCCGCTGGCTCGAGGCGAACGACGCCAGCAACAACGTGCTCGCGTTCGCGCGGCTCGACTCCGCGTCGGCGCGGCCGCTGGTCTGCGTGCTGAACCTCTCGCCGGTGCCGCGCGACGACTATCGCGTCGGGATGCCCCTGCCCGGCCGCTGGCGCGAGGTGCTCAACACGGACTCGACGTACTACGGCGGCACCGGCGTCGGCAATCTCGGCTCCGTCGTCGCGGACGCCGTGCCGTGGCACGACCAGCCGTTCTCGGCACCGCTCGCGCTGCCGCCGCTCGCTGCTCTCTGGCTGGTTCCGGAGTAGCGGCGTGTTCACGACTCGACCCGAACTGCGCGGCACCTTCGGGATGGTCGCGTCGACGCACTGGCTCGCGTCGGCGGCGGGGATGGCAGTGCTCGAGCTGGGCGGCAACGCGTTCGACGCGGCCGTCGCCGCGGGGCTGACGCTCCAGGTCGTCGAGCCGCATCTGAACGGGCCGGGCGGCGACCTGCCGGCGATCCTGTTCCCGGTGGCGACGGGCACGCCGGTCGTGCTCTGCGCGCAGGGCGTCGCGCCGCGAGCGGCGACGATCGCGCACTACCGCGACGAGCTCGGGCTCTCGCTCGTGCCCGGTACCGGCCCGCTTGCCGCCGTCGTCCCCGGTGCGTTCGGCGGCTGGCTGGCGATGCTCCGCGACCACGGCACGCTGCCGTTCGCCGAGGTTGCGAAGTACGCGATCCACTACGCGGAGCACGGCTATCCGGCGATCCCCGGGATCGCGCGCGCCGTCCGCAACGTCGAGCAGCTGTTCCGCGACGAGTGGACGACGTCGGCGGACGTCTATCTCCCGGTTCCGGAGCCCGGCGGGCTGCATCGCAACGTGCAGCTCGCGGCGACGTATCGCCGGCTCGCCGAGTCGCACGACCCGGTGGAGGAGTGGTATCGCGGCTTCGTCGCCGAAGCGATCGTCGACTTCCAGCAGCGGGAGTGGATGGACAGCTCGGGCGCTCGCCACGCCGGCCTGCTCGCCGAGGACGACCTGCGCGACTGGCGCGCGACGTACGAGGATCCGCTCGCCGTCGACTACGCCGGGCTGAGCGTGCTGAAGGCGGGACCGTGGAGCCAGGCGCCGGTCTTCCTCCAGCAGCTGCGGCTGCTCGAGGGCTTCGACCTCGCCGCGATGGGCCACGCGTCGGCGGAGTACGTGCACACCGTCACGGAGTGCGCGAAGCTCGCGTTCGCGGACCGCGAGGCGTGGTACGGCGATCCCGCGTTCTTCGACGTTCCGATCGACACGCTGCTCTCGCGTGCGTACGCGGACGAGCGACGGCAGCTCGTCGGCGACACGGCGTCGCCGGAGCTGCGGCCCGGCTCGCCGGACGGCCGCGACCCGCAGCTCGCCGCGCCGGTCGAAGGCGCGCCGCTCGCGCCCGGCGTCGGCGAGCCGACGCGCGGCGACACCGTCCATCTCGACGTCGTCGACCGCTGGGGAAACATGGTCTCCGCAACGCCGAGCGGCGGCTGGCTCTGGGGCGCGCCGGTGATCCCGGAGCTCGGCTTCTGCCTCGGCACGCGCTCGCAGATGTTCTGGCTCGACGAAGGACTGCCGAACTCGCTCGAGCCGGGCAAGCGTCCGCGGACGACGCTCTCGCCGACGATGGCGCTGCGCGACGGCGAGCCGTATCTCGCGCTCGGCACGCCCGGCGGCGACCAGCAGGACCAGTGGACGCTGCACGTGTTCCTCGCGCACGTGCACTTCGGCATGGATCTCCAGGCGGCGATCGACGCGCCGAACCATCACACCGAAGCCTTCCCGAGCTCGTTCTATCCGCGCGAGTCACGCCCGTTGCACGTTGCCGTCGAAGAGCGTGTCGGCGAGGCGACCGCGGCGGGGTTGCGCGAGCGCGGGCACGACGTCGAGGTCTCGCCGCCGTGGTCGCTCGGTCGCGTCAGCGCCGTCGGCCGCGAGCCGGACGGACAGCTGAAGGCCGGCGCGAATCCGCGCGGCATGCAGGGCTACGCGAGCGGCCGCTGACGCAGCAGCGGCCACGTCGCGACGGCGAGCGCCGCAAGCGAGCAGAGCAGCACGATGCCGCCGCTGTCGATCCGGTTCAGGCCGAACCAGACCCAGACCGTCTTCGCGAGGTCGCTGAAGCCGTGCCCCGGATACCACCGATCGTGTTCGTTGCGGAACGACCACGTCAGCATGTCGGCCGTCGTCAGGACGACGGAGACTGCGGCGAGCGCCGTTGTCGTTCGCGGCCAGCGCCTGAACGAGGGGCCGAGGCCGAGCGCGAGGAACGGCAGCATCGGCGCGGCGAAGCGCGGCCCCGGCGACGCGCCGCCGTACGGCAGGAAGTAGCCGGCGTCGGAACAGACGAACGCGACCGTGATCACCGCGGCGACGACCGCGTCGAGCCGGTCGCCCTCTCGCCAGAGCAGCCAGAGGCCGACCGCGGCGAGCACGAGCACCGGCGAGAACGTCAAAAGCCCCCGGTCGCCGACCAGCACCTTCTCGATCCCGCCGAGGCTCGGAAAGCCGATGCCGAACACTCCGTGCCGCTGCTGCTCGCTGAAGCGTCCCGCTTCGTACCGGTACGACAGATGGAACGGCGAGCCGAACGCGATGTCGTTGTACGCGAGCAGCGCCGCGAGCGGCGGCAGCCCGCCGACGACGTACCAGACGATCCGCCGCGGCGCGCGCACCAGAACGACAATCGCGACGACCACCGCAATCAACGCCGCGGGATACTCGATGAGCACCGCGCAACCGGCGATGAACCCCGCCGCGAGCGCGCGCCGCACTGTCGGCCGCCGCGCGAGCAGGAACGCACCGAGCCCGAGCCCGCCCGCGGCGATGTGCCCGAACATCGTCGCGGCGAGCGGCGCCGCAAGTGTCGCGGTGCCGAACGTCGCGCCGGCGGCGGTGCCGGCGCCGCGCATCACGAGCCACACCGCGAGGAGGAACAGGAGACCCCCCGCGCCGAGACGCAGCCCCCAGACCGACAGGTCGCCCTCCGCGTCCCACTTCGCCCGCGGCTTCGTGACGCCGAACGCGCGCTCGATCGCGAACGCCGGGATTGCGGCGACCGACATCCCCGGTGCCTTGTCCGCGTACGTCTTCCCGTTGTAGACCGACTTGTCGATCGGCAGGTTGCTCGGAACCTGGAGCGACCCACGCAGCGCGATCGATCGCGTGAGCTCGAGCCGCGTCCAGTCCTGCGGGCCGGCGGCGTTGACCACGGTGAGCGTTCCGAGCGCGACGAGGACGAGCACCAGAGCGCGACGGCCTCCGTTCATCGCCCAAGAATACGAGCACCCGCCAACCCCTCCTAGATACTGAGCGGCTGATGGACGTCTGGCCCGGCACGCCGTTTCCGCTCGGTCCCACCTGGGACGGCGCAGGGAACGAACTTCGCGCTCTTCTCGGAGAACGCCGAGCGCGTGGAGCTCTGCCTGTTCGACGACGCACGACAACGAGACCCGGATCGAGCTCACCGAGCGTACTGCGTTCAACTGGCATTGCTATCTCCCCGGCACCGGTCCTGGGCTGCGCTACGGCTACCGCGTCCACGGCCCGTACGACCCGCTCGCCGGCAAGCGCTTCAATCCGCAGAAGCTCCTGATCGACCCGTACGCGAAGGCGATCGAAGGTGCGATCGCGTGGGACGAAGCGAATGCGCTGCCGTATGCACCGAGCGGCGAGGACGACGCCGACCTCGTGCCGGACGACGAGGACAGCGCGCGCGCGATTCCGAAGTGCATCGTCGTCGACCCGCACTTCGACTGGGAGGACGACGCGCCGCCGGCGACGCCGTGGCACGACACCGTCATCTACGAGGTGCATGTCCGCGGCTTCACGAAACGCCACCTCGGCGTGCGCGAGGACCTGCGCGGGACGTACGCGGGTCTCGCGGCGGAGGAGTCGCTCGCGTACTTCCAGAACCTCGGCGTCACCGCAGTCGAGCTGCTGCCGGTGCACCACATCGCCGACGAGGCGTTCCTGAGACATCACGGACTGACGAACTACTGGGGCTACTCGTCGATCGGCTTCCTCGCGCCGCACGCGCTCTATGCGGCGACCGGCCGGCACGGCGAGCAGGTGCGCGAGTTCAAGGGAATGGTGAAGGCGTTCCATCGCGCCGGCATCGAGGTGATCCTCGACGTCGTCTACAACCACACCGCGGAGGGAAACCATCTCGGGCCGATGCTCGGGTTCAAGGGCGTCGACAACCAGAGCTACTACCGGCTCGAGCCCGATGCGCCGCGCTACTACCAGGACTTCACGGGCACGGGAAACTCGCTGAACCCGGTGCACCCGTCGGTGCTGCGACTGATCATGGACTCGCTGCGCTACTTCGTCATCGACTGCCACGTCGACGGCTTCCGCTTCGATCTCGCGTCGGCGCTCGCGCGCGAGTTCTACGAGGTCGACCGGCTCTCTGCGTTCTTCGACACGATCCACCAGGATCCGGTGCTGTCGCAGGTGAAGCTGATCGCCGAGCCGTGGGACGTCGGCCCCGGCGGCTACCAGGTCGGGAACTTCCCCGTGCTCTGGGCCGAGTGGAACGGGATGTACCGCGACACGATGCGCGACTTCTGGCGCGCCGAGTCGAACGTCGCCGAGTTCGCGTCGCGCTTCACCGGCTCGAGCGACCTCTACCAGTCCGACGGCCGCGCGCCGTTCGCGTCGATCAACTTCGTCACCGCGCACGACGGCTTCACGCTGCGCGATCTCGTCTCGTACAACGAGAAGCACAACGAGGCGAACGCGGAGGACAACAACGACGGCACGGACGACAACCGCTCGTGGAACTGCGGCGCGGAGGGCGAGACCGACGATCCCGAGGTGAACGCGCTGCGCGCGCGGCAGCAGCGCAACTTCCTCGCGACGCTGCTGCTCTCGCAGGGCGCGCCGATGCTGCTCGGCGGCGACGAGTTCGGGCGCACGCAGCACGGCAACAACAACGCGTGGTGCCAGGACAACGAGATGTCGTGGTTCGACTGGGAGGCGGTGGACGAGGAGCTTCTGGAGTACGTACGGAGGCTGATCCGGCTGCGGCGCGAGCATCCGGTGTTCCGTCTCTCGGCGTTCCTTACGGGAACGTCGACGCGCGGCTCCGGTCTTCCCGACGTCTGGTGGTTCCGGCCGGACAGCCGCCGGATGACGCACCGCGATTGGCAGCATCACGGCGGGCACACGCTCGGCGTGTTCCTGAACGGCCGCGAGATCGCGTCGCGGACGCCGCACGGCGAGGTGATCGCCGACGACTCGTTCTTGCTCCTCTTCAACGCGTCGCCGGAGACGGTCGAGTTCACGCTGCCGGCGCGCCGCTTCGGCTCGGCGTGGACGGTCGAGTTGGCGACGGGCGCGGTCGCGCCGGAAGGCGAGCTCGTGCCGCGCACACAGGTCAGCGTGCAGGACCGGTCGCTGGTGCTGCTCCGGCGCGCGTAGGCTCTCGCCGTGCGCATCTACCTCGCCGGCCCGCTCTTCACGCCGTACGAGCGCGACTTCCTCAGCGCGTGCGCCGCGCGGCTGCGCGCGGAGGGCTTCGACGTCTTCGTCCCGCACGAGGAGGTGCTCGCGCTCGACAACACGCCGGCGGACGTGATCTTCGCGAAGGACTACGCCGGTCTTCACGACGCCGACGCGGTGCTCGCCGTTCTCGACGGCCCGCAGACCGACGACGGCACCGCATGCGAGATCGGGATCTTCTACGCGCTGATGCAGGTCCGAGCCGGCGCGCAAGGGAATCGTCGGGCTCGTGACCGATCTCCGCGGCGCCCGCAGCGGCGAGGGCCACGGTCTGAACCTCTTCGTCGAGGGCTGCATCGAAGCGGCGGGCGAGATCGTCACCGATCTCGACGCCGCGGTCGCGATGCTCGTCGCCTGGCGCTAGGAGCAGTTCGGCGCGGCGCCGGCCACGTGGTACACCAGCACGCCGCCGACGTCTTGCCGCGGCGCGATCGTGTCGAGCGCGCTCGCCCAGAAGCGCGCCTGGCTCTTGTCGACGACGACGCTCGTGACGTGCTTCGTCGCGGATGTAGGAGCGCAGGATGCCGGCCTGGCTCGCCGGCACGCTTGATCCGAGCCCGACGATGACAGCGGCATGCGAGTCGAGGACCGACGCCGGCGGGTGCTCGAGGACGTAGCCGCCCGCCATCGTGAAACGGAAGCCGGCCGCCACCTGCCAGAGATCCGAGGTGCCGTTCTGGTTCACGGGCAAGGGCAGGATGTTCTCGTGAGCCCGAAGACACCTCCGGTCGGCCGCCGCCGTGAACAGCGGCGGCACCGTGTACGTCGACGCCCAGACGCCCGCGCTCGGGTCGGGCACGATCGCGAGAATCGCGAGCACGGGCAGCAGCACTCGCAGCATTCCCGGCCGGCGCGCGGCGGTCCACAGCGCGACGATCACAGACGCGGGGAGCACCACGAAGAGTGCAAGCCTCGCGACGAGAACGTTGTTGAAAAGCGGTAGGTAGCCGAGGTGCTCCCACGGAAGCGGAATCACGTGGTGGCCCCACGGCAGCCAGAGCGACGTCTTGCCGTCCACGGTGAGTACGTCTCCGAAGCTTGCGAGCGCTGCGATCAGCAACGCTCCGATCAGGAAGAGGCCTCCCGCAGTCCGCCATCGTCGCCAGCCGAAGAGCGCGATGATCAGGAGCGTCGGTATCCCCAGATACGCGTCCCGTTCCGAGTCGTTGCCGGGAAAGTGGTGCGCGATCGAGGCCGCCCAGCCTCGAGCCGACAGGACAAGGGTCGTCGGGACGACGACGTTCAGAAGATCGGTGACGTAGAGTCTGCTGCGGGTGGACGGCGCTTCGCTGGAAGCCGGCGAGCAGGAAGTACAGAAACGGCGCCGTCAACACTGCCGCGACGAGATACGAGATTCCGAGCGGAGCGAGCAGCGTCACGAGCCGGTGGCGAGCGTCGGGAGCGACGACGAGCCCGAGCGCGATCGAACAGGCGAGAGCCAGCGTCACGGTGAAGGCGATCTCGGTTGCGAACAGCAGCTGAAGCGCGAGCAGCGGTCCGAGCCGGACGACGAGCTGTCGTCCGTCGAGCTCGTCGCGCACGTAGCGGAGCACGACGAGCGCGATCAGCGGGATCAGGAAGACGGACGACATGTGGAGATGTCCGAGCTCCTGGCCGAGCATGTAGCTCGAGAAGCCGAACAGGTAGCCGCCGACGAGAGACGGCCACAGCTGCCCGGTCAGGTAGCGGCAGAGGAGGAACGCCGTCCACGCAGCGAGCGCGGGCATGAGCACAGCCGCGACGTTGTAGGACGTAACGGCGCCGGCCGCGAGCGTCAGCGGTGAGAAGAGCAGCGCGAGCCCAGGCACTGCGGTCGCCCAGGTGAGGTTGATGCCGGTCGGTGCCCAGACTGCATGGGTGACGAACGGATTCTCCCCGTGCAGGACCGCGTGCGGGAACCAGGCGAACGCCCAGATGAAGACCTGCGGATCCGCTCCTGTGCCGACGTAGCTCGAGCCGTGGCCGGTCAGTAGGCGCAGCGCCGAAATACGCAAACGCGACTGCCGCGTAAAGACCCAGCGCGCGAGGTGTAGCCCAGCGGCGCCGTGAGACGCCGGACGCGGCGACTCGCATCGCGCCGCGAGTCTAGTTCAGCGCGGCGCCTCTAATCAGTCGGCGTGGAGCGAGCTGCCATTGTGGACCGTTCGCGCCTCGCGGCGGCATTCTCTCGCCGCCGCGATCAGGCGCGCGTCGTCACCGAGTAGATCCGGCCGGTCGTCCAGTCGCCGACGAGGAGCGTGCTCCCCGCGGTCGTCGCGGCGAGCGGGTTCTTGAAGCCGGTGAGGAACACCGTCGCCGCGTGCGTCGAGCCGGTGAGCGGAACGCGCAGCACCTTTCCGGTCGCCCACTCCGTGACGATCGCCGACGCGCCGACGACGGCGACCGCACCAGCGCCCGCGTGGCGGTCGAGCACCGCGAGCGGCTTCGGGACGTTTCGGCACGCGGGGCCACCCTGGCCGTAGCAGGCCGGAAAGCCCCAGTTCTGACCCTGCCGGACGACTGCGAGCCAGTCGCCGGGCGTGCGCGCGCCGAGGTCGTCGCGCTGGTTGACGCTCGCGAGCAGCGTGCCGGAGCTGAGCGCAAGACCGTACGCGTCGCGAATGCCGCTCGCGTAGACGTGGAGACGGCCGCCGTCGCGGTCGAACGTGACGATCGCCGCCGAGTAGCGTGACGACTGTCGGCAGTCGTCGCACGTCGCCGACACGCTCACCATCAGCCGCCCGTTCGGGAGAACGAGGATCGTGTTGTTCGCCGCCTTCGGGTCAGGCCCGCGGAGAATCACCGTGCGCCGCTGGAACCGTTCGCCGACGAGATGCGTGAACGCGACGACCTGTCCTCGCGCCGCGACGTAGAGCGTCGTCCCCGACCAGACGAGGCCGAGCGGTTCGACGAGGTGCGCGACGCGAACCGGTGTCGCGCCGGCGTGCGCGACGACGTAGAGGCCGTCGTCCGAGTGATCGGTCGCCGCAGACGTCGTGACCCACAGCCGGCCGCGCGCGTCGACGGCGATCGCCGACACGTGCCGCAGCCCGGTCGCGTAGACAGTCGCGCGCGCGCCGCTCGGCCCGCGCAGTCCCGCACCGATCGCGACGAGCCCGGTCCCCGCCGAGGCCGACCCGCCGAGCGCAGCGAGAAGAAGCGCGGCGACCGCAGCCGCCACGCCTCTTCTCTGCACCGTCGCTGCTACATGCCGGGACAGTTGCCCGACTGGCTTCCGCTCGGCGGCGTTGTCGTCGACGGAGTGGTCGTTGTCGACGGCGTCGTTGTGGACGGCGTCGTCGTGGTCGTCGACGGGGTCGTCGAGGTCGAGCTCGACGCAGCGTTTGCGATCGCCGCGCCTCCGCCACCGATGACGCCCGCAACGCCAAGTGTTGCGAGCATGACGCGGGTTCGGTTCATCGGCCTTCACCTCCTTCGGTCGTTGGATCACTGCTCTCAGTGAACCGCCGCCGACTAACACCGCGGTGAACGCGCGCTGTGAATCCGATAGGACCGAGCCTTCTTCGGTTAAGCCACGCGGAAGCGAACCGTGTGTCCGTGAGGAGCGAAGCTCTCCTCCTCAGGACTGCCCGTAACGACTTCGAAGAGAGTGGAGTCGCCGCGGCGCTGCCTCACGTACGTGGCGACCTCCGCAAAGCTGCCGACGAGCGCGAAGATCGCCGCACGCACCTCGCCGATCCCCTTCGTCTCGCCGACCCACCGGAGATCGACATCGAACGATCCGTCCTCCGAGACCCGCGCGTCGATCAGCTCGAACGGCAGCGACTCGCAGCAACGGCGAAGATGCGGGAGGAGATGCGCCTCGGGTTCCTCGGCGACCCAGTTGGGGCTTTGCATCGCCTCGACGAGAGCCTCGGCGCCGGGCACGAACGCGCGGGCGTCCGCGATCCCCTCGCCTCGTTCGTCTCCGTCCCAGCGTCGACCGGTCATCGGGGTGCTGCCCCTATCTGACCATTTCGACGTCGAAGGCGACCTCGAACGTCTCGAGGCTGACGCGCTTGCCGCGGACGCTTTCCGGGATCTCATCGCCCATTTCTTCGAACCGCTCCTCGGCCGCGGCGGCTGCCTCTGCGCTGTCGAAGAACGAGATCACCGACCACCTGCTTTCGTCCTTCATCAGGACGATCACGCGAAGAATCCCGGCTGGGAGCTCGGTCGCGCGCTCGACCACCATCTCGTTGTTGCGCCGACGCATCTCGTCCGCGTCGCCTCCTTCAAACGTCGCGATTCTCGCAATCACGGGTCTTCCCTCCTCGTCGGTTGTGCCAGCTCGTCGGGGTCGTGCCGATCATCCAGCCCCCGCTCAGGCCTGTCCAGCTACGACGTGCGACCGGCGCGAACGGCAGGGCCGCCAAACGCTGCGCGGCCCTGCCCGATGTCGGATCGCCTTGCCGGTGCTTAGGCAAAGGCAATGAGTGGCGCGCGCCTACCCGGTGGCCTCCAGCGGCTGATCGGCCAGGATCGGATTGGGACCGTTGATGACGAGGCTGGTGTGCAGCGGACCCGGGTCGGTGTGGGTGTTCTCCGCTGCGTGGCAATGGCCGAGGAGTCCGACCGCGTTCACGAACGCTTGCCCTGAGAGGCGCGCATACCCGGGCTGCCCGATGAACGGATGATCGGCTCGCATCGGTACGCCGAAGTGCTGGTTCGTCCACTGCATGAGCATGTGCAAGGACTTGTAGATGTCGTGCGACCAGTTCGGGACGAACAGTTCCGGGTGACCGAGCTTCTTGGCCTTCGCGCCATCCGTGAAGCCGACGACCTCAACTTGGATGCAGTTCGCCCGGTTGGTTTCCGGGCCTCCGTGATGCTCGAGGCTGCGAGCGGCACGGTTGATCGGGATGCACTGGACGAGCCGGCGTTGGCCGTTCTTCACCTCGAGGATGAAGTGCGGCGCGGACCTGTTCGCGCTGAGCGTCGCGAAGGCGCCCTCGAGCGTCGGCCCTTCGGTCGTGTGAACGAGGAACTTGCGTCCTCCGCCGGTGAAGGAGCCTCCGTCCTCCAGCAGCTGTGTCTTGGCGCTTGGGTGGAAAACGATCTCAGCCATCACCACTCCTTCGATTCGCCGATTTCCCATCACTGGGACTGTTGGCCGGTGCGAATCGATCGGCCACACCGCTCGCTCCGGCTACACAGAACGCTAAGGCCGGTCGGCGGTGGTGTCGTTCATCGGCGCGACGGTAGAAACGTCAAGACCGCGACTGAGAATGGCGCCATAGGATTGCCCCGTGCCCTTCACGCTGAGCAACATCAAGGAGGATCTGGAGGACCTCGGCCCGAGGTTCGACGGCGCGCCGGATCTGGAGTTCCGCGCAGCGACCAAGGCGCTTGAGCTCGAGCAATCCGCCCTGAGCTACCAGCGCGTTCCGCCCGGCTATCGCTTTCCGTACGGCCACACGCACACGAAGCAAGAGGAGGTGTACGTGGTCCTGCGCGGGAGCGGGCGGATGAAAGTCGACGACGAGATCATCGAGCTCAAGGAATGGGACGCGGTGCGCGTCCCGCCCGGCAGCTGGCGAGGCTACGAAGCCGGGCCGGCGGGCCTCGAGATCCTCGTCATCGGCGCGCCCAACCTCGGCGAGGATCCGCGTGGTGACGTCGATGGCCGGCGCGACTGGTGGGCTGACTAGCGGAGTTGTCCGGACGTTTGAGGGCGAACATGCTCACGACGGCTGAAGCGATCAGGTGCCTACGGAAACCGAGTGCCGGCTGCGTGCGAGACGGTCAGGACCAGGGATCCTCGTCGTGCTGGGGAAGGTCGTCGAGGATCTCATACCACGGAGCCTTCGACCCGACGAAGATGTGGGCCGTCGGCTTGAGCGTCGGCTCGTCGACCAGCGACCCGTACGGCACACGGATCTTGCCTTCGTAGACTGTCCAGCACAGCAGTGAGAAGCACTTCCCGCAGCGCTTCGAGTAGTGGGCGTGCGGATCGCCGGTCAGTATCAACGCGTCCTCACCCGTCGTCACTCTCAGCTTCTCGGGCTCGATTTCGCCCCAGGGTAAGAATGCGGATCCTGTCATTGCGCGGCACCGTGAGCAGTGGCAGTTGAACGCGCTGACGAATTCGTCTGAGACCTCGTATGCAACCGTGTTGCACGCGCAACGTCCTCTCAGCACGTGAACAGTCTAGAACGGGTTGTGTGGGAACTTAAGGCTTGACGGGAAGACGTTCTGGAAGCCGGCGACCGACGCAGCGCGCGCGATCCTGAAACACTGCTCGGCGTCCTCGACCGTCGCGCGTACGAATCGCACGTCCGAGGAAGCTACTGCGGCCAAAGAAGCAGCACAAGGTCTCGCCTGGGAAACCGTCCTCTCGCCTCGGAATGGCTCGCCCGACGCCTTCCTGCAGGGGAACTGGAAGACGCCGGACGAGTGCGGACGCGGCGGATGCGACTACCGCGTCACCGGCCAGAGGAGGGTCGATGAAGCCACCAAAGAACATCACGCCCACATGAGGCAGGCCTAAGAGCCGCGTAAGAAGGGAGGGTTTGGCGGAATAGTGGCTGTGTCGCCGGGCCGCGCTGGACGGCGCACCCCGGCAACGAGCACCATCCCGCCAAACCCTCCTACGCGTGCGCCGCGGAGCCGTTCTGCGAGCCGTTCAGCCGCAGGCGCATCAGCGCTCCGCCGCCCGGTGCCTCCTCGGCGGTGACGGTGCCGGCGTGCGCTTCCGCGACCTCGCGGACGATCGCGAGCCCGAGGCCGGAGCCCGGCATCGAACGCGCTGTCGAGGAACGGTAGAAGCGGTCGAAGACGAGCGGGCGATCCTCCGCGGTGATACCCGGGCCGTGGTCGCGCACGGTCAGCTCGCCGCCGCTGAGCGCGACCTCGATCGTCTGGCCGTCCTCGCTCCACTTGCCGGCGTTCTCGAGCAGGTTCCAGACCGCGCGCTCGAGCCGGTCGCGGTTTCCGTCCAGCGTCGTCGGCTCGACGTTCGCCTCGAAGGTGAGCTTCGGAAAGCGCGACCGCGCGCGGTCGATCGGAGTCTTCGACGAGCTCGTCGAACTGAACGGATTCGCGGCCGAGCCGCGGGTCGTCGCCGCGCGCGAGTTCGAGCAGGCCGCCGATCAAGTTGCGCATCTCGTGCGACTCGCGCTGAAGGTCGTCGAGCAGCCGCTCGCGCGACTCCGGGTCGAGCAGCTCCTGGCGCCGGAGCACGTCAAGGTTCGTCTGCATGCTCGTCAGCGGCGTGCGCAGCTCGTGCGACGCGTCGGCGACGAACCGGCGCTGCGTCTCGATCGCGTCCTCGAGCGCGGCGAGCATCGTGTTGAACGACGCGCCGAGCCGCGACAGCTCGTCGTGTCCGCCTTCGGGCACGCGCTCGCTCGGATCGCGCGTCTTCGCGATTCGTTCCGTCGCGGCCGTGAGCCGTCGCACCGGCGCGAGCGTCGTCTGCGAGACGAGCGCGCCGCCGATCGCGGCTGCAGCGATGCCCCCGAGCGTGACGAGGATCAGGATCAGCGCGCAGCCGGTGCAGGTCGTGGAGTGACGTTGTCGACCGGCCGCGCGCAACGACGACCGCGCCGGTGAACGGCGGCAGCAGCGGCGCGACCACCTCGCGGTAGTGGTAGCCCCTGGATCGTCGTCGTGCGGTGTAGATGTCCGACTTGCTGGCCCGCTGCGGTGTCCTTGATCCCCGCGTCGATCGGCAGCTCGACGCCGCCGACGACCTTGCCGGCGGCGCCGACGATCGCGACGTAGTCCGAGCTTTCGGGATCGAATCCGCGCAGGCCGGCGTCGGGACGTGCCTGGAGCTGGAGCGTCCGTTGCAGCAGCTGCGAGTCGACCTGCTTGTACAGCTCGTGCCGCATCACGTAGTAGACCGTCAGCGATGCGGCGCCGAGCACGACCGCCACGACCGCGGTCGCGACGAGCGTCAGCCGGAGTCTCAGGGTCATGGCTCGCGGAGAACGTACCCGGTGCCGCGCACGGTGTGAATGAGGCGCGCGTCGTCGTCGCCTTCGGTCTTGCGCCGCAGATAGCCGACGTAGACGTCGAGAGCGTTGGACGAATGGCTGAAGTCGTAGCCCCAGACGCGTTCGTAGATGAGCGAGCGGGGGAGGACCTGGCGCGGGTTGCGCATGAACAGCTCGAGGAGATGGGCCTCCGTCGTCGTCAGCTCGAAGCGGCGGCCGTCGCGGCGCGCGTCCATCGAGCCGAGGTCGAGCGAGAGGTCGGCGAAGCGCAGCACCTCGGCGAGGTCGCTCGGGATCGAGCGGCGGAGCAGCGCGCGCAGACGCGCGATCAGCTCCTCGAGCGCGAACGGCTTCGGCAGATAGTCGTCCGCGCCGGCGTCGAGACCCTCGACCCGGTCGCCGATCGCGTCACGGGCCGTCAGCAGCAGGATCGGCACCCGGTTCCCCGTGCGGCGCAGCCGCCGGGTCACGTCGAGCCCGTCGAGCCCCGGCATCATGATGTCGAGGACGACCGCGTCCGGAGTCCGCTTCTCGACGGCGGCGAGCGTCGCGTCGCCGTCGCCGGCGAGCTCGACCTCGAACCCCTCGAGCTGAAGCGCCCGCTCCAGCGCCTCCCGGACGGCGCGATCGTCGTCTGCCACAAGGACGAGCATCCCTATAAGTGTGCCCTGCGAGGTGAGACGGCGTTAAGAACACGTTGCACGTCGTAAATCCGCGGTAAAACCCCCACTGCTCTCAGGCTATTTTCAGCTTCCGCTGCTTCGATTCGGGGTCGTGACCGAGCTTGGCTATGCCCTTTCCGAGCCTGCCGTGCCCCTGGCCGTGAGACGCCGGAGCCGCGGCAGGCGGCTGGCGCTCGCGACGGCGCTCTGGGCGTCGCGCTCGGGAACGCCGCCGTCATCGTCTGGCTCTGGCTGAACGGCGGCGGAATCTCGGCCGTCCACAACGCCGGCGATCTCGCCACGAGTCTCGGCCGGATCACCGGACTGCTCGGCGCGTACTTCGCGCTGATCCAGGTGCTGTTGCTCGCGCGGCTGCCGTGGCTCGAGCGGCTCGTCGGCTTCGACCGGCTCACGGTCTGGCACCGGCGGAACGGGAAGCTGACGCTCTACCTCGTCCTCGCGCACGTCGTCCTGATCACCCTCGGCTATGCGGCGATGGACAAGATCTCGGTGCCGAGCGAAGTGTCGCGGCTCCTGAGCAGCTACCCCGGGATGATCACCGCGACGGTCGGGACGGCGCTGTTCATCGTCGTCGTCGCGACGTCGATCGTGATCGTGCGGCGCCGGCTGCCGTACGAGTCGTGGTACGCGGTGCACCTGACGGCGTACGCCGCGATCGCGCTGAGCTGGTTCCACCAGATCCCGACCGGCAACGAGCTGTCCGTCGATCCCGTCGCGGCGAACTACTGGCGCGCGCTCTACGTCGCGACGCTCGCGATTCTCGTCGTCTTCCGGATCGCGGTGCCGCTCGTGCGGACGTTCGCGCTCGGGCTGCGCGTCGAGGAGGTCGTCGCCGAGGGACCCGACGTCGTGTCGCTGCGCATCGGCGGGCGGCGGCTCGAGCGGCTGAACGCGAGCGGCGGACAGTTCTTTCTCTGGCGCTTTCTCTCGACGCGCGGCCGCTGGTGGGAGGCGCATCCGTTCTCGCTCTCGGCGGCGCCGAACGGCACGTCGCTCCGGATCACCGTGAAAGGCGTCGGCGGCTACACGCGCGCACTGCGCGACGTGCGCCCCGGCACGCGCGTCGTCGCCGAAGGCCCGTTCGGCGTCTTCACCGACGCGGCGCGCCGCCGCGAGAAGGCGCTGCTGATCGCAGGCGGGATCGGGATCACGCCGGTGCGGAGCCTGCTCGACGAGATGCGCGGCGACATCGCGGTGCTCTACCGCGTCGTGCGCGACGACGAGGTCGTGTTCCGCGACGAGCTCGACTCGCTCGCGCGGGAGCGCGGCGTCGCGCTGACGTACGTCGTCGGCGACCACGCCGCGCCCGGCGGCGACCGTCTGCTCTCGCCGGAGCATCTCCGCGAGCTCGTGCCCGACGTCGCCGAGCGCGAGGTCTTTCTCTGCGGCCCGCCCGCGATGACGAACGCGATCGAGAAGAGCGTTCGCCGTGCCGGCGTGCCCCGTCCTTACCTCCACATCGAACGTTTCGCCCTCTAACCCAAAGGAGCCGTATGCACAAGGCAGTCCCCGCAGTCTTCTCCGCCGTCGCCCTCGCGGTGCCGGCCGTTGCGCCCGCTGTTGCGCTCGGGAAGACGAAACCGAAGAAGAAGGTCGTCACCCGCACCGTTGCCGGCCCGTCCGTCGACATGCGCTGGGGTCCGGTGCAGGTGACGGTGAAAGTGAAAGGCAAGAAGATCCTCGACGTCGCCGCGACGTATCCGACCGAGCGCCCGAAGTCGCAGTTCATCAACGAGCAGGCGATCCCGATGCTCCGGACCGAGGTGCTGCAGCTGCAGAGCGGGCAGATCCAGCTGATCGGCGGCGCGACGATGACGAGTGAGGCGTACGCGCAGTCGCTCCAGGCCGCGCTCGACAAGGCAAAGGTCTAGGTCGCACCATGCTCCGCGTCGAGGCACGTCATGGGAATGCCGATCCGCATCGAAGTGCGCGACCCGTGCCGGAGTCCGCGGTCGACGAGGCGTTCGCATGGTTCCGTCACGTCGACGCGGTGTTCAGCACGTACAAGGACGACAGCGAGATCAGCCGCCTCAACCGCGGCGAGCTCGCACGCGACGACGCGTCCGACGAGGTTCGCTGGATCCTCGGCGAGTGCGAGCGACTGCGTGACGAGACCGGCGGCTACTTCGACGCGCGCGTCGGCGTCGACGGCGGGATCGATCCGTCCGGGTTCGTGAAGGGCTGGTCGGTCGACCGCGCGGGCGAGATTCTCGCGCGTGCCGGCGCGGAGACGTTCTCGATCTACGCCGGCGGCGACATCCTCACGCGCGGCTATCCGGAGCCGGAGCGCGTGTGGCGGATCGGGATCCAGCATCCGTACGTCCGCCACGGGATCGCGGCCGTCGTGCCGTCGAACGACCTCGCCGTCGCGACGTCGGGCGAGTACGAGCGCGGCGCCCACGTCGTCAACCCGCACACGGGCGCGCCGCCGCAGGGCGTGCTCTCGGTGACGATCACCGGCCCGGTGCTCGCCGCCGCCGACGCCTACGCGACCGCGGCGTTCGCGATGGGTCCTGCCGGTCCCGAGTGGACTACGACGCTTCCGGGCTACGAAGCACTGACCATCCTCGCCGACGGCACGGTCGTGTCGACGCGAGGCTTTCCGAGGGCCTAACTCGAACGGGTGACGCGGGCTCCCTCGGTCGAGGGTTTGCGCCGTCATCCGACAGAGGTAGGACCCTGTTGGCACGAGGGCACGAACCAAGGGCGGTGAGGGATAGGTGCGTTTGGCGGACGTTCTGGCGAGCTCGTCGGAGCCTGCCGAGGTGGCGGCTCGGGTTGCCGACGCCCTCGTCGACATCGGCGACGTCTCCTTTGCCGAGGCGTACGTCCTCGGCGAGCACGGGAAGCTGAAGCTCGAGAGCCGTCGCGGCTCGTCCGCGCCGGGACCCGCGCATCCGCGTCTCGCCCAGCAGGCCTTCGCGAGCGGGCTGCCGGTCCGCGCCGCGCCGCGCCGCGATCATCTGCGTGAGGTCGCGCTGCCGCTCGTGGTCGGCGACGACCGGCTCGGCGTTCTGCTCGTCGGCGTCGCCGAGGGCGCATCGCCGCGGACGGAGAGCCTGCTCGCGACGGTCGCCGACCTGACCGCCGTCTCGATGGGAAGCCTGCGCCGCGCGGTCGACGCGCTCTCCGAGGCGCGTCGCGATCCACTGACCGGCGCCGGCAACCGCCGCGCGTTCTACGAGCGGCTCGAGCTGATGCTCGCGCGTCCGCGCCGGCCCGCCGCGCTCGCGCTGTTCGACCTCGACGGACTCAAGGAGATCAACGACCACGCCGGCCACGAGGCGGGCGACGAGGTGCTGCGCCAGGTCTCGCGGCGCGCGCTCGCGACCGTCCGCGCGGCGGATGACGTCTTCCGCGTCGGCGGCGACGAGTTCGCGATCCTCGTCGACGGCGACGCCGAGATCGGCGAGCGCGTTGCGCATCGCGTCCGCGACCGCGATGCCGGCGCAGCGCCGCGGGCCGTCGCTGCCGACGATCTCGGTCGGGATCGCCGCGTATCCGGAGCACGCCGCGACGCCGGACGACCTGATGGCCGCAGCCGACGCGGCGATGTACGAGGCGAAGCACGCCGGCGGCAACTGCGTCGTGCTCTCACCCAAGACTTAGTCCGCTCACAGCGACTCTTCAGCTCGCGCCGGTTAGCTGGAGTCATGCAGGAGAGCTCGAGAATCGAAGCCGGTAGGCGGCGTGCCGCCCGGGCGAAGCGAACGGTCGCACTCGTCGCCGCCGGCAGCTTTCTCGCCGTGTTCGGGCTCGCCCGCGTAACTCACCCCGGGACGGCGGCGGCGGGCTCCGGCACGACGAGCTCGTCGCCGTCGTCATCTGTCGTCGGTGCAGTCCGACGACGACGGCTTCTCGTTCAACTCCGGCGCGATCCAGTCATCGGGCTCGTCCGTTCCGCAGGTCTCGACGCACACGAGCTGATGCCGATCGACTGGTACGCGGCCCGCGCCGCAGGCGTCGTCGCGTACCTGCTGCTGACCGCGGTCGTCCTCGTCGGCGTCACGCTGTCGGGACGCGCGAATCTCGGGACGTGGCCGAAGTTCGTCGTGACGGAGATGCACCGTTTCGGCAGCCTCCTCGTCGGCGTGTTCGTCGGCATCCACGTGCTCGCGATCGCGCTCGACTCGTACACGCCGTTCTCGCTCACGCAGCTCGTCGTTCCGTTCGCCTCCGCGTACCGGCCGTTCTGGGTCGCGATCGGAATCGTCTCGGCGGAGGTGCTCGTCGCCGTCGCGGTGACGAACGCGTTGAAGTCGCGGATCTCCTATCGCCTGTGGCGGCGCGCGCACTTCGCGACGTTCGTCGTCTGGGGCGGCTCGACGCTGCACGGGCTCGGCGCAGGCACCGACAGCGGCTCGATGTGGCTCGCGGCGCTCTATGCCGTCTCCGTCGGATTCGTCTCCGGCGGCGATCGCGTGGCGGATCACGCGGCGCCAGGCCGCAATCCGGACGACCCCGAGCACCGGTATCTATCCTGTGACCGAAGGAGGCTGCACACACGGAACCCCTCGACCCGGACGGCGGGCAGGCGCCCCCCAGGCGCTACGGCCGCGCCGTGTTCCTCGCGACGCTCGCCGGCGGGCTGTCGTCGCTCGTCTGGGGGAAGGCCGTCTGGGGACGCACATCGAGCGTCCTCTCGCCGCTTGAGGCGCTCGTCCCGCTCGTACCGTCGGGCGGCTGGCGGATCTACACCGTCTCCGGCTCGATGCCGACCTTCGACCCCGCGACGTGGAAGCTGTCGATCGGCGGCCTGGTCGAGCAGCAGGTCAGCTTCAACTACGAGCAGCTGCGCGCGCTGCCGCGCGTGAACCAGATCTCGACGTTCCACTGCGTCACGGGCTGGACGGTGAAGAACGTCCACTGGGGCGGCGTGCGCATGAAGGACGTGCTCGCGCAGGCGCGGCCGCAGCCGAACGCGCACGCGCTCCAGTTCACCTCGGCCGAGACGCCGTACATCGACTACCTCACGACGCAGCAGGCGTCGCTCGCCGACGTGATGCTCGCGTACGAGATGAACGGGAAGCCGTTGCTGCGTGAGCACGGTGCGCCGCTGCGGCTGATCATCCCCGAGATGTACGGCTACAAGAACGTGAAGTGGCTGAACCGGATCGATCTCGTTCCCGCTGCGAGCTCGGGCTACTGGGAAGATCTCGGCTACGACCGCGACGCGTGGGTCGGCCGCTCGAACGGCTACGGCTAATGAGCCGCCGGCGTCCGCGCGTCCGCCGCTTCTCGAAGACCGAGCGGCTGTTCCACTGGACGAACGCGCTCGCGTTCTTCGTCCTGCTCGGCTCGGGTCTCGTGCTCTACCTGCCGTCGCTCGCGATCCTCGTCGGGCGGCGTCCGTTCGTGAAGGACGTCCACTTCTGGACCGGGATCGGCTGGGTCGTCGCGCTTGCGGCGATCGCGCTGCTCGGCGACCGGCGCGGGCTGCTCCGCACCGCGCGCGAGCTCGACGACTTCGACGCGGACGACATCCGCTGGCTGCAGCGGAAGCGGCCCGCGCCGCAGGGACGTTTCAACGCCGGCCAGAAGATCAACGCGTCGCTCAACGCGGCGTTCATGGTCCTCTTCGTCGTCTCCGGCCTGCTGCTCTGGTTCGGCGAGCGCGACACGGCGTTCCGCTTCGCCAGCACCGTCATCCTCCACGACGGCGTGATGTACGCCTCGCTCGCGCTGCTCGCCGGCCACCTCTATCTCGCGCTGATCCACCCGGCGACGAAGCACGCGCTCGAGGGCATGGTCGTCGGCACCGTCGACGAGGAGTGGGCTGCGCGCCATCACGCGAAGTGGAAGCCGGAGTGATCCGCGAGACGCTGTTTCGCCGCGGCCTGCAGACGGCGGGTGCGGTTCACCGCGGCGTGTACCGCGCGAGCGGCGGCCGCGTCGGCGGGAACCTCTGGGGGCTCTCGATTCTGCTCCTGACGACGACCGGCCGGCGCAGCGGCAAGCAGCGGACGACGCCGCTCTGCTTCCTGCCCGAGGGCGCCGACCTCGTCGTCGTCGCGTCGAACGGCGGCATGGACTGGTTTCCTGCCTGGTGGCTCAACCTCCAGGCGGAGCCGCGTGCGAGCGTCCAGATCGGGCGGGACCGGCGTGCGGTTGTCGCGCGGGCCGCGACGCCGGACGAGAGGGCTCGCCTCTGGGCCGAGATCACCGCGATCGCGCCCGGATACCTCGGCTACGAGCGGCGGACGACCCGCCAGATTCCGCTCGGGATCCTCCGGCCGGCGGCCGACACTTAGATGATTTTCACGGGCTTTTGCTTTCCTGTACCGAGATGAAGTTGCTCTCGCCCACCCGAATCGGCCTCGCGTCCGCCCTCGCGATCGTCGCCGCCGCAGCGCTCCCGGGCCTTGCGCAGGCCGCGAAAGCGCCCTCGCTGACGACCGGCGTGCTCGACGTCGAGACGAATCTCGCGTTCGACCAGGGCGCCGCCGCCGGCACGGGGATGGCGCTGACCGCGAACGGCGAGATTCTCACGAACAACCACGTGATCCGCGGCGCATCGACCGTCACCGTCGTCGACCCGAGCACCGGCAAGCACTACTCCGGGACGGTCCTCGGCTACAGCGTCACGAACGACATTGCCGTCATCCAGGTGAAGGGCGCGGCCCACTTCAAGACCGTCAGCGTCGGAAACTCGTCGACCGTCAAGGCCGGCCAGCGCGTGACGGCCGTCGGCAACGCGGGCGGCGTCGGCGGAACACCGAGCCGGGCCGTGGGGCACGTGACCGCAGTCGGCGCGTCGATCGTCGCGTCCGACGAGTCCGGTCTCTCCGAGCAGCTCGTCGGTCTGATCCGCACGAACGCGAACCTTCAGCCCGGCGACTCCGGCGGCCCGCTGTTCAACGCGAGCGGAAGGGTGATCGGGATGGACACCGCCGCGTCGCAGGGCTTCCAGTTCCAGAACGACGCCGAAGGGTTCGCGATCCCGATCAACCGCGCGCTCACGATCGCGAAGCAGATCGTCGCGGGACGCTCGAGCGCGACCGTGCACATCGGCTCGACGCCGTTCATCGGCGTCAGCGTCTCGACGCAGCAGTCCGACGGCGGCGCGTTGATCCAGTCCGTCGTCGCGGGCTCGCCCGCCGACCAGGCAGGCCTCGTCGCCGGCGACACGATCACGTCGGTCGACGGCACGACGGTCACGACCTACGCGCAGCTGAGCTCGGCGCTCCTGCTCCACAACGCCGGCGACACCGTGACGATCCAGTGGGTCGACACGACCGGCGCAACGCAGACCGGGAGCCTCACGACCGCTACCGGTCCGCCGCAGTAGCGCGCCATCCCGCGTAGGCTTGAGCACGTGCTCCCGATCGTGATCATCGCGGCAGTCGCGATTCCGCTGCTCGCGATTGCGTTCTTCGCCTCGCGCCGATCCGTCAAGGAGGGCGAGCATCCGGCCGCGGAGACCGACGCCCACCGCCAGCTCATCGAGCAGGAGTACGAAGAGTCGGAGCGGTACCAGGCGCAGTGGCGCGAAGAGCAGCACGACAATCCGCCTGACCCGCTGCGCTGACGGCCGGATAACGCGGGATACTGCCTGACACACTGCGGGATTTTCGTGGCGGCTCCCATGGCAGGCGCTTCCGCTTCCGCTCCAACGAGGTCGGAGGAACACGTGAAGGCAATCTGGAAGCACCGGCCGTCGCCGGCGATCGTCCTTGCAAGCGCCGCGCTGATCGTCGCGCTCGGAGGAACCGGCTACGCAGCGATCGTGCTGCCGGCGAACAGCGTCGGCACGCCGCAGCTGAAGAAGGACGCGGTGACGTCGCTCAAGGTGAAGAACGGCTCTCTGCTCAAGGCGGACTTCAAGGCGGGACAGGTTCCGGGCGGACCCGCCGGACCTGCCGGACCCGCCGGGACCCGCCGGACCGGCCGGCCCGCCGGGCCGGCCGGAGCTGCAGGACCTGCCGGACCGTTTCCCGATGCGCTTCCGTCCGGAAAGACGATTCGCGGCGCCTTCAACATGGGCAACACCGCCGCGGCTGCCGGCGCACTCGCGAATTCGTCGATCTCCTTCATCTACGCGTTCGCCACGACGCCGACGGTGAAGGTCATCCTCCAGGGCGCGGCCGCGCCGGCGGAGTGCCCCGGAAACGCAACGTTCCCACAGGCGCAGGCCGGGTTCCTCTGCATCTACGAGGAGTCCAAGACGAACTCTGTCGGCGTGACGCTCAATGCCGTCAACCGCTCGGGCGCGACGATCTTCACGAACTCGTCGGCCGCCGGCGGCTTCTTCAGTTACGGAACGTGGGCGGCAACCGGGAACTGAGGCATCAGCTCACCCAGGCCTCCGGCAGCGCGAAGTAGCGCACCGCGTTGCCGACGCAGATGTCGCGCACGACGGTCGAGCACCAGTCGGCGTCGGCGGGGATCCTGCCCTCGTCGACGTCGCGGCCGATGGCGTCGCAGAGGACGCGCCGGAAGAGCTCGTGGCGCGTCATCGAGAGGATCGACCGCGAGTCGGTGACCATGCCGACGAAGCCGGCGAGCTGACCGATCTCGGAGAGGTCGTCGAGCTGCCTGCGCATCCCGCGCTCGTGGTCGTTGAACCACCACGGCGGGCCCCACTGCACGAGTGACGGCGACGCCTGCTCGCGAGAACGCCCCCGCGATGCTCGCGAAGAGGGCGTTGTCGGCGGGGTTGGCGTTGTACAGGATCGTGCGCGGCAGGGTGCCGTCCCGTTCGAGATCACCGAGGAAGCGGACGAGGCCGGGTCCCTGTCGCTCGTCGCCCACCGCGTCGCCGCCGGAGTCGTGCCCGACCTGCGCGAGCAGTCGCGGCGACACGTCGCGGATCGGTCCGAGGTGCAGCTGCAGCACCGACGTCGTCGGCGAACGCGAGCTCGGCCGCGAGTGCGACGACCTCGAGCATCACCGCGTCGCGCTCGTCCGTCGACGCCGCGTCGCCGGCTCGTGCCGTGCGAACCGCGGCGTCGGCGAGCGACAGGGCTGCGCGCACGGTCGGGCAGACGACTCGAGGCCGTGATCGCTCGCCCGCGCGCCCATCCGGGCGAAGCGCCGATAGGAGCGACCGAGCGCTTCGAGCAGCGACGCGAGGTCGCCGATGGTCGTGTCCGTCGCCGTCTCGAGGCGGTCGACCCACGCGTTCCACGCGATCGCGTCGCCGAGCAGCCGGTGCGCGCCGTCGGGGCGGAAGGTCGGGATCATCGTCGCCGCGCCGCCCGCACCTCGCTGATGCGCGGCGAGATCGTCGGCGGGGTCGTCGGTGGTGGCGACGCGCGCACGTCGAAGTGCGCCAGGAGCGACTGCGCCGACCGCCGCGGCAGCTGCCGGCATTCGCCTCGTCCCAGATCTCGCGCGCCGTCGACGGATCGAGTGCAACGTCGATCCCGAACACGCGGCGCAGCTCGAGATGCGACCACACGTACAGCGGGTTGCGGATCAGCCGCGGCACGGTTGCGGCCCACGCCGAGAACCGCTCCCACGGATCGGCGTCGCCGGTGATCAGCCGCTCGTCGATCCCGGCGAGGCGCATGGCGCGCCACTTGTAGTGGTCGTCCTCGAGCCACAGGTCGGTGAGCGTCTCGTAGACGCGATCGCCGGCGATGTCCTCCGGCGACAGATGGTTGTGGAGATCGACGATCGGCGCGTGCTCGGCGACGTCGTGGAAGAGCGTGCGCGCGGTCTCGCCCGACAGCAGGAAGTCGTCGTTCAGGAACGCGGCGCCCACGCGCGCGTCAGATCGTCATCGCGTTGAAGCCGCCGTCGACGACGAGCTCGGCGCCGGTGATGAACCGGCCGGCGTCGCTCGCGAGCAGCAGCGTCGCTCCCGCGAGCTCGTCGGGCTCGCCGAAGCGGCCGAACGGCGTGTGGGCGACGATCCTCGCGGTCCGCTCCGGCGTGAGGATCTTCCGGTTCTGCTCCGCCGGAAAGAACCCGGGCACGAGAACGTTGCAGCGGATGCCGAGCGGCCCCCACTCGCGCGCGAGGTTCTTCGTCAGGTTGTGTACCGCGGCCTTCGTCAGCGAGTACGTGAAGATCTGCGACAGAGGCGTGAGGCCGGATTCGCTGCCGACATTGACGATGCTCGCGCCCTCGCCGGTCGTTTTCGCCCGCTCGACGAAGTAGCGCCCGAACTCCTGGCACGCGCGGACGACCGCGAGCTGGTTGATCGCGACGATCCGCTCGAGCTCCTCGTCGGTGATCTCGAGGAACGGCGTCGCCGAGTTGACGCCGGCGCCGTTGACGAGGACGTCGATCCGTCCGTGCGAGTCGAGCACGCGCGCGACGAGATCGCGTAGCGCGTCCCGGCTCGTCGCGTCGCACGCCTCGAACGCGAGCTCGCCTCCCTCCGCCTGGAGGCGTTCGAGCGCGGCGCTTCCCTTCGCGGGATCGCGGCCGACGATGACGGTCCGTGCTCCGGCGTCTGCGAGCGCGTGGGCCATCCGCCCGCACAGGACGCCGGTGCCGCCGATGACCACCGCGACCCGTCCGTCGAGCCGGAAGCTCGACGGCAGGTCAGGCAGCGTGCTCACGCCGCGATGCTATCTCCGGCGGCGCCGCGCGAGCCACGCGACCGCGAGCGTTCCGGCGACCGTGAGCACGAGCTTCACCGCTTTGCTGCCGCGCAGCTTCGACTCGCCGCTCGCTCGTTCGGCCATGTCGACCGGGACCTCTTCGAGCCGCAGGCCGCCTCGGAGACGCGGATCAGCGCCTCGACCTCGGGCGCTCCGCTCGTGAACGTCTCGGCGAGAAGCGGCAGCGCCTTCGCGTTGACCGCGTAGAGGCCGCTGGTCGCGTCGCCGAACGGTCGCGACAGCACGAGCCCCATCGACCGGCGGAGGACCGCGGTGCCGAACCGCCGCGGCCCGCTCGGGCTGTACCGGTACGCGGCATAGCCGTCGCCCGAGACGAAGCGGGATCCGACCGCGACGTCGCAGCGGTCGTCGCGGACGAGCGCCAGGAGCCGGGCAAGTTCCTCGGCCGGATGCTGGCCGTCGGCGTCGACGCGGCCGCAGTACGCGTAGCCGTGGTCGAGTGCCCACCGGTAGCCGGCGGCGATGCCGACGCGAAGGCCGCGGTTCGCGCCGAGCGACAGCACCTCCGCGCCGTGCTCGCGCGACACCTCGGCGGTCCGGTCGGTCGAGCCGTCGTCGACCACGAGCACGTCGACGTCCGGCAATGTCTCGCGGAGAGTCGACAGCACCGCCGGAAGGTTCTCCTCCTCATTCCACGCGGGAATGAAGACGAGGGTGTCGCTCACGTCGAGGCCCGCTCGAGCTCCGCGCGGGCGGCGCGCATTTGGCGGCGGCAGAGAGGCAGTGCGAACAGCTCTCGCGCGATCGCCGTCGGCGAGGGCACGACCCGCGCGACGCTGAACCTCGTCGTCACGCCGTGTGCGGCGTACAGCCGTCCAAAGAAGAAACGCGCACGCGCGAGATGCGACGGAGTGCAGACGACGACGACCCGTCCGACGCCGCGGTCGAGGAGCAGCGGCAGCGTCCGCGCGGCGTTCTCCGCCGTGATCCGGGCGGTCGGCTCGGCCAGCAGCTCGACCTGCGGTCCGCGCCACGCGTCACGCATCTGCTCCGCCTCGGACCGCCCTCCGGTCGGCGACCAGCCCGTGAAGATCACCACGTCGGGCGACACGAGCCGCGCAATCCGCTCCGCCTCGGCGACGACCCGGCGGCAGCGACGGCTGATCCGGTAGACCCCGTCGAGACCGACGGCGCCGTGGCCCGGGACAACGATCGCCGTACGCATGTGTCCACGGTACCGAGGCCTCGTCGGTGAAGAGGGGACGCCCGCGGCTCAGCGGAACAAGTCGGGCTGGCCGACCTGACGCGGCCGTCGCTCGACCCGATCCGATCCAGCTCGTCGTGAGGACGACGAGCTGACCGGTTCGGCGTCATTCACAGGCAGAAGCAGGCCCGCAGCCTCATCAACGGCCAGAGGGAAGCGACGGACGACGCTCTGGTCTCGCGCGTACGTACGTGCGTGCGCGGTGTCGGCGGCAGGCCCCGGGTGCGCTCGTCGCCCTTGAAGGGAGGGCTCCTAAGAGCCCGGTGAGCACCAACTTCGACCGTTGGGGCGCAGCACGAGAGGCGCCTGACGATGCGGAAATGCGCGCGCTGGTCTACTCCAGGTCAACCCCAACGACCGGACATCGCCTTGCTCTCGCGCCTTTCCAGTTCGGGAGTGGCACGCGCGATTGCAGTCGCTGAGTATCACGGGCGGCACTGAGCGCCCGCCAACCGGGACTTGTCCACGGTGGCGCAAAGCGACGGCCCCGATCGGGCAAGGCGACTTCCAGGAGGAGAGTCGATGGGCACGACCGTGGTTGAGAAAGACCGACGCGCAGGGATTCACTTCCTGAGTTGAGGCTTTGCCACTACTACCCGGTGGCGCGCTGCGGTCGGCCTGCGGTACTGCGCGGCATCCGCCCTGGGAAGGGCACTACAGGATGAGTGTCCGCGGCGCGGGCAAGGCGCGCAACCTTGTCTGATGACCGCCCGAACGGGGCATTTCCATACCGGCCGCCGCCGCCGATCTACTAATGAATCCTGGTTGACTCTGCGGCGAAGGGCTTCTGATGGAAGAAACGTGTCTCTCCTGCGGCGAGCGCTCCGGAGGCGCTTCTTAACGGCGGCTCCTGGTGGCGGCAAACCCGCACGATTACCGGTACGGATTGGGCGAGCGGGTCCCTCTCGGCTCGATCCTCGTCCGTCGCGGTGTCCTGACCGAGGAGCAGCTCGCCGACGCTTTGGCCGAGCAGGAGCGGAGCGGAGAAAAGCTCGGCGAGGTACTCGTCAGGCTCGGCTTCGCGATCGCGCCGACGGTCGGACTTGGGCTCGCTACCCAACACGGCGGCCCGCTGAAGACCGAATACGGATACGCGATTCGCTCCATCGCGGAGGGCCGCGGCGGCGATAGTGCCCCCGCGCCGCCGTTGTCTGCGCCGCAGATGACGGTACATCAGCAGCCTCAGCTCGAGCGGCGCGAGGCCGACATGACCGCATCAGCAGCAGGGCTTGACGCGGCCAAAGTGCGCTGCACGGAGCTGCAACTGCGAATCACCGAGCTGCAAGCCGCCGCCGAGAGAGAGAATGCCGACGCGGCGGCGCGGTCGGCGCAGCTTGAGCGGGAGCTGGAGGAGGCGTGCGTACGAATCGAGCAACTCGAAGCCGGCGGCGTCGTGGTGTCAACCGCCTCGGAGCCCGGCGATTTCCGTCTCGAGGCGCACAGCGCCGATCGGTCGCATCTTCTGTTCGCGCCAGTCTCGAACGGTTACCTCCTGTTCGAGCAGGATGGCCCTCCGCCGCAGCCGGAGTCGCTACTCGAGTTCGTCGATGAGGACGGCGTAAGCTCCCGCTTCCTTGTCGCCGAGGTAGGCGCCCCGCCGCTGCCCGGCGTCACGCTCGCGTGCGCCTACCTGGTCGAGGCTGACTGAGGTGCCCGGCGACAACCGCCATGAAGCTTCACCGGAACCGCGTAGTGATCACCCAAAGAGGGGAGCACCTCCGGCCCTTAGGGGATCGATGTATGAGATTCGGACACCTGCGGCGATCGGAGAATGACGTGATGTCGAGTAACGAAGCCTTTGCTGAGGCGCGGGCGGGCACTAAATGGATCACTTCGGCCGAGCCAGTACGGCTCCGGGACTATTTCCTTCGCCTCGGCACGCGTGCCGAGATCATCGAAAGCCCCTCTGGCCCTCTAGTCCTCGTCGAGAGCGCCGAGCTGGAAATAGAGGCTTATCTCAACAGCTGGGTGACGATCAACCAGATCAATGCCTCGATCGTGGAGCGACGGACGACTTTCCCACGCCACTTGGCCGAGACGCCACGTCCGCGGCCTCGCCTCGGCGACCTATTGCTCGCCAGGGGAAATATCACCGACTCGCAGTTGAAGGATGCGCTCGCCGAGAGTTACGACGCCGGCGAACTGCTTGGCCGTGTTCTGCTTCGACACCAGTGGATCTTCGAAGACGAGCTCGCGCGCACCCTCGCCGAACAACTCAGTCTCCCTTACGTAAATCTCCGGTATGCAGGAGTCGACAACTCGCTCGCGAGCCTCCTGCCCTACGAGACCGGCATGCGCTTCGCAGCAATTCCGGTCTGCTTCAGAAACGATCGCGTCCGAGTCGCGTTTGCCGATCCCGCCGACGAAGACGCCCAGCGGGCCGTAACAGCTCACATTGCCGCGTTCGACTGCGCCGTCGCCGAACTAAGTGACATTGAAATGGCGCTGCGGACAGTCCACAACAGAAACGGTCGGTCCTGACTCGGGAACTCGCCGTCTTCATGACGCCGCAGGCAGCACCGTCTTCTCGACATCGAGACCAAGAGAGCCGTTTCGCGATCTCCTTAGTTCGAGAAACCCGCATCGGCAATCGGTCAATGGGCACGCAGATACGCGCTCCGGTCTCTGAGCCTTCGAGGTAGACGAGCCAATGGTTGTTCGGCGGATTGGATGAGACAGCGCGAGCGCGCCTGACGGCTTCTACTAGGGGGTAACCAGGGAAGCCGCAGTGAAAGGGGCGCGCGAGCTCCGCGCGCCGCAACGGGGCCGGCGGCGCACAAGCACACTACGAAAGGCTGTCGCAATCGTCGCGTAGGTAACGACGAGACTTAGGCATTTTCGGGCATGAATCGGCCTACGCCTTTCGGGGGATCTCTATCGTGGGGAAAGGTGTTCCAGCGGCGTTGATCGTCTGCGCGAACCGGATCTAGAGCGTGCTTGGGCTGCAAGAAGCGATCGACACGCGGCTCTTCGACGGGCCGGAGGGGCCGATTGCTGACTCAACACAGATCCGGTGAGAGCCCTCGTGAGGGCTCTCACCGGTCTGGGTCCATGCTTACGCCGACTTGTGTGCTTACTTCACTTCGTCGGCGCCTGCGTCGACGAAGGTTCCCTGCGGCCTGGTCTGCCCGTCGAAGTCCGTCGTCGGGTAGTTGCCGGCTGTTTGGTCGGCTGCGCCTCTGGCGCAGGTCTCGGTTGTTGCGAGGTGGAAGTCCCCGGGGATCGTGAGGTTCGAAGTCGCGCCGACGTAGGCTGGGATGCAACTCTTCGAGCTCGTTCCACACCCGGAACCGCTGTAGAAGACGTTGAAGGCATAGCCGACGTTCGAACCGCCGAAGCCGCAGCTGCTGCCAGTCATGATGTTGCTTCGGAAGGTGACGACCGGGTTGTTCCAGCAGCCGCCGTGTAGAGCGGCGCCGTTGACGAATGTGTTGTTCTGGATCACGATCGGGCCGTTGCACCGATCGCCGTCGGACGAGCTGCTCGAACCGATGTCGATGGCCTGGCCGGGGTCCTGGGCCTGGTCGAAGACGTTGTTGACGAAAGTGAAGGGGCCGGGCACTCCGCCGTTATAGGGGCGGAAGATGATGCACTGGCCCGGGCATCCGTAGAAGTTGGAGTTTGAGAGCGTGAAGTTCGACATTCCGTAACCCTGCATCGAGTCGACGTGCTTGCCGACGCCGCATTGGAAGTCGGGCGGAGCGGTCACGGTCTTGAACGTGTCGTGATCGAACACCACGTCGTTGATGTTGTCGGTGTTGGCTCGGAAGTCGATCAGGTCTTCCATGTTCGTCTGGCAGGTGTTGTCGGGACCGAATGTGCTGTAGGTGACGCGCAGATGGTCACTGTCAAAGAACCCGCAATGCATGGCGACGTGGTCGAGCGTGGTCCAGATGATCGCGGGATGCTGACCCGAGGAGCCGCTCACGTTGATACACGACGTTGTGGTCGGCGGGTTCGCGTTCATGCAGGCGAGTTGCACATACGCGACGCTGATCGCGAACGAAGGCATCGTCACCGCCGTGTTGTCCGAGCACGTCCCGCCCGGCACCGACGTGAATACAACCTGCGTCGTCGACGTACACGCCTTGCTCCCCGTCGAGACGCTTTGTGTTGCGTAGGTCCCGGACTTGACACCGATGATGTCGCCGCAATGAGCAGCCGAATATGCAGCTTGGAACGATCCGCATGCCTGCGCATCGAAGTAGCCGACCGCCGACCCCTGGCGCGTGCAGCTCCCCCCGTTTCCGTCGACCCAAAGATTCGCAAGCGCGCCGGTCGCGCACGCGGCCGACGTGACTGACACGGTCGTTTTCGTCGACCGGTTACCGGCCGCGTCCACAGCGTCGACGGAGAATGTGTAACTCGTGGCACACGAAAGCGCCGTCAACGTATAGCTCGGAGTTGAGGTCGAGCCCACACTGGCGCCGTTGAGGTAGGCGCCGTAGTCGACCACGCCGACGTTGTCCATGGAGGCGCTCCACGAGACCGTGACCGAGGTTTGCCCAGGCGTGCCCACGCTTAACCCCGACGGAGCTGTCGGCGGCTGGATATCAGAACACGGCGTCGTTGGCACAGTCATGCCCACTTGGGCAGAGCGGTTCCCCGAAGCATCGAACGCGTCGACTGCCACGCTGTAGCTCGTCCCGCACGACAAGCCGGCAAACGAGTACGACAAGGCTCCGGTCGACGCGACTCGCACACCGCTCAAGTACAGGTCGTAGCCTGCGACGCCGACGTTGTCGCTCGCGGCCGACCAGGAAACCGGAATGCTTGACTGACTGCCCGCCCCGACAGTCAAAGCACCTGGGATCGACGGCGGCTGCGTATCCGTACACCGAGCAGTCGCCGCGGTGATCGTCTGCTTACCCGAACGGTTGCCAGCTGCGTCGTATGCATCGACCGAGAAGCTGTAGCTCGTCCCGCAGGCCAAGCCACCTCTCGTGTACGACGTCGACGCCGTCGAGCCCGCCAGAGACGTCCCTTGATACACCCCGTAACCCGCGACCGCGACGTTGTCGGACGACGCCGCCCAGCCGAGCGAAATGCTCGCCTGGGTTGAAGCTGTCACGGACACGCTGGCTGGCGTGCTCGGCGGAGTTGTATCGCTCGCGTTGGGCGCTGAAGACGGAACCGCGGTCGTCATGTCGGAGTTGATCTCGACCGCAGTAAGCACGCGGGAGTAGATGCGGAGGTCGTCGATCGACCCGTTGAACCACTCGTTCCAGATCGTGTCTCCACCAATTCTGAGCGCGCCGCCGCTCTCGGCGATAGACCCCGACACGGCGGATTGAGCAACGAGCGAGCCGTTGACGTAGACGCGGTTGACCGAACCGTCGTAAACGGCTGCGAGATAACTCCAGGCGCCGACAGGGATCCGCGACGCGCCCTTCAGGTCTTGCTCCGAGCTCGTGTAGACCAGAGACGCCGGTCCGGCGTCGGAAGAACTGTAGAGCCCGTATGAGAGCGCCGATGGCGTTTGTTCCTTCACTGCGATCGCGCGCCAGCCAGCGGTGGTTGCAGGCTTCACCCATGCCTCGATAGTGATCGCCGTCGTCGGCGAAATCGCGGAGGTTCCAGGAACGGTGACGATGCTGCTTGATCCGTTGAAGCTGAGAGCAGTTCCAGAGTGTCCCGTCGTCCAAGAAGCCGATGCGATCGTCCCGTCGTTGTGATTGCCCGATGCGTCGTGGAGAAGCGTGCCAGTGCCTTCGTCAAAGGCGTACTCGGCGACGACTCCGCCTATAGCCGCCCGACCGCTGTCGATGACTGAGCTTCCTGCGAGCACCGCGCTTGCAGCGGCGCCGCACACGATGAACGTGGCGATGCGTGGAAACATTCTTTGACCCCTTTCTGAGCGAGCGCATGCAGCCGCCCGGTGTCCTCGCACCGCTTGCAGCAACCCTGCGACGCTGTTCTTCTGGCTGAACGTCGGGAGCGATGCCGGCCGCAAGGAGCAGGAGTCCCGACGTCGCGTCCCGAGAAGACCGTCTTGCTTGATTCGTGGCGAATGCCGAGACCGACGCCGGAGCGTCGAGACTCGGCTGCAAGTTAAGTCAGTTGTTGCGGTCCAAAAACCCCCTCGCGTCGCTTTTCGAGAGCCGCCGGACCGCATACACGGCGAAACTGGAAACGTGCTACCTAGCCGGTTCGGCTAGCTTCGTCTCACGCGATACGCATCACAGTCGTCATGTGCACTCCTGGTCGGCAATCAACCGAGCGCAGACATCACCCGACCAGGTACAGATCACCGGTTGACCCACTTGGGTCAGCGCGATCATCAGTCCACGACCATCCGTCACGCGCGGCACCTTAGCTCGCTCGAGACAAGGCTCCAGCCGATTTTCCGAGACCTTTACGTTCGGCTTAGATTCCGCTGTCAGTTGGTTGGTCGTCAACTCCGCCCTCGTGCGCCAATCGAGTCCGCGGAGGACGCCTGCGTCCCTAGACGGCCGGTAGACCGGGACGCACTTTGCGGGGCAGCGTCGGCGTGAGCGTGCGGCGCGCCTGCTCACGGAAGCCTGCGGGAACCTCTAGATCGCGAGTCGTCCGCGGCGACGAAGGACGAGCAGGGTCGTCCGAACCGGACCGCTCGATGACGCAGACCTCGGCTTACACGAATACTTCGTCCACGGCGACGGCATGCACAGGCTCACCTACGAACCGGGCCAGCACCTCGAGCCCTTCGTGTTGCCGATCACGGTCGACATCGTTCGCGTTCGTCGTCATCCGAGCGCGGAACCGGCGCCGATCACGGGATCGTGACCTTCGTCCAGGTCGAGACCGCCCCGAGGGTGTCGGCAAACCGGATCCAGATCGCGTGCTGCCGAGTCCGGATGGTGATGTCACCCGTATACGGACGCCAAGCCCATGGCCGCTCGGTGTCCTCAGCGAACTGGAGTCGCGCTGGTGCTGCAGGCTGGGCCGCCAGGGCAAACCAGACCCGGACGGGCCACCGCGGCACGAGCGACCCTGCCGGGAGCAGTGACCTCGGAACCCTGACGGTCACCGCAGCGGTGAATGTCCCCGCGGTCTGCGATACCGATCGAGCGCCGGGCGTGGTTGCAGGTGGATCCTGCTGGGAGCCGGGTTTAGTGGAGCTCGTTGCAGGAGCAGGAACGTCTGCCGTCGTCGTTTCAGCCGCCGGAGGGAGAGGCGATGTGCTCGTCGTTCCCGTCGTCGTCGGCTGCGTCGTTGTCGTGTCGGTCGTCGTCGAGTCGGTCGTCGTCGGCTGCGTCGTTGTCGTGTCGGTCGTCGTCGAGTCGGTCGTCGTCGCCTGCGTCGTTGTCGTGTCAGTCGTCGTCCCGGCGGCAGCGTTCTCCACAACGACGTCGACGAAGTAGTTGCTCGTCCGATAGCTCGACGTCGGGTACTCGCCCGCGGCACCGGCGTAGACGCCGTTGTTACCGTCGCCGATCGAGAAGACCGTGCCTGAGGTGACCTCGTCGGCGAGCGCGTCGTATTGATCAACGAAATAAGCGTTCGCGTTCACCGAGACGGTATACGTCTCGCCCGGCACGAGGTCGATCGGAGTCGGGAGCGGCGCGGTCTGCCAGCCGGACGCGGTCTCGTCGTCGAACGGCGCCTCCGTCAGCTGAGTCCCGCTCGCATTCCAGAGACGGCCGATGTGCGTCCCGGTTTCGAGGTCGTCTTTGTAGAAACGAATGCCTGTAAGACGCACCGGCTCGCTCACGCCTATCCGGATTCCGAGCTCGTAGGTGAGGTCGTCGCCCGTGCGTCCGTCGGCCGCAGGGAGGTGGACGATCGTCGGCGTCGCCGACGAGAAGAGCGAGCAGGGGCATACGCCCGCGGCGACGGCGCCTCCGTTGCCGAGCAGCGCGGCGGACGCCGCGCCCGCCAGGACCGCGGTAGTGAGCATCGCCGTTCGCCGCGCGACACCGCGCCGCCCGCATTTCTTGAATGCGCCTGACAAAAAGGACCCCTCCCCCTGTGCCTCGAATACGTCCTGCAGACTTGCTACCTCACAGTAGTAGTCGCTCGGGCGACCGCCGCTACTGTCGATCGAACAGTCTCCGAGGCTACGGGAGCCCATCCGAAAGGCAAGCATCTTGGATGCGGTGCCGTCCTACCGGTTCGTCATCGTTCCGCGCGTGGGGAGGTCGAGGAGGCGATTCGCCGTCGGGCTGCTTGTTGCGGCCTTGCTCGCCTTGCTGTGGGTCAACGCGTTTCGTTGGTCGCCGCCGAAGCATTCGGTCTCCCACTCCGACGCGCTCGGTCTCTCCGGAAGCGGCAGCGTGGCCGTCGCGGCAACGCCGAAGCTTCCGAACGCATCAGTGCACGGCGTGGGCGTTCATGTCGGCGTGCACGCGACCGGGACGCCGCATGGATCATCGACGGCCACGCGTTCCGCGCCGACCACGCTTCCCACGTCGACGAGCCCGCCCAACGAAGCTCAGCCAAAGAAGACCCCCCCACCGCCGCGCACGAAGCCGTCCCCACTGCCTCCGTCGCCCGGTCCGGGGTCGCCGCCGCCGCAGGACGGACCTCCGCCGCCACCTGACGGCGGAGGCGGAGGTACAGGCGGGGGCGGCGGCTCCGGCGGGGGCGGCGGCTCCGGAGGCGACGGGCCGACCGGTGGCGGCACCACGGGCGGGGGCACGACCGGCGGTGACCCCGGCCCCGCGTCATCTGGGCCGGCGGGTAACCCGACTCCACAGCCGACCGACCCAGGTCGGACGACGGCCGGCTCGGACACTCCCACGTGCCCGGGCGCCGACAAGGTCGTTGTCATCCCCATGGTGGTTGTTGCGAACGGCGCTGCGACGGGAACCTTCCGGGTCGCGGCCGGCTGCGCGGGGGTCACGGTAACGCTCGTGACGTACGCCGTGGCAGCCCCGGGTACCGCGTTCAAAACAGCTTCGGCCTCGTTCGACGCCGGAGGCCCGTTTACGCTCGTCGCACAGGTTCCCGGTTGCCAGTTCGAAGCAGACCTGCTCGTCGGGACGCTGAGGGTTGCGTCGCTCGTGGGCGGAACGCCCTGCACCAATCCGCCTCCCTCGAACGGTGGCAGCGGCAGTGGGACCGGCGGCGGCAAGGGCAACGGCAATGGCGGTTCCAGCGGCGCTGGCGGTGGTCCGTGTCCCCAGCCTCCACCCCCGCCCCCACCCCCGCCCGCGCCCTGCGGCGGTGGTCACGGTGACAACGGATCCGACCACGGTGGAGGAGATCACTCGGGTCAGGACTCGGGGAGCGGTGGCGACTCGCATCACCGCGGCCGCCCGTGAACCCGGTTCAGGCGGCCCGGCGCGCAAGGACGTCGCAGAACGCCTCGACGCACATCGGGTCGAACTGCGTCCCCGCGTTCTTACGCAGCTCGCACACTGCTGCTTCGCTCGACAGTGGGGCCTTGTACGCCCGCTGTTCCGTCATTGCCTGATACGCGTCGGCGACGGCGACGATTCGCACTGCGATCGGAAGAGCCGTCCCCTCCACGCCATTCGGATACCCGGCTCCGTCCCAGCGTTCGTGATGGGAGAGAACGATCGCCAACGCGAGCTCCGAGCGCACGAACGAGGAAAGCAGGCGTACACCGAGGGTGGGATGTCGCCTTATCAGCGCCCACTCTCGGGCGTCGAGCGGACCCCGCTTGGCCAGGGTTGCCCTGGGGACGCAGAGCTTGCCGACGTCGTGGACGTGCGCACCGAGTCGAAGTGCGGCGTGGCTGTCGTCGGGTACGCCTAGGAGTTCGGCCGCGGCGACGGACGTCGACTCGACCGCCGCGGCGTGCGTCCGCGTGTCGGGCTGATTCGCTTCGAGACGAGCCATCAGACGGTCGATCGCGGCCTCCGCCGTTGCCAGCGACGGTGTCAGAACGAGGTCGGATTCGCCGCAGAGCGCCGCCATGCCCGTCCCCCTTTCGGGGGAGTCCGGCGATTCCCTCCCCGACGGTTTCCGACTGGTCCTCTCCGTAGACTCGAGCCTCTTGCAGGGAACGGCGGCAGCTGCGGGCTCGTCTGACCTCGGCCGGGGTCGGCGGCGCTATGGCCTGGCGCGGTCTGTTCCGCACACGTCGCTCGTTGCACTGGTGCTCATTGTCGCCGTGACGGCTCCCCCTGTACTCATTGCGACATGGGGGTTCGGTAAGGCTGTGTCGACGAGCGAGACGTCCGCCCTCGACCTTCGGCTCTCCGAGTCGGTCGGAGCAGTCGTCGCATCGATCGAGGAGAGCGATGCGAGAACGAATGCCGAAGCGGCCAACCTCGCTCGATCGCCGAGCCTCCAACGGGCTCTCCGCCGGCACGATCTCACGGCCCTGGGTGGCTTGATACGAGCCCATCCCCGCCTTGTGATCGTCGTGCCGCGGATACGAGGGGCCATCGGCGGCCCACTTCCGCACGAGCCGCGGCTCACCCATCGGATCGCGCTGATGTCGGGAGGTGTCACGCTCGCCACGATCGTCGCCGCGACTCCGCTGCTTGGATTCCCGGCGGACCGAAGCAGTGTGCTTTTGCTCCTAGTTCGAAGGGGCCGGATCGTGCTCGGGCCTCACCGGGGGGAGGCGATTTCGCTGGCGGAGTCGAGCGGCAAGGTGGTGCTCGCGGGCGATCGCTATCGGGCGCTTACGGAGCGTCTCGGTCCGTACACGCTCGTGGGACTTCTCTCGCTCGCGCCGGTGGACTCGGCCGTCCGTCGCGGAAATGAACGGGTAGCGCTCGCGTTCATCGCAACCGTGGCTGCGCTCGTCCTGATCGTCGCGTTCTTCGTTCGTCGCCGACGCACTGTTTCACGTGCGGGCCGGTCGACCGACGCCGTTGCGCTTGTCGAGGGCGTGCTCGGCGCCGTCCACGACCCCGATGCGATGCTCGAGGTCGTGCTTGAGGCGGCGATGGTGGTCAGCGGCGCGGTCGGAGGACGCATCGAGTGGCGAGGCGAGCGTGCGGTAAAGGGCAAGGCGTCGCAACGCGGTCCTTCGTTCGAGTTGCTGCTGCGAGACGCGTCGGGCACTCACATCGGCCGGCTGTCGCTGGACCCACCGGAGGAAGGGTTCGACGGCTCGACGACCCAGTTGCTCTCAGACGTCCTCGAGCGCGGGGTCGTTGCCCTCGAGAGCGTTCGGCGCAACCGTACGCGGGAGCACGAAGCGCTCACCGACGAATTAACTGGCCTCGCGAACCGCAGGCGCTTTCGCGAGGAGCTCCAAGCGGAGATCGTTCACTCTGCTCGGACCGGCAGTCCGCTGTCCCTCGTGCTCGCGGATTTGGACGGTTTCAAACGGATCAACGACGAGCTAGGGCATCAGGTCGGAGATGCCGTACTCGAGGCCGTCGCGCGACTCGTCGAGACGCGTGTTCGCGGGGCGGACCTCGCCGCGCGGCTCGGGGGGGATGAGTTCGCCATTCTTTTGCGAGAAACGCATCTGGACGGTGCGGTGAGCTTCGCCGAGGACGTGCGCGCAGCGTTCCATGAGGTACGTGGCCGAGGGGAGCTGCACGGGATCACAGCGAGCTTCGGCGCGGCCGAGCGCCATCGATACGCGAGCTCGGACGATCTCGTTCGTGACGCGGATGCGGCGCTCTACACCGCCAAGCGCCTCGGCCGCGACCGCGTCGGCGCAGCGGAGCCGAGAGAGTAGCGGCGCGAGTCGCGCCGGAGGTCCTGTGCGGAGATACGCCGGGGCCGAGAGAAGTCCTGACCTCTCGTGCGACCCAGTGGCCCGAGGAAGACTCTGCCCCGGCGTCAACCTTGTAGGTCTTGCGCGCACCATTTGATTCGGCATCTGGCTTCCGCGTCCTCACTGTCCGATCGTCCAGGGTTTCGGTCGGCCACTCCGACGAGAGCCGATCATGTTGCTGCGGCGTCCCACGGGACCGTCGGCGGTATACCCGCCCTTTGAGTCGCCCATCAAGTGAGCCAGCGCCTGAGAGATCGATCAATCACGGTCGTCTCGGCGATCCTTCTCGTACCCGGAGACCGATGCGGCGTTTCGCTGTTTCTTCCTGTCGCGTTGCTACGAGCCGCCTCTCCGGCTTGTTTGAGCTCTGTCCAGCGCGAGGCAGATCGCACCGGAGCCGACGAGAGCGCCGAAGAGGATCATGTACCCGACCTCGCGCCGGTTCCAGCGACGCTCAATCCTGGCTGATGACGGGCCGCCGCAACGCGTCGCCGTATGCGTGCAGTACCACTCCGACCGTTCCGCTCGGTTCATCCGCGCTGTCTTGTCGCGATGATCCACGACCGCGACGAGACCGATCACGGCTCCAAGCGTGCAACAGAGGATCCCGAACGACAGAAGACGGCGCACGGCCGAGAGCCTACGGAAACGCGCAAGGGACTTCGTCGTTACGGCGCCGAGGCCGACCGGCGGCTGGCTCGCGTTCCCGCTCTACCACCACATGCCTCGGGGAATAGACGCCGGCGCCTCGCGATTCACCCCCTCCGGCCTACACCTCCGGCCAGCGAGCAACCCTCCTCGAACGGGCGTTTCCCGAAGCAGGGGAACCGTCGTACTGTCCCCCGGTGACGCGCTCGAGGCTCGTCGTGCTGTTGCTCGCCGTTTACGCGGCGGCGACGCTCGCGGGGTCAAATGAGTCACATGCGGCGCCTGTCTTCATCGTCGGAGATCAGACGGTCGAGCCGAAGGCCGACAGCAACAGCGCGGGAGTGGCGGAGGCGTTCCAGACGACGGCGGCGGCGACCGGATCGGTCGCGAATCTCAGCGTCTATGTCGACACGCCGTCGAAGGCGACCGCACTTGTTGCCGGCCTCTACGCGGACAAGAGCGGACATCCCGGCGCGCTCCTGGGCCAGGGAATGCTCAACGCCCCGACGGCGGGAGCCTGGAACGCGGTCTCGATGACCGGCGTTCCCGTCACTGCCGGCACGACCTATTGGATTGCACTCCTCTCGCCGAACGGCACGCTTGCATTCCGCGACCGCTGCTGCGGCGGCGGGAGCGCTGCGGAAACGAACTCACAGACGACGCTCAAGACGCTTCCGGCGACATGGACGACCGGGCAGGGATACAAGGACGGCCCCTTCGCCGCGTATGGGACAACGTCGTTGGCTCCGGTTCTTGTGGTGAGCCCGGCGAGCTTGGCCTTCGCAGCGTCCGTCGGCGGCCCAGATCCGACCGCCCAGAGCGTCGGCGTCTCGAACGGCGGCGGAGGAACACTCGGCTGGACGGCGACGTCCGGGGCGTCGTGGCTCTCCGTCAGTCCGACCAGCGGGGCCGGACCGGCGACAGTTTCCGCCGCCGCGACGGCTTCCGGGCTCCCCGTCGGCACGTATACGACGACGATAACCATCGACGCTCCTGGCGCTCAGGGAACACCGCAAACCGTTGCCGTCACACTTGCTGTCAGTGCGCCGGACAACCAGCCGCCGAGCGCGCCGACGAACTTGACGGTCGGAGTGTCCGGGAGCACTGCCGCACTATCCTGGAACCCCTCGACTGACAACGTCGGAGTGAGCCGCTACGACATCTATCGGTCGACAAGCTCCGGCTTCACGCCTTCGCTCGCAAATCGAATCGGCCAATCGCCGACCACGTCGTTCGCCGACGCCAGTCTCGCTGCCGGGACGTATTTCTATGCGGTGGCCGCCCAGGATGCCGCTGGGAATGTCGGCGCGCCGTCGAACCAGGCGACCGCCACCGTCGCTGCTCCGAGCCAACCCGTGTATCTCGCGGGAGACCAGGCGATCGAACCACGCGGAGATTTCAACGGCGCCGGATCAGCGGAGGCATTCAAAACCACCGCAGCGGCGACGGCAACCGTCACCAAGATCACCGTCTACATTGACTCGGCATCGTCCGCCACGGCTGTCGATGCCGGGCTGTACGCCGATAGCAACGGCCATCCGGGTGCGCTCCTGACGCAGGGTTCGCTCAACGCACCAACGGCCAACGCCTGGAACGACGTAACGGTTCCCGCCGCTCAGGTCACGACCGGCACGACCTACTGGATCGCGCTGCTCGGTCCCGCCGGCTCCGGCACGCTGCACTTCCGCAGCCACGGCTCGCCGGGCGGTGCGTCCGCGGAGACGAGCTCGCAGGCAAACCTCACGACGCTCCCGTCGACCTGGTCGACGGGTTCCCCGAATAGCGACGGCCCGTTCTCCGCGTGGGTGGCAGGCGCCGGTCCGTCTGGCCCGCCGCCGGACCAGTTCGGGCAATGGTCGGCGCCTGTGGCATGGCCGATCGTTGCCGTGCACATGTCGCTACTCCCGACCGGCAACGTGCTCGCCTTCGACGCGTGGGGCGACGCGCCTAACTCGCAGCACGTCTGGAATCCGATCACCGGGTCGTTCCTCTCCGTTCCAGACGCGACAAACCTGTTCTGCTCCGGCCATGTCTTGCTCCCAGACGGCCGGACATTGATCGTCGGCGGCAACGTGCAGGCGGACGAGGGGATCAAGGACGCGACCATCTTCGACGCGTCCACCAACAAGTGGTCGAAGGCGCCGAACATGACTGTTGCGCGTTGGTACCCGACGGCGACGGTCCTCGGCAGTGGCAAAGTCTTCGTCTTCGGCGGCGACAGCATCGTCGACTTCGGCCTTCCGTACTCCCCTTCCTACTTCAAGGAGGCATCGCAGAACTCCCTGCCCGAGGTCTACGACCCGTCCAGCAACACCTGGCAGGACCTCACGAGCGCCAAGCTCACCACGCCGCTGTATCCGTTCATGTTCCAGCTCTCGGACGGGCGGATCCTCGACGCCGGACCCGATGTCACGACGCGAGTCATCGATCCGAAGACATGGGCATGGTCGACGATCGGGACGAGCCCGTTCGACGGCGGCAGCGCGGTCATGTACCTGCCGGACAAGATCATGAAGTCAGGCTCATACGCGAACCCCGACTACTACGGCAGCGCCACCTACAACGCAACTACCAACACGGCCGTACTCGACATGACACAGTCGAACCCGAGCTGGCGGTCGACGGCGCCGATGAACTATCCGCGCTCGTATCAGAACCTCACGCTTCTCCCCGACGGCACAGTGCTCGCAAGCGGCGGCGAGACCGCGTCCGACGGCACAGACCTGTCGAAGGCCGTCCTGCCAGCCGAGATCTGGAATCCCACGACCGAGACGTGGAAGGTCGTCGCGTCGCTCACCACCGGTCGTGAGTATCACTCGACTGCGCTTCTCCTCCCGGACGGCCGTGTCTTGATGGCCGGTGGCGGTCAGCTACCGGGTCGTGCGACGAACATCTACAGCGGAGAGATCTACTCGCCCCCCTACTTGTTCAAGGGCACTCGTCCGACGATTTCGTCTGCACCATCCACGATCCAGTACGGAGCGAACTTCACTGTCGTCACACCGGACGCCGCGAACATCCAGAAGGTGGCGCTGATCCGGACGCCGTCGGTGACACATGCGTTCGACGAGAACCAGCGCTACATCCCGCTCGGCTTCACGCGCGGGAGCGGCCAACTCACTGTCCAAGCTCCCGCCAATGGCAACACCGCACCACCGGGCTACTACATGTTGTGGATCCTCGACGGAAACGGGGTTCCGTCGGTGTCGACGTTTGTTCGGCTGCCTGCCCCGTACGAAGACGTTCAAGCTCCTACGGCGCCCACGAACCTCACCGCCACGGCCTCGGCAGGCACGGTTTCGCTGGGCTGGACGGCATCCTCGGACAATGTCGGCGTCGCCGTGTACGACATCTATCGGTCGACGTCATCGGGCTTCACCCCGTCGCCTGCGAACAAGATCGCACAGTCGGCCGCGACCAGCTATCAGGACGCCGGGCTTGCACCGGGCACCTACTACTACCTCGTAAAGGCGGAGGACGCGGCCGCCAACCTCAGCGGCGTGTCGAACCAGGCGAGCGCATCAGTGGTCAACAGCGATACGTCCCCTCCGAACGTGTCGATCACGGCGCCGGGAACCGGCATAACAGTTACCTCGACCATCACGCTCACCGCGACCGCGAGCGATAACATCGGCGTCGTCGGCGTGCAGTTCAAACTCGACGGAGCGCTCCTCGGAGCGGAGCTCATGTCGGCGCCGTTCACGATGACGTGGGATACCGCGACGGTCGCGAACGGCTCCCACGTGCTGACAGCCGTCGCCCGCGACGCGGCGGGGAACACCGCGACGGCGGTTGCGGTCGCGATCACGGTCGACAACACGGCGCCTCCCCCGACGACGTACCTCTTCGGGGACCAGGTCGTCGAGCCGACAGCCGACTTCAATGCCGCCGGCCTCGCCGAGGCGTTCAAAACGTCGTCCGCGAACTCGGGGACAGTGCGCAAGGTCACGCTCTACGTCGACACCGGTTCCACCGCCACGAAGCTGATCGTCGGCGTCTACGGCGACAACGGCGGACACCCAGGCTCGCTCATCGGCTCAGGAACGCTAACGTCGCTGATCCCCGGCGCGTGGAACGACGTGATCATCTCCCCGACCGGCTCGATCGCGAGTGGCGCGAGCTACTGGATCGCCTTGCTCAGCCCGAACGGGGGCGGGCAAATCCGGTTCCGAGATCGCAGCGGCGGCGGGTCGGAAACGAGCTCGCAGACGACACTTGGCACGCTGCCGACGACGTGGACGACAGGCCATGTGTACGGAGATGGTCCCGTGTCGGGATACGCAGCCGGCTCGATTCCGTAGCATGCGGACGGCGCTTCCCTTGCTCGTGGCGTTGACACTCTGCGCTGCGGGATGCGGTGTGGGCAAAGAGCGTCGCGCCTCGGCGGCCAGTGCGACGACGTCGACCACACAGGAACGAGCGGTGCGCGGCCTGCCCGCCCTCGAGTCGACCGCAGCCGATTTCGCGTTGCGCGACCAGAGCGGCTCCGTCGTGCGCCTCTCGGCCTTTCGCGGCAAGGTCGTGTATCTCACGTTCCTCTACACGAATTGCCCCGACGTCTGCCCGCTCGTGGCCTCGAACCTTGGCGCCATGCTGCACCGACTGCCGAGATCGGTTCGACGGGACGTCCGTGTGATTGCCGTGAGCGTCGACCCCGTCCACGACACGAGGTCGGCGGTCCGCCGATTCGTCGCCGCCCACGAGCTTCCTCGAGAGTTCCACTACCTCATCGGCGCCGCCGACGAACTGAAGCCGGTGTGGCAGTCATACAACCTGCTTGTCTCGGTCAAGAGCGTCGAGATCGTGTCGCACACGACCTATGTGTTGCTGATCGACCGACAAGGCAAACCACGGCTTGTCTACACCTCACGCGTTACGACCGCCGACCTCCTGCACGACCTTCCGCGCTTCTTGAAGTAAGTCGCTCGCTGGTTCCCGCCTCGCGCGCCTGCAAGCGCGCACGAGCACGATTCGGCGCCACAGCGGTCGCACAGGCAGGTACCTCGCCAAACGGCTAGGTATCGATACCTCCCCAAAAGTATGGGAAGATTGGCCGACTCCGCTCCCGAACGACCGGGTAGCGCGATGCGTCTGCCGCCCACCCAAAGGGGTTCCACCGTTCTCCGTTCATATGAACTTCCTGGCGCGACCAGGCGTTGCAGTGCAGGGGCGGCCCGGGTCGCAGTTTTCGTCGTACTTCTTCTACTGCTGCCGGTTATCGGGATAACCTCTGCTTCGGGAGGCGGTCTCTCGACGACGTTTTCTGTTGTTGCGGATTCGTATGTGTCGTCGTCGAGTGGTTCGGCGAATTATGGGACTGCGACGTCGTTGAAGGTGAAGCCGTCGTATCCAGGTGAGACTGCGTATTTGAAGTTCAACGTGAGTGGTCTGTCGGGGCCGGTGCAGTCGGCCATGCTTCGGGTGTACGCCATTTCGGGTATGAACTGGGGCTTCGATACGTACTCGGTGGCCAATACGGGTTGGGGTGAGTCGACGCTGGCCTATGCCAACGCGCCGGCGTTGGGTGCCAAGCTCGGCAGCTTCCCGAGCGGCGCGGTGACCGGGTGGATTCAACTGGACGTGACGTCGGCGGTGACCGGTAACGGTACGTTCAGCTTCGCTTTGGTTGGCACCTACTGGATGGAGATCTCGCTTGCCTCGCGCGAGTCGGGCGCAAACGCTCCGCAGCTGGTCGTCACCTCCGCCGGTACGCCGGACACCTCGGCTCCCTCGGCGCCGGCGAGTCTCGCGACTGCGAGTCCTACGGTCTCGACGTTGCCGCTCTCATGGGCGGCGTCGACCGACAACGTCGGTGTCACGGGCTACGACGTCTACCTGAACGGCACGAAGCTCAGCACGACCACCGCCACCTCGTACAGTTTCGGCGGCCTCGCCTGCGGCACCAATTACACCGTCGGCGTCGATGCATATGACGCAGCCGGAAACGTGTCGGCTGTCTCCACCCTGCAGGCTAAGACCAGCGTCTGCCCGGACACCGTCGCGCCGTCGACGCCGACGGCTGCCGCCGTGGTCGCCGCGACGACGACGTCGATCACGCTCGGCTGGAGCGGCTCTACCGACAACGTGGGAGTTGCCGGCTACGGCCTCTACAACGGGGGAACAACCCCGCTGGCGACATCGACCGGCACGAGTTACGCCTTCACCGGCCTTAGTTGCGGCACCAGCTACACGTTGGCCGTGGACGCATTCGACGCGGCCGGGAACCGCTCCGCCAAAGCCACGGTGACCGCTCCGACGAGTCCGTGCCCGCCGGACACGACTCCTCCGACGGCGCCGACGAACCTCAAGGTGACCAACCCGACCTCGTCCAGCCTGCCGCTTTCCTGGACGGCGGCCACCGACAACATCGGCGTCACGGGCTACGACGTCTACCTCAACGGCACAAAACTCACAACCACCACCGGCGGCACCACCACCTACACCTTCACCAACCTCACCTGCGGCACCACCTACACCCTCGCCCTCGACGCATACGACGCAGCCGGAAACACCTCGAGCAGTGCGACCCTCCGCGGCAGCACGGCAGGTTGCGGCCCAACCGTGACGACGTTTTCTGTTGTTGCGGATTCGTATGTGTCGTCGTCGAGTGGTTCGGCGAATTATGGGACTGCGACGTCGTTGAAGGTGAAGCCGTCGTATCCAGGTGAGACTGCGTATTTGAAGTTCAACGTGAGTGGTCTGTCGGGGCCGGTGCAGTCGGCCATGCTTCGGGTGTACGCCATTTCGGGTATGAACTGGGGCTTCGATACGTACTCGGTGGCCAATACGGGTTGGGGTGAGTCGACGCTGGCCTATGCCAACGCGCCGGCGTTGGGTGCCAAGCTCGGCAGCTTCCCGAGCGGCGCGGTGACCGGGTGGATTCAACTGGACGTGACGTCGGCGGTGACCGGTAACGGTACGTTCAGCTTCGCTTTGGTTGGCACCTACTGGATGGAGATCTCGCTTGCCTCGCGCGAGTCGGGCGCAAACGCTCCGCAGCTGGTCGTCACCTCCGCCGGTACGCCGGACACCTCGGCTCCCTCGGCGCCGGCGAGTCTCGCGACTGCGAGTCCTACGGTCTCGACGTTGCCGCTCTCATGGGCGGCGTCGACCGACAACGTCGGTGTCACGGGCTACGACGTCTACCTGAACGGCACGAAGCTCAGCACGACCACCGCCACCTCGTACAGTTTCGGCGGCCTCGCCTGCGGCACCAATTACACCGTCGGCGTCGATGCATATGACGCAGCCGGAAACGTGTCGGCTGTCTCCACCCTGCAGGCTAAGACCAGCGTCTGCCCGGACACCGTCGCGCCGTCGACGCCGACGGCTGCCGCCGTGGTCGCCGCGACGACGACGTCGATCACGCTCGGCTGGAGCGGCTCTACCGACAACGTGGGAGTTGCCGGCTACGGCCTCTACAACGGGGGAACAACCCCGCTGGCGACATCGACCGGCACGAGTTACGCCTTCACCGGCCTTAGTTGCGGCACCAGCTACACGTTGGCCGTGGACGCATTCGACGCGGCCGGGAACCGCTCCGCCAAAGCCACGGTGACCGCTCCGACGAGTCCGTGCCCGCCGGACACGACTCCTCCGACGGCGCCGACGAACCTCAAGGTGACCAACCCGACCTCGTCCAGCCTGCCGCTTTCCTGGACGGCGGCCACCGACAACATCGGCGTCACGGGCTACGACGTCTACCTCAACGGCACAAAACTCACAACCACCACCGGCGGCACCACCACCTACACCTTCACCAACCTCACCTGCGGCACCACCTACACCCTCGCCCTCGACGCATACGACGCAGCCGGAAACACCTCACCCGCCTCTACCGTCCAAGCGTCCACAGGCGCTTGCCCCGACACCACGCCGCCGGCCGTGAGCATCACTAGTCCGCTCGGCGGCGCAATCGTATCCGGCATCGTCAGCGTGCAGGCGTCGGCGACGGACGACAACGCAGTCGCACGGGTTCAGTTCGAACTCGACGGAACGAATCTCGGCGCCGAGGTTGTTTCGCCACCGTACGCGGTGTCGTGGAACACGGCGGCGGTCGCGAATGGCACCCACACCCTCTCGGCTGTTGCGCGGGACGCGGCCGGGAACTCGACCACCGCCTCGAACGTCGTGGTCACGGTCGCGAACAGCGGTCAGACCAGTCCGACGCCCGTTCCCGCCGCCAATACGTACGGCGTCACGGTCGGCACGGGGTTTGTCGACGCGTCGACGCGCGAGGTCGTGCGTACTACCGGCGGCGCCGTCTACGTCGTAACCGCCGACGACGACCCGTGCCAGGGAAGTGCCGGCGGGAAGGGCGTCATCCGCGTTTGGAAGGGCACCGGAGCGCAAGCCGGGAATCCGGCAGTGCCGACGGGATTCGCCGAGCAAGACGCCCCAGACCACCCGAGCTCGGCCGGAAGCGGCGACTGCACCTACTCCGGCGCGTCGATCCTCGGAAGCCCTGACGTCCGTCTGGATCGCGCCGGCATGATCGAGATCGCATACATCGACGGCTACGACGGAAGCGTCTACTACCAGTCGTTCTCCACGGTGACGGATACATGGGAGAGTCGCGCGGTGATCGGCGCCGGAGGACAGACCACGAGCGGCAGCGGTTGGCCGAGGGAGGGACAGGTCGCACTGACACTCGACGCCAACGACGCCCCGCACGTCGTCTACGCGACGTCCGGAGTCTCGAACCAGCTCAGATACACCAACCGCGCGGGAGGCACGTGGACGATGCCGGTCATCGTTGCGAGCGGAACCAATCTCATGCATCCGTCGATGGTCACGTCGCTCGATGGCGCGCTGCATCTCGCGTGGCTTGCGAACTCCCTCGCGACGCACTCGACGGTCGGCTATGCCCACTACGCAGCCGGAAGCTGGAGCGCTCCGGAAACGGTGAGCGCCGGAGATTCGCTCGTCCTGGCTAACGGCGACGACGATCAAGGCCCGAGCATCGCGACGGATGCAAACAACACGCCGTTCGTGCTGTACATGGATGGGTCCGTCTCGGGCATCGACGACTACGTGCGGATGCGCTACCGAACAGCCGGCGGGACATGGGCGGACGACACGCCGCCCGGCGGCAGCGGCGGCGCGAGCAATCCAACGGCGACACTGTTCGCTCACACGCCGCAGAACTACATCTCGAGTTCGAACGGCCAGTTCGTCTTCCTGGGACACGACGCCAACGTCGAGTTCGGATACCAGTATCAACTGGGTGGGGTCGGGACAAGCTGGGATCCGTACACGACTCTCGACCCACACAGCGCAACGAATCCAGCGTCGGGAGACACGGTCGAGCCTGGCACTGACGGCTCGGCGTCCGTGCGTTTCGATCCGTTGCGCGACAACAATGCGAGCCTCATTGACGTCATCTACTACGACGAACGCGACAACTCCGATGCAAGTCACCATCACGCGACCCTTTATTACAAAGCGATCGTGATCGCCTCGGGCTAGAGTCGAGTCCCAAGCCTTTCTCCGCTGCCGTACGCTCCGAATCGCGCTTCCTGGTCCGCGCGCGCGGGTCGATTCAGCTCTCACATCGAAGTGGGCGGACGGAACGATCGTACGGGCGGCGGGAGGCGCGTAGGCTAGGAACGGTGTCCCGCGAGTGGCGAGCCGCGTTTCTATGACGTCCGTCCTCCCAAACGGTCCCCGCGCCCGGCGCCGCGCCGGGCGGGTTCTGCGCGCGGTGGTGTTGCTCGCGTTCGCGGTCTTCTTCGTCGTCCCCCTCCTCTGGCTGGTGCTGGCCCCGACGAAGACCGACTACGAGCTCCTCACCCGAAGCCCGTTCGCGATCGGCAGCTTCCACAACGTCTGGGACGCCTGGCGCCTTCTCGACGGGTTTTCCAATCACATCTTTCTGCGCTGGATGGGGAACTCGCTCCTCTACGCGCTGAGCGCGACCGCGATAACCCTCGTGACCGCTATCCCAGCAGGCTACGGGCTCGCCTTCGGGAGCTTTCCAGGACGCAAGCTGATCCTGAAACTCACGCTCGTCGCGATGGTCATGCCGGCGACGGCGCTCGTGCTCCCCATCTTCCTGGAACTGAACGCCGCCGGACTGGTCGGCAGCGTCTTCTCGATCATCCTCCCCTTCGCGTTCTTCCCTTTCGGCGTTTTCCTCGCCTACATCTACTACGCCACCGCTGTTCCGGCCGAGCTCTTGGATGCGGCGCGGGTCGACGGTTGCGGCGAGTGGGGTGCCTTTCGCCGCATCGGGATCCCGCTGGCGAAGCCCGTCATCGCACTCGTCTTCTTCTTCAGCTTTGTCGCCGACTGGAACAACTTCTACCTGCCCTACGCGATCCTGGCGGATGACAGGCAGTTCCCGGTCCAGGTCGGGCTTTCGGACATCTTCCAATCGACGCGGCCCTCCGTCGCACTCGCGACGCTGATTGCAGCGCTGCCCGTTGCAATCGCGTTCGTCGCTTCGCAGCGGGCGCTTGTGCGCGGGCTTGTCAGCGGCGCGACCAACGCGTAAGCGGCGCGCAGCGTGAAAGATCAGACCAATTAGCGTATGGTGCCGCGCCACGATGCGCGATTCTCCATACGTTCGAGCCGCGTTCGGCGTAACCCGTCAGACCTCGGGTGATCGATGGCCTCGGTGAACATCGTCGCCATGACGGCCATGGACATCCGGTTCCCGACCTCTGAGCAGCTGGACGGGTCGGATGCGATGCACGTCGCCCCCGACTACTCAGCCGCCTACGTCATCCTCCACACAGGCCTCGACGACGAGCTCACCGGCAATGGGCTGACCTTCACGAACGGGCGCGGCACCGAGGTCTGCGTGGCGGCCCTTCGCGCCCTCGAGCCGTTCGTCGTCGGCCGGTCGCTCGACGGGATCGTCAACGACATGCGGGGGTTCTGGCGCTCGCTCGTTTCGGAAAGCCAGTTGCGCTGGCTCGGCCCGGAGAAGGGCGTCATCCACCTCGCGGCTGCGGCGATCGTCAACGCCGTCTGGGACCTCTGGGCAAAGAGTCTCGACGTCCCTCTCTGGAAACTGCTTGCGGACCTTTCGCCGGAGGAGCTCGTCGGCACGATCGACTTCCGTTACATCGATGACGTTCTCGGCCCGGACGAGGCGATCGACATGCTTCGCAACCGCCTGCCGGGCCGCGCGATGCGTGAGCGGGAGCTGATCGCCGACGGTTATCCCGCCTACACGACCTCCGCCGGCTGGCTCGGTTACGACGACGAGAAGATCGAGACGCTCACACGCGAGGCCCTGGCGGACGGCTTCACGCAGATCAAGATGAAGGTGGGGCAGGAGCTCGAAGCGGATGCGCGTCGTGCGGCGCTGATCCGCGGGGTTCTCGGCGACGACGGGATGCTGGCGATGGACGCCAACCAGGTTTGGGGCGTCGACGAGGCGATCGCCGCGATGCGCGTCCTCGGCGAGTTCGACCCGTGGTGGATCGAGGAGCCCACGAGCCCTGACGACGTCCTCGGGCACGCGCGCATTCGACGGGAGATCGCGCCGATCCGCGTCGCCACCGGCGAGCACGTCCAGAACCGTGTGATCTTCAAGCAGCTGCTTCAGGCCGAGGCGATCGACGTCTGCCAGATCGACGCGTGCCGCGTCGCAGGCGTCAACGAGGTGCTCTCGATCATCTTGCTCGCGGAGAAGTTCGGCGTGCCGGTCTGTCCGCATGCCGGCGGCGTCGGCCTCTGCGAGTACGTGCAACACCTCGCGGTCTTCGACTATCTGAGCGTGAGCGCGTCGCTCGAAAACCGCGTCATCGAATGGGTCGACCATCTGCACGAGCACTTTCGTGACCCCGCGGTTGTGGAGCGTGGCCGCTACAGAGTCCCGACGGCGCCCGGCTACAGCATCGAGATGCTGCCGGCGTCGCTCGAGCAGTACTCGTATCCGGGCGGGACCGCGTGGGCCGACAAAGCGGCGCTGGTGGATTAGCGATGGACGAGGTTGCGCGAGCCATGGAGCCTCGCCACGACATCGACGCCCACCATCATTTCTGGAACCCGCGCCGGATCCCGCAGCCGTGGATGACGGCCGAGCACGTGCAGATCGACCGGGCGATGGAACCGGCAGAGCTCGAGCCGCTGCTCCGCAACGCGGGCGTCGCCGAGACAGTGCTCGTCCAGAGCGCTCCGTCGGACGAGGACACCGACTACATGTTCGAGCTTGCCCCCGACTGGGTCGGCGCGATCGTCGCGTGGTGCCGGCTCGACGACGCGGATGTCGCACGCGCGCGCCTCGACGCGCTCGGCGAACGCGAAAAGTTCCGCGGTATCCGTCACCTCATCCATCTCGAGGACGACCCCCACTGGATCCTTGCGCCGGCGGTCGAGCCGGGACTGGCTCTGCTGGAGGAACGAGGCGTGCCGCTCGATCTACCGGCGGTCTTCCCGAACCACCTCGAGGACGTGCCGGAGCTTGCCCGGCGCCACCCAGGGCTCACGCTCGTCGTCGACCACCTCGGGAAGCCCCCGATCGGCACCGCGCAAATGGCGAGGTGGGAGGAGCAGCTCCGAGCCGCCGCCGACCGGCCGAACGTCGCGGCCAAGATCTCCGGGCTCAACACTGTATCGCCTCGCCCGAATGGAGCGCGGACGACCTCGAGGCCGCGGTCCGGATCGCGGTCGACGCCTTCGGCGCGGACCGCCTGATGTGCGGGAGCGACTGGCCGGTTGCGCTGCTGAACGGAACGTACGACCGAGTGTGGGCAGCGTTGATCGAGGTCGTCACGCGCGTTGCCGGCGCCGACGCCACGAGGATCCTCCGAGATACCGCGCGAGAGCTGTATCGGCTGGGCGATGTACGCGCGCTGCCTGCATCGCCGTCGTACCCGAGCTAGGCCGCCGTCACCTGCTCGAGCTCCGACCAGAGATCGTCGGGTACCGGTAGGTCGAGCAGCCGCAGATCATCGGCAATCTCGTCGGGCGAGCGAGCGCCGACAAGGATGGAAGTGACGCCGGGATGTCTGAGCGGGAATTGAATCGCCGCCGCGACAAGCGGTACGTCGTAACGCGCGCACACCTCCTCGAGCGCACGTCGGCGCATCAGGAGTTCGGGGGGCGCGGCCTCGTAGTCGAACGTCGAGCCGCCTGCGAGCAACCCGCTGTTGAAGACGCCTGCAGCAGTCAGGGACACGCCGCGCTCGGCACAGAGCGGCAAGAGTTCGTTTTCCGCGGAGCGGTCGAGGAGGGTGTAGCGGCCTGCGAGCAGGACGACGTCGACCTCTGCGCGCTCGACGAAGGCGAGCGCGGTCGCGACGTCGTTCGTGCCGACACCGACGCGCGGCGCGAGCTCGCGTACGGTCTCGAGCGCGCCTCTCGCCTCGGTCATGTGGTCATCCGGGTCGTGGATGAGTGCGATATCCACGTGTGCGAGTTGCAGGCGCTCGAGGCTCTCGGCGAGTGACCGGCGGATGCCGTCAGGCGTGAAGTCGAAGACCGGCTGAAATGCGGGCGCGCCGACGAAGTGTGGGCTCGGGGTCCCTGGTTTGAGGGCCCTGCCGACCTTCGTCGAGATCGTGTACTCGTTGCGAGCGCGTCCTACGAGCGCCTCGCCAAGGCGCTGCTCGGCGAGACCGGAGCCGTAGAGCGGCGCGGTATCAAACGTGCGGATGCCGAGCTCCCATGCTGTGTCGACGGTTGCGCGCGCCGCCGCCGACGAGACGTCGGCGTACAGGCCGCCCAAGGGGCCTGTGCCAAGCCCGACCCTTGTCGCAGCGTTAGGAGTTATCATATGATCGTACTATGTCAACTGATGGCCGGTCGGCGCGGACGGTACGCGTCCGGTGAGCGCGGTCTACTACGAAGGCCAGGGCGTGTTCTCCGTCGGCGATTGCGTCGAGCAGCAGCCGAGTCCGGGAGATGTCCGGCTGGATGTGGCCTATTGCGGGCTGTGCGGCACCGACTTGCACATCGCACACGGTGCGATGGACGGGCGAATTCATCCGCCTCAGGTGATCGGGCACGAGATGTCGGGAACCATTGCCGCGCTCGGCGCGGAGGTGGAGGGCTTCGCCGTCGGCGACGCTGTGGTGGTGCGGCCGCTCGACGCGCGCGGTGAGACGCCCGCCGATCGCGGGCTCAGCCACATCAGCCGTAGTTTGAAGTTTCTCGGCATCGACGCACCCGGCGCGTTGCAGGCGTCGTGGACGGTGCCGGCATTCACGCTTCACGCGCTGCCGTCGGGAGTCGACCTGCGCCTCGGCGCGCTCGCCGAGCCGCTCGCGGTGGCCTGCCACGACGTGCGTCGCGGCGAGGTGGCCGACGGGAAGACGGCAGTCGTCATCGGCGGCGGACCGATCGGGCTGCTCATCTCGCTCGTGGCGCGTGCCCGCGGCGCCCAGGTGCTCGTGGTCGAGCCGGACGCGACACGACGCGGGCTCGCCGAGGAGTTCCGGCTCACCGCCCTCGACCCCGCGGCAGACGACGTCGCCGGCGACGATCGCGGAGGCGACGGCCGGCGAGGGCGCCGACGTGGTGTTCGAGGTATCCGGCTCGGCCGACGGCATTCTCGCCGCGACGCAGCACGCGGCCTTGCGCGGTCGCATCGTCGTCGTCGCCATCTTCCCGGAGCCGACGCCGGTCGCGTTGTTCGACGTCTTCTGGAAGGAGCTCGAGCTCCGCGGCGCGCGCGTGTACGAGCCAGAGGACTTCGATGCTGCGATCGAGCTGATCGCGTCGGGCGCGCTCGGCCTCGATCGCGCTGATCACGGCGGTCGAGCCGCTCGAGCGTGTGCCGGCCGTGTTCGACGAGCTGCGGTCGGGCAAGCCGGCCATGAAGATCCTCGTGGACTGCCGCACGTGAACGCGGCGCCGTTCGACCTCGCCGGCCGAACTGCGCTCGTCACCGGCTGCAGGCGTGGAATCGGCAAAGCTGCCGCCGTCGCGCTCGCTGCCGCCGGCGCCGAAATCGTCGGGGTGAGCGCGTCGCTGGAGCCGAGGGAGCGACGTCGCCGCCGCTGTCGAGGCGCACGGACGGAGCTTCCGGTCGTACCGGTGCGACTTCGCCGACCGCGCCGCCGTCTACGACCTCATCGCCGCCGTGCGTCGAGAGGTCGAGCGTGTCGACATCGTGGTCAACAACGCGGGCACGATCGCGCGCGCTCCCGCGGCGGAGCATCCGGACGAGCTCTGGGATCGCGTGCTCGAGGTCAATCTCACGGCGCAGTTCGTCCTCGCGCGCGAGCTCGGGCGCGACATGCTCGAGCGCGGGAGCGGCAAGATCGTGTTCGTCGCTTCGCTGCTCTCGTTCCAGGGCGGGATCACGGTGCCGGGGTACACGGCGAGCAAGTCCGGCATCGCAGGTCTGACGAAGGCGCTCGCGAACGAGTGGGCGGGCGCGCGGCGTAAACGTGAACGCCGTTGCGCCCGGGTACGTCCGCACCGACAACACGCAGGCGCTGCGAGGAAGACGCCGATCGATACGCGCAGATCCTCGCTCGTATTCCGGCCGGCCGCTGGGCAGAGCCCGAGGACATCGCCGGGGCGATCGTGTTCCTCTGCTCGCCGGCTGCCGACTACGTACACGGGGCCGTGCTGCCGGTCGACGGCGGTTGGCTCGGGCGATGAGCGCGGCCGAGCAGGCGGTGCTGGCTGCGCTCGAGCCGGTCGGCGTGCTGCCTGTCGTCGTCGTGGACGACGCGGCGGTCGTCGGCGACCTCTGCGCGGCGCTGCTCGAAGGCGGCATCTCCTGCATCGAGATCACGTTCCGCACGGATGCGGCGATCGACGCGCTCGCGCGCGCCACCGAGGTGAAAGGCATGCTCGTCGGCGCGGGCACGGTGCTGACGGTCGAGCAGGCACGCGCCGCCGCGGACGCCGGCGCCGCCTTCGCTGTCGCCCCTGGGACGGACGACGACAGTCGTCGCCGCCTGTGCCGACGTATCGGCTGCCCTTCTTCCCGGGGATCGCGACTCCGTCCGAGCTCGGGCACGCAGTGCGGCTCGGCTGCACGCACGGTGAAGGTCTTTCCGGCATCGACGCTCGGCGGCCCCGCGTTCCTGCGCGCGATTTCGGCGACGTTCCCGCAGGTGCGCTTCATCCCGACCGGCGGCATCGACGCGCGAATCTCTCGCCTGCGTATCTCGCGGTCCCGTCCGTGGTCGCGTGCGGCGGCAGCTGGATCTGCGAGCGAGCACTCGTTCGCGAGGGTCGCTTCGACGAGATCGCGGCACGTGCGCGCGCCGCTGCCGGAGGCGGTCCGATGACGCAGCTGCTCTCGCTGCGGCCGCGCGGCGAGTGCCGCTACGAGCTCGTCGCGCTCGGAGAGGTGATGCTGCGCCTCGATCCCGGCGCGGGTCGCATCGCAACGGCACGCTCGTTCCAGGCGTGGGAAGGCGGCGGCGAGTACAACGTCGCGCGGGGCCTTCGCCGCTGCTTCGGCCTTCGCACGGGCGTCGTGACGGCGCTCGCCGACAATCCGGTCGGCCGGCTGATCGAGGACTTGATGCTGCAGGGCGGCGTCGAGCAGGCCCAGCTCGTCTGGCGCCCGTACGACGGGATCGGCCGCGAGGTGCGCAACGGTCTCAACTTCGTCGAGCGCGGCTTCGGCGTGCGCGGAGCAGTCGGCTGCTCCGATCGCGCGAACTCCGCGGCGTCACAGCTGCGACCGGGCGACGTCGACTGGGACCGGATCTTCGGCGTCGAAGGCGTGCGGTGGTTCCACACCGGCGGCGTCTTCTGCCGCGCTCTCGGACTCCGCGCCGGCGCTCACGCTCGAGGCGGTTGCCGCCGCGCGCCGGCACGGCACCGTCGTCTCCTACGACCTGAACTACCGACCGTCGCTGTGGAAGGCACGGGGCGGCGCCGACGCGGCAGCCACAGTCAACCGCGAGCTCGTCGGCCAGGTCGACGTCCTCTTCGGCAACGAGGAGGACTTCTCCGCGGGGCTCGGCTATCCCCTGGACGGGGTGGACGAGAATCTGCTCGAGCTGGAGGTCGCGCACTACGAACGACTGCTCGGTCGTGTGCTCGACGAGCAGCCCCAGCTCGCGCTCGTTGCGTCGACGCTGCGCCAGGCCCGTACCGCGACCGTGAACGACTGGAGCGCCGTCTGCCTGACCCGCGAGCGGGTTTCACGTCGGGCCGGCGTTCGACGGGCTCGAGATCTTCGACCGCGTCGGCGGCGGCGACTCCTTCGCCTCCGGGCTGATCTACGGGTTGCTCGAGGGCCTCGACGTCGACGAGGCGCTCGCGTACGGCGTCGCACACGGCGCTCTCGCGATGACGACGCCGGGCGACACGTCGATGGTCACCCGCCCCGAGGTCGAGCGGCTCGTCGCGGGCCGGGCGCCGCGCGTCGATCGGTAAAACGCCGGCTCCGTCCTCCACACCAGGACATATGATGTTTCCGATGGATGACAACTCTCGCTCGATGACCCGCCAGCGACTGGCCGAAACGTACGGCAAGCCGTCGCAGCGGCGGTTGGCGGCCGTCGTCGTCGAGGAACTCGCTCGCGAGATCATCGAGGGCAACTGGGCCGAGGGCGACGTCCTCCCCAGAGAGCCGACGATGTGCGAGGAGTTCGGGTTCAGCCGGACGGTCATCCGTGAGGCGCTGAAGCTCCTCGAGGAGCGGGGACTCGTCCGGGTCGAGCAAGGACGTGGCACCACCGTTCAGCCGCGCGACTCGTGGAATCTGCTCGATCCCGGTCGTGCTCCGGATCGCGCTGGAGTGCGACCACGACATGTCGCTGCTCGACAACCTGATCGCCGTGCGCCGCGTGCTCGAGCGGGAGATGGCGCGCGCCGCAGCGACGCGGCTCACCGACGACGAGCTCGCGGAGCTCGCCGACAACATCGACCAGATGGAAGCCTCGTACGACGACTACGAGCGCTTCCGCGCGCTCGACCTCGGTTTCCACGCGGTCGTGATGAAGGCGTCCGGCAACGAGGTCGGCTTGACGATCGTCCGCGCGATCCACCGACACGGCGGCGTCACGCCGCCTTGTCGACCGGGTCGTCGCGCGCCGCGCTCGCCGGACTGTCGCGGCGCACCGCGGGATCTACGACGCGCTCGCGGCTCGCGACGGTGAGCTCGCAGGCGAACGCTTTCCGAGCACATCGCCTCGCCTGGACCGAGCGCAAGAGCCGGCGGTCGTCGAGCGCCCGGCGCTCGGTCTCGACCGCCCGCTAGCGCTCACGCGAATCCGTCATAGGACGGTGACCGGAGTCGGTAGTGCGGGTCAGGGCGACCCCTTGACAAGTGGTGATCATTCGTATGATGATCACCCCCACAATGCGCATTGCCGCACTCGACGTCGAGCTGATCCCACGCCCCGCGGTCACCCCGCCGTTCTCGTGGCGGCGGGGTCTCCGCGGTTCCGCCCAGGCTCGAACGACAGCGGTCCTGCGCATCACGACGGACGACGGAGCGGTCGGCGAGGCCTACCACGAGTGGAGCGGGCCGATGCTCGCCGACATCGTCGATCGCGTCCTCCGCGACGAGCTCGTCGGGGAGCGGGCCGACCGCCGTGAGTGGCTCTGGCACCGACTCTGGGAGCTCGACCGGACCGAGGAGTTCCCGATCTGGCTCCTCGGCGTCGTCGACGTCGCGCTCTGGGATCTCGAGGGCCGTGTCCTCGGCGTCCCCGTTCACCGCCTGCTCGGCACGTACCGGGAGTCGATCCCCGCGTACGCCTCGACGACGACGTTCTCGACGGTGGAGGAGTACCTCGAGGTCGCCGACCAGTGCCTCGAGCTCGGATTCACCGCGATCAAGCTCCATGCCTGGGGGGACGCGCGGGCGGACGCCGACCTCTGCCAGCGCCTTCGGGATCACGTCGGCCCCGACGTCGATCTGATGTACGACGGGTCGGCCGGCTTCGACCTGCCGAGCGCTGTCTACCTCGGCCGTGCGCTCTCTGAGGCCGGCTACCGGTGGTACGAGGAGCCGATCCGCGAGTTCAGCGTCACGGCGTATCGCTGGCTCGCCGAGCGGGTCGACGTGCCGCTGCTCGTCGGCGAGACCTCCGACGGAAGTCATCTCAACACTGCCGACTTCATCGCCTCGGGTTGCGCGACGTACGTTCGGACGAGCGCGAATCACCGGGGCGGGATGACGGGCGCGATGCGGATCGCGCATCTCGCCGACTCGTTCCGGCTGCGTGCAGAGGTGCACGGGCCGACCGAATCCGCCGTGCATCTGTGCATGGCGATCCCGAACTGCACGTACTACGAGTCGCTGGTCACGTCTAACCCGGTGACGCGCGAGTCGCGCGTCGGACCGGACGGCCTCGTCCATGCGCCGACCTCGCCCGGAATCGCCTTGCCGGACTTCGTGAACGAGCACCGCAGCGCATCACTCAGTTGATCCACCAACGCATGGGCAACCACAACTCGACTCCGAGAAGCCTCGGAAAGGAGTATCGATGAGATCCAAATTTCGGTGGCTGACGCTCGCGGCGCTCATCGTCGTCGCGACGGCAAGTCTCGCGACCGCGGCCGCGGGAAGCACGCGCTCGGCCGCGGGTGGCACGCGCTCCCAGGCGGCCTCCGGCTCGCTCACCGTCTGGGTCGACGCCGTCCGCCTGCCGGTCGCGAAGTTGTACGCCAAGACGCATCCGAAGGTGCACCTGAATATCGTCACCTATGACGGCGATGGCAACGGTTCGACGACGATGCAGACGAAGATCCAGCTCTGGAACCGCACGGGCCACGGCTGGCCGGACATCATCTTCACCGAGCAGGCCAACGATCCTGTCTGGATGGGGCAGAAGCCGTTCGACTACGCCATGGACCTCAAGACCGTCTTCCCGAAGAACCTCCTTGCGGGCTGGCCCGCACCCTCGCTCAGGCAGTGCACCGTCAACGGTCGCCTGGTCTGCCTCCAGGACAACCTGGCCCAGGAAGTGCTCTACGTCAACAAGAAGCTGATGACCCAGTTCGGCTACACCGTCCCGACGACGTGGCAGCAGTGGGCGGCGCTGGGCCAGAAGGTCGCCACGCAGCATCCGGGCTACATCGTCGGGAACATCGGCGACTCCTACGGCGCCTGGCTCTACCTGTGGCCTGACAAGTGCCCGATCTCGCAGGTCGTCGCGACGAACACCGTTCGGATCAACTCGGGCGACATTCACTGCACGCGCATGGCGAGCCTCCTCGATCCGCTGATCAAGAGCGGCGTGGTTCCGCCTGAGAGCGTCTTCACCGCGGACTTCGCCACGAAGTGGGGCGGCGACAGCGACAAGATCCTGCTCATGCCGGGACCGGTGTGGTATGCGAAGGACATCTTCAGCGGCACGCTGCACGTCCCGGCCGGCGAGCTCACGGCGGCGCTGCCCCTGCGCTGGAACAGCGAGCCGCTCGTGACCGGCCAGGTCGGCGGCGGCCCGTGGGTCGTCTCCAAGCACACGAAGAACACGGCGGCAGCGATCGACTTCGTGAAGTTTGCGACGACGTCGCCGCTGGTCAAGTCAAAGGTCAATGCCCTTTCGCCGGGCTACCCGTCGTACGGCCCGATGGCCACCGTGTGGTTGAAGTCCCTGAACGCGGACCCCTACTTCGCGGCTCCTGAGGGTGCAGCGATGAAGGCGGCCGCGCCTCTGGTCTGGACTGGCTGGAGCATGGTGACGTATCCGGATCAGCCCGTCTGGTCGAACACCGTCGTCACGGCGCTCGTTGCAGGGAAGTCGCTGAGCTCCCTGATGCCGGCGTACGGCGACGGGCTCGCACAGAACGCACAGGCGGCGGGATACAAGGTCGTTCGGAAGTAGGTGTGACCTCGTCCGCCGTGCAGCCGGACTATGCGGGGGCCACGCGGTTGCGTGGCCCCCGCTGCCTTGCGGGGCTTGGCATTCGTCCTGCCGTATCTGCCGCTCCTGATCGTCTTCGGCATCGCGCCGACGGTTTACGCGCTCGACCTTGCATTCACCAACGTCGGCGGCGGGTGGGTCGGCTTCCACAACTTCGTGCGAACGTACGAGGACTTCCGCTTTATCCCCGCGTTCAAGCACGTCCTCCTCTACACGAGCGTCTGGCTCGCCGCGCTGATGATCTTCGTCGTCGGCCTCGCGCTCCTCCTCCACGGCCGCGCAAGCCGGGCCTCCTCGACCTACCGCTTTCTCTTCTACATCCCGGGCGCGCTCGCCGGCTCAGCGGCGGTCCTGGTCTGGCTGTTCATGCTCGATCCGAGCGTCAGCCCCGGCTCGTTCCTGTTGCACCACCTGCTCGGGGCGGACATCTTCGCCCAGTCGATCGCCCCCGGGAACCTGCCGTACATCTTCGCGATGATCGCCTTCTGGACAGGCGCCGGCGCCTGGATCGTCATCATGTACGGCGCGCTGAACACGATCCCGCCGGACCTCGAGGAAGCTGCTCGGATCGACGGCGCGGGCCCGATCACGATCGCGCTGCGCCTGAAGCTGCCGCTGATCCGGAAGTGGATCGCGTACATGCTGATCCTTTCGTTCGCAACGGGAACGCAGCTCTTCGTCGAGCCCCAGGTCGTGCAAACCGCGAGCTTCGGCCTCGTGCCCGACACGTGGTCCGCCAATCAGCTCGCCTATCAGCTTGCTTTCCGCTACGCGGACTTCAACGGCGCCGCTGCCATCGCCGTCGACCTGCTTGTGATCGGGCTCCTCGGCGCAGTGCTGATCGTCACGCGCAGCGGGCTCTTCAGGACGGACGACTGATGCGGATCACGGCCCTCGGTGTTCGACTCTTCGTCCTCACCGCGTTCGCGGTCTTCTTCGTCGCGCCGGTCATCTGGCTGATCCTCGCGCCGACGAAGAGCGATCAGGCGCTCATCACGAGCAGCCCGTTCTCGTTCGGGGACTTCCACCACGTCGCGCTCGCGTGGAAGCACCTGGACGCGTTCAGCAGCCACATCTTCCGGCGTTGGATCGGCAACACGCTCTACTACGCGCTGAGCGCGACCGCGATCACGGTCGCTGTCAGCGTGCCGGCGGGCTACGGCCTTGCGATCGGGAAGTTCCCGGGCCGCAAGCTCATCCTTTCGTTGACGCTCATCGTGATGATCGTGCCCGGTGCGGCGCTCGTGCTGCCGATTTTCCTCGAGCTCAACGCCTTCCATCTCATCGGAAGCGTCCTTTCCGTGATCCTGCCGTTCGCGTTCTTCCCGTTCGGCGTCTATCTCGCCTACATCTACTACGCGACATCGATCCCGGGCGAATTGCTCGACGCGGCGCGCGTCGACGGCTGCGGCGAGCTGCAGACGTTCCTACGCGTCGCGCTCCCACTCGCGAAGCCGATCGTTGCGCTCGTCTTCTTCTTCAGCTTCGTCGCCGACTGGAACAACTTCTTCCTCCCGTACGTCGTCCTCGCGGACTCGAACCAGTACCCGATTACGGTCGGCCTCTGGGACCTGCTCTCCTCGACGCCTTCGTTCAACCCTTCCGTCGGCGGGGGCGGGCAGTCGGTCAAGATCTTCAAGCCCGAGCTTGCACTCGCGACGCTGCTCGCCGTGGTGCCGGTCGCGATCGTCTTCCTCTTCTCACAGCGTGCGCTCGTCCGCGGGATGCTCGGTGGGGCGGTGAAGCAGTAAGCGATGGCCAGGGTGGCGTTCGAGGATGTCTCGAAGGTGTTCGGGGACGGCACTCGCGCCGTCGACCGGCTCGACCTCGAGATCGCGGACGGGGAGTTCGTCGTGCTCGTCGGGCCGTCGGGCTGCGGGAAGACGACCGCGTTGCGGATGGTCGCCGGCCTCGAGGACATCAGCGGGGGCGTGGTGCGAATCGGCGATCGGGCCGTCAACGACCTCTCGCCGAAGAGCCGCGATATCGCCATGGTCTTCCAGAGCTACGCGCTCTATCCGCACCTCACGGTCTACGACAACATCGCGTTCGCGCTGAAGATCAAGAAGACGCCGAAGGACGAGATTCGCCGCCGGGTCGCCGAGGCCGCCGGGATCCTCGACCTCGAGCCGTACATGAGCCGAAAGCCGCGCGCGCTTTCGGGCGGTCAGCGTCAGCGCGTGGCGATGGGCCGCGCCATCGTCCGCCAGCCGGCTGCCTTCCTGATGGACGAGCCGCTCTCCAACCTCGACGCAAAGCTGCGTGTGCAGATGCGAGCCGACATCAAGAAGATTCAGACCGACCTCGGGGTGACGACGCTCTACGTCACGCACGATCAGGTCGAGGCGATGACGATGGGGCACCGCGTCGCGGTGATGCGGAAGGGCGAGCTGCAGCAGGTCGCCCCGCCGCAGGAGCTGTACGACAATCCCGTGAACGTATTCGTCGGCGGCTTCATCGGCAGCCCGGCGATGAACATGCTCGAGGCCCGGATCGAACGGCGCGACGGCGGGCTTGCCGCAGTGCTCGGTGACACGGTGCTCGCGTTGGACGAAGAGACGGTGTCCCGGCGTCCGGCGCTTGCCGCCTACGAAGGCCGCGATGTCGTCGTAGGCGTGCGGCCCGAGGATCTTGACGATGCCGCGCTCTCGGACGAAGACACGGGGCCGCGGCTCACGGGTCGCGTGGCGCTGCGTGAAGCCCTCGGCTCCGAAGTGCTCGTCCACTTCACCGTTGCGGCTCGGCAAGCGGTCACGGACGAGATGCGCGAGCTCGCCGAGGACGTGGGCGACGACCGCGTGCTCGACCAGCTGGCGTCCGGAGTTCAGCCGACGGCCGCGCCGCTCGTCGGCCGCTTCAGTCCGCGAACCCGTGTCGTCGAAGGCGACGTCGTCGACGTTTCGATCAACGTGCACGCGCTGCACTTCTTCGATCTCGGGACCGGGCTCGCAATCAGGCACGACGCCGACTCGCAGTGAAACCGCTGGAAGAGCGGGAGCTGTGGTTTGTTGCCGGCACGCAGGAGATGTACGGGCCGGCGGCCCGCAGCGTGGTCGAGGAGCACGCGCATGAAGTAGCGGAGGCGCTGGACGCCAACCCGGAGGTTCCGGTGCGCATGCGCGACCGTGGGGTCGCGTCATCGTCCGAATCGATCCGCCGTCTGTGCCTCGACGCGAATGCCGCTGACACATGTGTCGGACTGGTCGTCTGGATGCACACGTTCTCTCCGGCGAAGTCGTGGATCGCAGGTCTCGCATCGCTGCGCAAGCCGCTGCTCCATCTCCACACGCAGTACAACCGTGAGCTGCCTTGGGCGGAGATCGACATGGACTTCATGAACCTGAACCAGTCGGCGCACGGCGACCGCGAGCTCGGCTTCATGGAGACGCGCATGGGTCTGCGTCGCAAGACGGTGGTCGGACACTGGCGCGACCCAGCCGTGGTCCGGCGGATAGCGACGTGGACGCGCGCCGCGTGCGGCTGGCACGAGTTGCAGACGCTCGAGGTCGCCCGCTTCGGCGACAACATGCGCCGCGTCGCGGTGACCGAGGGCGACAAGGTGGAGGCGCAGCTACGGCTGGGTTTTGCCGTCAACGGCTACGGCGTCGGTGAACTCTCGCGCGCCGTGCGCGAGGTGACCGACAGGGAGGCGGATGAGCTGGTCAGGGCCTATGAGGAGGAGTACGACCTCGTACCCGCGCTGCGCTCAGGTGGTGAGCGGCGCTCCGCTCTGCGCGACGCCGCGCGGATCGAAGCGGGACTCCGGTCGTTTCTCGACGCGGGCGGATTCAAGGCCTTCACGGACACCTTCGAGGATCTCGGGGACTTGCCGCAGCTGCCGGGCGTCGGCGTCCAGCGCCTGATGGCGGACGGCTACGGCTTCGGCGCCGAAGGCGACTGGAAGACGGCGGCGCTTCTCCGCGCCGCGAAGGTGATGGGCGAAGGCCTCCCCGGCGGTAGCTCGTTCATGGAGGACTACACGTACGACCTCACGCCGGGGGACGAGTGCGTGCTCGGAGCACACATGCTCGAGGTCTGCCCCTCGATCGCGGACGGGCGGCTCTCCTGCGAGATCCATCCGCTCTCGATCGGCGGCCGCGACGATCCCGTGCGGCTCGTCTTCACCGCGCGCAGCGGCCCGGCCGTCGTCGCCGCACTCGTCGATCTCGGCGACCGCTTCCGTCTGCTCGTCAACGAAGTCGACCTCGTCCCGCTGAAGCATTCGCTGCCGAAGCTTCCGGTCGCACGGGCGCTGTGGCGGCCGCATCCCGATCTCGCGACCGCCGCCGAGGCCTGGCTCGTTGCGGGCGGGCCGCATCACACCGTGCTCAGCGACGCGCTGGACACCGAAGTGTTTGCCGACCTGGCCGAGATCGCCGGCATCGAACTGGTCGTGATCGACGCGGAGACACGGATGCGGGACTTCAGGCGCGAGCTGCGCTGGAACCAGGCGTACCACCGGCTCGCAGGAGGCGTCTAGCAGTGTTCGCGCAGCGGCCCTCAGAGAGGGTTGACAGGTAACCTGATTCGCCTGATACTCCCCCGCGTCATCACGAGGGGAGGTCGATGTGAACGCATCGAGGTATCTCGTACGTGTCGCTTCTCTTGCTGCCGGGTTCGCGCTCGCTGCGGCGGCGGCGACTGCGTCGCCGGCGGCCGCGGCGAGCACGCACTTCAGCGGCACGCTTGCCGACGGCGCGACGTGGATCGCCGACGTTCCGAGCAACTGGAACGGCGTACTGCTCCTGTACAGCCACGGCTTCGGGCCGCTGACCGCGGCGGACGCGCCGGATCCGGCGTCGGCCGCCGCGTTGCTCGACCGCGGCTATGCCCTCGCGGGCTCGTCGTACGATCCGAACGGATCGTGGTGGGCGCTCCAGAGTGCGGTGCGCGACCAGTTCCAGACGATCGCCGCGGCGACCGCGAACGCGCTGCCGCGTGCTCCGCGTCGTGTGCTCGCCGTCGGCAGTTCGATGGGCGGGTTGATCAGTGCGCTCGAGGCGCAGCAGGGCGCCGGCCACATCGACGGCGCGCTCTCGACGTGCGGAATCGTCGCCGGCGGGATCCGCCTCAACAACTACCAGCTCGACGGTGAGTACGCGATGGCGAAGCTGCTCGCGACGACGCCGATTCAGCTCGTGAACTTCTTCCCGGACTTCAACGCGGCCATCGCGGTCGGGTTCGAGTTGCAAGCGATCGCGAGCCAGGCGCAGACGACGCCGCAGGGCAGGGCGCGGCTCGAGCTTGCGATGGCGTTCCTGAACGCGACGCCGGACGCACCCGGCCAGCCGGCGCCGTCGTTGTGGGACGCGGATGCGGTCGAGGCGGCGCAGTTCGCGAGCGAGTTCACGGGCGGCTTCCCGATCATCGCGTTCGTCAACGCCGCGCGACCGTGGATCGAGATGTCGGCGGGCGGGAACGCGTCGTGGACGAAGGGCGAGAACTTCGCGCTGCTCCTCGCACACTCGCCCTACGCGTTCACGGTCGCGAGGCTCTACCACGAAGCCGGGCTCAACCTGTTCGCGGATCTCGCCTCGCTGAACGGCGGCGCGAATATCCCGGCCGACCCGGCCGCGATCGCGTCGCTCCAGCAGACGTCGGTGCCGACCGGGCACCTGCAGGTGCCGGAACTCGACATGCACACGATCCACGACCCGCTCGTGCCTGTCGAGATGGAGAACACGTACGCCGACACCGTCCGCGCCGCAGGTAGCAACAGCCTGTTCCGGCAGGCGTACGTCGACCGCTACGGCCACTGCGCGTTCTCCGCGTCGGAGATCGTCGCGGGCGTCGAGGCGATCAACCACCGCGTCGCGACCGGACACTGGGACTCGGTCGCGGAGCCGCAGAAGCTCGAGGACTTCGCGAGCAGCCTCGGGCTCGACGCGGCCGCGTTCGTCCGGTTCGAGCCGTTCCCGCTCTCCGGCGACAACGGCCCGTTCGATCCGCGGACGAACTCCTAAGAGGGGAGAATCGGCGGCGCCCGCGGATCGCGGGCGCCGCCGATTCCGACATGACCGACGTCGCCCCGATCGAGACCGGCAGCACGACGGAGCCGCGGATCAGCTACGCGGTCGCGCGGCTCGAGCGCGCGGTCCGCTCCGGGATCGCAGAGCGCGTGCGTCCGTACGGGCTCACGACGCTCCAGTACACCACGCTGAGCGTCCTCAACCGCCACGGCGCGCCGCTCTCGAACGCGCAGCTCGCGCGGCGCGCGTACATGACGCCGCAGGCGATGAGCGAGGTGATCGACGCGCTCGAGACGAAAGGCATGATCCGGCGCAACCCGCACCCGAACCACGGCCGTCTCCTGCCCGCGACGCTGACGCCGAAGGGCTGTCGCGTGCTCGCCGCCTGCGAGCTCTGCGTCGATGAGATGGAAGACGTGATGCTCGCCGACCTGACCGCCCGCGAGCGAGCCGCTTTCCGCAAGGCACTGAAGACCTCGGTGCGTGCACTCGGCGCCGGCTTCCCGCACGACTAGCGACCTCGTCGGCGGGCTCGCGGCGATCGTCAGCGGCGTCGCGCTGTTCCCGTTCGTCGAGTCGCGTGCGGCGGACCCGATCCTGCCGCTCGAACTCTCAGGCCAGCGGTTCCGATTCTTTGTCGAACCGACCGCTGGTTGAACGTTTCTGCCGTGTCAGCTGGCGGACTGTCCGCCGTCGACGATGAGCGTCTGTCCGGTGATGAAGTCGGAAGCGGTGCTGGCGAGGAAGACGATCGTGCCTCTTAGGTCGTCGGGGGCACCGAAGCGGCCGAGTGGGATCCGTTCGAGGAAGACGTCGCCGGAGCGCTCGAGCAGCTGCTGGCTCATCTCCGTCGGGAACCACCCCGGCGCGATCGCGTTAACCGAGATGCCGTGGCGGGCCCACTTGACCGCCACGTCGCGGGTGAACGCGACGACGCCGCCCTTCGATGCGTTATAGGCGACGGCGTCCATCAGCTCGGGCGGAGCGCCGCCGAACGCCGCGACCGAGGCGATGTTGATCACCTTGCCGCGCCCCTGCGCGATCATCGTCCGGCCGGCGAGCTGCGTGAACTGGAACAGCCCCGTCAGGTTCACGTCGATCACCTTCTGCCAGCCTTCGAGCGGGTACTCCTCGACCGAGGCGCCCCACGAGGTGCCGGCGTTGTTGACGAGGACGTCGATCGACCCGAGCTCCGTGACGGTGCGTTCGACCACGGCTTCGATCTCGGCAGCCGAGCGAACGTCGCAGCGCAAACCGATCGCACGAACGCCGTGCGCGTGCGCGATCTCCTCGGCCACCTGCTCGCACCGCTCGGCCTTGCGGCCGCAGACGACGACGTTCGCGCCGGCCTCCGCGAGCGCGCCGGCGAAGACCCGCCCGAGCCCGGCGCCTCCGCCGGTCACGATCGCCGTGCGCCCGCTGAGGTCGAAGAGGTCGGAGAGTGTCAGTCGCCCGCCTCGTACTTGAACGAGATGTCCAGGCGGACGCGGTAGTCGGCGATCTTCCCGTCCTCGATGGTCACGTCGAACCGTGTCGCCTCCGCCACACGGAGATCGCGGATCGACTTGGCCGCGGTCTCGACGGCGTTTCGTGCGGCTGCCTCCCACGAGTCGGAACTCGTTCCGATCACTTCGGTGACGCGGTACACGCTGTCGCTCATGCCTCTCTCCTTCGCGTCGGTCGCTCGGATGATCTCAGTTCTCGGGCTCCGTCGTAAAGCTCCGATAGACGCCGAGCATGGCCTCCTTTTGCGCCTCCGTCAGCCGCGGGTCGGCCCGGATCGCGGCTTCCGTGTCGGCTGTTTCGGTCTCCTCGTCGTCCAGGAGGCCGGCCTGCTCGAGCAGCGTCTCCGTCGAGAGGTTGAACGCATCCGCGAGCGACTTGAGCACCCGCACCGACGGCGCATGCAGGCCGCGCTCGAGCTGGCTGAGGTAGGCGTTCGAGATCTCGGACCGCGCGGCAAGCTCGCGGAGCGAGAGCTTCGCGAGCTTGCGCTGCGTGTGGATGTACTGGCCGAAAACCTCGACCTGTTGCTTCCACGGATCCGTCAGGGGGACCTACGCCTTCGTTGTCGTGGACGGCTTGCCGAGCACGGGAGAGGCGGCGTCGAGCACGCTCTCCGCGAACTCCTTCTGTGACTTCAGCAGCTGCTCCGCGAACGCGAAGCTCGTCTTGACGATCTCCTGCGGCTTCGGGAGCTCGTCGGAGTAGGGGATGGCCGGCGTCTCCGGAATCGCCTTCTCGATCGCGTTCGCCCAGGCCCGGATCGCCTCGACGATGACCTGCTGGCCCTGCTTGACCGTCTTCAGGGTCTGCTCCTGGGCGGTCGTCGTGAAGTCGGTTGCGGTCGGCATTGAGAGCTCCTTTGGTCGTTTACCGATGCCTGCGTACTATATCACGCAAGCGGACGGTAAAGCAAGCTAGGCGCCGTTTGCCGCTGAATGCTGGACGTAACGGCGAAATGCGTCGCTGAGTGCACGGTGCGGCTGCGCGCCGCCCGAGGCGTCGAAGGCCGCTTCGACCGTCTCGTCGTCCGCCACGACGGTGCCCGACGTCCAGGCGTTGCAGCGGGCGAGCGTCCGGCTCGAGAAGAAATCCGCCAGGAGCGGCAGTGCCGGGCTGTCGGGATCGCAGACATAGAGGTGCCCCTCGCCGGGAAGGACGTGGAGCCGGCTCTCCGGCAGCAGGCGGGCCAACTGGATCCCGTTCGCCGGCTGCACGAGGCGGTCGCCGTCGCCGGTCAGCACGAGCGTCGGGACCGAGACCGACGACAGCCACGGCAGGCTCGACCAGAACGCGCCCGCGGTCAGCTGGTACGTGTACCCGAGGAGCGACGGCGGATACCGGAGGCGGGCCTCGGCCAGCCCGGGCACGCGTTGCAGGAGATCCTGGTCGGCGGGGCTGACGAGCGGCGTCGTCCGCTCGTAGAGCGAGCGCGAGTGGTAGCGGATCGGCATCGAGATCAGCGCCAGCGACTCGAACGTCCCCGGCAGGCTCCCCCAGCCGCAGGCGGTGCTTGCAAGGGCCAGCCTGCGCACGCGATCGGGCGAATCGTGGGCGAGCTGCTGCGCGACGGTCCCCCCGAGCGAGAAGCCGAGAACGTCGACCTGCTCGTGTCCGAGCTCGTCGAGCAGGTCGACGAGCACCCTCGCCATCGACGCGATCGACAGCGGCCGGCGCGGCGTCGGCGAGCGGCCGGCGCCCGGGAGCTCGACGGCGATCGTGTGCGCGACGTCGGCCAGCCGTTCCTCGAGTGTCGCCAGCATCTCGACGTTCGCGCCGAGGCCGTTGATCAGGAGAACAGGCCGCCCCTTGCCTCGCAGGCGCACGAACATCTCGACGCCGCCCGGGCTCAGGGTCGCGTCCGTCGCGCTCGTGCTCGCAGTCACCGTCGACCGCCTCTCGTTTTGGGCGTCACGCCGCATCGTGGTGACGTGACATAAGGATCTGGATTGTATGCCGTTACTCGGCGGGCATTGACCCGCTCCCGCGTCTCCTGATACTAATTCAGTTCAGGTGACGTTGTCGACCCGTTTCCACGGCAAGGTCCTGCTCGCGACCGGCGGCGGCTCGGGTATCGCCGCGGCCACCGCCCGCGGCTTCGCGGCCGAGGGCGGCCGGGTCGCTGTCCTCGATCTCGACGGCGCACGGGCGGAAGCGGTCGCCTCGGAGCTCGACGGATCCGTCGGGCTCGCCTGCGACGTGGCCGACGAGTCCGCGGTCGAGGACGCCGTGCGGGAGGCTCGCGAGCGGCTCGGCCGGATCGACTGCGTCCTCAACGCGGCCGGCATCGTCCAGTTCGCCCCGATCGAGGAGCTCTCCCTCACGGACTGGAACCGGATGCTCGCGGTGCACCTGACCGGAACGTTTCTCGTCTGCCGGGCGACGCTGCCGCATCTGCGCGCGGCCGGCGGCGGCTCGATCGTGAACCTTGCGTCGACGGCGGCGCTGCTCGCGCGCCCGCACCTCGCTGCCTACGCCGCTGCGAAGGGCGGCATCATTTCTTTCTCACGGCAGCTCGCGCTCGAGGCCGGCCCCGACAACGTGCGCGTGAACGTGATCGCACCGGGAAGCGTTCGCACGCCGATGACGCGGCCGGTCTACTCGGAGGGGGCGGTGCCGCAGTCGATCCAGGCGCGGGTCGCCGAGCCGGAGGAGATCGCGACGACGGCGTGCTTCCTGTTCTCCGACGAGTCGAGCTTCTTCACCGCGTCCCTGCTGGTCGCCGACGGCGGCGCGACGGCGCTATGAGCGACTACCCGCACCTCTTTTCCCCGGGCGAGATCGGCGGTCTCGCGATCCGCAACCGCATCGTCCAGCCGCCGATGGGCACCGGCCTCGTCGAGAACGGGCACCTGAGCGCGCGCGATGTCGCGTTCCAGGAGGAGCGGGCGCGCGCCGGCGTCGGGCTGATCGTGACCGGCGCGGCCGTCGTGCATCCGACGTCGCTGTTTCCTGTGCGGATCATCGTCGAGGCCTGGGACGAGGACGGGATCGACGCGCTGCGCGCGCGGGTCGACGCGGTGCACCGTCATGGCGCGCGCATCTTCGGCCAGCTCGTCCACCTCGGCCGTGAGTCGCCGGGCGGACTGACGAACGCGGTTCCGATGGGCCCGTCGCCGGTCGCGTCGCCGCGCGATCCGAATCCGCCGCACGAGATGAGCGTGGCCGAGGTGCGCATGATCGTCGACGCGTTCGCGCGGTCGGCGGCGAACTTCCAGACCGCCGGGTACGACGGCGTCGAGATCTCCGCCGGCCACGGCTACCTCGTCGCGCAGTTCCTCTCGCCGGCCTCGAACCGGCGCACGGACACGTACCGCGGCGACACGCTCGAGGGGAGGACGCGGCTGCTGCGCGAGATCGTCGAGGAGATGCGCAGCCGTTGCGGCGCCGGCTATCCGGTCGGCATCCGGCTGAGCGTCGAGGAGGAGACGCCGGACGGGCTGACCGTCGACGACTCGCGCGCGATCGTCGCCGCGCTCCAGGAGGCGGCTCCGGTCGACTACGTCTCGCTCACTGCCGGAATGCGCGGCGCCTATGTGAAGGACACGGCGTACGCCGAGGGCTTCACGCTCGATTGGGCGGCCGCGGTGAAGCAGGACGTCGACGTGCCGGTGATGGCGGCGGGCCGGATCCGGTTCCCCGAGCTCGCGGAGCAGGCCCTTGCATCGGGGCAGGTCGACTTCGTCGCGATCGGCCGCGGTGTGATCGCGGATCCCGACTGGGTGGCGAAAGCCCGCGATGGTCGCGCGACGGAAATCCGCCCGTGCATCGGCATCGTGCAGGACTGCCGCGCCGCGCACGGACAGCTCGGTTGCGCGGTCAACGCGCGCGCGGGGCGCGAGCTCGAGTGGGGGCCGCCGCGCCGCGCAGCCTCTCCGAAGCGCGTCGTCGTCGCGGGCGCCGGGCCGGCCGGTCTCGAGGCGGCGCGCGTCGCCGCGGAGTCCGGGCACGACGTCGTCCTCTACGAGCAGGCCGACGTCGCCGGCGGACAGCTGAGGATCGCGGCCGCCGGTCCGACGCGCGCGGAGCTTCTCGACTTCGTCGTCTACGCCGACCGCGAGCTTGCGCGGCTCGGCGTCGACGTTCGTCTCGGAACAACCGCGACCCGAGACGCAGTGCTCGCCGACGAGCCCGACCTCGTCGTCAGCGCGACCGGCGCCGCCCCGGTGCCGCCCGAGTTTCCATTCGACGCGGACGCGCGCGTCGTCACCGTGTGGGATCTGCTCGGCGGCGTCGTGACGGAGATTCCGGCGCGGGCGGTCGTCGTCGACGACGGATCCGGCTTCTGGCACGGCATCAGCGCGGCGGAGTTCCTCGCCGAACGCGGTGCCGCGGTCGAGTTGCTCACCCCCGCTCGGGGAATCGCGCTCGCGATTCCGCACGAAAGTGTCGCAGGCGTCCTCGGCCGCCTCGGGAGCAGCGGCACGCACTACCGCACGCTGACCGGGCTGACGTCGGTGCACGGAACGACGGTCTCGCTCGCCGATGTCGTCACGGGCGAGCCGTCGGAGACAGAGGCCGACCTGGTCGTTGTCAGGACGAGGCTGCGTCCCGCCGACACGCTGCTGCGTGAGCTCGCCGGCGCGGTTCCCGCGCTCGTCGCCGTCGGCGACTGCTCTGCCGCGCGACGTCTGACCCATGCCGTCCTCGACGCCAACGTTGCGATCCGCCACTTCGACGAGGGCCGCCTCGACAACGCCGGCATGGTCGCGGTCGCCTGACATGCGCGGGCGTGCCGAGTTCTGGCGGATGGGCGCGACACCGGTGCCGTCGACCGACATCGGCCGCTTCGCGCGGGAGTTCGAAGCGAGCGGGTGGGACGGGCTCGCGGTCGGCGAGGCGCACGGCCTGCTCCCGGATCCGTACGTCGTCCTCGCGCTCGCTGCCGCCGCCACGACCACGCTGAAGGTGGGAACCGCGGTTGCGGTGCCGCTCCGCCATCCGCTCCTCGCCGCCGACGCGATGGCGACGCTGCAGGCCGTCTCGGGCGGACGCGCGTCGTTCTCGATCGGCCGCGGAGACGGCGCGATGAAGGTGCTGCAGCAGAAGCCGATGCCGGTCGCCCGCTTCGAGGAGTACCTGTCCCGGCTCCAGGGGTTCCTGCGACGCGAGGACGTCGAGATCGACGGCGTCGTCTCGACGATGTCGCGGCTCGACGACATCGACCCGTCGCTCGCCGCCGCGAAGCCGACGTTGAACGTCGCCGCGACCGGGCCGCGCACGATCGACGTCGCGGTCCGCTGCGCGGACGGCGTGAGCTTCTCGGTCGGAGCCGACGTCGAGCGTCTCCGGCAGTCGATCGCGCTCGTGCGTGACGCGTGTCATGCGGCTGGCCGCGACGCCGACACGCTCGCACTCGGGTGCTACGTGCAGGTCGCGGTCACGAACGAGCGCGACGCGCGCGCGCGCGAGGCGATCCGCGGCCTCGTCGTCACGCACGCGCGGTTCTCCGGCTTCGAGGCGAACGCCGCTTCCGGGGTCGCCGCGTCCGACCACAGCGAGTACCGGCAGGCGGTCGAGACGATGGAGGCGGTGTACCGGACGACCCGCGGCGGCGTCTCCCGCGTCGAGGGCGGGCGGCCCGGCGAGATCGACTTCTACCCGCGCGAGGCCGGGGCGGACGAGCTGATCGACCGTTTTGCGATTGCCGGCACCGCCGAGTACTGCGCCGAACGTCTGCACGAGATCGTCGATCTCGGCATCGAGCGCGTCTACATCGGCACGCGCGCCGTCGGCGTCGACCTCGACGAGGCGAACAGCAACCGGATCGGGTGCGAGGTGCTCTCGCTCCTTCGCGCATGACCGGCCGTGAGGTTCAGCTGGTCGCGTATCCGCGCGGCGAGGTGCGGCCATCCGACTTCCGCGTCGTCGAGGTCGAGGTGCGGGAGCCGGGAGCCGGGCGAGGTGCTCGTCCGCAACACGTGGACGTCCGTCGACGCGGCGCTCCGACTGCGGCTCCGCGCCCACGGTCCGGCGGGGTACTTCGCCGCGTTCCCGCTCGAGGCGGCGATGGACGGGATCTTTACCGTCGGCGAGATCGTCGAGTCCCACGCCGAAGGCTTCGAGGCGGGCGACACCGTCTGGCACGCGGCCGGCTGGCGCGACTACGCGGTCGTCGAGGCGGGAGCACCGGCGCTCGGCGGCATTGCGACGCTGACGAAGCTCGACCTTGCCGTCGCTCCGCCGCAGGCGTATCTCGGCGTGCTCGGCGGCAACGGGCTCACGGCGTACGCGGGCCTTTTCCGAGTCGCCGGCCTCCGCGACGGCGACGTCGTCTGGGTGTCCGCCGCGGCCGGGGCCGTCGGCAGCCTCGTCGCGCAGATGGCGAAGATCCGCGGACACCGCGTGATCGCGAGCGCCGGCTCCGCGGAGAAGGTGGCGTATCTCCTCGACGAGCTCGGCGTCGACGCCGCGTTCAACTACAAGAGCGGACCGCTGCCCGAGCTGCTGCGCGATGCTGCGCCCGACGGCATCGACGTCTACTTCGACAACGTCGGCGGCGACCACCTCGAAGCTGCGCTCGGTGCGCTGCGCGATCACGGCCGCGTTGCGATCTGCGGGACGATCTCGGAGTACGACGCGGACGAGCCGCCGCCCGGGCCGAGCAACATGTTCATGGCCGTCGCGAAGAACCTGACGATCCGCGGCTTCCGCGGAAGCAGCAACGTCGACCTTCTGCCGGAGATGACGCGCGAGGTCGGCGCGTGGCTTCGCGAGGGACGCCTGCGCTACCGCGAGACGATCGTCGACGGCCTCGAGCACGCGCCGGAGGCGCTCGCCGGGCTGATGCGCGGCGACAACACCGGCAAGACGCTCGTCCGGATCTAGAAGGGCACGCCGTCGAACGCGAGCGTCCGCGCGGCGAACAGGCGCACGGGCCCGCTCGCTCCTCGTCCAGCTCGACGGAGAACACGAACGTCCCGAGCGGCTCGCCGTGACGCGTCGTCCAGCCGGAGGCGACCTCGGTCCGTCCCTCGCGAAGCGAGTTCGCGATGTGGTGGAGCTGGCCGTCGGGGTCGCGCTGCGCGAGGTAGCCGTGGAACTCCTCGAAACCGCCCGCGAACTCCTGCGCGCCGTCGTCGTCGCCCAGAGCGAGGGCGAACGTGAAGTCGGGCGCGAGCATCGGGACGATGTCCTCGCCCGTGTCGAGCGTTCGAAGTAGACGGGGAGGAACGTCGCGTCGCTCATGCCGGAACCTCCAGTTGGTGGGCGAGGCCGCGTCCGAGGCTGCGCTCGTGGTCGCGTGGCGTGCCGAACTGTCCGCTGCGGACGGCGATGCGGCGGAGAAAGCGGTGCGCCGGATGCTCTGCGGTGAACGCGATGCCGCCGAACACCTGCAGCGCTCCGTGCGCGACCTCGTGGGTCGCGCGCGACGTACGCCTTGGCGATCGACGCCGTGCGGAGGCTGTCGGCTTCGCGCTCGTCGAGCGCGGCGGCCGCGTAGAGGACGCTCGACCACGAGCTCTCGACCTTCGACGTACATGTCGGCGAGCAGGTGTCGGATCGCCTGGAAGCTGCCGATCGTGCTGTCCGAACTGGCGGCGCTCTGCCGCGTAGCGCGCAGCGAGATCGAGGACGGCCGCGGCCGCGCCGACGGCCTCGGCGGCCGCGAGCACGCCCGCGACGGCGGCGAGCGACTCGACGAGCGCCGCCGCTGAGGATCCGTCTGGGAGCGGCTCTGCGCCGGCCGACTCGAAGCCGACGCGCGCCGGCTTCAAGCTTGTGTCGAGCGTCGTCTCGAATTCGAGCGAGACGCCGTCGCGCGTTCGGGGCGACGAGCGCGAGGACGGCCCGTCGTCGGGCCGGCCGCGGGACCGCGAGCCGGTCGACGACGCCGCGAACACGACCGCGTCTTCTCGCCCGTGACCGGCCGCCGCGTCGAGCGGCGTCGAGGGCTCTCGGCGCGAAGCTCCGCCCGGGCTCGCTCGAAGCCGAGCGCCGCGCGGCAAACGCGGTTCCCCGGGCACGACGTCGACGCGAGCGCGCGCTGTCGACGTACGGCACGGCGGCGAGGCGCCTGCCGAGACTCCGAGCAGATCAGCGCGAGCTCGACCGCGCCGAGTCCCTCGTCGCCGCCGATCTCGAGCGCACCGAACTCCACAAGCTCACGCCACAGAGCGTCGCCGGCCGCGCCGGGCACGAGTCCGTCGTCTCCCGCCGAGCGCCCGAGCATCTCGCCGACCGCCTCGCGCAGCAACGTCTGCTCCTCTGTCAGCTCGAGGTTCACGCATCACTCCTTCGGAAGGGCGAGAACGCGGTCGGCGATGATGCCGCGCTGGATCTGCTGCGCGCCGCCGTAGACGCTTGCGGCGCGCGAGTAGAGATAGCGCTCGTGCCAGAACTCTCCGGCGGCCTCGTCGCCGAGCACCTCGAGCGCCGTCATCCCGAGCGTCTGCTCCGCCTGCGCCATCAGCAGCTTCACGCCGGAGCTCTCGGGGCCGACCGCCCCGCCGTTGAGGAACGCCGACATGGTGCGCGTCGCGTGATGCCGCAGCACCTCGATCTGGATCAGCGCGCCGGCGAGCGCAGCCTGCGCGCCTTCGTCGGCGAGCACCGGAGCGCCGTCGCGCTGCATGCCCGCGGCGTCCGCGATGAGCCGGTCGAGCCACGTGCGCAGCGTGACCTGCCGCGGCAGCGCGGCGGTGCCGCGCTCGTGCGCGACGACGTGCATCGCGATCTCCCAGCCCTGACCCGGCCGGCCGAGCATGTTCTCCTTCGGGACGAGCACGTCGTCGAGGAACAACTCGCAGAACTCGGCGTGCCCGGTGATCTGCTCCATCGGCCGCATCTCGACTCCGGGCGACTCGACGTCGACGATCAGCAGCGAGATGCCCTTGTGCTTCGGCGCGTCGGGATCTGGTGCGCGCGAGCACGCCGCACCAGCGGGAGAACTGGCCCCACGAGACCCACGTCTTCTGCCCGTTGATCACGAAGCCGTCGTCCGTCTCGACGGCGACGGTGCGCAGCGAGGCGAGATCCGATCCCGCCTCGGGCTCGGAGAAGCCCTGGCTCCAGAGCTCCTCGGCGGACAGGATCGGCGCGACGTGGCGGCTGCGCTGCTCGTCGCTGCCGAACGCGAGGATCGCCGGCCCGAGCACGTCGAGCCCGACGATCGCGACCCGCTCGGGCGCGCCTGCCGACGCCATCTCCTGGTCGACGACGATCTGCTCGACCGTCGGGCGGCCGCCGCCGCCGAACTCCGCGGGCCAGGCACGGCCGACGTAGCCCGCGTCGTAGCAGCGGGCCTGCCAGCGGCGGAGGTACGCGATCCGCTCGTCGAGATCGTGCGGAAGATCCGCCGGATCGGGACAGTGCTCGGCGAGGAACTCGCGCACCTCGTCGCGAAGTGCGCGCTCCTCCGGTTCGAGTCCGAGCTTCATCGCTCCAGGAGCTCAGGGACGACGAGGGCGTCCGTGTCGACGATGCCGCGGCAGCGCGCGCGAATCGTCTCCTTGTAGCCGGGATGGGTGAGGATCCAGAAGCGGTCGTGGCGGATCGCGTCGACGACCTGCGCCGCGACGTCCGCGGCCGGGATGCGCGGCATCGTGACGAGCGGGACGTCGCGGCCGTCCTCGCCGCCCGGGCGCAGGAGTCTGCTGTTCTCGCGCAGCGAGCTGAGCACCGGACCGGGGCAGAGGACCGAGACGCCGATCGGCACGTCCTGCGCCCGGAGGTCGTGCTCGAGGCATTCGGACAGGCCGACGACGCCGTATTTCGCCGCCGTGTACGGCGCGAGGTTGGGGAAGGCGACCAGGCCGCCGACCGACGCGGTGTTCACCACGTGTCCCGGCTCGCCGCGCTCGACCATCCCGCGGAGGAACGCCTCGACCCCGTGCACGACGCCGCCGAGGTTGACGCCCAGCACCCACTCCCATTCCCGTCGCGTGAACTCCCAGGTCACGCCCGGCAACTGCACGCCGGCGTTGTTGCAGAGCACGTGCACCGCGCCGAACCGGTCGACGACTCGCGCCTCGAGCGCCGCGACCTCGTCCCAGTTCATGACGTCGGTCGGAACGGCGAGCACCTCGGCACCGGTGTCCGCGGCGAGTCGCGCCGCGGCCGCGTCGAGCCCCGCGGGATCGACGTCGGCCATCGCGATCCGCATTCCCTCCGCCGCGAACGCCTCGCACAGCGCATAGCCGATCCCGCTGGCGGCCCCGGTGACCACGGCCACCTTGTCCTGGAGTGCGTCCACGACTAGAGCTTCTTGAAGATGTCGGAGCCGCCGGCCAGCATCGCGATCGCAACGCCCGCCCCGGTGACGGCGACCATGACGAGTGCCGTGGCCGCGACCGCCGGGTACAGGCCGTTCCCGTAGTAGTTGTAGAGAACGGTTCCCATCACGTTCTGCGTCGGCGAGCGCACGAGCAGCGATGCGGCGAACTCGTTCGCGAGCAGGATGAACATCAGCGCGGCCGTACCGGCGAACGTCGCGCGCATCAGCGGCGCCATGATCCTCAGGTGTGTGCGGAGGACGCCGCCGCCGGACACGCGTGACGCCTCTTGGTACGAATCGCCGAGCGCGACCATGCCCGACAGCTGCATGCGCGCCGAGAACGGAACCATCAGCGTGACGTAGACGAGGACGATCACCCAGTTCGACCCGTAGAGCACGAGCGGCCCGCGCGTGTACGCGTACAGGAAGCCGACGCCGAAGATCACGGCGGGGATGCTCAGCGGCATGGCGACGATCAGGTCGAGCAGCGGGCGCAGCAACGGGAACTGGTCGCGGCGGCGCAGGATCGTCGCTCCGAAGTAGCCGAGCGGGAGCGTGATCGCGACGGCGATCACCGACACGATCAGGCTCGTCTTGATGGCGGTCACGATCGCGCCGTCGTGGAAGATCTGGTCGAAGGCGTGCAGCGTGAACTGGCTCGGGTGCAGCTGGCCCGACCAGTACGGCGAGAGGGCGACGAGCACGAGGCCGATGATCGGCAGCAGTGTCGCGGCGATGCCGTACAGGACGAGCGCGGCGGCGCCGAGCTTGGAGGTCTTCGGCGCGCTCCGGAACGACTTGCCGCCGTGTGTGACGAATCGTCCGAGGTCGCCGAGCAGGATCTTGTTCAGCAGGAGGATGGTCACCCCGAAGATGAGCAGCGGCGAGCCGAGCGCTGCGGCGACGTCGTACTGAGCGGGAGTCTGCTGGGTCGCGCGGATACATCTCGGTGGTCAGCACGGTGATGTTGTTGTTCGCACCGAGGATCAGCGGCGCCGTGAACTGTCCCAGCGCGAGCAGGAGGGCTACGCCGGAGCCGTAGATCAGCGCGGGCCGCAGCAGCGGAAGCGTGACGCGGAAGAAGACGCCTGCCTGTGATGACCCCGCCACCTGCGCCGCCTCGAGCAGCTCGCCGTTGATGTTCTCGAACCCGGCGCTGACGAAGAGATAGATGAACGAGGTGAGCGCGAGGCCGGTGACGATGACGATCCACGGCAGCGTGTAGATGTCGACGGGGCCGTCGTAGAGGTGGTGCCACCAGGGCAGATGCCGTAGCAGGGCATTGAGGTATCCCGGATGCGGCGAGAAGAGGAACGACCAGCCGAGCACGCTCGCGATCGCGGGGACGACGATCGGGAGGATGGGCAGGATCTTGAGGAGCCGCAGCCGCGGCGAGAGCGTGCTCGCGGCCCAGGCGAGCGCCGTTCCGAGCACGAGCGCGATCGCGAGCGACCCGAGCGCGAGCTCGACCGTCCGCCAGACGGTCTGCCAGATCCCGGGCTCCCGGAACGCCTCGCCGTAGGCGCGTCCGCCGTGCGAGAACGCGAGCACCTGAATCCGGACGAGCGGAAGCAGGATCAGGTACGCGAGCACACCGATGAAGACGATGAGGCCGAGCCGGGTTCCGATGTAGCCGGCGCTGACCGGCCTTCGGCGCGGGGCCGCGACCTTGACCGCGGGGACCGATGCCTCAGACACCGACGATGCTCTCGGGCTTCCGCGCGGCGCTCTCGGCGACGATGCGCGCGCCGTCCTGGTCGAAGACCGTCAGGTCGGTGGTCCGGAAGAAGGCGTTCACCTGCTCACCGGCGTTGAGGCTCCGGATCCAGTCGCCGCGCTCGCCCGCGGGCATGCGGCTGTGCAAGCGCGTGCCCGCGACGGTCAGGAGCACGTCCATCCAGCGGCCGCCGAACTCGGAGTCGACGACGATGGCCGAGAACGAGAGCGTGTCGGGCTCGACAGCCGTACCCGGCTTCGAGAGCTGGAGGTCCTCGGGGCGGGCGCGTGCCGTCAGCGAGTCGAAAGCGCGGTCGTCGAAGCCGAGCTCGCCCTTCAGCGGCTCGTTGTCGTGCTTCCAGCCGCCCTCCTGCCGCTCGAGCGTGAGGCGGTTCTCCATTCCGATGAAGCCGGCGACGTACTCGGTCGCGGGCTCCTCGAAGACTTCCTCGGGCCGCCCGAGCTGCTCGATCTTGCCGGCACGCATGATCGCCAGCCGGTCGCCGAGCGCCAGGGCCTCGCTCTGGTCGTGGGTGACGTAGACGGCGGTGAAGTGAAGGCGCTGATGGAGCTCGTGGATCTCGCTGCGCACCTGGTCGCGAAGCCGCGCGTCGAGGTTGCTGAGAGGCTCGTCGAAGAGCACGAGATCCGGTCGCGCGACGAGTCCGCGCGAGAGCGCGACCCGCTGCTGCTGCCCGCCGCTCAGCTGTCCGGGGTAGCGATCGAGGAGCGCGCTGCAGTCGACCAGCTCCGCGGCCCCTTCGATCCACTCGGTCGCGGTCGCGCGCTTGACGCGCCGCGCCTTCAGCGGGTAGCCGATGTTCTGCCGCACCGTCATGTGCGGCCACAGCGCGTACGACTGGAACACCATGCCGATGTTGCGCTTGTTCGGCGGCACGTTCGTCCCGCGGCTCGCGTCGAACACGACCCGGTCGCCGAAGGCGATGCTCCCCTCGTCGGCGGACTCGAGACCGGCGATGCAGCGCAGCGTCGTCGTCTTTCCGCATCCACTCGGACCCAACAGGACGAGAAACTCGCCCGGCTCGATCTCGATGTCGAGACTGTCGACCGCGGTCGTCGGAACTTTGCCCCCGAACCGCTTCGAAAGTCCTTTGATGCTCACGTTTGCCACGACGTCTGCTTTCGGTCCGGGAATCGCCGGGAGCGGGCGCGGCTGCGTCCGCTCCCGGCGATCTGGAGGTCAGGCTAGTGAGTGAAGAGGGACACCCACTGGGCGTTGAAGGCATCGACCTTCGCCTTCGTGAAGTCATTCAGGTGCTGCACTCGCGGTGTCGAGTAGAACGTATTGGGGATGTTCGGGTAGATGGCGCCGGCGGTGGCCGAGACGTAGGCCTGCCCCTCCGGCGACTCCATGTAGTTGGCGAGCAACTGAGCCGCCGCGGGGTGCGGAGCCTGCTTCAGGATCATCCCGAAGTACGGCGCGTTCCAGTTGTCCGGGAGGACCTTGAACTCGATTGGCGCTCCCGCCGCCTTGAGCGTGAGGGCAGTTCCCGCGGCGACTGGTGCGCCGAGGATCTCGCCCGATGCGACGGCCTGCGTCATCGGCAGCGTCGACGTGTAGATCTTCGGGTTCTGCGCTGCGAGCTTCTGGAGAATGCTCGTCCCCCATTTCTTCTCAGCCCAGAGGTACCAGTCCATGAACGACGTCGATACGCGCGGGTCGGGAACACCGATCTTGCCCGAGAACGCCGAGTTCGTGAAGTCCGGGACGCCGCTGATCGATCCCTTGTAGCCCTGCGTGTTCCAGGCCTCGCCGAGCACGGCCTCGCCGCTGATCCACGCCTTGCCGAACATGAACGTCTTGCGGTTGAACTTCTTGCTGAAGAAGCTCGGCCCGACTGGGTCGACGACCCAGCGGTGGTTGAGCGCGCCGTAGATGTACGGCTTCGCGGTTGCGACCCAGATGTCGGCGACCGCCTTGCCGGTCGACTCCTCGGCGTTGATCTGCGCCACGATCGCGTTGTCCACGTTCCGGTTGACCGTCACGGTGATCCCGTACTTCGCCTTGAACGCGGCCGCCATGTTCGCGTAGGACGTGGGATTCGACACCGTGTAGATGGTGACGCTGCCTTCCTGCTGGGCCTTCGCGACGAGCGCCTTCCACTGCGCGGCCGTCGCCGGCTTCGGGGCGGCCACCGACGTATGCCGCGAGGACGCGGACGCCGTGCCGGCGATCGCCGTGACGAGCAGGGCTGCGAGGGCACCGATCAGCACTCCCCGGTGACGGCGAAGACGTGAAGCTCCTAGCACCGGACTCCTCCTTCCTCGGACTCGACCCGCGGGTTCCGCGGTCGGAGTCGATCTGATGATGCGGGGTTCGATCCGCAGGGGGTTCTCGTTACAGACGCTTGCCGAACGCCGATGTTGCTCTTCACGTCCGTCTCCCCGATCGCCCCTGGCCGGTAGGTAAACTGACTTCAGGTGTGTAGCTTTGTACCCGATCTCTCGTCGGTTTGCAAGTCCCTTTATCTGTGGTTGAACGAGGTCATTGACAGCAGCGGGGCGAGGGCTTTAGTCTAAGCGACTTCAATTCGATCTTCGGGGTGGGCGAAGGAGGCGAGAGCGGTGTCCTCGAATCAGACGGAGTTCGATCTCCTCGTGCTGGGCGGCGGGATGGCGGGATTGTCGGCGGCGGCCTGGTCGGTCAGCCAGGGGCGGTCGGTCCTGCTCGTCGAGAAGGGCGAGCTCGGCGGCAGCGCACTCAACGCCGGCTTCATCTGGACGGCGCCGTCACTCGAGGTGCTGCGCGAGGCGATCCCCGACGGAGACGCGCAGCTGGCCGAGCGGCTGATCGACGACTTCGAGCCGGCGGTCGAGTGGGTGCGCTCCCTCGGCGTCGAGTGTCAGCCGGCGGTCGATGTCCTTCGGTTCGGGCGCGGCCACCAGACGTCGCTCCTCAACTATCTCCGCGCGTGCGAGCTGACCGTCCGCGACGACCCTCGCTCCGACATCGTGCTCGGCGCCAACACCCGCCGGCTGCTCGTCGAGGACGGCGCGGTACGAGGCGCCGAGATCGTGCTCGCCTCCGGAGAGGTGTGCACTGATCCGCGCGGACGCGACGGTGCTCGCCACCGGCGGCTTCCAGGGCGATCCCGAACTGAGGGCGTCGCTGATCCATCCGCAGGCGCGCGACATCCCACTGCGCGGGAACTGGTACAGCACCGGCGACGGCTTGCGGCTGGGCCAGGAGGCGGGTGCCGCCTTCGGCCCCGAGGACGCCGGCTTCTACGGGCACCTGATGCCGTCAGGCGTCAGCTTCGGCGAGCACGACGACTTCGTGGCGCTCTCGCTCTACTACAGCGAGCACTCGCTCATGCTCAACCTCGACTCTCGGCGGTTCGTCGACGAGACCGTCGGCGACCACCTGAACACGATGGCGCTCCTCAAGCAGCCCGAAGCGCGAGCGCTGATCGTCTCCGACTCGCGCGTGCGCGACGAGTGGATCCTCCGCCCGTACGTGGAGGGCGTTCGCCCCGTGGATACGTTCGACCTCTGCTACCAGCGCGGGGCGCGTTGCGCCGTCGCCGAGGACCTCGACGAGCTCGCCCTGATGCCGCCGGAGTGGGGCTACGACGGTGAGGCCGTGCGGCAGGCTCTCGTCGACTTCAACCGGGAGTGTGCGGACGGCTCGTTCGATCCGCCCCGCCGGTTCGACGCCGTGCCGATTCAGGATCCGCCCTTCTACGTGATCGAGGTGGTGCCCGCGATCACCTTCACCTTCGGCGGGCTCCTCGTCGACTCCGAGGCGCGCGTGCTCGACGGCGACGGCCGGCCGATCCCGGGGCTTCACGCCGCCGGCGCGGACGCCGGCGGCCTCTACGTCCGTGCCTATGCAGGTGGGATCGCGGCGGCGCTCATCTTCGGGCTCCGCGCCGCGATGACCGCAATCGAGGCGGCGGCCACCGTCCGGAACTGAGCGCTACGACCAGACGACGACGGCGTCGAGCGCCTCGACGCTCGCGCCGTCGACGCGCAACGGATTGATCTCGATCGAGGCGAGGCGCTGTCCGAGCCGCTCGGCGAGGCGCGCGAACGCGGCGATCGTCTCGATCAGACGATCGCGGTCTGCCGCCGGCACTCCGCGTACGCCGTCCAGCAGCGCGTGGCCGCGAAGCTCGTCGAGCATGTCGCGGACGTCGCTCTCGTCGACCGGCAGGAGCCGCAGGCTGGTGTCGTCGGCGACGTGCACCCAGACGCCGCCGAGGCCGACGGCGAGCGTCAGGCCCCAGTGTGCGTCGCGGACCGCGCCGACGATGAGCTCCAACCCGTCGCGGCGCATCGGGGCGACGAGCGCGCCTTCGACGCACGCGCCGTCGACGCGTGCGCCGGCGGCGGTCACCCGCTCGAATGCTTCGCCCACGGCGTCGTCGGTCCGCAGGTCGAGCGCCACGCCTCCGATGTCGCTCTTGTGGAGGATCTCCGGCGACACGACCTTGAGCACGACCGGGTAGCCAAGCTCGCGGGCCGCTGCGACCGCGTCCTCGCGTGTCCCGACAACGCGCCACGGGACGACCGGGATTCCGTTCTCGGCGAGCAGCCGAAGGCTGCGCGCCTCCGACCACTGCGCGCCGCGGTCGTCGAGCTCGAGTTCGTCCGCGACGGGCGGCGTCGTGCGCGCGCGGCGGAGCCAGGCAGACCAGCGCATCGCGCCGCCGACGGCGTCGACCGTGTCGCGGAGGCCGGTCATGGCGTGCGGAACGCCGATCTCCTCGAGCGCCCCCGCGGTGTAGCGGTCGATGTCACGGACGGTCTGATCCACGAGGAGCCCACAGGTCCCGGCAGTGCGCAGCCCCGACGCGATCACCTCGATCGTCGGCCGGTAGCGTGCGCGTTCCTCGGTCGGCAGCACGTGAATCGCGGCGAGAATCGCCACCGACGGATCATCGGCGAGTGCGGCGAGCGCGTCGGCGAAGATCTGCGGGTTCGCGGATGCGGCTCCCGTGATGTCGAGCGGGTTGCGCAGCGTGCCGTATGACGCGAGCACGTCCGAGAGGCGCGCCTGCGTGGCCTCGGCGAGCGGCTCGAGCGGAACGCCGGCGACCTCGGCGCGGTCGGCGATGATGTCGCACGCGCCGCCGGAGATCGAGACGACCCCGAGCCCGCCCGGCGGCAGCGGTCCGGTGCGCGCAAGCAGGCCGGCCGTCATCGCAAGCTGCTCGATCGAGTCGACGCGAACGACGCCGAGTTGCCGTAGCGCGGCATCGACGAGACGATCGTCGCCGACGAGCGCGCCGGTGTGCGTGAGCGCGATCTCGGCGGCGAGGGCGCTCGTCCCGACCTTCAGCATCACGATCGGCTTCTCGAGCTCGGCTGCGCGCCCGGCCAGCTGCCGAAGACGCTCGACATCGCGAATCGACTCGAGGAACATCGCCAGCGCGCGCACGCGATCGTCCTCGACCACGGCCGCGGCCATGTCGATCGTGTCGACCATCGCCTCGTTGCCGGTCGAGATCACGTGGCTGAGCCCGATGTTCTGCGCACCGGCGAACGCGGCGATCGCGTAGGCCGTCGCGCCGCTCTGCGACACGACCGCGACGCCGCCCGGGACGACCGGCATCAGCTGCCCCGACCACGCAGGCGCACGATCGACGACGTTCACGAACCCGAGGCAGTTCGGGCCGACGCAGGTCAGGTCGAGCTCACGACAGCGTTCGACAAGCTCCTCCTGCGCACGGACGCCCTCGGCGCCCGTCTCGCCGAAGCCTGCCGCGAGCACGACGACGGAGCGGACTCCCGCCGCCGCCGCGTCTGCCAGCGCGCCGGGCAGCGCGGCTGCGCCGACGAGCATGAGAGCGAGGTCGACGGGCTCGCCGATCTCGGCGCAGCTCGTGAACGCCGGGCGGCCGTGCACCTCGCCGCCGTTTCGGTTCACGAGGTGCAGTGCGCCGTCGAAGCCGACCGCTTCGAAGTTCGCGTACGACCCCCGGGACCAGCCCGAGTTGTCGGAGGCGCCGACGAGCACGATGCTTTTCGGCGAGAGCAGCTCGCGCAGGCGAGCCGAGCCGTCCCGCGCGGTGGCGGCTACCGCCCCGTCCACTTTGGCTTCCGCTTTTCCGAGAACGCCTTCGGCCCCTCGACGTAGTCGGCCGACGCGAGCAGCCGTTCCCGCCGGACCGCGTCGCGCTCGAGCGCCTCGTCGATGCTGAATTGCTGTCCGTCGAAGACCGCTTCCTTCGTCAGGCGCAGAGAGCTCGGCGAGCATTCGAGGATCTCGGAGGCCCAGCGGTGCGCCGTCGCCATCAGCTCCGCGAGCGGGACGACCTCGTTGACGAGCCCGATCCGGTACGCCTCGTCCGCCTGGATCAGGCGACCGGTCATGAGCAGCCCCATCGCCTGCTTGAACGGCACCTGTCGCGCGAGCCTGTGGATGCCGCCCGGCGCCGGCGAACAGGCCGACCCGCGGCTCGGGCAGGCCGAAGCGGGCGTGATCCGCGGCGACGATGATGTCGCAGGCGAGCGCCATCTCGAGGCCGCCGCCGACGGCCACGCCGTTGACGGCGGCGATCATCGGCTTCGGGCAGTCGAAGTCGCGGGTGATCCGGCCGAACGGCGGCCGCGCCGCTCCCTGGACGTCGGTTCCGGCGGCCGTCCGCGCCGCCGTCGGCCTTCAGGTCGTTGCCGGCTGAGAACGCCCGGTCGCCGGCGCCCGTGAGGATCGCAACCCAGACCTCGGGATCGTCGCGGAAGTCCTCCCAGATCTCCTTCAGCTCGAGGTGCGCCTCGAGGTGGAGCGCGTTCATGACCTCGGGCCGGTTCAGCGTGATCGTCGCGATCCGATCCCGCTTCTCGTAGGTGACGAACTCGTGGCTCACGTCGCCGGCCTGAACGTCGGGACGACGACATCATCGGAGACGGGATCGAACACGACCTCGAGTGGCATGCCGATCTCGAGCTCGGCCGGATCCACTCCGGCGATGCTCGAGTTGAAGCGCACGCCTTCGGGCGTCTCCACCGTCGCGACGACATACGGCTCGTCGAAGCCGGGGTAGCGCTGGTGGACGACGACGAAGCTGTAGAGGACGGCCCGCCCACCGGCCGGCGTCCACTCGACGTCGCCGGAGAAACACTCGACGCAGCGGGGCTTGACCGGCCACATGAACGCCCCGCACGCGCTACAGCGCTGAAGCATGAGCTCGCCTCTCGCTGCTCCCGCGAAGAACGGCGCGCTGGCCTCGTCCGGCGTCGGCACCGGCCGCTGCGACTGGACATTTGCGTCAGGCGGCATGCTTGCTCAGGATCGTCGTCGAGTGGTAGTTGAGGACGCCGCCGTTGCCGCTCGCGAGCACGAAGTCATTCTTCTCGACCTGCCGTTCGCCCGCCTGGCCGCGTGCCTGGATCACGGCTTCCGACAGCGGCGTGAAGCCCCACATGTAGTAGGAGGAGAGCTGCCCGCCGCCCGTGTTCGTGGGGAGCGAACCGCCGGGGCCGAGCTTGCCGTCCTCGACGAATGCTCCGCCGTCGCCCTTCGCGCAGTAGCCGTAGTCCTCGAGCGTGACGAGGACGGTGTACGTGTAGCAGTCGTATAGCTCGAGGACGTCGACGTCGTCGCGCGTGATGCCGGCCATCGAGAACGCAAGCTCGCCGGACCGCTTAGCGCCTGTGTTGATTCCGGGATCGCGGCCGCTGCGCTGGTTGTCGCCGGGCGCTGCCTGCGCGGCGGCTCTGACGTAGACGGGCGGCTGCCGGAGGTCCGTCGCGCGGTCGGCTGTCGTCATGATCACCGCGACCGCGCCGTTGGAGACGAGACAGCAGTCGAAGAGGTGGAAGGGGTCGACGACGAGGCGTGAGCTCTGGTGGTCCTCGAGCGTCATTGGCTTCGTCATCTGCGCGCGTGGATTCATCTGCGCCCACTTCCGTTGCGCCACCGCAATCGCGCCCAGCTGCTCGCTCGTCGTGCCAAACAGGTGCATGTGCCTGCGCGCAGCAAGCGCGTAGGGCGGATTCCCGCCGAACTCTCCGTACGCGCCGCGCAGGCCGTTCATGCCGTTCCACGCGCCGCGCCGCGCATACGCGGCGGCAGCGCCGACGTCTTCCTGCAACGGTGTGTCGGCGTAGAGGAGCACGACGTGGCTCACGACGCCTGCATCGAGCGCCAGAGCCGCGTACTGCACCATCGCGCCGGAGGTCGAGCCTGCCGCGCTCATGACGTTCAGCATCGTCAGGTCTTCGAAGCCGAGCGCCATCTGCAGCCGCGGCTCCATGTCGACGTTGCCGTTTCCGTTGATGAGCAGGCCGTCGATGTCGGACTTGCGGAGCCCCGCGTCGTCGAGCGCCAGAGCGACGGCCTCGGCCGCAAAGTCTGCGGCGCTCCGGCCGTAGATCTTGCCCATCGGGGTGATCCCGAGTCCGACGACGGCGGCGTTCATGACTAGGCCGCCGCCTTCAGCCAGCGCGCCGAGAGCTTGGGATCGCAGCCGAGGACGTCGAGCTGGCGGTCGATGTAGAACCGCGCGACGTCGTCGAGCTGCAGCGAGCCGCCGGGCCGGTACCAGACCCAGACGCTGTTGTAGAGGCCGATCACCGCGCGCGTCAGTAGCCGCGGCGATCGTTCCGGCAGCAGACCCTGCTCCATCCCGCGGGCGAGGAACGTTCCCCACGCAAATTCGAGGTCGCGCTTGTTCGCGCGCGCGGTCGCGCGTGCCACCTCTTCGCGCGGCAGCGACGCATGCACCGCGATGCGCGCGTGCTCGGCGGTCAGCACACGCAGCCGGAAGACCTCCCACTCGGAGAGCTCGAAGCCGCCCTGCAGCACCGCGACGAGGGCTTCGCCCCAGTCGTCGTGCTCGGCGATGCGGCGGTCGAACTGCTCCCGGAACTCGGCGACGGCCTTGGCGATGATCTCGAACAGGCAGTGCTGCTTCGACTCGAAGTAGTGGTAGAGGGCCGTCGAGCCGATGCCGACCGACTCGGCGACGTCGGCCCACTTCGTCTCCTCGTAGCCGTGCCGCCCGAACTGCTCCGCCGCGACCTCGAGGATCTGCGCGCGCTTGACCCCGGGCTTCTGCCTCTGACCGGCTCGTCTCGTATCACTCACGACGGCACCGCCAGCGGGTCGGCGTCGAGCGCCGCGCGCGCGAGCCCGGCCAGTCGGGCGACCGCCGGCTGGAGCTCGCCGGCGCCCGAGCCGTTTCCGGGGTCGTTCAGCCAGCGCCGGTAGACGCCCTCGACGATGATCGCGACCTTCCAGTACGCGAACGCGATCCAGAAGCTCAGCTCGGTCAGGTCACGGCCCGATGCGCGGGCGTACTCGGCTGCGAGCTCGGCGCCCGTCGGGAAGCCCACGACTGCTGTCACCGGCTCCCGGAACAGCGCTCCGGCTTGACCCGCGGCCGAGCCCAGCTCGTTCCAGTACGCGACGAGCAGGCCGACGTCGGCAAGCGGGTCGCCGACGGTGCAGAGCTCCCAGTCGAGCACCGCGCGCACGTCGCCGTCCGGCGAGAGGACGGCATTGTCGAGGCGGTAGTCGCCGTGGACGAGCACAGACTCGAGCTCTTCCGGCATGCGCGCCGCGAGCAGCTCCGCCGTCTCCTCGATCACCGGCAGATCTTCCGTCTTCGATGCGTGCCACTGGCGCGTCCAGCGCCGGAGTTGGCGGCTTGCCAGGCTCTCGGGACGCTTGAAGTCTCCGAGCCCGGCCGCGTCGAGGTCGACCGCCTGCAGCTCGGTCAGCGTCTGCACCAGTGAGCGCGCGGCGGCCGCGCGGGCGTCGGGGGCGAGCAGCTCGGCGGTCTCGACCTTCGTCACGATCAGCCCGTCGACGTGCTCCATCACATAGAACGGCGCGCCGGTCACCTGCGCGTCGTCGCAGTAGGCCAGCGTCTGCGGCACGCGCGCGCCGACTGCGGCGAGGCCGCTCAGGATCCGGTGCTCGCGCTCCATGTCGTGCGCGGACGCGAGGATCTCGCCGAGCGGCGGACGGCGCAGCACCATCGCGTGCCCTGCCGCGTCGTCGAGGCGGAAGGTGAGGTTCGACTGTCCCTCGCCGACGCGCGTGAAGCGAAGCGGAGGTTCCAACTCCGGCAGGCGCTCGGTCAGCCACGGCGTCAGCAGTGGGAGATCGATGCCGCGAGGTGCGGCGTCGCCGCTCATCTGATCGTCCACCCACCGTCGATCGTCAGCACCTGACCGGTGCAGTACGACGACGCGTCGGAGGCGAGGAACACGAGTGCGCCGTCGAGCTCGTCGACCTTCCCGGGGCGTCCGAGCGGACACTGCCGCTTGAACCAGCGCTGCGCGTTCTCGTCCTCGAGAAGCTCCGCGGTCATCTCGCTCGGGAACCAGCCGGGCGCGATCGCGTTCACCCGCACGCCGTCGGGCGCCCACTGCGCAGCGAGCTCGCGGGTGAGTCCGTTCACCGCGCTCTTCGACGCGACGTAGCCGGCGTCCGGAACGGGAGAAGCCGCGACCGAGCCGAACATCGAGCTGACGTTGACGACGGAGCCGCTGTGCTGCTCGCGCATCGGAACCGCGACGGCCTGCGAGACCGCGAAGAGCGCTTCGAGGTTCACCCGGAGGACGGAGCGGAAGCCGTCGAGTGTCGCCTGGCGGTCGGGCCCGCCGGACGAGATTCCCGCGTTGTTGACGCACACGTCGACGCGCCCGAACCGGTCGAGCGTTTCCTGGACGAGGCGCGCCGGCCCGTCGTCCGCTGTCACATCGCAGGCGAACGGGTGGATCGCCGGGTTCGCAGCGGCGAGCTCCTCGAGCCGGTCGACCCTGCGTGCCGCGGCCACCACCCTGGCGCCCGCCTCGGCGAGGACGACGGCGAATCGGGCGCCGAGGCCGCTCGACGCGCCGGTGACGACCGCCACGCGGCCGTCGAGAGAGAAACGCGACTCGCTCATGGACAGACCTTCATGAATTGAATACAGTTTAGTTCCTAAATCGCGGTCGTCTAGTCTTGATTCATTGATAACGACCGTGCTAGTTTAAACAACTTCAGTTCAACAATGAGGAGGAGCCTCCATGGCCGGTGCAGTCGAAGTCGAGCCGATCCAGTACGAAGTCGACGACCACGTCGCACGCATCTGGCTCAACCGGCCGCATAAGCGGAACTCGGTCAGCCAGCAGCTGCTGCAGGAGCTGGACGAGGCAGTGCAGCGGGCGGAGGCTGACGACGACGTCCGGGTGATGGTGTTCCGCGGTCGCGAGGGGACCTTCTGCTCGGGCTTCGACCTCGACGAGCTGCAGAGCGACTTCCTCGGGAACACGTACGCGCTCGAGATCGCGCAGCGCTCCGCGCGCATCCTCGACTCGATCTTCAACTCGCGCAAGCCGTCGGTCTGCGTGCTCGAGGGCCACACGACCGCAGGCGGCTTCGAGATCATGATCAACTGCGACTTCGCGATCGCCGCGGACGACGCGCTGATCGGCGACTTCCACATGCGCCGTGCGCTGTTCGGCGGGGCCGGGCCGATCTACCGGCTGCCGCGGATCCTCGGCGAGCGCAGGGCGAAGGAGCTGATGCTCTCCGGCAAGCTGCTCACCGGCATCGAGGCGAAGGAGTGGGGGCTCGTCAACGACTGCGCGCCGGCGGACGAGCTGGACGAATGCGTCGACCGCTTCGTCTCCCAGTTCTCGGACAAGAGCCCGTTCCAAATGGCGATCACGAAGATGACGCTGAACAAGAGCCTCGACTCCGACACCGCGACGTTGATGGTGATGGAGCGGCTCGCCGTCGGCGTCACGCTGAACTCGAACGACGCAGCCGAGGGCGTGGCCGCGTTCCTCGAGAAGCGCGACCCGGTCTGGACGGGGACCTAGGCCGCCGCGAGCTTCGCGTCTGCGAGGTCGGGCGGGCAGCCGAGCACCGCGAGCTGCCGGCCGACAAAGAAGCGGGCGACGTCCTCGAGCTCGAGCGTGCCGCCCGGCCGGTACCAGTGCCAGACGCTGTTGGAGAGGCCGAGCAGCGCGCGGGCCAGGAGCTGTGGGTCGTTCTCCGGCAGATGCCCCTGCTGCATGCCGCGCGCGAGGAACGTACCCCAGGCAAACTCGAGGTCACGGGTGCGCGTCCTTGCGATCTCGCGCGCGGCCTCCTCGCGCGGCGCCGTCCGGTGGCTTCCGATCAGCCCCTGCTCCGCCACCAGGACTCGGTTGCGCTGCACTTCCTGCTCGGTCAAGTTGAACGCGTCCACGAGCAGCTCCACGAGCGCCTCGTTCCAGTCGTCGGCGTGGGCGGCCGTGATCCGATCGAACCGCGCCTGGAAGTCGGCGACGGTCTGGCCCATGATCTCGTACAGGCAGTGCTGCTTCGACTCGAAGTAGTGGTACAGCGCGGTCGGGCCGATCCCGACCGCCGACGCGATGTCGGCCCACTTCGCCTCCTCGTAGCCGTAGCGGCCGAACGCCTCGATCGCGACCTCGAGGATCTGCTCCCGCTTCACGCCGGGCTTGGCCCGCGGCCTTCTCGTCGTCTTCGCCTGCGCCACCCTGGCCCGCTCCTCTGTCGAGAACTCAGTTCATTTCTACAGTACGCGGTGGATCGACCGGCCAGGAACGGTGCAGCGCAGCGAGCAGGTTGCGTGCGCCGTCGACCGGCGGTCGGCGCCGGAGGGCGGAGGAGAGCACCTCGACGCTGAGGACGCCGTCGTAGCCCGTCTCGGCGAGTGCGGCGGAGAACTCGGCGAGTCCGAAGACGCCCGACCCCGGCGGCACCCGCCGGAAGCGGCTCTCGTAGACGAGATCGTGCTCGACCGCGGGCGCATCGTTGACATGGACGAGCGCGATCTGATCGCGGTCGAGGGAGCGCAGGAGCGCCCACGGTTCGTCGCTGCGGAAGAAGTGCCAGGTGTCGACGAGCAGCCCGCAGCGCTCCCAGCCGACGGCGCTGCAGACGGCGATCGCGTCGGAGAGCGTCGGTAGTCCACCGTACGGGGCGAACTCGAGCGCAGTGCGGACGCCGGCGTCGGCGAGCACGGACGCGCCGGTACGCAGGTCGGACAGTGCCTCGTCCGGCGTCCGCGTGAACAGCGCGGCGATGCAGACGCCGGCACCGGTCGTGGACGCGAGCGTCGCGAGCGCCTCGGCCTGCGCCCGGATCTCGCCCGCGCCGACCCGCAGGACGCCGACGTCGGTGCACGCGAGGCCGTGCGTTTGCAGCAGCGCGGCCACCTCGTCGGGAGCGGTTCCGGCAACGGTGAGATCGTCGAGACCGATATTGCGGAAGCCGGCCGCAGCCGCGGCCTCGAGCACGACGTCGAGCGGCCAGGCCGGCACCATCTCGCCTTCCGGCACGTTCTCGTCGCCGCCCGGGTAGCGGATCCAGTTGAGCGTCGGCAGAGAGAAACGCGTCGCCGTCAGGCCCAATCTTTCTTGCCCTCGTAGAGGCTCTTGCCGTACTCGGCGGACTGGTCTCCGCCGCCGGCGAGGCTCCACTGCGCCCCGCCGTCGACCGCGAGAACCGAGCCGGTCGTGAAGCTCGACGCGTCGCTCGCGAAGTACAGGACGGCCGACGCGAGCTCCTCCGGCACACCGGCACGACGCAGCGGAAACGTCCGGGCGCGTTCGGCGAACGCTTCGTGGTTCCACTCGCGCGAGATGTCCGTCAGGAACGGTCCGGGCATGACTGCGTTCACGCGCACCTTCGGACCGAACGTGTCGGCGAACCCGAGCGTCAGCGCGTTGAGCCCGGCCTTCGCAGCGGCGTACACGAGGATGTCGTGCGTCGGCCGCACGGCGCCGATCGACGTGATGTTCACGATCGAGCCGCCGTCGCCGGCCGCCATCCGCGAGCCGACGAGAGCGGTCAGCCGGAACGGCCCCTTCAGGTTCACGGCGATCACCTTGTCCCACAGCTCCTCGGTGACGCTCTGCACGTCGGGATACGTCGGAGCGATGCCCGCGTTGTTGACGAGGATGTCGATGTGCCCGAACTCCGCGTACGCCGCGTCGACGAGCTCGTCGATCTCCTCCCAGCGGCCGACGTGGCAGGCGTGCGCCAAGGCCCGCCGTCCGAAGCTGCGCGCCTCGTCGGCCGCCTCGTCGCACGCCTCCTGCTTGCGGCTCGAGACGACGACGTCCGCGCCTGCCTGCGCGAGCGTCTGGATGATCGCGCGTCCGAGCCCGCGGCTGCCGCCGGTGATGAGCGCGACGCGTCCCGTCAGGTCGAAGCGGTCGTACGGCGGTTCCGGCCGAGGTGACACAAGCTCCTCCTCGTTCACGGTCTCAGCGGTTTGCTGTGGCAATTCTCAGTGCTCCAGTCGGGTGGAAGGAATGAGCGCCGTTCGGGTCGACGTCCTCGCTGAGGGTGCCCCGGTTGACGAGGATGTCGAGATGTCCGAGCACTTCCCAGATCGCGAGCACGGTTTGGGTCGCCGCGACCTCCTCCGACCACAACGACTCCGAGATCGCGAACGCCGTGTCGGCCCCGCTCTCGACGATCTCGGCGATCCGGTCGAGCCGTGCGGAATGGAACGCGAAGCGCTCGTCGATCAGCGTTGCCGGATCGCGGATGATCGCGCCGTGTCCGGTGTAGCAGCGGTCGAGATTCATCGCCGCGGTCAGTCGGACACCCGTGAGGTAGTCGAACAGCGCGCGCCGGCGCCCGCCGGCGGGGAGGTCCGACTCCGTCGTCTCGGCTCCCGACGTGATCGTGGCGAGAAGGTGGTCGCCGACGATCGCCTCGTTCGCCGCGTCGTCGACGAAGAGCGTGTCGGTCGTGCTGTGGCCGGGCCGGTGCACGACGCGGAGCGTCCTGCCGCCGGCGACGATCTCGTCGCCGTCCTTCAGCACGACGTCGGTCTCGTAGTCCGCGCTACCGCGGATGATGTGCTCCCAGAACGGTGCAGTGTCGGCGACGAGCTGCGAGGGGACGCCGTGCTCCGCGAGGAGTCCTTCCGTGAACCGCCGCTCGACGGCGGCCTGCTCGTGGTAGCCGACGCCCCACGCGGCGGTCGCGTCGAGCGCGGCCACGCGCGCGCCCGACCGCTCCCGGATCCGGCCGGCGAGACCGGTGTGGTCGAGGTGATGGTGCGTCAGCAGCAGCAGCTCGATGTCCTCGACGGCGAGCCCGTGGTCGCGGAGCGCCTGCTCGACGGCCCACAGCGCCTCGTCGCTTTTCGGACCGGTGTCGACGAGCGTCAGCGGCTCGCCCCGGAGCAGCCAGAGATTCACCGTGCCGAGATACGGGACGGGGATGAGAAGCTGGGCTGGAGTGCGGTCGGAGGTTCCCATCGGTGATTGACAGCTGCCCTGTGGAGCGGTAGCTTAAGCGACTTCAGTTCAGTAAGCAAGAGTCCCATGCCTTCCGGACAGTCGCCGACCCCCGAACTCCGCTTCCCGACCCGGGAGGAGTGTGTGCTCCCCGAGCTGCTCGCGAGGCGCGCCGCGGAAAGTCCGGACAAGCCGCTGCTCCTGTTCGAGGACGAGACGTGGACGTGCGCCGACGCGGCGCGCGAGGCCTGGCGGACGGCGAACGGTCTGCGGGCGCACTGCGGGATCGAGATGGGCGATTACGTCTCGGTGTGGATGCCGACGAGCCCCGACGTGCTGCGCGCGTGGTTCGGCACGAACGCGGCCGGTGGCGTCTATGCGCCGCTCAACCTCTCGGCGCGCGGCAGCTACCTCGAGCACACCATGAAGATCGCGGAGTCCAAGGTGCTGATCGCGCACCGCGGCCTCGTCGAGCGTCTCGCCGGGCTCGACCTTCCTGCTCTCGAGACCGTCGTTCTCGTCGGCGGCGACGCGGACGTCGAGCTCCCGTGGCGCACGATCGCGCTGGAGGAGCTGCTCGACGGCGCCTCCGAGGAGCGGCCGGCGCTGCCGCGCCCGGTCGAGCCGTGGGACGACCTCAGCCTGATCTACACCTCCGGCACGACAGGCCCGTCGAAGGGCGTCCGCGCCGCGCATGCCGCGTTCTGGAACTACGCGCACTGCTTCATCTCGGACTTCGTCGACGAGAGCGACCGGTACATGCAGCCGCTACCGATGTCGTACACGGCCGGCACCGGCATCACGTACTCGATGCTGCTCGCGGGCGGCTCGGTCGCGTATCCGGGCGGCTTCAGCACGAAGACCTTCTGGGACGACGTGCGCCGCTACGAGACGACGATCACCATCCTCATCCACGGCATGGTCAGTGTCATGCTCGACCGGCCGCCGTCGCCGGACGACGCGGACAACCCGCTGCGCACGGTCTACATGGGGCCGCTCCTGCGCGCGAACGAATTCGCCGAGCGGTACGGCGTATCGCTCTACACCGCGTACGGCATGAGCGAGGTCCCCGTCCCGATCGTCTCCGGTCTGAACCCGGAGGACGAGCGAAGCTGCGGTCGCGCGGCGAACCCCGTGCACTACGAGCTGCGGCTCGTGGACGAGCACGACGTCCCGGTTCCGGTCGGGACGCCGGGCGAGCTGATCGCGCGCCATTCCCTTCCCTGGATGATCAACTCCGGCTACAAGAACATGCCGGAGGCGACCGCGAACGCGTGGCGCAACGGCTGGTTCCACACCGGCGACCAGTTCACCCAGGACGAGACCGGCAACTTCTTCTTCCTCGACCGGATGAAGGACGTGATCCGCAGGCGCGGCGAGAACATCTCGTCGTTCGAGGTCGAGGCGGAGGTGGTCAGTCACCCGCTTGTGAAGGAGGCCGCCGCAATCGCGGTCAAGAACCCGAGCGTCGCCGAGGACGTCGAGGACGAAGAGGTGATGATCGTCGTCGTGCTCGAGGACGGCGCGACCCTGGATCCGGTCGAGCTCGTCGACTATCTCTCGAAGCGCATGCCGCGCCACTGGGTGCCGCGGTTCGTCGAGTTCTCCGACGCATTGCCGCGAACCGATTCGCACAAGCTGAAGAAGGCCGAACTCCGCGAGGCAGGTGTGACGCCCGCGACCTGGGACCGCGAGCAGGCGGGGATCGTCTACAGGCGCGAAGTCCTGACGTGAGTGAGGCGTCGCCGCTCGAGCTCGGCGACGGCCCGCCGCGTCTCGAGGCCGGCCGCTGTCGCGAGTGCGGCAGCGTGGCGTTCCCGTTCCGTGCGCGCTGCCCCGCGTGCGGTGGCGACCTGGAGCGCATGTTGCTGCCGCCGCGCGGCACGCTCTGGACGTGGACGACCCAGGGCTTCGAGCCGCCGACGCCGCCGTACGTGCCCGACGCGGCTGCGGACGAGTTCGTTCCGTTCGCGGTCGGCTACGTCGAGTTCGACGGACTGCTCCGCGTCGAGGGTCGCCTGACCGAGCCCGACCCGGAGCGCCTGCAGATCGGAATGCCGGTGGAGGTTGTCGCGCTCGAGCGCGGCGACCACGTCACGTTTGCGTTCGCTCCCGTCGATGGCTGAGCGCCCCGAGATCGCGATCGTTGGCGCGGGGATCCACCCGTTTGGTCGACACGAGGGTGTGAGCGGGCTCGCGATGGGCGTGCACGCTGTGCGCGCGGCGCTCGCAGACGCCGGAGTCGCGTGGTCCGACGTGCAGTTCGCCTACGGCGGCAGCGAGGACGCCGGCAACGCGGACACGATGGTCGCCGACCTCGGTCCGACAGGTCTCCCGTTCGTCAACGTGAAGAACGGCTGTGCGACCGGAGGCTCGTCTCTCGTGTCGGCGGTGCTCGCGATCGAGTCCGGCGCGTATGACGTGGGGCTCGTAGTCGGCTTCGACAAGCATCCGCGCGGCGCCTTCCAGAACGACCCTGCCGACTGGTCGCTGCCCGACTGGTACGGCGACGACGGTCTGATGGTGACGACGCAGTTCTTCGGCGCGAAGCTCCAGCGCTACATGCACGAGCACGACATACCGGAGCTCGCACTCGCGCAGGTCGCGGCGAAGGCGTATCGCAACGGGTCGATCACGCCGCACGCGTGGCGGCGGACGCCGATGGCGACAGACGAGATCCTCGGCGCGCGCGTCCTCGCGCACCCGCTGACGCAGTACATGCTCTGCTCTCCGGGCGAAGGCGCGGCGGCGCTCGTCGTCTGCCGGCGGGAGTACCTCGACCGCCTGCCCGAGGCTCGGCCGGTCTGGCTGCGCTCGGTCGCGTTTCGCACGCGCAGGCCTGGGTCGTTCGAGGTCTTCAGCCCGTCGCTGCCGCTGGAGATCGCGCCGTCGCCGTCCGTCGACGCGGCACGGGAGGCGTTCGAGCGCGCCGGCGCCGGCCCCGAGGATGTCGACGTCGTTCAGGTGCAGGACACCGAGTCGGGCGCGGAGCTGATCCACCTCGCCGAGTGCGGCCTCTGCGAGCACGGCGAGCAGGTCGAGCTCTACGCGTCGGGGGCGACCGAGATCGGCGGGCAGGCTCCCCGTCAACACCGACGGCGGCTGCCTCGCGAACGGCGAGCCGGTCGGCGCATCGGGGCTCCGCCAGGTGTACGAGATCGTGGCGCAGCTGCGCGGCGAGGCCGGGCGAGCGGCAGGTTCCCGGCGGGCCTCGACTCGGCTTCACTCACGTCTACGGTGCGCCGGGCGTCAGCGCCTGCGCCGTCCTCAGCCGCTAGCGCCACCGAGCGCTTGACCTACCGGTCAGCTGGCGAGATAATGAACTGAATTCTGCTCAGCTAACGCGGAGGCCACCGTGGCGTGGGACTTTTCAACCGAGCCCGAGTTCGAGGAGCACCTCGAGTGGATGCGCGCATTCGTGCGCGAGGAGATCTGGCCGATCGAGACGATCGACAGCGAGATCGGCCAGGCCGAGCTCGACCGCATCTACGCGCCGCTGCAGGAGCGGGTCCGGGAGCGCGGCCTCTGGGCGGCGCACCTGCCGCCGGAGCTCGGCGGCCAGGGCTTCGGCCAGGTGAAGCTCGGCCTGATGAACGAGATCCTCGGTACCTCGATCTACGCGCCCAACGCGTTCGGTTGCCAGGCGCCGGACTCGGGCAACAGCGAGATCATCGCGCTCGCCGGCACGCCCGAGCAGAAGGAGCGCTGGCTGTTCCCGCTCCTCGCCGGCGAGCTGAAGTCGGCGTTCTCGATGACGGAGCCCGAGACGCCCGGGTCTGACCCGACGCAGTTGCGGACGCGCGCCGTTCGTGACGGCGACGGTTACGTCCTCAACGGCCACAAGTGGTTCACGTCGAACGGGTCGATCGCGGACTTCCTCGTTGTCATGGCCGTCACCGACCCGGACGCAAAGCCGCACCGTCGCGCGTCGATGTTCCTCGTCCCGGTCGACACTCCCGGCGTGAACCTCGTGCGCGACGTGCCGAACATGGAGCATCCCAGTCAGCACTTCGGGATGCTCGGCGGGCACACGGAGATCCTCTACGAGAACGTCCGGCTCGGTCCGGACGCGCTGCTCGGCGAGGAGGGCGACGGGTTCCTGATCGCGCAGCATCGGCTCGTTCCTGGACGGATCCATCACTGCATGCGCTGGCTCGGGGTTGCGCGCCGTGCCTTCGACATGCTCTGCGAGCGGTCGGTCTACCGGCCGGTGCGCGGCGGTGTGCTGGCCGACAAGCAATCGGTGCAGAACTGGATCGCCGACTCGGCCGCGCAGATGCAGGCCGCTCGCCTGATGACGTTGCATGCCGCGTGGAAGATCGACGTGTACGGCTCGAGTGCCGCGCGCATGGACGTTTCGCTGATCAAGTTCTTCGGCGCGCAGGTGCTCCACGATGTCGTCGACCGCGCGCTGCAGGCGCACGGCGGGCTCGGCTACTCGACGGACATGCCGCTCGAGCAGCTCTACCGCTACGCGCGTCACGCCCGTTTCGTCGACGGCGCCGACGAGGTGCATCGCGAGTCGGTGGCGCGTCAGATCCTGAAGGCGTACGAGGCGCCGGAGGACGAGATCCCAACCGAGTACGTGCCCGCACGGCGCAAGGCCGCGCGGCTCAAGTTCGCCGGGCTGCTCGACCCGGTCGCGGTCGACGGCTGAATGCACGCGGTTCAACTCGTCCGCTGGGAGGCGGAGCCCGAGCTGCGCGAGGTGGAAGTGCCCGAGCCGGGGCCGGGCGCCGTCCTCGTCAAGGTCTCCGCGGCGGGTCTCTGCCACTCCGACCTTCATCTGATGGAGTGGCCGGAGGGAACGCTGGCGTGGACGCTCCCGTTCACGCTCGGACACGAGACGGCCGGCGTAATCGCGGCGCTCGGCGCGGGCGTGACGGCGTTCGCCGAGGGCGACGCCGTCCTCGTGTACGGCCCGTGGGGCTGCGGCGCGTGCCCGGAGTGCGCGCGCGGCGCGGAGAACCGCTGCCCCAACCGGCAGGCGGGAGGTTGCGGCCTCGGGCTCGACGGCGGGCTCGCCGAGTACGTCGTCGTCCCGTCGCCGCGTCTGCTCGTGCCGATCGGCGACCTCGACCCGGTGGCCGCCGCGCCGCTGACCGACGCGGCGCTGACGCCGTACCACGCGATCACGACCGAGCAGCACCATCTGCGTCCGGGCTCGTCCGTTGTCGTGATCGGCGTCGGCGGACTCGGCCACGTCGCGGTCCAGCTGTTGCGTGAGCTCACGCCGGCGCGCATCGTTGCGATCGACATGCGGGAGGACGCGCGTCGCCTCGCGCTCGGCGCCGGCGCCTACGCCACGCTCGACGGGGACGGGCTCGAGCCCGGCGACGTCCGTGTCGAGACCGGCTCCGCCGGCGCTGCGCTCGTGCTCGACTTCGTCGGCTCGAACTCGACCGCGCAGCTCGCAGCGTCGATCGTCGCGATCGGCGGCCACGTGAGCATGGTCGGCCTGGGCGGGGGCTCCGTTCCGATCGGGTTCGGCAGCGTGCCGTACGAGGTGTCCGCGAGCAGGCCGTCGTGGGGGACGCTGCCCGAGCTGCACGAGGTCGTCGCGCTGGCGCGGGCGGGCGTCCTCGAGATCGAGACCGAGCAGCTGCGCCTCGACGAAGCGGTCGACGGCTACCGCCGGCTGCGGGACGGCGCGGTCGTGGGACGCGCGGTGGTCGTGCCGTGACGCTCGACGGCAAGGTCGCCGTCGTCACCGGCGGCGGCTCCGGCATCGGCGAGGCGATCTGCATCCGGCTCGCCGCCGACGGAGCGAGGGTCGCCGTCCTCGACATCGCCGCCGATGCCGCCGCGCTGACGGCGACGCTGGTCGACGGCATTGCGGTCGAAGCTGACGTGAGCAACAGCGCTTCGGTGGAAGTGGCGCGCGAGCGTGTCGAGTCCGAGCTCGGCCCCGTCGACGTCTGGGTCAACAACGCGGGCATCGCCGCGGCCGCGCAGGCCGCGCGCATCAGACCGGAGGCCGAGCGTCAGCACACCGAGGCGACCGACACCGGAACGATCGAGACGGGTCTCGACGCACTCGTCCGCCTGCCGGACGACGAGTGGCGGCGAATGCTTGCCGTCCATCTCGACGGGACGTTCTTCGGGACGCGCGCCGCGGCACGCTCGATGGCCGCGCGGCGCACCGGCGCGATCGTGAACATTGCCTCCGTGTGCGGCCTCGAGGGCTGCACCGGCTATCCGCACTATTCGGCCGCGAAGGCGGGGATCATCGGCTTCACCAAGGCCGTGGCGAAGGAGCTGATCGTCCAGGGCATCCGTGTCAACGCCGTCGCTCCGGGCTTCATCGACACGGCGACCTCGGAGGCGCTGGACAACCCGCTCCGCGAGGCGCAGCGGCTCCGCACGCCGATCGGCCGGTTCGGCCGGCCGGAGGAGATCGCCGCGAGCGTCGCGTTTCTTGCCGGCGATGACGCAGGCTTCTTCGTGGGCCAGACCCTCAGTCCCAACGGCGGCATCGTCGTTACCTAGAGATAAGGAGAAGGAGTCGGAATGGAAGGCCGGGAGGTCGTGATCGTCGAGGCTGTCCGGACGCCGGTGGGGCGCGGGCACCCGGAGAAGGGCTACTACAAGGACGTCCATCCCAACGTGCTGCTTGGGACGACGTTCGTCGAGCTGATCGACCGCGCCGGCATCGACGCGGGACTCGTCGAGGACGTGATCACCGGCTGCGTGCAGCAGTACGGCGAGCAGTCGTACAACGTCGGCCGAAACGCGTGGCTGCAGGCCGGGCTCCCGATCGAGACGCCCGCGACGACGATCGATCGCCAGTGCGGGTCGGCGCAGCAGGCCGTGAACTTCGCCTCGGCGCTCGTCGCGTCGGGTGTGCACGACGTCGCGATCGGCGGTGGTGTCGAGCACATGGGCCACATTCCGCTCTCGGCGAACGCGAAGATGATCGAGGACCTCGGCACGCCGTTCCCGCCGGAGCTGCTCGAGCGCCACAACCTCGTCAACCAGGGTCTCAGCGCCGAGCTGATCGCCGAGACGTGGAAGGTGTCGCGCGGCGAGTGCGACGAGATCGCGCTGCGCTCGCAGCAGCGTGCCGCGCGCGCGACGGACGAGCGCCGCTTCGAGCGCGAGATCATGCCCTTCCGCGTCAACGGGTCCGTCTACACCGAGGATCAGGGCATCCGGCGCGAGACGACGCTCGACGGGCTGGCGGGACTGAAGCCTGCGTTCAGGGACGACGGCGTGATCACCGCCGGCAACTCGTCGCAGATCTCCGACGGCGCTTCTGCTGTCCTGCTGATGTCGCTCGAGAAAGCGGACGAGCTCGGCCTGCGTCCGCGCGCGCGCATCGTCGACCAGGCGACTGTCGGGGTCGATCCGGTGCTGATGCTCACCGGCCCGATCCCCGCGACGCGCAAGATCCTCGCCCGCAACGGGATGACGCTCGGCGACATCGACCTGATCGAGATCAACGAGGCGTTCGCGTCGGTGATCGCAGCGTGGGAGCGCGAGCTCCAGCCGGACGTCGACAAGGTGAACGTCAACGGCGGCGCGATCGCGCTCGGGCATCCGCTCGGCTCGACCGGCGCCCGTCTGATCACGACGCTGCTGCACGAGCTCGAGCGCACCGACACGTCGATCGGGCTCGTGACGATGTGCTGCGGCGGCGGGCTTGGCACCGCGACGCTGATCGAGAGGCTGTGAGACCCGGACCCCGACGCGGTCTGCGCTGGACGCCGGACCTGATCGTGTACGCGATCGAGCTCTGGCATCGCCAGCACCTGCGCCTGCCGACCACCGACGAGTGGGACCGCGCCGGCGTGAACCATCCGTCGCGCGTGACCGTGATCCGCCGCTTCGGAAGCTGGAACGCCGGCATGGCCGCGGCGGGATTCCGGCCGCGGCCGCCCGGTCACCGGCGCTCACCCAGCGTGCGCCGCCGCTGCCCGGTCACGGGACGGTTCATCTCGGAGCGGGCGTAGGCCTCAGTAGATCGCCTTCGGCAGCCGCATGCCGTAGAGGAGCTCGAGGTCGAGCTCCGGCACCGGATGGCCGAGCGCGCTGACCTGCGTCGTCGCCTGCCGGTAGTGCTGCGCCGCGTGCAGCCGTTGAGCTTCGAGCAGGCCGACCCAGGTGAGCTCGCCGCGCGGCGTGCGCACCGGTCGCACCGGGTCTGCGCGAATCACGTCCTCGTTGTCGAACACGAACGCGCGCCAGGCGCCGGCGGCCGAGCCTACGAACCCCACGAGCGCGGCACGGTCGTCGATCGTCGCGACGATCGACGCCTCGTAGCCGACGACGGCCTGGTCTCCGGTCTCTCCGGTGACCGGGTTCCCCGGCCAGTGGAACCACCCGGTCGTGAACGGCTGGAGCAATGCCGTGATCCCGACCGACGCATCGACCGCGAGCGCCAGCGGCGTGCGCCCGAGCACCGGCATCGGCTCGAGGAGAGCCTCCCACGGCGTCTCCGCGACGAGCTCGAGCCAGGCCTGCGCGATCGCGTCGATGTCCCACGCGACCTGCCACGCATCCCGAAGTGCAGGCGGCGTCTCGAGTCCGAGCAGCTGACCGGCCTGACTCGGCTGCTGGAGAACGTGCGCGACGCCGTCGACGACCAGGGTCGGCACCGGCGGCGACCCGTCGGCGATCCACCGCTCACGCTGCTCGCTGATCACGACGGACTCGAACTCCACGTTGTGCGCACCAAGGAACTCCTTGGTCAGGCCGCAGATCGGTCAGCCGGGATGGGAATAGAGCACGAGCGACTGCCCATCGCCCGCGCCGCTCGAATAGCGCTCGCGCAGCTCGCGCTTCAGCACCTTGCCGCTCGCCGTGCGCGGGAGCTCGTCGACGAAATCGATCGAGCGTGGCAGCTTGTAGCCGGCGAGCCGCTCGCGGGCGAACGCGACCAGCTCGTCCGCGGTCAGCGCGCTGCCCGCGCGCGTCACGACGAGCGCCTTGACCGCTTCGCCCCAGCGCTCGTCCGGCACGCCGATCACCGCGACTTCGGCGACGTCCGGATGATGCGACAGCGCCTCCTCGACCTCGACCGGATAGACGTTCTCGCCGCCGCTGACGATCATGTCCTTGATCCGGTCGGTGAGGAACAGGTAGCCGTCGGCGTCGAGGTAGCCGCCGTCGCCGGTCCGGAGCCAGCCGTCGTCGGTGAGCGCGGCGGCGGTCTCGTCCGGGCGGTTGAAGTACCCGGGCGTGACATTCGGGGCCGCGCAGCCAGACCTCGCCGGTCTCGCCGGCCGCGCGCTCGGCGCCCGTGGCCGGATCGACGACCCGCAGCTCGACCCACGGAAACGGCCGTCCTGCGCTGCGGAGCAGATGCTCGCGCGGCCCGCCGGGATCGTGGTCGGCCGGATCGAGCTGCATCACGCCGCCGGTCGACTCCGTCAGCCCGTAGATGCCGTAGAAGGAGCAGCCGAACGTGCGCAGCGCGTTCTTCAGCACGGGCGTCGTGATCGGCGACGCGCCGTACGCGATCGACCGCAACGCCGAGTAGTCGCGATCGGCGGCACCCGCGACACCGAGCAGCATCTGGATCATCGTCGGGACGAGCACGGCGTTGGTGACGCGCTGCCGCTCGATCAGGTCGAGGACGTCTTCGGCGACGAACTCGCTCACGAGCACGGTCGTCGCGCCGTTCCACAGTCCGAGGAACGTCCAGCCGATGCCGCCGATGTGGAACATCGGCAGCGCGGTGAGGCTGACGGACTCCGCGTCGAACTCCCAGTGCGGCGACGTCTCGGCGGCGGCCGCGAGGTTGCGGTGCGTCGTGAGCACGCCCTTCGGGACGCCCGTCGTCCCCGAGGTGTAGAGCTGGAGGACCGCGTCGCCGGATTCCGCCGGCCCGCCGGGGTCGACGGCGTCGTAGGCGGCGATCCACTCCTCGTAGCCGTCGGCCCGACGACGACCGTGTTCGGGTCGACCCGAGGTCCGCGGCCAGCGACGCGTACGACTCGCCGACGATGAGAACGCGGAGGTTGGGCGTCCGTCGACCACCGCGGCGAGCTCGCCCGCCGCGAGCCGCCAGTTCAGCGGCACCGTGACCGCGCCGATCTTCGCGCGCCGCGAACAGCAGCTCGACGATCTCCGGCGCGGTCCGGTCGAGGTAGGCGACGCGCGAGCCGGCGCTCGACGCCGGCGTCGAGCAGAGCCTGCGCGAGCCGGCTCGAGCGGTCGTCGAGCTCCGCGTAGGTGAGCTTCGCGCTCGCGGTGGCGCACGGCGACGTGGTCGGGCCGCGCTCGCCGCGTGCTCGCGCACGACGTCGGCGACGCGGAGCTCGTCGCCGAGCTTCACTGCTCACCGATCGCGTCGCCGAGCCCGACCGCCGCCATCGACGCGTACGCGTCGTCGACCGAGTGCGCGAGCACCATCAGGTCGCGCGTGCCGCCGGCTTGGTCGCGGACGTGGTCCTTGAGCAGCGCCTCGGGGTCGAAGCCGAGCGAGCGGAACATCGCGATCGTCGCCTCCTGGTCGGCGACGACCTCGACGACCATCTTCCGGAGGCCGAGTGTCAGCGCCTCGAGGACCGCGTACTGCGCGAGAGCCCTGCCGACGCCGCGCCCGCGGTGGTCAGGATCGACGATCACGCGAACCTCAGCGACGTGGCTCGACCAGCCGGCGAGCGGGATGAGTGCGACATACCCGATCACGCTGTCGCCGTCGACCGCGACCGACCGCGCGGCGCCCAGCTCGTCCACGTCGCGACGACGCCGGGATCCTCGACTTCTTCCTTGAAGAATGTTCTGTCGCCTTCGGGGATGCGCGCGATGAACCGTTCGACGGCGTCGTGGTCGCGCGGCTTCGAGCTGTCTGATCTCCATCAGCGCTCCTTTGCCGGATCGAGCTCGTCGCTGTGGTCGACGAGCCACGCCGTGAGCGCGGGGAGCGTGCGCTGATGCGCGTGCCGTCCCGCGAAGAAGGTCACGTGACCGCCGGTGAGGCGCAGCTCGTCGCGGCGCGCCGGGTCGCCGACGAGCCGGGACGCCGGCTCGGCTGCGGGCAGCGGGACGACCTTGTCGTTCTCCGCCACCGCGACGAGGACGTCGCCGCGGGTCTGCGAGAAGTCGACCTCGCGCCCGCCGAGCTGCATCCGTCCGGTCATCAGCACGTTACGCCGCACGAGGTCGGCGACGACCTGCCGCATCGCTGCGCCGGGGAACGGCACCTGCTCGCGCGTCCACTGGGCCATCGCCTGCCACGCCTCGACGAACTCGTCGTTCCAGAGGTTCTGCAGCAGCGTCGCGTGCCGCGCGATCTCGGTCGTCGGCGCCTGCATCATGAACCCGCGAGTAGAGCGCGTCTGCCGGCACGTTGCCGGTCTCGTCGACAAGCTCCTCCGGATCGAGTCGCCCGTCGAGCACGGCCGCGACCATCGCGCCCATCTCGCTGTAGTCCATCGGGCTCGCGAGCAGCACGAGATTCCGGACGCGCGCGTCCTCGTGACCCGCGGCGTAGAGGATCGCGAACGTCCCGCCGAGGCAGTAGCCGACGAGCGTCACCTCGTCGCCGCCGCTCTCGCGGCGCACCGCGTCGATCGCGCGCGGGAGGTACTCGTCGACGTACGTCTCGAACGTGTTGTCCGCGTCGCGCTCGTCCGCGATGCCCCAGTCGAGCATGTAGACGTCGAACCCCTCGCCGAGCAGGAACTCGACCGTGCTGTTCCCGGGACGGAGATCCATGATGTAGCTGCGGCTGACGAGGCTGTGGACGAAGACGACCGGCGGGTCGTGGCGGATCGGCCCGTCGCCGCGGTAGCGCCAGAGCTCGGCCCGGTCGCGGCTCCAGACGACGTCCTTCGGAGTGACGCCGACCCGCGGCTTGCTCGCGCCGGTGACGACGCGGATCCCGTTCCGGGCCCTGCAGGACCGAGCGCCCGACCTCCTTCTGGAGGCGGGCGACGAGATCGGGGTCGGTCTGCGGCGCCACAGGGCGTCACTCGTCCTCGAGGCGAGAGGTGTCCTCTCCGCGCCCGTCGCGATCCTCGATCTCCTTGGCGAGGCGGCCGAGCTGCCGCTCGACGCGGGCGAGCTGCTCGCGCAGTCGCTTGACGTCGCTGCTCGCCGGGATGTTGAGCACGTGCAGCCACTCCTGCGACACGCCCTCGGCGATCTCGGTCAGGCGCGCGCGGGTGCGGTTGGCATGGGTCATCAGGTCGAAGTAGGTGTCGCTGCGCACGGCCGACTCGACGGGCACGCCGATCGCCCGCTCGAAGCGCAGTACGAGCTGGAGCCAGAGGGGCTGCTCGGTTGCCATCTTCGGACAGGATGCCAGCGCAAGAGTGATTTTGCAACCTGATTCGACTTCAGTACAGGAGCTTGTCTGAGGCGCAATAGCGTCTTTTCTCCGGCGTTCGACGAGTCGGCACCATTTTTAGATGAAGTCACTTCTATCCCCTTACACGGGCACGACTGCGAACGTTTCCGCTGAGCGGCCTGGCGGCGCGTCCATCAGAGAGCGGATCCCGGCCTGGGTAGGCGGGCGGCGTGCGGAATCCTCGAGCGTGCCAGCGGTGTGCGGGACAGCTGACGATTAGCAAACGGTGTCTCGGGAACCCCCGTGCTAGGACTGGTGTTCGTACCATCCGTTGTGGCTTCGGGGTTGCCAGCCGCTCGAGGCCAACCGTTGGCGGCGCTGCGCGTGGAAGCGTCTGCTGCGCGCGGTGCTCGTCTGCTTGGAGGCTTGAGGCAGGGCTTGGGATGCGAGTACCCTGACGCTGCCGCGGTCGTTGGCCCACTGGAGACGTGGGTCGTCGACGCCGGCCCCCTCCACCATGGAGGTTGAACCGTTCGTCGGCGGGTCCGAGGACTCGCGCTTCCCGCCTTGCCTTTGCTGGTTCGATGCGCCTTCGCAGCTCTCTTCCAGCTGGTCATCAAGACGCTTCGAGGAGCCTTGAGGAGGCCTGGCATCTGTCCCCAGGATCCGTCCCCAAACGTTTGTCCTGACTGTCAGCACCGAGCTCGTCTGCCGTGGTCGTCACCACTCCGCCGAAGCAGCACGAGTACGAGATCCGTTGCTACATCCGAGATCCCGACGGGTACATCATCGAGGTCGGGCAAACCACGGACCCGCAGGGAGACTGGTGGCCCGCCGGCTGGCCACCGATCGACTCCGGCGGGCGAACCGGCTGAACCTTCGACAGCGCCGGGACGCCTTCAGGACAGACGTCGCGACCCGGGCGAGGCCCTGGTCGCCGCCCGGACATTCCACGCCAGGGGATCGGCCAGGGATGACGACGGGTGCGATCCCGGCCCCGAGGCACGAGGGTTGTTTCCCTCACAACGCAACGCGAGGGAGGTAGTCATGGGCAACGAGGGCGACTCGGCTCCGAAACGGTCGGCGGGTTCAAGGTCAGCTGCGGCTCCGGCGGCGCTGCGAAGCGCTACAGGTGCCGCTCTGATCGCGGCGACGGTGCTCGCATCTGCGATCGCCTCGTACAACGCCTCGGTGATCAACGTGGCGGTGCCGGCGATCGGCGCGCATTTCACCGCCAGTGTCGCCGCGATCCAGTGGACTCTGACGAGCTACCTCCTGGCGGTGGCGGCACTGCTGCTCGTCGCCGGGGCGCTCGCGGACCGGTTCGGGTGGAGGCGCATCCTGGTGATCGGGCTGTGCGTGATGTTCGCGGCGTCGATCCTGTGTGCCGTCGCGACCTCGATGGGCGTCCTGATCGCCGGACGGGCGCTGCAGGGCGTCGGCGCCGCGCTTGTGACGCCCACGAGCCTCGCGCTGCTCAACGGGACGCTTCGGAAGTCCGACCGTGCGCGGGGCATCGGCCTCTGGGCCGGCATCGAGACTCTCGCGCTCGCCTTCGGTCCCTACGTGGGGGGGTGGCTGGTCGTCCACGGGTCGTGGCGGTGGATCTTCTTGTTGAACCTGCCGCTGATCGTCCTGGCGCTGGTGGTCGTGCGCCGCGTTCCCGAGTTGGGTGGTGGCGCCCGGGCGGCCTCGCTCGATGTCATTGGTGCGTTGCTCGCTGTCCTGGGGCTCGGCGGGATCGTCTACGCCCTGACCGAAGGAGCGAGCGTCGGCTGGTCGAGTCCGAGGATCGTGATCGCGTTCGTGATCGGCGTCGGCGCGCTGCTGGCCCTGGTGCCGGCCGAGCGCCGGCGAAGGGCTCCGATGCTGCGCTTGTCGCTGTTCGCGTCCCGGCAGTTCGACGCGATCAACACGACGACGCTGCTCCTGTACGGCGGACTGGCTGCGGCCGGTTATCTGGTCACGGTCCAGCTCGAGTTGAAGCTTGGCTATACGCCGGCACAGGCGGGAGCGGCGCTCATCCCGGTCACGCTCGTGTTCATCGTGCTCGCGCCGCTCAGCGGCGCGCTCGTGTCCAGGCTTGGAGTGCGGTGGCTGATGGTCGGAGGGATCTTCCTGATCGGGGCCGCGCAGCTGTGGCTGGCGCAGGTTCACGCCGGCTCCCATTACGTCGAGGCGATCCTCCCGGCTGCTCTGCTGCAGGGTGTCGGGCTCGGGCTGACGGTTGCGCCGCTGACGGCCGGAGTGCTCGCGGCCGTTCGCGATTCCGATCTCGGCGAGGCATCCGCGATCAACGACGCCGCGGCACGTGTCGGCGCGGTCGTGATGGTCGCGCTTGTTCCCGTGCTGATCGGCCTTGGTGCGGGAAGCACGCTCGCGGACGGGCTGACGCACGGCTACCGGCAGGCGATGATCGTCATCAGCGGCCTCTCCGTGGCAGCGGCGATCGTCACGTGGCTCTTCGTATCCGACGCGCCCGCAGCCGCGCCTCGTCTCGCACCTTCGGCGACCGAATCCGAATTGAACCAACTTCGACAAGGGAGGTCGGCATGAGCAACATCGATCAGGAGATCGTTCTGGCCCACTTCATCGTTTCGAACGACGTAGAGCGCTCGCGGCGCTTCTACACCGACGTCCTGGGAGGCCGAACCGTGATTTCGGGCGAGGGCGACGACCAGGTGACGTATGTCGCTCTGGCCAACAGCTGGATCATCATCAACGTCGGAGGCGGCCCGACCGACGACAAGCCCACCGTGACGCTCGAGCCTCTGCCGGACCCGGATCGGGTGAGCAGCTTCCTCAACATCCGTGTCGCGGACATCGCGGCCGTGTACGACGAGTGGACCGAGCGGGGTGCCCAGTTCCTGACACCTCCGAAGACGCACGCAGCGGAGAAGCGCTGTTATCTCCGGGATCCCGACGGCTACCTGATCGAGGTCGGGCAGACGACCCTGGACTGGGGCTGGCGCCCGCCGTCCTGAGGCCGGGCAACTCGGGGCAGGGAGGGGTCAGATCGCTGCGCCGGAAAGCCGGCGGGCGAGTCTCGTCTCGACCCGCGCACGGACCGCGGGCCAATCGTCGTCAGTGATCGCGTACCAGGCGGAGTCCCGCGGTCCGCTCGGCAGGATCATGTGCTTCCGCGCGATCCCCTCGAACCGTGCTCCCAGCGCAAGCAGCGAGCCTCGAGCCCGGGCGTTTCGAACGTCGGTCTTCAGCTCGACGCGCTGGAGCCCGCACCGTTCGAACGCGTGCTCGAGCAGCAGCAGCTTAGACTCGGCGTTCGCTCCCGTCCCCCATCGGGAGCGTGGCAGCCACGTCCAGCCGATCTCCGCTCGGCGGTGCTCGGGAGCGATGTTCAGGAACCGGGTCGACCCGATCGGCTCGCTGCGGTCGCAGACGGCGAACGCTACCTCGCCGGGTGCGTCCAGCGCTTCGTCGAACCAGCGGTCGAACGTCTCCGGCCAGGCCATGAATCTGAAGAGCGATGCGTCGGCTCCCAGTTCGCGCAGCCGTGTGCGGTGCTCTTCGGCGAGCGGTTCGAGCCGGACGAATCTTCCCTCGAGCGGCTCGGCCGTCCATAGGGCTGCCGTGGAGGAGGCCATCAGGCTTGCACCAGAGCGAGCTCGCGGATCGCCTGGCGAAGCTGTTTCCTCGACCGAATGCCGAGCTTCACGAAGACCTTCGAGAGGTGCCATTCGACGGTGCGCGGGCTCAAGAAGAGTCGAGTGCCGATCTCGATGTTCGAGAGACCGTCGTTGGCGAGCACGACGATCTGCCTTTCCTGGGAGGTGAGGTCTCCACGTGTCTCGTCGACGCGTTTCCTCACGGTCTCGCCCGTTGCCAATAGCTCGCGACGGGCGCGCTCGGCGAATGCGTCGAAACCCATGGTCGAGAACGCCTGATGAGCCGTCCTCAACTGCTCGCGCGCATCCACTCGGCGTCCTTCGCGCCGGAGCCATTCGCCGTACAGCAGGCGCGTTCGGGTCAGCTCGGCTGCGACAGCGGTGCGTCCGAGAAGCTCCAGAGACGTGCGGTAGTCGGTCTCGCTCGAGTCGCCGTCATTTGCCAGGGCTTGCAGTCGTGCCTCGATGCCGAGCGCAAGGTCCGTCGGCGTGGCTCGGGCATGCTCCGCCATGCGGTCGACCGCGGCGGTGAGAAGGTCGGCTGCGCCGGTCCGTGACGCGGCTTCGGCGAGTTCCGCGACGGCCAGAACTTGATACCCCCCGACGACGTTCGCGTCGAAGACGCGACGCGAGGCGTCACGGGCGCTGTCGTGCTGGCCGAGGCCGTTGTCGAGCACCGCCGAGGCGTAGTCGGCGAAGGTGACGATCCGTCCCTGGCCGTCGCCGGACGCGCGCGACCTACCCTCCTCGATCGCCCGTCGAGCGGCCGCTTCCTCGCCGCGGAGGGCCGCGAGAAGCATGCCGGTGTAGGAGACGGACTGGTTGCCGGTCGCCTCGGCGACCGTGCGGTCCTCGTCGATGAGAGCGCCTGCGGCCGAGGTCTTTCCCGACAGAAGGTAGTTGCTCGCGAGGAAGTTCAGCGCGAACTGGAGCTGAACCAGGGCGCCCGTGTCGCGGGCGAGCTTGACCTGGTGCTCGCCGAAGAGTCGAGACGCGTCGAAGTCCCAGACCTCGGTTGCGATGATCCCGGTTGCCCTGTTCCCGATGAACCAGAGCATGCGGCCGACGTCCGGCCCCCGCGCGTCGAGGCTGCGAATGACCTCGAGCGCTCGTGCGAGCAGAGGCACCGCGGCCTCGTATCCGTCGGTGATCCTCTTCACGAGGGCGTCGAGCACGATGTCCACGGAGCGCTCGGGTTCCCGTGCGGGAGAAGCAGCCCGTGCGGCCTCGGCCACCTCGCGAAGGATGTCGGGGGCGTCGGGGCCGCTCGCCCAGATCGCGGCGGCGAGGGCTTCCAGATAGGTCTCGCGTGCGAGGTCGGCGTCGAGATCATCCAGGCGCGCCCCTGCCTCGGTGAGGAGCCTTGCGGCTTCGACCGCCTGGCGTTGGTCGAAAGCGATCTGACCGCGGAGATGCACGACCCTTGCGCTTCGCAGCGGGTCCGGCGGCCCAACCTCGACGGCGGAAAGCAGAGCGAGTGCAGCGTCGAGCGACCCGGCCTCCCGCTTCACCGTGGCGGCGGCGAGCGTCCGTTCGGCGCGGACTGCCGGATCCGGGGTCAGCTCCGAGGCTCGAGCGAGGAGGGCGCCTGCGGCCGCCAGGCCGCCACGTCTCTTCGCCCGCTCGGCGGACTCGACGAGTTCGGCGGCGATCTCTTCGTCGGCCGCGGCGGTGGCGTGCGCGCGATGCCAGGCCCGGCGGTCGGCGTCACGGGCCCGGTCGGTGACCTCGGCCAAGGCCGCGTGAGCCTCGTGCCGGTCCTCGACGGTTGCGAGTCGGTAGACCGCCGCCCGGACCATCGGGTGCCGGAACCGTACGCGCGCGCCGATCTCGATCAGCCCGGCGCCTTCCGCCGGCGCCGCAGCGGCGGGTCCGATCCCCAGCATCCGCCCGGCGCCCCAGAGGAGCGTCGGGTCGCCGAGCGGTTCCGCGGCCGCCACGAGCAGGAGGCGTCGCGCGTCGCGCGGTAGCTCGTCCAGCCGGTATTCAAAGCCGCGCTCCATGCGTCCCGCGAGCGTGAGCGGGTCCTGCCCGTCGAACCCATCGACGAGCTCCGCCGACGTCCAGGCGCGTGGGAGCTCCAGGAGCGCGAGCGGGTTGCCGCGGGTCTCGGCGATGATCCGGCTGCGCACGCGGGCATCGAGCGGGCCCTTGACGACGGAATCGAGAAGCGTGGCCGAGTCGACCTCGTTGAGGCCCTGCAGGTTGATCTCGGGCAGACCGGTGAGGTCGGGGTCGACGGTCGAATCGCGGGCTGTGAACACCATCGCCACGCGCTCGGCGAGCAGCCGGCGCGCGACGAACGTGAGCGTCTGACCCGAGACCTCGTCGAGCCACTGGATATCGTCGAGCAGGCAGATGAGCGGCACATCCTCGGCCGCCTCTGCGAGCAGGCTCAGCAGCGCCAGCGCAACCAGGAAGCGGTCGGGAGGGTCGCCGTCGCTCTGGCCGAAGGCGGTCGCGAGCGCGTTTCGCTGCGGGACGGGCAGGCGCTCGAGGAGGTCGAGCATCGGGGCGCACAGCTGATGCAGCCCGGCGAAGGGGAGCTCCATCTCGGACTCGACCCCGATCGCCTGGATGACGCGGCATCCGGATGCCTGCGCGCGGAGATAGCCGAGGAGCGCCGTCTTCCCGACGCCGGCCTCTCCGCGGATGACCAGCACCTTGCCCTCGCCGCTGCGCGTGGCAGCGAGAAGGCGATCGAGATGCTCGCATTCGCGCTTGCGCCCCCGTAGCACCCGGTTACCGTCCGATCGTCGCGCCGTGGCCCATCGATCTCACCCCTCGACCCCGTAGAGGCACAAGCCTAGCCGCGCGCGTCTCGAAGAATGTTGTCAGTTTGGGTTCTTCACGATCGGCGAACCAGTGACGGACCCGGGGGTGTCACGGGGGCGACCCGGGGTCAGCGGAGCGATCGTTGAATCGACATCACACCGGGCTGCGAGCTGGCCCCAGAGGTTAGGAGGAGCGGATGTCCGTGAGGACTCTCAACGAACCGGTAGCGGGCGGGCACGGCAGCGATCAGGCCGTTTCGGGCCGGATTTCCCGAATCGGATCTGGTGGATCTCCGCAGGCGCGTGAGCGAGACGCGCTGGCCCGAGCGCGAGACCGTCGACGACGACTCACAGGGCATACGGCTCGGTTTGATGCAGGATCTCGCCCGCTACTGGGCGACGGAGTACGACTGGAGCAAGTGCGAGGCGAAGCTGAACGCGCTCCCGCAGTTCGTCACGGAGATCGACGGCCTCGACATCCACTTCGTCCACGTTCGCTCCCGGCACGCGGAAGCTCTGCCGCTGATCGTGACGCACGGGTGGCCGGGCTCGATCATCGAGCAGCTGAAGATCATCGAGCCGCTCACCAACCCGACGGAGCACGGCGGGAGCGCGGCGGACGCCTTCGACCTGGTGATTCCGTCCTTGCCGGGCCACGGCTTCTCTGCGAAGCCGACCGCAACGGGATGGGACCCGTCCCGGATCGCGCGGGCGTGGGTGACGCTGATGAAGCGCCTCGGCTACTCGGAGTTCGTCGCGCAGGGCGGCGACTGGGGCGCGGCCGTCACCCAGCAGATGGCTATCCAGGCGCCGCCGGAGCTGCTCGGGATCCACTCCAACATGCCCGGCACTGCGCCGCGCCGAGCTCGTGCAGGGGTTCGAGCGCGGGGAAGCGCCGCCGCCGGGGCTCTCGGCCGATGAGAGCAAGGCATACGAGCAGCTGCGCAACTTCTACGCGACACACGTCGCTTACGCGCAGATCATGGCGACGCGCCCGCAGACTCTCTACGGCCTCGCGGACTCGCCGGTCGACCTCGCTGCCTTCACGCTCGACCACGGCGACGGCACAGGTCAGCCCGGCCTCGTCGAGCAGGTCCTCGGCGGAACGCTCGACAGTCGCCCTCACGCGCGACGACCTGCTGGACAACATCACCCTCTACTGGCTGACCAACACCGGCGTCTCGGCCGCCCGGCTGTACTGGGAGAACAAGGCGGACTTCTTCGATGCCAAGCCGATCACGATCCCGTTTGCGATCAGTGTCTTCCCCGACGAGCTGTACGAGGCTCCGCGGAGCTGGGCTGAGCGCGCCTACCCGAACAACCTCATCCACTACAACCGGCTCGACCGCGGCGGGCATTTCGCAGCCTGGGAGCAGCCCCAGCTCTTCTCCGAGGAGATTCGCGCGAGCTTCAGGTCACTGCGGAAGTAGCCCCGTACCGCGCCGCGCCGCGCCGCGCCCATCGCCTCGTCGATCAGGGCGCGCTCGAGGAACCCGGATCGACTGCCAGATCGCGATCGGGTGCGTTATGACCTCACTCTCACCCCGTTGTCAGGTCGGGGACGAACGCGGAGGCCCAGGGCGCGGCCGATTCGCCGAGGTGGTGCACCGAGCGTCCCGTTGAGTTGCTCGATGCGGTGGACGTCGGGGTACCTACGTCGGGCACCTCCTTCTTACGGAGGTGCCCTGTGCCGCGCGAAGCGCCTGTCCAAGCCAAGTCTGCACGTGCCTTGCGAACCCGGGGACAGGTTCTGGAGAAGGTTGCGGGCACCTCAGGGACTGAGTGTCTCGCGTCGAGGCAACAAAAAAGGCCATTTGCTGGCCTTTTCTAAAGCCCTCTAACGGACTCGAACCGTTGACCCCCTCCCTACCATGGAGGTTTCGTCGTACGTCGGCGGGTCGAAGGAGGCACGCTTCCCGCCTTGTTTTTCCTGCACCTAAGCCGGTCCGCACTCCTCTCGCATCGTCTCACCGAGACTCCCTGAGCAGCCCCGAGAAGACCCGAACCTGTCCCCAAAACCTGTCCCCAAAACGATCACCCGCGACCACGGCGCCGGCGGCGCCCATCTTGAAGCACCCGGCTCGGAAGCGAAACCGCGTTCGAGTCATTCGACCGCCGCAGAAACCGCGACCACCTCGCGAGCAAGCTCTTCTTCTGTCCCGACATACGGCTGTTGATGGCACGCCGGGCCGGCGACGCCGCTCTCGAGCCCGCGCAACTCGGCGGCTGCCGAAGCGTTATCGGGAGACCCCGGGCGGCGGGGTCGCTGAATTCGCCGATGGATCTGACTGATTGCGACAATGAACTCCTGCGCGTGCATGGTGCGGTGGGCACGCGATCCTTGGAGGCCGCGTCGAGAACGATCTCAGTGGAGATGGGGTAACTGGTCAGCTCAGCAAGCCGGGAGAATCGGGGTAAGAAGCCCCCGGTAAGAATCGAACTTGCGCACTGTAGGTTTAGGAACCTGCGGCTTGCGCGGCCAGGATTCGCTCAGCGGACGCGTTTCTCCAGAGGATGAGTGCCCCGCGCGCTGACATGCGCGCCAGTGGGGCCGCGTGTCAGCGCAGCCAGGCCTGGCTCGGGACGAAGCCCCAGACCGGGTTGTACTCGTAGTCGCCGAGCCGCTTCGAGACGAGCTCGACAGCGTTCAGGTCGACGGTCGGGACCCAGCCGGCCCTGTCGGTCAGCTCGTGGTCGATGCTCGTCCAGAGTGCATCGGCGCGCGCCGGATCCGAGCCTTCGAGCAGCGTGGCCTTCTGCATCTCACGGTCGAGCTTCGGGTCGCAGTAGTAGCCGTTGCCGTTCCCGCCGTTGCAGGCGAAGAACTGCGGGAGGTAGGACGAGGGGTCCGGAAAGTCCGGAAGCCAGTCGCCGTCGACCGACAGCTGGTGCGTTCGGCGCATGGCGATCGTGATCGTCGCGCCGGCGGCGCGAGGTGGAGGCGGGTGCGGTAGCCGAGCGAGCGCAGGACGCTGGCGATGTAGGCCGGCTCCTGGGTCGGGACGGCGACCTCGTCGGTCTCTCCCCATACATCGATCCGCTCGCCGCGCGTCCCTGACGCGGCGACGAGGCGGCGGGCCTCGGCGAGGTCGGGCGCCGTCCAGACGCCGTCGGCTCGCGGGTGGAGCGTGTACGGGCAGTAGCGCGTGAAGCCGGGAAGACCCTGCGCGAGTGGCTGGCAGGTCGGCGTCGCGACGGTCGGCCCCCCGTACCACTCGGCGATCTTGCGGCGGTCGATCGCGTAGTTCAGCGCCCGCCGGACGCGCACGTCGTCGAACGGCGCGGCGTGCGGTGTTGAGGTGGACGAACTCGACGATCGGCGCCGGGCTCGTGTGCAGCTGCGAGGGGAAACGCGTCTGGAGCACACGAAGCTGGGCGGGCGGGATCAGGTCGAGCGTCCAGTCGGCCGAGCCGTGCTCGATCGCCCGCACCGTGGCCGCGCGCGATTGCGAGTACTGCCAGACGATCGTGTCCGGGTAGCCGTCCGGCTGTGCGGCGTGCGACCACTCGTGGAAGTACGGGTTTCGCTCGAAGCGGACGCCGGTCGCATTCGACGCTCGCGATCCGGTACGGCCCCGTGCCCGGCACGCGGATGAAGGCCGACGTCGTGTTCCGGCGTTCCCGGCGGGATCGGCGCCGAGCAGGAGTACGGCGTCAGCTTGTACGAGGAAGTCCGGGTCCGGCGCGGTGAGATGGAAGACGACCGTTCCCGTGGCATCGTCGGTGACCATGCCGCGGCAGAGGTCGCAGTGCGTCGGCGCGCGCGCGGCAGGCGGTCGCGCCGACGATGCCCATGTAGTAGTCGACGCCCGGCGAGCGTCGAGCCGGAAGAGCCTTTCGAGTTCCGCGGCGGAAGTCGCCGGCTTTCACGAGTCGTCCGTCCGAGTAGCGGATCCCGGGGCGAAGCCGGAACGAGTACGTCGTCCCGCCGTCGGTCGGAACCGGGACCTGCAGTGCGAGGTCAGGGACGAGCCGCAGGCCGGCCGGCCCGCTCGCGGCTCGAAGGTCACGAGCGTGTCGTAGGCGAGCCGGCTGAACAAGAAAGCCGTTTGCGGCGGGGCCGTCGTCGTGGAGCGCAGGGTCGATCGTCGGGAAGTGCACGGTCGTGAGCAGCCGGAGCGTTCCGCCACGGTGGTCGCGCGCCGAGCGCGGCCGTGCCGACCCACAGCCGCCCCCGGTCGACCGCGACCGCAGCCGGCTACCCCCGACCTCGATGGTCGCGACGACTTCGTTTCGGTGGAGGTCGATCCGGGAGACGGTGCCCGAGTACTGGTTCGCCACCCAGATCGCGCCCGGGCGTCGTCGCGAGCGCGGCGGCGCCGCTCCCGACCGGGATCGTCGCTTCGACGGAGTCCGTCTGCGGGTCGATCCTCGAGACGGTCCCGTCCAGGCTGTTCGCAACCCACAGCGCACCGTCTCCGGCCACGAGCGCCGCCGGGCCGTCGCCGACCCGCAGCGTGTCGATCGTCTGGCCGGAGCCGGGATCGATCTCTTCCACGGTGCCGGTGTCGTATCCGGCCACCCAGAGCTCGCCCGCGGCAATCGCCGATCGAGGTCGGCTGCAGATCGATCGAGAGCGTGCGCAGCACGCTCCCCGAGCCGGGTCGAGCTCGATGAGCGCCTGGTCGGTCGTGTCGGCGACCCAGAACTTCCCGAGGTCGAAGGCAAGCGAGACCGGGCTCGGCGTTGCCGAGTCGGAACCGTCTGGGTGACGGTGTCGGTGCGCGTGTCGATCCGCTCGATCGTCGAGCCGATCGTGCTCGCGGCCCAGACCGCGCCATCGCCGGCGGCGAGGCTTCCCGGCTCGCCGCGGACCTGGATGCGGTCACGACCGTTTCGGAGGCAGGATCGACGCGCGAAACGGTTTCGTCGGCCGAGTCGGCGATCCACACCGCGCCGGCAGTGCGACGGCGACCGCCGAGGGCCGCCCGTGAGCGTGACCGCACGTGGCCGGGTGCCCGACGCCCGCGTCCAGCGGGACGAGCCGGTCGCCGTTCGCGGAGCCGGAATGGACGCTCGAGGCCGCGGCTCGCAGAGCAGAACGGCACCTGCAGACCGGCGATGAGGCCAGCGACGGAAGCAGCGGCGGCGAAAATCCTCCGCCCGACCGGGGCGGATCGGAACGCGCTGGCGCCGCGGCGGCCCAGGCTGCCGATCGTGCCGGAGGATCCGACCCTCGAGCTCGCGCAGCTCGGGCCCGGCTCGAGGCCGAGGTCATCGGCGAGCGTCCGCAGGCGCACCGCCTGAAACACGGCGAGCGCATCGACCTGGCGGCCGCCCCGGTAGAGCGCGAGCATCAGCTGCCCGACGAGCCGCTCGCGGTCGGGTGCTCGCCGACGAGCTGCTCGAGCTCCGGTACGAGCTCGCCGCCCGACCCCGGCCTGCGAGCTCGGCGTCGATCCGCCGTTCGAGCACCTGGAGCCGCCGCTCCTCGAGCCGCTGCGACCTCGCCGCCCGCGAAGGGCTCGTAGCGGAGGTCGGCGAGAGCTGGGCCGCGCCAGAGGGCGAACGCCTCGCGGAGCCGGGCAGCCGCCAACGCCGGGTCGTGCGCAGCGTCACCCGCGGCGGCCAGCAGCTCGTCGAACCGCTCGAGATCGAGCTCACCGCGCTCGACCCGGAGCGAGTATCCGCCCGGCCGGCGGACGATGCCGGTCGCTGCCCGACGCAGCTTTCGCAGCCGGTAGACGTAGGTGTCGAGCGTCTCGCCCGCGGTCGGAGGAGCGCGTTCGCCCCAGAGCCCGTCGATCAGCCGGTCGCGAGACACCGCCTGTTCGGGTGCAGAAGCAGAATCGCGAGCAGGCTCCGCTGCTTCAGGCCGCCGAGCGCGAGCGCTCCCCGTCGCGCAAGACCTCGAGCGGGCCGAGCACACGGAACTCCACCCGTCGATGTAACCACGTCTGCGAGGTGGGTTCCAGGTTCTTGCGAGGCGCGTGCGCGAACGTCCTGCCGTCCTCAGCAACCCGAAAGGAGACGGGATGTCCCTCCGCAAGCCACTGCTCGGTTTCGCCTGCGTTGCGGCGCTCGCAACCCTCCCGTCGGCGAGCACCGCGGCGGCGCCGTTCAACGTCACCTCCACGCTCGACGGCAAGACCGTCCTCCCGCACCGGATGTACTGGATCGGCAAGGCCGACCCTCCCCGCGGCGCAGATCAAGGAGGTCGACTTCCTGGTCGACGGCAAGGTCGACTGGATCGAGCACAAAGCGCCGTACGTCTACAGCTCGGACGACAACGGCAAGAACCTCGGATTCCTCGTCACCTCATGGCTTTCTCCCGGCCGGCACCGCTTCGCAGTGCGCGCGGTCGCATCGGACGGACGCAGTGCGACCGACACCGTCGTGGCACGGGTTCTGCCGCCTCCCGAGGTGCCTGCCGCGCTGGCCGGAACCTGGCGGCGCACCATCACCGACACGTCGGGCGCGCCGAAGGCGGGAACAAGGGGAATCCGACCGACACCCTCACCCCACCCGGGACCTACGAGATGACCTTCGACCCGCGTTGGATCAACGACGTCTTCCCGTGCACCGACTCTCCCTGCACGTTCGTTGCGAAAACGGGAGCCGGCGGAGAGTTCGACGACGACTGGATCCCAGGTGCGAAGACGTTCTCCGTCATGAGCTCGGTCACGTTCCGGATTCCGAAGGACAACTACAGGCTGGCCGGTTGGTGGTGCCGGCAGTCAGGCCCCGGAGCTGAATACGACTGGTCCGTGAGCGGCAACACGCTCACGCTGGCGCCGGTCGGCGGCGAGGATGCCTGCTCGATCCGCGGCTACATCTGGACCGGGACGTGGACACGAGTGGGCTGACGAGCCGTATTAGACGCGCGTGTCGGGGTAGTCCAGGAGGTGCGTGAGGGCGAACCAGGCTTCGCTTGCTCGGTTTCCGATCGTGCAGTAGGCGATCACGATCACGATGCGTGGGACGTGGCCG
>CAWFKM010000015.1:0-301940 GCA_963816455.1 uncultured Actinomycetes bacterium
GTGTGTGGCCGAGGCGGATCTGCCGCCCGGCGTCTTCAACTTCGTCACCGGTCCGGGTTCCAGCGTCGGCGACGAGATCGCGCGCAATCCCGGCACGCACGGCGTCGGCTTCATCGGCTCGACGGAGACCGGGCGCAAGGTCGCCGAGGCCGCAGTCGGAAAAGCTGCGGTGCTCGAGCTCGGCGGCAACGGGCCTGTCGTCGTCATGGACGACGCGGATCTCGACCTCGCGGCGGAGGCGACGGTCACGGCGTGCTTCCTCTGCGCGGGCCAGAGTTGCACCGCGGGCGAGCGCCTGCTCGTCCACCGCGACGTGAAGGACGAGTTCGTCGCGAAGGTCGCGCGGCTCGTCGCGGAGCGCGTCGTCCTCGGCGATCCGTTCGCCGAAGCGACGACGATCGGGCCGCTGAACAACGCAGGCGTCGCGGAGAAGATGGACGAGCACGTCGCCGACGCGCTCGAGCGCGGTGCGAGCCTCGTCGCAGGCGGCGCGCGCGCGACCGGCTTCCCGACCGATCTCTACTGGCAGCCGACCGTCCTCGACGACGTCCCCACGGACGCGCTCGTCGCGCGCGACGAGACCTTCGGCCCGATCGCGCCGGTCGTCGCGATCGACTCGCTGGAGCAGGCGATCGAGCTGACGAACGCGTCGCCGTACGGCCTGCTCGCCGCGATCTTCACGCGCGACCTCGACCGCGGCCTCCGCTACGCCGAAGCCGCGCGCACCGGCTGGGTCAACGTCAACGACTCGTCGAACTACTGGGAGAGCCACCTGCCGTTCGGCGGCCGCTCCGGCACCGCGAGCGGCATCGGCCGCGTCGGCGGCACCGCGCCGATGGAGACGTTCACCGAGCTGCAGACCGTCGTGCTCAGTGACGGCCGGTGAGCGAGATCGTCCTCGTGGAACCGGCGCGGATGCATCCGGTCGCGACGATGTCGCTCGACGTCCGTCTCAGTGCAAGGCAGACGGCGCGGAGCGTTGTGTGAGGGTGCTGCGGGACGACGCGAAACGTTCCGGTCACGGTGACGTGGCAGCCGGTGGACGTGGCCTGGAGCTGGAAGACGTCGGTCGCGACGGTGTCGACGCCGAAGCGCGAGAGCGTGTAGCTCGTCGGGCGGCATTTCGGGTACGCCAGGAAGAAGCAGACCGCGCCGTGCGTCGAGCCGCGCCGCAGCGACCCGGGACCGACCGAGAGCGCGCCGCAGTCGTGCACCACGCCGGCGCCGGCCGAGGCGGCGCCGAAGACGGCGAGCATGCAGGAGATGAGCAGGGCGAGCCGCAGCATCACCCTTCTATACGTCACCGGACCTTGGAAATGTCACACCTATGACCTGGGATTACGTGATCGTCGGCGGCGGCTCGGCGGGCTGCGCGCTCGCGAACCGGCTGAGCGCCGATCCGTCGACGCGCGTGCTCGTGCTCGAGGCGGGCCGGAACGACAGCCTCTGGGACGTCTTCGTCCACATGCCGGCGGCGCTCGCGTTCCCGATCGGGAACACGCTGCTACGACTGGAAGTACGAGTCCGAGCCGGAGCCGTACATGCACGGCCGCCGCATCTACCACGCGCGCGGCAAGCTGCTCGGCGGGTCGAGCTCGATCAACGGGATGATCTTCCAGCGCGGCAACCCGCTCGACTACGAGCGCTGGGCGCGCGGACCCGGGGATGGAGTCGTGGGACTACGCGCACTGCCTGCCGTACTTCAAGCGGATGGAGAACTGCCTCGCGGGCGCCGACGAGTTCCGCGGCGGCGACGGGCCGCTCGTGCTCGAGCGCGGGCCGGCGAAGAGCCCGCTCTTCGACGCGTTCTTCGAGGCGGTGCAGGAGGCCGGCTACCCGCTCACCGCCGACGTGAACGGCTACCGGCAGGAGGGCTTCGCGCGGTTCGACCGCAACATCCACCGCGGCCGGCGGCTGAGCGCGGCGCGCGCGTACCTCCATCCGGTGCATGTCGCGGCCGAACCTCGAGGTGCGCTGCGGCGTGCTCGTCGACCGCGTCGTCTTCGACGGCACGCGCGCGGTCGGCGTCGAGGCTCGGCGGCGAGAGCGCATCGACGCGAGCGAGGTCATCCTCTGCGGCGGCGCGATCAACTCGCCGCAGCTGCTCCAGCTCTCCGGCGTCGGCAACGCGGCCGAGCTCGAGGCGCTCGGCGATCGACGTCGTCGCACGACCTGCCCGGCGGTCGGCGAGAACCTGCAGGACCACCTCGAGGTCTACGTCCAGCACGCGTGCACGCAGCCGGTGTCGATGCAGCCGTCGCTGAAGAAGTGGAAGCGGCCGTTCATCGGGTCGAGTGGCTGTTCCTGCGCGTCGCGGCCCCGGCGCGACGAACCACTTCGAGGCCGGCGGCTTCGTCCGCTCCAACGACGACGTCGCGTATCCGAATCTGATGTTCCACTTCCTGCCGCTCGCGATCCGGTACGACGGCTCCGCGCCCGGCGGCGGCGCACGGCTACCAGGTGCACGTCGGGCCGATGTACTCCGACGCGCGCGGCTCGGTGAAGATCGTCTCGACGGATCCGCGCGCGCATCCGGCGCTGCGTTTCAACTACCTCTCGACGGAGCAGGACCGCCGCGAGTGGGTCGAGGCGATCCGCGTGCGCGCGCACGATCCTCGGGCAGCCCGCGTTCGCGCCGTACGACGGCGGCGAGACGTCGCCCGGGCCGGCGGTCGAGACCGACGAGCGAGATCCTCGACTGGGTCGCCCGCGACGCCGAGACCGCGCTGCATCCGTCGTGCACGTGCGCGATGGGTCGACGACAGCGGTCGTCGATCCGGACACGATGCGCGTGCACGGCCTCGACGGGCTGCGCGTCGTCGACGCGTCCGTCTTCCCGTACGTCACGAACGGGAACATCTACGCACCGGTGATGATGGTCGCGGAGAAGGCCGCCGACCTGATCCTCGGCAACACACCGCTCGCCGCCGAGCCCGCCGACTTCTACCGCCATGCTGGACGAGCTGCGAGTCGCTGATCTGCTCGAAGCGCTCGGCGCGAAGACGCCGGCGCCCGCGAGCGGCTCCGCCGTCGCGCTGACCGGCGCGGTCGCAGCCGCGCTCGCCGAGCTCGCGGCGCGCTTCGCCGGCGACGACGATGCGATCGCGTCGGCACGGTCGCTCCGTGCCCGGCTCATGGCGCTCGCCGACGAGGACAGCGCGGCCTATACGGCATTCATGGCGTCGCGAACGGACGAGACGCGCGCCTGGATCGTCGCCGTGCCGCTCGAGATCGCCGCATGCGCCGACGAAGTCGCCGCGCTCGCGGAGCGGATGCGCCTCGCCGTGTCAGCCGCCGTCGCCGGCGACGCCGAGGTCGCGGCGGAGCTCGCCCGCGCCGCCGCCGGCGTCGCGCGCCGTCTGGCCGAGCTCAATGTCTGAGGCACCTGTCACAATCTGCGGCGGAAAGCAAACCGCCAAGGAGGCAGGGCAGTGTCAACGACGGTAGCACTCGACGATCAGATGTACAGCGACGATGCCGGGAGCATGTGGTGGATCTTCCTGATCACCGGGACGCTCTGGCTGATCCTCTCGCTGGTCATGTTCCGGTTCAACATCCACTCCGTGAACACGATCGGGATCCTCGCCGGCATCGTCTTTCTCTGCGCGGGCGTGATCGAGATCGGGATGGTCGCTGCCGTCAAGGGCGGCTGGTGGAAGGCGCTGAACGCGCTTCTCGCCGTGATCCTGATCGTCGGCGGGATCATGTCGTTCATCCACCCGGGGAACACGTTCACGGCGATCGCCTCGATCACCGGCTTCATGTTCCTCTTCGTCGGGATCCTGGACATCATCGCCGCGTTCGCCGACCGCACCGGGCTCTGGTGGGTCCGTCTCGTGATCGGCCTGCTCTGCGTCGGCCTCGCGTTCTGGGCGTCAGGCGACTTCGACCGGAAGGCCGTGCTGCTGGTCACGTGGCTCGGGCTCTTTGCCCTGCTGCGCGGGATCAACAGCTTCGTCGTGGCCTTCACGGTGCGCCACCTCCACAAGGAGATGACGGCCGGCTAGCTGCGCGTTCCGAGCTCGCGGAGCGATGCCTCGATTCCGTCGAGGCGCTCCGCGAGCTCGTCGAACCGCGCGTTGAACCGCTGCTCCTGCGCCGACTCCTCGGCGGCGTCGACGGCGTCGCGCTCCGCGTCCGCGCGCGCGACGAAGGTCGACGTGATCGCCGCGGTGATGATCGCGAGGAACGCGATTCCCTCGAGCATCACGACCGCACCGACGAAGCGGCCGATCGCGTGCCTCGGCGTGACGTCGCCGTAGCCGACCGTCGTCACGGTCTGCAGCGCCCACCACATCCCGACCCAGACGTTCGCGTATTCCTTGTGGTCGAGGATCCGCATCAGGACGCCGCCGCCGATCACGATCACGGTCGTCGCCATCACGATCACCGCGGCGGCGTTGCGCACCGACGGCGGCTCCCGCAGGAACTTCGCCATCCGGCGCTCGATCGGGTTCCAGCTGATGCCGTCGCTCACGCGCGCATCATCCCGTAGCGGCGTGCCGCAGGTCGCGGCGGTGCGCGAGCGTGGGGGAGAGCGCGGCGGCGAGCACCAGCACCGTCCCGAGGATCACGATCCAGAAGAAGATCGCCATCACGATCCCGAGCGCGCCGTAGGTCTTCGAGTACCACTCGAGCCAGTTCTTGAGCAGCAGCACCGAGATCAGCCGCATCCCGATCAGGCAGACGACGGTGAAGACGGCGCCCGGAAGAATGTCGCGCGCCGTGACACGCTTGTGCAACAGGAGCCACGGCGCCCACACGAAGAAGCCGACGAGCACCGCGGCCCAGCCGATGTCGAGGATCCAACCGATCCACGACGGCTGGCCGCGGAGCGCGCGTGTCTGGATGACGACGATCAGCGTCAGCACCGCGAGGCCGCCGAGAACCTCGAGGTAGCGGATCTGGTCGACGACGACACTCTTCCGCAGGTCGATATTCCACGACCGCGCGTGGGCGATCTGAAGAACGCGCCCGAACCCGAGCCCGAAGAAGAAGAGGTTGATGATCGCGATCAACGCCGCGGAAAGCTTGTGCCCGCTCGACCCGACCATCACCGTCTGGAACAGGCTCGCGGTCTCGCCGGTCAGGCGCAGGCGGTGCTCCATCCGGTGGGCGAGCGCCTCCGGGTTCTTGTAGGCGTACGACGTCTCGACGAGCAGAAGCGGGAGCACCGTCAGGAAGAGGTACGCGGCCAGCAGCACCGCGAAAAGCGGGCCGTCTGCCGCCTGATAGCGGCGCACCCAGCCGATCGTCGCGCCGGTCGCCGACGCAGGATCCTGGTTCTCGATCCAAAGGCGGCCACGGCTGCTTGCCGCCATAGCGCGGTCGACGGCCCGGCTCATCGGTCGAGCATATGCGGTGCCGCCGCGAGCTGAAGGAGGGTCGTGACCGTCGTCCAGTTGCGCGCCGTCGCCGGCACGCCGAGGCTCCGGCCGGCGAGCAGCGCCGCCAGCTTCGAGCGGCCGACGCCCTCCGGGTGCCACGCGTAGATCTCGCGCTTCGCGACGACGACGCGCTCGCCCTCGAGCGCGGCGGCCGTGAGCTTGGCCTCGATCCCGGCCGCGAGGGCCGCTCCGAGGAACGTGACCTGGTACCGCTTCGGATCGGACGCGACGTCGCCGAGCGGGTCGCGGCGCACGATGGACGCGAGCTCGGCGCGCGTGCGCACGACGACATCGATCTGGAGGCCGAACTGCGCAGCGATCAGCTCCTCGCTTGCGCGCGCGATCTCGGCGGGCTTCGCGCCGCTCGCGAGGACGACGTTCCCGCTCTGAACGTAGGTCTCGACCTCGGCGAAGCCTGCGGCCTCGAGTGCGGCGCGGAGCTCGGGCATCGCGATGCGGTTGCGCGGGCCGATGTTGATGCCGCGCAGGAGGACGATGTGGCGGGTCATGGGCGGCGTTAATCCTCTTGTAATGCGCTGACCGTACAGTGGGGGCGAGGAACTGCGCGTGATTCTGCTGCTCGCCATCGGGTTCGTCGCCGGCGTGATCACGGCTGTGTCGCCGTGTGTGCTGCCGGTGCTGCCGATCGTGCTCGCCGGCGGCGCGGCGGGCGGGACTCGCCGACCGTATGCGATCGTCGCCGGGCTGCTCGTGAGCTTCACGGTGTTCACGCTGTCGGCGTCGGCGCTGCTCTCCGCGCTGGGGCTGCCGCAGGACACGCTGCGCGACATCGCGATCGCGCTGCTCTTCGTCGTCGCGGCGACGCTGCTCGTGCCGCGGTTCGGGATGGCGATCGAGGCGCCGTTCGCGCGTCTGAGCCGCGGCCCGAGCAGCGACCTCGGCGGCGGCTTCGTACTCGGTGCTGCTCTCGGTCTCGTCTTCGTGCCGTGCGCCGGACCGGTGCTCGCGACGGTCAGCGTCCTCGCGGCGGAGCACAAGGTCGGCGTCCGGCTCGTGCTCCTGACGCTCGCGTACGCTGCGGGCGCGGGCACGGTGCTGCTGCTGTTCGCGATCGGCGGACAGCGCGTGGCGCGCCGCATGCGGGCGACGCGCATCTGGTGGCGGCCCGCGCTCGGCGTCGTGATGGCGGCTGCGGCGCTCGCGATCGTCTTCAACCTCGACCAGACGCTGCAGACGCATCTAGGCTCCTACACGACCGCGCTCCAGAAGCACACCGAGGAGTCGGGCTACGCGACGCGGCACCTCGGCTCGCTCAAAGGCACGACGGGCACGCTGAAGGTGACGCAGCCGGCGACGGCGACGAAGCTCCCGGTGTACGGCACCGCGCCGGAGTTCGCCGGGATCGACCACTGGCTGAACACGCCGAACGACACGCCGCTGACGCTCGCAGGCCTCCGCGGCAAGGTCGTGCTCGTCGACTTCTGGACGTACTCGTGCATCAACTGCCTGCGGACGCTGCCGCACCTCGCCGCGTGGTATTCCGCGTACCACAAAGACGGACTCGAGATCGTCGGCGTCCACACGCCGGAGTTCGCGTTCGAGCACGAGCTCGGCAACGTCGAGAACGCGGTGCACCGCCTGCACGTCACGTGGCCCGTCGCGCTCGACAACGACTACGGAACCTGGAACGCCTACAACAACGAGTACTGGCCCGCGGATTACCTCGTCGATCGCACCGGCAAGGTCCGCTCCGTCAGCTACGGCGAAGGCGACTACGGCAAGACCGAGGAAGCGATCCGCGACCTGCTCGGCGCGGACGGCTCGATGACGTCGGTGCGGAACGCAACACCCGTCGGGATCGCGACTCCGGAGACGTACCTCGGACCGCAGCGCCTCGACCAGTCGCGCTACGTCGGCTCGAAGCTCATCATCGGTAAGCCGGCGACGTACACCCTCGCATCGTCCGTGCCGGCAAACGCGATCTCGTACGGAGGCGAGTGGACGCTCGCGGGCCAGACGGCAACTGCGGGCCTCGGCGCCGTCCTCGATCTCCACTTCGTCGCGTCGAAGGTCTACATCGTCCTCGGCGGCAAGGGCCGTGCGACGGTCTCGCTCGACGGCAAGCAGCTCGCGCCGATCGACGTCAACGCCGACCGGCTCTACACGGTGGTCGCGGGGCCGTCGACGCGCGAGGGCGTCCTGAAGTTCGCATTCACACCCGGCGTCCGCGCGTACAGCTTCACGTTCGGCTAGGACTTCGCGATGACCTTGACCGGCATGCCGACGTACGCGAAGTTGTACGTCCAGCGGGCCACGGTGAAGGACTGGCGAACGCAGCCGTGCGACGCGGGGAACACCGGCACGTCGCCGAACTCGTGAAACGCGATGCCGCCGACGAACGGGAGCGCCCACGGCAGCCACTCGCGGAACGGCGTCGACCACCAGCGCGGGATCTTCGCGTAGACGTGGTAGTCGCCCGGCGGCGTCGGCGTCGACGGCTTGCCGGTCGAGACCGGGATCGTACGGACGACCTTGTTGTTGTAGATCAGCAGCGCGACCTGGCGGTCGAGCAGGATCTCCGCGCGCTTGCCGGAGCCGCCTCGCGTGACCGGGACCGGGCGAGAGGCCGTCGCGAGCTGCGCCTTCGTGCTCGCATCGAGTAACCCGGTGCGACCGAGCCCCGTCCACTTCTGGAAGGCGAGGATCGCGTTCTCCGTCGTCGGGCCGAACCGTCCGTCGTCGTCCCCGCGAACGAGGTAGCCGAGGCCGATCAGCTGCTGCTGAAGGTCCTTCACGTCCTGCTCCGGCGCGGGAAGCCGCTCCTGCGGCGGCTGCGGCACCGGGACGTTCGGCGTCCGGAGAGTTTGGAATGTGACGGGTCCGCTCGTCGCAATGCCGGGGAAGACGCCGGACACCGTCGCACCGTTGATCAGGAGCTGAACCTGCGTCGTGCCCTGCACTCCGGTCAGCGTGCGAACGAGCTCCGAAAGGCGCGCGAGCAGGCTCTCGGCGTTGCCGCCCGACACGAACGCGCTGCCGAGATCGACCGTCGCGAGGCCGTTCGCGAGAGTGACGCTGTTGACCGGCGTGCCGGCAGGGACGTACGTGCGAAATCCACGCCGGCGCTCCGCCCGTGTCGGGCCGGCGACGAGCTGGCGGACGGCATCCGCTGCTGTCGAGCCCGGACGCGAGACGTGCGTGAGCTGCTCGCCCTGGAGGAAGTAGACGGACACCTTGGGACTCGCCGCTCCGGCGGTGCCGGCGCCGACGCCGACGAGCGCCAGAAGCACGGCGGCGATTGCGGCGCGGAACATCGTGCGACGATACACGTGCGGGCCGTATCCTCAGCCGAGATGAAGCGGTTGCGCCTTCGTCACGTTGGGATGATCCTGCTTTGCGTCGTGGCCGGAGTCGTCGTCGCACTCCGGGTCGCGCGTGGGCCGTCGCCGGCGATTGCAGATGCCACGACCGCCGCCACCGACTTGACGACGAGCTCGACGTCGACGGATACGACGGCCACCGAGCCGCCGACGACGGAGGCGACCTCGACCTCAACCCAGACCGCGCCGCTGCCGCAGCCGAAGCGCAAGGCTCTCGCGCGCTTCACGTTCGCCGGCGGCGGTGACATCGCGCTGGCCGGAAGCTCCGAAACCGGCGCTCTTCTCCGCCGTCAGCGGCCTGTTCCAGCGCGCGGATCTCGCGATCGGCAATCTCGAAGGGCCGCTGACGACGGCGCCGATGGCGAAGTGCTTGTCCTCGGGCGCCGCGATCGGCTGCTTTGCGTTCCGCGCCTCGCCCTCGTGGGCGGCCACGCTCGAGCGCGCCGGCTTCAACGACCTCAACGTGGCGAACAACCATGCACTCGACACCGGACCGGGAGGACAGCGTGAGACGCTGGCCGCGCTGCGCGCCGAGCATCTCGCCTACGACGGCCTGCCGGGGCAGATCACGTATCTCCGCGCGCATGGTGTCCGTGTGGCGGTGATCGGCACCGCGCCGTACCCGTGGTCGCAGAACCTGCTCGACCTCGCCGGGGGCCGTACGCTCGTGCGCAAGGCGGCGCGGCATGCGCAGGTCGTGATCGTCTACATGCACGCGGGCGCCGAGGGTCGGGACGCTCTCCATGTCGCGAACCACAATGAGAACTACCTCGGTGAGTCGCGCGGCAATCCGGTCGCATTCGCGCACGCGATGATCGACGCCGGGGCCGACCTCGTTTTCGCATCCGGCCCGCACGTGCTCCGCGCGATGCAGTGGTACCGGCACCGGCTGATCGCGTACAGCCTCGGCAACCTCGCGGGAGTCCACACGCTTTCGACCGACGGCGTGCTCGCCGACAGTGCCGTGCTGCGCGTCACGCTCGACGCCGACGGCGGCTTCGTCGCCGGCTCGCTCGTCCCGCTCCAGCTCGACTCCGCCGGAACACCTGCGCGCGATCCCCGGCGACGGAGCATCGGCCTCGTCAGGTCGCTGTCGCGCGAGGACTTTCCACGCAGCGCGGTCCGTCTCTCCGGAACCGGAACGATCCTCCGGGAGCGCTAGAGCCCGGTCTGCGCCTCGAGCCGGCCTGATTTGACGGCGGCGGAGAACGCCTCGTAGTCGCGCTCGTTCTGGTCCGCGTACGCGACGGAGAAGTCGGCGACCGCGCGGTCGAAGACGCCGCCCTTGCCGAGATACGACGCGATGGCGATCCGGTCGCCCCAGCGCGCGTGCGCGCGGGCGAGCGTCGCGCCGCAGATGCGCGCGTAGAGCGTTGCGCCGGGAACGAGCATCGTGTCGGCTTCGATGCCGCCCTTCCAGTCGTGCAGCTGGCGCACGTAGTAGTCGCGTGTGACGCCGGTCAGCTCCTTGACCCGCAGCCAGCCGAGGAAGATGTCGCTCGCCGCCTGCATCACGCGCTGGCCGGCGACGACGCGCCGTCCGTGATTCTCGAGCGCGCTCTTGCCGATGAACCGTTCGAGCACCGACGCCTGCGCCTCCTTCGACTGAAGGAACAGCGGATCGTCGGAGTCGCGGCCGACGAAGAGATGGATCCAAGCGCGGGTGCCGACACTCCCGACGCCGACGACCTTGTGCGCCGAATCGACCCACTCGAACTCCTCGAACGGATGATGGACGACGCGGAACGAGCGCCGGTACTGCGCGACGAGCGAGTGCATGTACGAGACGAGCTCGTCGCGGTCGGCGACGTCGGCGACGAGATCGCCGATCGGAATGATCAGCGGCGGCTCGGCGACGATGCGCAGCTCGCCGTCGATCTCGTCCGCCCGCTTCGCGAACACGCGCGCGTGGTCGCGGGTGCGCGCCTTCGCGAGGTCGTGGGCGGCCTCCTTCGCCTCGTCCTTGCCGAGACGCTTCTCGTTGACCTCCGCGCGGATGAAGTCCATGACCTGCTCGACGTCCATGTGGTCGTACCACGCGTCGAGCGTGCGCATTCCCGCCGTCTGCCGCATCACCATCCGGTACTCGGCGACACATGCGATGACGATCGCGCGGCGATCGGCAGGGTCGAACCCGCGCTCGCGGCCGAGAACCTCAAAGCTCGCGGCGAGCCGTTTCACATCCCATTCCCACGGGCCGGGCAGCGTCTCGTCGAAGTCGTTGATGTCGAAGAGCAGCTGCCGCTCCGGCGAGGCGAAGACGCCGAAGTTCGACAGGTGCGCATCGCCGCAGAGCTGCGTGTGGACGCCGGAGACGGGACTGGTCGAAAGGTCGGACGCCATGATCAACGCACCGCCGCGGTAGAACGCGAACGGGCCGTCGAGCATCCGCCCGTGCCGGATCGGGACGAGCGACGGCACGCGGTCGGCCGCCTGCTCCTCGATCAGCGCGACCGGATCGGGCCGGTCGGCGGCCGGCGCCCAGTCGCCGTGCGACCGCCGCGGCGCGGCCTCTCGCCCCGCGCGTCCGCGCGCGACCCGCTCCTCCACGGTCAGATGCTTGTGCCGTCGCGCCCGGGCGGTGTTCACGCCCCTGAGTCAATCAGTTCGGATCGGAACCGGGCGGGACGGAGCCCGGCGGCATGGCCGACGCGAGAGCGTGGACCTTCTTCGTCAGCTCGAGGATCTCGTGCGAGAGCGCGAGCAGTTCTTCGTTCTGCTTGTCCTCGACCTGTACGACGGTCCACTGCTGGTCTGCGACGATCTGACGCTTCGCGTCGGCGCGGTTCTGGCTGATCATCACGAAGGTCGAGAGGAAGATCGCCTCGAGCGAGACGATCATCGTCAGGAGGCCGTACGGGTACTTCTCGACGCCGAAGCCGATCCAGGCTGCGAACCAGATGATCGAGATGTAGACGAAGGCCATCGACCCGGCGAAGGTCGTGATCCGGTCGGCGATCCGGTTCTGCACGCTCTCGGCGCGTTTGCGGGCGTGGTCGACCAGCACCGGGTTCGGCTCGAGCACGAACCGGCTGCGGTGCGCGGCGGGCTGCGTCGTGTTCATTGCGACTTTTTCGATCCTTCCCGGGCTGCACCTTCTCGACCTGCGGAGCCGGTGCGAAGATGAACGGATGGAGCGCGTTCGGATCGACAAGTGGCTCTGGGCTGCCCGCTTCTTCAAGACACGCAGCGCCGCAACCGACGCGGTCGCCGGCGGTCACGTCCAGGTCGGCGGCGAGCGCGTCAAGCCGGCGAGGGAGATCCAGGTCGGCGACAGGCTCGAGATCCGGCGCGGCGAGGTCCGCTGGACCGTCGTCGTCACCGAGCTCGCCGACCGGCGCGGCTCCGCGAGCGTCGCGGCGACGCTGTACGAGGAGACGGCGGAGTCGATCGCGAACCGCGAGCGCGACCGGGCCGAACGCCGAGTCGCCCGCCCGCTCGGCGCCGACCTCGGCGCGCGCCCGACGAAACAGGACCGGCGGCGAATCGAGGCTCTTCGGCGCGGCCAGAGTCGTCGTCCCGGTTGAGGTTCGAGGTGGGGGCCGGCAGGGTTCCGGCGCCCGGCGTCAAAAACTGCGCCATGAGCGACAGCTTGCCTGAGTTCCCGTTCGACGGATCGCCGCGTACCGACCATTGCGAACGCTGCGCCGCCGGAGAGGATCACGATCTGCGCTTCGTCATCGTTCGGGGCCGGACGCGCTACCTCGGGCGGACGTTGTGCGATACCTGCGCGGAGGAAGTGCTCGAGGCGATGATCTCGGCCGACAGCGACGCCGACGTCCGCGACTCCTAGCCGGACTCGGCGCGGACGCCCAACCGACGCGCTGCGAGTCGCATCGTGCTCCCCTGGGCAACGACGGACACGAGGACGACAACGAACACGAGCTCGTAGATCACCGCGGCGTCACCGACGTGCTGCTCGACCGCGAACGACGCCAGCAGGATCGGCACAGCGCCCTTTAGACCTCCCCACGCGATGAAGATCCGTTCACCGCGATGGAATTTCGTGCGGAGAAGCAGGACCGCGGTCACCGCCGGCCGGATGAGCACTGCGAGCACCGTCGCGAGGAGAAGTCCCTCGCCCCAGCGCGTCGCGCCGATGGACGAGACGGCGATGGTCAACCCGAGAGCGACGAATACGACGATCTCGGCAAGCGATGCGAGTGCGTCCTGGAAGATGTCGACCTCTGCCTTCAGCGGCGCCCTGACGTCGCCGAGGATGAGCCCCGTCACGAAGACCGCCAGGAAGCCGGAGCCGCTGGCGACGGCTGCGGCTCCGTAGACGATGCCGGCGCCGGCGAGCGTCAGCAGGGTGTACAGGGCCGAGCTCGGCAGCGACAGGCGGCGCATCACCTCGCGGAGTGCCAGGCCGCCGAGCACCCCGACCACAAGACCGACGGCCATCTGGACGCAGAACTCCCGCACGACGATCCAGAACGTTGCCGCGGGATGGGTCGCAAGGTCGATCAATCCGATCATGAGCGCGATCCCGACGGGATCGTTCGCGCCGGACTCTCCCTCGAGAACCGTTCCTGCGCGCCCAAGGTCGTGACCGCCGAGGACCGAGAACATCACTGCCGGATCGGTCGGCGCCACCGCGGCACCGAGAAGACCGGAGATGATCCAGTCGAACCCGAGGGCCCAATGCGCAAACACGGCCGCCGCCCCGGCCGTTGCGAACGTTCCGAGCACGCCGAGCGACGCGATCGGGCCGACCGCCGCCCGAAACCGGCGCCATCCGATCGACGCCCCGCCGTCGAGCAGGATGACGATCAGCGCGACGGTCGCAACCCGTTCGACCGTCTTGATCGACACGTTGAGCGCCGGGAAGAGGTCGGATGCGAGGGCCGCCGCGACGAGAAATACCGCAGGAGCCGGGATCGACAGCCAGCCGCTGAGCTTCGCCGAAAGCAATGCCGCGAGCAGCGCGAGCGAAACGACAAGGATTGCGGCTCCGAACGTATCGATGTCGTGCACGAATCGACCCTACAGCGACGGCGGCCGACGCCACTCGGCGACGATTTAAGGGGTTCGTAAGACCTTCGCAACGGCCCCGCAATCCGAAGCGCCGATCCTCGGAGGACACCGTTACCCGAGGAGGATCGATGGACCGAAGAAATTCGCCGTCGCCGTCGTCGCGAGCTCCGCGCTCGTGGTGGGCGTGTCGGCTGCGTCCGCCGCGATGCACGCCACGCTCGGTGCGCATCTTTCCGGCATGGGCGAGCACGGGATCGTGAACCTCCAGTCGAACGCCGCGAAAGGGAAGCTCTGCTGGACGTTCGCGCTGACGACGAAAGGGGATCACGGGCGCGTCGATTCGCGACACGGCCGGCATGAAGGTCGCGGAGCTCGGCATGCACTACACCGCGAAGGGCTGTGACGCGGTCGCGACGAAGACGCTCGACATGATCGAGTCGAAGCCCGGCTCGTACGCAGGTGTGGGTCGACACGAAGGGTCATCCGGGCGACCTCCGCGGCAAGCTCGTCGCGGGCATGGTGCACATGTGATGACGGACGAGCCCGTCGCGCCCGAGCCGAAGCGATACGGCCGCGGTCTGTTCCTGGCCACCGTCGTCGGTGGGGTTTCCTCGCTCGTCTGGGGAAAGTCCGTCTGGGGACACGTGTCGAACGCGATCGGGCCGGTCGAATCGCTCGTGCCGCTCGTCCCGACGAGCGGCTGGCGGATCTACACCGTCTCCGGGTCGATGCCGACGTTCGACCCGGCGACGTGGCGCATGACAGTCGGCGGAGGCGTCGAGCAGCCGCTGAGCTTCTCCTACGACGACCTGCGCGCTCTGCCGCGCGTCGATCAGATCTCGACGTTCCACTGCGTCACCGGCTGGACGGTGAAGAACGTGCACTGGGGCGGCGTGCGGATCAAGGACGTGCTCGCGAAGGCCGGCCCGATCCAGCGATGCACACGCGCTCGAGTTCGTCTCCGCCGAGACGCCGTACACGGACTATCTGACGATGAAGCAGGCGTCGCTGCACGACGTCCTGCTCGCGTACGAGATGGACGGAAAGCCGCTACCGCGGGAACACGGCGCGCCGGTGCGTCTCGTGATCCCCGACATGTACGGCTACAAGAACGTCAAGTGGCTGAACGCGATCAACGTCGTTTCGACCGCGGAAGACGGCTACTGGGAGGCGCTGGGCTATGACCGCGACGCATGGGTCGGCCGCTCCAACGGCTACTAGTCCGGCGAGTCGCTACGTTCGCCGCTTCTCGCGGACCGAGCGGCTGCTGCACTGGGCGAACGCGCTCGGGTTCTTCGTGCTGCTCGCGTCGGGACTGATTCTCTATCTGCCGAGCCTCGCGGTCATCGTCGGCCGTCGCCCGCTGATCAAGGACATCCACTTCTGGTCGGGAATCGGCTGGGTGACGATGCTCGCGCTGATCGTGGTGCTCGGCACGCGGCGAGGGCTGGCCCGAACCGCCCGCGAGCTGGACGCCTTCGACGCCGACGACCTCCGCTGGCTCCGCGGCAAGCGCGCGCCGCAGGGACGCTTCAACGCCGGCCAGAAGATCAACGCAACGCTGACCGCCGCGTACACGGTTCTCTTCTTCGTCTCCGGGCTGCTGCTCTGGCTCGGCGAGCGCGACACACGGTTCCGCTTCGCGAGCACCGTCGTGCTTCACGACGGCCTCATGTACGTCTCCGTCATCCTCCTCGTCGGCCATCTCTACCTCGCGTTGATCTATCCCGCGACCCGCCACGCGCTCCGCGGAATGACGGTTGGAACCGTCGACAGACGGTGGGCGGCGCGACATCACGCGAAATGGAAGCCAGAATGAGCTCCATGACCACCGTTCTCGTCGTCGACGACGAGCCGATCGTGCGGGACGTCGTCGTTCGCTACCTCCGTCGCGACGGCTTCACGACGCTCGAGGCCGGCGACGGCGACGCGGCACGGCAGCTGATCGAGACGGGCGAGCCGGAGCTCGTCGTCCTCGACGTGATGCTCCCGGGAACCGACGGCCTCGAGCTCTGCCGCTGGATCCGCAGCCGATCCGACCTGCCGGTGATCATGCTCACCGCCCGCGGCGAGGAAGCCGACCGGATCGTCGGGCTCGAGCTCGGCGCCGACGACTACGTGACGAAGCCGTTCTCGCCGCGCGAGCTCGCGACGCGCGTGCGCACGGTGCTTCGCCGCACCGCTGCCGCACCGGAGCCGGCCGAGCGGATCGCGTTCGACGACGTCGTCCTCGACGGCGCAAGTCGTGAGGTGACGAAGGCGGGCGTGCTCGCGACACTCACCGCACGCGAGTTCGACCTGCTCTGGTTCCTCGCGTCGCATCCCCGGCACGTCTTCTCGCGCGACCAGCTGATGGACCGCGTCTGGGGCCACGCCGTCACCGTCGACACGGGAACCGTCACCGTCCACATCCGTCGGCTGCGCGAGAAGATCGAGACCGACCCGGCCCGGCCGACGCACCTCCAGACCGTCTGGGGCGTCGGCTACCGGTTCGACCCGTGATCGGCCTCGCCCTCGCCGTCGCCGCCGCGAGCCTCGCGGCCGGACTGCTCGTCGCGTTCGCGCTGCGCGCCGCTCCGACGGTGTGGCTCCAGGTCTCCGGGCTCGCGTTCCTCTCCGTGTGCATTCCGCTTGCCGCGGTGCTCCTGTCGGGCTGGGTCATGTTCCACATGGGCGCCGACAGAAAGATCCTCGCCGTCGCCGCCGGCTCCGCCAGCGCCGCGGTTGTCGCCGGGCTCGTGCTGGCCCGTTCGATCGCGCTCTCGATCCGGCGCGTCGGCGACTCTGCGCAGCAGCTCGCCGCAGGAGATCTCGGCGCGCGCGCTCCGCACGGCGGCGCGGCCGAGATCGAGCAGCTTGCCGCGTCGTTCAACGCGATGGCGGAGAGCATCGAGCAGATCTTCGACGCGCGGCGGGAGCTCGTCGCGTGGGCGAGCCACGACCTGCGCACGCCGCTTGCGTCGATGCAGGCGATGCTCGAGGCGATCGAGGACGGCCTCGTCGAGCCCGAGCACTATCTGCCGACGTTGCGCGACCAGGTGCGGACGCTGTCGCTGCTCGTCGACGATCTCTTCGAGCTCGCGCGCATCGACGCGGGCGTCCTGAGCATGGAGCTGAAGGAGACGCGCGTCTCCGGACTCGTCGAGTCGGCGCTGCGCCTGCTCGAGCCGGAAGCGTCCGCGCGCGGAGTCGGGCTCGAGGCGTACGTCGACGGCGAGGCGGCCGCACCGATCGCGCCGGACAAGATCGAACGCGTCCTCTTCAATCTGCTGACGAATGCCGTCCGCCACACACCGTCCGACGGATCCGTCGCGGTGCACGTCGAGCAGCGCGACAGCGACGTGCTCGTCCGCGTCGAGGACACCGGCGAAGGTCTCGCACCGGAAGCGCCGGCGCGGATGTTCGAGCGCTTCTGGCGCGCCGACCCTGCGCGCAGCGGCGGCGGCACCGGGCTCGGCCTCGCGATCGCGCGCGGGCTCGTCGAAGCGCACGGCGGGCGCATCTGGGCGGAGAACCGTCCGGAGGGCGGAGCGATCGTCTCGTTCACGATCCCGACAGAGCGAACTGAACCTTTCATCGCCGCGTAAGACCGGCGAAAGATGCGTGTCGGACACTCGATGTCCACCGGGGGATAGGCCTCCGGGGAGACGTTGGAGGTTCGACCATGAACTACTCGAGAGCGCGCCTCGCCGCAGCGGCCGTCGGGTTGGCCGCGTGTGCGCTCGCTGCATCCGCCTTCGCCGGATCGGCCCGCGCCGCAGAGACGCCGTCCTTCTTCGGCCGCGGCGCGGATCACGCCGTGTTCGTCCAGACCGACAACATCGCGGGCAACCAGGTCGTCGCGTACCACCGTGCGCCCGACGGCACGCTGACGGCGACGGGCACCTACGCCACCGGCGGGCTCGGCGGCATCCTCGCCGGTTCCGTCGTCGACCATCTCGCGTCGCAAGGCTCGCTGACGTACGACCAGCGGCACGGCCTGCTCTATGCCGTGAACGCCGGGAGCAACACCGTGTCGGTCTTCTCGGTGCGAGGCGACCGCCTCACCCTGATCCAGGTACTCGCGTCGGGCGGGACCTTCCCCGTCAGCATCGCCGTCCACGGCAGACGTCGTCTACGTTCTCAACGCCGAGAACGGCGCGAGCGTGCAGGGCTTTTTCGTTCTGTTCGACCACCTGATCGCGATCCCGGGATCGAATCGTCTCCTCGGGCTCGATCCCGCGGCGACGCCGCAGTTCGTCAACACGCCGGGACAGGTCGCATTCTCGCCGGACGGCTCCAAGCTGATCGTGACCACGAAGGCCAACGGCAGCGCGGTCGACGTGTTCGGCGTCGGACCGTTCGGGCAGCTGTCCGCCGCTCCGGTCGTGAACTCGGAGCCCGGTACCGTGCCGTTCGCGATCAGCTTCGACCGCGCTGGACACCTCGTGATCGCGGAAGCAGGGACGAACGCGCTCGCCACGTTCACGCTCAACCCTGACCGGACGATCACGCAGCTCGCCGCAGTCCCGACCGGCCAGGCAGCAACGTGCTGGGTCGCTCCCGTCGGAGGACTGTTCTACGTGTCGAACGCCGGCAGCGCGTCCGTGACGGGCTACCGCTCCGGCTTCGGCGGCCAGCTCACCCTGCTCGGCAACACCACCACCGACCCCGGAACCGTCGACGCTTCGGCGTCGTCGGACGGACGCTTCCTCTACGTCCAGAGCGGAGCGGCCGGGATCGTCGACGAGTTCCGCGTCAACGCCGACGGCTCGCTCACCGCGAGTCGGCAGCGTGACCGTCCCCGGCGCAGCCGGCGGCGAAGGAATCGTCGCCTTCTGAGCCGACACGAGCCGCGGCGCCTCGGCAGGCCCGAGGCGCCGCGGCCGTGCGTGAAAAGATCGTTCGATCTTGGGCACATCACTGACGCGTCTTGTGCCGGTGGTCGACTGGCTGCCGCGCTATCAGCGGCGGTGGCTGCGCGGCGATCTCGCGGCGGGGATCGCCGTCACGGCGCTGATCGTGCCGAAGAATCTCGGCTACGCCGGCATCGCGGGCGTCCCGATCGAGAACGGGCTGTACGCGGCGGCGGCCGGCGCGATCATCTACGCGCTGTTCTGCACGTCGCGGCAGATCTCGACGGGGCCGAGCTCGTCGCTCGCCGCGGTCGCCGGCGGCGCCGTGCTCGTGAGCGGGCTCGGCGGCAAGGACGCGGCGCAGCTCGTCGCTGCGATCACGCTCGTCACCGGCGTGCTCTTCCTGCTGCTCGCCGTGTTCCGGATGGGGTGGATCGCGCGGTTCCTGTCGAAGGCGGTGATCACGGGATTCCTCGCCGGCGCGGCGATCGACGTGACGATCGGCGAGCTGTCGAAGCTCACGGGAACGTCGAGCGACGGCGTCAGCGCGTGGCAGGAGCTTGCGTCCTGGATCAGGGGGCTCGGCGACATCTCGTGGACGACGCTGCTCGTCGGAGTCGTCGCGCTCGCGGTGATCTTCACGCTGCGGTTCACCGCGCCCGCGATTCCCGGCGCGCTCGTCCTCGTCGTCGGCGGATTGATCGCGTCGGCGGTCTTCGATCTCGGCACGCACGGCGTCGCTCTCGTCGGCCACGTGCCTCGCGGCCTGCCGGCGCCGGAGCTGCCGGCCTTCGACATCTTCCGGGACAACATCTCGACGATCGGCATCGCCTCGGTCGCACTGCTGCTGATCGGGTTCTCGCAGACGGCCGGCGACGCTCGCGCGTTCGCGACGCGACACCGCTACCGCATCGACGTCAACCAGGAGTCGGTCGCGCAGGGCATGGCGAACGTCGGCGCCGGCGTGTTCCAGGGGATGCCGGTCTCGACGAGCCTGTCCGCGAGCTCGCTGAACGAGTCGTCGGGAGCGTCGACGCCGGTCGCGTCGCTCTTCACCGGACTGTTCGTGGTGCTGACGCTGATCGTGCTCGCGCCGCTGTTCTCCGGCCTGCCGAAGGCGGTGCTGGCGGCGGTGATCATCGACGCGGTCATCTTCGGGATGATCGACGTCGGCGAGCTGCGGCGCCTGCGCCGGGTCGCGAGGATCGACTTCTGGATCGCCGCGGCGGCGATCTTCGGCGTGCTCTCGTCCGGCGTGCTCGCCGGCGTCGTGATCGGCGTCGTCCTCTCGCTCGGCTGGCTGATCTACGTGACGACCGCGCCGCAGCTGCCGGTGCTCGGACGCGAGCCCGGCACCCAGGTCTTCCGCGAGCTCGACGAGTACCCGGGCGACGAGACATTCCCGGGGATCGCCGTGCTGCGACTCGACAGCGGCCTGTTCTTCGCCACCGCCGAGGCGCTGGACGACCGCGTCCGCGCCGTCATCCGCGACAGCGAGCCGAGGCTGCACGCGGTCGTGCTCGACCTCGAAGGCGTCGACTTCGTCGACTCCCAGGGGGCGGCGAAACTCGCCGAGATCCACGAGGTCGCGCAGGTCGAGGGCGTCACGCTGCGCCTGGCCCGCGTGAAGCCGCCGGTCAGGACGATGCTCGAAACCGACGGCACGATCGCCACGCTCGGCGCCGACCACGTCCACGGCAACGTCCACCGGGCGGTCGAAGCTCAGCTCGCCGACGACGTCCGTCCGGCGCCGCGTCCAGGATAGGGCGCGATGTGCTGTTTCCTGTTGGTCCTGTTCGCGTTCGGGCCCCGGCTCGCGCTCGCGCTCGAGTGGATCTTCGGCCACCGGGTCCAATTGGCGTTCTCCGGCTGGTGGTGGCCGCTGCTCGGGCTGATCTTCCTGCCGTGGACGACGCTGATGTACGTGATCGTCTGGGGCGCGGGCGGCGTGCACGGCGCCGCCTGGATTGCGGTCGCGATCGGCTTCCTGCTCGACGTGGCCTCGTACAGCGGCCGCTTCTCGCAGCGGATGTACAAGCAGCGCACCGCGTCGACCTAACGACGAAGGAGGAGTGAGATGGCTCGTCGCTCGTGGAGGTCGGTTGGCTGGGCGGCGGCCAGGCTCACCGCAGTCGCGGCTCTCGGCGTGCTCGCTTCCGTTCTCCTTGCGTCGTGCGGCGGCGGGGGAAACAGCGCCGCCCTCGTGACGCGGACGGCCGCGCGCACCACGCCGACGGTCTCGACCCCGACGACGACCGACGAGCGACGACGACCACCGAAGTCGACGCCGACGCGAACGCAGAGCGACGCCGTCGCTGACGGTGACCGTCACGACGCCGACCGCGACGGTGACGACGCCGTCGGAGACGGTGACGCAGACGACGCCGTCCCAGACGGTGACGGTCACGCAGACGCAAACGCAGACGCAGACGACGACGGTCACCGCGCCGCCGCCGACGACGACCACCACCGCGACCACGACGACGACCGGCGTCAGCCCCGGCGCGGCCGTCGCGGTCGGAGCGGCCGCCGCGAACAACAACAATCAGTCGACGAGCAGCACGGACTGGGGTTGGATCGCCTTCGGCATCCTCGCCGGCGCGGTCGTCGTGGGCGCGATCGTCTGGTGGCTCCGGCGGCGCGCTGCGAAGAAGAAGGCGGATGAGGAAACGCCTCCGACGAACGGCACGCCGACCGCCTGATTCGGAGGAGACCGGGTCGGCGGGCGGAGAATCGCCCGCCGACCTCCGGTTCAGCTCTGGTCAGCTACGACGCGAGCGCCTTCGCCTTGATCCCGTCGAACTCCGCCTGCGTGATGACGCCGCTGTCGAGCAGCTGCTTCGCCTGGGTGATCTGGTCGACACCGCCGCCGTCGAGCCCGCGGCCGCCCTGACCTGAGCGTCCATCTGCGCCTGGGCCGCCTGCATCTGCTTCACGTTCCGCTCGCCCATGCCGTGCCCGTTGGCGATCAGGTAGATGAGGATGCCGAGGAACGGCAGGCAGATCACGAAGATCGTCCAGCCGGCCTTCCCCCAACCGCCGATGTCGGTGCGGCGGAAGAGATCGCCGAAGACGGTGAACAGAAGCCAGAAGAACAGGATCCACGTGAAGAAGATGAACATCGTCCACATGGCCTGTCCGAACGTGTATGCGAGCACCAGCATCCTCCTAGGTAACGGTTGTCGAACTCAGTCGCCCGGAACCATACGGGAGGGACGCCCATCGTGAAAGGATCGGACGACCGTGAACACGGCGGATAGGACTCCGATGAGTGACGCCACCGCACCGCCGGAGCGGGGCCACCCCGTCCGCCGGATCCTGATCATCGTCGGGTTCGTGATCTGCGGCGCTGCGTTCGCGAACATCGCCGGGTGGGACATCCGCGGCTGGTTCAGCGACCTCTGGGACACCCTGACGAGCATCTCGATCGAATACATCATCGCCGCCGTCATCGCGGCGACGGTGCAGACGACCGCGACGGCGTATGCCTGGTTCTCGATCCTGCGCTACGCGTACGGAAAGAGCGAGGTGCACTGGATGCAGGTGTGGGCCGCCTACGCGGCCTGCGTCGCGATGAACAACATCCTGCCCGCGAACCTCGGCACGATCGTCATGTTCGTGATGCTGACGACGCTGATCGCAGGGGCGACGTTCGCCGGCATGCTCGGCGGCTTCGGCGTGCAGAAGATCTTCTTCGTGCTCGCCGGCGCCTTCGTCTACCTGTACCTCTTCCTCTCCGTGCCTGGGTCGTTCGACATCGACTTCTCGTGGATCAAGGAGCATCCGTGGGCGACCGTGATCCTCCTCGTCACCGGTGCGGCGGTGATCGCGATGGTCATGCGGAGCTTCTGGCCGAAGGTCGTGAAGTGGTGGGACCAGGCGAAAGAGGGCGGTCAGATCCTCACGCATCCGGGCGCGTACTTCGGCCGCGTGTTCTTCCCCGAGTTCATCGCGTGGGTCGCGAGCCTGTGCGTCGTCGGGATCTTCCTCGCCGCGTATGCCATCCCCGTCACGTTTCACTCGGTGATGTCCGTCGTCGGCAGCAACTCGATCTCGAACACCGTCGCGATCACGCCGGGCGGGGCGGGTGTCAACCAGGCGTTCAACGCCGCCGCGCTGAAGGGCGTCACCGACTCGCAGACGGCGACCGCCTACTCGATCGCGCAGCAGCTCGTGACGACCGCCTGGTCGATCCTGCTGGCGTTCGTGCTGATGGTCTTGGTGTTCGGCTGGGGCGGCGGCCGGGCACTGATGGGGCAGTCGTACGCAGAGGCGAAGAAGCGAGCGGAGGAGCAACGGGCGAAGCAGGCTGCCGCGAAGGCCGCGAAGCAACCCAGCACGTAGGACGGGTGCAATGAGCGATCAGACGGAAACTCGACGGCGCAGGCGGTGGTGGCGCCCGGCCCTCGCGATCCTCGGCATCCTGTTCGCGGCGTTCTTCTACCTCGTCTTCCAGCAGGTGCTGGAGATCCGGCAGAAGCCGAGCTGGCCGCCGACGGCGACTGCGATCACGTCCGCCGGCGCGCAGCGCGCGACCGAGCTCTTTGACGCGCGCTCCGACCCGAAGCCCGCCGACGTCGGGATGCCGTACGCGTGGTCGACGGCGGCCACGATCGAGCCGTGGCCTGAGGGGAAGAACTTCTTCCCGCGCATCTTCGCCGACATCGAGCACGCCCACTCGTCGGTGAACATCCTCATGTTCGGGTGGCGCGAAGGCGAGGTCGGCACCAAGCTCGCCGACCTCCTCGTGCAGAAGATGAAGGAGGGAGTCGAGGTTCGGATCATCGTCGACGGCCAGGGAAGCCAGGTCTTCGGGCCGGCCGGGCCGATGTTCACCCGGCTCGCCGACGCCGGCGCGCAGATCGTCGTCAACGACCTGCTCCCGTGGGACGAGGACGGCCTCTATCCCGACCACCGCACGTTCGACTGGACGCCAGGACGACGTCGGCCACGCCGACCATCGCAAGCTCTACGTGGTCGACGGCACGGTCGCATGGATCGGCGGCGCGGGAATCGAGGATCACTTCGCCAACGGGAAGTTCCACGACGTGATGGTGCGCGTGACCGGGAACGTCGTCCGCCAGGCTCAGGCGCTCTTCCTGATGAGTTTCCGCGGCCACGGCGGTCCGCTGCCGACCGACCTCTCCAAGTACTTCCCGGCTCAGCCCGTGCCGGGCACGATCCCGATCGCGCTGCTTCAGGTTGCGCCGGGCGGGTTCCAGTCCGCGACGCAGGCGATCCGGCAGCTGATCGACCACGCGAGAACGCGTCTCGACATCATGAATCCGTACTTCACCGACGTGGACATCGTCCAGCGCGTGATCGCAGCCGCCAAGCGCGGCGTCAAGGTGCGCATCGTCGTCTCGCAGACGTCGAACAATCCGCAGGCGACGGCGGCGTTCAAGGATCACTACGCCGCGTTGATCCACGCAGGCGCTCAGATCTGGGAGTACCCCGGAGCGGTTGTGCACGCGAAGCTCATCGTCGCCGACGACACCGTCGTCTTCGGCACCGTGAACTTCGACGCCTGGGCGCTCTATCGCAACTACGAGGTCGCGATGATGGCGCGCGACGCGGCAACTGCGTCGCTCTTCGAGGAGCGCGTCTTCACCCCGGACATCGCGCGGTCGCACGCCGGCACGCCGCCGCAGGGCCTCGGCACGCGGTTCAAGGACTGGTTCTGGGACCGGCTCGGCTACTTCCTCTAACCGAGAGCCGCCGAACGGCCGCAAGAACCGCGGATCCGCCGAGCACGACCGACGCACCGATCGTCAGCCAGACGCCCCAGCCGGAGCTGCCGTGGAGGACGTCGCCGTCGCTCACGACGTTGCGGACTGCCGTGACGAGCATCACCACCGCGCACCCGAGCACCGTGACGATGCCGAGCCACGAGCCACGGGCGAGCGCTCCGACGCCTGCGAGCGAGATCAGCGCGAAGATGATCACGAGCCACCCGTTGTGCGGCCCTTCGAGCCCGTCGAGCGAGACCGCGCCCGGCGTTGCGCCACGTTCCGAGCACGCCGACGATCGCCAAGAAAACTGCGAGCCCGGCAGATGGTCGACACGCCGCGGATGCTAGCGCTCCAGCATCCGCTTCTCGACTCGTTTCACGATCAGGAACCCGAGGGCCGAGAGCAGGATCGCTCCGCCGGCCGCGTAGAGGCCGTAGCGGCCGAACGCGCTCGCGGCTGCGTCGCCGAGGTAATACGAGATGAAGCGCGATCGACGTCGCCCAGACGATCCCGCCGGCCGCGTTCCAGAACAAGAAGCGCCACCAGTGCATGTGCGAGATGCCGGCGACCCAGGCGGACGTCACGCGGAGCACGGCGACGAAGCGGCCGAGGAAGACCGCCTTGCCGCCGTGCACGCGCGAAGAAGCGTTCGCCGCGCGGCAGATATTTCTCCGCATACGGGCGTGTCAACCGGTGCCGCTCGAGGAGCGGCCGGCCGCCTTCCCGTGCAGCCCAGTAGCCGAGGTTGTCGCCGATGATCGCCGCCAGCACGCCCACGACGACCACCCACACGATCGAAAGCGAGCCCTGCGAGGCGAGGACGGAGCACGCGATCAGCACCGTTTCTCCCGGAACCGGCAGCCCGAACGACTCGAGCGCCAGCAGGACGAACAACAGCAGCAGCGCCAGCTGGCTGTGCTGCTCGATGAACGTCTGGATCGACGCCAGAACCATGCCGGGGGCCATCATCGCGTACCGGATGATTCAATCTCTCGGAACTCACAAACGAGGGAGGACGGAGAGATGGCAATCGGACCTGTGCAGATGCTGGTGCTCGGCTTCGAGGATCCGCAGTTCAACGGCGCGATCCTGAAGGAGCTGGCGCGGCTGAAGGACGCGGACATCGTGCGCGTCATCGACGCCGCGGTTGTGAAGAAGGAGGAGGACGGCAGTGTCGAGATCCTGCAGACGAGTGACCTGTCAGCCGGATGAGAAGACCGAGTTCGGCGCCCTGGTCGGCGCGCTGATCGGCCTCGGCGCGGCGGGCGAGGAAGGGCTCGAAGCCGGAGCCGTTGCCGGCGCGGTCGCGATGGAGGACGGCAGGGTCTTCGACGAGGCGGACGTCTGGTACGCGGCCGACGCGATCCCGGCCGGAACCGCGGCCGCGATCGCGCTGCTCGAGCACCGCTGGGCGATTCCGCTCCGCAACACGATCATCGAGGCCAACGGCTTCGTGCTCGCCGACGAGTGGATCCACGCGCAGGATCTCGTCGCGATCGGACTCACGGCCGCAGCCGACGACGCGTAGCCCGACCCGCACGTGAGCGAAGCACAGGCGGCAAGCACTGCCATCCCGGTGGAGCCGGCGGGCAACCGCCGGCTCGCCGTTCTTCTGGCGATGGCGATGTTCGTGCTCGTCGTCGACACGTCGCTGATGAACGTCTCGATCTCGGCGGTCGTGCACGATCTCGACACGACGGTCAGCGGCGTGCAGTCGGCGATCGCGCTCGAAGCTCTGGTCTCCGCCGCGTTCATCCTGATCGGCAGCAAGGTCGGCGACCTGATCGGACGCAAGCGCGCGTTCGTGATCGGGCTGCTCGGCTACGCGGTCGGTGCGCTGGCGATGGCGCTCGCGCAGGGGCTGACGGCGATCATCATCTTCTGGGCGATCATCGGCGGCCTCGGCGCGTCGCTGCTGCTGCCCGCGATGCAGTCGCTGATCCACGGCAACTTCGAGGGCGCGGCGCAGCGCAAGGCGTACGCGCTCGTCGGCGCGGCCGCCGCGATCGCCGCCGCGGTCGGGCCGCTGCTCGGCGGGTTCATCACGACGTACCTGTCCTGGCGGATCGCGTTCCTGCTCGAGGACGTCGTCATCATCGTCGTCCTCTCCGGGATCAAGCTCGTGAAGGACGTGCCGTACACCGGCCCGCGGCACATCGACTTCGTCGGCTCGGCGCTCTCCGTCGTCGGCATGGGCGGCATCGTGCTCGGCATCCTCGTCTGGCAGGAAGGCGGCGAGGCCGTCGGCGTGCTGATCGTGCTCGGCGCGGCTCGCGATGGGCGGGCTCGCCTACTGGCTCAAGCGGCGCAAGCGGGAAGGCAAGCCGACGCTGCTCGATCCGGATCTGTTCAAGGCGAAGCTGTTCCGGTTCGGCGTCACCGGGCAGATGCTTCAGCAGATCGCGCTCGGCGGCACGATGATCGCGCTCCCGATCTATCTGCAGATGGTGCTCGAGTACAACGCGATGCAGGCCGGGCCTCTCGCTTGCTCCGCTGTCGCTGACGATGTTCGGCGTCGCGATGCTCGCCGGGAAGAAGGCCGGCACGCGGCGGCCCGCGAAGATCATCCGGGCCGGATTCGCGCTGCTGCTGATCGGGCTCGTGGCGCTGATCCCGATCGTGCCGCGTGCGACGTCCGGCTGGTGGCTCGTGATCCCGCTGATCGTCGCGGGCGCGGGACTCGGCCTGCTCGTCTCGCAGCTCAACAACTACACGCTCTCGCCGATCGACGAGGAGCGCGTCAGCGAGGCGGCGGGCGTGAACTCGGCGGCGGGATCGTTCGGACTGTCGTTCGGGCTCGCGTTCGCCGGCGCGATCATGCTCGCGTCGCTGTCGCTCATCTTCACGCACATGGCCAACGACGAGCACGGTGCTCGCGCCGGCGGAGAAGCAGCAGGTCGCGACGACGCTCGCAGCACGACGCGGAGATCATGAGCAACACGCAGCTCGACGAAGCTGCTCGCCGGCCAGCCCGCGGACGTTCAGGCGGAGATCATCCGCATCAACACGAAGGCGCGGCCGCGCTCGCTTCAGATCGCGCTGCTGATCCCGATCCTCGCCGCGCTGGCCGGGCTCTTCAACTCGTTCCGGATGATCCGCCTGCCCGACCCCGTCTCGTCGAGCGCGGCGGAAGGTCTTGCGATCGGCTGAGTTGCGGGACGCCCGTGCGGTCGTAGCGCATCGCTCGCCGGAAGGGTTCTTGCGCCGGACGTCAAAGACCTTCGCCGTGAGCGACGGATTACCCGAGTTCCCGTTCGACTCATCGCCCCGTACCGACCGGTGTGAACGTTGCGCCGCGGGACAGGAGCACGATCTGCGCTTCGTGATCGTTCGGGGGCGGACGCGCTACCTCGGGCGGACGTTGTGCGATACCTGCGCCGAGGAAGTGCTCGAGGCGATGATCTCGGCCGATAGCGACGCCGACATCCGCGACCCCTAGCCGGATTCGGCGCGGACGTCCAAGCGACGCGCTGCGAGCCTCATCGTGCTCCCCTCAGCGACGACCGAGCACGAGGACCACAACGAACACGAGCTCGTAGATCACCGCGGCGTCACCGACGTGCTGCTCCACCGCGAACGACGCCAGCAGGATCGGGACTGCGCCCTTCAGACCTCCCCAGGCGATGAAGATCCGTTCACCGCGGTGGAGCCTCGTGCGGAGAAGCAGCACCCCGGTCACCGCCGGCCGGATCAGCAGTGCGAGCACCGCCGCGAGGAGGAGTCCTTCACCCCAACGCGTCGCGCTGATGGAGGAGAGAGCGATTGTCAACCCGAGGGCGACGAACACGACGATCTCGGCGAGCGACGCAAGCGCATCCTGGAAGATGTCGATCTCTGTCTTCAGCGGCGCCCGGACGTCGCCGACGATCAGTCCCGTCACGAAGACCGCCAGGAAGCCGGAACCGCTGCCGACGGCCGCAGCCCCGTAGACGATTCCGGCACCGGCGAGCGTCAGCAGGGTGTAGAGCGCCGAGCTCGGCAGCGACAGGCGCCGCATCAGCTCGCGCAGCGCCAGCCCGCCAAGCACGCCGACCGCGAGACCGACGGCCATCTGGATGCAGAACTCCCGCACAACGATCCAGAACGTTGCCGCGGGGTGCGTCGCAAGCTCGACCAACCCGATCATGAGCGCGATGCCGACGGGGTCGTTGGCGCCGGACTCGCCTTCGAGAACGGTTCCGGCCCGCCCAAGGTCATGCCCGCCGAGGACCGAGAACATCACTGCTGGATCGGTCGGCGCGATCGCGGCACCGAGAAGACCGGCGACGGTCCAGTCGAAGCCGAGGACCCAATGTGCAAACACGGCGGCCGCGCCGGCCGTTGCGAACGTTCCGAGGACGCCGAGCGACGCGATCGGGCCGACCGCGCTTCGGACCCGGTGCCAGCCGATCGACGCGCCGCCGTCGAGCAGGACCACGATCAGCGCGACGGTGGCAACCCGCTCGACGGTCTTGATCGACACGTTGAGCGCCGGAAACAGATCGGATGCGAGGGCCGCCGCGACGAGAAACACCGCAGGAGCCGGGATCGACAGCCAGCCGCTGATCTTCGCGGACAGCAACGCCGCCAGAAGCGCGAGCGACACGACGAGGATCGCGGCCCCGAAGGCGTCGATGTCGTGCACACATCGACCCTACAACGACGGCCGCCGGCGTCTCCGGGGAGGGGCAATCCGGGCGCGCGGTGGGCCGATAATGTCCGTTCAGCGTGCGTAATCCCAGAACCGAGCGCGACCGTGGAGGCCGACATGAGCAGCGTCCAGCCGAGCAGTGAGCGCGCGACCGAGATCTCGAGCACGGGAACGTCGACATGAAGCTCGAAGTGATCGTGATCCCGGTGTCCGACGTCGATCGCGCCAAGACGTTCTACGCGAGCCTGGGGTGGAGGCTCGACGCCGACGTCGCCGCGGGTGACGACTTCCGCTTGATCCAGTTCACGCCTCCGGAGTCCGGGTGCTCGATCCAATTCGGCACGAACCTCACGTCGGCCGCGCCCGGCTCGGCCCAAGGGCTGTACCTGATCGTCGCCGACATCGAGGCGACGCACGGCGAACTCGCGGCGAGCGGTGTGGACGTGAGCGACGTCTTCCACGAAGGGGCGCCGGGCGCTCGGTTCCACGACGCCGGCCGCGTAGCCGGGCGGTCGCCCGACGGCAGCAGCTACGGCTCGTTCGCGTCGTTCAACGATCCGGACGGCAACGGCTGGATCGTCCAAGAGGTGACGACGCGGCTACCCGGCCGCGTCGACCCGACGGCGACCACCTTCGCCTCCGCCGGCGACCTCGCCGCGGCCCTTCGCCGCGCGGCCGCCGCGCACGGAGAGCACGAGGCGCGAACCGGCAAGGAAGACCCGGACTGGCCGGACTGGTACGCCGAGTACATGGTTCGGGAGCAGGCCGGCGAAGACCTGCCGACGTGAGCAGCGACTAGGACGTCGTCAGCGGCGGCGACGTGCTGCGCTCACGCTTGTTCCACCCGTGGAACGGCGACATATCGCCGGAGTCCCACGCCTCGCGGAGCCCCGGCGAGCTGAGGTCCCAGTCCGGCCGGATCGCGCTGGTCACCGCGCGGAGGTCGCGCCGAAGGTCCTCGACCGATGGGCGGCCCCAGAACCAGTAGCCGTTGTAGACGCTGTAGACGACGAGGCCCGGCTTCAGCACGAGCGTGTGCGGAATCATCGGGTCGTGCTCGGGGTCGGTGTACTCCTGGATGTCGAGATCCTTCTGGACCGTTCGCTCCGGGTCCGACAGGAACGGCCACTGTGCGCCGATCGACGCACGGAACTCCTGACTCGTGTGGTGATCGTCCGTCGAGATCGTGACGATCTTCGTGTAGGCGACGGCGATCTGCGGATAGAACGCCGCGAGCTGCAGATGCTGTTGGTGCTCTTTCGGGCAGTAGTGCCCGCGCGCGAGCGTCAGGATCAGCGGGTCGTCGCCCTGCAACTCGCTGAGCTTGCGCGGCGTGCTCGTCTGATCGGGCAACTCGTAGTCGGGGAACGTGCCTCCGGGCGCAATGTCGGAACGCATGCCGGCCTCCGTCGTCGTTGTCCGCGTGCCGCCGATAGTCGTATCAGCCGGTACGACCCTTGCGGGACAGGCGACTCAGGACGCGACGCCGAGGTAGAGGCGACCGACCTCCGGGTTCGCAAGCACGTCGGCCGCCGGGCCGCTCAGACGGACGACGCCGCCGTCGAGCACGGCACCGTGGTGTGCAACCGCGAGCCCTGAGCGGGCGTTTTGCTCGACGAGAAGGATCGTCCAGCCGCCGTCGGCGAGTGACGCGAGCGTCGCGAACACCTCGCCGCGTGCCTTCGGCGCCAGCCCGATCGACGGCTCGTCGATCAGCAGCACCTTCGGGTCGAGCATCAGTGCGCGCGCGATCTCCAGCCGCTTCTGCTCGCCGCCCGAAAGCGACCCCGCGCGCTCGTGTCGGCGCTCGGCGACGATCGGGAAGCGCTCCGCGAGCTCTTCGGCGCGGCGATTCACGGCCCTCCGATCGCGCGTGATGAATCCGCCCATCAGCAGGTTCTCCCACACCGTCATCAGCGGGAACAGGCTGCGTTCCTGCGGGACGTGGACGACGCCGAGGTCGAGCACGCGTCGGGGCGAGAGGCCGCCGACCTCCTTGCCGTCGATGAGGATCGACCCGCGCCGCGGGTGAAGCAGCCCGCTGACGGCTCGGAGAACGGTGGACTTTCCGGCGCCGTTCGGTCCGATCAGGCAGGTGATCTCGCCCGACGGCGCGACGAGATCGATTCCGCGCAGGACGTCGCCGAACCCGTAGCCGGCAACGACTTCTTGCAGCCTGACCTCCATCAGCTCCCCAGATACGCGTCGAGGACGAGTGGGTCGCGCTGCACGTCGTGCGCGGGGCCTTCGGCGATCTTGGCGCCGCGATCGAGAACGATCACCGGATCGCAGAGGCGCATCACGAGCGGCATGTCGTGCTCGACGACGAGGAACGTCAGACCGTCGGCGTTCAGCCGCCGGATGTGCTGCTCGATCGTCTCGACAAGAAGCGGGTTGACGCCGGCGGCCGGTTCGTCGAGCAGCACAAGGCGTGGCCTGCTCATCAATGTCGCCGCGAACTCGAGCAGCTTCCGCTGGCCGAACGAGAGCTCGGACGCGGTCGTGTCCGCGTGCGCGGTCAGGTTGAAGTCTGCGAGAAGCGTCTCCGCGCGCCCGCGCTCCGCCCGCGAGACGCGCGCGCGACCGGCTTCCCACCAGCTCTGCGGCGCCGCGAGCGCGAGGTTCTCGACGACGGTGAGATTCGCGAACACCCGCGCCTGCTGGAACGTCCGGATCAGACCGCGACGCGCGAGCCGCGTCGGATCGGGCCGCCGTACGGCGCGGCCGTCGAACCGGAACGCGCCCCGGTCCGCCGGCAGGTAGCCGGTGACGAGATTGAAGAGGGTCGTCTTCCCGGAGCCGTTGGGGCCGATCAGGCCGGTGATCGTGCCCGCTTGCACGGAGAGCGAGCACTCGTCGACCGCGACGACGCCGCCGAAGCGCTTCGTCGCGTTCTCGACCTCGAGCAATGCGGTCACGACGCCGCCACCTCCTCCGGACGCCGCTCGGCCGGCGGCCGGCGGACGCGCAGCTTGCGGCCGCGGTCGCGAAGCGAGGGCAGGATCCCGCGCGGCAGCAGCAGCATCACGACGAGGAACACCGCCGAGTACCCGACCAGGTAGAGCTCGCTGGCGCCGAGCCGGTAGGCGAGGTACTGCTGCGCCGGTACGAGGATGAAGGCGCCGAGCACCGGGCCCCAGAGCGTTCCGCGTCCGCCGAGATACACCATCAGCACCATTCCGATCGTCACGAGCGGGTCGACGGCGAACTGCGGATAGATGAACGAGATGTAGTACGCCCACACGCCGCCGGCCATCGCGACGAGCCCGGCGGACAGCGCGAACGACGACAGCTTTGCGAACTCCGTCTGCACGCCGAGCCCGCGTGCGCGGTCCTCGTCGTCGCGGATGGAGAAGAGCGCGAGCCCCAGCTTGCTCCCGCGTACGAACCAGCTCGCGAGCATCGAGAGCGCGAGCACGCCGAGCATCGCGTAGTAGAACGGCACTTCGTAGTTTGCGACCGGGAAGTTCGGCGTCGGGATCGCGATCCCCTGCGAGCCATTCGTGAGCGAGTGCAGGTTGTACGCGAGCTGCTGCGTCATGAACAGCAGCGTGATCGTCACGATCGCGAAGGTCGCCGCCCTCGTTCGGTAGCAGAGCCACGCGATCGGCAGTGACGCGATCGCGACGCCGATCCCGACGAGCGGCAGGGCGTAGAAGGGGCGGTAGCCGCCGCCGATCGACGTGTGCGTGAAGATGATCCCGATCGCGTAGGCACCGACACCGAAGAACGCGGCGTGGCCGAGCGAGATGTAGCCGGAGAATCCGCCGACGATGTTCCACGCAGAGGCGAGAGCCGCGTACATCAGCGTGAAGATGAAGAGGTTCTGGACCCACGGCGCGGTAAACCCGTACGGGATCGCGGAGAGGATCCCGAAGACGACCGCGGCGCGGAGGACGCCGCCGAGGCGCACCCGGCTCAGATGGCACCTCGCACGCGTGCGCCGAAGAGGCCCTGCGGACGCACGACGAGCACGACGATCAGAACGATGAAGAACACGAAGCTCGACCACGTCGGCGAGATCTCGGCGGCGAAGACCGCCTCGGTGACGCCCATGAACAGCGCTGCGACGACGGCACCGCCGAGTGAGCCGAGACCGCCGAGCACGATGATCGTCAACAGTCGGGAGATCAGGTCGTAATGGCTCCCGGGGTTGAACGTGAACACGATTCCGTACACCGCGCCGGCGGCTGCCGCTGTTGCCACGCTGAGCCCGAAGCCGAGCGCTGACACCATCCGCGTGTCGACACCGAGCAGCCGCGCCGCCGTCGGGTTCTGAACGGTCGCGCGGATCGAGCGGCCCATCTTCGTGTACCGCAGGATCGCGAACAGCAGCCCGAGAACGACGAACGACGCGCCGAACGCGAACACGCGCGCGACGGAGATGTAGTAGCCGAACAGGTTCCAGGAGCTGTCGGCGTAGCCCGTGATCGTCGACCGGTACGTCGTCGAATAGGCAACGCTGAGCAGCCCCTCGATGCCGAGCGCGATCGCCCACGTGACGAGGAGCGAGAGCTCCTCCCGCTCCTCGTCACGCAACGGCCGCAGGAACACGAGCGACAACACCACGCCGAGGAAGAACATCGCCGGCGTCACGACCACGAGGCCGACGAACGGGTCGATCCCGAAGTGGCTGAACAGCGAGAAGCTCAGGTACGCGCCGAGGATGATCAGCGCGCCCTGGGCGACGTTGATGACGCGCATCACGCCGAAGCCGAGTGCGAGCCCGCTCGCCATCAGGGCATAGACCCCTCCGGTGAGGAGGCCGAGGATGCAGGCTTGGACGAAGAGGTGCATCGCGTTCGGAGGTTGTTCTTCTCCGCTATTTGCCCCAGGCCGGTTTCGGTGAGAACGCCTTTGCGAGCGCGACCTTCGCCGGGAACACGGGCAGCAGCTTGCCGTTGACCCACTCGACGAGCAGATCCTGGCCGTTCGGCTGTCCGTAGGCGTCCCAGGAGAGGTTCCCCTCGATGGTCGGCCACGTACCGGAGTGGAGCGCCGTGATGATCTTCTGGTTGTCGATCGAGCCTGTCTTCTTCGCGACGAGCTGGAGCAGCTGGCCGACCGCCCAGGCTTCCGACGAGTTGTTGTCGATGCCGAACTTGTCGCCGCCGTACTTCTTGATGTACTGCTGGACGAACAGCTTGTTGCCGCTCGTCGGCGCGGCCGGCGTCCAGTCGCTGCAGCTGAAGATCCCGTTGACGTTCTTCGCACCGACCTTGCTCGGGAACTCCGTCGGCGAGTTCGCGCCGTTGGCGAAGAAGAGGAACTTCGGGTTGTACTTCGCCTGGACGAGCGCCTTCACCTGGCCGTACGCGTCCTCGGACTGGGTTCCGGCGACGATCATCTGCGGCTTCTTGGCGATCGCCTTGGCGATGATCGGCGTCATGTCGGTGGTCTCGGCGGGATAGATCGTCTTGTAGACGGTCTTCACACCGAGTCTTCTCGAACTGCGACTGCATCGCGTCCGCGATCGGGGACGAGAACGGATCGTCGAGCGACGGATACGCGGCGGTCGTCGGCCGCTGTGAGGCAGGCAGCGTCTTCATGTACGCGACGAACGAGTCGCCGCACTTGACCACCGGAGCGGGCTGCGCAAAGAAGATGTTGTGCAGCTTGAGCGCGAAGACCGCGGGGCCTCCGCCGGCAGGCTCGATGAAGGCGTAGTGGTAGCGGTTCGCGACGGTGGCCGACGGGCCCGTCAGCAACGACGAGAACGGGCCGAACACGAGATCGACATGGTCGCGCGTGATCAGATTCTGGTAGTTGGTGACGGCCTGATTCGGGTTCGACGCGTCGTCCACGATCTTCAGCTGGACCTGGCGGCCGAGCACGCCGCCGTGCGCGTTGACGTACGCGGCCCAGAGGTCGTAGCCGCGCTTCACGGCCTTGCCCGGGTCGGAGAAATCGCCGCTCAACGACAGCGAGACGCCGATCTTGATCGGCTGCCCCGCGGCGGCGCTCGACCTCGCGGTCGCCGCGACTGCGGCGGACACAACCGAGGCAGCTACGACGGCTGCGAGCAGCGCCTTCGTCCGCTTCGCCATCAAACCCTCCTTATGTCAGACAAGCAGACCGAGACCGGGCGATTTACGCACAGTCGCCGCTCGAATGCAAGAAACACCGTATGGCTGCTTGCTTCGCCGCCGTGGCCCACGATAGAGTCCCGCCGATTCACTTGTCTGACAATGGGAGCCTTGCGTGAGCTACGTCCCGATCGAGCGCAAGAAGGTCTACGAGCAGATCGCCCAGCAGCTGCTGGCGCGGATCAGCGAGCGGCACCTGCGCCCCGGCGATCCGCTGCCGACGGAGCGGGAACTGACCCAGCTCTATCGCGCCGGACGCTCGTCCGTTCGAGAGGCGCTGCGGATGCTCGAGTCCAAGGGCGTGATCGAGGCGGCCGACGGCGGCTCGTTTGCCGTCGCCGCGTACGCGAACCCGCTCAACAGCTCGCTCCAGCTCCTGCTCAACCTCGATCAGGCGACGATGGTCGACGTGTACGAGCTGCGCCGGATTCTCGAGTGCGAGGCGGCGGCGCTCGCGGCGGAGCGCCACGGCGACGCACACCTCCGGCTGATGGACGCGGCGATCGAGGAGATGGCGAAAGGTCTGGAGAGCACCGGTCCGGAGCGCGCCGAGCTCTACATCGACGGCGACCTCCGTTTCCACCTCGCGATCGCGGAGGCGACGCGGAACGGCGTCATCCTCCACACGATGCGCGCGCTCCGCGAGCTGATCCGCCGCGCACTGATGTCGATCTTCGTCGTGCCGGAGAGCCCGGAGCGGTCGTCCGAGCAGCATCGCGCGATCCGGGACGCGATCGCCGCGCGCGACTCCGACCGGGCGCGCGACGAGATGCGCGATCACCTTGCCCGCGTCGAGTCGGACATCCACCGTGCGCTCGTCGCGGGCGGGACGCGTGGCTGAGCTCGGGTACGTCGGCCTCGGTGTGATGGGCGGCGGCATCGCGAGACGCCTGCTCGACGCCGGTCACAACGTGACGGGCTGGAACCGGACGCGCGCGAAGGCGCAGCCGCTGCTCGACGCGGGGATGGCGTGGGGCGATACGCCGCGCGACGTCGCCGAGCGCAGCGACATCGTGTTCACGATGGTCACGAACACCGCGGCGGTGCAGGCGGTCACCGACGGCCCCGACGGGATCCTCGCCGGCCTTTCGCCCGGGAAGGTCTACGTCGACATGTCGACGGCGAGCCCCGACAACTCACGCGCGATCGCGGCGCGCGTCGCGGAGCTCGGCGCCCACATGCTCGACGCACCCGTCTCGGGCAGCGTGATCACGCTGGAGCAGGGAAAGCTCGCGGTGATGGTCGGCGGGGACGCCGACGTCTTCGACCGCGTGCGGCCGGTGCTCGACGCCATCGGCCCGAAGGTCTTCCACGTCGGCCCGAACGGCGCGGCTGTGACGATCAAGATCGCGTCGAATCTCCAGCTCGCCGTCCAGATGCTCGCGTTCAGCGAGGCGGTGCTGATCGCCGAGAAGAGCGGCATCCCGCGCGAGAAGGCGGTCGAGGTCCTGCTCGGCACGGTGATCGCGTCGCCGATGGTGACGTACCGCGGCCCGTTCGTGCTCGAGCAGCCGGAGGAGGCGTGGTTCGACGTCAACATGATGCAGAAGGACATGAACCTCGCGCTCGAGCTCGGCCGGCAGCTCGACGTGCCGCTGCCCACGACGGCCGTCACGAACGAGTTCCTCACGGCGGCGCGCGGCATGGGGCTTGCCGACAAGGACTTTGCGATCGTCTTCGACGTGCTCGCCGCGATGGCGGGCCGATCATGAGCGCGGCCGCTGAATCCACGACGACGGGCGAGACACCGACCGACGCGCAGGTGCTCGCGATGTTTCGCGCGATGACGACGATCCGCCTCTTCGAGGAGCAGGTCAACGAGCTGTACCGCTCCGCGAAGATGCCCGGGCTCGCCCACCTCTACATCGGCGAGGAGGCGGTTGCGGTCGGCGTCTGCCACGCGCTGCGGCGCGACGACTACATCACGAGCACACACCGCGGCCACGGTCACTGCCTGGCGAAGGGGGCCGACGTCGGGCGGATGTTCGCGGAGCTGCTCGGCAAGGAGGCCGGCTACTGCCGCGGCAAGGGCGGCTCGATGCACATCGCCGACCACGCCAACGGCAACCTCGGCGCGAACGCGATCGTCGGCGGCTCGACCGGGATTGCGACGGGCGCCGCGTTCTCCGCGAAGCGCCGCGGAACCGACCAGGTCGCGGTCTGCTTCTTCGGCGACGGCGCACTCGGCCAGGGAGTCCTGTACGAGGTGATGAACATCGCGTCGCTGTGGTCGCTGCCGGTGATCTACGTCTGCGAGAACAACCTCTACAACGAGTACACGCACTATCTCGAAGCGACTGCAGGCTCGATCATCGACCGTCCGAGGGCGTTCGGCATTCCCGCTGTCGACGTCGACGGTCAGGATGTGCGGGCCGTTCATTCGGCGGCGGCGAAACTCGTCGCACGCGCGCGGCTCGGCGAGGGTCCCGGCTTTCTCCTCTGCAACACGTATCGCTACCACGGCCATCACGTCGGCGACGTCGATCGGGCCTACTACCGTTCGAAGGAGGAAGAGGCAGAGTGGGCGGGCGACCGCGACCCGATCTCGATCCTCGCGAACTGGCTCGTGGCACAGGGCATCGCAGACGGCGCGACGATCGGCAGCGTCACGGCCGAGGCCCAGGACGAGGTCGCACGGGGGCTGCGGTTCGCGCTCGACGCACCGTTCCCCGCACCGAGCGAGGTCACCGAGCATGTCTTCGCCTAGCGTCGAGGCCGCGCCGGAGACGCGCGAGATCACGATCGCGCAGGCCGTGAACGAGGCGCTCGCCGAGGAGCTACGCCGTGACGAGCGCGTCTTCGTGATCGGCGAGGACGTCGCCGAGGCCGGAACGCCGTTCAAGGTGCTGTCCGGGCTCGTCGAGGAGTTCGGCCCGGAGCGGATCGTCGACTCGCCGATCTCGGAGGCGGCGATCACCGGACTCGGCGTCGGCGCCGCGATGACGGGACTGCGCCCGGTCGTCGACATCATGTTCGGCGACTTCCTCACGCTCGTGATGGACCAGCTCGCGAATCAGGCGGCGAAGACGCACTACATGTCGGGCGGAAACCTCAGCGTGCCGCTCGTGCTGCGGACGACGCTCGGTGCGACGCGCCGCTCGGCTGCACAGCACAGCCAGAGCCTTCAGGCCTGGGTGGCGCACGTGCCGGGGCTCAAGGTCGTCCTGCCGTCGACGCCGTACGACGCGAAGGGACTGCTGAAGACCGCGATCCGCGACGACAACCCGGTCGTCTTCATCGAGGACAAGATGGACTGGCGCGTCACCGGCGCGGTGCCGGAGGACGAGTACACGGTGCCGTTCGGCGTCGCGGACGTGAAGCGCGCCGGCGACGACGTGACGCTCGTCGGGACGAGCTCGATGGTGCGCGTCTGTCTCGCGGCGGCCGAGCTGCTCGCCGCAGAAGGCATCTCGGCCGAGGTTGTCGATCCGCGGACGCTCGTGCCGCTCGACGCCGACGCGCTCGTCCGCTCAGTCGAGAAGACCGGCCGCGCGATCGTCGTCGACGAAGGGCATCGCGCGTACGGCGTGACCGCCGAGCTCGCCGCGACGATCGCGGAGCGCGCGTTCTACAACCTCGACGCGCCGGTTCGGCGTCTCGGCGCGCTCGACGTGCCGGTCCCGTTCTCGCCGCCGCTCGAGGACGAGACCGTCCCGACGGCCGAGCGCGTCGCCGCCGCCGCGCGCGAGCTCTGCCGGGCAAGCTGAGGGGAGAGGAATGGGCATTCGCAGCTACGGCACGATGGGAGTGGACTGGGAGGAGCGCGCGAACTTCGAGCGGCTCCGCACGGAGCGGCTCGCACGCGCGAAGGCGGGGCTCGAGCGGTCTGAGCTCGGCGCGCTGCTCTGCTTCGACATGAGCAACATCCGCTACATCACCGCCACGCACATCGGCATGTGGGCCGTGGACAAGTACGTGCGCTTCTGCCTGCTGCCGCAGGGCGACGACCCGATCATGTGGGACTTCGGCTCCGCGGCGCGGCATCACGCGATCTACAGCCCGTGGCTCGGCGAGGACCGTTCGCGCGCGGGCATCTCGACGCTCCGCGGGTCGGTCAAGGGCCGCGCCGAGGCGGTCGCGGAGAAGATCCGCGTCGAGCTCGAGCAGCGCGGCCTGCTCGGCGAGCCGCTCGGCGTCGACATCGTCGAGCTGCCGGTGCTGCGCGCGCTCGAGGCGGCCGGCATCACCGTCGTCGACGGCCAGGCGCTGATGCAGGACATCCGCATGGTCAAGACCGAGGACGAGATCACGCTGCTGAACACGGCGTGCGCGATGGTCGACGCGGCGTACGACGATCTGTTCAAGGCGATGCATCCCGGCGTCCGCGAGAACGAATGCGTCGCGCTCGTCTCCAAGCGGCTGTTCGAGCTCGGCTCCGAGCACATCGAGGGCGTGAACGCGATCTCCGGCGAGCGGTGCAGCCCGCATCCGCACGTCTTCACGGACCGGATGCTGCGTCCCGGCGACCCGGCGTACTTCGACATCCTCCACGCGTACAACGGCTACCGCACGTGCTACTACCGCACGTTTGCGGTCGGCAGTGCGTCGCCGGCGCTCGTCGACGCGTACAAACGCTGCCGCGACATCCTCGACCACGCGATCTCGCTGATCCGGCCGGGCCGAACGACGGCGGAGGTGGTCGAGGTCTTTCCGAAGGCGCAGGAGTTCGGCTTCGCCGACGAGGAGGCCGCGTTCGCGCTGCAGTACGGGCACGGCGTCGGGCTGTCGAGCTGGGAGAAGCCGATCTTCAGCAGGCTGGTCTCGTTCGACTACCCGGAGACGATCGAAGTCGGGATGGTCTTCGCGCTGGAGACGTTCTGGCCCGCAAGCGACGGCTGGCAGGCGGCGCGGATCGAGGAGCAGCTCGTCGTGACGCCGGACGGTTGCGAGGTGATCACGCGCTTCCCCGCCGAGGAGCTGCTGGTCACGGGCAACCCGCACGCGACCGCGGCCGGCTTCGTGCCGGCGGTTCGCGAGACGCAGTCGCATCTCAACAACCCCTCGCTCGCGGATGCCGTCGTCACGTCGGCGCGCGGCGAGGCGGCGCACGTCGACTGATGCCGACCGAGGTGATCATGCCGGCGCTCGGCATGGCGCAGGAGACGGGCAAGGTCCTGCGCTGGTTCAAGGCCGCGGGGCGAGCAGGTCGCGAAGGGCGAGCCGCTGCTCGAGATCGAGACGGACAAGGTCACCGTCGAGATCGAGGCGCCCGCAGACGGAACGCTCGCCGGAGTGAGCGCGGCGGAAGGCGACGAGGTTCCCGTCGGCCGGGCGATCGCGTTCGTGCTCGCCGCCGGGGAGACGGTTCCCGAGCCTGTCGCGCCGGCCTCACGGCGTGCGCTCGTGTCGCCGAAAGCGCGACGGCTCGCAGCGGAGCAGGGGATCGATGTCGATGCGCTCGCCGGCTCGGGCCCCGGTGGCGCGGTCGTCGCCGCCGACGTCGGCGGTGGTTCGTCGGGCGCGGCACCTCTGAGCTCGCTCTGGCGCACAATGGCCGAGCGGACGACGGCCGCGTGGCAGACGACGCCGCACTTTTATCTCCGTCGCACCGTCGACGCGACAGGGCTCCAGACGTGGCGGTCTGAGGCGGGCGGCGCGGTCTCACACACCGACCTGCTCGTGAAAGTCGCCGCCGAGGCGCTCCGACGCCACCCGCGCGTGAACTCGACTTGGCGCGACGGCACGATCGTCCCGTGCGACGGGATCAACGTCGCGATCGCCGTCGCAACCGACGACGGGCTGATCGTCCCGGTCGTTCACGGCGCCGACCGGCTCGAGCTCGACGAGATTGCGGCGCGGAGGAAGGAGCTCGTCGCCGCCGCACGCGAAGGCCGCCTCCGTCCGGAGGATGTCTCCGGCGGCACCTTCACGATCTCGAACCTCGGCATGTACGGAGTCGACTCGTTCGACGCGATCGTGAATGCGCCGCAGGCGGCGATCCTCGCCGTCGGGCGGATCGCCGACCGGGTCGTCGCCGTCGACGGCCAGCCGACGGTGCGGCCGGTCCTGGAGCTGAGCGTCTCGTTCGACCACCGCGTCGTCGACGGTGCGCGGGGCGCAGAGTTTCTCGACACGCTGGCCTCAGCTCTCGAGAATCCGGCCGACGCGATCGGCTGAGCTGCGGGGCAGGGACTCGAACCCCAACTTCCTGATCCAGAGTCAGGCGTCCTACCATTAGACGACCCCGCAACGGGTCGGCGGCAAGTGTAGCGAGCCGCGGTGCCGGGATTCGAGCTGTCCTGGGCGGTCCTGGCTCGGCGCGTGAGCGATCTGTGAGCGCCCCTTCGTACGTTGGCGCCCTGAACGCGATTCACGCCAGAAGGAGGGACTCGAAATGCGTTTCGATCACCCGTGCGAGCGCCGCCGTACCCGTCTCCTCGCACGTCGTCTGCTGCTGTTACCGGCGACGGTCGCCCTTGCGTTGGGCACCCTGGCCGCGACGGCCAACGGCGCCTCGCGCCACGTGCTGTCGAACTCCGTCACGTTCCCGGCGTCGCCGTCGCCCGATCCGAACGCGCCGTCGATCACGAACGTCGTCGTCTCGAACGACGACAACGGGAAGATCGCCTTTGCGATCAATCTCTCCAACCGGCCGGCGCTCACGGCCGACATGGACATCGCGATCTTCCTCGACACCGATCAGAACGCCCAGACCGGGGCGACCGATTTCAACGGCGCCGAATCCATGATCGACCTGTCGGGGAACTCGGTCGATCTGGCTACCTGGAACGGCACGGACTTCATCTACGCGAACTCGTCGCCTGCGTCGCTCGTCTACTCGTACCCGAACAGCGGGCCGACGATCACGTTCAACGCCGCTGACGTCGCCCCGACGATGACCGGCTTCAACTTCTTCGTCGCCGCCGCGTCAGGGATCGGCGGGACGTTGCAGAACCCGGACTACTCGAGTGCACATTTCGACTTCGCTCCGGCATCCGGACACGGGGTGTTCAACTATCCGATCAAGATCACGCCGTTGCAGCTCTCCGTCGTCAGCTTCAAGACGACGGCGGCGACGGCGGGCCAGCCGTTCACGGCGTCGATGGTCGTCGGCGCAACCCAGCCCGGCGCTCTGCAGAACAACGCGGTGCTCACATGCTCGGCCAAGGCCGGCACCGCGAAGCTGGCAGCGAAGGTCCACGGCTTCGCCGGCGGCAAGGCGATCTGCGGCTTCCAGATCCCGAAGGGAGCGAGGGGCAAGACGATCACCGGAAGCGTCAGCGTGTCGGTGCAGGGCCTGCAGGTAAGCAAGCCGTTCAGCGTCAAGATCCACTGACCCGCACGTGATCCGACTCGCTCTTCTCGCGGCGGTCCTGGTGTACGCAGCCGGGACCGCCGCCGTGTCTTCCACCTCGAACGAGATGAGCCGGCGCGCGGGCAGCGGCGGCGATTCGCAAAGCACGAACTGGGCCGGGTACACCGTGACGGCAGTCGGCGTGTCATTCGTGGACGTCAAAGGGAGCTGGGTCGAACCCACTCTCGACTGCTCGACGTCGGGACCCGGCAGCTCGGCCTTCTGGGTCGGTCTCGGAGGTTTCTCCGACGGCTCGAAGGCACTCGAACAGGTCGGGACCTCGGCCGATTGCATGAGCGGCGGGGCGGCGATCCATTCCGCGTGGCACGAGCTCGTTCCGGCGCCTGCGATCGACGACGACATCCGGATCTCGCCGGGCGACGTGATCTCCGCTGAGGTGAGCGCGGACGGTCCGGCGATCACGCTCCAACTCCACGATCTGACAACGGGGGAGAGCGCCGTGACGCAATCGACAATGGCCGAGCCTGACCTGACGTCCGCCGAGTGGATCGCCGAGGCGCCGTCGATGTGCAGCCCATTTAATCCGAACGGATGCACGGTCAAGCCGCTCGCGAACTTCGGCACCGTTGCGTTCGCCACCGGCTCGGCGACGGCAGGCGGCCACACCGGCGCGATCACGGATCCGGAATGGACGGCGGGCGCGATCCAGCTCGTGACGCGGTCTGGCAAGCCTGTCGCGCAGCCCTCCGACCTTGGGGCCGACGGCTCGTCGTTCACCGTCACGTGGGTCTCGACAGGTGCGACGTTCAAGCTGCTGCTGCAGGACTTCGTCACGACGCCGCAGACGCCGAGAGCCGGACTGGACCTTCACCGCCGCGATCCGCGTTGCCGCGACGGATCACACCGCGCTCGCCGACGCGAAGACGACGTGCTCGGCGAGGATCGGAGGGAAGGTCATTCACGCCCGAGAACGGACGTTCGAGTCCCGCCGGGCGACCTGTGCCTGGCAGATCCCGGCGAACGCCTCGGGACGGGTCATCTCAGGTGCGGTGACCGCGGCAGCCGGCGGCGAGACGATCGTCAAGACGTTCTCGCGTCGGATTCGCTAGCTCTCTCGGCAGGTCAGATTTCGAGGCGGTAGACCGGAACGAGACGCTGTTCGGTCTCCGTGTCGATGTGCGCGACGACCTCGACGTACGGCTCCAGGCCGGAGCCGCGCAGCTTCGCCTTCAGGAGCTCGTCGACCTGGAAGATGCCGGACGAGTTGTTCATCCGGATCTCGATCAGGACGGGGCGCTCCTCGCCGTCGCTGATCGTCACGTCCTCGATCGCCGCCGCCGACAGCGAGTGCATCGACAGCCGCCCGCGCTCGAACGGGATCCGTGAGCGGCCCTTCGCCATGTCGAGCGCGTCGGCGACGCGGATCAACCCGGCTTCGAGCGTCAGCGGCTGGCCGTCGGCGCGGTGGCTCGTGATCGCCTGCAGCACCTCCGACACGATCACCGTCAGCTCCGGCTCCTCGTAGACGCCGGCGAGGAGCTCGCGCAGCTTCGGCTCGGCGAGGAAGAGGCTCCAGTCCTCGTGGCCGTGCCGGTGGATCGACATGCCGATGCAGTGCGTCAGCGCGGCGAGCGTGACGACGATCTCCGCGTCCTCGTGCGTCATGCCGTAGTCCTTGACCATCGCCGGCTCGACGTGATGCTTCGTCAGCTGGCGGAGAAGCTTCAGCGCGATGTTCGTGACGATCTGGATGTGCACCCACGAGTGATCGTTGATCTGCATGCGCGCGACCGCGTTCACGTTGGAGACGTGCCACCACGCCTTCAGCTGCTTGTCGTCGTTCACGCGCTCGACGATCGTGCGGAGCTTGCGGTTGCCGCGCACCGGCACGTTGATCCGCATGTGCGAGATCGCCTCGACCGGCGTCATCCGCACCTCGAGCTCCGGCTCGGCCGCGGCCGGCGGCGGGATCGGGTCGTCGGTGTCGGGCTCGTCGGCCATCGGGCTACTTTACGCCGCTCGGGGCATTGTCAACGTCCGCCGCGTCGGTCATAACAGGGTCGTGGAACCGCATCCCGTCCAGCTGACCGTCGGCGGCGACCTCGCGCGCAGCCGCCTGACCGTCTTCTTCCGCGGCATCCTCGTGATCCCGCACTTCGTCTGGCTTCTGATCTGGACGATCGGGATCTTGTTCGCGTCGATCGCGAGCTGGGTCGTGACGCTCGTCACCCGGCGTCCGCCGACGATCCTGTTCAACTTCGCGTGCTCGTACATCCGCTACGGCGCGCACGTCTACAGCTATCTCTCGATGCTCTGCGATCCGTACCCGAAGTTCGGTGGACGGCCGAACGAGTATCCGATCGACATCGTTCTGCCGGCGGAGCGGTCCGAGCAGTCGCGTTGGCGGACGTTCTTCCGGCTGGTGCTCGCGATTCCGTCGTTGGTCATCGCGGCGGCGCTCGGCGGCGGCGGTTCGGCGTCCTACACCGGCGGCGGCCGCAGCAAGGGGTCGTTCAACTCGTACTCCGTGAACAGCGGGGCGCTGCTCTCGACCGTCGGCGTGCTCGGCTGGTTCACCGGTGTCTTCACCGGCCGCATGCCGAAGGGGCTTCGCGACGCCGGCGCCTTCAGCATCGGCTACTCGGCGCAGATGCTCGCGTACGTGCTCTTCGTCACCGACCGCTACCCGTTCGCCGATCCGGGGACGCTGCTCGCGAGCGTCGAGCCGCCTCCGGTGCATCCGGTGCACACGGTGGACGACGACGATCTGAGGCGGTCTCACGTCACGGTGTTCTTCCGGCTGCTGCTCGCGATCCCGCACCTCGTCTGGTTGGCGCTGTGGTCGGTCGTGTTCGTCTTCTCCGTCTTCGCGAACTGGTTCGTCACGCTGTTCCGCGGAACGCCGGCGGGGCCGCTGCACCGGTTCAACTCGCGCTTCGTCCGCTACGAGCTGCACGTCTACGCGTTCCTCATGCTCGTCTCGAATCCGTTCCCCGGCTTCACCGGCCTGCCCGCGTCGTATCCGCTCGATCTCGTGTTGCCCGCGCCGGCGCGGCAGAACCGCTGGAAGACCTTCTTCCGCTTCGTGCTCGCGGTGCCGGCGCTGATGATCGGCGGTGCACTCGGCCTCAGCCTCTACGGGACGGCGGTTCTCACGTGGTTCGTCGGCCTCTTCCGCGGCACGGCGCCGGAGGGGCTGCACAAGCTCGCCGTCTACGCGCTGCGCTACCTCGCGCAGACGAACGCGTTCCTCTATCTCCTGACCGACGAGTATCCGCACGCGAGCCCGGTCGAAGGAGCCGAGCCCGCGCCTGCGCTCGAGCCGGCCGCCGAGCCGCAGTACGCCTGGTGAGCCGGTCGCCGGTCGCGCGCGCTGCCCTCGTTGCGGCGCTCGCGGCGGTGTGGGCGATTGCGGCGTACTTCCTCTGGCAGTCGAAGATCCCGTCGTCGCTGCATCTGCCGCACATCGTCGTGCGCGACTACTTCTCGGCGTCGGCGCTGCGCGACGCGGCGCGCTTCGGACAGTTCAGCTCGCGCATGTGGATCCTGTCGACGGTCGTCGAGGTCGTCGTCTTCGTGTTGTACGCGCGCTGGGGCGTGCGCTTCATGCGCGAGTCCGCCGCCGGCCCGGTCGGGACGGGAATGCTGCTCGGGATGATCGGCTTCGCGCTGCTGTGGCTCGCGGAGCTTCCATTCGACGTCGCGTCGCTGTGGTGGGAACGGCGGCACGGTCTCTCGCACGAGAGCTACTTCGATCACATCACGGCGAACTGGTTCGCGCTCGGCGGCCAGTTCGTCTTCCTCTGCATCGCGCTCGGCGTCGCGATGGGGCTGGCCCGCCTTCTCGGCGACTGGTGGTGGCTGCCGGCGGCGCTGTTCTTCGTCGGGCTCGCAACGTTGTTCGCGTTCGTCAGCCCGTATCTCCTCACGACGCACACGCTTCACGACGCCGCACTCGCGAGCCAGGTGCGCTCGCTCGAGCGGGCCGAGGGCGTCCGCCACGTGCCTGTCGTCGTCCAACCGGTTCACACCGTCACGGCGCTGCCGAACGCCGAGGCCATGGGTCTCGGCCCGAGCCGCCGCATCGTGATCTGGGACACGCTTCTCGACGGCCGGTTCAGCGAGCGCGAGCTGCGCGTCGTCCTCGCGCACGAGATCGGGCACCTCGCGCGACACCACATCTGGAAGGACGTCGCGTGGTACGCGCTGTTCGCGTTCCCGGGCGTCTACCTGCTGATGCGGGTCACGCGGCGACGCGGCGGAATGGGCGAGCCGGAAGCGGTGCCGCTCGCGCTGCTCGGTCTCGTCGTCCTCGGTCTGCTCGCGCTTCCGCTCCAGAACGCGATCTCGCGTCACCTGGAGGCGGAGGCGGACTGGATGGCGCTGCGGACGACACACGATCCCGCCGCGGCGACGCAGTTGTTCCGCCGGTTCGTCTCGACGACGCTCGACGAGCCGAGCCCGTCGACGTGGGACTACGTCATGCTCGAAAACCACCCGACGATTGCGCAGCGCATCGCAATGGCGCAGGCGTGGCGCCGGTGGTCGGCGTCACATCGCTGATTGAGCGCGAAGGCGCGCACGGCGGCGCCACCAGCGGAACCCGAGCCAGCCGAGCGTCGCGACCGCCGAGACGGCGAGCAGGAGAATCAGCGCGCTGACCCAGCTGCCGCCGGTGATCTTCATCCCGGCGACGAGCGCGACGACCGCGGCGATGATCGGGACGAGGAGCAGCAGCCCCAGCCGGGCGAGCGCGGCGACGCCCCCGACGTTCAGCGGCCGTCCGGTCACCGTCACCCCGGCGTCGCCGATCTCGCCTGCGAAGTACGGGATCGCGCGGCTGCCGATGCGTACCGAGCTGCGCCGCATCGCGATCGCCATGTACGGGACCCAGATCAACGGCAGCATCAGCCCGACAACGAACACGGCGGAGACGCCGATCCACCCGAGCGTCGAGCGCAGCTTCGTCCTCGTCGGATCCGGCGGCGCGAAGACCTCGAGCAGGTAACCCATCTTCATGATCATCGCCATGCGGGTGCCACGCGGCAGCTTCTTGCCCTTCTCGTGCGGGTCGGTCTTCATCGCAGTGAGGGCTGCCATCGCGTCGTCGGTCGTGTCGTACGCGCCGAGCAGGACGAGCAGATCGGCCGCGCGCATCTGGTCGTTAGGGTTCAGCCCGGAGACCGCCGCAAGCTCGAAGACCATCTGCGCCTGCGCGAGGAGCGCCGCGCAGAACCCGACGGCGATGAGGACGATGAACGGGCCGCCGACAAACGCGCCCTCCGCCATCGCCACGCGCGTCTGCCGCTCGATCACGAGCCGCTCGAGCTCCGCGCGGTCGGCGTCGGGGTGCTTGCGGCGGAACTTCTCGACGGCGTGCTCGGCGCGTGGGCCGAAGCGGTGGAGCGACCAGATCGCGATGTGCTCCGCCATGTGCTGCGGGTCCGCCCAGACGATCCGCAGGACGGACGGCGCCTCGAGGACAGCGTCGTCGTCCGCTGCGGTGTCGTCACGGAGCTCGCCTGCCGCCGCCACGTTCACGCCGGAACCCTACGTCTCCTTCGGGACGACCGCCCGCCTGGAATGATCCGGCACGTGAAGCAACCCGGCTTCGACGAGCTGTTCGGCGAGGATTACCTCTGGTTCTGGGAGCCGGTGCTGCCGGCGGAGCGGTCCGACGCGGAGGCGGAGCTCGCGTGGCGGCTGCTCGGGCTCGAGCCGGGGATGGAGGTGCTCGACCTCGCGTGCGGCCACGGCCGGCTCGCGAACCGGCTTGCCGCGCGCGGCGCGCGCGTGACGGGACTCGACCGGTCGGCACTGTTCCTGGAGCGGGCGCGCGCGGACGCAGCGGCGCTCGGCGTCGACGTCGAGTACGTCGAGGGCGACATGCGCGCGATTCCGTGGCAGGGGCGCTTCGACCGGGTGTTGAACTGGTTCACCGCGTTCGGCTACCACGCGGACGACGAGCTGCGCGCAATCGTCCGCGGCGTGCGCGAGTCGCTGCGGCCCGGCGGCCGGTTCGTCCTCGAGACGATCAGCGTCACCGGGCTTGCCGCACGGATCCGGGAGGAGAGCGTCACGGAACGCGACGGCGACTTCCTCCTCGAGGTGCGTCGCTTCGAGCCGGCTCGCGGCGGTGTGCAGACCGAGTACATCGTCATCCGTGACGGCATGACGCGCCGGTTCGACGTCTTCATCCGCATGCCGACGTTCCCCGAGCTACGCGACTGGCTGCTCGCCGCGGGCTTCGCGTCCGTCGAGGCGTTCGGCGAGGACGGCGAGCCGTTCGCGCCGAAGCACTTCCGGATGATCGCGGTCGCGTCGCTTTAGAGCTCGGCGCGCACGAGGTCGAGCGCGCGGGCGAGCCGCACCTTGTTCGCGGGCACATTCGGCCAGCTGCTTGCCCCGGACGGATGCGGCAGCGGGACGACGGTGGCGCCGTCGCGCTCGAATCGCTCGCCGATCGCGGGAGTGAGCTCCGCGAGGCCGAGCATTCGTCGCAGCGCGAGGCCGCCGACGGTGACGATCAGCCGCGGCTGCAGCAGCGCGAGCTCGCGGTCGCGCCAGACCTCGCAGAGCTCCTGCTCGCGCGGCGTCGGCGCACGGTCGCCGCGGCCCGATGCGGCACGGCCCGGGTAGCAGCGCGTGACGGACGCGCAATAGAAGGTGTCGTAGAACTCGGTCTCGTCCAGCTCGAGCCAGCGCCGCAGCATCTGGCCCGCGCGGCCGCGCCACGGTAGCCGCTGCTCGCCCTCGATGATCCCGGGCGCCTGGCCGAAGAGATACGCGCGCTGGCCGGCATACGGCGCGCGCACCGGAAGCGACTCGATCCGGAAGCCCGCGTCGGCGCACGCGCGACACCGGGCCGTGTCGCGCTGGAGCGACGCGAGCGCATTCAGCGCGGGTACCGTCCTCTCCAGATGCGGACACTTTTCTCGTTCCCGAATCCCGTCAACGAGACGTCGGCACGGCTCGTCGCCGGAGCCGTCGCGGTGCTGTGCGTGCTCACGATCGCATTCCAGCAGGGTTGGCTGATCCCCGTGCTCGCGTACGGCTTCCTCGCCCGCGTTCTGACGGGGCCGAAGCTCAGCCCGCTTGCGCTCGTCGCGACGCGCGTCGTCACGCCGCGCCTCCACGTGCGGCACCGTTACTCGCCGGGGCCGGCGAAGCGGTTCGCGCAGGCGATCGGCGCGCTGTTCACGGTGACGGCGACGCTCCTCTACTACGCGGCCGACCAGCACACGGCCGCGTACGCGCTCATCGCGGTGGTCGCCGTGTTCGCGTCGCTCGAGTCCGCGTTCGGGCTGTGCGTCGGCTGCAAGGCGTTCTTCCTCGGGATGCGGCTCGGGATCGTCCCGGCCTCGGTGTGCGAGAACTGCGCGCAGGTGCTGGCGCAGGAGCCGGCGTAGGCTTCGGCCGTGCGCCTGCCGCTCGAAGCGGTTCCGAACTTCTCCGAGGGACGCGACCACGCGGTCGTCGACGCAATCGGCCGCGCGCTCAGCGAGCACGCGACGCTGCTCGACGTCCACTCCGACGAGGACCACAACCGCTCCGTTTTCACGCTCGTCGGTGACGAGACCGCGCTCGTCGACGCGCTGCTCGCGGGGATCGCGGTCGGACGCGAGCGGATCGACCTCGGCGCGCACGACGGCGCGCACCCGCGGATCGGCGCGGCGGATGTCGTGCCCGTCGTGCCGTTGCGGCCCGACGACATGGAGCGGGCGCGGGCGGCGGCGCTTGAGCTCGCGCGACGGATCGGCTCGGAGTTCGGGCTGCCGGTGTTCCTTTACGGCGAGCTCGCGCCGGATCGCGGCCCCGCGTTCTTCCGGCGCGGCGGGCCGGCGGAGTTACAACGGCGCATCGACGACGGCGAAGTCGTGCCGGACTTCGGCCCGAGCCGGCTCGATCCGTTGTGCGGCGGCGTGATCGTCGGCGCGCGCCGGCCGCTGATCGCGTTCAACGTGAATCTCGTCGGAACGGACGTCGAGGCCGCGCGTGCGATCGCGAGGGTCGTTCGCGAGCGTGACGGCGGCTTACCCGGCGTCCGCGCACTCGGGCTATTGCTTCCGCGCGCGGGCCACGCGCAGGTGAGCATGAACGTCGAAGACTGGGAAGCGGCGCCGCTCGCCGAGATCGTTGCGGCGATCGAACGCGAAGCCGCAGTGCGCGGCGTCGAAGTGGCCGGCTCGGAACTCGTCGGCCTGATGCCGGCAGGAGCCGCCGCGGCTGCGGCCGGCTCCGCGTTGCGACTCGCCGGCTTCGACGAGTCGCGCGTTCTCGAGCTACGGCTGGACGGCCGCAGCTCGTGAATCACATTCCCTGAAGGATCTTCTCCTTCTGTACCTCGAACTCGGCGTCGGTGAGAACGCCCTGCGTGTGCAGCTCGGCGAGCTTCTGGAGCCGCGCCATCGCGTCGTCCGTCATGCCGCCGCCTGCCGGAGCGGCGGCGAGGCGGCGCCTGCTCGTACTGCGGCTGCCTGCTGCTGCTGCTCGTTCGCGGCGCTCCGCGCGCCCGCCTTGCTCGCCGTGTAGGCGACGCCGCCGACGACCGCTGCGCGTGCCAAAGGCCTCCGTCTGAACATCGTTCGCTCCCTTCGCTCGGAACCGGTTCCAATCCGGTACGGGGATTCTTGCATCAGCCTGACGACCGTGCTGTGGTGCGTGCAGGGCTTAGACTCGGGCCGTGGCCCAGCGCACCGCGATCGGCCTCACCGGCGAGGATCTGACTGTCGGCGACGTCTGGGCCGTCGCGGTCGAGCGCGACGGCGTGCTCCTGTCCGACGTCGCGCGCGAGAAGATGCTCGCCGCGCGCGCGCTCGTCGAGCGCGCCGCCCACGGGACGAGCGAGCACACGTACGGCGTCAACACGGGCTTCGGCCGCTTCGTCTCGAAGTCGATTCCCGGAGGAGCTGACGGAGGAGCTCCAGCTGCGGCTGCTGCGCTCCCACGCCTGCGGCGTCGGCGAGCCGTACGACGACGAGATCATCCGCGCGGCGATGCTGCTGCGGGCGAACACGCTCGCGAAGGGAACGTCGGGCGCGCGGATCGAGACGGTCGAGCTGCTGCTCGAGTGCCTGAACCGCGGTGTCGTTCCTGTCGTTCCGAGTCGCGGCTCGGTCGGCGCGTCCGGCGATCTCGCGCCGCTCGCGCATCTCGCGCTGCCGCTCGTCGGCGAAGGCGAGGCATCGGTCGACGGCGAGCGGATGCCGGGTCTCGAAGCGTTGACGCGTGTCGGGCTGGAGCCGATCCGGCTCGCGGCGAAGGAGGGGCTGTCGCTGATCAACGGCACGCAGTTCATGGCCGCGATGACGTCGCTCGGGCTCGTGCGCGCGCGGCGGCTCGCGCGTGCGGCGGATCTCGCGTGCGCGCAGTCGCTCGAAGCGCTGCAGGGATCGCGCACGTCGTTTTTGCCGCAGATCCACGCACTTCGCCCGCTGCGCGGACAAGGCGAGTCCGCGGCCAACGTCGTGCGGCTGCTGGACGGCTCGGCGATCCTCGAGGCGCACCGCTGGTGCGACAAGGTGCAGGACGCGTACTCGCTGCGGTGCGCACCGCAGGTGCACGGCGCGTCGCGCGACCTGCTCGACTACGTCGACTACACGGTGTCGGTGGAGCTGAACTCCGCAACGGACAATCCGCTCGTGCTCGTCGACGACGACGCGCTCGTCTCGAACGGGAACTTCCACGGGCAGCCGTTCGCGTTCGCGCTCGACGCGATGGCGATGGCGGTGTCGGAGCTCGCGAGCATCTCGGAGCGGCGCGTCGAGCGGTTGGTGAATCCGAATCTCTCCGACGGCCTGCCGGCGTTCCTCACGACGGACGGCGGACTGAACAGCGGCTTCATGATTCCGCAGTACGTCGCCGCGTCGCTCGTGTCGGAGAACAAGGTGCTGTGTCATCCCGCGTCGGTCGACTCGATTCCGACGAGCGCGGGACAGGAGGATCACGTGTCGATGGGAAACGCGGCGGGGCTGAAGGCGTGGCAGGTGCTCGCGAACTGCGAGCGCGCGCTGGCGATCGAGCTGCTCGCCGGCGCGCAGGCGGTCGAGTTCCACGCGCCGCTCGAGCCGGGCGTCGGCGTGCGGGCGACGCGGGCGGCGGTGCGGGAGCTGTCGCCGCGGCTGCGCGACGACCGGTCGCTCTCGCCGGACATCGAAGCCACGGCGGTCGCGATCCGCGACGGGTCGATCCTCGCCGCCGTCGAAGCGGAAGTGGGGGAGCTGCAATGAGCGTCACGGACACGTTGGCTGCGCGCGTCGATGCGTTGTGCGGCGATCTCTCGTCGATTCGCGCGCCGCGCGGGACGGAGCTGAACGCGCGCCAGTGGTCGACCGAGGCGCCGCTGCGGATGCTGTTGAACAACCTCGACCCGGAGGTCGCGGAGAAGCCGGAGGAGCTCGTCGTCTACGGCGGCTCGGGACGCGCCGCGCGGAGTCACGAAGCGCTGCGCGCGATCGTCGGCGCGCTGCTCGAGCTCGGGCCGGATGAGACGCTGCTCGTGCAGAGCGGGAAGCCGGTCGGCGTGTTCACGACGCACGAGAACGCGCCGCGCGTGCTGATCGCGAACTCGCTCCTCGTTCCGAAGTGGGCGACGTGGGACGAGTTCCGCCGTCTCGAGGCGGAGGGTCTGACGATGTTCGGCCAGATGACCGCCGGCTCGTGGATCTACATCGGCACGCAGGGGATCCTGCAGGGGACGTACCAGACGTTCGCGGCGGCGGGCGAGAAGCACTTCGGCTCGCCCGACCTGCGCGGGCGGACGATCCTGACCGCGGGTCTCGGCGGGATGGGCGGTGCGCAGCCGCTCGCGGGGACGATGGCGGGCGCGGCGATCCTCTGCGTCGAGATCGACCCGCACCGGATCGAGCGCAGGCTCGAGACGCGGTACCTCGACGAGGCGACCGACTCCGTGGACGACGCGCTCGCGCGCGTGCGCGCGGCCGCGGCGGAGCGGCGACCGTTGTCGGTCGGGCTGCTCGGCGAACGCCGCGGACGTCGTACCGGAGCTCGCGGCGCGCGGCGAGGCGTTCGACTTCGTCACCGATCAGACCGCGGCGCACGATCCGCTGACGGGATACGTGCCGCAGGGAATGTCGTTGGACGAGGCCGCGGCGTTGCGCGTGTCCGATCCGGACGAGTACCTCCGTCGCGCACGTGTGTCGATTGTGTGCCATGTCGAAGGAATGCTCGAGTACGTCCGCCGCGGCGCGTATGTTTTCGATTATGGCAACAACCTTCGAGGTGAGGCCCGTGAAGGTGGCGTAGCGGAGGCCTTCTCATACCCGGGCTTTGTCCCGGCCTATATCCGGCCGCTTTTCTGTCGCGGCATCGGGCCGTTTCGCTGGGCAGTGCTGTCCGGGGACCCGGCCGACATCGCGACGATCGACGCGACGCTGCGGGAGCTGTTCCCGGACGATCCGCTTCTGCAGCGGTGGCTCGATCTGGCACCCGAGCGGGTCGCTTTCCAGGGGCTGCCCGCACGGATCTGCTGGCTCGGGTACGGCGACCGCGCGAAAGCCGGGCTCGCGATGAACGAGCTCGTGCGCTCCGGCGCGGTGAAGGCGCCTGTCGTGATCGGCCGCGATCACCTCGACTCCGGTTCGGTCGCCTCGCCGTACCGCGAGACCGAGGCGATGCGCGACGGATCCGACGCGATCGCGGACTGGCCGATTCTCAACGCCCTCGTCAACGTCGCGGCGGGAGCGACGTGGGTGAGCGTCCATCACGGCGGCGGCGTCGGGATCGGCAACTCGATCCACGCCGGCATGGTCGTCCTCGCGGACGGCACCGACGCGGCGGCGGAGCGGCTCGAGCGCGTGCTGACGAGCGACCCCGGCACGGGCGTCATGCGGCACTTCGACGCCGGCTATCCGGACGCGATCGACGCCGCGGAGCGCGGCGGGCTACGGATCCCGTCGGCGCCGCACGACGCGTGACCGCGCCGCGCGCGGCTGCTCGTTCGCGATCTCGCGCAGCTCGCGACGCCTGCGGGGCGCGAGGCACCGCTGCGCGGACCCGCACTCGGCGACGTCGACGTGCTCGAGGACGCGTACGTGCTCTGCGCCGGCGACACGATCGAGGCCGTCGGTCGCATGCGCGAGCTGCCGTCGCTCGACGGCGACGTGCGCGAGCTCGACGGGCGCGGTCTGTGCGCGATTCCCGGGCTCGTCGACTGCCACACGCACCCGGCGTTCGGCGGCGACCGTGTCGAGGAGTTCTCGCTCCGCGCGGCGGGCGCGGGCTACGAGGAGCTCCACGCGCGCGGCGGCGGCATCCTCTCGACGGTGCGCGCGACGCGCGCCGCGGGCGAGGACGGCCTGACGGCGATCGTCGCGCGCCATCGCGCGTGGATGCTCCGTCACGGCACGACGACGTTCGAGGGCAAGTCCGGCTACGGCCTCGACCGCGACACGGAGCTCGCGTCGCTGCGCGCGGTCCGCGCGGCGGGCGGCATCCCGACGTGGCTCGGCGCGCACGCCGTTCCGCCGGAGTTCGACGGCGACGCCGACGCGTACCTCGACTTCGCGCTTGCGGAGGTGCTCCCGGAGGCGGCGACGATCGCGGAAGCGGCCGACGTGTTCGTCGAGCGCGGCGCGTTCGACGCCGCCCAGGCTCGCCGCTACCTCGAGGCGTGTCGCGCCGCCGGCCTCGCGCTCCGGCTCCACGGCGACCAGTTCACGGAGCTGGGCGCGATCCCGCTCGGCGATCGAGCTCGGCGCACGCTCCGTCGACCACCTCGAGGCGACCGGGCCGGACGGCGTGCGCGCGCTCGCGGCGAGCGACGTCACAGGCGTCCTTCTCCCGGCGAGCGCGCTCTTCCTCGGCCGGCCGATGCCGCCGGCCCGCGCGCTCGTCGACGCGGGCGCTGCAGTCGCGCTCGCCACGGACTTCAACCCCGGCAGCTCGTTCACGGAGAGCCTGCCGCTCTGCTGCTCGCTCGCGGCGACCCAGCTCAAGCTCTCGCCCGCGGAGGCGCTCGTCCGCGTGCACCGTCAACGCGGCGCACGTCCTCGGCCGCGCCGACCGGATCGGCCGGCTCGCGCCCGGGTACACGCGCGGACATCGTCCTGCTCGACGCTCCCGACTGGCGCTACCTCGCGTACCACCTCGCGGGCGATCTCGTCGCGCAGGTCGTGCTCGCGGGCGTGCCGGCGGAGCTACGCTAGCCCGATGCCCTCGAGGAAGCAGAAGCGCCGCCAGGCGAAGGAGAAGCGCCACGAGCACGAGTTCGTCTGGGTCGACTCCCAGGGTCGCCCGCTCGAGGAGCAGCCGGACGACCCGGCGCCCGAGTCGAAGCAGCGCAACGGCAACGCGCCCGGCCACCCAGCAGAAGGGGAAGCGCCGCCGGCGAAGGGCGGCCGCGCCGCGCCGCGTGCCGCAGCCGCCGTCCTGGCCGCGCGCCGCAAAGCGCGCCGCGATCCTCGGCGTCGTCGTCTTCGTGATCTTCAGCTTCGGCGCGAGCCGGAGCCACCACGGCTACATCACCGCGATCATCCCGGCGGTGATCTACACGGCGCTCTTCGTCCCGTTCACGTACGTCATCGACCGGTACGCGTACAACCGCTACCTGACGAAGACGCAGCAGGGCGGCGCGGCTCCGAAGAAGCAGCCGCCGAAGAAGAACTGACGCTCGATGAGCATCGTCATCGACATCTACCCGCTGGGTCAGCTCCAGACGAACTGTTACGTCGTCCGCGCGGCACGCGGCGCGGCCGAGGCCGCGGTGATCGACCCCGGCGGTGACGCCGCCGCGCTGCGCCTCGAGCTCGCCGGAATGGGCGCGACCTGCGCCGGGATCCTGATCACGCACGGCCACTTCGACCACCTCGGCGGCGTCGCCGACCTCGCCGAGGGCACCGGCGCCGCCGTCTGGATGCCGGAAGGGGAGCGCGCGCTGCTCGAGCGCTTCCCGGAGTTCGCACCGGTCGGCGCGGCCGGTCGCCCGTACACGCCGGACCACCTGCTCGCCGGCGGCGAGACGATCGAGGTCGCCGGACTCTCCTTCGAGTGCGTCGCGATCCCGGGCCACTCGCCCGCGCACGTCGCCTTCCACGCCGACGGCTGCCTCTTCAGCGGCGACCTTCTCTTCGCAGGCTCCGTCGGCCGCACAGATCTTCCCGGTGCCGACTGGGACACGCTGCTCGACTCCGTGCGGACGCTCGCCGATCGCTTCCCGCCCGAGACCGTCGTCTACCCCGGCCACGGCCCGCAGACGACGCTCGGCGCCGAGCTCGAGCGCAACCCGTTCCTCGCGGAGCTCCGCGCGTGACGCGCATCGAGGCGCCGCGCGGCACGCACGACGTTCTTCCCACGCGACCGCCCGCTCTGGCAGAAGGTGACGGGGGAGATGGAGCGCCTCTGCGCGCTCTACGGCTACCGCCGCATCCAGACGCCGGTGTTCGAGGACACGGAGCTCTTCGCGCGCACGTCCGGCGCCGGCTCCGACATCGTCCAGAAGGAGATGTACACGTTCGAGGATCGCAGCGGCCGCTCGCTGACGCTTGCGCCCGGAAGGAACGGCGCCGATCTGCCGCGCGTACCTCGAGCACGGCATGCAGCGCGAGCCGCAGCCGGTGAAGCTCTACACGCTCGCGACGATGTACCGCTACGCCGCACCGCAGCGGGGACGCTTCCGCGAGCACAACCAGCTCTCGTTCGAGTGCATCGGTTCCGCCGATCCCGCGGTCGACGCCGAGGTGCTCCAGTTCTACGACACGCTGCTCCGCAACCTCGGCGTGACGAACTACGAGCTTCGCCTCAACTCGATCGGCGACCGCAACTGCCGGCCGCAGTACGTCGAGCAGCTGAACGCATGGCTCGACGCGCACGCCGACGTGCTCGACGACGAGGCGCGCCAGAAGCGCGCGACGAGCCCGCTCCGCGTCTTCGACGTGAAGAACGAGAAGGTGCGCGCCGCGCTCGCCGACGCGCCGAAGATCGGCGACTCGCTCTGCGACGAATGCGCCGCGCACTATGAACAGGTGCGCGCACACCTCGACGCGTACGGCGTCGCGTACACACTCGACCCGACGCTCGTGCGCGGGCTCGACTACTACACGCGCACGACCTTCGAGTTCATCGGCCCGGACGAGAGCGCGCAGGCGTCGACGATCTGCGGCGGCGGCCGCTACGACTACCTCGTCGAGGAGATCGGCGGCCCGCCGACGCCCGGGATCGGCTTCGGCGCCGGAATCGAGCGCCTGATCCTCTCGCTCGAGCTCGAGGGCATCGGCGCCGACGCGCCGAAGCTCGACGTCTTCTTCGCGGTCGAGCCGGGACAGTCCGCGCTCGCCGCCGTCGCCGAGCTCCGCCGCGCCGGCATCGCCGCCGACACCGACTACGCCGGCCGCTCGCTCAAGGGCCAGCTCACGCTACGGCGCGAAGCACGCGCGACGCGGTCGTCGTCGTCACCGCAGACGGCATGACGCTCCGCCGCCCCGGCGAGCTCGACGTCGCCGTGACCCTCGACGAGCTGAAGGACGTGCTCGGGACATGAGCTGGCGCGACGCCAACTCGGGCGAGCTCACGACCGGCGACGTCGGCCGCACCGTGACGCTCGCCGGCTGGGTCGACCGCCGCCGCGACCACGGCGGCCTCGTCTTCGTCGACCTCCGCGACGGCAGCGGCGTCGTCCAGCTCGTCGTCAACCCGGAGCACGCGCCCGGCCGCGGCCGAGGCCGCGCACGCGCTGCGCAACGAGTTCGTCGTCCAGGCGACGGGCCAGGTCGTCGCGCGCGCGCCGGACCTCGTCAACCCGAACCTGCCGACCGGCGCGATCGAAGTCCAGGTCGAAAAGCTCGACATCGTCTCCGCGTCGACGCCGCTGCCGTTCCAGCTCGACGACGAGAACGTCGACGACAACGTGCGCATGCGCTACCGCTGGCTCGACCTGCGGCGCGCCGCAGCTCCAGCGCAACATCCGCCTCCGCGGCCAGATGGTCGGAACGATCCGCCGCGTCATGGAGGAGGCCGGCTTCGTCGACATCCAGACGCCGATCCTCTGGAAGCCGACACCGGAGGGCGCGCGCGACTTCCTCGTCCCGTCGCGGCTCCAGCGCGGCACGTTCTACGCGCTGCCGCAGTCGCCGCAGATCGCGAAGCAGCTGCTCGTGATCGCGAACTTCGAGCGCTACTACCAGATCGCGATCTGCTTCCGCGACGAGGATCTCCGCGCCGACCGCGTGCAGGAGATCACGCAGCTCGACGTCGAGCTCGCGTTCCCGGACCAGGAGTTCGTGTTCGCGCTGATGGAGCGGATGATCTCGACCGTGTGGCGCGAGTGCATCGGCGTCGAGCTCGAGACGCCGTTCCAGCGGATGACGTACGCGGAGGCCGACCGCCGCTTCGGCTCCGACAAGCCCGACCTCCGCTTCGGCCTCGAGATCGAGGACGCGACGGAGCTGACGCGCGGCTCCGGGTTCGGCGTCTTCGCGGGCGCGGACGCGGTGCGGTTCCTGCGCGCGCCGAAGGTCTTCTCGCGCGCCGAGCTCGCGGCCCTCGAGGAGCTCGCGAAGCAGTGGGGCGCGAAGGGGCTCGCGTATCTGATCGCGGACGAGTCGGGCGAGGTCCGCTCGCCGATCGCGAAGTTCCTCTCCGAGGCGGAGCTCGCGGCCCTCGACGCGCAGCCCGGCACGACGCTCCTCTTCGCCGCCGCCGACCGGCCGATGACCTCACGGGTGCTCGGCGCGCTCCGCAGCCACCTCGGCGAGACGCTCGGGCTGATCGACGAGGACGCGTGGTCGTGGCTCTGGCTCACGGACTTCCCGATGTTCGAGTGGGACGAGGACACCGGCCGCTGGTCGGCGGTCCACCATCCGTTCACGCGGCCGGCGCCGGAGTGGGTCGACCGCTTCGACACCGACCCCGGCAACGCGATCGCGCACGCGTACGACCTGATCGGCAACGGCAACGAGCTCGGCGGCGGCTCGTTCCGGATCCACGAGCCCGACGTCCAGGCGCGCGTGTTCGACCTCCTGAACCTCAGCCCGGAGGAGCAGCGCTCGAAGTTCGGCTTCCTGCTCGACGCGCTCGGGATGGGCGCGCCGCCGCACGGCGGCATCGCGCTTCGGGATCGATCGCATGGTGATGGTGCTCGCCGGCGAGCCGAACCTCCGCGACGTGATCGCCTTCCCGAAGAACCAGGCCGGCGTCGATCCGATGACCGGCGCGCCGAGCGAGGCCTCCGCCGATCAGCTCAAGGAGCTCGGAATCCGCTCGATCGCGCCTTCCGGATAAAGCGTAGGTGTCCGTCCGCCGATGAAGAATGCATACTTGGTGGCGCACAAGCCGCGCGCCACGCGTCCAACAGGAGGGTCAGCCGCAGATGGCCATTGAAGGTCCGGGTCGGGCGGGAGCGCCGTCGTTGACGTCGCTGCCGCGTCTGGAAGACATCCCCAAGGCCGGGGACGGCCTCGACGCGGACAAGGTGCGTGAGGCGTTCGACTCGTTCCGCCGCCATGCCGCTCAGCTCCAGGCGCAGCTTCGCGTGCTCCAGGTCGCCGGCGCGCGCCCCGGTGGCGGAGCCGCCGTCGAGGCGACGGGCCATGCCGTCCGCATGGACGCGCTGCACATGATTCGCGGGGCCGCCGAGTTCGCCGACACGATCGAGCGCGACGCGCAGACCGCGTCGGCCACGCAGCTCGCCCGCACCGAGGAAGAGGTCAGCCGCCGCCAGCGCGAGCTCCAGGAGCGCGAGGGCGAGATCGAGCGCTACCGGCAGGAGAGCGAGCGCCAGCGCTCCGACATGATGAACGCCGCCCGGAACGAGTCCCGCGAGCTGCTCGCGAAGGCCCACACCGACGCGACGCGCGAGCTGCAGGAGGCCGAGGCGAAGGGCAACCGGCTCCTCGAGCAGTCGCGCCATCAGGCGACCGAGCTCACGAACGCCGCCCGCGCCGAGGTCGAGCAGACGCTCGAGTGGGCGCGCGCGCAGGCGTCCGCGATTCTCGCCAGGGCCCAGCACGGCGCCGAGCAGCTGCTCGCCGCCGCCGGTCTCGGACAGGACGCGATCGCCCACGTCGCCGGCGCGATCGTCGACGCCGCCGGGGCACACGCCGAGGCCGGCCGTCCGCAACCGCCGGCCGCCGCGCTCGCCGGTGCGCCCGCGCCGCCGCCGGTGCAGCAGGTCGCCGTGCCGCGCGAGCCGGAGCCGCCGGCGTCGTCGTTCGCAGCGCCGCCCGTCTCCGCTCCGCCCGTCTCGCCGCCGCCCGTCAGCGCACCGCCGACGGCGCAGGAGCCGGACGCGGACGAGGAACCGCCCGAGCCAGAGAACTAGGCCGCCGGGATGCGGCGCGTCTTCGGCCCGAGAACCATCGTCGAGGCCGCGTTCCTGGTTGCGGTCCCCGTCGTCGCGCTCCTCGCGGGCCTCAACTGGTACGGGATCATCGCGGCGAGCGCGCGTCGCGTATCTGCTCGTGCTCACGCTCGAGGCGACGGTCTGGCGCGAGAGCGGCACGCGGCGAGCCGAAGGCAAAGAAGGCGAAGCCGCTGCCGGTCGTGGTGCCGAAGGCGCCGCGAGCCGCTGCCGCCGGAGCCGGCGGAGACCGTGCGCGTGATCCCGCGCGAGCCGGCGCCCGCGGCTCCGCCGCCGGACCGGTGACGGAGCCCGAGCCGGAGCCGGAGCAGACCGGCGGAGCCGAGACCGAACCGGAGCCCGAGCGCGTCGTGCTCGCCGCCGTCCCGGAGCTCGAGCCGGAACCGGAGCCCGAGCCCGAAGTCGTCCTCGCGCCCGAGCCGGAGCCCGAGCCGGTCGCGGTCGGAGCAGCGGTCGTCCCGATCGGGGCGAGCGCCGCACCGCGCCGCTGGAACGTCTGGGAGCTCGAGCGCCTCTCGCGCGACCACGCGGGCTCCGACGTCGCGCGGGACGAGGAGCGGACGTATCTCCTGATGTACCTCCGCGACTTCGCCGACCCGGGCGGCGCGCTGCCGATCGACTTCGACGCCCTCGTCCGCGACAGCTTCGGCGACCTCGTCGGCCGATGACGACCCGCGGCCGGGCGCTCGCGCTCGCGATCGTCGGGGTCGTCGCCGTCGTCGTCGTGGTCGTCTTCCTCGTCTGGCCGAAGCACCACAACGGCTCGTCGGCCGGCAACGGCGCCTGGTACACGGCGCTCGCGACGCCGTACGCGCCGGCCACCGGGACGAAGACGAGCGCCTGCGGCGTGAAGATCGGCCCCGACACCGAGGGCGTCTCGCACCCGCGGCTGCCCTGCGGCGTGAAGCTCACGATCGCAGTTCCGCGGCCGTCAGGTGACGACGCACGTGATCGACCGCGGCCCGACGACTCCCGGCCACGACTTCGACCTGACGCGCGCGCTCGCGGCAGCGCTCCACCTGCAGGGCACGCAGTCGATCCGCTGGCGTTTCGCGCACTGACGGGCGCTGCGGGTACAGTGCGCCCGCTCGACCCTGTGCGTTGCCCGGGCTTCAATGTAGAACCAACGCCTACATGAAGGGAGCCGGCGTCCCGACGGAGATCGCCTCGCCGCGGTCGAAGAAAGGCGTGGCACCCACCTGGTTCGCCAGGTTCACATAGCTCGGGTGGATCGGCAGGGTGGAGTCTGGGGCGGGGCCGCGAGGCCTCGCCTCATCTTCGTTACGGTGACGTCGTGATCGAGGCCTTCGGAGATTCCACGCGCAACGGCGACTGGGCCGCGGTGCAGCTCACCGTCGACGGCGACCGGATCGTCGCGGCGGACGCGGAAGGGCTCGACCGCGGGCTCGTCGGACTGACGCTGCTCGAGGCTGCGGCCGTCGGCGGCGAGACGCTCGCGGTCGACGCGCTCGCGGCCGCGCTCGGGCCGGTGTTCCGCGCCGAGCCGCGTCCCGGCCGCACGGCGGTCGCGATGAGCGGCGGCGTCGACAGCGCCGTCGCGCTGCTGCGCGCGGTGCCGAACGCGATCGGCGTCACGCTGCGCCTCTGGCTCGATCCCGAGGGGCCCGACTCGGAGCGCGCGTGCTGCTCGCCCGACGCCGTGATCGCCGCGCGCGAGACCTGCCACCGGCTCGGGCTGCCGCACGTCACGCTCGACCTGCGCGAGGAGTTCCGCCGCGCCGTCGTCGCGCCGTTCGTCCGCGGCTACGCGCGCGGCGAGACGCCGAACCCGTGCATCCGCTGCAACGGCGGCTTCCGCTTCGCCGAGCTGCTCGCGTTCGCGGCGCGCGCCGGCTGCGACCGGCTCTCGACCGGCCACTACGCGCGCGTCGCCGAGCACCGCGGGCGGCATGCTGCTCCACCGCGGCGCCGACCCGGAGAAGGATCAGTCGTACATGCTCGCGCGGCTCGACCCGGCGAAGCTCGACCGCGTCTGGTTCCCGCTCGGCGAGCAGGACAAGAGCGCGACCCGCGCCGAGGCGGAGCGCGCCGGCCTCGACGTCGCGCGGCGCGCCGAGAGCCAGGAGGCGTGCTTCCTCGCCGGCGACGACTACCGCGCGTTCCTCGGCCGGCACGGCGTCGCCGCCGCCGACGGCCCGATCGTCGACGAGACCGGCCGCGAGCTCGGCACGCCACGACGGCTACTGGCGCTTCACGCCGGGCCAGCGGAAGGGGATCGGCGTCTCGGCGGCGACGCCGCTCTACGTGATCGGTGCCGACGCGGCCGCGAACGCCGTCGTCGTCGGCCCGCGGGAGTCGCTCGCACGCACGCGCGTGACGGCCGGCGGCCGCCTCTACGCGGACGTCGACCGCGCCGACGCGAAGCTCCGCTACCGCTCTCCGGCCGTCTCCGCGAGCGTCCTGCCGGCGCCCGGCGGGTTCGCGCTCGACCTCGACGAGCCCGCGTTCGGCGTCGCGCGCGGCCAGGCCGCGGTGCTCTACGAAGGCGACGCCGTGGTCGGTTGCGGGCTCGTCTCCGGCGCGAGCATCTAAGATCCGCCGCGGATGCTCGCCTCGTCGTTCAACTGGACAGATGCCTGGGAGGCCGCGCTCGCGATCTTCCTGCTCGCGATCGGCCTCGCGACGGCGTATCTGCTGATCCGGCTCTCCCGGACGGCCGACAGCGTCACCAGCCTGATCAAGGGAACCGAGCGCGAGGCGCTGCCGGTGATCACGAAGGTCGGCGGCAGCGTCGACCGGATCAACGTCCAGCTCGACAAGGTCGACCAGGTGACCGACAGCGCCGTCGACGCGGCCGACGCGGCGGACACCGCCGTCCGCGCGGTGAGCCTCGCGATCACGAAGCCCGTGCAGATCATCTCCGGCTTCGCCGCCGGCGTCAGCTACGGCGCGTCGGACTTCAAGGCGAAGAAGAGCTGGCGCCACGCGGTGCAGGCGGGCAAGGAAGCCGCCGCACGCCGCGAGCAGGAGATCGACGAAGAGCTCCACGACGCCGGCAAGGGCATCAACTAATTAGCTCGATTCCGCCGCGAAGCCGAGGTTCAAGAGCCTCGTCGCATCCGCGTACATGTTCCCGGAGTCGAGCACGACCGCGATCAGCGACGTCTTCGCCGCGCGTCGCCGACACGACGAGGCACCAGCCGGACTTGTGCGTGTACCCGGTCTTGACGCCGGTCGCGCCGCGGTAGCGCGTCAGCATCAGGTTGTTGTTGACGTAGATCTTCGCGTACGTCGGCGCCGCCCACGACACGTGCTCGATCTTCGTATGGACGATCTGCCGGAAGCGTGGATTGCGCATCGCGACGCGCGTCAGCCCGGCGAGATCCCATGCGCTCGAGTAGTTGTCCGCGTCCACGACGCCGCTCGGCGTCGAGAAGTGCGTGTCGCGGAGGCCGAAGCGGCGCGCGGCCTCGTTCATCTCGCGGACGAACGCCCACTTGCTGCCGCCGGCCGCGATCGCGAGCGCCAGCGCGTCGTCGTTCCCGGAGTAGAGGAGCAGCGCGTAGAAGAGCTTCCACGCGGGCACGCGCTCGCCGGCGCGGAGGCCCTCGCGCACGAGCGGGACGCGCGGCACCGACGGGTCGACGGTGACGACGTCGTTCGGCGCGAGCTTCCGGAGCGCGAGCAGCGCGGTCATGATCTTCGTCGTCGACGCGACATGGCGGCGCTCGTGCGCGTGCAGCGCCCAGAGCACGCGGCCGGTCGTCGCGTCGACGAGGATCGCGGACTGGGCGAGCAGCGGCCGCGCGAGCCGGTTCTCGAGTGACGGCGTTCCGGTGACGAGGTGCTCCGGTGCGGCCTTCGGGAGCGCGGCGACCGGCGCGGCGACGTGCTTCACGACCGCCGCGGGCGGCGCGGCCTCCGCGGGCGCCGGCGGGCGGCGCGCGCCGATCCAGACGCCGGCCGCGATCGCGACGAGCACGACCACGCCGACGGGAAGCAGCCGCCGGTAGCGGTAGCGATAGCGGCGGCGACGCGGCATCGAGGCGAGGATACGGCGCGCGTCCGCCGACACCTTCCCGGGAGCCTTCGGGAGCGCGTCCCTACAATTGCCCGCGGTGCGTACCTCCGCCGAGATCCGTGAGGGCTTTCTCTCCTTCTTCGAGGAGAAGGGCCACCTGCGCCGCCCGTCGGCGTCGCTGATCCCGCGCGCCGACGATCACTCGACGCTGCTGACGACCGCGGGCATGCAGCCGCAGATGCCGTTCTTCCTCGGCCGCGAGGCGCCGCCCGGCCCGCGCACGACGACCTGCGCAGAAGTGCTTCCGCACGCCGGACATCGACGAGGTCGGCCTCGACACGTACCACCTCACGTTCTTCGAGATGCTCGGCAACTTCTCGTTCGGCGACTACTTCAAGGAGGGCGCGGTCGAGTTCGCGACCGAGTTCATCCGCGAGCGGCTGAAGCTCGACTGGGACCGGATCTGGGTCAGCGTCCACGCCGGCGACCCGGAGCTGAAGCTCGGCCCGGACGAGGTCGCGATCGACCTCTGGAAGAAGATCGGCATGCCGCCGGAGCGGATCGTGCCGCTGCCGTCGTCGGAGAACTTCTGGTCGGTCGGCGGCCCGGGGCCGTGCGGGCCGGACTCCGAGATCTACTACGACTGCGGCCCGGAGACGGGCTGCGGCGAGCCGGACTGCCAGCCGGGCTGCACGCGCTGCGAGCGGTTCCTCGAGTTCTGGAATCTCGTCTTCATGGAGTACGAGCAGCACGCGGACGGCACGCTGACGCCGCTGCCGAAGCAGAACATCGACACCGGCCTCGGGCTCGAGCGGACGGCGCGGATCGTCCAGGACGTCCCGTCGGTCTACGACACCGACGGCTACCAGGCGATCATGGCGTGGATCGCCGCCGAGTCCGGCGTCGCGTACGGCGACTCCGTCGACGCGACGAAGGCGCACCGCGTGCTCGCGGACCACGGCCGCGGGATGACGTTCCTCGTCGGCGAGGGCGTCGCGCCGTCGAACGAGGGCCGCGGCTACGTGCTGCGCCGCGATGATCCGCCGCGCCGTCCAGCACGGCGCTGCGCATCGGGATGCAGACGCCGTTCCTCGCCGGGCTCGCCGACGCCGTGATCGAGCAGATGGGCGACGCGTATCCGGAGCTCGTCGAGCACCGCGGCGAGATCCATCGCGTGCTCGGCGCCGAGGAGGAGCGGTTCGGCGAGACGCTCGAGCGCGGCATGAAGCTCTTCGACGAGCGCGGCGGACCGCGGCGCGATCACCGGCGACGACGCGTTCACGCTCCAGGCGACGTACGGCTTCCCGATCGAGCTGACGCAGGAGATGGCGCGCGAGCGCGGCCTCGGCGTCAACGACGAGGAGTTCACGCGGCTGATGGAGGAGCACCGCGAGATCTCGCGCGCGGGCGTCGCCGGCGGCAGCGCGGCGCGCGCCGCCGACTTCGCGACCGGCGCCGGCTTCCGCACCGAGTTCGTCGGCTACGAGAAGACGGACGTGCTGACGCAGATCGGCGCGCTCGAGGAGCTCGGCGAGGGCCTGTTCCTCGTCAAGCTGCGCGAGTCGCCGTTCTATCCCGCGGGCGGCGGCCAGGTCACCGACGCGGGGCTGCTCGAGAAGGACGACGGCTCGCAGGCGGAGCTCCGCGAGGCGTACCGCTTCGACGACGACCAGGCGCTGCTCTTCGAAGGCTCCGGATTTGCCGCGGGCGATCGCGTGCGCGCGGTCGTGCCGTGGCCGGTGCGGTTCCCGACGATGGCGAACCACACGGCGACGCATGTCCTCCACGAATGCCTCCGCGAGGTGCTCGGCGACCACGTGAAGCAGGCGGGCTCGGCGGTGCGGCCGGACAAGCTGCGCTTCGACTTCACGCACCCGCAGGCGCTGACCGCCGACGAGCGCGCCGAGGTCGAGAAGCGGGCGAACGAGCGGATCTTCGCGAACTTGCCGGTGCGGATCTTCGAGACGCCGATCGCCGAGGCGCGGAAGCTCGGCGCAATGATGCTCTTCGGCGAGAAGTACGGCGACATCGTCCGCGTCGTCGACATCGACGGCTGGTCGGTCGAGCTCTGCGGCGGCACGCACGTGCGCTCGACGGCGGAGATCGGGCCGCTCGCGATCCTCAACGAGAGCTCCGTCGGCGCAGGCGCGCGGCGCATCGAGGCCGTCACCGCGGGCGAGGCGTTCGCGTATCTCCACGAGCGCGCGCGCGAGGCGGACGGGCTGCGCGAGGAGCTCGACCGCGTGCGCAAGGAGAAGCGCAAGCCGGAGGCGGCGAGCAGCGACGCGTTCGAGATCGTCGACACCGAGAGCGGCGTCCTCTTCGTCGAGGCGAAGGCGCTGAAGGGCGGGCAGCTGCGCGATCTCTCCGACCGGCTCCGCCAGCAGGAGAAGGCGGACGGCGCGTTCGTCGCGTCGGTCGACGACGGCCGCGCGTACCTCGTGATCAATCTCGACGACTCGCTCGTGGAGCGCGGGCTCGACGCGGTCGCGCTCGTGCGCGAGCTCGGGAAGCACATCGGCGGTGGCGGCGGCGGCAAGCCGACGCTCGCCGAGGCGGGCGGCAAGAACCCGGACGGCGTGCGCGACGCCCTCGCGGCGGGAAAGCAGGCGGTCGCGGCGGCGCTCGCGTGAAGGTGATGGCGCTCGACTTCGGCTCGGCGAGGACGGGCGTCGCGGTCTCCGACCCGACGGGGATCATCGCGCGGCCGTTGTGCGTCGTCGAGCGCGCGGGAACGGAGTCCGGGCTCGCGGAGCTCGCGCGGCTCGTGCGCCACGAGGATCCGGAGCAGGTCGTCGTCGGGCTGCCGCTGACGCTGCGCGGCGAGCGCGGCGAGCAGGCGCTCGCGACCGAGCGGTTCGCGGACTCGCTGCGCGGCGTCGTCGACGTTCCGGTGGTGCTGTTCGACGAGCGGTTCACGACGGATCTCGCGCAGCAGACGCCGTCCGCGTCGTCGGAGGATGCACGTGCGGCGGCGCATCTCCTCTCGAGCTACCTCGTATGGTCGAGCGACGGCCCGGGGTGATGCCGCCGAAGCCGGGGCCGCCGCCGCCCCGGCCGGCGTCGAAGCGGCGCGTGCTCGTGCGGCGGCTGATCGTCGTCGGCGCGGTCGTGCTGCTGCTGGTGATCGGCAGCGGTGCTCGCGGTCGGGCTGATCAACCGGTCGCAGTAACTCGGCGCCGCCGCCGCCGACGGCCGCGCTGGTGAAGCCGTTCCGTGTCGTGTTCCCCGAGGGCTTCACGCGCGCCGACATGGCGCACCGCGTGCAGGTCGTCGCCGGGATCGCGCACGCTGAGCGCGGCGTGCGCCCGAAGCTGTCGCGGCGGACGTATCTCGCGGCGAGCGGACCGCGGCGGATCCCCGGCTTCGGGTTGACGCGGCGTCCGCTCGAGGGCTTCCTCTTTCCCGCGACGTACGACTTCCTCGCGCAAACCCCGTCACGTCAACTGGTGCGCGCGCAGCTTCAGGCGTTCCACCGGAACTGGCGCGGCGTCGACCTGTCGTACGCGCGGTCGAAGAACCTGACGCCGTACGACGTCCTGATCATCGCGTCGCTCGTCGAGAAGGAGGCCCTCGCGCCGGACGAGCGGCCGAAGATCGCGCGCGTGATCTACAACCGGCTGCACGCGCACATGAACCTCGGGATCGACGCGACGACGCGGTACGGCCTGCACGTCCCGGGGACGAAGTCGCTGACGCAGTCGGAGCTGAACAGCGACAACCCGTACAACACGCGGAACCCGAACATCCTCGGCCTGCCGCCGACGCCGATCGCGAACCCCGGCCTCGCCGCGATGCAGGCGGCCGCGCATCCGGCCGCCGGCGACTGGCTCTACTTCGTCCGCAAGCCGGACCTGATCCATCACTTCTTCACGGCCGACTACAACGCGTTCCTCCGCTACGAGGCCGCGCACGGCTACACGCCGCATTGACATGACCGAACTCACCTCCTCAACGAGACTCGTCGCGCTGCTCGGCCACCCGGTCGCGCATTCGCTCTCGCCGCGGATGCAGAACGCCGCGTTCGCGGCGGCCGGGCTCGACTGGGCCTACGTCGCGCTCGACGTTCTGCCGGACGACCTCGCGACGGTCGTGCGCGGGCTCGCCGCCGCGGGCTTCGCCGGCGCGAACGTGACGATTCCGCACAAGCCCGCGGCTGCGCGGCTCTGCGACGAGGCGGACGGCGACGCCGTCAACACGCTCGTCTTCGCCGGCGGACGGATCGCCGGGTTCAACACGGACAAGGAGATCGTCGCCGGGATCGACTCGACCCGCGTCTGCCTGATCGGCGCCGGCGGCGCTGCGGCGACGGTCCTGCCCGGGCTCCGCGGCGAGGTCCGGCAGTTCTCGCGCCGCGGCGAGTGGCCGCCCGACGCGACCGGCTGCGACCTCGTCGTGAACGCGACGCCGGTCCGCGACGAGCTCCTCGTCGAGCCGGTCGCCGGCCAGACGATCGTCGAGCTCGCGTACTCGCCCGACGGCGCCGAGACGGCGCTCGTGCGCCGCCGCGCGCGCGGCCGGCTGCACCGTCGTCGACGGGCGCGAGGCGCTCGTCCGCCAGGGCGCGGCGAGCTTCGAGCGCTGGACCGGAACGGCTGCGCCGGTCGCCGCGATGCGGGCCGCTCTAGGCTTAGACGCGTGACGCTCGAGCTGGCCACCGCGGGCGAGTCGCACGGGCCCGCGCTCGTCGCGATCGTCACCGGCCTTCCTGCGGGGCTCGTCCTCGACCGGGACGCGATCGACGCCGACCTCCGGCGCCGCCAGCAGGGCTACGGCCGCTCGCCGCGCCAGCAGATCGAGACGGACGAGGTCGAGGTGCTCGCCGGCCTCCGGCAGGGCCGGACGCTCGGCACGCCGCTCGCGCTCGTCGTCCGCAACCGCGACCACAAGAACTGGACGTGCGGGATGAACCCGTGGCCGCCGGAGGGCGAGCCGTCCGGCAAGGGGACGAAGCCGGTGACGCTGCCGCGGCCGGGCCACGCCGACCTCGCGGGCGTGCTGAAGTACGACCTCGACGACGTGCGCAACGCGCTCGAGCGCGCATCCGCGCGGCACACGGCGGTCCACGTCGCCGCCGGCGCGGTCGCGAAGTCGCTGCTCGCCGAGATCGGCGTCACCGTCGCCGGCGGCGGCGCTCGCCGAGGCGGGCGCGGATCCCGCGGCCGTCGACGCAGCGCGCACCGACCGCGACACGCTCGGCGGCATCGTCGAGGTGCGCGCGACGGGTGTCCCGCCTGGCCTCGGCTCGTACGCGCGAAGGACGACCGGCTCGACGCGCGGCTCGCCGCGGCGCTGATGGGCATCCAGGCCGTGAAGGGCGTCGAGATCGGCGACGGCTTCGCGCTCGCGGGGCTCCGCGGCTCGGAGGCGCACGACGAGATCGCGCGCGACGACCGCGGCCTCCATCGAACGACGAACCGCGCCGGCGGGATCGAGGGCGGCATGTCGAACGGCGAGGAGATCGTCGTCCGCGCGGCGATGAAGCCGCTGCCGACGCTGATGAAGCCGCTCGCGTCGGTCGACCTCGCGACCGGCGAGCCGGCGGAGGCGCTCGTCGAGCGGAGCGACGTCTCCGCGGTCGAGGCGCTCGCCGTCGTCGCCGAGGCCGCCGTCGCGTGGGAGCTCGCGCGCGCGGCACGCGAGAAGTTCGGCGGCGACGCGATCGGCGACTTCGTCGCCGCATGGCGCGCGTACGTCGATCGGATCGAGTGGACTCCCCGCTGACGAAGCACGTCGCGCTCGTCGGCTTCATGGGCGCCGGCAAGTCGACCCTCGGCGAGGAGGCTGCGCGCGCGGCCGCGCGGCCGTTCGTCGACCTCGACCGCGAGATCGAGCGGCGCTCGAGACGTCGATCGCGAGCTATTTCGCCGAACACGGCGAGGCGGCGTTCCGCGTGCAGGAGGCCGCGCGCACCGTGAGCGCGCTCCGCGAGTCGGAGCCGTCGGTGCTCGCGCTCGGCGGCGGGGCGGTCACGCAGCCCGCGGAGCGCGAGGCGCTGCGCGAGCACGCGGTCACCGTCCTGCTCGACGTCGACGCGGAGACGGCGTGGGAGCGCGTCCAGGGCAGCGACCGCCCGCTCGCGCAGGAGCGAGCCGCGTTCCTCGCGCTCTACGACCAGCGCGGCGCCGCTCTACCGCGAGGTCGCCGACGTCGTCGCAGCCGACGCACACGACGTCGTCCTCGCCGCCGCCGGGATCCACGTCGAGCGCGGCGCGCTCAGCCGGCTCGGCGAGCTCGTCCCCGGCGACGGCCCGGTCGCGCTCGTCGCCGACCCGCACGTCGCGGGGATCCACGGCGCGGACGCGCAGATGGCGCTCGGCGGGCGGCTCGCGCAGATGCACGAGCTTCCGTCCGGCGAGGAGGCGAAGACGCTCACGGCGCTCGACCGGCTCTGGCAGGAGCTTCGGCTCGACCGGCGCGGGACGATCGTCGCGCTCGGCGGCGGCTGCACGACCGACGTGGCCGGGTTCGCCGCCGCGACGTACCTGCGCGGCGTCCCGTGGGTTCCGGTGCCGTCGACGCTCGTCGCGCAGGTCGACGCGGCGATCGGCGGCAAGACGGCGATCGACCTGCCGCAGGGAAAGAACCTCGTCGGCGCGTTCCACTGGCCCGCGCTGACGCTGATCGACCCGGACCTCCTCGCCACGCTGCCCGAGGCGCAGCGCCGGGAGGGGATGGCGAGGTCGTGAAGACCGGCCTGCTCGCGGGCGAGCCGTTCTGGGAGCTCCCCGACGACGAGCTCGTCCGCCGCTGCGCCGCGTTCAAGGCGGCCGTCTGCCTGCGCGACCCGCTCGACGCGGGCGAGCGCGCGATCCTCAACCTCGGCCACACGTTCGCGCACGCGCTCGAGGCGGCCGCGGGCTTCCAGCACGTCACCCACGGCGACGCGGTCGCCCTCGGCCTGCTCGCGGCGCTCCGGCTCTCCGGCCGCGACACCGCGCCGGTGCGAGGAGATCCTGCGCCCGCGAGCCGGTCCGCGTCGACCGCGACCGCGCCTGGGAGGCGATGCAGCGCGACAAGAAGAACGTCGGCGGCGCGCTCCGGCTCGTCCTCCTCGGCGACGACGGGCCGCGCGGGACGTCGCGGTCCCGGCCGGCGACGTCCGCCGCGCGCTCGACGCGCTGATCGCGGATAGAGTCGCGGTCGGTGCGCATCCTCGTCCTCAACGGCGTCAACCTGAACATGCTCGGCCGGCGCGACCCGGAGCAGTACGGCAGCTTCACGCTCACCGAGCTCGAGGGCAAGGTCTACGAGTGGGCGCGCGAGCTCGAGCTGACGGTCCACTGCCGGCAGACGAACGACGAGGGCGAGTTCGTCGACTGGTGCCACGACGCGCACCAGACCGTCGACGGGATCGTGATCAACCCCGGCGCGTGGACGCACTACGCACGGCGATCCACGACGCGCTCGAGCTGCTCGACGATTCCGATCGTCGAGGTGCATCTCTCGAACGTCGACGAGCGCGAGGAGTGGCGGCGCGTCTCCGTGATCGAGGACGTCGTCTCGCACGCGATTCGTCGGGCAGGGCCCGACGGCTACCGCGAGGCGCTCGAGTATCTCGAAGGAGCACGCGTGAACACACGGATCGCCCGGCTGCGGGAGCTCGCTCGAGGAGCCGCTCCTCGTCACGAACGGCAAGAACGTCGTCTACCTCGCCGGCTTCGAGAGCTCGAACGCCGCGCTGCTCGTCGACCCCGAGCGCGTGCAGCTCTTCACCGACTTCCGCTACATCCAGGCGGCGCGCGCCGTCGAGGGCGTCGAGGTCGTGCAGACGAAGCGCGGCGTGATCGCGCGAGCTGGCCGAGCTCGCTGAACGGGACGGTCGGGTTCGAGGCGGCGACGCTCACGTTCGCGCAGGTGGAGACGCTGCGCGCCGGCGGGCTCGAGCTCGTCCCGCGCACGGGTCTCGTCGAGGCGCTGCGCGCGGTCAAGGACGACGGCGAGCTCGATTCGCTCCGCCGTGCCTGCAAGATCGCCGACCGGGCGTACGAGCGGCTGGCCGCCGAGGTGCAGTTCGGCGGCCGGACCGAGCTCGACGTGTCGTGGGACGTGACGCGGCTCTTCCACGAGGAGGGCGGCGAGGGTCTCGCGTTCGAGTCGATCGTCGGCTCCGGCCCGACGGGACGCGCGCCGCACGCGCACCCGGGCGACCGCGTGATCGGGACGGGCGAGCTCGTCGTCGTCGACGCGGGCTGCACCGTCGACGGCTACTGCTCGGACTGCACGCGCACGTTCGCGACGGGCCCGCTCGACGGCGAGGCGCAGAGGCGTACGCCGTCGTGCTCGAGGCGCAGCGCGCGGCGCTCGCGGCGATCCGCGCCGGCGTCCGCGGCGTCGACGTCGACGCGCGCGGCGCGGCAGGTCGTCGAGGCGAGCCCGTTCGGCGGCATGTTCGGCCACGGCCTGGGCCACGGCGTCGGTCTCGACGTCCACGAGGAGCCGCGGCTGTCCACGGAGACGACGCGACATCCTCGAGCCCGGCAACGTCGTCACCGTCGAGCCCGGCGTCTATGTCGAGGGCAAGTTCGGCGTCCGGATCGAGGACCTCGTCATCGTCACCGCGGACGGGATCGAGAAGCTCACGAGCTTCCGCAAGGACCTGATCGAGGTCGCGCAGCTAGATTTCCGCGCCGATGGCCGAGACGGTCAACACCAACCAGTTCAAGAACGGCATGCACATCGAGCTCGACGGCCAGGTGTGGCGCATCGTCGAGTTCCAGCACGTCAAGCCGGGCAAGGGCGGCGCGTTCGTCCGGACGAAGCTGAAGAGCCTCGACGCGGGCGCCGTCGTCGATCGCACGTTCCGCGCCGGCGAGAAGTTCCCGCGCGTCCACACCGAGACGAAGAACGTGCAGTACCTCTACGACGACGGCTCCGACGTCGCACTTCATGGACGCGGAGAGCTACGAGCAGTTCGCCGTGCCGCACGCCGAGCTCGAGGACGAGCTGCCGTTCCTGCAGCCGATCGCGACGGTGCAGATGCTCGCCGTGGACGGGAAGCCTGTCGAGCGTGCAGCTGCCGTCGTCGGTCGAGCTGGACGTCATCGAGACGGAGCCCGGCGTGAAGGGCGACACGGTCTCGAACGTGACGAAGCCGGCGACGCTCGAGACGGGCGGCGTCGTCCAGGTGCCGCTGTTCGTGAACGTCGGCGACCGCCTGAAGGTCGACCCGCGCGAGAAGCGCTACATCTCGCGGGCGTAGCCTCGGTTCGGGCCGCGCCGCAGCCGTTCGCCTCTTCGTTCTCGTTCTCGTCGGCATCTCCGTCGTCGCGACCATCGCCGGCGTGCTCTTCGCGGAGATCCACGGCGGCACGACGGTGACGCGGGCGGTCGCCTACGCGTTCTGGTTCGCCGCCGCGTTCGTGCTCCTCGCGATGGCGTTCGCCGGGAACCGCGCGCTCGCGCGCCGCGGCGTCCCGCGCGTCGACGGCTGGGTCTTCGTCTCGGCGGCGGGCTTCTGACGGCGATCGGCGCGGTCGTGGATGCTCTGGGCGCGCCGGGGACCTGACGCCGGGCACGGTAAGGTCTCGTCCGTGCCAGCGCTCGCCGACACGACGATTCGCCTGCTCGGACAGGAGCCGCTCGCCGGGCGGATGCCGACGGCCGAGCAGCTCGAGCTCGCCGAGATCCTCGACAAGGCCGGTTTCGCGTACCTCGAGGTCTCCGGCGGCGGCTGCTTCGACGCGGCCGTCAAGCGCGGCGTCGAGAGCCCGTGGGAGCGGATCCGCGCGCTGAAGGCGCGCACGACGACGCCGCTCGGGCTCGCGCTTCGCGGCCGTTTCCTCGTCGGCTCGCGGCCGGTCGGACACGGACTTCGCGCGGCGTTTCGTCGCGTCGGCGGCCGAGAACGGCATCGACGTCTTCCGGCTCCACGATCCGCTGAACGACGTCTCGAACCTCCGCGAGGCCGCCACGGCGATCGTCGACGCGCAGCGCGACTTCGAGGCGGGGCTCGTCTACAGCCCCGGCCCGACCGGCGAGATCGACACGCTCATCGAGCGCGCGCGGCTGCTGCCGGAGCTCGGCGCCGTGCGGGTGCTGCTCCACGACCCGACGGGATCGCTCCAGCCGCACCGCGCGGAGGAGCTCGTCGGCGCGCTCGCGAGGCGAGCGGGCTGCCGGTCGGCATCTACTGCAGGGCGCCGGCGGCACCGCGCTCGCCTCGACGCTCGCCGCCGCCCGCGCGGGCGTGCGAGCTGATCGCGCTGCACGATCTACCCGCTCGCGCTGTCGCTCCACCGCGTCTCCGGCGAGGCGCTCGCCGAGGCGCTGACGGGGATCGGGCTCGACCCGGGCGTCGACGTCGCGACGCTCTGGAAGGCATCCGACCTCGTCGACGAGCACATCGGCGACGAGCCGGTCGCGCCGCTCTCGCCGCGGATCGCCGTCCGCGCGGCGGAGCACGACGTTCCGGCGAGCCTCGTCGCAGGCGTCGACGCAACGCTGCGCGCGCAGGGCGCCGGCGACCGGCTCGACGAGGTCCTCGAGGAGCTCGACCAGATCCGCGCCGAGGCCGGCTGGCCGCCGCTCGCCGCGCCGATCGGCCAGGTGCTCGCGTCGCAGGCGCTGCTCAACGTGCTCGTCGGCGAGCCGCTATCTGACGATCGTCGACGAGCTGCGCGCGCTCTTCTCCGGCCGCTTCGGCACGCCGCCCGGCCCGATCGACCCGGTCGTGCAGCGCGCCGTCGAGCTCATGTCCGATCCGGAGACGGAGGAGAACGTCGCGCCGCCGCTGCACGAGCTCCGCGAGCAGGCCGAGGGCTTCGCCGCGAGCGAGGAGGAGCTGCTCCTGCTCGCCTGTTCGGCGACGACGCGGAGCAGCTGCTGCTGGCGATTCGCGGCCGCGCGAGCCGCGACGACGACGGACTCGGCTCGATCGAGCAGGCGCGCGCCGAGCGGATTCGCGAGCTCGTCCGGATCGTCCAGGAGTCCGGCGTCGGCGAGATCACGATCGAGGAGGACGGGATGCGGGTCACGGTGCGCTCGACGGCCGAGCCGTCGGAAGGGGCGTCCTCCGACGCGCCGCTCGCGCTGCCGGAGCCGGCCGCGGCGCCCGTCGGCGCGACGCCGAACGGCTTCGTCCGCGTCGAGGCGCCGATGGTCGGCACGTTCTACCGCGCCCCGGCGCCGGACTCGCCGCCGTTCGTCGAGGAGGGCGACGTCGTCGCGCCGGGGCAGACGCTCTGCATCCTCGAGGCGATGAAGCTGATGAACGAGGTGAAGTCCGAGCTCGAGGCGGTCGTCCGCCGGATCCACGTCGAGAACGCGCAGCCGGTCGAGTACGGCCAGCTGCTGTTCGAGCTCGAGCCGCTCACCGGCCGCCCGCTCGACGCCGTCTAGGCTGGCGGCGTGTTCGAACGCGTCCTCGTCGCGAACCGCGGCGAGATCGCCGTCCGCGTGATCCGCGCGCTGCACGAGCTCGGGATCGAGGCGGTCGCCGTCTACTCGACCGCCGACGCGGACGCGCTGCACGTGCGGCTCGCCGACCGCGCGGTCCGCATCGGCCCGCCTCCCGCGTCGGAGAGCTACCTGATCGATCCCGGCGATCGTCGCCGCCGCGAAGACGACCGGGTGCGACGCGGTGCATCCCGGCTACGGGTTCCTGTCGGAGAACGACGACTTCGTCCGCGCCTGCGAGGACAACGACCTCGTCTTCGTCGGCCCGCCCGCCGACGTGATGGCGCGGATGGGCGACAAGGCGCAGGCGAAGGCGGAGATGCGCGCCGCCGGCGTACCGCTCGTTCCCGGCACCGAAGGAACTGCGTCGCTCGCGGAGGCACGCGCCGCCGCCGAAGCGCTCGGCTTCCCCGTGCTGCTGAAGGCGGCCGCGGGCGGCGGCGGGCGCGGCATGCGGCTCGTCACGTCGCCGGCGGAGCTCGACGACGCGTACGCGCGCGCGTCCGCCGAGGCGCAGGCCGCGTTCGCCGACGGGACGCTCTACGTCGAGAAGGCGATCTCGCCGGCGCGCCACGTCGAGATCCAGGTGCTCTGCGACTCGTACGGCGGCGTGCTGACGTTCGGCGAGCGCGAGTGCTCGATCCAGCGCCGCCACCAGAAGCTCGTCGAGGAGTCGCCGTCGCCGGCGCTCGACCCGGCGCTGCGCGAGGAGATGGAGGCGGCCGCGGAGCGCGCGTGCGTCCACATCGGGTATCGCAACGCGGGCACGTTCGAGTTCCTCGTCGGCCCGGACGGGTCGTTCTCGTTCATCGAGCTGAACACGCGGCTCCAGGTCGAGCATCCGGTGACGGAGGTCGTGACCGGGATCGATCTCGTGCGCGAGCAGCTGCGCATCGCCGCCGGCGAGCCGCTCGCGCTGACCGGACGCGCGCCGCGCTCGGGCCACGCGATCGAGATCCGGATCAACGCGGAGGATCCGTCGCGCGGCTTCGCGCCCGCGCCGGGGACGCTGACGCGCTTCCGCCCGCCGCTCGGGCCCGGCGTCCGCGTCGACACGTTCGTCGCCGACGGCTCGGTGATCCCGCCGCACTACGACTCGCTGATCGCGAAGCTGATCGTCCGCGACGACACGCGCGACGCGGCGATCGCGCGGGCGCTGCGCGCGCTCGGCGAGCTCGAGGTGGTCGGCGTGCCGACGACGCGCGAGGCTGCGCTCGAGATCATCGCGAGCGACGAGTTCCGGAGCGGCGAGTACTCGACGTCGTTCCTCGAGGAGGCGGGCGCGCGGCTGCCGGCGCTCGCGGGCGCATGAGTCTCGTCCTCGGAGACGACGCAGGCACGGTCACGGTGACCGACGCGGCGCTCAACCAGATCGTCCTCCAGGCGGCGGAGGCGGTCGACGGCGCGCGCGTGCGCAAGCCAAAGCGCAATCTCGAGATCGACGTCGCGGACGGCCGTGCGCGCGTCGAGCTCGAGCTCGCCGTCGCGTACGGGCACGTGCTGCCGGACGTCGCGCGCGATGTGCAGCAGCAGGTCGCCGATGCGCTGACGCAGATGTGCGGTGTGGAGATCGACGCGATCGACGTCTCCGTCGAGGAGCTCGACACGTGACCGCGATCAGCCGCCGCGAGGCCCGGCGCGCCGCCGTTTTCATGCTCTACCAGTGGGACGTGACCGAGACGCCGCTCGGCTCGCTCTACGAGGACGAGGTCGACGACTACACGCGGCGGCTCACCGAGGCCGTCGAGGCGCACGCGCCGGAGCTCGACGCGCGGATCACCGCCGCCTCCGACGAGTGGACGGCCGACCGGCTCGGCGCGGTCGAGCGGAACGTCCTGCGCGTCGCGATCGAGGAGCTGAACGAGGGCGAGGTCCCGCTCGAGGTGGTCGCTCGACGAGGCGGTGACGCTCGCGAAGCGGTACGCATCCGACGACGCGGGCAGACTCGTCAACGGCATTCTCGGCAAGATCGTCAGGGAGGAGGCAGCGTGAGCACTAGCGCGAGCGGGATTCGCTGAGCAGGGCGGAGGAGCTGCTCGCGCGGCTCGAGGCGGCGCGGGGCGAGCTCGAGCGGCTGTCGGAGCAGCCGGATGCGTCGCCGGAGCGGGCGCTCGAGATCCTGAACGAGCTCGTCCGAGCTCGCGAAGGCCGTCGAGGAGGAGCTCGAGCCGCGCCAAGCGCGCGGCGGAGGCCGATGCCGCACGGCCCTGACGAGCTGCGCGCGCTCGTCGAGGAGTACCTCGACGGAGCTCGAGCTCTGGCCCGAGCTGCACGGTCAGGCGGAGTCGGTGCGCTACTCGTCGCGGTCGGCGGCAAGCGCGTCCGGCCCGTGATCTGCCTCGCGACGGCGGAGGCGCCGGCGCGGAAGCGCGAGGTCGCGCTGCCGGCGGCGTGCGCGGTCGAGCTCGTGCACACGTTCTCGCTCGTCCACGACGACCTGCCGGCGCTCGACGACGACGAGGAGCGGCGCGGGCAGCCGTCGACGTGGAAGCGCTTCGGCGAGGCGACCGGCGATCCTCGCCGGCGACGCGCTGCTCGCGGAGGCGTTCCGGCTCGTGTGCTCGTACGACACGCCGCACGCGGCGCGCGAGCTCGCGGAGGCGACGCTCGGGATGATCGGCGGCCAGTACCTCGACATCACCGGCTCGGCGCCGGACGAGGTGACGCTGCACACGCTGAAGACCGGGCTGCCTGTTCTCGGCGTCGGTCGGGCTGCGCGCTCTGGGCCGCGTGGGTGCCGGAGCCGGAGCAGGCGCCGTGGCGCGCGTTCGGCGGCGAGCTCGGGCTGCTGTTCCAGATCGTCGACGACATCCTCGACGGCGACGGCTATGTCGTGACGCACGGCGTCGACGGTGCGCGCGCCTCGCGGACGAGGCGGCCGACCGCGCGCGCGCCGCGCTCGAGTCGGTGGACGCGGACACGTCGGTCCTACGCGAGATCGTCGACGACCTCGCCGTCCGCACCGCTTAGCCTCGTCGAGACCGTGTCCCCGCGAGCCATGGCGGTTCTCTTAACGGGGTCTGACCCCGTTAAGGGTTCCGCCGCGTCCTGCGACGATCCGCGGGTGACGAAGAAACGTCTCGACGTCCTCCTCGTCGAGCGCGGGCTCGCGGAGTCGCGCGCGCAGGCGCAGGCGCTCGTGATGGCCGGGCTCGTGCCCGGCTACGAGAAGCCCGGCCAGCAGGTCGACGACGCCGCGGAGCTCAGCGTCGAGCGCGGCCCCGCGTACGTCTCGCGCGGCGGCGAGAAGCTCGCGCACGCGCTCGACGCGCCTCGGCGTCGATCCCGCCGGGCTCGACTGTCTCGACGTCGGCGCGTCGACGGGCGGCTTCACCGACGTCCTGCTCGCCCGCGGCGCCGCGCGCGTGATCGCGCTCGACGTCGGCTACGGCCAGCTGCACCCGACGGCTGCGCGACGATCCGCGCGTGATCGTGCTCGAGCGGACGAACGCGCGCGCCGCTGACCGAGCTGCCGTTCCCGCCGCAGCTCGTCGTCTGCGACGTCTCGTTCATCTCGCGTCCGAACCGCGCTCCCGCCGGTGCTGCGTCTCGCCGCGCCCGGCTGGCAGGCGGTCGTGCTCGTGAAGCCGCAGTTCGAGGCCGGCCGCGCCGACGTGGGGAAGGGCGGCGTCGTCCGCGACGACGCGGTGCGCCGCCGCGTCGTCCGCGAGGTCGCCGAGGCGGCACTCGACTGGGGAGCCGCTGTCGCGGGCGTCGTAGACTCCGGTCTCCCCGGGCCGAAGGGCAACCGGGAGCTGTTCCTCCATCTGACGCAGACGGACCGACCGACGCTTCCCGATGACCTCGACGAACGAATCGACGCAGCAGTTGCCGCCGGCGGTTAAGACCGCGGCGGTCGTCGCCCACGGCCGCGTCGACGTCGACGAGGCGGTCGCGCGCGTGCGCGCCGTCGGCGAGCGGGCCGGCGTGACGATCCTCGCCGACGACGCCGACCCGCGCGACGCCGACCTCGCGGTCGCGCTCGGCGGCGACGGGACGATCCTCCGGACGCTCGGCACAGCTGCTCGGCAGCGAGGTGCCCGTGATCGGCGTCAACTTCGGCCGCGTCGGCTTCCTCGCGTCGATCGAGCCGGACAATCTCGAGCGCGATCTCGTGCGCGTGTTCGCCGGCGAGTACCTCGTCGTCGAGCTGCCGACGCTCGAGGTGCAGCTGAACGGCGAGACGCACGTCGCCGTGAACGACGTCGTCGCGACGAGCGAGACGCTGGGACGGATGGTCGAGCTGCAGTGGGCGGTCGGCGGCGAGGACCTCGGCACGATCCCGTGCGACGGGATGATCTGCGCGACGCCGTCTGGCTCGACCGCGTACAACCTCTCGAACGGCGGCCCGGTGCTCGTCCGCGGCCTCGACGCGATGGCCGTGACGTTCATCGCGCCGCACTCGCTGCACGCGCGCCCGCTCGTCGTGCCGCGCGGGCCGGACCTGACGCTCGTCAACCGGACGCCGGACGTCGCGGTCGCCGTGCTCGCCGACGGGCACCGCGTCGCCGACGTGACCCAGGGCGGCGAGGTCTCCGTCCGCCTCTCGCCGCAGCGGAGCCTGCTCGCGACGCTGCCGGAGACGACGTTCTTCGGCCGCTACCGGGACACGTTCACGTCGCATCCCTGACCCGAAGGGCCAATGGTCGCGGTCCTGCGGCGTCTCTACACTCGGTCGGATGCTGCGCCGACTGCGCATCGAGAACCTCGTCCTGATCCGCGAGGCCGAGCTCGAGTTCGCGCCCGGGCTGAACGCGATCACCGGCGAGACCGGCGCGGGCAAGACGATCCTCGCGCAGGCGGTCGGGCTGCTGCTCGGCGCGAAGGGCGACGACGCGTTCGTCGGCCCGGCGGCGACGGAGGCGTATGTCGAGGCGGAGCTCGACCTGCTCGCGGACGACGTGGAGGAGCTGGAGGCGCTGCGCGAGCTGCGGCCCGAGGACGAGGACGCGCTCGTCGTCGTCGCGCCGCGTCTTCGGCGACGGCCGCACGCGCGCGTACGCCTGGGGGCGCGCCGCCGCACGCGAGGACGTCGCGGCCGCGGTCGAGCGCGTCGTCGCGATGTCGGGGCAGTTCGAGCAGCGGCGGCTCGCGCGGCCGTCGTACCAGCTCGAGGTGCTCGACCGGTTCTGCGGCGAGGAGCAGCTGCGCCGCCGCGCGGAGGCCGGCGCGGCCTGGCGTGAGCTGCTCGCCGCGCGCAGGCGGCACGAGGAGCTGACGGAGAACGCCGCGCTCGCGGAGGCGCGCCTCGCGGAGCTGCGCGCGCTCGTCGAGGACACCGAGGGGATGGAGCCGGGCGACGAGGAGCGGCTGCGCGCGGAGCGCGAGCGGCTGCGCCACGTCTCGGAGCTCGCGGAGGGCGCGGCCGCGGCTGCGACTGCGCTCGCGCCCGACGAGGGCGACGGCGCGTCCGGGCTCGTCGGCGATCGCCGAGCGGGCGATCGCGCCGCTCGAGCGGCTCGCGCCGGAGCTCGCACGCGGCCGGCGACGAGCTGCGCGACGCCGAGCTGCGGCTGCGCGAGGTCGCGTCCGAGCTGCACGCGTTTCTCGCGTCGCTCGAGGCCGAGCCGGGCCGGCTGGAGCAGCTCGAGGCCGAGCTCGACCGGATCGCCGAGGCGCGGCGGCGCTTCCGCTGCGCGACGACCGACGAGCTGCTCGCGCGGGCGGCGGAGGCTCGCGCCGAGCTCGCCGCGCTCGACGGCGGCGCCGATCCCGCAGCGGCGGCGGCGCAGGCGCTCGCCGACGCGGAGGCCCGCGTCGACGCGCTCGCGACGCGAGCTCCGCGCGGAGCGGAACGCCGCGGCGCCCGGCCTTCGCCGACGCGGTCGCGTCGGAGCTGCACGACGTCGGCATGGGCGAGGGCGAGTTCCTCGCAGAGCTGCGCGAACGCGACCCGGGCGCGACCGGCGCGGACGACGCGGTGTTCCTCGTTCGTCCGAACGCGGGCCTTCCGTTCGCGCCGGTCGCCGAGACCGCGTCGGGCGGCGAGCTGTCGCGGATCGCGCTCGCGATCGCCGCGGTCGCCGGCGGCGAGACGCTCGTCTTCGACGAGATCGACGCCGGCATCGGCGGGGAGACCGCCAACGCCGTCGGCCGCGTCGCTGCGGCGCCTCGCCGAGCGCGCGCAGGTGATCACGATCACGCACCTGCCGCAGATCGCCGCGCTCGCCGACCGCCACTTCCGCGTCGAGAAGGTTCCCGGCGACCCGACGCACACGCGGATCGAGCAGCTCGGGGACGAGGAGCGCCGGGCGGAGCTCGAGCGGATGCTCGGCGGGCAGGAGTTCCTCGCGACGGTGCGCTGACGGTTGCCGGCGTACGCCGCCAAGCGCGTCCTGCTCGCGCCGGTCGACGACGTCTGGGGGTTCCTCGCCGAGCCGTACCACCTCGCGGACTGGTGGCCGGGGATCTCCGGCGTCGAGCCGGACCGCCGCGGCCTCGCGCCCGGCGCCCGCTGGAAGGTGATCGGGCCGAGCACGCCGAGCTTCTTCCGCAAGCCGCAGGCGACCGGGATGCTGCTCGTCCTCGAGGTCGTTCCGATGCAGCGGTTCGCGTTCCAGCTCACCGGCGACCGAATCGATGCCGAACTCGACCTGCGCCCGGTCGAGAGCGACCGCACCGAGGTGACGCTGACCGTCGAGGTGCCGCCGCTGATCGGCGCGCGCCGCTCGTTCCCGCACAAGGCGCTGGCCCGGCTCCACGCCCTCGTCCAGACCGCCGGGGAACTTTGACCCACGCCGACCTCCAGCACTGCTACCGTGAAATCCCGTGAGCGCACGGGCCCCGAAGTACGTCTTCGTCACCGGGGGAGTGGTTTCGGCGCTCGGGAAGGGAATCGTCGCCGCGTCGCTCGGGCGGCTGCTGAAGGCGCGCGGCCTTCGCGTCCAGCTCCAGAAGTTCGACCCGTACCTCAACGTCGACCCGGGGACGATGAGCCCGTTCCAGCACGGCGAGGTCTTCGTCACCGAGGACGGCGCCGAGACCGATCTCGACATCGGCCACTACGAGCGCTTCGTCGACGAGAACTTCCTGCGCAACGCGAGCCACAGCGCCGGCGCGGTGTGGGAGACGGTTCTCCGCAAGGAGCGAAAGGGCGACTTCCTCGGCGCGACGGTGCAGGTGATCCCGCACATCACGAACGAGATCAAGTCGCGGATCCGGCGCGCGGCCGAGTCGGGGCCGACCGACGTCGTCATCTCCGAGATCGGCGGCACCGTCGGCGACATCGAGTCGCTGCCGTTCCTCGAGGCGATCCGGCAGTTCCGGCGCGAGGTCGGCCAGGAGAACGTCGCGTACGTCCACGTCACGCTCGTCCCGTTCATCGAGGCGGCCGGCGAGCTGAAGACGAAGCCGACGCAGCACTCCGTCAACGAGTTGCGGCGCATCGGTATTCATCCGGACATCATCGTCTGCCGCTCGCACGAGGAGCTTTCGCGCGACATCCGCGACAAGATCGCGCTCTTCGCCGACGTCGACCCCGGGCGCGGTCGTCGCGAGCCCCGACGTCCACGACGTCTATCTCGTTCCGGCGGTGCTGAAGGAGGAAGGGCTCGACCGGCTCGTGTGCGAGCGGCTCGGGATCGACGCGCCGGAGGCCGAGCTCGGCGAGTGGGCCGACCTGATGCGGCGGATCGAGGAAGAGCGGCGCGAGATGGTCGAGATCGCGCTCGTCGGCAAGTACGTGAAGCTGCAGGACGCGTATCTCTCCGTGCACGAGGCGCTGAAGCACGCGGGTCTGCAGAGCGGCTGCGCGGTGCGCGTGCGCTGGCTCGACGCGGAGAACATGTCGTACGACGAGGCGGCGGAGATCCTGGAAGAGGTCGACGGCGTGCTCGTGCCGGGCGGCTTCGGCTCGCGCGGCTGGGAGGGGAAGATCCTCGCGTGCCGGATCGCGCGCGAGCGGCGGATCCCGTATCTCGGCATCTGCCTCGGCATGCACGTCGCCGTGTCGGAGTTCGCGCGTCACGTCGTCGGGCTCGAGGGCGCGAACTCGACGGAGATGGATCCGGAGACGCCGTACGCGGTGATCGATCTGCTGCCGGAGCAGAAGGGCGTCGAGGATCTCGGCGGCACGATGCGGCTCGGCGCGCAGGCGGTCGAGGTCGCGGAGGGAACGCGCGCCCGGGAGCTGTACGGCGAAGCGGTGATCTTCGAGCGGCACCGGCACCGCTACGAGGTGAACAATCTCTACCGCGACCAGCTCGTCGACGCTGGGCTCGTCGTCTCCGGCACCTTCGAGGAAGGGCGGCTCGTGGAGATCGTCGAGCTGCCGGATCATCCGTGGTTCGTCGCGAGCCAGTTCCATCCGGAGTTCAAGTCGCGGCCGACGCGGCCGGCGCCGCTGTTCCGCGGCTTCGTCGCCGCCGCGCTCGTGCGCGCGCGCGAGCGGACGCGTGCGGCAGTTCCCGCAGGCTGAGCGTGGCCGAGCAGAGCGAGATCGTCGCGGTTCTTCCTCGAGCTGGCCGCGTTGCGGAGCCCGCCCGGCGAGGAGCGCGAGGTCGCCGACGCGGTGCTGCACTACCTGCGCGGGCTCGGGCTCGAGCCGGACGAGGACGACGCCGGCGCGCGGATCGGCTCGACGATGGGCAACGTCTACGTGCGACTCGAGCCGACGGCGGAGGGGACGCCGTTGTTCCTGTGCGCGCATCTCGACACGGTGCCGCCCGACGGCCAGCTCCGTCCCGTGATCGAGGACGGCGTCGTGCGGAATGCGGGCGGCACGATCCTCGGCGCCGACAACAAGGCGGCGGTCGTCGCGATGCTCGAGGCGGTGCGGCGCGTGCTCGCGGAGAATCGGCCGCATGCGGGCATCGAGCTTCTGTTCACGCCGATGGAGGAGGTCGGGCTGATCGGCGCGGCGGCGTTCGACGCATCGCGGCTGCACGCGAAGCTCGGGTACGTGTACGACCAGGCGGCGCCGATCGGCGAGGTGATCCTCGCGGCGCCGTGGTCGCAGGCGATGGAGGTGCGCTTCCACGGCCGCGCCGCGCACTCCGGGATGTTCCCGGAGGAGGGGCGTTCGGCGATCGCGGCCGCGGCGAGGGCGATCGCGGATCTTCGGCTGGGCCGCATCGACGAGGAGACGACGGCGAACGTCGGCCTGATCTCGGGCGGGACCGGCGGCAACATCGTCCCGGAGTGGTGCACGTTCCAGGCGGAGGCCCGCTGCCTCGACGAGCAGAAGCTCGGCCTGCTCGTGCAGGAGATGCTCGACGCGTTCTCGTTCGCCGCGACGGCGGCCGACTGCGAGGTCGAGACGACGTTGCGGAAGCACTACAAGGGCTATCGCTTCAAGCGCGACGATGACGTCGTGCGGCTCGCCGCCGAGGCGCTGACGCGGTGCGGCCACGAGCCGACGTACGCGAACTCCGGCGGTGCAGCGGACGCAAACGTGTTCAACAACAGCGGCCTTCGCTGCGTGAACCTCGCCAACGGGATGACGGACATCCACACGCCGGACGAACGGATCACGGTCGCCGACCTCGACGCGATGGTCGACGTGACACTGGCGCTCGTGGACGTCGCGCGCGCGGCCTAGGCCGGGCGCGCCGTGCCCACACCCCCACCCAAGGGTGGGGTCCTAGCCCTTCCTCCCTCGGGATCGACGATACCGGGCAAACCGTCACCGGTCAGTCGCGGTTCTGCAACGAGCGCGTGCCGATTGCCCGACACGCTATGGTTGCCGCGCTTTGCGCATCGGGGTCGCCAAGGAGATCAAGACCGACGAGTACCGGGTTGCGCTGACGCCGGCGGGAGCGCGCGAGCTCGTGCTCAGGGGGCACGAGGTGATCGTCGAGAGCGACGGCGGGCGACGGGAGCTCGTTCGCGGATGCCGAGTACGAACGTGCCGGTGCGTCGCTGGCTTCCGTCGACGATGTGTGGGGACAGGCGGAGCTCCTGCTGAAAGTCAAGGAGCCGATCGCGGCGGAGTATCCGCGTCTCCGGGATGGCCTCGTGCTCTTCACGTACCTCCACATCGCCGCCGACGAGCCGCTGACCCGGGCGCTCGTCGACAGCGGGATCACCGCCGTCGCGTACGAGACCGTCGAGACCGACGACCGCCGGCTGCCGCTCCTCGCTCCGATGAGCGAGATCGCCGGCCGGCTCGCGTCGCAGGCGGGCGCGTACTTCCTCGAGAAGCCGCTCGGCGGCCGCGGACGTTCTGCTCGGTGGGGTGCCCGGCGTCGCTCCCGGGCGTGTCGTTGTGCTCGGCGGCGGGATCGTCGGCTACAACGCGGCGATCATCGCGCTCGGGCTCGGCGCGCAGGTCACGATCCTCGAGCGGTCGATCGACCGGATGCGCTACCTCGACGAGATCCTCTCCGGCCGCGTCGAGCCTCGTCATGTCGTCGAGCCTCCAGGTCGAGGAGTCCGTCGCCGAGGCCGACCTCGTGATCGGCGCCGTGCTGATTCCCGGTGCGCGCGCGCCGAAGCTCGTCACGCGTCCGATGCTGAGCGAGATGAAGCGCGGCGCGGTCATCGTCGATGTCGCGATCGACCAGGGCGGCTGCTTCGAGACCTCGCATCCGACGACGCACTCCGATCCCGTCTACGAGGTCGACGGCGTGACGCACTACTGCGTCGCGAACATGCCGGGTGGTGTGCCGATCACGTCGACGAAGGCGCTGACGAATGCGACGCTTCCGTACGTCGAGGCGATCGCCGGGCACGGCCTGCCAGCGGCCGTCGCCGACGACCCCGCACTCGCACGCGGCGTCAACGTCGTCGACGGCAAGATCACGTACGAGGCCGTCGCCGAGGCGCACGGACTCGCAGTACACGCCCCTCGAGGACGTCGTGCCGCTGGCGCCTGTCTAGGGTCGGTCAGGGCTTGGGGGCGGCGGCCGGCTTCTTGCCGGGCGAGAGCCGCACCACGAGCCAGGTGATGCCTGCCGCGGTGGCGATCACCGCGACGATGAAGATGGCGAAGCCGATCAGGCCGAGGACGTTCAGCAGCACAGACCTAGAATAGCCGCATGGCCCGCGCATGCGTCATCGTGCTCGACGCCGTCGGCGCCGGGGAGTTGCCCGACGCCGACCGCTACGGGGACGAGGGATCCGACACGCTCGGCAACGTCGCCAAGGCGGTCGGCGGTCTCGACCTGCCGAGCATGGAGGCGCTTGGGCTCGGGAACGTCGAGCCGCTCGAGGGCTGCCGGCCCGAACCGGGCGCGCCCGCGGTCGCCGGGCGGCTCGTGCCGAGGTCGAAGGGCAAGGACACGACGACGGGCCACTGGGAACTGATGGGCGTCGTCACGGCGACCGCGTTCCCGACGTATCCGCACGGATTCCCGCACGACGTCATCGACCCGTTCATGCACAAGACGGGACGCGGCGTGATCGGCAACCGGCCTGCGTCGGGAACGGAGATCATCCAGGAGCTCGGCGAAGAACACCAGCAGACCGGGAAGTGGATCGTCTACACGTCCGCGGACTCCGTGTTCCAGATCGCAGCGCACGAGGAGACGGTGCCGCTCGACGAGCTATACGAAGCCTGCCGCGCGGCTCGCGAGATCTTGACCGGGAAGCACGCCGTCGCGCGCGTCATCGCGCGGCCGTTCGTGGGCGAGCCTGGGAACTACGTTCGCACCCCGAATCGCCACGACTACTCGCTGGAGCCACGGCGGCCGAACTATCTCTCGCTGATGCGCGACTCCGGCGCGAAGGTCTACGGGGTCGGAAAAATCGGCGACATCTTCGCGGGCTGCGACATCGACGAGTCGTATCCGACGAAATCGAACATCGACGGGATCCAGCAGACGGAGAAGCTGCTGCGCGAGCTCGACGAGGGCTTCGTGTTCGTGAACCTCGTCGAGACCGACATGCTCTGGGGGCACCGAAACGATCCGGTGAACTTCCACCGCTGTCTCCAGGACTTCGACCACCGGCTGCCGGATCTTCTCGACGCCCTTCGGCCGGGCGACCTGCTGATCGTCACGTCGGATCACGGCTGCGACCCGACCACGCCGTCGACCGATCACTCACGCGAGTACGCAATGCTGCTGGTGTACGTCGAGGGGCGGAATGCGGCCGGGCAGATCCACGAGGGCGAGTTCGCCGACGTCGGCGCGACCGTCAATGCGTGGCTGAAGGGGAAGTCACCGTCGCGCGGCGTGCCGGGGCAGCCGATCTTGCTGCCATGAGGCTCGACAATCCGCTCCTCGTCCGGTGGGAGTTTGCAAGCGAGGAGCGTCTCAACAAGCGCAACGCAATCTTCCGCTCGCTCGCGGAGGGCGAGAACCCCGACGAGGCGGCGGTCGCGGCCGTGATCGAAGCGAATCCGCGGCGCATCCTCGACATCGGCTGTGGCCCGGGCAATCTGACGGTGCAGTTCCTGCGGGACGGGACCGAGCTGCGGGCGATCGACATCTCGCCGCGGATGGTCGAGCTCACCCGCGGCCGAGGGGTCGACGCCCAGATCGCCGACGTCGAGAGCATTCCGTTTGCCGACGGCGAGTTCGACTGCGTGTTCGCCGGCTGGGTGCTCTATCACGCGCCGAACCTCGACCAGGCGATCGCGGAGTGCGCGCGGGTGCTGGCCCCCGGCGGCCGCCTCGTCGCGTCGACGATCGCGGAGGACAACCTTTCGGAAGTGTGGGATCTCTTCGAGGACGGAGAGCGGCAGGTTCCCGTGAGCTTCAACCGCGTCAACGGCGCCGAATTGCTACGCGGGAGGTTCGTCAACGTCGAGCAGCGCGACATCGACTCGATGCTGCTCTTTCCCGACGTCGAGACGATCCGGACGTTCGTCGCGTCGACGATCGATCGCGCGCACCTGGCGCCGAGCATGCCGGCCGTCCCGGTGCCGTTCCGCGCCACCTCGCGCCACACCGTCTTCGTCGCGGAGAGGCCGACCTGACGACCGCACCCGCAGAGCTGATCCAGCGGAAACGCGACGGGGGCGAGCTCGAGCCCGAGGAGCTCACCGAGCTCGTGCTCGCGTACGCGCGCGGCGAGGTTCCGGACTACCAGCTCGCCGCGTTCTGCATGGCCGTCTACTTTCGCGGGCTGTCGACGGCGGAGACGTTCGCGCTCACCGACGCGATGGTGCGCAGCGGCGAGACGATCGACCTCGGCGTTCGTCTCGGTCGCCGCGTGGTCGACAAGCACTCGACCGGCGGCGTGGGCGACAAGACATCGCTCGCGGTCGGTCCCGTCGTCGCTGCGTGCGGCGTCCCGTTCGGGAAGATGAGCGGTCGCGGGCTCGGTCACACCGGCGGGACACTCGACAAGCTCGAGGCGATTCCGGGCTTTCGCGTCGAGCTGACGACGGACGAGTTCGTCGAACAGGTTCGCGAGATCGGGCTCGCGATCGTCGGGCAGAGCGCGAACCTCGTTCCGGCCGACAAGAAGCTCTACGCGCTGCGGGACGTGACGGCGACGGTGGACAACGTCTCGCTGATCGCCGCGAGCATCATGTCGAAGAAGATCGCCGCGGGCGCCGATGCGATCGTGCTCGACGTGAAGGTCGGCGACGGCGCGTTCATGAAGTCGCTGCCGGATGCACGGGTGCTCGGCGAGGCCATGATCGCGCTCGGGGAGCGCGCGGGACGCCGGGTCGTCTGCGTGCTCACGGACATGGACCAGCCGCTCGGGTGCGCGGTCGGGAACGCGCTTGAGGTGCACGAGGCCGTCGACACGCTGCACGGCGAGGGACCGGCGGACTTCACCGAGCTCGTCGTCGACGCGTCGGCGCACTTGCTGGCGCTCTCGGATCTCGCGGTCGACCACGCCGAGGCGCGACGGCTCGCCGAGAACGCACTCGCCGACGGCACCGCGACCGCCGCGTACGAGCGGTGGATCCGCGCGCAAGGCGGCGACCCGGCCGAGGCCGCGCTACCGGTCGCACCGGTCGTCCGCGAGGTCGCCGCACCGCGCACGGGCTACGTCTCGCGCCTCGCGGCGCTCCCCGTCGGGCTCGCGGCACTCCGCCTCGGCGCCGGCCGTCGCGGCAAGGACGACCCGGTCGACCACGCCGTCGGCATCGTTTGCCGCGCGAAGCGCGGCGACGCCGTCGACGCAGGCGAGCCGCTCGCCGCGGTGCACGCGCGCGACGAGGCGTCGGCCGACGTTGCCGCAGCCGAAGTCCTCGCGGCGTACGAGCTCGCGGAGGAGCCGCCGCGCCCGCGGCCGATCGTGCTCGACACGCTCGCGTAGGCTGCGCGAGTGCCGGAGCTGCCCGAGGTCGAGACGGTTCGCAGAGGACTCGAGCCGGCACTCGTCGGGCACACCTTCGAGCAGGTCGAGATTCACGATGCGAGGCTCGTTCGCCCGTACGACCCCGTCGAGGTGGCGGCGGAGCTGTCGGGCGAGCGCGTCGCGTTGGTCGGTCGTCGCGGCAAGTATCTGATTGTCGGATTCGAAACCGGTCGCGTTCTCCTGATTCACCTCCGGATGACGGGGAGCCTGAGACACGGCCGGCGTGGGAGCCTCGGAGACGACCCGCACCGGCGTGCTGTTGTCAGATTAGAGAACGGCTCGGACGTTGCGTATCGCGACGTCCGCCGCTTCGGCACGTGGCTCCTGCTCGAGCCGGGCGAGCTCGGGCCGTATCTCGACGCCCGGGTCGGTCCCGAGCCGCTCGACGCGCGCTTCACCGCCGCGCTGCTCGGCGAACGGCTCGCCAAACGGCGCGCGCCGCTGAAGGCCGCGCTCCTCGACCAGCGCACCGTCGCGGGCCTCGGGAACATCTACGTCGACGAGGCGCTGTGGCGCGCGCGCATCCACCCGCTCCGTCCGGCGAACGACCTCGACAAGGACGAGCTCCGGCGGCTGCACCGCGCGATCCGCACGACGCTCGAGCGCGGCATCGCGCGCCAAGGCTCGACGCTCCGCGACTACACCGCCCCGGACGGCGCATACGGCTCGATGCAGGACGAGTTCCGCGTCTACGGCCGCGAAGGCGAACCGTGCGAGCGGTGCGGGACGCCGATCGCGAAGATCCGCCTCGCCGGGCGCGGCACGTGGTTCTGCCCGCAGTGCCAGGCCGACAGACGCCGGGACTAGACTGAAAACGCCATGGGGCGTCCCTACAAGACCGAGGCGGTCGTGCTCCGGTCGATCCGCTTCAGCGAGGCCGACCGCGTGCTCCACCTCTACACGCTCGACCGCGGCCGCGTCGGCGCGGTGGCGAAAGGCGTCCGGAAGACGACGTCGCGCTTCGGCGCGCGGCTCGAACCGCTCTCGCACGTCGACCTGATGCTCCACCAGGGCTCGGGCGAGCTCCAGACCGTGACCGGCGTCCAGCTCGTGCGCGCGCACCACGCGACGCGCGAGAACTCGTACCGCCTCGCCATCGGACAGATGGGAGCGGAGGCGATGCTCCGCCTCTTCACGGAGCAGGAGGCGAACGAGCGCGCGTTCATCGCGCTGACGCGCTTCCTCGACGTGCTCGACGAGACGCAGCCGGTGGCGACACGGCCCGCGCTCGACCCGCTCGCGCTGTCGTTCCAGCTGAAGCTCCTCTGGCTCTCCGGCTATCTCCCGCACCTGACGAGCTGCGCCGAGTGCGGCGCGGACGACGCGACGCTCGTCGGCTACTCGCCGCGCGCCGGCGGCGCGGTCTGCCGCGCGTGCGCGGCGCAGGCCGGAACGCTCGCGCTCAGCCCGGAGGGAATCCGCGGCATCGAGTCGCTGCTCGCGAGCCCGCTCGCCGACGCAGACGGCGCTCGGCCTCGGCGAGCGCGCGACGCGCGACGCTCTGAAGGTCGTGACGTCGTCGTACGAGTACCACGGCGGCTTCCGCCTGCGGACGCTCAGCGCGTAGGCGTCGTCAGAGCCCGAGGCGCCGGCGCAGCGCGACTTCCCACGGCCGCGGCGGAATGTGCCGGTCGATGAACGCGCGGTGACGGATCGCGACGCGGGCGAGCGCGACGATCAGGATCGGCGCCGCGCAGACGATGAGCACGTCCGCGAGGTTGAACGCGACCGGCCCGACGACGAGCGGATTCGGCACGCGACCGCCGTGCAGCCGCGCCGAGACGATGTTCCCCGCGACGCCGCCGGCCGCGACTCCCGCGGCGACCGAGACGAGCAGCGAGGGCAGGAGCCCGACCGCGATCAGCGCGACGAGCAGCACGAGCGCCACGACCGACCACGCCTGCGACCGCTGGTGGAAGTCCCACGCGTCGGTCGCCACGAGCGCGTTCACCGCGAGGTCGGCGGCGGCCAGCGCGGCGGCAAGGGAGACGACGAGCGCGAGACGACGAGCCATCCTTCCCGCATCGGCAGCAGCCGGCTCCCGCGTGAGCGCATGCGACACTGGCCGCGTGAAACGCGACCTCGGCGACGGCTACGAGCTCGACGACGATCCGGCCCGGATCGACCGCGACGCGGTCCACGCGTACCTCGGCACCGACGCGTACTGGGCCGCAGGCCGCACGCGCGAGGAGCAGGACGCGCTCGTCGACGGCAGCGTCCGCGTCGTCGGCCTCTACCGCGACGGCCGCCAGGTCGGCTTCGCCCGCGCGTCCGAGTTCGACGGCGGCCGCTTCCTCTACCTCGCCGACGTCTACGTCCTCGACGAGTGCCGAGGGCGCGGCTTCGGCGTCGAGCTCGTCCGCGAGATGATCGACAACGGGCCGTTCGCCGACCGACGCTGGATCCTGCACACGCGCGACGCGCACGGCCTCTACGCGCGCTTCGGCTTCGAGCCGAACGAGCGGCTCGTCGAGCGCGGAGCCGTCAAGCGCTAGGCGGGCTCCACTCGCGTTCGAGCGCGTCCTCGAGCCACGCGCGCACGCCGGAGATCGGCAGCCGCTCCTGCGCGAGCGAGTCGCGGTCGCGCACCGTCACCGTCTGATCCTCGAGCGTCTGGTCGTCGACGGTGAACGCCCACGGCGTCCCGATCTCGTCCTGCCGCCGGTAGCGCCGCCCGATCTGGCCGCTGTCGTCGTACTCGACGATGTGACGCTTGCGCAGCTCCTCGAAGAGCCCGCGCGCCGCTGTCACCATGTCGTCGTTGCGCGGGATCAGCGGCAGGATCGCGGCCTTTACCGGCGCGACTGCGGGATGGAACCGCAGCACGGTCCGCTCGCGGTCGGCGACGACCTCCTCGTGGTACGCGTCGACGAGCAGCGCGACGAAGATCCGCTCGATGCTGACCGCCGGCTCGATCACGTGCGGCGTGTACCGCTCGCCGTCCTGGCCGACGAACTCGAGCTTCGTCCCGGAGAACTGCGTGTGCTGCGTGAGATCGAAGTCGCCGCGGTTCGCGACGCCTTCGAGCTCCGACCAGCCGATGGGGTAGAGGTACTCGATGTCGGTCGTGCCGCTCGAGTAGTGCGAGCGCTCCTCCGCCTCGTGCTCGCGCTTCCGCAGGTTCGCCTCGCGCAGCCCGAGCCGCAGATACCAGTTGAAGCGCGCGTCGACCCAGTAGCGGTACCACTGCTCCGCCTCGGCCGGCGGCACGAAGAACTCCATCTCCATCTGCTCGAACTCGCGCACGCGGAACAGGAAGTTCCCCGGCGTGATCTCGTTGCGGAACGACTTGCCGATCTGCGCGATGCCGAACGGCGGCTTGCGCCGCGCGAGCTGGAGCACGTTCTTGAAGTTGATGAAGATCCCCTGCGCGGTCTCCGGGCGCAGGTACGCCGTCGAGCTCGCGTCCTCGACCGCGCCGACCTGCGTCTTGAACATCAGGTTGAACTGGCGCGCCTCGGTGAGGTCGCAGTCCGGCGTCTCGCCCGGATGCTTGCTCGGCCTGCGGCCGCACTGCGCGACGTCCAGCTGGTCGGCGCGGAAGCGCAGCTTGCAGGTGCGGCAGTCGACGAGCGGGTCGCTGAAGCCGGCGACGTGGCCCGACGCCTCCCAGACGGCCGGATTCAGGATGATCGCGGAGTCCAGCGCGACGATGTCGTCGCGCTCCTGCACCATCGACTGGAACCAGAGCTGCCGGATGTTGTTCTTCGCGAGGACGCCGTAGTGGCCGTAGTCGTAGGTCGACCCGAGGCCGCCGTAGATCTCCGACGAGGGGAAGACGAAGCCCCGGCGCCGGCAGAGCGAGACGATCTGATCCATCGTGACCTCGGCCATGGGGCCGTTACGGTATCGGCATGGCGCAGACGCCCGCGATTGCAACCGCGGAACGGGCGGGCATCCGCTTCTCTCTCCACGAGTACGAGCACGATCCCGGCGCCGCGTCGTACGGGCTGGAGGCGGCGGAGAAGCTCGGGCTCGAGCCGGCGCGGGTCTTCAAGACGCTCGTCGCCTCGATCGACGGGGCGCTCGCGGTGGCCTGCGTCCCGGTCGCCGCCGAGCTCGACCTGAAGGCGCTCGGCAAGCGCGCACAGATGGCGGACAAGACACAGGCGGAGCGGGCGACGGGCTACGTCAGCGGCGGGATCAGCCCGCTCGGCCAGCGGCGCCGGCTGCCGACGCACGTCGACGCCTCGGCGCTCGAGCACGCGACGATCTTCGTCAGCGCCGGCCGCCGCGGCCTCCAGATCGAGCTCGACCCGAACGATCTCGTCCGGCTCACCGACGCGAGCGTCTCGCCGCTCGCCACCCGGTTACGCTGACCGCCGTGGTCGCGAGCCCTCCCGTCGAGCTCCACGTCGTCTCGGACGCCACGGGCGAGACCGCCGCACGCCTCGTCCAGGCGCTCGAGGCGCAGTTCCCGGAGCAGGAGTTCGTCGAGATCCGGCACCCGCGCGTCGAGTCGGAGGACGACCTGCACGTCGCCGTGAACCGGATGAAGGGACGGCCGGCGGTCGTCGTCTACACGCTCGTGAAGCCGGAGCTGCGCGACGCGATGCGCACGCTCTGCCGCCGCGCTCGACTCCACTACTGCGACCTGCTCGGCCAGCCGATCGAGGCGGTCGCGCGCGTCTCCGGCATGGCCGCGACGATGATCCCGAGCTCGCGCCCGCCGCTCAACTCGGCGTACTTCAAGCGCATGGAGGCGATCGAGTTCGCCGTCCGCTTCGACGACGGCGTCGGCCGCGGCCTCCACGACGCCGACCTCGTCCTCGTCGGCGTGTCGCGCACGTCGAAGACGCCGCTCTCGATCTACCTCGGCTATCTCGGCCACAAAGCTGCGAACGTCCCCGTCGTGAAGGGCATCGAGCCGCCGAAGGAGCTGTTCGACATCGACAAGAGCAAGATCGTCGGGCTGACGATCGACCCGGACCGGCTCGTCGAGATCCGCCGCGCGCGCGTACGCGCGATGGGCGGCGGCGCGCGCAACCGGCAGTACGCGGCGCTCGAGGAGATCTACGAGGAGCTCGACCAGGCGAAGAAGCTGCACCGGAGGCTCGGCTGTCCGGTGATCGACATCTCCGAGCTGTCGATCGAGGAGACGGCGCATCGCGTGCTGCGGGTGATCGAGGAGCGCCGCACGTGAGCGACCGGCGCGCGCACGAAGGGCAGCGTCCCGGTCCGCTACTGGGTGCTGTGGGGCGCGATCCTCGTCGTCGCCGACTTCGTCTTCTACGTGCTGCTGACGCCGATCTGGCTCGGCCTGCGCGTCGTCGCGTGGCTCGCGGAGTTCCGCTCGCGTCGCCGCCGCTAGAGGACGCGCGTCTCGATCGGCTCCTCGCCGTCCGCGGAGACGCGGTAGCCGCGCGCGTCCGGCGACGACGCGACGACCTCGACCAGCTCGGTTCCGTCGTACCGCGCCGCCGCGGCGTCGTCGAGCGCGATCCCGGCCGGGAAGCCGTCGTCGACAAGCCGCCGGTACACGGGCCGCCGCAGATCCTCGCCGTCGTAATGCGGACAGCCGCTGCCCGGCAGGAAGCCGAGCCCGTCGCGCATCCCGGCGAGCTGCGGGCCGAACGAGTCCGTGACGCCCGCCTCGAACCAGCAGATCATCCCGGCGCTCCAGCCCGTGAGCACGATCCCCTCCTGCCACGCCTCGCGCAGCACCTCGTCGAAGCCGTGGACGCGCCAGACCGCGAGCATGTTCGCCGTGTTCCCGCCGCCGACGACGATCACGTCGTGGGCGAGCGTGAAGCCGCGGAGGTCGGCCGGCGGCCATTGCCGGAACGAGAGCTCGGAGACCTCGGCGCGTCCCTCGCAGCAGCTCGCGGATCTCCAGCGTCCGGAGCGGATCCTCCATCGCCGCCGTCCCGACGTAGAGGACGCGCGGACCACGCGCGAGACCGAGGACGTACTCGAGCACCGCGTCGTCCGGGAATCCGCCGATGCCGACGACTGTCGGGGAGGCCATCGGTGTTCCTGTGAGACTATCTGGGCTGATGACACGGTACGTCTACGCCTTCGACGAGCCGTCCGACGGGGGTCGCGAGCTGCTCGGCGGGAAGGGCATCGGGCTTGCGGAAATGACGCAGCTCGGGGTGCCGGTTCCGTCCGGCTTCACGATCACGACCGACGCCTGCCGCGCCTACCTGCGCGAGGGCGGCATTCCGGACGGGCTCGACGCCGAGATCGACGAGCACATCGCGCGGCTCGAGGAGCAGACCGGCAAGCGCTTCGGCGACGCGGACGATCCGCTGCTCGTCTCCGTCCGCTCCGGCGCGGCGATCTCGATGCCGGGGATGATGGACACGATCCTCAACGTCGGGCCTGAACGACGTCTCCGTCGCCGGGCTCGCGCGGTCGACGGGCGATCCGGCGTTCGCGTTCGACTGCTACCGGCGGCTGATCCAGATGTACGGCGAGACCGTCGACGGTGTCGGCTACGACCGCTTCCAGCACGACCTCGACCGATCCGCAGCGCGCAGCGGAGACGCTGAAGGAGATCTACGAGCGCGAGACCGGCGGCGACGTTCCCGCAGGACGCGCGCGACCAGCTCCGCCGCGCGGTGATCGCCGTCTTCGAGTCGTGGAACACGCCGCGCGCGCAGGTGTACCGGCGCACGTATTCGATCCCGGACGATCTCGGCACGGCGGTGAACGTCGTGCAGATGGTGTTCGGCAACAAGGGCGAGCGGTCGGCGACCGGCGTCTGCTTCACGCGCGATCCGTCGACCGGCGAGCAGGGCGTCTACGGCGAGTACCTCGTCAACGCGCAGGGCGAGGACGTCGTCGCCGGCATCCGCACGCCGCAGCCGGTCGAGCAGATGCAGCAGATCCTGCCGGAGGCGTACGAGCAGCTGCTCGACACGATGGCGCGGCTCGAGCAGCACTACCGCGACATGCAGGACGTCGAGTTCACCGTCGAGGACGGACGGCTGTACATGCTGCAGACGCGGTCGGCGAAGCGCACGGCCGCAGGCCGCGCTCAAGGCGGCCGTCGACATGACGACGAAGGGCTGATCAGCCGCGAGGAGGCGATCACGCGCATCGACCCGGGCCAGCTCGACCAGCTGCTGCATCCGATGCTCGACCCGGACGCGCACGTTCGAGGTCGCGGCGCGCGGGCTGAACGCGTCACCCGGCGCGGCCTGCGGGAAGATCGTGCTCGACGCCGACACCGCGGAGGAGCGCGGCAAGGCCGGCGAAGCGGTGATCCTCGTCCGCTACGAGACGACGCCGGACGACATCCACGGGCTGATCCAGGCGCGGGGCGTGCTCACCGCGCACGGCGGCATGACGTCGCATGCGGCGGTCGTCGCGCGCGGCATGGGCCGGCCGTGCGTCGCGGGCTGCGAGGGGCTCGACATCGACCGCGCGACGGGCACCGTCACGATCGGCGGCCACAAGCTCGTCGAGGGCGACATGCTCACGATCGACGGCGGCACCGGCCGCGTGATCGTCGGCGAGGTCGCGCTCGTCCCGCCGCAGATCAACGAGGACTTCGAGACGATTCTCGGCTGGGCCGACGACGTGCGCCGCCTGAAGGTGCGCGCGAACGCCGACAACGCCGACGACTCGGCGAAGGCGCGCGAGTTCGGCGCGCAGGGCATCGGGCTCTGCCGCACCGAGCACATGTTCTTCGGCGAGGAGCGGCTGCCGGTGGTGCAGGAGATGATCCTCGCCTCGGACGAGGCGGGCCGCCGCGACGCGCTCGAGCGGCTGCTGCCGTTCCAGCAGTCCGACTTCGAGGCGATCTTCGAAGTGATGGCCGGGCTGCCGGTGACGATCCGGCTGCTCGACCCGCCGCTGCACGAGTTCCTGCCGCCGCTCGAGGACGCCACCGACGAGCGCATGCGCGACGCGGATCCGCGTGCTGCACGAGGCGAACCCGATGCTCGGCACGCGCGGCTGCCGGCTCGGGATCATGTGGCCGGAGATCTACGAGATGCAGGTGCGCGCGATCGCGCGCGCCGCGAAGGCGGTACAGCGAGCGCACCGGCGACGCGCCGCTCGTCGAGATCATGCATCCGCTCGTCGGCTTCGAGGAGGAGCTGCGCCGGCTGCGCGAGCTGACCGAGCGCGTGATGGACGGAGGAGGCGCCGGAGCTCGAGTACCTCTGCGGCACGATGATCGAGCTGCCGCGCGCCGCGCTGCGCGCCGACGAGATCGCCGAGGACGCCGACTTCTTCTCGTTCGGCACGAACGACCTCACGCAGACGACGCTCGGCATGTCGCGCGACGACGCGGAGGGCAAGTTCCTCACGTTCTATCTCGAGGACGGCGTGCTCGAGTCGAACCCGTTCGAGACGCTCGACCAGAGCGGCGTCGGCGACCTGATGAAGATCGGCGTCGAGCGCGGCCGCAGCGTCAAGCCCGACCTGAAGACCGGCATCTGCGGCGAGCACGGCGGCGAGCCGAAGTCGGTCGACTTCTGCCACCGGCTCGGCCTCGACTACGTCAGCTGCTCGCCGTACCGCGTCCCGCTCGCGCGGCTGGCGGCGGCGCAGGCGGTGCTGAAGGAGGCGCACCGCGCGGAGTACGTCGCCGCCGGCGGCTAGCGACGTGCCGAAGTACGACCTGCTCATCGACGGCGACCGCCGCGCGACGGGCCGACTCGGACGCGGACGTCCGCGCGTGGCTCGCGCAGTACCGCGCCGACCACGCGGAGAACGATCCGGACGCCGTGCACGTCCAGGTGATCCGCCGCTCGACGTGGTCGTTCCTGATCGGCGGCACGCTCGTCCCGCGCGAGGACTTCCTCGACGGCGGGCCGCTCCGCTCGGTCGAGTCCTAGTAGTAGCGACATCCCGCGCACGCGCCAGTACGCGGCGAGGACGCTGAGCACGCCGACGAGCACGATGACCGAGATCGCGACGATGCCGAGCGGCGAGTACACGGCGCGGTTCTTGCCGAGGCGGAGGAACGCGAACGTGCAGATGATGCCGGCGATCAGGCCGCCGACGTGGCCGCCCCAGGAGATGCCGGGAATCGCGAAGCTGATCACGAGGTTGAGGATGATCCACGTCATCGCGGTGCCCATCAGCCGCCCGGTGACGTTCCACTCGATCACGAGCAGCGCGCCGAGGATCCCGAAGATCGCGCCTGACGCGCCGACGGTGACAGCGTGCGGCGACTGGAACAGCGCGCCCGCCGATCCGGCGAGGCCGGAGACGAGGTAGACCATGATGTAGCGGAGCCGGCCGAGGTACTCCTCGACGGGGCCGCCGACGAACCAGAGCGCGGCCATGTTGAACCCGATGTGCGCGATGCCCTCGTGCAGGAACGCGGACGTGATCAGCCGCCACCAGTCGCCGTGGTTGACGAGCGGGCCGTACAGCGCCCACTGGCTGAAGAGCTTTCCGCCGGGGCTGTTGATCCCGGCGCCCTGCACGACGGTGATCAGGTAGACGGCGACGTTGAGGCCGATCAGGATCTTCGTGACGAGCGCGCTCGTCGTCCGCATCGGGAGCGTCGGCGCGCGCAGCGACGGCCGCGCGCTGCCGGCGGCGTGCGGACGCTTGGCGGAGCCGCCCGCGTGCTCGGGGCAGCGGATCCCGACCGGCGCGACGGTCATGCAGTCGGCGCAGATCGGCCGGCCGCACTCCGAGCACGAGACGCCGGTCTCGCGGTCGGGATGGCGGTAGCAGTACTTCAGCTGGGTGGTCGACATCCCGGCTAGCGTAGCCGCGTGCGCGTCCACGTCGCCTTCACTCCGGGAGAGCAGACACCGGCGCAGGTCGGCATCGTCATCGACGTCCTCCGGGCCACGTCGACGATGACGCAGGCGCTCGCGGCGGGCTATCGGCGCGTCCTCTGCTGCGCCGAGATCGACGAGGCACGCGCGCTCGCAGAGTCGGAAGGGCCGGCGAAGCTGGCCGGCGAGCGGCGGCTCGAGTCGATCCCCGGCTTCGACTTCGGCAACTCACCCGCGGAGCTCGCCGGCGAGCCGGCCGCGGAGACGCTGATCCTGTCGACGACGAACGGCACGCGGCTTCTCGTCGCCGCGGCGGAGCGGTTCGAGCGCGTCTACGTCGGCTCGCTTCTGAACCTCGACGCCGTCGCGCGCGCGGCCGCCGAGAGCGGGGAGGACGTCGCGGTTCTCTGCGCCGGCGTGCTCGGCGAGTTGGCGCTCGACGACGCGTACTGCGCCGGCCGGATCGCCGAGGCGCTCGGCGGCAAGCCGATGGATTCCGCGACCGCCGCGATCCGGCTCGCACGCAGCTACGGCAGCGCGCTCGAGGGTCTCTCCGCGAGCCGCAGCGCCGAGAACCTCCGCCGCCACGGCATGGAGGCGGACATCGAATGGTGCGCCCGCGAGAGCGTCCTCGACATCGTCCCGCGCTTCGTCGGCACCGTCGGCCCCGCGGCCGAGGTCACCGCCTAGAAGAGGAAAAGACGGCCGGGACGGCTCCTCCGCAGTGGAGACGTCCCGGCCGCAAGCTCGGGCTTCGCGGCTTGGCGAGCTTTTCCCGGAACGCTCCGCGTGCGACGGCGAGGTGTGCCCGGTCGATGCCCGAAGCCGCAGTTTACGCGCCAGAAGGCAACGCGCGCCAACCCCCAAAACGGTGAGATTGGGGTGCTAGTGCGGGGTGGCCTCGACGAGGACGACCTGGTCGTAGCGCACGAAGCGCCGGTCCGTCTCGCCGCCGCGGATCGGCACCCATTCGCCCTCGAAGCGGCCGGTCCGGTCGAGGAACTCCTGGAGCACGTCGTCGAGCGACTCGTCGTCCGGGACGTCGATGAACTCCGTCTTCCGGTCGGGGAGCACCATCACGCGGAGGTGCGCTGTCATACGCTGAGTGTGAACCTGGGCCAAGACGGTAAGGGGGAACAACGGTGGGGAAGCTCGTCGTGTCGGAGTTCGTGACGCTGGACGGCGTCTTCGAGGACCCGGGCGGAGCCGAGGGCTTCGACCGAGGCGGCTGGGCCTTCAAGTTCGAGCGCGGGCCGGACGGCGACACGTTCAAGCTCGACGAGACGCTAGCGGCCGACGTGCTGCTCCTCGGCCGGAAGACGTACGAGGGCTTCGCCGCGGCATGGCCGGACCGGACCGACGAGGTCGGTTTCGCGGACAAGATGAACTCGATGCAGAAGGTCGTCGTCTCGACGACGCTCGAGCACGCGGAGTGGACGAACACGACGATCGTGCGCGACGACGTCGTCGCAGCGGTGAACGCGCTGCGCGAGCAGCCGGGCGGCGACGTCCTCGTCGCCGGCAGCGGCACGCTCGTCCAGACACTGCTGCGCGAAAGGCTCGTCGACGAGCTTGCGGCTGATGGTCTACCCGGTTCTGCTCGGCGCAGGCCGTCGGCTCTTCGAGGACGGCTCGGGCCAGGCCGCGCTGAAGCTGGTGGAGTCGCAGGAGACCGGCGACGTCGTGATCCTCACGTTCCACCCCGCCGCGTGATCCGCGTCTGCGTCGCCGGGATCACCGGCTGGACCGGCCGCCCCGTCGCCGACGCGGTCGAGGCCGCGCCGGATCTCGAGCTCGTCGGTGGCGTCTCGCGCTCCGATCCCGCGAGCTTCTCGTCCGTCGCCGAGGCACTCGATGCTGCGCCGGCGGACGTCCTCGTCGACTACACCCACGCGACGGCGGTGAAGGAGAACGTTCTCGTCGCGCTCGACCGCCGCGTCGGAGTCGTCGTCGGCTCGAGCGGCCTCTCGGCGGAGGACTACGACGAGATCGACGCACGCGCCCGCGAGCAGGAGGTCGGCGTGATCGCCGCGGGGAACTTCTCGATCACGGCCGCGCTTCTGCTGCGCGCCGCCGCAGACGCGGCACGGCATCTCGACGCGTGGGAAGTGATCGACTACGCGAGCGCCGGCAAGCAGGACGCGCCGAGCGGCACCGCGCGCGAGGTCGCCGAACGGCTCGAGGACGTCCGTCGTCCTGCACTCGGCGTCCCGCTCGAAGACGTGCACGGCGCGCGCGAAGCCCGTGGCGCATCGGTCGCGGGAACGCAGGTGCACTCGCTCCGCCTGCCGAGCTTTGTCGTCTCGACGGAAGTCGTCTTCGCCGCTGAAGGCGAGCGTCTCTCGATCCGCCACGACGCCGGCGAGACCGCGGCGCCGTACATCGCCGGCACGCTGCTCGCGATCCGCGCCGTCCCGGGCCGCGTCGGCCTGACGCGCGGCCTCGACCGCCTGCTCGACTAGTAGCGGTCGATGTCGACGAGTCGCTGGTCGCTGATCCCGAAGTGGTGCGCGATCTCGTGGCGGACGGTGTGGGCGACCTCGCGCGCGAGCCGCTCCGGGTCGTAGCCGTAGAGCCGCTCGAGCGGCCCGCGGTAGATCGAGATCTTGTCCGGCATCGCACCGGAGTAGCCGATCCCGCGGCGCGTGAGCGGAACACCCTGGTAGAGCCCGAGATACGGCGCCCCACCGGGAGGCTCGTCCTCGATCACGACCGCGACGTTCGACATCTCCGCCCGGATGTCGTCCGGCAGCCCGTCGATCGCGGCCTGGACGAGGTCGGCGAACGCGTCGGTGTCGTCGTCGGTCATACGACCGTTCTAGCTGTTGCTCTCGGGTTGACAGGGGAACGGGTGTTCGTGTAGAACATACGTTCCTGTGATCGCCTGTCTTTCCATCCCCGGGTTCGAGCTGAAGGCGGCGCTCAGGCGCTCGCCGTCGCTTGCGCTGCGGCCTGCGGCGCTTGCTCCGGAGCCGGTCGGGGAGCCGCTGCTCGGGCCCGTGACGGCCTCGGCGGAGGCGGCGGGGGTGCGGCCGGGGATGCGTCTCGGCGAGGCGCTCGGGACCTGTCCGGGGCTGACGCTTGTCGAGCCCGATCCGGCGGCGGCCGAGCTCGCGTGGGAGGAGATTCTCCGCTCGCTCGAGGACGCGGGATTCTCGGTCGAGTCGGCCGCGCTCGGCACCGCGTACTTCGAGACGCGCGGGGTGGAGCGGCTCTACGGCGGGATCGAGCCCGCGCTCCGGCGCGCGCTCGGCGCGGTCGGGACGGCGTGGGACGCGCGCATCGGCGCGGCAAGCCGGCGGTTCGCCGCGCTCGCCGCAGCATCAGTTGCGAAGCCCGCGCAGCTGCTCGTCGTCCGCGACGAGGAGGTGGGGCGGTTCCTCGCGCCGCTGCCGCTGACCTTGCTGCCGCTCGAGCGGCAGCGCTACGAAGAGCTTGAAGCACTCGGAGTTCGCAAGCTTGGACAGCTTGCCGGGCTTCCGGGCGGCGCCGTTGCCGAACGATTGGGGCCGGACGGCCGGCGCGCCTGGAGCCTGGCGAGAGGTGGGACGGCCGCGCGGGTGCGCGGTCGCCGCCCACCGGCGGAGCTGGCGGAGACGCTCGAGTTCCCGGACGCGGTCGGCAACGAGCTGACACTGCGGCGCGCGCTCGGCGCGCTCGTCGAGACGGTCGTCGCGCGGCCGGAGCGCCGCGACCGCTTCGTCCGAAAGGTTGCCCTCGGCGCCCGACTCGTCGGGGGCGGCAGCTGGCGACGGACGCTGACGCTCCGCGAGCCGTGTGCCGATGCGGATCGGATCCGCGTCGCGCTCGCACCACGGCTCGCGGAGTTGCCGTCGCCCGTGCTCGAGCTCCGCGTCGAGCTCGTCGCGCTCACCGAGCCGGCAGGTCGCCAGCTCGAGCTGCTCGCGGCAGGCGCGGAAGACCGCAGCCGCCTCAGCGAAGGATTGCGCCAGGTTCGCGCAAGTACCGGCCCCGGATCGGTCTGCACCGTCGTGGAGGTCGCACCGTGGTCGCGCATTCCCGAAACGCGAGCGCTGTTCGTTCCGCGGGACGACTGAACGAGCCGCGCCCGGCGCGCGTCGAGGCGAACTTCGACGGTACGCCGTGGCAGGTCAACCACCAGCCCGTCGTCGTCATCCGAGAGGAGTGGCGCGTGCTCGACCGCTGGTGGACGGAGGAGCCCGTGTCGCGCCGCTACTTCGAGGTCGTGCTCGAGACCGGCGAGAACACCGTCGTCTTCCACGACGGCGCCGGCGGCAGCTGGTTCACCCAGCGGGGTGCGTGAGTGCGGCGCGCAACTCGCGCGCGGCCGCCTCCGGATCGTCGGCGTCGCGGATCGCGCGTACGACCGCGACGCCGTGCGCGCCCGCGGCTGCGAGCAGCTGAACGTTCGAGAGGTCGATGCCTCCGATCGCGAACCACGGCACTCGCGCCGTCTCGGCCGCGACGCGGACGAGCTCCAGCCCGACGGCGTCCTCCGCCTTGGTCGGCGTCGTGAAGATCGTGCCGACGCCGAGGTAGTCCGCGTCATCCGCGGCCTCCATCTCCTCGCGCGAGTGCGTCGACAGCCCGACGAGCCGCTCCGGGCCGACGAGCGCCCGCGCCTCCGCGACGCTCGCATCGTCCTGGCCCACGTGAACGCCGTCCGCAGCGCACGCCTCGACAAGATCGGGCCGGTCGTTGAGGACGAAGAGCGCGCCGTGGCGGTCACACGCACGCCGGAACGGCGCTGCCGCAGCGACGAGCACCGCGTCCGTCAGTTCCTTCTCCCGCAGCTGGACGACGTCGACGCCGCCGCGAAGCGCAGCGTCGAGAAGCGCATCGGGATCCATCCCGTGTGGGCGGGCCTCGACGACGAGACAGAGTCGAGACTGGGCGAGACGCCGGCGGCGGGCAGGGCCGTCCACGGCGCGCACCCTAGCGTCACCGGCCGCAGACATAGGTAGGCTCGCCCACGTGCCTCGATCGCGCCGGCCGCTTCGTAAGCGGCGCACGGGCAGGCTCATCGTGGTTTCCGTCGTCGTCATCGTCGGCGTGATCGTGGTTGGCCGACTGCACCACAGCGGGAGCGCGGCGCCCGTTGCAGCGTCGCCGCCGCGGCATCTCGCGCATATAGTCCGGCCGGCGCGAGCCGCAGCGCCGCTTCCCGGTGCGCTGCTGATCGCCGACCGCGGGAACAACCGCATGCTGCTCGTCGACTCGCAGCACCGCGTGCTCTGGCGATTCCCGAGCGGCCGTGACCTCGCTCACGGCATCCACGTCTACTTCAACGACGACGGATTCGTCGAGCCCGGCGGCAACTCGATCGTCGCGAACGAAGAAGAGTCGCACACGATCATCTCCGTGAACGTCAAGACGCACGCCGTGACGCATCTGTACGGGACACCCGGTGTTCGCGGCAGCGGGACGAACCAGCTGAACACGCCGGACGATGCTTACGTGCTGCCGAACGGCACGCTCACGGTTGCCGATGCGTACAACTGCCGCATCCTCTTCATCCGGTCGCACCGGATCGTCCGCCAGCTTGGGCGCACCGGCGTCTGTCGCCACGATCCACCCGCCACGTTCGGCGCCGTCAACGGCGACACACCGCTGAAGGACGGCGGCATGCTCGTCTCCGAGATCCCCGGCTCGTGGATCGACAACATCGCGCGCGACGGGCGCCTTCGCTGGGCCGTGCACGCGCCGGTCTCGTACCCGTCCGACCCGCAGATCCTTTCCGGCGGCCGCATCCTTCTCGCGGGCTACACGAGCCCCGGCACGGTGCTGATCATGAATACGCACGGCATGGTGCTCTGGCGATACGCGCCCTCCGCCGGCGTCGGCGCGCTCGACCATCCCTCGCTGGCGATGATGCTCCCGAGCGGCGACATCGCCGTCAACGACGACTTCAACAACCGCGTCGTAATCATCGACCCGCACACCAACACGATCGTGTGGCAGTACGGTCACGCGGGAATCGCCGGAGCGGGGCCGGGCTACCTGAAGACGCCGGACGGGATGGACTTCGTTCCGCTCGGACCGAAGCTGACGCCGCTGTGGAGCCGTGTGCACCATCCGTAGCTGAGAGGCCGGGGTGCTTTTGATAACTTGACGTTCACGTAAGAAGCCACTTTCGCGTGAGCAGCCTCCGTCAAGACACCGAGCCCGCCGTCCTCGTCGACAACCTCGTCGTCCGCTTCGACGAGGTCACCGCGGTCGACGGCGTCTCGTTCGCGGTCGAGCCCGGTGAGGTCTTCGGTCTGCTCGGCCCGAACGGCGCCGGCAAGACATCGACGCTCCGCGTGCTCACGACGCTCCTCCGGCCGAGCGACGGCCGCGCGCGCGTCGCGGGCCACGACACGGTGTCCGACGGCCTGCATGTCCGCGCGGCGATCGGCTACATCCCGCAGGCGATCTCCGTCGACGCGGCGCTGACCGGTCGTCAGAGCCTCGAGTTCTACGCACGCGTCAGCGGCGTCCCGCGCCGCGAACGCGACGCGCGCATCGACGAGGCGATCGACACGATGGGGCTCGGGGCGTTCGTCGACCGTCTCGCCCGCACGCTCTCCGGCGGAATGCTCCGCCGGCTCGAGGTGGCGACCGCGCTGCTGACGCGGCCGCGCGTCCTGTTCCTCGACGAGCCGACCGTCGGCCTCGACCCGACCGCGCGCCGCGCCGTCTGGGAGCACCTCGTGCTGCTGCAAGAGGAGGAAGGCACGACGCTCCTCGTGACGACGCACCTGATGGAGGAGGCCGAGCGCTACTGCGACCGGATCGCGATCATGGACTTCGGACGGCTCGCGGCGCAGGGGACACCGCAGGAGCTGAAGGACGAGTACGGCGTCGCAACCGTCGAGGACGTCTTCACCGCAGCGACCGGGCACGAGATCGAGGAAGGAGGGTCGTTCCGCGATGTCCGCCGACAGCGCAGGCTTTCCCGCCGCCTCGGCTGAGCTCCAGGTCGACCCGCTCGCGCGGCTCCGCCGGCTGCTCTCCGGAACCGCCGCGATCGCGCGCGTCGAGCTGCAGAAGCTCCGCCACGACAACGTCGACATCCTCACGCGTTCGGTGCAGCCGCTCCTGTGGCTGTTCGTGTTCGGCACCGCGCTGCAGCGTGCGCGCTCGTTGAACGGCGGCTACGGCGACTACCGCACATACATCGCGCCGGGCGTGATGGCGCAGGCGGCGCTCTTCCTCGCGATCTTCTACGGGCTCGCGGTGATCTGGGAACGCGACGTCGGCCAGCTGCAGCGGCTGCTCGCGACGCCGCTCCCGCGGCTCGGCATCGTGCTCGGCAAGGCGAGCGGCGCGTCGATCCGCGCGACGATCCAGGCGGTCGTGCTGCTTGCGGTGCTCGCGATCGCGCAGATCCACATCCACTGGAGCGTCCCCGGGATCCTCGGGACGCTCGTGCTCCTCGCGGTCGGCACGGCCGGATTCGCGTCCATGTCGATGGTGCTCGCCGCGGTCGTGAAGACACGCGAGCGGTTCATGGGCATCGGTCAGCTGATCGTGATGCCGCTCTTCTTTGCGTCGAGCGCGCTCTACCCGCTCGCGCTCCTGCCGACGTGGCTGCGGGCGATCGCACGGGTGAACCCGCTCACGTACGAGGTGGAGGGGATGCGCCGGATGCTCCTGAACCTCCCGGTCGGCGACGCGCTCTGGATCGACTTCCTCGTCACGATCGGCTTCTGCGCCGTCTTTGCCGGCCTGGCTGCGCGGCTGTATCCGCGCGCCATCCTCTAGGCACTCTGCGCCAGCGCAACCGGGTTCCCGTCCGGGTCGGTCACGTAGGCGACGCGCTCGCCCCACGGCATGTCGGCCGGCTCTCGGAGGACGGTGACGCCTTCGGCGCGCAGCTCCTCGACGAGCTTGTCGACCCCGACCACGTAGACGAACAGCTCGAAGCGAACGCCGTCGCCGACCGGGGCGCCGTACTGCTCGTCCGGCCAGCTGGAAGCGACGACTGCGACTTCGTAGTCACCTCGGCGGAGCCCGACGTACCCGGGCTCGCCCTCGGGCGGGAGCTGGAAGTGCGGCTCAAAACCGAGCCGCTCGTAGAAGGCCGCGGTCTCGGAGACGTGGACTGCAAAGACGACTGGAAACGCGCGCTCTGCGATTGCAGGACCATACGTTTCGCTGAAGCTTAGGGTGGTGCGCGAACGTATGTTCGTGTAGAACTGATGGGTGAGCTACGTCGAGCTGCACGCCCACAGCGCCTACTCGTTCCTGGACGGGGCGTCGCAGCCGGAGGAGCTCGCTGCCCGGGCGGCGGAGCTCGGGTACGAGGCGCTGGCGCTCACCGACCATGACGGCGTCTACGGCTCGCTCGAGTTCGCGAACGCGGCGAAGGCTCTCGGCGTCCGGCCGATCACCGGCGCGGAAGTGACAATCGACGGCGGGGCGCATCTCACGCTCCTCGTCGAGACGCAGCAGGGGTACGCGAATCTCTGCCGGCTGCTCACGGCGTCGCATTCGCGGACGCGGCCGAAGGAGGGACGCGAGCCGCTGCCGCCGTCGCTCGAGCCGGCGCTGCTCGAGGAGCTGCACGACGGGCTCGTCTGTCTCTCCGGTTGCGCGCGGCACGGGCTCGCCGTTTGCGACCCGAACGCGGCGGCGCGGCTCGCCGATGTCTTCGGACGCGAGAACTTCTTCGTCGAGCTGCAGCGTCCGTACGAGCGCGGCGACACGCGGCGCAACGCCGCGCTGCGCGATCTCGCGGCGGCGCTGCGCGTGCCGACGCTCGTCACCGGCGACGCGCACGCGCACGACGTCTGTCGTGCCGAGCTACAGGACGTCCTCGTCGCGATCCGCTGCCGCACCTCGCTCGACGGCTGCGAGCGCGAGCGGCGCGGCAACCACGAGTGCGTGCTCTCCGCGCCCGGCGACGTCGCCGACCGCTTCCCGAACGACCGCGACGCGGTCGCGCGCACCGTCGAGCTCGCGGATCGCCTCCGCTTCGACCTGACGGAAGAGCTCGGCTACCGCTATCCCGACTTCTCCGGCGGAGACGAGCCGGCGATCGTCCAGCTTCGCCGCGTCTGCGAGCGCGCGTTCACGGAGCGCTACGCCGGGCTGAACGGACACAAGCAGCGCGTGCACGCGCGTCTCGAGGAGGAGCTCGCGCTGATCGGCGAGCTCGGGCTCGCGGGCTTCTTCCTGTTGCACTGGGAGGTGCTGGAGCTCGCGCGCGAGGTCGCGTTCGAGGTGCGCGGGCCGGGGTCGATGCGGCATGTGCTGCCACCGGGACGCGGGCGCGGCTCCTCCGTCGGCTCGCTCGTCTGCTACCTGACCGGGCTTTCGCACGTCGATCCCGTCGCGGCGAATCTCTCGCTCGGACGGTTCCTGAACCGCGAGCTGTCGTCGGTTCCCGACATCGACCTCGACTTTCCGCGCGACATCCGCGAGCAGCTGATCCTGCGCGTGACGGAGAAGTACGGCCGCGAGCACGCGGCGCTCGTCGCGACGTTCGCGACGTACCGCTCGCGCGGCGCGATCCGCGACGTCGGCAAGGCACTCGGACTTCCGTTCGCCGAGCTCGAGCGGCTCGCGCGCGTCTCCGACGGCTGGAATGCGGAGAGCGTCGCGAACGAGGTCGACGCGGCGAAGCTCCAGTCGCCGCGCTGGCGCGCATTCGCCGAGCTGTGCCGCGAGATCGCCGGCCTGCCGCGCCACATCTCGCAGCACCCCGGCGGCATGGTGATCTCGACGCGGCCGCTCGTCGAGCTCGTGCCGGTGCAGCCGTCCGCGATGGCGGGACGGCAGATGTGCCAGTGGGACAAGGACTCGTGCGCAGACGCCGGCTTCCTGAAGATCGACCTGCTCGGGCTCGGGATGCTCTCCGCGGTCGAGGAGTGTGTCGAGCTGATCGCGCGCCACCGCAACGAGCTCGTCGACCTTTCACGCGTCCCGCTCGACGACGCCGGCGTGTACGAGGAGATCCAGAACGCGGACACCGTCGGCGTCTTCCAGATCGAGAGCCGCGCGCAGATGCAGTCGCTGCTGCGCACGCGGCCCGAGAATCTCGACGACCTCACGGTGCAGGTCGCGCTCGTGCGGCCGGGGCCGATCCAGGGGAAGGCGGTGCACCCGTACATCGAGCGGCGGCAGAAGCTGCGCGAGGATCCGGACTTCGTCGCGCCGGCCGACCATCCGCTGCTGCAGGAGCCGCTGCGCGAGACGCTCGGCGTCGTCGTCTTCCAGGACCAGGTGCTCGAGGTCGCGATCCATCTCGCGGGCTTCACCGTCGGCGAGGCGGAGGGGCTGCGGCGCGCGATGAGCCGGAAGCGGAGCCTCGCCGCGCTCGAGGCGTACCGCGACCGCTTCGTCGCCGGCGCGCTCGGCAAGAGCGTCGACGAGGCGACGGCGAACGCGGTCTACGACAAGCTGATCGGCTTCTCCGGCTTCGGCTTCCCGAAGTCGCACTCGGCCGCGTTCGGTCTGCTCGCGTACCAGTCGGCGTGGCTGCGCCGGCACTTCCAGGCGGAGTTCCTCGCCGCGCTGCTGAACGCGCAGCCGATGGGCTTCTATCCGCCGGCGACGCTCGTGCGCGACGCGCAGCGGCGCGGCGTCGAGACGCGCGCGCCCGACGTGAACCTCAGCGGCGCCGGCTGCGACATCGAGGACGGCGCGGTACGCGTCGGGCTGAAGTACGTGCAGGGCCTCTCCGAGGATGAAGCCGTCGCGCTCGTCGAGGAGCGCACCACGAACGGACTCTTCGTCTCGATCCGGGACCTCGCGCAGCGCTTCGAGCTGCGGCAGCAGCTTGCCGCGCTCGTCGAGTCGGGCGCGTGCGACAGCTTCGGCCTCGCGCGCCGCGAGCTCCTCTGGCAGCTCGGGCTCGTGCCGCGCCCGCAATCCGTCCCGGGATCAGGTGGGGAGGAGAAGCAGCTCGCGCTCCCGCTCGAGCCGACGGTCGCGACGCCGACGCTCCCCGAGCCGACGGTGTGGGAGCGGATGCTCGCCGACTACAAGACGACGAGCCTCTCGATCGGCGTCCATCCGCTCGAGCTGCTGCGTCCGCACCTGCCGGATGGAACGCTGTCGAGCGTCGACCTGCAGAACCGGCCGAACGGCGAGCAGGTCGCGATCGCGGGAATGGTCGTCGCGCGCCAGCGTCCGGCGACCGCGAACGGCGTCGTCTTCATGCTCCTCGAGGACGAGCACGGCCAGGTGAACCTCATCCTGCCGCCGCAGGTGTACGACCGCTTCCGCGGTGCGGTACGCGGCGAGCCGCTGCTGCTCGCACGCGGCCGCTACGAGCACGTCGACCGGAACCGCAACATCCTCGTCCGCGAGATCGTGAGCCTCGCCGCGCTCGCCCGCGCGCTCACCGACGGCGCCGACGTGCACGGCTCGCTGCCGAACGCGCACCACTTCGGGCACCGCTGATCTGCGCCGGGCCGCCCGTCGGAGCGGCCCGGCGCGATCGTGGTGCCTAGTGCGAGAAGAACTCGTCCATCGGAGACACCTGTGCGGTGTCCGACGCGTTTCCGAGCAGTGCGAGGTTCCAGTTCTCCTCGATCGTCGCGAGCAGCGAGTAGTGGTTGTACTGCGCGGTGCTCACATAGCCGCCGGTCTTGCCACCGCGGCTGGTGACGATCACGGCCGGAATGAGGCCGCCGCCGTACGTTCCGCCGGGCCACGTCGGGCTGACGGACGGGTCGCCGGCGATGAGGACAGGCGAGTCACAGCACCCGTCCGCCGACTCCCAGCCGCCTGTCTCCGCGTTGCCGGTGAAGTCGTTCTCGTCCGTGACGATGAAGATCGCCGACCGGCCGCCGCGCCACGCGGGGCTGTGCATGATCGTCGTCACGGCGCCCTTCACGAACGCGTCCGCCTTCTGCTTCAGCGCGGCGTCGTTCGGATCGTCCTTGACCGATCCGTACGGGCACGGCGTGCCGTCGGAGCCGTCGGGCGCGACCTGGACGTAGACGCCGCCGTGCATGTCGTGGCACTGGTTCGGCGAGATCCAGACGAAGTCCGGCGTCGTGCGCTCGCGCTGGAGGTCGGTGGCAAACGACGTGTACGGCTTCACGTTCGCCAGCCGCGACGGATCGTTGCGGATGTCGTCGAAGAGGACGAACGGGTTGTGCTTGGACGCGTACAACGCCGTCGTTCCGGGAGCGAAGTCGCCCAGGTAGCCGACGCTCGGCATCGACTCCATGTACGCGCCCCACGTGACGCGGTTGGCCTCGAACTGGTCGACGAGGTTCGTGTGGTCGAACCGGTTCGCGGGATTGTCATTGTTGATGAACCAGTTCGAGCCTGAGATCGCAGCGACGTAGTTCGGCTCGCTCGGGTGCGTCACGCCGAAGTAGTTCGCGGCGGTCGCGTACTGCTGCGCGAGCGAGTTGATGTACGGCGCGTTTGCGTCGCCGATCACGCTCGACTGCGAGTGGTTCTCGAGCATGATCACGAAGATGTGGTCGAGGCCCGGCGACCTGCCGTGCGACGAGCCGTCGCCCGAGTCGTGCCCGCCGGCAGAAGCCGGCAGCGCGATCGCAACGGCGGCAAGGCCGACGAGGCCGAGCCGGATTAAGGACTTCCTCATAGATGATCCCTCCCCTGAAGTTGGTCGTTCGCCGCAGCCCGGATCGACGCTACACACCGGTTGTTCACATTTCAATCGCTGGCGTACCTCTGCTAGTGACCGTCGTGCGCGTGACGCTTCTCCATCGGCGACGGGAGGTGCGGTGCGACGTTGAAGACGGAGTTCACGAGCGCGAGGTGCGTGAACGCCTGCGGGAAGTTTCCGAGCAGCCGGCCCGCCTTCGGGTCGTACTCCTCCGAGATCAGGCCGAGATCGTTCGTCAGCCCGAGCAGCCGCTCGAGCAGTGCGTGCGCGTCGTCGTGGCGGCCGAGCAGCTCGAGGCAGTCGACGAGCCAGAACGAGCACGGGAGGAACACGCCTTCGCCGGGCGGCAGTCCGTCGACGCCGTCGTGAGTGCGGTAGCGGAGCACGAGACCGTCCACGCATCAGCTCGCGCTCGATCGCCTCGATGGTCCCGCGCACGCGCGGGTCCGATCCGGGCAGAAAGCCGACGAGCGGAATCAGTAACAGGCTCGCGTCGAGCTCCGGCGATCCGTACGACTGCGTGAACGATCCGCGCGCGGGGTCGAAGCCCTGCGCGCACACCTCGGCGTGGATCTCGTCGCGCTCAGCGCGCCAGCGGCCGGCCGGGCCGTCGAAGCCCTGCGTCTCGACGGTGCGCACCGCGCGGTCGAACGCGACCCACGCCATCACCTTCGAGTGGACGAAGTGCCGCCGCTCGCCGCGGATCTCCCAGATCCCCTCGTCAGGCTGCCGCCAGGCCTTCTCGAGGTACGAGAGCAGCGTCTTCTGCAGCTCCCACGCGTGCTGCTCGGTCTCGAGGCCGTGCACGCGCGCCTGGTACAGCGCGTCCATCACCTCGCCGTAGACGTCGATCTGCAGCTGCTCGCTTGCCGCGTTGCCGACGCGCACCGGCGCGGAGCCCTCGTAGCCGGCGAGCCACGGCAGCTCGAACTCCGTCAGCCGCCGTTCGCCGGCGACGCCGTACATGATCTGAAGGTCGGCCGGATCGCCGGCGACGGCACGCAGCAGCCAGTGCCGCCACTGGTCTGCCTCGTGCACGTGTCCCGCGTTCAGGAGCGCGAGCAGCGTCAGCGTCGCGTCGCGCAGCCAGCAGTAGCGGTAGTCCCAGTTGCGAACGCCGCCGATCCATTCCGGCAGCGATGTCGTCGGCGCGGCGACGATTCCGCCGGTGGGCGCGTACGTCAGCGCCTTCAGCGTCATCAGGGAACGATGGACGCGGTCACGCCAGTCGTCCGGCAGGTCGATCGGACGGCGCGCGTTCCAGTCGCGCCAGAAGCTTTCGGTGTCGGCGAGCTCCTGCTCCGCGTCGGAACGCTCCGGCGTCTCGCGGTGCGACGGGAACCACGCCAGCGCAAATGGGACCCGCTCGCCCTCGTCGACGACGATCTCCGACACGGTGCGCATGTCCTCGCCGCGTGTCGCCGCCGGCGTGCGGAACGCCAGCGCATCGGGTCCGGCGACCACGATGCGGGCGTCGCCGATGTGGCGCACCCACGGCATGACGCGGCCGTAGTCGAAGCGAATCACGAGCTCCGACCGCATCCGCACGCGGCCGCCGAGCCCTTCGACGATGCGAACGATTTCCGGCGAGCCGTCGCGCGGCGGCATGAAGTCGAGCACGCGCACCGATCCCTCGTCCGTCGTCCATGTCGTCTCGAGAACGAGCGTGTCGTGCAGGTAGCGCCGCGTCGCCGTGCCGCCGCCGGTCGGAGCAAGCAGCCAGCGTCCGTTATCGGCGTCGCCGAGCAGCGCGGCGAAGCACGCGCCGGAGTCGAAGCGGGGGAGACAGAGCCAGTCAATCGAGCCGTCGCGCGACACGAGCGCGGCGGTCTGGAGATCGCCGATCAGTCCGTAGTCCTCGATGCGCGCCATCAGCGGAGGTCGATCTCGAGCCCGAAGGGCGGCCAGCGTTTCCGCACGGCCCGGTTGAATGCTTCGTCGTACTCCTCCGCCGCATCCTCGTCAAGCGTGCGCTTGTAGCGGTCGCGCATGTCGGCGAGCGCCTCGGTCGCGGTCTCGACGGCGTCGACGTAGTCGCCGTATCGCGCCTCGGCCTCGTCGCGCTCGGCCTCGTTGTACGCGCGCTCCGCCTTGCGGCAGTCGTCGATCAGGTCGGCCTCGTCCTCGGCGAAGACGTCGAGCTGGCGGGAGATGACGTCGGCGAAGCGGCGGCGGAACCTCACGCAATCTCCTCGTAGACGGCGAGATGCGAGCGAGCCGCAGCGTCCCATGTCAGCTCTTCGCGTGCGCGGCGAGCGCCCGCGCGTGCGGCTTCGAGCGCGTCGCGATCGGAGAGGAGCTCGTCCACTGCAGCCGCGAGTGCCTCGACATCGCCTGCGGGAACGACGCGTCCCGCGTCGTAGCGCGCGATCGGTTCGGCGATGCCGCCGACGTCGTACGCGATCGCCGGCACGCCCGCGCCGAGCGCGCGGAGCAGCGCGCCGCTCTGGTCGAGCTCTGGGCGGTACGGGAAGAGCGCGACGGTCGCCTCGCCGAGCGCGCGGTCGACCTCGGCCTGCGGCAGATAGCCGAGCCGCCACTCGACGTCGAGCCCCTCGGCGGCGGTGCGGTAGCGATCGATGGGCTCGAGCGGATCGCCCGCGACGAGGAGCCGCGCGTCGCCGACGCGGCGCACCGCTTCGATCGCGTCGCCGAGTCCCTTGTACGGACGGATCACGCCGAAGCACAGCACCGTGCGACCGTCGTCGTGGCGCTCCGGATCGCTCGGGAAGACGGGATGCGGCACGACGCGCAGCCGAGCCGGGTCGCCGATGATCGGCGCGAGCGTGTCGCGGCCGTTCAGGCTGTGCACGATCACGCGGTCGAACCGGGAGAGCAACACGCGCCAGAGATCCGGCCGCCCGGCCGTCCGCCGCGGCAGCAGGTCGTGCGCGGTGAAGACGCTCGGGAGATGCGGGCGCAGCAGCCGCGCGTCGAGCTCCGGCGCAGCGAGCCACTGGAGATGCAGAACGTCCGCCTTGCGGCGCCGCAGCGCGGCGAGCCCGAGCGGATGCTCCGCGACCTTGACCGGCACCCGCAGCGGCGAGCGGCCGAAGATACGCGACGACACGGGATAGAAGATCTCCGCGCGGAGATAGCCGTCCGGTGCCGGCGTCTCCCCGAAGCGGAAGCGCGACGTGACGAGCTCGACCTCGGCGCCGGCGCGCGCGAGCGCGGCCGCGAGCTCGTGGTCGTAGGTCGGCGTAAACGCAGGTGGGTCGGCGAGGAGAACGCGCATCCGCCGTAGGCTACGCCCGTGCCGCTCCTCGTTCGCACCTGGAACGTCTTCCACGGGAACGCCGTGCCGCCCGAGCGCGCGACGTATATCGAGGAAACGGTACGACTCGCGGTCTCCGACGAGCCTGACGTCGTCGCGCTGCAGGAGGTTCCGCTCTGGTCGCTGCCGCATCTCGGCGGCTGGAGCGGGATGACCGCCGTTGCCGCTGTCGCCGCGCGGCCGCGCATCGGGCCGATCCTGACGTCGGCGGCACTCGGCCGCACGCTCACCGGTCTCAACCACGGGCTGTTCCGCTCGGCGTTCACCGGGCAGGCGAATGCCGTGCTCGTGTCACCCCGGCTGCGCGTGCTCGAGGATCGAACGGTCGTGCTGAATCCGCACCGGTTCCGCCGCGCGCAGGCGCGATGGCTCGGGCTCGATCGCGTCACGGAGCTCGCGTGGGCGAAGGAGCGCCGCGTCTGCCTCGCCGTCCGCGTCGCGCTGCCGGACGGCGGCACCGCGCTCGTGTCGAGCCTGCACGCGACAAGTCTCGCGTCGGAGCAGCGCGTTCCCGACGCGGAGCTCCGACGCGCCGCTGCGTTCCTCGAAGGTCTCGCCGCGCCGGACGAGCCGGTGTTTCTCTGCGGCGACACGAATGTCCCGGCCGCGCGCTCGCGCACGCTGGCCGACCTGCGCGAGTGGGGCTATTCCGCGCCCGGTCCGCACATCGACCACGTCCTCGTACGCGGGCTTCCGGCCGACGATCCATTCGTCTGGCCCGAGGAGCGGCGTCGCGTCGACGGCCGGCTTCTGTCCGATCATGCACCCGTGGAGGTGACCGCAGGATGACGTTCGACGAGGCTCGCGCGCAGTTCCCGGTGCTCGAGAAGCACGCATATCTCAACGCGGGGACGAACGGCCCGCTCGCGCAGGCGACGGTCGACGCGCTCGTCACGACGGCGGAGCGCGACCTCCGCGACGGGAGGAGCGGGCGCGCGCTGTTCGAGGAGATGCTCGCGCTGCGCAAGGACGTGCGGCAGGGGCTCGCGGCGGTGATCGAGGTCGACCCTGCGCTGATGGCGCTCGTCGACTCGACGACGCGCGGCTGCTCGATCGTCATCGCAGGGCTCGACCTCGCCCCGGAGGACGAGATCGTGATCACCGACCAGGAGCATTTCGGGTTGATGGGACCGGTCCACGCGTCGGGCGCACGCGTCGTCGTCACCACCGCCGACGAGGACGCGATCCTCGCCGCCGTCACACCGCGCACGAAGCTGATCGCCACGTCACACGTGCTCTGGACGACCGGGCAGCGCCTCGACATCGCGCGACTGAAGGACGAGAGCGGCGTGCCGATCCTCGTCGACGGCGCGCAGTCGGCAGGCGCGATCCGCGCCGAGGCCGAGCCGTTCGACTTCTACACCGTGTCGGCGCAGAAGTGGCTGTGCGGACCCGAGCTCACCGGCGGCCTCTACGTCCGCGACCCGGAGCGGTTGCGCGTCGCGTCGCCGAGCTACGCGTCGCAGACGGCGTACGAGCCCGACGGATCGTTCACGCCGAAGGACGGCGCGGAGCGGTTCGACTCGAGCTTCATCGGAGTGCCGACGCTCGAAGGCACTCGTCACCGCGCTCGGGACACATCCCGAGTGGCGATACGACCGCGCCGGCGAAACGGCGGAGCGCTGCCGCGAGCTGCTCGCAGAGCACGTCGACGTGCTGACGCCGTCCGGGCCACTCGACGCTCGTCACGCTTCCGCCCGGCGGCAATCCGACAGAGCTCGTCGCGAGCCTCGAGCAGCGCGGCGTGATCGTTCGCGAGCTTCCGAGGCCGGAACATGGTGCGCGCGTCGTGCGGCTGGTGGACGAACGAGGACGACCTCGCGCGCCTCGTCGACGGCGTAACGGCGGCGAGCTAGCCGACGTCGGTGAAGACGACGGGCTGAGTCGCGTGCGCGGTGGCGCGCTTCACGACGAGCGTGTCAGCGACGTAGTCGTGCAACGCGCGCTTCTGATTCGTGAAGCCGGCCATCAGGAAGCCGATGCAAAGGGTGATGTACGAAAGGATCTTGGCGAAGTACCGTCCGGTCGCCCGCCCGAACGTGAGCTGCGTTCCGTCCATCTTGACGACCGCGAGGCCGAGCATCCGCTTCCCCGGCGTCGCCTGCCAGGACGAGCTCTCGAACAGCGCGAAGTAGAGCCAGTAGCCGACGATGATCAGGAACGATGCCGAGGTTGCCGAGCCAGCCCGCGCAGGATGAGAATCGGCACGAACAGGATCACGCTGTCGATGAGCAGGGCCAGCCACGCGGACCCAGAAGCCTGCCGTACCCGACGGCGGCGATCTGAGGCCGTTGCTCCACGACCGCAGGCAAACGTCGACCGCTTCGGGCTCCGACTCCGTTGCGGACGCGAGCACCGCTCCGCAGTTCTCGCAGTACCGCCCGGGTGTCGCCTGTGTCGTCCTGCACCACGCACAGGTCTGCATGGCCGCCTCCATGTGTCGCTGTCAAGGGTCAGCACAGAGACACATCGGCCACCTTGGGCCGTTCCTTTAGACGCCAATCAGCCGGGAAGACCGAGCTCGGACGCGATCGGCTTCAACGCTTCGACGACCGTCGTGATGTGGTCGTCGAGGTCGACACCGAGCTCCTCTGCGCCCTTGAAGACGTCCTCGCGATGCACGCCGGCGGCGAACGACGGCTGCTTCAGCTTCTTCCGCACCGACTTCGGCTCGAGCCCTTCGAGACCGGTGGGGCGGACGAGCGCGCACGCGTGGACGAAGCCGGACAGCTCGTCGCACGCGAAGAGCGCGCGCTTCAGCGGCGTGTCGCGCGGCAGCCCGAGATGCTCTGCGTGGGAGAGCACCGTCTCGATGACCTCCTCGGGATAGCCCTCCTCGCGCAGGATCGGCGCGCCGTCCTGCGGATGCTTGTCGAGGGTCGGATGGATCTCGTAGTCGAAGTCGTGGAGCAGCGCCGCGACGCGCCAGAGCTCCTCGTCGCCGTCGAGCTTGCGCGCGTACGCGGCGGTCGACGCTTCGACGGCGAGTGCGTGCCGCAGGAGCGACTCGCTCTTCGTGTACGCGGTCAGCGTCTGCCAGGCCTGGTCGCGGGTCGGGGTCACGGCCCGGCTAGGATAGCCGCCCATGGCCGTCGTACCCGCGCTCGCCGACGCCTTCGTGATCGAAGGTGCGCGGCCGCTCAACGGCCGCATCCGCGCCGCCGGCAACAAGAACGGCGCGCTGCCGATCCTCGCCGCGTGCGTCCTGACCGAAGGCCAGGTCGTGCTCCACAACGTGCCGCGGATCCTCGACGTCCAGACGATGCTCGATCTGATCGCCGACATCGGCGTCGACGTCGAGTGGATCGGCGACAACGACGTCAGCATCCAGGCCGCGAACGTGACGAAGACGGAGCTCGACGAGGAGCTCTGCCGGCGCATCCGCGCGTCGGTGCTGCTCGCCGGCCCGCTGCTCGCGCGCTTCGGCAGCGCGATCGTCCCGCCGCCGGGCGGCGACGTGATCGGCCGCCGCCGCGTCGACACGCACCTGCACGCGTTCGAGAAGCTCGGCGCGACGATCGAGGCCGACCGGCGGTTCACGATGCGCACCGACGGACTCGTCGGGACGAACGTCTTCCTCGACGAGGCGAGCGTCACGGGCACGGAGAACGCCGTGATGGCGGCGACGCTCGCGCGCGGCGAGACGGTGCTCGGCAACGCCGCGTCGGAGCCGCACGTCCAGGATCTCTGCCGCTTCCTCGTCGAGCTCGGCGCGGACATCGACGGCATCGGCACGAACGTTCTGCGCGTGCGCGGCGTCGACGCGCTCCACGGCGGCGAGCACACGATCGCGCCGGATCACATCGAGGTCGCGAGCTTCATCGGGCTCGGCGCGATCACCGAGGGCGAGATCGTGATCGAGAACTGCCGGCCCGAAGATCTCGTCGCGATCACGCCGGTGTTCCGCCGCCTCGGCATCAAGATGGAGTTCGAGGACACGAGCATCCGCGTGCTCGACGGGCAGGATCTCGTGATCGAGGACGACGTCGGCGGCCACATTCCGAAGATCGACGACGGGCCGTGGCCCGCGTTTCCCGGCCGACCTGACGTCGATCGCGGTCGCGGTCGCGACGCAGGCGCAGGGCACGGTGATGATCTTCGAGAAGATGTTCGAGAACCGGCTGTTCTTCGTCGACAAGCTCGTCAACCTCGGCGCGCGGATCATCCTCTGCGATCCGCACCGCGTCGTCGTCACCGGTCCCGCGCGTCTCTACGGCGAGCGGATGTCGAGCCCCGACATCCGCGCCGGCATGGCGATGCTGCTCGCGGCGCTCTGCGCGGAGGGCACGTCGACGATCGGGAACGTCCGCGAGATCGACCGCGGCTACGAGCGGATCGACGAGCGGCTGCGCGCACTCGGCGCGCACATCGAGCGCGTCGAGAGCTAGGGCGCGAGGCGGCCGGTTTCCGCGCCGCCGGAACCGACACGGTCAGCGGCGTCGACGTCGCGGCGGTCGTCCCGTTCGGATCGAGCGCGGCGACGGTGAACCGATACGCGTGGCCGGCGCCGAGCGTGACCCACGCGCTCGTCCGGTCGGTCGCGCCGAGCACCGTCTTCGCCGTGCGGCCGTCGGTGGCGATCGTCAGCGTGTAGCTCGACGTGTCGCCGCTCCACGTGAGATGGAGTCGCGACTTGACGCGGTTGCCGGACAGGAGCACGCCCGGCTGGCCGGACTGCGCGGTGGCGACCGCGGCGGCGACGTCGATCACGCCGAAGCCGAGATCCGGCGTCCAGCGGCCGTTGCCCGACGCCGTCGCTTTCAGGATCTGCGCGACCTGCAGCGCCGTCAGCTTCGGGTTCGCCGCCCAGACGAGCGCCGCAGCGCCGGCGACCTGCGGCGCCGAGAACGACGTGCCGCTCGCGTAGCCGTACAGCCCGGCCTGCGAGCCCGGCAGCGCGGCGCGCGGGTACTGCGCCGGCGTCGAGGACGACGAGACGTCGCCGAACACGTTCTCGCCGGGCGCCGCGAGCGAGATCCACGACCCCGTGTTCGAGAAGCGTGCACGCGACGCCGGTCAACGTCGACGCGGCGACCGCGAGACCCGCACCGCCGACACCGTTCGATCCGCGCGGCTGCAGCAGCGCCGCCGGATACTCCGTCGGGTTCCCCGTGCGCGTACTCGTTGCCGACCGCCGCGACGACGAGCACGCCGTGGTCGAACGCGTACTGGATCGCGTGACGCTCGATCGACGACGTTCCCGGTCCGCCGAAGCTGATGTTGATGATCCGCGCGCCGTGGTCGACCGCGTAGAGGATCCCCGCGGCCTCGTCGACGTCGGTGAACGTCCCGTCCGCGGTGCCGGCCTTGACGACGAGGAGCTGCGCGTCGCCGCCCGCGCCCGCGATTCCGTCGCCGTTCGTCACCGATCCCGCAGCGACGGAGGCGACGAACGTGCCGTGGCCGTTGTCGTCGCGGACGTCCCCGGTGCCGGTGCGCGTGTTGTAGGCGGTCGGGGACTTCGCCGCGAGATCGGGCGCCGTGAGGTCGGCGCCGGTGTCGATGACGGCGATCGTGATCGCGACAGCCGCGCGCAGGACGGCGTCGGGAACGGCGTCCTCGTGCGTCCCGCGGAACTGCCATTCCCAGCCGGCGGCGGGGCTCGCGAGTGCGAGCGCCACCGCCGGCTCGGCCGCTGCGCCGCGTGCGGCCGGGCGGGAGACAAAGCGGATGCCCTGGGCACGACGGAGCGTCTCCCCCGCGACGCGCGTCCGCACCTCAACCGCATGCAGTGCCGGGAGCAGCCGCACGACCGCGGCGCCGCGAAGAGCAGTCGCAAGCCCGGCCGGCGTCGAGTAGCCGACGACGAGCACGCTGCCCGATCCGGGTGCGTACGAGCGCACGGGACCGATGCGATCCGGTGCCGCCGCAGTGCTGCCGACGACTACCAGGGTCGCTACCGCCGCTGCGACTCCCACACACGCCCTCTGCACCACATTCCCCGTTCTTGACCTTAGTCACCCTTCTGGGGGATGCATAGGCCTTTCGGCCCATCTTTGCAAGTCATACGACCGCGCCCGCTGGCCCCGGCTGTAGCCTGCCGCGCATGGGGCCGGGAGAGAACGCGACGGGCCGGAGCGGCGTCCGCGTCGACGTCTACGGAACGGGCGACGCCAACGTCGAGACGGGGATTCCCGTGCTCGACCGGCTGCTCGAGCGGCTGGCAGAGGCGGCGCGCTTCGACCTCGTGCTCGAGGTGGAGCCGGGCGAGGCCGAGGCGGAGGTGAGCGCGGCCGGCAGCGCGCTCGGCGAGGCCCTGGCCGGGCCGCTGCGCGTCGGCGGCGCGCGCGGGCACGGCTCCGCGTTCATGACGTCGTCCGAGGCACTCGCGCACGTCGTCGCTCGAGACCGCCGACACGCCGCTCGTCGTGTCGAACGTCGACCTCAGCGGAGGCTCGCATCGGCGGCCTCGGCACCGACGTCGCGCGGCGCTTCCTCGAGCGGCTCGCCGACAGCGCCGGACTGACGATGCACGTCAGGCTCTTGAACGGCAAAGACACGCAGCACGTCCTCGACGCGATGTTCAAGGCGCTCGGCGTCGCGCTGGCCCAGGCATGCGAGAGAACAGGAGTTGCACGTGGCTGAGAAGTCCGTCGTACGCACCGAGTCCGCGCCGGCGCCGTTCCAGGGCGCGCCGTACTCGCAGGCGATCCAGGCGAACGGGTTCGTCTTCGTCTCCGGCCAGCTCGCGCTGAAGCCGGGGGACAAGGAGCTGTCGGGCGGCACGATCGAGGAGCAGACGGAGCAGGTCTTCTCGAACCTCCGCGCGATCCTCGAGGCGGCCGGCACCGGGCTCGACCGGCTCGTGAAGACGACGGTCTTCCTCCAGAACCTCGGCGACTTCCAAGGGCATGAACTCGGTCTACGCGACGCACGTCGGCGACACGCCGCCGGCGCGGTCGACGGTCGAGGTCGCGGCGCTCCCGTCGGGTGCGCTCGTCGAGATCGAAGCGGTCGCGCTGCTCTAGGGCTTCACGGCGCGCAGGTGCAGGAACAGCGGGATCCGCCGCCAGCGCTCGCCTCGTTCGCTTGCGGAGGTAAGCGGCGGCTCCCGTAGCCGGTCGATCAGCAGCCCGGCGTCGGCGAGGGCCTCCGTGTACGCCTGCAGCGGCCGGTGGACGCTCTCGAAGCGCATCGCGTATCCGTCCCGCGCCACCTCCTCTGCGTACGGGGCCGCGTCGAGGTACGACCCCTCGATCACGAACGGGCTCGTGCCCACGTCGTCGTCGACGAAGACGCCGGCCGAGTTGAGCGGGTGGACGATCGCGATGCAGAATCGCCCGCCCGGTGCGAGCACGCGCGCCGCCTCGCGGACAGCCGCGTCGAGGGCGTCGACATCTTGGAGCGACATGAACGCGACGACGAGCCCGAACGCCGCGTCCGGTAGCGGCAGCGACGCCGCGTCGGCGAGGTGCAGCTCCAGCTCCGGCGATGCCTCGCGCGCGGCGGCGAGCAGCGTCGGCGAGGAATCGACTCCGACGACGTCGTGCCCGAGCGCGGCGAGATCGCGTGCAAGGCGCCCCTCGCCGCAGCCGACGTCGAGCGTACGGCCCGACGGGGTCGGTACGAGCTCGAGGAACAGGTCGCGGTGAAACTGCCAGTAGCTGTCGTGTCCCGGGCGCCCGCGCCCACGCGATCCAGTCGGCGGCGTGCCGCTCCCATGCCTCCTGACGCTCGTCCACGGACCCGACTGTAAAGCCGCGAGAATGCGCGCGGTGCGGGAGGAGATCGAGAAGTACGTCGCGTCGCTCGGGCTCGACGCGTATCTCGTCGGCGGTGCGGTCCGCGACGAGCTGCTCGGCCTGGAGTCGAAGGACGCCGACTTCCTCGTTCCCGGCGTCGACACCGACGGGCTGAAGCGCGCGCTCGAGCCGCACGGGCGCGTCGAGGATCTTGTTGTCGCCGGCCGGCTCGTCGGCGTCCGGCTGCATCCGCGCGATGCGAAGGTGCGCGCGCTCGCGCGGTCCGGCATCGAGTTCGCGCCGCCGCGCGCCGAGCGCAGCACCGGGCCCGGCCGCCACGACTTCGAGATCGTCGCCGACGCGTCGTTGTCGGTCGAGGACGACATGCGCCGCCGCGACTTCACGGTCAACGCGATGGCGCGGCGGCTGCGTACCGGCGAGGTCGTCGATCCGGTCGGCGGCGAAGCCGATCTCCGTGCCGGAGTTCTGCGCACGGTGTCGCCGCGAAGCTTCCAGGAGGATCCGCTGCGGATCGTGCGCGCGCTTCGCTTCGTCTCGCAGCTCGGCCTCGAGCCGGACGAGTCGACGCTGCGGCAGATGCGCGACGACGCCGACGCGGTCGCGCTCGTCTCCGGCGAGCGGATCGGCGGCGGCCTGCACGCCGACGGCATGGGCGAGCTGTCGAAGCTGCTGCTCGGCAAGGAGCCTGCGCGCGCGCTGCGGCTCGCGCGCGACACCGGCGTCCTCGTCGAGCTGCTGCCCGAGTTTCGCGGCGCGATCGGTTTCGACCAGGAGAGCCGCTACCACGACCTGACCGTCGACGAGCACACGTTCGCGGTCGTGCAGGCCGCGGCCGACGCAGGTGCGTCGCTCGCGGTGCGGCTGGCGGCGCTGTTCCACGACCTCGGCAAGCCGCACGTCGCGTGGCGCGGCACCGACGGACGGCTGCACTACTACGCGAAGTCCGGCTACTCGCACCGAAGCCACGAGCAGGTGAGCGCGACGCTCGCCGGCGAGGCGCTGCGCCGGCTTCGCTATCCGAATGCGCTCCGCGAGCGCGTCGTGCGGATCGTCCGGAATCACATGTTCAAACCCGGCGCGGCCGATCCGCAGCGCGCGCGACGGTTCCTCGCGCGGCACGGCGACGAGCTCGCACTCGACCTGCTCGCGCACAAGCAGGCCGACCTGCTCGGCAAGCGCGGCTCCGACGGCGAGCCGCCGCCGGCCGAGGAGCTCGAGCGGCTCGCGCACTTCGGCGAGATCGTTCGGCAGGAGCGGTCGAGCCCGCACCGGATCGCCGACCTCGCGATCGGCGGCGACGACCTGATCGCCGCGGGCTTTGCGCCCGGGCCGCGGCTCGGCAGCGTCCTGCAGGAACTGCTCGACTCCGTCGTCGACAACCCGGCGCTGAACACGCGCGACGAGCTGCTGCGCCGGGCGCGCCGGCTCCGATGAACGCGAACGCGCTGCGCTGGGACGGACGAGCCGGCCGCTACGAGGCCTGGTACCTCACCGTCGCCGGCCGCTTCTGGATCCGCTACTCGCTGCGCGTTCCGACCGATGAGAGCGACGACGGCGAGTCGGCGCTGTGGCTCGCCGACTGGACCGGCGCGACGCCGCGCGCGCGAAAGGCGACGTTCGCGCTCGACGCATTGCGCACGCCGGGCGACGGCTGGCCGCTCGAGCTCGGACCGGGACGCCTCACCGATACGGAGGCGACCGGCGAGATCGACGGCGCGCGCTGGCAGCTCACGTTCTCCGCGGAGCAGCGGCCGTTCGCGTACACGCGCCCGATGATGCGGCCGGTCGCGTCGACGCAGAACGTCGTCGTCAAGCCGTCGCTCGCGATCTCGGGCTTCGTCGAGCTCGACGGCGTGCGCCACGACCTCGACGCCGCGCCGGGCCAGCAGGCGCATCTCCACGGCCGCCGCCACGCCGACCGCTGGGGCTGGTTCCACGCGACGCTGCCGGACGGACGCTGGGTCGAAGGTCTCGTCGCGAAGGTTCCCGGGAATGCCGCAGATCGCGCTGCATGCGACGGAGCGCAGCGCAGCGAACGGCCTCGTGTCGCTGTTCCGCACGCGCGCGGAGGCTCGCGCCGGGCCGCGTCGTCGCCGGCCCGTACACCGTCGAGGCGGCGCGCGACGACTTCGTCGGCGTGACGTACCACGACCCGAGCGGCGCGGAAGTCTTCTGCTATCACACGGAGAAGGCGATCCTGCGCGGCCCCGCGCTCGACGTGCAGGACGTCGCATTGGAGTACGGCTCGCGTGAGAAGGTGAACGGGTGGCCGGTGTCTCTCTGATCGACTGGGCGGCGCCCGGTCCGTACCGGGTGTCGTTCACGACGCGTGTCGGCGGCGTCAGCGAAGGTGCGTTCGCGTCGCTGAACCTCGGCATCCGCACCGAGGACGACGCGGCACGCGTCGTCGAGAACCGCACGCGCCTCTGCGACGCGACGGCCGCCGATCCCGACGGCGCGACGATGGCGTGGCAGCGCCACGGCGCGACGGTCACGCGCGCGCAGCCGCGCGGCATCGTCATGCCCGGCACCGTCTACGACCACTGCGACGGGCTCTGGAGCGACGAGCCGGGACGCGCGATGCTGCTGCTCACGGCGGACTGCCTGCCGATCGCGATCGTTCGCACCGACCGCAGCCGGCCCGCGCTGTCGATTCTCCACGCCGGCTGGCGCGGACTTCTCGCCGGAGTCGTCGCCGCGGGCGTGCGCGCGCTCGGCGCGGGCGGCCTCGCCGCCGCGATCGGCCCGCGATCGGCCCGTGCTGCTACGAGGTCGGGGACGAGGTCGCGACGCCGTTCCGCGAGGCGTTCGGCGACGACGTCGTCGACGGCGACAACAAGCTCGACCTCTGGACCGCCGCAGAGCGCGCGCTTCGCGCGGCGGGCGTCGAGCAGGTCGAGCGCTTCGACCTCTGCACGTCGTGCGAGCCGGATCGGTTCTTCTCCCATCGGCGCGACCACGGCAAGACGGGACGCCAGGGAGTGATCGCGTACGTCGCCTGACGAGATCCGCGCGCGGTACGCGCGCATCCGCGAACAGGTCGGACCGAACGTCACCGTCGTCGCCGCGACGAAGTACGTCGCGCTCGACGACATGCAGGTGCTCGCGGACGCCGGCGTCGAGGTCGTCGGCGAGAACCGGGCGCAGGACCTCGAGGCGAAGCACGCGCGCTACGGCGACGCGTTCCGCTGGCACTTCATCGGCCACCTGCAGAGCCGCAAGGCGAAGATCGTCAACGCGACGTGCGAGCTCTGCCACTCGCTCGACTCCGAGTCCGCGGCGCAGAAGCTCGCGATCCCGGCGCTCGTCGAGGTGAACCTCTCCGGCGAGCCGACGAAGTCCGGCGTCGAGCCGGCCGACCTCGGCAGCGTTTCTCGAGCTCTATCGCGACGTGCGCGGCCTGATGACGATGCCGCCGGCGACCGCCGACGCGGAGGAGTCGCGGCCGTACTTCCGCCGCCTGCGCGAGCTCGCCGCGGAGCACGGGCTCGCCGAGCTGTCGATGGGGACGAGCCAGGACTACCGCATCGCCGCCGAGGAAGGCGCGACCTACATCCGCGTCGGATCGGTGCTCTGGCGTGACTGAGCCGTCGGCTCGGGGGCGATACGATCCGCCCAGCCATGGGCTTCGGCGACGTGTGGAACAAGACCCTCGTCTACTTCGGCATCGCCGAGGAGGAGGACTGGGACGAGGACGGCTACCTCACGGACGAGGAGCTGCCAGCGGGCCTACGCGGACCGGCCGAACGTGCGCCGTCTCGCGCCGCGGCGCAGCAGCCGCGAGGAGTTCGACGACTGGACCGACCCGGAGCCGAGCGCTCCGGCCACGCGCACGAGCGTCCTGCCGGCCGCGCGCCGGAACCGCGTCGCCTCCGCGGCGTCGAGAGCGCTCCCGCAACCGCCGGCGGAGGAGCCGCCCGCGTCCATCTCGTCCTGCCGCGCAGCTTCAACGACGCGCAGCAGGTCGCGGACAAGTTCAAGGAGGGCGTCCCGGTGATCCTGAACCTCCAGGGCTGCGACCAGGAGCTCTCGAAGCGGCTGATCGACTTCACGAGCGGGCTCACGTACGCCCTCGACGGCGCGATGCAGCGCGTCGCGGACAAGGTCTTCCTGTTGACGCCGCGCAACGTCGAGGTCTCCGCCGAGGAGCGCGCGCGGATGCTCGAGCGCGGCGGCTTCTTCAACCAGGCCTAGCGTTTTCCAGCCAGGATTTCGCCCGCCGAGGGCGAACCGCATGCCTGATGGGCGTCACTGCCACTGTCGGCTTGCTCTTCAGCGCGGTCTCGAAGGCGCAGACCTTCGTCTACGTGTTCGCGCTCGTGTACACGCTGCTGATCTTCGTGTACATCCTCTCGAGCTGGCTGCGTTTGCCGTACTCGCCCTGGCTGAACCGGATCCAGCGGTTCCTGTACGACGTCTCCGAGCCCTATCTGCGGCTCTTCCGGCGCGTACTCCCGTCGATGGGCCCGCTCGATCTCTCGCCGATCGTCGCGGTGATCGTGCTGTGGGTCCTCAGCCGACTGTTGATCACGATCCTGCAGCAATTTCAGTAGAGAGGGGAGCACATGGCACTCACACCAGTCGAGATCAGACACATGGCACCGGCGCGAGCGTTCTTCGGCTACAACGCCGGCGCGACCGACCGGCTGCTCGAGGAGATCGCCTCGAGCTTCGAGGACGTCTGGCGCGAGCGGGCGGACCTCGCCGACAAGATCGAGCAGCTCGACGCGGACCTCGTCCGCTACCGCGAGCTCGAGGCGCTGCTGCGGACGACGCTCGTCTCCGCGGAGCGCGCGTCGGCGGAGATGAAGGAGCAGGCTCGCCGGGAGGCCGAGCTGATCCTCACCGAGGCGCACGCGGAGGCCCGCGCGGTGCAGCGGCAGGCGCTCGCCGAGAACGAGCGGCTCGTCCGCGAGTCGCGGCAGATCCGCGAACGGCTCCGGGCGGCGCTGACGGAGACCGGGGAGGCCGACGCGCCCAGCGCGGCCGAAGCGACGTGGCCGGGAGCCGAGGCGGCGTAGCTCCCCCGATACACTGGGCCGATGGTCGCCGCGTCCACCACTCGGCTGCGGCTGCGGGTCACCCCAGGCGCACCGAGCGCGGGAATCGTCGGCCGGCACGGCGACGCGTGGAAGGTGCGCGTCACCGCGGCGCCCGAGAACGGCCGCGCGAACGACGCGGTTGTCCGGCTGCTCGCCGCTGCGGTCGGCGTCGCGCGCGACGACGTGACGATCGTCGCGGGCCACGGCTCGCGCGACAAGGTGGTCGAGCTCACCGGGATCGACGGCGACGAGGCCGAGCGGCGGCTGGACGCCGCGAGCCGAATGACCATCGACGTCGACCATTTCCGCTCGCTGCTGCTCGAAGAGCGCGCGCGCGTCGAAAGCGCGATCGAGAATCTCCACAAGGATCATCCCGGCAGCCTCGACGACGAGGTCGAGGAGACCGACAACGATCCCGCGGAGTCGGCGTCGGCGACGCTCGACCGCGAGATGGACTACTCGCTCGAGGAAAACTCGACCCAGGTTCTGCACGAGATCGACGCCGCGCTGAAGCGCGATCGACGACGGCACCTACGGGATCTGCACGAACGGCGGCGAGGAGATCGACCCGGCGCGGCTCGAGGCGTACCCGTGGGCGTCGCTCTGCATCGAATGCAAGCGCGAGGCCGAGCGGTCGTGACCGAGCCCGCGCGCCAGCGCCGACGTGCGCGTCGGCTCGTCCACCGATGCGCTCGCACCGCTGTCCGTCGCGAAGCGGTCGCTCGCCGCAGGCGTCTGGCAGTGGGCGGCGCTCCTCTGCCATCGCGTTCGCCGCGATCGCCGCCGACCAGCTGACGAAGCACATCGTCACGAGCACGCTCAGCCTCGACGAGGGAACGCACGTCCTCGGCCCGCTCTGGATCCACCACGTTCAGAACTCCGGCATCGCGTTCGGGTTGTTCGCCAGCGCGACCGCGGTGGTGATCGTGCTCACCGGCGTCGCCGTGATCTGGATGCTCGTCTACTTCGCGCGCTCCGGCGCGCGGCATCCGATCCTGCCGGTCGCGCTCGGCCTCGTGATCGGCGGCAGCATCTCGAACCTCTTCGACCGCGTGCGCCTCGGCCACGTGACCGACTTCATCGATCTTCGCTGGTGGCCCGCGTTCAACCTCGCCGACAGCTTCATCGTGATCGGCGTCGGGCTGCTGCTGGCCGCGCTCGTCGCGGCCGAGCGGGAGCCGCGCCGCTCGCGGCACGTTCGTGACGCAGCTGCGCGTCCCTGAGGAGGCGCGCGGGACGCGGCTCGACCGCTTCCTCGCGCTGCTTCCGGAGATCGGGTCGCGCACCGTGGCCGAGCGACTCGTCGAGGACGGCGGCGTTCTCGTCGACGGGCGTGCGCGGCTCGAAGAGCCACAAGCTCGAGGGCGGGGAGGAGCTGGAGTTCGAGCCGCCGGCGCCGCGGCCGAGCGGCCTGATCGCGGAGGAGATCGAGCTCCAGGTTCCGTACGAGGACGAGCATCTGCTCGTCGTGGACAAGCCGGCGGGCCTCGTCGTCCATCCCGGCGCCGGGCCACTCGAGCGGGACGCTCGTCCACGGGCTGCTCGCGTACGACGTCGAGGGCGGGGAGGAGCCGGAGCGGCCGGGGATCGTCCACCGGCTCGACCGCGACACGTCGGGGCTGCTCGTCGTCGCCCGCTCGCCGGAGGCGCACCGCCGGCTCCAGGAGCTGATCCAGCAGCGGAAGCTGACGCGGGAGTACCTCGGGCTCGTCGTCGGCCGCCCGCGCTCGCGCACCGGGACGATCGACGCGCCGATCGGGCGCGACCGCCACGACCCGCTCCGCCACTCGCTCGACACCGACACGCCGCGCGACGCCGTGACGCACTTCGAGGTCGACGAGCTGCTCCGCGAGCACGCGCTGCTCCGCGTCACCCTCGAGACGGGCCGGACGCACCAGATCCGCGTCCACCTCGCGGCGATCGACCTGCCGGTGGCGGGCGACCCGCTCTACGGCAGGGCCGGCGAGCTCGGGCTCGACCGGCAGTTCCTTCACGCGGCGCGGCTCGCCTTCGACCATCCGTTCACCGGCGACCGCGTCGACGTCAGCTCGCCGCTGCCGGACGACCTCGCGCGCGGCCTCGAAGCGGCCCGCAGCTAGACTTTCGAGCGATTTCGTCCCACCGACCCGGCGGATCAGCCGTGGCGCGGGTGCCGGCCTTTGCGGCCGGTGCGCCCCGAGCCCCGCCGGCGCAAGGCCCAAACAAAACCGGAAGGAGCCACATGGCAGTCGTGTCCATGCGCGAGCTGCTGGAGGCCGGAGTGCACTTCGGCCACCAGACGCGACGCTGGAACCCAAAGATGCGCCGCTTCATCTTCACGGAGCGCGGCGGCATCTACATCATCGATCTCACGCAGACGAGCGAGCGCCTCGACGAGGCCGCCGCATTCGTCCGCAACCTCGCCGAGCGCAACGGCACGGTGCTGTTCGTCGGCACGAAGAAGCAGTCGCAGGACGCCGTCGAGAACGAGGCGAAGCGCGTCGGCATGCCGTACGTGAACCACCGCTGGCTCGGCGGCCTGCTCACGAACTGGCGGACGATGTCCGACCGGATCGAGCGGCTGCACGAGATGCGGCGCCTGAAGGAGGAGGGCCAGATGGACCTCCTGCCGGCGAAGGAGCGCATCGCGATGAGCGGCGAGCTCGAGAAGCTCGAGCAGAACCTCGGCGGCGTCGCCGACATGCGCCGCCAGCCGGACGCCGTCTTCATCGTCGACCTGCGCAAGGAGCAGCTCGCCGTCCGCGAGGCCCGCCGGCTCGGTCTGCCGGTCGTCGCGCTCGTCGACACGAACTGCGATCCCGACGAGGCCGACTTCGTGATCCCGGGCAACGACGACGCGATCCGCTCGTGCTCGCTGATCGCCCGCGCGATCGCCGACGCGATCGCCGCCGGCCAGCAGAAGGTCACCGCCGACGAGATGAAGGCAAAGGCGGAGCGTGAGGCCAAGGAGGCCGCCGCCGCGAAGGTGGCAGCTGCGGAGGCTGCTGCAGCCGCAGAGGCCGCAGCCGCGGCCCCCGACGAGACCGCCGACGCAGACGCGCCCGCAGCGCCGGAGACTCCGGCGCCGGAGGTGCAGGCCTGATGGCGGCGGAGATCTCGGCAACACTCGTCAAGGAGCTCCGCGAGCGCACCGGCGCGGGGATGATGGACTGCAAGCGCGCGCTGCAGGAGACGAACGGCGACATGGACGCGGCGATCGTCATCCTCCGCGAGCGCGGCATGGCGCAGGCCGCGAAGCGCGCGGACCGCGAGACGACGGAAGGCAAGGTCGGCTACCGCCTGGCCGACGACGGCAAGAAGGGCACGATGGTCGCCGTCGGCTGCGAGACCGAGCCCGTCTCGAACAACGAGGAGTTCCTCGCGTACGCGAAGGGCGTCCTCGACGCGGTCGACGCCGACGGCATCGGTGCCGAGTCGTCGCTCGAGGAGCAGCGCGTCGCGCTCTCCGCGAAGCTCGGCGAGAACATCGTCGTCGCCGGCGCGGCCCGCTTCGAGGCGGTCGACGGCGCGTCTCGTCGCGGCGTACGCGCATCCGCCGGCGAACAAGCTCGGCGTGCTCGTCCAGCTGCGCGGCGGCGACGACGATCTCGGCCGGAAGGTCGCGATGCACATCGCCGCGTCGAGCCCGCAGTGGATCGCCCGCGAGGACGTTCCGGCGGACGCCGTCTCGGCGGAGCGCGAGATCTACGCGAACTCCGACGAGGTGCAGTCGAAGCCGGAGCAGGCGCGCGAGAAGATCGTCGACGGCATGCTGAACAAGCGGTTCTTCGGCGCGAATGTCCTCGTCGACCAGGACTGGATCCACGACACCGGCAAGACGGTCGGTGCCGCGCTCAAGGAAGCCGGAGCCGAGGTTCTGGAGTTCCAGCGGTTCCAACTGACAAGCTAGCCCCCGCATGACGGTGCATCCGGAGGAGACGCTCGTCGCGCCGGAGGCCGGCGTTCCCGGCTTCCGGCGCATCCTGCTCAAGCTGTCCGGCGAGGCGCTGATGGGCGACCGCGAGTACGGGATCGACGTCGGAGTCGTCCGGAGCCTCGCCGACGAGATCGCCGCCGTCCGCGCGGCGGGCACGAGGTCGCGATCGTCGTCGGCGCCGGGAACTTCTACCGCGGCATGGCGGCCGCGGCCGAAGGGTATGGACCGCGCGACCGCCGACTACGCGGGGATGCTCGCGACGCTCCTCAACGCGCTCGCGTTGCAGGACGCGCTCGAGCGGGCCGGCGCCGACACGCGCGTGCAGTCCGCGCTCGCGGTCTCCGAGGTCGCCGAGCCGTACATCCGCCGCCGCGCGATCCGGCATCTCGAGAAGAAGCGCGTCGTGATCTTCGCGGCCGGCACGGGCAATCCGTTCTTCACGACCGACACCGCCGCGGCGCTGCGCGCGCTCGAGATCGGCGCCGAGTCGATCCTGATGGCGAAGAACGGCGTCGCGGGCGTCTACGACGGCGACCCGCGCATCGACCCCGGCGCGTCGTTCCTGCCGCGGCTGACGCATCTCGAGGCGATCGAGCGCGGTCTGAAGGTGATGGACACGACGGCGCTGTCGCTCTGCATGGACAACCGCCTCACCATTCACGTCTTCGAGCTCGTCGACGGCAACATCGCACGCGTCCTCGCCGGCGACGACATCGGGACGATCATCTCGACATCGGATCAGGAGGGCTAGTGCCTCCTCAGCAAACATACTCTGGCTTCTGGCCCGCGATCACACTGCGCGCTGCGGCGTCCTCGGTCGCGCCCGTAGTCGCGACTACGGGCGCTCCCTGCGTCCTTGCATCGCTTGGTGCTCACGACCCAGAAGCTCACAAACGTTCACTGAGGAGGCACTAGATGGCCACGGTCGACGAGCTGTTGAACGACGCGCAGGACCGGATGAACAAATCGGTGGACCACGCGCGCGCCGAGTTCACCACGGTGCGCACCGGCCGCGCGTCGGCGTCGCTCCTCGACCGGATCGACGTCGACTACTACGGCACGCCGACGCCGCTGAAGCAGCTCGCGACGATCAACGTCCCCGAGCCGCGGATGCTGACGATCGCGCCGTTCGACCCGAGCTCGATCCGCGCGGTCGAGAAGGCGATCCTCGAGTCCGATCTCGGGCTGACGCCGTCGAACGACGGCAAGCTGATCCGGCTCCCGATTCCGCAGCTGACCGAGGACCGCCGCAAGGATCTCGTCAAGATCGTCCGCGGCCTCGCGGAGGAGCATCGCGTCGCGGTGCGCGAGATCCGGCGTGACGCCGTGCGCCACCTGAAAGAGCTCGTCGACTCCGGCACCGTCGGCGCCGACGACGAGCATCGCGCCGAGGAGCGCGTGCAGAAGCTCACCGACGACCACACGAAGCAGATCGACGACCTCCTGAAGCACAAGGAGGCCGAGGTGATGGAGGTCTGACGGTCTCTCGCGCCGACGCCGATCTCGCCGCCGAGCACGGCCTGCCGGAGGTCGCGCACGCGGTCGCGATCATCATGGACGGGAACGGCCGCTGGGCGGCGTCCCACGGCGTCGGCGTCGCCGACGGTCACCGGGCCGGCTCGCGCGCGCTCCGTCCGATCGTCGAGACGGCGATCGATCTCGGCATCGACTCGCTCGCGGTGTACGCGTTCTCGACAGAGAACTGGACGCGCTCGGCGGACGAGGTCTCCGCACTGATGGAGATCTTCGGCGAGACGATCGACCGCGAGCTCGCCGACCTCGCGGCGCAGGGAGTGCGCACGCGCTTCGTCGGGCGACGCGACCGCGCGCCGGACTGGCTGCAGGCGCAGATGTCGAATCTCGAGCAGGCGACGGCGGGCAAGACGACGCTCAGCCTCTGGATCGCGTTCGACTACGGCGGCCGCGCCGAGCTCGTCGAGGCGGCGCGGCGCATGGTCGAGGACGGCGTCGACCCGGACGACGTCGACGAGCAGCGGCTCGCGCAGTATCTCTACGCGCCGGAGATGCCGGACCCCGATCTCGTGATCCGCACCTCCGGTGAGCTGCGCGTCTCGAACTTCCTCCTCTGGCAGTCCGCGTACGCCGAGTTCATCTTCACGGACACGCTCTGGCCCGACTTCGGCCCGGACGAGTTTCGTCGTGCGCTGGAGGATTACGCCGGCCGACGGCGCAGATTCGGCGGCAGATGAGCGGATTCGTCTCGCGCGTGCTGGTCGGCATCGTCGGCCTCCCGATCGTGCTCGGCGTCGTCTGGCTCGGCGGCTGGTGGCTCTTCGGGCTCGTCGCCGTCGCCGGCGTGGTCGCGGTGCACGAGTTCGTGACGACGGCGCGGCCGCTGCGGCCGCTCGCGCCGGCGCTCTACCTCGGCGTCGTCCTCGCGCTCGTCGGTGCGCGCACCGGGGGAATCGTCTGGATGCTCGGCGGGTTCCTCGCGACGTTCGTGTTCGCGTTCGTGCTGAACCGGTCTCGGAGACGCGGCCGCCGGCGACGGTCTCGATCGGCTCGTCGATCTTCGGGACGGCGTGGATCGGATTCGGGCTCGGGTTTCTGCTCCTGCTCCGGCAGATGAACACCGAATCGCGGCTGCTCCTGTTCACGGTGCTGCTGACGGTCTGGGCGGCCGACACGTTCGCGTACTTCGGCGGGCGGCTGCTCGGCCGGCACAAGCTCGCGCCGAGGCTCTCGCCCGGGAAGACGTGGGAGGGGTTCGTCGTCGGCTCGGCGGCCGGGGTCTTCGTCTCGTTCATCGCGCTCTACGACACGCGCGACACGTATCTCACGATCTGGGAGGCGGTCGTGCTCGGGATCGTCGTCGTCCTCGCGGCGGCGATCGGCGACCTCTTCGAGTCGGCCCTGAAGCGCGACCTCGAGGTGAAGGACACCGGGCGGCTGCTCGGCGGGCACGGCGGCGTCCTCGACCGGGTCGATTCCCTGCTGTTTGCGGGGATCGCCGCTTATTACCTTGTTCTTGCCTTCGGCTACAGCTGATGGCCAGAACCGTCCGTACACTTTGCGCGTGAAGCGAGTCGCCCTGCTCGGCGCGACCGGCTCGATCGGGAGACAGGCGATCGAGATCGTCGAGGCCCATCCCCGGCTCGAGCTCTGCGCGGTGTCCTCCGGGTCGTCGCCGCTCGACGACGTCGACGCGCCGCTGAAGCAGGTCGGCGGCGATCTCACCGAGCTGCTCGAGCGCGCGGAGCCCGACGTCGTGCTCAACGCCGTCGTCGGCTTCGCCGGGATTCACGCGACGCTCTGGACGCTCGAGCACGGGATCGACCTCGCGCTCGCGAACAAGGAGAGCCTCGTCGCGGGCGGCGACCTCGCGCTGGCGGCGCTCGCGCGCGGCGGCGGCCGGATCCTGCCGGTCGACAGCGAGCACTCTGCGCTCTTCCAGTGCCTCGACGGCGCCGCGCCGGAGCAGGTCGACAGTCTCGTTCTCACGGGATCCGGCGGGCCGTTCCGCGGACGGACGCGCGACGAGCTCGCCGACGTGACGCCGGAGGAGGCGCTCGCGCATCCGACCTGGCGCATGGGCCCGAAGATCACCGTCGACTCGGCGACGCTCGCGAACAAGGGCCTCGAGGTGATCGAGGCGCATTTCCTCTTCGGGATCGGGTACGACCGGATCGAGGTCGTGCTCCAGCCGACGTCGATCGTCCATTCGCTCGTCCGCTTCCGCGACGGGGCGACGCTCGCGCACCTCGGCTATCCCGACATGCGCGTGCCGATCTCGTACGCGCTGACCTATCCCGAGCGCGCCGCGACGCCGCTGCCGCCGCTCGACCTGACGGCGCTGACGCTGGAGTTCCAGGCGCCGGACGTCGATACGTTCCCGATGCTCGCTCTCGCGCGCGAAGCCGGCCTCCGCGGCGGCGTCCATCCGTGCGTCTTCAACGCGGCGAACGAGGTCGCGGTCGCCGCGTTCCTCGCGGGACGGCTGCCGTTCCTCGCGATCCCGGAGCTCGTCGCGGACGCGCTCGCGCGGATCGACGCCGACGCCGCACGCGACCTCGACGATCTGCTCGCGGCCGACGGCGAGGCGCGCCGCCTGGCGGAGCTGGGAGTGCCGGTCGCATGACCTGGGCTCATCGTCGTCATCGGTCTCGTCTTCCTCGTGTTCATCCACGAGCTCGGCCACTTCTCGATGGCGCTCGCCGTCGGGATCAGGCCGCGGAGCTTCTACATCGGGTTCCCGCCGGCGCTCGTGAAGTTCCAGCGGAAGGGAATCGAGTACGGCATCGGCGCGATCCCGCTCGGCGGGATGGTGCGCATCCCGGGGATGAACCGGCTCGCCGGCAACGACCTCACGTCGTTCATGGCGCCCGCGCTGCGCGAGGAGCCGGATCTCGCGCCCGCTGTCCAGCGCGCGCGGCGCCGCCTCGAGGCGGAGGACTATCCCGGCGCCCACGCCCTCGTCCCGGAGCTGAGGAGCGAGGTCGAGGCGGCGACGCTGACGACGGGCGCCCGCCGCTCCGCCGATCGCGCCGTCCGCGAGCTCGACGAGGCGACCGGCCCCGACGCGTACTGGCGGCAGCCCGCGTGCAAGCGGATCCTCGTCATCCTCGCCGGCCCGCTCGCGAACGTCCTCGCCGCGCTCGTGATCTTCTTCGCCGTCTACTCGACCGGCGCGCCGTCGCAGAACGCGAGCACGAAGGTGGGGGAGGTCGAGACGGGCATGCCGGCCGCCGCCGCCGGGCTGCTGGTCGGCGACCGCATCGTCGCCGTCGGCGGCCACGCCGCGACGACGTTCGATCGCGTCTCGCAGCTGATCCGCGCGAGCCACGGCCGCCCGATCACGGTCACCGTCGACCGCGCCGGGAACCGGGTCACGCTCGGCCCGGAGAAGACCGTCCAGCTCCGGCGGCCGCTGGATCTGGGGCTTCGTCCCGACCGCGCAGATCGTGCGCTACGGGCCGGCACACAGCGGCGCGGCTCGCGGGCCGCGACTGCTGGCAGGTCGTCTCGGGCACGGTCGGCGCCTTCTGGGCGCTGATCCCGACGCACGCGCACCACCAGCAGCACCTCACGAGCGTCGTCGGCATCGCCCGCATCTCCCAGGCGGCGCTGAAGGTCAGCTTCAACTGGTACCTCCAGATTCTCGGTTTCGTGAGCATGTCGCTCGCGCTCCTGAACCTGCTGCCGCTGCTGCCGCTCGACGGCGGCCACATCCTGTTCACGATGATCGAGGCGATCCGCCGCCGCGCGCTGGCGCGGGAGGTCTACGAGCGGGTCTCCATGATCGGGTTCGCGCTGATCATGATCGTCTTCTTCATCGCGGTTTCGAACGACGTCTCGTCGGGCGTACCGCACTAACTAGACTGAAACGCATGGCCAGCGAGCGCCAGATCTCGGTCGGCGGCGTCCTGATCGGCGGCGGTGCGCCCGTCGTCGTCCAGTCGATGACGACGACCAAGACGCACGACGTCGAGGCGACGACTGCGCAGATCGCGGCGCTCGCGTCGGCCGGCTGCGAGATCGTGCGCGTCGCGGTGCCGAAGAGCGAGGACGCCGACGCACTCGGCAAGATCGTTCGCTTCTCGCCGATCCCGGTGATCGCCGACATCCACTTCAACGCGAGCCTCGCGCTCCGCGCGATCGACCAGGGCGTGGCCGCCGTCCGGATCAACCCCGGCAACATCGGCGGACCGGACAAGGTGGAGCAGGTCGTGCGCGCCGCGAAGAAGAAGGGGATCCCGATGCGGATCGGAGCGAACTCCGGCTCGCTGCCGAAGCATCTCTTCGACCTCGCGCAGCAGGACCAGGCCGAAGCGCTCGTCGAGGCGGCGCTCGAGGAGGTCCGTCAACTCGAGGCGCTCGAGTTCTACGACTTCAAGATCTCGGTCAAGTCGAGCCACGTGCCGACGATGATCCGCGCGTACAGGATGCTGTCGGCGAAGGTGCCGTACCCGCTGCACCTCGGCGTCACCGAGGCGGGCACGCCGTTCTCCGGCTCGATCAAGTCCGCGGTCGGCATGGGCGCGCTGCTCGTCGACGGGATCGGCGACACGATCCGCGTCTCGCTCACGGCCGACCCGGTCGAGGAGCCGAAGACGGGCTTCGAGATCCTCAAGGCGCTCGGCCTGCGCGAGCGCGGCCCGGTGATGATCGCGTGCCCGAGCTGCGGACGCGACAACGTCGGGGTCCACACGCTCGCCGAGGAGGTCGAGCGTCGGCTCGCCGAGTATCCGCAGCCCGTCGAGGTCGCGGTGCTCGGCTGCGCGGTGAACGGCCCCGGCGAAGCAGGCGACGCGGACTTCGGAATCGCCGGCGGCCGCGATGTCGGCTTCATCTACGCGCACGGCCGCGTGCTGAAGAAGGTGTCGTCCGACATCCTCATCGACGAGCTCTTCTTCGAGATCGACCGTTGGATCGCCGACGGCATGCAGCGCCCGAAGCGGCTGAAGATGGCGAAGCCGGCGGCGCTCGCGATGGCCGAGGCAAGCCTCATCCCACTCGAGTAGCCCTCGGTAGCTAGCCGGACAACGATGATCGCCCGGGCCTCACAGCTCTTCCTTCCGACGCTGCGCGACGACCCCGCCGACGCGGAAGCCGTGTCGCACAAGCTCTTCGTGCGCGGCGGCTACATCCGCCAGGTCAGCGCCGGGCTCTGGACGTTCATGCCGCTCGGCTGGCGCGTCCATCGCAAGGTCGAGCAGATCATCCGCGAGGAGATGGACGCGATCGGCGGCCAGGAGATGCTGATGCCGGTGCTCACGCCGGCCGAGCTCTGGGAGACGACCGGGCGCATCGGAATCCCCGAGATCTTCCACGTCGAACGACCGCGCCGGCCGTCAAGTACGTCCTCCCGTTGACGCACGAGGAGACGGTCACGTTCCACGCGCGCGAGATCCAGTCGTACAAGCAGCTGCCGCAGCTCTGGTACCACTTCGCGACCAAGGATCGCGACGAGCCGCGGCCGCGCGGCGGTCTCCTGCGCGTGCGCGAGTTCATCATGAAGGACGGCTACTCGTTCGACCGCGACGAGGACGGTCGTCACGCAGAGCTTCGAGGCGAACCGCGAGGCGTACAAGAAGATCTTCGCGCGCTGCGAGATCGAGACGTACGACGTGCAGGCGGAGAGCGGGATCATGGGCGGCAAGTTCAGCGTCGACTTCCTCGCGCCCGCCGGCTCCGGCGAGAACACGCTCGTCACGTGCGAGAACGGCGACTTCGCCGCGGACATCGAGGTCGCGCGCGCGGTGCCGCGCGACGCCGGTGTTCCCGGCGCGGCTCGACGCGCCGGAGGAGATCGAGACGCCGGGCGTGACGACGATCGACGGGCTCGCGGAGCTTCCTCGGGATCGACGCGACGGCGACGTCGAAGGCGATGCCGGTCGTGACGGACGACGGCACCGTCGTGCTCGCGCTCGTGCGCGGCGACGACCGGCTGAGCGAGACGAAGCTCTTCGACGCACTCCGCGGCGCCTCGCGCCCCGCGACGGACGAGGAGATCCGCGCCGCGTTCGGCGCGAGCGGCGGCTCGCTCGGCCCGGTCGGCTTCACCGGCCCGGTCGTCGCGGACGACGCACTGCGCGACGGGCAGTTCGTCGCCGGCGCGAACCGCGACGGCTGGCATCTCCGCGGCGTCGAGGCCGGACGCGACTTCACGCCGGACTGGGCCGACCTCCGCGAGCCGCACGAGGGCGACCGCTGCGCGACCTGCGGCGGCGCGCTCGTCTTCCGCACCGCGGTCGAGGTCGGGCACATCTTCAACTTCGGCAGCTTCTACTCCGAGCCGCTCGGCGCGACGTTCCTCGACGAGGACGGAACGGAGAAGCCGCTGCTCGGCGGCAGCTACGGCATCGGCCCCGGCCGGATCATGGCCGCGGCCGCAGAGCAGCGCTACGACGACGACGGGCATGGTCTGGCCGGCGGCGCTCGCGCCGTACGACGTGCACGTCGTCGCGCTCGCGGGCGGCGAGGAGATCGCGCTCGCGGCGGCGGAGGCGCTGTCCGCCGCCGGCTTCGACGTCCTGCTCGACGACCGCGACGCGCGCGCGGGAGAGAAGTTCGCCGACGCCGATCTGATCGGCGCGCCGTTCCGCGTGACGGCGGGCAAGAAGAGCCTCGAGGACGGCAAGGTCGACTTCCGTGACCGCGCAGCCGGCACCGAGAAGCGGTTAGATGTGAGCGAGCTCGGCAAGGAGATGTGATGGCGCGGCGGCGGCGTTTCAGCGAGGAGCCTTTCGGGGCGACGATCGAGCAGCTCATGGCGGAGTCCGACGTGACGTACCGCGAGCTCGCCGCGCGCACGGGTTTGTCCGCCGGCTATCTCAACCATCTCGTGCACGGCAACCGGCCGGTGCCGTCGAACGACGTCGTCCGCACGCTTGCCGAGGCGTTGAACGTCGAGCCCGAGCACTTCCGCGAGTTCCGCCTGCGCGTGATCACTGAACGACTCGAGGAGATGCCCGAGCTGATCGACCGCCTCTACAAGCGTCTCGGCGAATGAACGTCGTCGTCGCGAACATCAAAGGCGGCGTCGGCAAGACGACGACGTCCGTCTACCTGTCCGCGGCTGCGGTCGAGCGCGGCTACGACCCCGTTCATCTGATCGACGCCGACCGTCAGGCCTCGTCCGCGGAATGGCTCGAGGAACGTACGGTCGAGGGCGTGACGATGGTCGAGGCACCGTCCGAGCGAACGTTGACGCGGGCGATGAGCCAGCGAGGTCTCGGGATCGTCGACATGCCGCCGGGCGATGCGCGACTGCTCCAGTCCGCGATGCGCACGGCGCAGGCGGTCGTGATCCCGACCCGAGCCGGCGGGGTCGAGTTCTCACCGGTGCTCGCGACCCTCGAGATGATCCCGGCCAAGACGCCGCGCGGTGTCGTCATCTGCGCCGCCCGGCTCGGGACGAACGACCTCGACGAAGCGATCAACTGGTGGAAGTCGGAGAAAATCCAGGTCTGGGGCGTGATCCCCGAACGCGTGGCGATCGCGTCGGGGCCCGACGCGCGTCTCTATCGGGAAGGCCTGACGGAGTACGACGGCGTTCTCCGTCGCGCACTGGGGCTGCGCCGCTGACCCGGCAGCTACCCTGATGCGGTGAAGTTCGCGAAGGGCGACGTCGTGATCTACCCAGCCCATGGGGTGGGGGTCGTCGTCGGCCGCGAGCAGGACCTCGTCAAGCTCGAGTTCGCGAACGGACTTTCGGTCACGCTTCCGGTCGTTCGAGCACAGGAGCAACTCAGGCCGCCGGTCAGCAAGGACGGCCTTCGCGAAGTCCAGGAGACGCTGCGCGACGAGGGCGAGCCGAGCCGCGAGGTCTGGCTCAAGCGCAAACGGGAGACGGAGACGAAGCTCACCGGCGGCGATCCCCTACAGCTCGCGGAAGTCGTGCGCGACGGCGCCCGCCGCAAGCAGCTGCTCGTGGCGGCAAAGCCCAGCGCGCGCCTTTCGGTCGGCGAGAACGACCTCTACGAGAAAGCCCGGCGCCTTCTTGCCGGTGAGGTCGGAGTCGCCTGCGGTTTCGACGCAGACCAGGCAAACGCCTGGATCGACGAGCAGATCGCCCCGGCGGCGGCCTAGCTCCTGCGCCGTCCCGCCGACCTCGTATCCTTCCGCGTTCCTGTCACACGAACCCATCGGGGGAATCCCATGCCGCTCACGCAGACTCAGCTCACCCGGGAAGTTGCCGCGTACGCAGACGTCGATCAGAAGACCGCCAAGGCCGTCCTCGACGCGCTCGAGCAGGTCGTCCTGACCGAGATCGGCAATGCCGAGAAGGTGAAGATCGGCGGCATCGTCCAGCTCACCGTCGCGGTGAGGGCTGCGACCAAGGCACGGCCCGGCCGCAACCCGGCCACCGGTGAAGAGATCACGATCTCCGCGAAGCCGGCATCGGTTGCCCTTCGGGCGCGCCCGCTGGCGAAGGCGAAGGCCGGCCTCCCGAGCCTGCAGAAAGCGCGCCGCAAGATCGGCTAGATCACGCTGATAGCGTGTGATTCGTCGCGGGGCGTGGCGCAGCCTGGTTAGCGCGCCAGTCTGGGGGACTGGAGGTCCCGAGTTCGAATCTCGGCGCCCCGACTTCAAGCACGTTGCGTCCGGGTGCCGCCGGTTGCCCGGCGGCACCGATTCGAGGTTGGTCTACCCGCCCGATGCCGGCACGCCGGCGACGATGATCTGCGGCTTCTTGCCGTCGCAGTCGAGGCCGGCCGCGGCGAGGACCAGGCACTTCTGAACCTTGGGATCGTTCAGCGCCGTGAGCCGCGTGTTGACGACCTGCGCCTCCAGCACTTTGCGCTGCGTCTCGGCCGACGAGATTGCGCCCGCGCGGTTCTGGGCCTGCAGCCTCGCAGCCTGCCTCTGCCGGTTCAGCTGCGCCTCGAGTTGTCTGATTGCCTCGTGCTCGTCCGCGAGCGTCTTGTCGCGCGGATATTCGCTGATGACCTGGAAGTACATCGGCGGACATCCTTCAGCGGCCCCTGCGCCGGTGAGTCCCGGCTGGACGCCGCAGAAGTAGTTTCCGCCAAGGTCGAGGGCGAGGTACTTCGTGAGCAGGGCGCCGATGTGCTTGCCGTAGGTAATGCCCACCGGCTCCGCGCCCGAGGTCGACTTCACACTCGGGTCCGCGCCGTAGGTGAGCTGTTGCCAGGTGAAGCCGGTCGATCCGTCATGGACGACCTGCTTCATCGTGTTCGCCTGCGCCTCGGCGAGGAAGCGGTACCAGCCCGTATGAGGCGACTGCTGTACGCCCTCGCTCTTCGCTGCCACGGTGAAGCCCATGTCGCCGTAGCTGCTCTGCATCCCGTATCTCGAGTACCACACGCACGCGCTGTCTTTGGCGGTGTTGAAGCGGAACTTGAGGACACCCTCGACGAAGAGCGCGACCTGCCCCTTGGTGTAGGCGAGCAGGTGGAGCGGAGCCTCAGGGCTGCTGTTGCGGCTTGTGATGTTGTAGACGATGTCGTTCGTGGGGAGCTGGACGAGCTCGTCTGTCTTGCCGATCGTGACGCGCTCGCCCGGCTGGATCGAGCGGATGAACTTGTGGCCGCTCTCGACGTTGCTGTAGACGCACCCGACCTGATCCCCGGGAACCGTCACGCTTCTCCCCGTGCTGCGGAGTGTCAGATATCCCGCGACCGCCCCGCCGGCCACGAGGACGACGATGACAGCCCCCGCTATCAGGGCTCGACGGTGGCGGCGTACAAAGCTAGACATGGTCGAACCTCCGGTGTGCAAGCTGGGTAGCGCGGAGCGTCCCCCAACAAGCGGAGTCGTGTCCGCCTAGTCGCACAAGGCTATGACGCGAGGCACCACACCCCATCCGGCACGCAACCGTTCACGGCTGCCTGTTTCTACGGATTCGGGTACGACGCCCTCCGGCTGGTTTTACGTTCTTTTTGCTTGCACGCCCGGAAAACGGGTCGATACTGAGACCGGCATGCGGCTCCTTCCTCTTCTTGTCATCGTGGCGGCGCTCAGCTTCGCCGGCGCTGCGCTGGGCACCAACCCGCCGGGGCACATCGGCGCGCAGCAGACCTGCAAGATGCTGGGCTACGTGATCGGGACAGACACGTTCACGTCGTGCGTCCAGAGCACCGTGAACGGTTCTCCGCCGCCCGCGGCGTCCACAACGTCGGCGACGACGCAGCCAAAAGTCCGGCGCGCGCGCCGGACCTGCCTGAACAAAGGCCTGACGCAGGGGACGGCGGCCTTCACCCGCTGCGTCAACCGTCAGGTCAAGCTCGCCTCGAAGCCGAAGTCGGGCTACTAGTACCCCGGACGGGGGCGGTGTACACCGCGCCCATCGTCCGATAGTGCTGGAATGGCCGCTGCGATGGACATCAGACTCGTCGACGTCCTCTCCGCCGCCACCCGTGAGCTCGTCGAGACCCTCGACGCGAGCGCGTGCGGCATCTCCCGCGTGATCGGCGACATGCTGATCCTCATCGCGGAGCACGCGACGGACGGCCGGACGCTCCAGCTCGGCCAGGGGTATCTCGTCTCCGACTTCCCCGAAACCGACCGGGTGCTCGCCTCGCGGGAGCCGCGAACGCTGACGGTGGACGATCGCGACGTCGACTCGGCGGAGGAGGCTCTCCTGCGCACGCTCGGCTACGGCGCGCTCCTGATGCTGCCGCTCGTGATCGAGGACGAGGTCTGGGGGCTCGTCGAGGTCTACCGCGAAGAGGCGCGGGCGTTCTCAGCCGACGAGATGCGCCGCGGCGCGACGCTGCTCGCCAACGTCCGGCACTAGGCGCGGACGACGACGTCGGCCGAGCAGCCGGCAACGAGAGCGAGCCGCGGATCCTCGACGCCGCACAGCTGGGGATGCGACGCGTCGATCTCGATCGACGGCCACTCCGCAAGCCCGAGCGACGCTGCCCCTTGGCTCGAGCCGATCTCGAGCAGCGCGTCCACGGCGAAGACGTCGCGGCGGCCCGACTGCCGGCGGGCGATGCCGTCGAGCTCGCGCAGCTCCTCGAACGGGTCTATGCGGACGTTCGAGTCGGAGCCGATGCAGAGCGGGATGCCGCGATGCAGGAGCCGCTCGACGGGGAGAAACCCGTCGCCGAGATTCGCCTCGGTCGTCGGGCACGCACAGACGCGCGCGCCTGCCGCCGCGAGCAGGTCGAGCTCGCGCCCGTCGGCGTGCGTCGCGTGGACGACGGTCGTCCGCGGCGAGAGGCAGCCCGTCTCGGCGAGCAGCTCGATCGGGCGGACGCCGTGCTCGGCGAGGCACTCCTCGATCTCGCGCGGCTGCTCGTCGGCGTGAATGTGCAACGGCAGCTCCTCCGCCGCCGCGTAGCGGCCGAGCTCCTCGAGCCAGTCGCGCGGGCAGGCGCGCACGGAGTGGGGGGCGACGCCGACGCGGACGCCGGCCGCGCGGAGTTCCTCGAGCCCGCGCAGGTAGTCGGCGACCGACGCCTGGCGGAAGCGGTCGAGGCCGCCGCGGGCGTACGCGACGTAGAGCAGCACGATGTCGACGCCCGCCTCCTGCGCCGCCTCGGCGGCGGCCGTCGCCTCCGCGAGGCCGAGATAGTGGAACTCGCCGACAGCCGTGTAGCCGGCGTTTCGGAGCTCGTCGTACACGGACACGTAGCTCTCGCGGACACGTCCCGGGGTCTGACCCCGGGCCAGGTCCAGCATCGTCTCGCGCCAGGCCCAGAAGTCCTCGCCTTCGGTGCGGCCCCTCAACGCGCGCTGAAACGCGTGGCAATGCGCATCGACGAAACCGTTCAGCTGGAAAGTGTCCGCCACGCGCGAGAGGATACGCGGGTGCTGCGGCGCCTCATCGTGGTGGGCCTGCTTTCCCTCTTCTTCGCCGCTCCGGCGCAAGCGGGGACCGTGGCCATCTTCTATTACGCCTGGTACGGGACTCCGGCCCGCGACGGCGCCTGGCAGCACTGGGACCAGAACGGCCACGCGCCGCCGGACGACATCTACTCGAGCTACTTTCCGGCGCGCGGTCCGTACTCGAGCTCCGACCCCGCGGTGATCAACAGCCAGATGGCCGAGATCGCCGCGGCCGGCGTCAACGAGGTGATCGTCTCGTGGTGGGGGCGCGGCTCGGTCGAGGACACGCGCCTCCCGATGGTGATCGCAGCCGCCCGGCGGCACGGCCTCCAGCCGGCGATCCATCTCGAGCCGTATCCCAACCGCTCGGTGGACTCGGTCCTCCAGGACGTGACGTACCTGGCGTCGCTCGGTGTCCGCGACATCTACGTCTACCACCCGCGCGACATCACGGCGGCGGACTGGGCCACGCTCCGCCCGCAGCTGCCGGGATCGGTTCGCCTCTTCGCCGGCACGCAGCTCGTCGGCTTCGCTGCCGCGGCCAAGTTCGACGGCTTCTACACGTATGACTTCATCAACTTCGGCGCCGCGAAGTTCAAACGCCTCTGCGCGCAGGCGCACGCCGTCCACATCCTCTGCGCGCCGTCCGTCGGCCCCGGTTACGACGGAGCGCGGGCAGGCGAGGACGCACTTGTCTCGACGGCGCGGCGGCGCGGCCAGACCTACGACAACCTCTGGAGCGCGGCGATCCGGGCGCACGCCGACATGGTCACGATCACGAGTTACAACGAGTGGGGCGAGGGGACGCAGATCGAGCCGGCGCAGCCGATGCCCGGCTACCGCGCGTACGACGGGGCGTGGGGGCTCACCGGCGCGGCGGCGATGACCGCGTACCTCCTGCGCACCGCGTACTGGAGCGGCCGGTTTCATTCCGGCCCCTGACCGTATCCTTCCCCCAATGGCAGCCCGCGCCGTCTCCGCACCGCTCGCCCAGCTGCCGAACGCGCTGACGATCTTCCGGCTGCTGCTGATCCCGGTCTTCGTCGTGCTGATGATCGAAGCGGGCGACGCGCCGTCATGGCCGGCGGGAATCGTCTTCGGCGTCGCCGGCGCCACCGACCAGATCGACGGCTTCCTCGCGCGGCGCTGGCATGTCGAGTCCCACTTCGGGAAGATCGCCGACCCGCTCGCCGACCGGCTGATGATCGACGCCGCGGTGATCCTGCTCGTCGTCTACGGCCGGCTGCCGTGGATCGGCCTCGTCGTGATCATTGCCCGTGACGTGCTGCTGATCGTCGGCTACCGCGTGCTCTCGCCGCGCGGCTACGAGCTCGACGTCAGCTTCCTCGGGAAGGCCGCGACGTGGCTGCTCTACGCCGGGATCGGATTCCGAATCGTCACTGCCGACTCGACGAAGTGGCCGCTCGTCCTCTTCTGGATCGGGCTCGGGATGGCGGTTGTCGCGGCCGGCTTCTACGCGAGGGACGCATGGAAGCTGCTCCGCTCGTGAAGGCCGTCGTCATGGCCGGCGGCGAAGGAACCCGCCTGCGCCCACTCACGTCGAACCAGCCGAAACCGATGGTGCCGATCGTCGGCAAGCCGTGCATGGAGCACATCATCGAGCTCCTGAAACGCCACGGGATGACGGACGTGATCGTCACCGTCGCGTTCCTGCCGCAGGCGATCCGGAGCTACTTCGGAAGTGGAGAGTCGCTCGGCGTCGACATCGGCTACTCGGTCGAGGAGTCGCCGCTCGGAACCGCCGGCTCCGTCCGCCTCGCCGCGGGCAGGCTCGACGACACGTTCCTCGTCATCTCCGGCGACGCGCTCTGCGACGTCGACCTGACGCAGCTCGTCGCGTTCCACAAGGAGAAGAAGGCGTCCGTGACGATCGGGCTGAAGGCGGTCGAGAATCCGCTCGAGTTCGGGATCGTCGTCACCGACGACGACGGCCGCGTCGAGCGCTTCCTCGAGAAGCCGTCGTGGGGCCAGGTCTTCTCCGACACGATCAACACAGGTATCTACGTCCTCGAGCCGGAGGTGCTGAAGCACGTGCCGACCGACCGGCCGTACGACTTCTCCAAGGAGCTCTTCCCGCTCCTGCTGGAGATGGGGCGGCCGATCTACGGCTGTGTCCTCGGCGGCTACTGGCAGGACATCGGCAATCTCGACCAGTACCGGCAGGCGAACTTCGACGCGCTCGACGAGCGCGTGCAGCTCGACATCGGCGGCATCCGGATTCGCGGCAACGTCTGGCTCGGCGAAGGCGTCGACCTTGCGGAGCTCGAGGCCGTCGAAGGCCCTGCGTACATCGGCAGCTACTGCCGCATCTCGCCGCAGGCGACGATCGCGCCGTACTCGGTCCTCGGAACGAGCGTCACCGTCCGCGAAGGCGCGCGGACGTCGCACTCGATCGTCGACGCGTCGACGTACATCGGGCGAAGTGCCGTCGTCGAGGGCGCGATCATCGGCCGCTCGTGTGACCTGCGCGCGCACGTACGCGTTCACGACGGCGTCGCGATCGGCGACGAGGTGTCCGTCGGCGCCGAGAGCGTGATCATGCCGGGCGTCCGGATCTACCCGCACAAGGAAGTCGAGAGCGGGTCGCAGATCTTCGAGAGCCTGATCTGGGAGTCCCGTGGAACGACGCGGGTGTTCGGGAAGTCCGGTGTCGCCGGGATGGTCAACGTCGATCTCACGCCTGACGTCGCGCTGCGGCTCGCCGCGGCGTTCGGCACCGCGCTGAAGCGCGAGGCGCGCGTCGTCGCCAGCCGTGAGGGCTCGCCGGCCTGCCGGATGATCAAGCGGGCGATGCTCTCCGGACTGTCGTCGACCGGCGTCGACGTCGCGGACCTCCAGGTGATCCCGGCGGCAGTCGCGCGCCAGTTCCTGAAGGCGGAGGGCTACCGCGCCGGCCTCCACGTCGGCGAGAGCCCGGCCGACCCGGAGGTGATCCGGATCCAGTTCTTCGAGTACCCGGGGATCGAGCTGACCGGCACACTCCAATCCGAGGTCGAGAAGCACTTCTCCCGCGGCGAGCTCAGGCGCGTGTCCGCCACCGAGGTCGGGACGCTCTCGTATCCGGCGCGCGTCCGCGAAAGCTATGCGAGCGGGCTCCTCGCAACCGTCGACGCCGACGTGATCCGCGCGCGCGGCTTCCGCGTCGTCGTCGACTACGGCTTCTCCGCCGCCTCGTCCGTCCTCCCGCTCGTCGCCGGGCCGCTCGGCTTCGAAGCCGTCGCGGCACACGCGTTCCCGGGGGAGGGAGGAGCCGAGATCCAAGGGCTCGAGGCGTCGATCGAAGAGGCGAAGCGACTCGTCCCGGCAGTCGGAGCCGACCTCGGAGCCGTCTTTGACCGCGCCGGCGAGAGGCTCTACCTCATCGACGAGAACGCGCGCGAGATCTCCGTCGAGCAGGCGCTGCTCCTCTACGTCAGCCTCATCCGGGCCGCCGGCCGCACCGGGCGGCTCGCGTTCCCGGTGAACGCGACGAGCCAGGTCGACCGGATCGCCGAAGGCTCCGGACTCGAGATCGTCCGGACCGGCGCGTCGCTCCCGGCGCTGACGAAGGCAGCCGCGGAGGGCGGCGTGATCTTCGGCGGGGCGGTCGGCGGCGGCTACGTCTTCCCGGACTTCCTGCCGGCCTACGACGGCGTCGCAAGCCTCGTCAAGCTGCTCGAGCTGCTCGCGATCGTGGGCCGTCCGATCTCGGAGCTCGTCGCGGAGCTGCCGCAGACGACGCTCATCCATTGGCCGCTCCACTGCCCGTGGGCGCTGAAGGGACTCGTGATGCGCATCCTCAACGAGCGCCTCGCCGGCGGCGACGTCGACCTCACCGACGGGATCAAGTCCTTCGACGAGCGCGGCTGGACGCAGGTGCTCCCCGATCCCGACGAGCCGCTGCTGCACCTCTACGCCGAGGGCGAGACGCGCGAGAGCTCCGAGGAGCTCGCGGACGAGCTGCGAGGCATGATCGAGGAGATCGAGCAGGGCGAAGCGGCCGCGGCGCGAACCTAACGAGAAGCGCCGTCCCGAAAGGCCCTCTGGACGCGCCGCTGGCGAAAGCTAAACTTCAGGTTGACCCTTTGTGGGGCATTCGTCCTTCGAGCGAAAGGCCGGCTGTTGGAACCGCTGCCCGATATCGCAACGCTGTCCGACGAGGATCTCAAGCGGCTCATCGACGAGTACACGCAGGAGGAGCAGGAGGTCTCGTACCGCCGCCGTCTCCTACACGGGAAGATCGACATCCTCCGCGCCGAGCTCGTCGCGCGCCTCCAGAAGACCGGGCGGCCAGAGCGTTCTCGACCAGGTCGACGTCGCGTCGCTGACCGAGATCCTCACCGGAAAGGCTTCGCCGCCAACGGCATGAGCCACATCTACTGTCCGGAATGCGGCTTCCAGAACCCGGAGGCTGCGAACTACTGCGCCAAATGCGGCGAGCTCCTCGTGCGCGAGGAGAGCGACGAGACCACGCAGACGTTCAGCGCGGCCGAGGCCGACGAGGCGCTCAGCACGCTCGACGATCTCGGCGTGCAGGGCCCCGCGCTCGTCATCCGCTCCGGCGGCGGCCGCGCGGGCGAGAGCTTCGTCCCGCAGGCCGGCGGAACGACGGTCGGCCGCTCGCCGGACTGCGGCGTCTTCCTCGACGACGTCACCGTCTCCCGCCGCCACGCCGTCGTCGTCGAACGCGAGAGCCGCTGGTACATCGAGGACCAGGGGAGCCTCAACGGCACGTTCGTGAACCGGAAGCGCGTCGAGTCCGCCGAGCTCGAGGACGGCGACGAGCTCCAGATCGGCAAGTACCGCCTCTCCTTCCTCAAACGCTGATGGCACCGACCCAAGCCCCACCGCGCGAGCGGCTGCTCACGATCGGCACGGTGTGCCGCCGGCTCCAGCCGGAGTTCCCGGACATCTCGATCTCGAAGATCCGCTACCTCGAGGACCAGGGGCTGCTGACGCCGAAGCGGACGCAGGGCGGCTACCGGCTCTTCGGCGAGGACGACGTCGAGCGGCTGGAGACGATCCTCCGGCTCCAGCGCGACGAGTTTCTGCCGCTGCGCGTGATCCGCGACGAGCTCGCGGCCGGGGCGGGCAAGGACCGCCGCCGCCGGCGCTCGACCGCGCTCGGCGAGCGCGAGGACGGGCTCGACCTCGACGAGCTCCGCGCGCGTGCCGGCATCGCGCCCGAGCGGGCACGGGAGCTCGAGGAGTTCGGCCTGCTCGAGCCGCGCGTCGAGTCCGGCCAGCGGCTCTACTCCGAGACGGACGCCGACATCGCCGCCGCGTGCGAGACGCTGGCGCGGTACGGGATCGCGCCGCGCCACCTGCGCGCGTTCCGCACCGCCGCCGACCGCGAGTCGGGTCTCCTCGAGGCGCTCGTCGGGCCGGCGCTCCGCTCGCGGAACCCGGAACGGCGCCGCGCCGGGATCGAGGATCTGCAGGCGCTCGGCGAGGCCGCACAGGAGCTCTCGCAGCTGCTCTTCCTGCGGAACGTGCGGCGGATCGCCGGCGGATGATCGATCTCCGGTCGAAGATCCGCGAGGTTTCCGACTTTCCCGAGCCCGGGATCGGGTTCAAGGACATCACGCCGCTGCTGCTCGACCCGGACGCGCTGCGGCAGGCGATCCATTCGCTCGCGGAGTGGACGGCGGAGCGCAAGCCGGACCTGATCCTCGGCGCGGAGGCGCGCGGCTTCCTGCTCGGCGCGGCCGTCGCCTGCGAGGTCGGCTGCGGCTTCGTGCCCGCGCGCCGGCCCGGCAAGCTCCCGCCGGAGACCGTCACCGCCCGCTATCTCCTCGAGTACGGCGAGAACGCGCTCGAGGTGAACGCCGACGCGATCGCGGTCGGGGCGCGGGTCGTCATCCACGACGACGTCCTCGCCACCGGCGGCACGGTCGAGGCGATCGCCGGGCTCGTCGAGAAGCTCGGCGGCCACGTCGTCGGCGTCAACTTCGTGATCGAGCTCTCGTTCCTGAACGGGCGCAGCCGGCTCGCCGGCCACGACCTCTACTCGCTCATTACGTACTAGGGGAACCCAGGGTTCCCCTAGTGGACCCCTCCGTCGGCGCGCGTGGCGGGCGGTGGTGGGGCTGCGGCGAGAGCGGCGGTCTCGCCTTCGCCGGACGATCGCGACGTCACCCAGGTCGGTGCTCGGCAGATTTCGAGGTGCGCGCGACGCGTGGTGGGCTTCGCCCATCCCGCACCGCTGGTGCGCCTCCGTCTAACGCGCCCTGACGGGCGGCGTTAGCCTCCGGCCTTGATCGGCTCGACGTTCGCTGCGGCAAAGGCCGGAGGCTAACGCTGGGCGAAGCCCGCCTTAGACGGAGGTGAACCTTGCGGCCCGGGATGCTTCAGCCACCACGGGCCGCGCGGGGTAGGCATCTCGCCGAGATCGTTCTGGGTGTCACCGCGATCGTCCGGCGAAGGCGAGACCGCGCTCTCGGCGGAGCGTCAACCCCGCCCGCCACGCGCGCCGAAGGAGGGGGCCCGAGGGGGAACCCCAGGTTCCCCCTCGACTCCGCCGTCCGCGCGACCGATTACAACCCCAGGCATGTACGACGCTCTCACGAGCCGCTATACGTTCGCCTGCCCGGCACGCGGCGAGAGCAGAGTCGCGCTGTCGTCGTTCCGCCGCCTCGAGCGCCTGCCCGGGACGGCGCACCCGGCCGTCTACCGGATCCGCTTCGACTGCCCGTGCGGGGACGAGCACGACGGCCTCGTCAGCCACGACGATCTCGACTGGGCGCCGCTCGGCCTCGACGCGGGCGTGTTCCTGAACCTGATGACGGCGCGGGTCGAGCCGGTCGCCGCCGAGCTCGGCGATCTCGCAGCCGCGCGGATCGGAGCGGGGGAGTGGCCGTGGAGCTTCTACTGCTACCCGGAGGAGCGACCGCGGCCGGTCTTCCCGTCGGCGTTCTCGCTCCTCGCGCCCGGCGACGGCTCGCTCGGCCTCGCCGTCCGCTGCCCGGTCTGCGGGCGACTGTCGGTGAACCTCGTCTCGTGCGAGCACGTCGATCTGCCGTTCCACAACGACCGCGAGATCGGCGTCGTCGAGCACGTCTTCCCGGACGACGCGCTCGTCACGATTGCCGCGTTCGAGGCCGAGCTCTGGGGCGCCGGCTTCGACGCCAGACGGCTCGAGCTCTAGGGTTTAGAGGCAATCCCTGCGGGGAGGGATCATGCGGCGCGGCTCGCGCCGTCGATACTCAGCAGCGGGATGAGCGGGATAGCCGGACTGCCGTCGGCATGGGAAGGCAAAGGCCTCGGAGGCCTGCCTCTCCTCCTCGCGCACTGCGCGAGCCTCGCGCCCGATGAGCTGACCGCCCGCGAGCGCCTCGACGTCGTGCTCGGGCCGGAACTGGCCCGGAAGCTCGTCTTCGCGCTCTGCTCAGGCGCGCCGACCGCGCGGCGCGTCGTCCTCCACGCAGCCTGAGCTAGCTGCCCGGGCGATCTTCGCCGCGCGTGCGGACGAGGATCCAGATGCCGCCGATCGCGAGCAGGGCGATGACGAACGAGAAGCCGCCCTTCGCGCCGATCGCCAGAAGGCCGAAGTAGATGAAGAGGCCGAAGCCGAGGGCCCAGAGAAACGAGGTGACGCCGTGATCGATGCTCGGCGGGCGCGTGGGCGCGGACACGATTCGATCCTACACAGGCGCAGAAATGAGAAACGGGGACGACCGCAGTCAGTCCCCGTTCCAGAAAAAAGATTCGCCGAGTCGGTCGCGGTTTCGTCCACAGTCCCGGTCGACTTTCCGACTTGGCCCTTGCGAGCCTCCCCGTACTGCCTCTCGGCCCTGCTTCAACCTACTCCCGCGCCGCGCTCGGCGCAATTGGCAATCTAGGGCCTGGCCCGGGGTGGTGCAAGGGCGCGAAAAACGAAAAACGCGCAATTTGCGGAAAGTGAATAATCAACATTTCCACAGCCCATTGTGCAACCTGTGGATAACCGCCTCAGCCGCCGAGAACGGTGCGGAAGAGCGACGCGAGCGGCACGCCTGACGCCGGGTCGACGTACACCGCGCGGTAGAGGAGCGGCCGCACGAGCGGCAGGTCGGTCGCGGTGAACGTGCCGTCGGCGGCGAGTGGGAGGGAGGCGAAGAGCTGCGCGCCCGACGCCGTCTCGCGCCAGAGCTGCACCGTGCCCGGCGACCGGTGCGCCTGACTGGGCGTAGACCGTGCCGGCTGAGGACGAACGACGCGCCCTGGACGGTCACCGCGAGCGCGACGTGGGTCGTCGGCGGGGCGGCCGCGCGGTACCAGTCGAGGCCGTCGGGCTGGACGAGGAGGTACTGCCGGCCGCCGGCGGCGTCGACGTCGTAGCCCTTCAGGTCGCCGTCGACCTCGACGGTGTTGCCGGCCGCGTCGGCGACGAGCCCCGCGTACACCGTGCGCGCGCCCGCGAGATCGACGTAGTCGTCGCCGGCGATCTCCGGCCCGGAGGCGGGGAGGACGAGCGAGACGAGGAACGCGTGGTGGGAGACGATCGTCGTGAACTCGCCGTTCCGGTGCACGGTGAGCAGCAGCTGGCTCTCGTCGAACGACGGGAAGAGCTCCGTCCAGGCGCTCCACACGCCGCTCGCGCCGGCGGCGGCCTTGACGACGCCCGCGGGGGCGCCGAGCGCCGTCCCGTAGACGAACTGGCCGATCCAGTCCTTCTTGTTCTTCGTGCGCGCCCATTCGATCGTCGCCGAGTCGTACGCCTCGACGACGCGGACGGCTCCGCCCGGCATCACCACCGGAGCGGCGGCCGGGAGGACGTCGCTCGACGGGAACCCGGAGCGTGTCACCCGCTCGCCGACGAGGCGGCCGGCCGCGTCCTCGTGGACGAGGCGAAGCCAGCTCTTGCGCGACGGGAGCTGGTACGCGTACGCGACAAGCGGCGAGCCTGCGCGGTCGAGCGCGAGGCCGCCGAAGCCCAGGAGGCCGCCCTTCGGCGCGGTCGCGACCGTGCGGACGCTCCAGGAGACGCCGTTCTGCTCCGCGAGGGCGAGCCAGCGGGCGGCTGGATCCTCGGCGAGGACGACGGTTCTGCCGCTCGGAGCGACCGCGAGGCCGACGACGAGCACCCGCGGCCCGGGCAGCGCCGGGAGCGCCTGCTCGGTCCAGGTGCCGTCGGCCGCTCGGGCGGCCACGACGACCGCGCCGGCGGCTCCGACGAACGCGACGCGCGGCGAGCCGTCCGGCGCCACCGCAAGCGCCGCGTCGGTCGCGCCGGTGGATGCGGGCACGCTCTCCGCGCGCGCCGGCCCCGCGGCGCCCAGGAGGGCGGAGGCGACCGCCGCAGCGAGCGCAATCCGTCTCACGGTCGGGACGATAGACCTCTCAGCGTTGGTACGTTCTTCCTCCAACTTGACATAACGCCCGTTCTCGTGCACGGCATTTCGGGTGGCGGGCGCCCTTGATCCGGTGGTTGCGGCGTGTTTGGCTTGTTGAACAGGCTGTTGACGGGGCAATGAAAGGACCGCGCGTGACCGTCGAGATCGAGTCGATTCTCCGAAACGAAGAGCTTGCCGCGCTGCTCGAGACTGCCGAGGCGAACGGCCAGCTGCGCGCCGTCGACCTGCAGGAGATCCTCGAACCGCTCGAGCTCGAGCCGCTCGAGGTCGAGGCGGTGTCCAGCGAGCTCGACCGGCGGGGCATCGAGCTGATCGAGGAGCCCGAACGTGACGCGGCTCCCCCACCGCCGAACCCGCCCGTCGAGACGACCACCGACAGCCTCCAGCTCTTCCTCCGCGAGGCCGGCCGCCACCAGCTGCTGACGGCGCCCCAGGAGGTCGAGCTCGCGAAGCGGATCGAGCGCGGCGACATGGAGGCCAAGCAGCGGATGATCCAGTCGAACCTCCGGCTGGTCGTCTCGATCGCGAAGAACTACCGCAACCAGGGCCTGCCGTTCCTCGACCTGATCCAGGAGGGCACGCTCGGGCTGATCCGGGCCGTGGAGAAGTTCGACTGGCGGCGCGGCTACAAGTTCTCGACGTACGCGACCTGGTGGATCCGCCAGGCCGTCGCGCGGGCGCTCGCCGACAAGGCCCGGACGATCCGCATGCCGGTCCACATCGTCGAGCGGATGCAGAAGATGAACCGGGCCGAGCGGACGCTCTGGATGGAGCTCGGCCGCGAGCCGAATCTCGAGGAGATCGCCGAGGAGGCGTCGCTGCCGATCGAGCAGGCGCGCGAGGTGCGCGCGGCCGCTCGGGCGTCCGCGAGCCTCGACCAGCCCGTCGGCGAGAGCGACGACGCAGTCTTCGGGGACTTCGTCGCCGGCGACGACCCGCTCCCGGAGGAGCGCGTCGAGGTGTCGCTGCGGAGCCAGGCGCTCGCCGTCGCGCTGCAGTCGCTGCCGGATCGAGAGCGGCAGGTGCTCGTCCTCCGCTACGGCCTCCTCGACGAGGAGCCCAAGACGCTCGAGGAGATCGGCAAGCGGCTCGGCCTCACCCGCGAGCGCGTCCGGCAGATCGAGCTCGAGTCGCTCCGCCGGATGGCCGGACTGCGCGAGATGCAGATGGTCGCGGCGAGCTAGGGCTAGCTGTCGGCGCGGAGATAGAGCTCGAGGTCCGGCGCGGCGATCCGGAGCTCGCGCAGCGCGCGTGACTCGAGCTGGCGCACCCGCTCGCGGGTGATGCCGAGGCCGGCGCCGACCTCTTCCAGCGTCTGCGGTGTTGCGCCGTCGAGCCCGAAGCGAAGGGCAAGAACACGGCGCATGCGCGGGTTCAGGTGCGTGAGCGCGAGCTCGACCTCCTTCGCCCGCAGCAGCTCGGCGGTGGTCTCGTGCGGCCGCTCGGCGTTGATGTCCTCGATCAGGTCGGCGTAGAGGCTCTCTCCGTCGCCGACGGGTGTCTCGAGGCTCACCGGCTCGTCGACGAGCTCGAGCAGCTCCTCGACGCGCTTCTCGGTCAAGGTCGTTTCCTTCGAGAGCTCGGCGATCGTCGGCTCCCGGTTCAACTTCTGGGCGAGCTGGCGGCGCGAGCGCAGCAGCCGGCGCACCTGCTCGGCGACGTGGACGGGTAGGCGGATCGTGCGGCCCTGGTCGGCGAGAGCACGGGTGACCGACTGGCGGATCCACCAGGTCGCATAGGTCGAAAGCTTGTAGCCCATCCGGTAGTCGAACTTCTCGACGGCGCGGATCAGGCCGAGGTTCCCTTCCTGGATCAGGTCGAGGAGCGGCACGCCGGCCTTCGTGTAGTTCCGCGTGATCGACATCACGAGGCGGAGGTTGCACTCGATCAGGCGCCGCTTCGCAGCTTCGTCGCCCGCGTCCTTGCGGCGCGCGAGCTCGCGCTCCTCTTCGCGTGTCAGCAGCGGGCCGCCGCCGATCTGGCGAACGTAGAGCTTCAGGGGATCGGAGACCTGGAGCGCGCCTTCGACGGCTTCGGGCTCCTCGGTCTCTTCCGCCTCGTCGTCGGCGTCCGGCTCGTCGAGTGCCGCGCCTGCCTCCGGCGCGTCGTCGTCTGTCTCGACGTCCTCGAGCTCGATCGCCTCAGGGTCGGGAACGAGCTCCAGCCGCGCCTCGGATACCTTCGAAGCGGACTTGAGGACGGCGTCTGGGAGCGGCCGCTGCTCCATCGCACTGCGTATCGGCATCCCTCAGTCGAGGCTTGAGCGGCGCTTCGGCGCGAACGAGGGACGACCGGTGCGGCGGCGAAAATGTGGGCTAATCGTTAGCGCTCGGGCTGCCGACTAACTACCAGCGGCTCGACACGTCGGTAGAAGGCATTGGGGCGACTGCGGCGTTGCCGCCCCGGGTCTTCCGAAGAAAGTCTGGTATGTGCGGAATTGCGGGATACAGCCTCTCAGCGCGCAGCGATGTCGATCGCACGCTGGCAGCGCAGGCGCTCCTCGCAGGCATCGCTGAACGCGGCGCGGACGCGGTCGGGTACGCGTACCGGCGGCCGGGCAACACGCCGCCGACCGTCACGAAACAGCGGACGCCGGCGAGCCACCTGCTCGACCGGATCTCCGTCCCCCCCACCGCGACCGAGCTGCTCGTCCACGTCCGCGACTACACCAAGGGTCATCCGTCGATCGCCGCCAACAACCACCCCGTGCGCCACGGGCCGGTGATCGGGATCCACAACGGGATCATCGTCAACGACGACGAGCTGCTTGCCCCGTTCGGCTGCGCCCGCACGGAGCCGGAGATGACCGTCGACTCCGAGGCGATCTTCGCGCTCGCCGCGCACTCCGGGAACGAGCCGCGCGCGCTCGAGGCGCTCGTCGGCTCGATGGCGAGCGCCTGGCTCGACGAACGCGATCCCGGAACCGTCTTTGTCGCCCGCGGGATCGGCCGGCCGCTCTGGTTCGGCGCCGGCCGCCACGAGCTGTTCTTCGCCTCGACGCGCGACGCGCTCGAGGTGCTGGAGCGCTACGCGGGCATCCGCCTCAAGAAGCGCAAGCTGCCGGACGGGAGCTTCCTGGAGCTCCGCGACGGCGGGATCGCGCGCAACGAGCGCTTCCGGCCCGACCGCACGTATGTCGAGGACGGCTCACTGCCGGCCGTCCGCGCGCCGCACGAGGGCGTCTCCTGCCTCGCGCGGCTCGACGCACTCGCCGCCTAGGTCTTCTTCTTTCCGACGAGGCGACCGTCGCTGCCGACGCGGACGCCCTGCTCGTCGAGCCGCTCCCGGACGAGGAACTGGAACGTCGACCACGCGCCGCGGCGCGCGTCGAACATCCGGTAGACCTGCCACTCGGTCAGGAGCGCGTCGTCGTCCTTACGCGCCTCGGCCCAATCCGCGAACTTCGGCAGCCGGCCGATCCGCCGCGCAAGCTCCGCGCCCTGCTGGACGGCGCGCTCGAGCCGCTCCTCGCCGACGGGGACGTCGAAGCCGGCTTCGCGCAGCGCGTTCGACAGAGAGCCGAAGGTGTGCCAGTAGAGCGACTTCGACGGCAGCTGGCCCTTGTGGGCGTCGATGTCGCGCGCCGTCGGCGGACGGCCGAGCTCCTCCCCCAGGTCGCGCAGGAGTCCGAGCAGCTCCTCGCGCGTCGCGAACCGCCGCGGCACGAGGCCCGCCGCGCGCTTCGCCGCGTTCCACGAGCCGAAGTGCTCGATCACCGTCTGCGGGTGGAGCGCGGTACCGGGATCGGCTGCGAACTCGCGCATCGTCGGCGAGCGGCCGAGCCGGGCCGCGCAGTCGCGCAGCTCGGTGAGGATCTGCTCGTCGGAATACCGCTTGCGGATGCCGGCCTGGAACTCGGCGAGCGCACCGGGGTCGATCGCGGCGACCGCCGGAAAGCGCGGCTTCGGCGCCATGCCAAGAATCTTAGAGCAAGCTAGAGAATCCGCAAGTAGGGCCGTGCGGGGCTCTACGCTGGCCTTGACGAGCTGCGGCCGCTGCTGCGGCTCCGGCTCGGTGGGCTGCGAGACGACCGACTCGAGCGGCAGGATCCGCTCCAGCGCGGCGACGCAGCGCGGGCAGAACTGCGTGCCGGACGCGCCCTTGACCTCGGCCAGCGCCTCGTGCACCGGCCGGGCCGCGCGGTAGATCCGCGTCGTCAGCATCGAGTCGAGCGCGTCGGCGACGTGGATGATCCGGGCGCCGAGCGGGATCTCCTCCCCGCCGATCCGGTCCGGGTAGCCGGTGCCGTCGAAGCGCTCGTGGTGGTGCCGGATCGCCGGCACCGCGTCCTGGAGGAAGCCGAGGCGGTCGATGATGCGCGCGCCCTCCTCGGCGTGGCGCTGCATCAGCGCCCACTCCTCGCCCGTGAGGCTCGCGGGCTTGAGGAGGATCGCGTCCGGGATCGCGAGCTTGCCGATGTCGTGGAAGAGCGCCGCGTGGCCGAGCAGGTCGAGCTCCGCCTGCGAGAGGCCGAGCTCGCGGCCGATCGCGAGCGCGAGCTGCTGCACGCGCCGCGAGTGACCGGCGGTGTACGAGTCGCGCGCGTCGACGGTCGCCGAGAGGGACTCCATCGCCGCGGTCGAGCGCTCGCGCAGCAGCCGGTTCGCCTGCTCGAGCGAGACGTTCTGCGACTGGATCGTGTCCGCCGCCTCGCGCAGCTTCAGCGCCGACTTCTGGGTGTGCTTCAGGTACGCCTCCTGCGTCTTGCGCATCAGGAGGAGCGGCACGGCGAACACGGCGAGCGCGTAGAGACCGACGGCCTCGTACGCGAGGCCGATCACGGCGCCGATGAAGCCGTAGACGACGTAGTGCGGCAGGAGCCACGCGAACCGCTCGTGGAACACGCTCCACGGGCTCTCGTGTCCTTCGACGCCCGACGCGAGGCTGAGCAGCCCCATGTTCACGGCGAAGTAGACCGCGCCGCCGACGAGGCCGAGAGCCGCTGCCGCAGCGCGGCCGCCGGCGCCGCCGCCGACGGAGATCGACATCACCGAGGCGGCTGCGAGCGAGGCGAGCGAGAGCGTGCCGATGTTGTAGAGGACGTGGTGGATCGAGGTCCGGCGCGCGCTCCACTCGACGATCGCGACGGTGAGCGCGAGCGGGAGCGCGGCGCGATAGTCGAACAGCGCGGCGCCCGCGAGCGAGCCGACGGCGCTGACGGAGATCGAGCCCTCGACCTCGGCGAGCTCGAGCGACAGCGCCTGGCCGCCGCCGACGAGGGCGCACACGGCCAGCAGCCCGTAGACGTCGGTGCTCTGACCGAAGAGGAGCCCGGCGAGACCGAGGCCGATGCCGACGACGCTGACGGTGCTGACGACGAACGCGAGGCGCGGCGAGAGCGAGAGGAAGCGCGGCCCGTGGACCCCGTGCGGGCGCGGCTGGCGCCGTTCCTCGACGGCGTCGAGCGGCTCGGCAGCCGGCAGCGGCGTGATGTGCTCCCCGTCCTCGCGGACCGCGCGCAGCTTCGCGCCGCGCTCGGCAGCGAGCAGCAGCGGCTCCGCGCTCGCGCCGAGAACGCGGTTGCGGCCCTGGAGCTTCGCCCGGTACACGGCGAGGTCGGCCTGGTGGATCAGCTCGTTCGCGTCGGAGCCGTCCTTCGGGAACGCCGCGACGCCGATCGACACCGTTGCGCGCACGGGCTCCGCCGCGGTCTCGACCTCGAACTCCTTCTCTGCGACGGCGCGCCGGATCCGCTCCGCGATCTCGAGCGCCTGGTCGGGCGGCGTCTCCGGCAGGAGGATCGAGAACTCCTCGCCGCCGAACCGCGCCGGCACGTCGTAGTGGCGCAGCTGCGCGCGGAAGATCTCTGCGATGCCCTGGAGCACCGCGTCGCCGGCGAGGTGGCCGTAGCTGTTGTTGATGTCGCGGAGCAGGTCGAGGTCGGCCATGATCAGCGACATCGGCCGCTCGAAGCGCGCGGCGCGCGCGATCTCGGCGGCGAGCGTCGTCGCGAAGTAGCGCGCGTTGTAGAGACCCGTCTTCGGGTCGACCCGCGCCTCGGCCTGGAGCTGCGGCACGCTCACCGAGCGGTAGACGCCGACGAGGGGCGCGACCGCGGCGAAGATCAGCCACGGGTTCCACTTCCAGAACGCGGCGAGCGAGACGCCGATGATCGCGAGGATCAGGTCGATCGAGATGCTCTCGATCGAGAACAGCCCCGTCGCGCGGAATGAGTGGCCGCGGCCGAGCTTGAGGATGATCGCGACGAGAATGTGGTTGACGGCGACGAACGCGACCGCCGCGGCGAGCCCGGCGACCGCGAGCCGCGCGTTCGTGTTCGTGATCAACGCCGCCGGCATGGTCGGTGATCAGCGCCGCCGCCCCCCACGCCGCGAGCGCGTCGAGCGTGTAGTTCGAGACGTTGAAGACCTGGATCGGCCACGGGTAGCGCTCCTTCAGCCACTCCGGGACGGTCTGCACGAGCGGAATCAGCACGAGCAGCTCGGGCGGAAGCAGCAGCGCCGCCGCGACGAGGAACACCGTGGACGTGTGGTACATGTTGTTCCGCGGCGCCTTGACCGGGAACAGGTGCGCGACCGTCGCCGCCGTGGCGAGGATCGCGAACGCGATCCAGTCCGACTTGTCCGTGATCGTCGGAACCTTGATGTAGAAACGGCCGGCGGCCGCGAGCGTCGCTAGGCCGAGAATCGCGAGATAGATCTGGGCGGACCGCGGCAGACCCGCGGCGGCGTCCGACGGCGGGTCGTTGCGCCCGGCATGGACGTCTGCCATCGGATATGTATCGGGAACGGCGTTCATTGCGTGTTCGCCAGTGACCTCACAGGGACCGGGTGACCCGCATGCGCCGCTGATCTGGCCGCAGAGCCATAAGGCGGAGAGTACGAACCCCTCAGACGGGGGGCATCCCCCGTTCGGAGCATTCCGCCCTTTTGTGGATGCGGCACTTCGGCGCTTACGGCGTGCCCACCAGATCGGAAATCGGGTCGATTCCGAGCGATGTGTCCACAGCGGCGATGTCCGCGGGCGAGACCGTCGTCCCGGTCGGGTCGAGCGCCGTCCGCGGAGGCCGAGTCGGACCAGGCGGCGTCGCTCCAAGCCGCGTCGCTCCAGGCCGCGTCGCTCCAGGCCGCGTCGCCCCAGGCGGCGGAGGCCCAGGCCGCGTCGCTCCACGCGGCGTCGCTCCAGGCCGCGTCGTTCTGAGCCGCGGTCTGCCAGGCGGAGCTGTCGAAGGTGACGGTGCCGTCGGCAGCGGTAGCCAGGAACTGGTCGAGCCCTGCGTTCGGATTCGGCGGGTTCGTGACCGTCTTCGCGCCCTGCGACATCGAGCTCACCGATGCCGAGCGACCGCGGCGCCGCCGCGGGCGTCGCGTTCGCGGACGTCATCAGCGCGCCCTTGACCTGGTCCGGCGTCCAGTCGGGATGCTGCGCGAGCAGCATCGCCGCCGCGCCGGCGACCATCGGCGCCGAGAACGACGTCCCGCTCAGCTGCATGTAGCCGGGCGCGACGACGTGATCCGGCCGCTCGAGCGCGAGCACGCTGTTCGCCGAGACCGGCCCGACCAGGTAGCGGCCGGGAGCGGAGAGGTCGGGCTTCGAGAAGCCGTCCGGCGTGTAGCCCCATGCCGACCACGGCGCGACGACGTCGTCCGAGGTCGAGGTCGTCGTCCCGATGTCGGCCGCGCCGACGGTGATCACGAACGGATCGTTGCCCGGCGCGAACGGCACGCCGCTCTCCTGGCCGTCGGTCGCGTAGTTCCCCGCGGCAGCCACGACGGTGACGCCGTTGAGCCACAGCTTCTCGACCGCCTGGTCGAGCGGGTCGAAGAAGAGGCTCGCGCGCCCGGCGGCGTGGAGCGAGAAGTTGGCGATGCGGATGTTGTACTGCGCCTTGTTCTGGAGGATCCAGTCGCAGGCGGCGATGACGTCGGCGACGGTCGCCTGGCCCTCGTCGTTCATGACGTCGACGGAGAACAGGTTCGCGGTCGGCGTGACACCGGCGTAGCCCGTCGCAGCGCCGGCTGCGATGCCGGCGACGAACGTGCCGTGGCCGTAGCCGTCGCCCGGCGAGTTCGGCGTCAGGCTCGTGAGGTTGACCTGGCCGAGCAGGCGGCCGCCGAAGGCGCCCGCGCTCGCGTCGACGCCGGAGTCGACGACGGCGATCGTCGGGACGTTCCCCTGTGACGCACGACCAGCCCCAGTTCGCGCGCGCCCCGACCGTCCAGGCCCAGCGCTGCGCGTTCGAATAGAGGGCGTTGTTGCTACCGCCCCACGAGCTCATCTGCACCGCGTCGTTGGGGACGATCGCGGCGACGTACGGGAGGCGGGCGAGAAACTTGATCTGCTGGCCGGTGAGGCCGGCGTGAAGACCGTTGATCGACTGGTAGAGGCCGCCGATCTGCGACGTCCCGATCGTGTTCGCACCCTGGCGGATGCCGAGCATGCCCGAGCGCAGGCCGGTCGGGCTCACGCGCGTCTGGCTGCTGTCCTGCGGCTTCTGAACGCCCTCGACGATGACGTCGAACCGCTGCCGCGGGTTCTGCTGGATCGCGCTCGCGAGCGAGTCCGGGATGTAGGCGCACGTCCTGCCGATGCCCTTGACGTTGAAGCCCCAGAAGCCGTGGCGGCCCGACGTGCCGGCGGTCGCGGTCGCAGCAAGCGACGCAGCGATGACGCAGATCGCGACAGCGGCGCCTGTCCGCCGACCACCGCGTCCCCAGAGTGCGTTCGCGCGCACTCCACGTGCCCCTCGACGTTGCTGCATTGCCGCCTTCCCCCTAGCTCGTTATGTCTGCACCGAGTGCAGAGCCGCAGTCCACAGTGAAGCCTTCTCCAACGTATGGGGCGTAGCCGCGGCCTTCGTCCCCCGGATGGGGCAGTGCAGCTTCGCGGAGCAATTTCCCTCGAACGGGTGAACTTTGGGTGCACTCCGCAAGACGTGGCGACGACGCAGGAACGGGCCCCGGCGATCCGAGGCCCGTTCTGTGCTGGCGGTGAGGGTGCTACGTCGGTACTACGGCTGCGGCGGTGCGGTGCACGTCGAGAGGACCGGATCACAGGTCCCGTCGACGATTCCGAGATCCGACTCGACTCCGTCGATCTCGGTCTCGCTCGCCGCCGTCGCGTCCGGCGTGAGCGAAAGGTCGTTCACAGCCTGGTCACTCCAGGCCGCGCTGCCCCAGGCTGCACTGCCCAGGCCGCGCTGCCCCAGGCTGCACCGCACCAGGCTGCACTGCCCCAGGCCGCACTGCCCCAGGCGGCGTCGTCCCAGGCGGCGCTGCCCAGGCCGCGCTCCCCCAGGCGGCACTGCCCCAAGCGGCGCTGCCCCAGGCCGCGCTGCCCAAGCGGCGCTGCCCCAGGCGGCGTCCGACCAGGCCGCGCTGCCCCAGGCTGCACTGCCCCAGGCGGCGCTGCCCCAGGCGGCGTCCGACCAGGCCGCGCTGCCCCAGGCCGCGTCGTTCCAGGCGCTGTTGCTCGACGCGGCTGCCTGCCACGCTGCGCTGTTGAAGACGACGGAGCCGTCGGCGCCGGTGGTGACGTACTGGTCGAGACCGGCGTTCGGGTTCGGCGGAGTGTCCACCTTCCGCGCGAGGGCGATGTCGAGCTCGCCGACTCCGAGGGAGCCCGGTGTGGCGTCAGGCGTCGCGCTTGCCGAGACCATCAGCGCGCCCTTGACCTGGTCCGGCGTCCAGTCGGGATGCTGCGCGAGCAGCTCCGCAGCCGCACCCGCGACCATCGGCGACGAGAACGACGTGCCGCTGAGCTGCATCGATCCGTTCGGGTCGCCCGTGATGTGATCGGGCCGCTCGATCGCGAGACCTGCGCCGGCCGAGACCGGGCCGATGATGTACCGGCCGGGAGCCGACAGCTCGGGCTTCATGAACCCGTCGGGTGTCGGACCCCACGCCGACCACGGCGCGGTGGTGTCGTCGCCCGTCGCGACGGTGTTGTTGATGTCCGACGCACCGACCGTGATCACGAACGGGTCGTTGCCGGGCGCGAACGGAACGCCGCTCTCCGCACCGTTCTCCGCGTAGTTGCCGGACGCCGTCACGACGACGACGCCGTTGAGCCAGAGCTTCTCGACCGCCTGATCGAGCGGATCGAAGAAGAGGCTCGCCGGATTCGTCGCGTGGAGCGAGAAGTTCGCGACGCGGATGTCGTACTGATCCTTGTGCTGGAGGATCCAGTCGCAGGCGGCGACGATGTCGGCCACCGTCGCCTCGCCCTCGTCGTCCATGACGTCGATCGAGTAGAGGTTCGCCGTCGGCGCGACACCGGCCGACCCGTCCGCCGCGCCGGCAGCGATGCCGGCCACGAACGTGCCGTGCCCGTAGCCGTCACCGGGCGAGTTCGGCGTGAGGCTCGCCAGGTTGACCTGGCCGAGCACCCGGGAGCCGAAGTCGGTCGCGCGGGACGCGTCGATGCCGGAGTCGACGACCGCGATCGTCGGCTCGGTCAGCGCGGACGCCTGGGAGTTCCAGTCGATCGGCCCCGACGACCCACGGCCACTTCTGATCGTTCGAGTACGGGAGCTCCACGGAGCTCATCTGCACCCGATCGTTCGGCACGATCGCCGCGACGTACTGCGTCTTGGCCAGGAAACCGATCTGGTAGCCGTTCAGCATCGCGTGCAGGCCGTCGATGGCCCTGAACGTCCGCCGAATCTGGGAGCCGCCGATCGTGTTCTGGCCCTGCTTCGCGCCGAGCAGGTTGTTCTTCAGGCCGAATGCCGAAATCTGTCCCTTGCTCAGGCGTCTGGACGCCCTCGACGATGACGTCGAAGCGCTGCTTCGGGTTCTGCTGAATCGCGCTGGCCAGGAGTCGGACGTAGGCGGACGTCTTGCCGAGACCGCGAACGTTGAATCCCCACGTGTGACGGGTGCCCGTCCCCGCGGTGGCGGTCGCCGCAAGCGAGCACGTCACCACGAAGCCGCCACTGCCGCGCCGGCGCGCCGGCCGCCACGACCCCAGAGCGCGTTGAGCCGCGACTCGCCCGCAAGCGCATGGAGTCTCGCGCGATGCGCGAGTCCGCAGTGCTGTCAAACGTAGGGGCCTGCGCAATGCGAGGCGTCCCCCGGAAGGGGAATGAACAGCCCTCGATCGGGGGAACGTTGTCTCACCCCGTCGGGATCCCTCGAACGTGGCGTACTCTCGCTTCCATGCGGGTTTCCGTGCCTCTCGGAGCCGAGATCGCGGCGGCGCGGACCGTGGCGGCGATGTCGCGGCTCGTCGGCGCCGGCGGCGGCACGACGATGCCGGGGAAGCTGATTTCGAAGCTCGACCCCGGCGCGATCGACCGCCTCGCGGCCCGGCTTCCCGCGGGCGCGGCGGTGCTGTCGGCGACGAACGGGAAGACGACGACGGCGGCGATGGCGGCGGAGATCCTGCGGCCCACGCATCGGCTCGCGCACAACAGTTCGGGCGCAAACCTCGTCTCCGGCGTGGCGTCGGCGCTCCTCGCCGCGAACGGCGCGGAGCTCGGCTTGTTCGAGGTCGACGAGGCTGCGCTGCCGGAGATCGTGCGGCGCGTGCGACCGCGCGTCCTCTGTCTCTCGAATCTCTTTCGCGACCAGCTCGACCGGTACGGCGAGCTCGAGCTCGTCGCCGCGCGCTGGCGGGACGCGGTGGCCGGGTTGCCAGAGGAGGCGGTGCTCGTCGTCAACGGCGACGATCCGCAGGTCGGCGATCTCGCGCGCACGCACACGCGCGCGACGATCTTCGGGCTCGACGACCCGCGGCTCGCGCGACCGGCGCTCCAGCATGCGGCCGACTCGAAGTACTGCGTACGGTGCGGGACGCCCTACGACTACGCGGCCGCGTATGTCGGGCACCTCGGCGACTACCGCTGTCCGCGCGGCGACTCCGCGCGGCCGCCGCTCGATGTCGTCGCGCGGGCGATCGAGCTGCACGGGCTCGAGCGTGCGTCGTTCGACCTCGTCGCACCCGAGGGAACGCGGCGAGTCGAGCTTGCGCTGCCGGGCCTCTACAACGTCTACAACGCGGTTGCGGCGGCAGCGCTCGCGCGGGCGCTCGGCGCCTCGCTCGACGAGATCGCCGCGGGACTGGGACGGTTCAGCGCCGCGTTCGGCCGCTTCGAGCGCATACCCGTCGGCGACAAGCGGCTACTGCTGCTGCTGGTGAAGAACCCGGCGGGCGCGAACGAAGCCGTCCGCACGCTCGTCGACGGCGGCCCGCCCCGGGTCGCGGTGATCGCGCTGAATGACGCGATCGCCGACGGCCGCGACGTGTCCTGGATCTGGGACGTCGACTTCGAGCTGCTGCTTGGCGGGCTGGAGCGGCTCGTCGCGACGGGGTCGCGTGCGGCCGAGCTCGCGCTGCGCTTCAAGTACGCGGGACTCGCCGAGGACGCGATCGAGGTCGAGCCGGATCTCGCGCGCGCGCTCGACCGCGGCCTCGCGCTGACGCCGGACGGCGGCGAACTCGTCGTGCTGCCGACGTACACCGCGATGCTCGAACTCCAGCGGATCGTTGCCGACCGCGGGCTGGCACGACCGTACTGGGAGCGCGCCGCATGACGACGATCCGCATCGGGCATCTCTATCCCGAGTACCTGAACATCTACGCCGACCGCGGCAACATCGCGGTGCTTGCGCGGCGCGCGGCATGGCGCGGGTACGAGCTCGACGTGACGGAGCTCGGGCTCGACGACGCGATCGTGCCGGGCGCGCACGACCTCTATTACGTCGGCGGCGGCCAGGACCGCGAGCAGCTGCTCGTCGCGGCAAACCTCGCGGCGAAGGCGGAGCCGCTGCGGGAGGCGGTCGTCGGCGGCGGCGCGGCGTTGCTCGCCGTGTGCGGCGGCTACCAGCTGCTCGGGCGCGGGTATCGCGGCCACCAGGGCGACGAGATGCCGGGCGCCGGCGTGCTGCCGCTCGAGACCGTGGCCGGCGACCGGCGGATGATCGGCGACGTGCTGCTCGAGTCCGAGCTCGAGCCGGGCGAGCGGCGGACGATCGCCGGATTCGAGAACCACGCGGGCCGAACGCTGCTCGATCCCGGCGCGGAGCCGCTCGGCCGCGTCGTCTCCGGCTTCGGCAACGACGGCGCCAGCGGCTACGAGGGCTGCCGGCTCGGCCGCGCTGTCGGCACGTACCTCCACGGCCCGCTGCTGCCGCGGAACCCGTGGCTCGCGGACTGGCTCCTCGCACAGGCGCTCGCACACCGCAGCGGAGGCGAGCCGCCCGAGCTCACACCGCTACCCGACGAGCTGGAGGCGCGGGCACACGACGTCTCCGCCGAGCGGGCGCGCTCGCGCGGCGGTCGAAGCTAGGGCGCCCAGAGCGCGCCGAGGTACACGCCGGCGTCGCCCGGCTCCCACCGGCTGAGGAAGCGCTGGATCGGCGGATGGACAACGACGCCGTCGAGGTCGGCGGGATCGAATAGCCGGTGACCGCGGACGGCGGCATCGGTCGACGTGACCGCCTCGAGCGACTGGCCGGTGAGGTCGCCGGCGAAGATGATGTGGACGACGTGCTTCTGCGAGAACGCGCGCTTCGGCGAGATCGAGTCGACGATCGCGACCGGCCCCTCGAAGTGGATCTCGTCCCCGACGCCGACCTCCTCCGCGAGCTCGCGGTGGAGCGCGTCAACGAGGCTCTCCCCCGCGTTGACGCCGCCGCCGGGCAGAAGCCAGTAGTCGCCGCGGCCCTCCTTCTCGTGGCGGCAGAGCAGGATCTGCCCCTCCCAGCGAAGCAGCGCCGAGACGCGAATCCGCGGCTCCTGCGCCATCAGGCCGCGGAGCTCCCGAAACCGCGCACGCCGCGCTCGCTGTCCGGCAGCTCGTCGACCTCCACCGGCTCGATGCCGGGAACTTCGACGACGACGAGCTGCGCAATGCGCATTCCCGCCTCGACGACGAACGGCTCGCGCGGATCGGTGTTCAAGAGGATCACCTGGAGCTCGCCGCGGTAGCCGGCGTCGATCAGGCCGGGCGTGTTCACGATCGTGATCCCGTGCCGGGCGGCGAGACCGGAGCGCGGCTGGACGAACCCGGCGTAGCCCTGGGGGATTGCTACGGCGAGCCCGGTCGGCACCATCGCTCTCTCCCCCGGTCCGAGCTCGACGCGCTCGCAGGCGGCGAGGTCGAGTCCCGCGTCGCCCGCATAGGCGCGAACCGGCACCACGGCGTTCTCCCGCAGCTTGCGGATCGGGAGCTCGATCATGCGGGCATCTGGTCGACGGACGCATCGGCGACGAGGTACGCCGCGAAGCGCGGGATCTCCCGGCGGGGCAGGCGCGCGATCACGAGTACGCCTTCGCTCGTGTCCTCGCGCATCTCGATCGGCGCGCCGAGCCCGTAGAGCTCGTTCAGCTTGCCGCCTTCGGCGTACGGGAGCAGCAGCCGCACCGGCTCGAACCGTTCGCCGAACCGGTCGGCAATCCGCGCGCGCAGCTCGTCGAGGCCCTCTCCGGTCAGCGCGGACACTTGAAGTGCGCCCGGGTACCGGTTCTCGAGGCGCCGCCGGTGGAGCGGATCGACGGCATCGATCTTGTTGATGACGAGCTCCAGCGGCAGCTCGCGCGCGCCGATCTCGGCGAGCACCGCCTCGACCGCGGCGATCATCTCGCCGAGACGTTCCTCCGGCGCGGAGCCGTCGACGACGTGGAGCACGAGGTCCGCGACGAGCGTCTCCTCGAGCGTCGCCGCGAAGCCTTCGACGAGTTGATGCGGGAGGCGGCGGATGAAGCCGACCGTGTCGGTGACGAGGTAGCGGCGGCCGTCGTGCTCGAAGCCGCGCGTCGTCGGGTCGAGCGTCTCGAAGAGACGGTTGCGGACCGACACCTCGGCGTCGGTGAGGGCGTTGAGCAGCGTCGACTTGCCGACGTTCGTGTAGCCGGCGAGCGCGACCGTCGGCGTCTCCGTGCGGCGGCGCTCCTTGCGGCGAATGTCACGCTGCCGCTCGAGCTGGCGGAGGCGGGCCTTGAGGACAGAGATGCGGCGCCGCGCGATCCGGCGGTCGGTCTCGAGCTGCGACTCGCCCGGGCCGCGCGTGCCGACGCCGCCGCCGAGGCGCTCGAGGTGCTGCCACATGCCGCGCATCCGCGGGAGGTTGTATTCCAGCTGCGCCAGCTCGACCTGGAGCTTCCCCTCGGCGCTGACGGCGTGCTGCGCGAAGATGTCGAGGATCAGCTGCGTGCGGTCGATGACGCGCGCCTCGAGCTGGTTCTCGAGCAGCCGCTGCTGGGACGGCGAGAGCTCGTCGTCGACGACGAGCACCTCGGCGCCGGCGTCGCCGTACGCCTGCTTCAGCTCGTCGAGCTTCCCCTTGCCGACGTAGCTGCGCGTGTCGGGCGCCGGCCGATGCTGGACGAGACGGGCGATCGGCTCGACACCTGCCGTGCGCGCGAGCTCGTCGAGCTCTGCGAGCTCGTCGTCCGGGTCGACGCCCTGCGCGAGCACGGCAAGGATGAGCCCCCGCTCGGGCTCGAGACCCGGCGTGGGATCAGGCCGTCTCGCCGTCATGTGCTCCCCATTATGAACGCGCTTCCGCCTCTGTCACGAGCGTGACACGGCGGGTGTCGAGGGCGCGAACGACGCCGGATCGGCGGCCCCTTAGCGTCGAGCCATGCAGTCGGTACTCGTCCTCTACCTCTTCAAGGAGGCCACCATGTCCCTCTCTCGCATCCGGTTTGCGTGGGCACTCGCCGCCATCGTCGTGCTCGCGGCCGCGCTCGTCCCGGTCGCCGGCGCCAACAGCGGCGGCGGCATCGAGCCGAAGAATCCCTGGTACGCATACGACGCCGCTCTCAGGAAGGCGGCGCAGCCGCAGACCGTCCGCAGCGTCGAGCCGACGAGCCCCTGGTACGCATACGACGCGGCGCTCAGGAAGGCGCAGCACCAGCGGCACCAGCAGAGCGTCGGGTTCCACTTCATCACGGACACGCTTGGCGGAAACGGCGGCGGCCCGGTCGCCAACCAGCCCAACTAGGCTCCCCGACGTCGTCATCGACAACGGCCCCGCGCTGCGGGGCCTTTGTCGTGCGTCAAGATGAGGCGATGTCGAGCCCCGACCTTGCTGCCCGGACACTCCTGTTCGTCGATGTCTACTCCGAGAGCGGGCAGGAAGCCGCGCTCATGAACCTCGTCCGGGACCTCGTGCCCGGCGAGCCGCTCTACGACGACGGGGAGGTGCTCCTCGTCGGCGACCCGGCGGCGCCGGTTGTCCTCGCTGGCCACATCGATACCGTGCCGGAGCAGGAAAACCATCCGGGCTGGATCGAGGACGGCATCGTGCACGGGCTCGGCTCGAGCGATATGAAGGGCGGAATCGCCGTGATGGTCGAGCTGGCGCGTGCCGGCGTTCCGGCGCGGTATCTGTTCTTCACGCGCGAGGAGCTGCCGGTCGCGGTGAGTCCGCTGCCGGCGCTGTTCGCCACGGGGACTCTCGCGGACGCGCAGCTCGCGGTCGTGCTCGAGCCGACCGACTGCATCCTCCACGGCGGGTGTCTTGGCAACGTCGAGGCTCAGCTCGTGTTCCACGGCAAGAGCGCACACTCGGCGCGGCCGTGGACCGGCGAGAACGCGATCCACGCGCTCGTGCGCGGGCTCGAGCCGCTCGTGGACCTCGAACCGTTCGACGTGGAGATCGACGGGCTCGTCTACCGCGAGGTCGTCAGTGCGGTTCGCGTCGCGGGCGGCATCGCGTCGAACGTCGTTCCGGCCGAGGCGAGCGTCGAGCTCAACTTCCGCTACGCGCCGGGGCGTTCTCCGGCCGACGCGGAGGCGCGCCTGCGCGAGCTCGCACCCGAAGGCGAGCTTCGCGTGCTCAGCAACTCGCCGTCGGCGTCGCCGAGCCTGACGAACCCGCTTGTCTCGAAACTACGCGAGCTCGTTCCCGACGTCGCACCGAAGCAGGCGTGGACGCCCGTCGCGCAGTTCGCGCAGCAAGGGCTTGACGCGATCAACTACGGCCCAGGGGCGACCGCGTTCGCGCACAAGGTCGACGAGCAGATTCCGGTTGCGAACCTCGACCGCTGCTACGACATCCTGCAGCGGTTTCTCGTGGATACGGTCCAGCGGTGACGGTTCGGATCGCGCCCACGCTCGCCGCGATGGCGACGTATCCGTTCGTCCGTCTCGAGGAGTCGCGCCGGCGGCTCGTCGCCGAAGGCGTCCGGGTGATCGACTTCGGCAAGGGTGACCCGAACGAGCCGACCGATCCGATGATCCGAGAGGCCCTCGTCGCGGCGGTGCCGGAGCGCGCGCCGTATCCGCTCGCGCAGGGGTTGCCGGAGCTGCGCGCGGCCGCTGCGGACTGGTGTGCACGCCGCTTCGGCGTCGTGCTCGATCCCGACACGGAGATCGTTCCGACGTACGGATCGAAGGAGGCGATCTTCTCGCTGGCCCAGGTGCTCGTCGATTCCGGGGCCGACAAGCGGCTCGTGCTGTACGGCGAGCCGGCGTATCCGGTGTACGAACGCGGCGCGCTGTTTGCGGGGGCGGATGTGGAGACGGTGCCGCTGCTGCGGGATCACGACTTTCTTCCAGATCTCGACGCGATTCCGGCGTCGACGCTCGACCGGACGGCGATCTTCTGGGTCAACTATCCGCACAACCCGACCGGAGCGGTCGCGCCGCTGTCGTTCTACGACGAGCTCACGGGCCTCGCGGCGCGGCATGATTTTGTGGTCGCGTCCGACGAGGCGTACACCGAGCTCTGGTTCGGCGAGGCGCCGCCGTCCGCACTGCAGGCGTCGGACAGGAGTCGCATCGTCGTCTTCCAGACCTTGAGCAAGCGGTCGTCGATGACCGGCTACCGCTCGGGGTTTGTGGCGGCGCCGGCCGAGGTGATCGCTGCGTTGAAGGCGTACCGTCCGAACGCGGGGACCGCGCCCCAGGAGTTCGTCCAGCGCGCGTCGGTCGTCGCGTGGGGCGACGAGCGTCACGTCGAAGAGACACGTGAGCGGTACCGGCGCAAGCGCGACGTGCTGCTGCCGGTGCTCGCCGCGGCGGGCTGGGAGGTCGTGGCGAGCGACGCGACGATGTATCTCTGGGTCGCGGTGCCGAGCGGAGAGTCGGCGGAGGACGTTGCCCTGCGGCTGCTCGAGCACGGCGTCATTGTCGCGCCCGGCACGTTCTTCGGGCCGAGCGGCGAGGGCTACATCCGGTTCGCGCTCGTCCCGGCTCTGGAAGAGTGCGAAGCGGCGGCGGCAATTCTGGAGGAGCACCTGTGACGACAGAAGAGACGATTGCGGCGCTCGACCGCGGCGAGGTGCGTGTCGCAGAGCGCGTCGACGGCGAATGGCGTGTGAACGAGGACGCGAAGGCGGCGATCCTCGACTACTTCCGCCTCCGGAAGGTCGAGCCAATCGAGGTCGGGCCGTACGAATATGTCGACAAGATCCCGTTGAAGCGGAACTACGCCGCGCTCGGCGTGCGCGTCGTGCCCCCGGCGACCGCGCGGTTCGGATCGTTCCTGTCTCCCGGCGTCGTGATGATGCCGAGCTACGTGAACATCGGCGCGTGGGTCGGCCCGAACACGATGATCGACACGTGGGCGACCGTCGGCTCCTGTGCTCAGATCGGGGCCGACGTGCACCTGGCGGGCGGCGTCGGCGTCGGCGGCGTGCTCGAGCCGATCCAGGCGCGACCGGTGATCGTCGAGGACGGCGCGTTCATCGGCTCGCGCTGCATCCTCACGGAGGGCGTCGTGATCGGCGAGCGCGCCGTGCTCGCCCCGAACGTGTCGCTCACCGGCTCGGTGCCGGTGATCGACGTGACCGGCCCCGAGCCGGTCGAGCATCGCGGCTTCGTGCCGCCGTACTCGGTCGTCGTGCCCGGCACCCGCCCAAAGGAGTTCCCCGCCGGCACGTACCAGCTCGGCTGCGCGTTGATCATCGGCCGGCGGAGCGCGCAGACGGACATGAAGACGAGCCTCAACGACGTGCTGCGCGAGTTCGAGATCGGCGCCTAGCACCGCCCGAGCCGGACCGCGACGAGACGGCGAGGCCCGGCTCACTCCCCCACCCAAAGGGCGGGGCGCTATCCCTCCGCCCTCGGATCCGACGCTACCGGCGAAACGGTTACGGATCCGTCGAGGGTTTGGGTCAGCTTCCGGACGGAGTGGCGTCGCGTGCTGTCGACGGACCGTCCATGGGCTCGGCCGGACCGGTGAGCCAGGCTCGGCCGTTGTCGAGTCGCACCAGGAGGTCGCCGCCGGGAAAGTGGATGAGGACGGAACCGTCGGCGTGCGTCGCCGCGGCGACCGCGACGGCACTCGTTCCCGACGCGGTCGTCTCGCCCACGCCGCGCTCCCAGACGCGGGCGGTCACCTCGCCCGGCGCATCGACACGGGCGACCTGCACGTTCGTTCGGCTCGGGAAGCGCTCGTGCGTCTCGAGCAGCGGGCCGATCCGCGAGATCTCCGCCGGGTCGCCGACGACGACCGCGTGCGGGTTGCCGACCGACACCGCCGTCAACTCGATCCCGGCGACCGTCTCGCGCGGGCCGACGTCGACCTCTCCGACATCGGTTTCGATCGAGCCATCGGGCAGCCTCCGCGCCTGAACGCTGCGACCGCCACGGACGTCGACGCGGGCTTCGTCCCGTCCCTCCTTCGCCATCAGCCAGGCCGCAGCGATCCGGTCCCGTTCCCCGACAACTCGGCGATCGAGCCGTCCGGATTCCAGATCACAATCTCGACCGCTCCGTCGCTGGCATGCACGACCTCGATGATCCCGTCGGTCCCCTTCGCGCCTTCGCGGACGCGATCAGGCGTCAGCTCCCCCGCCTCCACTACGAGGTAGACGTTCCCGTGTGCGTGCCAGCGTGACGATCTCATCGGCGACCTCGCCCGGCGGGCGGTCGGCAGCGACCATAGCGACCCCCTCGAGTCGCCGCATCCACTTCCGCTGGTACGCCGCGTAGCGACGCGTGCGCGTGACGAGCGCGGTGATCGCCTCGTCGCGAGGAAGATCCGCGATCTCGTCGACGCCCATCGTCTTCCGCGCCGTCATCGACATCGGCTCGGCGAGCGCGCGACGTACTTCGTCCTCGACGCCGGCGGCGAACATCTCCCGCGTTCGTGTCTCGATGCGCCGCTCGAGCGCTGCTTTCGGAACGTCGAGACCAACGAGCACCGTCGGATGCCGGAGCTCGCCGGCCCAGAGACGGTCTTGCTCGGGCGCGAGCGACGAGCCGGCTTCGGCGAGCTCCAGCGCACGAACGACGCGACGGCGGTCGTTCGCGTGGACAACGCGAGCGGCCGCGGGATCGAGCTCGGCGAGATGCGCGTGCGCGGCGTCGCCACCTTCGTCGTCGTAGAACCGGCTCCACCGGTCGCGATCAGCCGCCGTCGGCGCGGGCGGCAGCGAGAGATCGGACAGCGCGGCGCGCAGATAGAGACCCGTGCCGCCGACGACGACCGGCGTCCGGCCGGCGGCGAGGATCTCGTCGATCGCTGCGTGCGCCAGAGGCGCGTACTCCCCGACCGACGACTCGTGGTCGAGCGGCCAGATCGCAACGAGCCGCGCCGGTCGCGACGACTGGTTCGTCAGGATCGGCATGCCGCGGTAGACCTGCATCGCGTCCGCGGACACGAGCTCGCCTGGGATCCGGTCCGCGACTGCTTCCGCGACGGCCGATTTGCCGCTCGCCGTCGGGCCGAAGATGGCGATTACCGTCACGGCATCGCCGTCAGGCGACGGCGACCGCGAGCTGCGATCCAGCGAGCGTCGTCGACGTTGCGCGCTCGATCCGGACCTCGACGAGATCGCCGGGTGCGGCGCTGCCGGAGAAGTTCACGGTCGTGTTGCGACGCGTGCGACCGCGCAGCAGCGTCCCGTCCGTTCGGCTCGCACCTTCGACGAGAACCTCTTCGACGAGGCCGACACGTTCCTCGTTGCGCCGTGCGGCGACGCGCTGGACGAGATCGACAAGACGCTCGATCCGCTCGCGCTTGATCTCGTCCGGGATCTGATCGGTCCGCGCTGCAGCGTCGGTGCCGGCGCGCGGCGAGTAGACGAACGTGAATGCGGCGTCGAAGCCCACCTCCTCGACGACTTCCATCGTCTCCTGGAAGTCGTCCTCCGTCTCACCGGGAAAGCCGACGATGATGTCGGTCGTGAGCGCGAGGTCGGGGATTCCTGCACGGAGCTCGGCGACGAGCTTCAGATAACGCTCGCGCGAGTAGGTGCGGCGCATCTCCTTGAGAACGCGCGTCGAGCCGGACTGGAGCGGAAGATGCGCGTGCTCGCAGACGGCAGCGCATTCCGCCATCGCTTCGATCACCGGCCGGCGGAAGTCCTTCGGATGCGGGCTCGTGAACCGGATCCGCTCGACGCCTTCCACGGCGTCGCAGGCGCGGAGCAGCTCGCCGAACTCCGTGTGGATCTCCGGCGCGAGGTCGCGACCCCATGAGTTGACGTTCTGGCCGAGAAGCGTGATCTCGCGCACGCCCTCGCGCGCGAGACGCGTGACCTCGGCGAGCACGTCGCCGGGGCGGCGGCTCACCTCTCGCCCGCGCACTGCGGGCACGATGCAATACGCGCACGTCGAGTTGCAGCCCATCGAGATCTGTACCCACGCCTGGAACGATCGCTCGCGGTGCATCGGCAAAACCGCCGCGAACGCGCGCTCGTCACCGGTACCCCAGACGCCACGTTCGACGCCGAAGCCACCGGCACCGAGCCACTCGCCCAGATGCGCGATCGTCCCCGGCCCGAATGCGACGTCGACCTGCGGATAGAGCGTGAAGATTCGCTCGCGCTGCGCCTCAGCGAAGCAGCCGCCGACGGCGATCACGAGGTCGGGGTTCTCGCGCTTCCTTGCTCCGGCGTCGCCGAGGTATGCCGCGAGCTTCGTGTCGGGCTTCTCGCGGATCGTGCACGTGTTGAAGACGACGACGTCGGCCTCGTCCGCTGTCGGCGCCTCGCCGAGACCGACCTCCTCGAGCATCCCCTTGATCCGCTCCGAGTCGTGGGCGTTCATCTGGCAGCCGAAAGTGGTCACGAAGTACCGACGGTTCATGCGGTGAAGCGTAGCCGCCTCTGCTCGCGAACCGAACCAGTCGCGGAGCGGAGGCCTCGCGGCCAGGACGGACACGTCGCCGGTGTCGCGAAGCGCCGTGGCGGCGTCGGCCAGGGCCTGGACCGCGACCCACGCCAGAGCCCCGCCGACGCTGACCCGGCGCGCGCCCGCGTCCACGATTTCCGCAATCGACAGCCCCGGTAATGCGAGCACGTTCACCGGCGCCGACACGGACTCGCACACCGCACGGATGTCATCTGCGGTGCGCAGTCCAGGCGCGTAAAGCACATCGGCGCCCGCGTGTTCGAACGCCTGGAGGCGGGCAATCGTGTCCTCGAGGTCCGGGTTGCCGCGGATGTGGTTCTCAGCGCGGGCGGTCAGCATGAACGGGAACCCGAAGCCGTGCGCGGCCCCGGCCGCCGCGGCGACGCGCTCGACGGCCTGCGAAAGATCGTAGAGCCCGGCCACGGGGTCGTAATCCTCGATCGACCCGCCGACCGCGCCGGCCGCGGCGACGCGGACAATTGCATTCGCGGCGTCGGCAGCGTCAACGCCGTAGCCGTTCTCGAGATCGACGGAGAGAGGCAGCTCTGTCGCCCGGTCAAGCGCCGCCGTGTGCTCGACGACCTCGTCGAGCGTCGCTTCGCCGTCGAAGCGGCCGAGCGTGAACGCGAAGCCCGAGCTCGTCGTGGCGAGCGCCTGGAACCCCAGTGCGGCGAGCACGCGCGCCGAACCGGCGTCCCACGGGTTCGGGATCAGGAACGGCTCGCCCGCATGCAGAGTGGCAAACGCCGCCGCCTTCTCCTCTTGGCGCATCGCCTCAGGCGGCCTGAATCGGCGTGTCCTGCTGTTCGTCCGAGCGTTCGATGCCGCCGTGGTTTCGCGCGACGTCCACGGCGCGGCTCTCGCGGATCACGGTCACCTTGACCTGGCCGGGGTACTCGAGCCGGTCTTCGATCTCGCGCGCGATCTCGTGGGAGAGCAACGCCGCCGCGTCGTCGTCGACCTCGGTCGGCCGCACGATTACGCGGATCTCGCGCCCGGCCTGCAGCGCGTACACCTTCTCGACGCCGGGCTTCGACGACGCGACCTCCTCGAGCGACTCGAGCCGCTTGATGTAGTGCTCGAGGCTTTCCCCGCGCGCGCCCGGGCGCGACGCCGAGATCGCATCGGCGGAGATCACGAGCACCGCCTCGACCGTCTGCGGCTGCACCTCGTAATGGTGAGCCTCGATCGCGTGGATCACGCCTTGCGTCTCGCCGTAGCGGCGCGCGAGCTGCGCCGAGATGAGCGCGTGCGAGCCCTCGACCTCGTGCGACATTGCCTTGCCGATGTCGTGCAACATCGCTGCGCGCTTCGTCGTCTTCACGCTCGCTCCGAGCTCCGTCGCCATGATCCCGGCAAGGTGGACGACCTCGAGCGTGTGCTTGAGGACGTTCTGGCCGTAGCTCGTCCGGTAACGGAGGCGGCCGAGGATCTTCACGAGCTCCTCGTGGAACGGTCCGCAGTTCGCCTCGAACACGGCCTGCTCACCGGCCTGGCGGACGACCTCCTCGATCTCCGCCTTCGACTGGTAGTACATCTCCTCGATCCGGGCCGGGTGGATGCGGCCGTCCTCGATCAGCTTCGTCAGCGTGAGCCGCGCGACCTCGCGACGGAGCCCGTCGAACGACGAAAGCACGACGGCGTGCGGCGTGTCGTCGATGATGAAGTCGACGCCGGTGAGATGCTCCAGCGCGCGGATGTTGCGACCTTCGCGGCCGATGATGCGCCCCTTCATGTCGTCGGACGGGAGCTCGATCACGCTCACGGTCGTCTCGGCTGCGTGACTCGCGGCCACGCGCTGGAGCGCATCCGCGACGAGGTTGCGGGCACGGCGTTTCGACTCGCTCCGCGCCTCCTCTTCGAGCATCCGCACGCGACGGCTGAGCTCGTGCCGGACGAGCTCCTCGCCGCGTTCGAGTAGGTGCGCCTTCGCTTCCTGCTGCGTCATTCCCGCGATCCGCTCGAGCTGCGCCTGCTCGGCGAGCTTCGTCTGCTTCATGTCCTCTTGGAGCTGGCGCAGATGCGTTTCGCGGTCGGCGAGCCCCTGCTCGCGGCGGGAGTTCTCGACGAGCTTCTCCTCGACCTCCTCTTCCTTCGCAAGCACGCGCTCTTCGATCTTCAGCACCTGCTGCCGCCGCTCGGCGAGCTCGGCGTCGACCTCGGCACGAAGCGTCATCGCCTGCTCGCGCGCTTCGATCTGCGACTCGCGGCGGACGGCCTCCGCCTCGCGCTCGGCGTCGTCGATCAGCTGACGGTGGATACGGCGCGCCTTGCCGACGCCGGTCGCGCCGAAGATGTACACCGCGAGAAGGGCAAGCGCGACTCCCGCCGCGATGCCGATGGCGACTCCGATCCCGATCAGCACGCGCGCAGCTCCTCGGTCGGTGGGCTCGACCCCACCCGGCACCCCGCCTGGCCTGGACTTCGGAAACGCTGCTCATCCGGCGCGCGTCTGCGCGCCGCCACCGCGCGCGGACTACCCCGGCGCGACCCTCTCTCTACTGCGTTTCGTCGTTGGTCTGATGTCGAGTCTCAAGACGTCACTGTTTCCGGAAAAGTCCGTATGCAGGCAAAATGTCGGGTGAAGCGTGTCCTCGGATCGTACCGCCGTCACCCGTCCGCCGCAAACGGCTCGCCGAGGGACTCCTCCACGGCGGACGGGTCGAAGCCGTGGGCCGCGAGCCAGCGGGCGGTCTTGGGGCCGCCGCCGCGGCGCTCCACGACTGCCCGAGCCCGCTCGGGCTCGGGGGCGAGTGCCGCGAGGGCCGCCGCCGCGAGCTCCTCGTCGATCCCGCGTTCCTCGAGGTCGGCCCGGATCGCGGCATCGCCGTAGCCGCGGGCGGCGAGGCTCTCCGCCCGGGTCGACGCGACCCGAAGGTCGTCGACGATTCCCGCGCCCTCGAGTGCGGCGACCGCGTCGGCGGCTGCGCCGCTCGGAACCCCGCGCCCGGCTAGGCGCTGTTCGAGCGACCGCCGCGAATGGTCGCGGTAGCGGAGCGCGTTCACCGCGACACCGAGCGCCTTGGCGCGACGGAGCTCGCGGCCGAGCTGACGGGCCCGCTCGCGGTCGAGGGGCGCGCCGACCCGTAGGCCGGCGCGCACGACCGCGTCCGTGGGCACGAGCCGCCACGGCTCGCCGTCCAGCTCGACCTCGACCCGTGACCGCGGCAGCTCGCGCAGCGCGGTGACGACGGGCATGTCCTACTCCGCTTCGGCGCCGTTCGTCGCGGCGGTCGCCCCGGCGACGGCCGCGACCATCGCTTCCTTCGCAGCCTCCTTCGACGCCTTGCCGTTCTCCGCGGGCTCCTCGACCGGCAGCAGACGGGCCGAGACGATCTGCTCGGGTCCGACGTCGAGCTGGATCTGCTGGAGGATTCCCTGTGTGACGTCGGGATGCTCGCGGAGGAACGCGGCCGCGTTCTGCCGGCCCTGACCGAGCCGCTCGTCACCGAAGCTGAAGTACGAACCGGACTTGGTCACGGCCTTCCGCTCGAGACCCGTGTCGAGCACGGTGCTCTCCCACGAGATGCCGGAGCCGTAGATGATGTCGAACTCGGCCTGCTTGAACGGCGGCGCGACCTTGTTCTTCACGACCTTCACACGGACGCGGTTGCCGAACGCCTCGACGCCGTCCTTCAACGTCTCGATCCGGCGGATGTCGAGCCGCACCGACGCGTAGAACTTCAGCGCGCGTCCACCCGGCGTCGTCTCGGGACTGCCGAACATGACGCCGATCTTCTCGCGGAGCTGGTTCGTGAAGAGGCAGATCGTGTCGGTGCGGTTCAGCGTGCCGGCGAGCTTCCGCAGTGCCTGCGACATGAGACGCGCCTGGAGGCCGACATGCGAGTCGCCCATCTCGCCCTCGATCTCGGCTTTCGGCGTCAGCGCCGCGACCGAGTCGATGGCGACGACGTCGAGCGCACCGGAGCGGATCAGGGGCTCCGTGATCTCGAGCGCCTGCTCGCCCGTGTCGGGCTGGGAGACGAGGAGATTGTCGACGTCGACCCCGATCCGCTTCGCATACGCCGGGTCCATCGCGTGCTCGGCGTCGATGAACGCGCAGATACCGCCGCGGCGCTGCGCCTCTGCGATGACGTGGTAGACCAGCGTCGTCTTGCCGGACGACTCCGGGCCGAAGATCTCGACGACGCGGCCGCGGGGCAGGCCGCCGATGCCGAGCGCGAGGTCGAGCGGGAGCGAGCCGGTCGAGACCGCTCCGATCGAGACCGCCGCGCGGTCGCTCATCTTCATGACCGAGCCCTTGCCGAACTGACGCTCGATCTGGCCGAGCGCGACGTCGAGTGCTTCGTTTCTGTCCACTATTGGCCTCCTAGAGCAACCGATTCAAGAATCTCGTACTGCGCCCCGTCCGGGTGCAGTCGTGACAGGTAAGCAGCCGCGTCGGACGGAACAAGAACACATGTTCCCATATCCGGCGGCTCGAGCCCAAGCCGCGGCGGCTCCCGGAACCGGGCGACGGTGAGATGCGGCAGCCACGGGCGCGATTCGCGACGGTAGACGCCGAGCCGTTCCAGGCGTTCCTGGACGTCGGCGGCGAACGCCGTCGCCCGGCCGCCCTCGTCGTCGCGCACGAGCATCGCGACGCTGCGGGTCTCGCGGTAGCGGGTCGGGGTGAGACGGAGATCCGGCGCGGCAGCGGCGGCGGCCGCGCGCAGCTCGCCGAGGATCCCGTCCAGCTCGGCGGCGGGCCGGTGGCCGAGAAAGGCGAGGGTGACGTGGAGCGCCTCGCGTGGACGACTCGAACGCCGACGAGCGACGCCGCCTGCCACCGAACGAGGCTGTCGAGTGCGTCGTCCGGGAGCCGAAGCGCGAGAAAGAGTCGGATCCGCTCATCGCCACCCACGCTAGTGGGTGAGGTCATACGGATTCGTCGCGACTTCCCGCCAAGTGTCGCCGGACGAGATGCAGCGCGCCGACGACCGCGCGCGCTCGGATCGAGCCGCGGTCGCCGGGGAAGCTGAACTCGCGCCCGTGGCCGCCGTCCGGCCCCTCGACGTGGAGATAGACGAGGCCGACGGGCTTCTCCGGCGTGCCGCCGTCCGGGCCGGCGATGCCGGTCACCGCCACCGCGACGTCGGCGCCGAGCCGCTTGCGTGCGCCGCGCGCCATCGCGTCGGCCACCTGCGGCGAGACCGCGCCGTGCGCCGCGATCAGCTCGGCCGGCACGTCGAGCGCCGCCTGCTTGACCTCGTTCGCGTACGCAACGACGCCGCCGCGAAGGACGTCGCTCGCACCAGGGACGTTCGTGAGCCGCGCCGCGACGAGGCCACCGGTCTCGGACTCCGCGGTGGCAAGTCGTCCATCCACGCGCGCCGCAGAGCGAAAGGACGTGTTCCTCGATCGGCCGCTCGTCGCGCGAGTAAAGCCACTGCTCGATCGGCGGGAGCATCGCGCCTGACGAGCGCGTCCGCGCGCTCGTCGGCGCCGGGCTCGACGACGAGGTCGACGTGGATCTCGAAGTCGCGCGCGCAGATGGTCACCTCCACCCCGTCGCCGTCGCCGCCGGCGTCGGCGAGCGCGCGCGCGACCGCCGACTCGCTGACGCCGAAGAAGCGCAGCACGCGCCGGCCCGGCGGTTGCGTGCGCGCCAGCAGCGCACGAAACGCGTCCGTCTCGAGCGCGTTCGGCCACAGGCGCTGCAACTCGGACGGCGGTCCGGGCAGAACGACGACGACCTTCCGGCGATGCTCGACGAGCAGGCCCGGCGCGGTGCCCGCGAGCCCGAGCGAGACGGCGCCGTCGGGGAGGGTCGCCTGCTTCGTCACGCCGACCGGGAAGTCGGCGTAGTGGCGCTTCAGCCGCTCGGCCGCCGCACGCGACACGGCCTCGATCTGCGACTCCAGCTCGTCGTCGACGCGCAGCCCGCGCCCGACGGCGCGCGCCACCATCTCGACCGTGCGGTCGTCGTGCGTCGGGCCGAGCCCGCCGGACACGAGGCACGCGTCCGCTTCGACTCCGTCGCGAAGCGCGGCCTCCAGCTCGGCCGGCGCGTCGCCGACGATGACGATCCGCGCCGGCTCGAGCCCGAGCCTCAGCGCCTCCGAGGCGAGGAACGGCCCGTTGCGGTCGGTCCGCTCGCCGCGCACGAGCTCGCTGCCCGTGACGACGACGAGCGCGCGCGGCCGCGCTCAACCGCGCGAGCGCGGTGCTCGTCGGCGTGACGACGACTCGGCGATTCGCCCGCGCGGGAAGCGAGACCGCCTTGCCGTGGAGCGTCACGCGAAGTCTCGCGGGTGGAGGACGCGGATCCAGAAGCGCGAGCCGTGCAGTGCGTTGAGGTCGCCGGCGTGCATCGTTCCCTCGTACAGCACCTTGCCGCGAGACGGAGTTGCGCCGCACCTCGATGTACGTGCCGGTGCGGACACCGGAGAGGACGAGCGTCGACGCCTCTGCGACGTGCGCCCGCGGGACGACGGACGGCGTCGAGTCGGAGTCGTTGCCGCCGAACTTCCACGCAACGATGACGAGCGCAGTCAGCGCGCGACGCCGAGCGAGCGAGCAGCACGACCCCGCCGCTCGATGCCGCGGTCGCGCTCGCGCGCGCCGACGGCGGCGCTGACGATCGGCGCGTCGTCGTCTGTTCGACGACGAGGCGCGAGTTGTACTCGTCGACGTACAGCTGTCCGTCGAGGCCGAGGAACTCCGCGTAGGTGCGGAGGAAGCCCTTGACGTACGGCTGCGGCCGGCAGCGTCTCGAACTGCTCGTCCTCGAGCGCCTTCAGGTACTTCGGGCGGATCTTCGTTCCCAGCTCGATCTGCGGGTTGTCCAGACCCTGGCGGACGCGCGCCTCGCGGAGGCTGTTGCCGATCTCGAACATCGCGCCATTGTAGGCCCGGAGGCAGACCGGCTCAGTGCGGCGGGCGGAGAACGGCGAACTGGTCCGTGACCTCGAGCTCACGCGCGCGGAAGCGGTAGAGCGGCGGCCGGGCGGCCTCCCCCGCTCCCGTAGCGCCGGTGCTCGCCTGTCGGCTCGAGCAGGCGGCGGCGCAGGAGCACGCGCTGGAGGTTCGTCGCCGAGACGGCGTGGCCGAGCGCGGCGCGGTAGAGGTCGCGGAGCTCGGCCATCGTGAACGTCGGCGGCGCGAGCGCGAAGCCGACGTTCGTGTACGAGAGCTTCGCGCGCAGGCGCTCGCGCGCGGCGAGCAGGATCGGGCCGTGGTCGAACGCGAGCTCGGGCAGCGCGTCGACCGGATGCCACGTCGTGTCCGCCGGCACGCGCGGGGTCGACGTCGGCGGGGACGAGACCGAGGTAGGCGGTGGCGAGCTCGCGGCGCTCCGGGTTCCGGTCGGGCTCGCTCCGCGTCTCCAGCTGCTCGAGGTGCGACACCTCGCGGACGTCCACCTTCGCCGCGAGGTGGCGCCGGATCGACTGCTCGAGCGTCTCGTCCGCGGCGAGCGCGCCGCCCGGGCAGCGCCCAGGCGCCGGCGAACGGGTCGCGGGCGCGCTGCCAGAGGAGCGCCTGCAGCTGGCCCGTCGCGGACCTGGAGCACGACGGCGAGCACGCCGTGCGCCATCGTCTTCGGTTGGGTGGTGGTCGCCATGTAGACTCTGCCACAGGTTATCGACTTTGAGGAGAAAACTCGACATCGGAACCGACCGCTACGACCTCGTGATCGTCGGCGGCGGCGTCGCCGGGCTCTCCGCGGCGCTCACCGCCGCAGACGAGGCGAGGTGCTCGTGCTCGCGAAGGGCTCGGTCCGCTCGTCGAACAGCTACGCGGCGCAGGGCGGCGTCGCGGCCGCCGTCGGCGAGGACGACGATCCGTCGCTCCACGCGGCGGACACGCTGACCGCGGGGCGCGGGCTCTGCCGGGCGAGCGCCGTCCGGGTGCTGACGCGAGGAGGCGCCGGCGCGGATCGCCGAGCTGCGTCGCGCTCGGCGTCGAGTTCGACGACGGGCTCGGGCGCGAGGGCGGCCACTCGCGCAGCCGCGTCGTCCACGCGGGCGGCGCCGAGACGGGACGCAGGATCGCCGAGGTGCTCGCCGCGCGCGTCGCCGCGCATCCGCGCATCACGTCGCCGAGGGCGAGCGCGCGCTCGAGCTCTGGCTCGTCGACGGACGCTGCGCCGGGGTCGTCACCGACCGGCGGACGGTCGCGGCGCGGGCGACGCTGCTCGCGACCGGCGGCTACGCCGCGCTGTGGGAGCGGACGACGAACCCGCCCGGCGCGCTCGGCGAAGGGCTGGTGCTGGCGTACCGCGCCGGCGCGGCGCTCGCCGACCTCGAGTTCGTGCAGTTCCACCCGACCGCGCTGCTCGACGACGGCTTCCTGCTCTCCGAGGCGCTGCGCGGCGACGGTGCGACGCTGCTCGACGACGAGGGCGAGCGCTTCACCGACGAGCTCGCGCCGCGCGACGTCGTCGCGCGCGCGATCGCCGCGCGCGACGGCGCGCAGCTCGATCTGCGCGCGATCGAGCGCGGGCGCTATCCCGGCGCTGATGGCGACGCTCGAGCGCGCGGGCTACGACCCGGCGCTGGAGCCGATCCCGGTCGCGCCGGCCGCGCACTACACGATCGGCGGCATCGTCACCGATCTCGACGGCGGCACGACGCTCCCCGGCCTCTACGCGGCGGGCGAGTGCGCGTGCACCGGCGTGCACGGCGCGAACCGGCTCGCGTCGAACTCGCTGCTCGAGTGCCTCGTCTTCGGGCGCCGCGCCGCGCTCGCGGCGCTCGCCGAGCCCGAGCCCGGTTTCGCCGAGCCGCGTGTTCCGGCGCCGGAGCCGCCGGTGACGCCGGAGCTGCGCCGCGCGCTCTGGGAGGACGCCGGGCTGATCCGCAGCGCCGACGGGCTCGAGCCGGCTGCTCGACGCGCCTGCGCCGCTCGTGCGGCTGCTCGCGGAGAGCGCGCTCGCGCGCACCGAGAGCCGCGGCGTCCACTTCCGCGAGGACTTTCCGGTCGAGGACGACGCGCTCGCCGGCCACGTCGTGCTGCGGCCGGGCGCCGCACCGGAGCTCGAGACAGTGGAGCTGACCGCCGACACGATCGACCGCGTCGTCGAGCTCGCGCTCGCCGAGGACGTCGGCGACGGCGACGTGACGACGGAGGCGCTCGTCCCCGCGGATCTCCGCTGCCGCGCGCAGCTGCTGCTCGAGGAGCCCGGCGTCGTCTGCGGTGTCGCCGCGGCGGCTGCGGTGTTCCGCGCGCTCGACGCCGATGTCCGCGTCGACGCGGTGCTCGAGGACGGCGCGATCGTGACGGACGTGCCCGCCGTCGTCGCGCGAGATCGAAGGCCCGGCGCAGGCCGTCCTCACCGGCGAGCGGACCGCGCTGAACCTCTTCGGGCGGCTCTCCGGCATCGCGACGCTCACGCGACGCTACGTCGAGCTCACCGACGGCACCGGCGCGACGATCCTCGACACGCGGAAGACGACCCCCGGCCTGCGCGCGCTCGAGAAGTACGCCGTCCGCTGCGGCGGCGGCTCGAACCACCGCGCCGGCCTCTACGACGCGATGCTCGTCAAGGAGAACCATCTCCGCGTCGCCGGCGGCATCTCCCCCGCCGTCGCGCTGCTGCGCGCGCGCGCGGACGGCTTCCCGCTCGAGGTCGAGGCCGAGACGCTCGAGCAGGTCGGCGAGGCGCTCGCTGCGGGCGTCGAGCGGATCCTGCTCGACAACATGACGCCGGACGAGATCGCGGCGGCGGTCGACGCTCGTCGCCGGCCGCGCCGAGCTCGAGGCCTCGGGCGGCGTCTCGCTCGCGACGGTGCGCGCGTACGCCGAGACCGGCGTCGACTTCATCTCCGTCGGCGCGCTGACGCACGGCGCGCGCTCGCTCCACGTCTCCCTGGAGGTGCTGTGAGCACCGCGACGTTCACGGCGCTGCACGAGGAGATCCGCGCGCTCGCGCGGAGCGCGACGCCGTCGTCCTCGCGCACAACTACCAGCGGCCCGAGGTGCAGGACGTCGCGGACTACGTCGGCGACTCGCTCGGCCTCTCGCGCCAGGCGGCCGCGACCGACGCGTCGACGATCGTCTTCTGCGGCGTCCACTTCATGGCCGAGACCGCCGCGATCCTCAGCCCGGAGAAGACGGTGCTGCTGCCCGATCTCGGCGCCGGCTGCTCGCTCGCCGCGTCGATCACCGGCGAGCAGCTGCGCGAGTGGAAGGCGCAGCATCCCGGCGCCGTCGTCGTCTCGTACGTGAACACGACCGCCGAGGTGAAGGCCGAGAGCGACTACTGCTGCACCTCCGGCAACGCGAAGCAGGTGATCGAGGCGATCCCGGCGGACGCAGGAGATCCTGTTCCTGCCGGACATGTACCTCGGGCTCTGGCTCGAGCGCGAGACCGGCCGCACGCTGACGATCTGGCTCGGCGAGTGCCACGTGCACGCCGGCATCCGTCCCGCCGACATCGAGCGCTGGCATCGCGACGCGCCGGACGCCGAGCTGCTCGTCCATCCCGAGTGCGGCTGCGCGAGCCAGGCGATGGCGTTCGCGGACGGACGCACGCAGATCCTCTCGACGGAGAAGATGGTCAACTACGCGAAGCGGTCGCCGAAGTCGCGGTTCCTCGTCGCGACGGAGACGGGGATCCTCCACCGGCTCCGGCTCGAGGCGCCCGAGAAGACGTTCGAGCCGGTGCGCGAGGACGCGGTCTGCCGCTACATGAAGATGACGACGCTCGAGAAGGTGCGCGACGCGCTCCGCGACTGGTGAGCCGCGCGTCACCGTCGAGCCCGAGATCGCCGCGCGCGCGCGACTCGCGATCGAGCGCATGGTCTCGCTGTAGCGGGGGAGCGGGGTTCCCCCGCTGGCCCCCTCCTTCGGCTCGGGTGGCGTTTGTGAGCGGGGCTGCGGCGAGAGCGCGGTCTCGCCTTCGCCGGCGGATCGCGACGTACCCAGGGCGATGTGGGTGATTTCGGTGTGCTGTGCGGTGCGTGGCGGGCTTCGCCCATCCCACACCGCTGGTCGCCTCCGTCTAAGTCGCCCTGACGGGCAGCCTTAGCCTCCGGCCCTGTCGCACGAAGCTCGAAGCGGCAAAGGCCGGAGGCTAAAGATGGGCGGAGCCCGCTTTAGACGGAGGCCGAACGTCGCGGCCCGGGATGCTTCAGCACCACGGGCCGCGCAGGACTGCGAAAACGGCGAGATCGCTCAGGGTTCACCGCGAACCCGCCCGCGTAGCCGGGACCACGCTCCCGGCGAAGCGACACAAACAAACGCCACTTGAGCCGAGGGAGGGGTCAACTAGGGGAACCCCGGTTCCCCTAGTTCTCGATCCGCAGCAGCAACTCGTAGAACCCGACGGCGATCGACGCCGCGAGCGCGACGCAGATGCCGGCGACGGCGAGCCTGCGGGCCCACCGCACGCGGGTTCGGCCGCCGGCGCGCTCCAGCGTCGCCCGGATCCGGCCCTGCGCTCCGCGGGCGAACAGGAGCGCGCCGACGCTGAACGCGATCGCGACGGGAATCGCCCACGCGGCGTCGAGGAGGACGACCGACTGCGTCCCGCTGCGCGATGAGGATCGCCGCCGGCACCGCGAGCAGCGCGCACAGCCCGGTGATGAGACCGAGCGACGCACGCGTGTTGCGGCGGCTACTGCTTGCTGTACGGCTTGCCATCGGCTGCGGGCGGGACGGTCCTGCCGATCACGCCTCCGACGGCGATCAGCGTCAAAACGTAGGGAAGCACGTTGAACAGGGTAGACGCAGAGGCGGAGTAGACCTGCAGTCGAAGCGCGATCGCGCTCGAGAGGCCGAACAGGAGCGCCGCGCCGAAGGCGCCGAACGGCCGCCAGTTCCCGAAGATCATCGCCGCGAGGGCGATGAAACCGCGGCCGCCTGTCATGTTGTCGGTGAACGCGCCGCCGCCGAACCCGTCCGAGAGGTAGACGCCGCCGAGCGCGGCGAGGATCCCCGAGAGGACGACGGCGCCGTAGCGGATCGCGTAGACGTTGATCCCGACGGTGTCGGCGGCGCGCGGATGCTCGCCGCAGGCGCGGATGCGCAGGCCGATCGGCGTCTTGAAGACGACGATGTACGACACGATCACGAGCACGAAGCTCGCCCAGATCATCAGGTTCAGGTTGCCGATCGCCGGGCCGAGGAATGTCATCCCCGAGATCAAGGGAAGCTTCACGTCGGGGATCTGCGACACGCCGTTCGGGACGTACGTGCCGTGGTAGAGCTGGAAGAAGAAGTAGCCGGTGATCCCGAGCGCGAGGAAGTTGATCGCGACGCCGCCGACGATCTGGTCGGCGCGCAGATGGATCGCGAAGTACGCGTAGAGCAGCGCCAGCAGCCCGCCCGCAGCGGCGCCGACGAGGAGCCCGACGACCCAGCTCCCGCCGACGTCCGCGCCGTAGACGCCCCAGAACGCGCCCATCAGCATCATCCCCTCGAGGCCGATGTTCACGACGCCGCTGCGCTCGGAGAACATGCCCGCGATCGCGCCGAACACGAGCGGCGTCGAGAACTGGAACATCTGCGCGATCAGCGCGCTGTTGAAGACGGCCTCGAGGTTGCCGGTGCCGGACCGCGTGGCAAGGATCCCGAGCCCCATCCCGATCAGCCCGAGCGCGACAGCGCCGAAGCCGAGCTTGCGGCGACCGCGGCTCGCCGTCCAGACGCCGAGCATCGTCGCGACGAGTCCGACGAGGATCGACCACACGATCGACCGCGCCTCGATCGGCGGGATCGCGAGAAAGGCAGCGAACGCGCCGAGGAGGAGGCCGGCGTAGCCCGTCGCCGCCGGGTCGCGCAGCTTCGTGCTGACCGGATTGTCGAAGCGCTCGGTCCAGATGCTGCTCACGCCGACGCCTCCGCGGCCGCCGTGCCGGCGCGCCGCCGCAGCTTCCGGCGCGAATTCCATACGGCCAGGATCAGAACGTCGGCTCCGATGAAGAGGACGACGAGGCCCTGGATGATGTACGTCAGGTTTCCGGCGAGCTCGGGCTGGATCACGCCCGACGACAGGCCGTGCGTCGTCCCGAACAGGAGCGCGCCGAACAGGAGCGCGGAGATCCCGACGCCGACGGCGGTGTTGCGCCCGAGCAGCGCAACCGCGATCCCGAGGAAGCCGACCTGCGAGACCGGGACGTCGGACTGGCCGTAGTGGTACAGGTAGCCGAGCATGTCGAGCGCGCCTGCGAGACCGGCGAACGCGCCTGAGATCGCCATCGCGCGGATCAGGTTCTTGCGGACGTTGATGCCCGCGTACGCGGCGGCCTCCGGGTTGAAGCCGACCGCGCGTACCTCGAAGCCGAGCGTCGTCCGGTTCAGCACCAGCGAGAACACGACGAGCGCGCCGAGCGCGACGAAGAACCCGATGTGAAGCCCCTGGAGCTGCTGCTCGCCCCAGAAGACCGGCAGCCGCGCGCTTCCGGCGATGTCGTTCGAGATCGGAACGGTCTTGTCCGCCGCGTTCTGCAACGGCCCGCCGTCGCCGAACAGCCACTCGCCGACCCAGAGGGCGATCCAGTTGAGCATGATCGTCGTGATCACCTCGTGTGCTCCGACGGTCGCCTTCATCACGCCGGCGATCCCGGCCCAGGCCGCGCCGGCCAGCGTCGCGCCGATCACCGCGATCAGGATGTGCGGCACCGTCGCCATTCCGGCGAACTGGTAGCCGAGCCAGTTCGCGACGATGAGGCCGATGAAGTACTGGCCCTGTCCGCCGATGTTGAACATGCCGCAGCGGAACGCGAATGCGACGGCGAGCCCGGTGAGGATGAGCGTCGTCGTCTGGAGCAGCGTCTGCGAGAGGTTGTACGCGGCGGTGTTCACGACGCTCGTCGTCGGATGGAAGACCCAGTTCAGGCCGGCGCCGTTGAAGATGTCGCGGTACGCGAGCAGCGGGTTGTGGCCGGTTGCGAGCACGACGAGGCCACCGATGAGGAACGCGATCAGCGCCGTCAGCACCGGCACGATCAGGCCGCCGGCGCGCTGCTTCAGCGCGACGTTCGCCGCGAGCGAGGTGGTCTCGCTGTCCGGCTCCGGCGGCGGGCCTTGCGGATCGACGCTGGTCACGCCGCCGCCGTCTTCCCGGCGCCGACCATCTCGAGCCCGATCTGGTGCTCCGAGACCTCGCCGGTGTGCTCGCCGACGATCTCGCCCTCGTACATCACGAGGATCCGGTCGGCGAGCGAGAAGATCTCGTCGAGCTCGAGCGAGACGAGCAGGATCGCGCGGCCCTCGTCGCGTTCGGCGACAAGCCGGCGGTGGAGAAACTCGATCGCCCCCACGTCGAGGCCGCGCGTCGGCTGCGCCGCGACGAGCACCTTCGGATCGCGCGCGACCTCGCGCGCGACGACGACCTTCTGCTGGTTGCCGCCGGAGAGTCCGCCGGCACGCGTCTGCGGGCCTCCGCCGCGCACGTCGAACTCCTTGATCAGCTGCCCTGCGCGCTCGACCATCCGCGCCGGGAAGAGCCAGCCCCATTTCGAATCGGGCGCCTTGTCGTAGTCGTGGAGCCCGACGTTCTCGGCGATCGAGAACTCGAGGACGAGGCCGCGCCGCTGGCGGTCCTCCGGGATGTGGCCGACGCCCGCGTCGAGCATCTCGCGCGGCGACCGCGCCGCGAACGGCCTTCCGGCGACCTCGATCGTGCCGCTCTCGCTCCGCCGCAGCCCGGTGATCGCCTCGATCAGCTCGGTCTGTCCGTTGCCGTCGACGCCGGCGATGCCGACGATCTCGCCTGCGCGAACCGTGAACGAGACGTCGCGCACCTTGGCGATGCCGCGGTCGTCGATCACGTTGAGCTTGTCGACCGAGAGCAGGACGTCGCCAGGCGCGCCCGGCGGCTTCTCGACGCGCAGCAGCACCTCGCGGCCGACCATCGCGCGCGCGAGCGACGCCTCGGTCGCTCCTTCACGCGGCACTGTCTCGATCCTCTTGCCGCGCCGCAGCACCGTGATCCGGTCTGCGATCTCCAGCACCTCGTTCAGCTTGTGGGTGATGAAGATGATCGATTTGCCGTCCGCCTTGAGGCTGCGCACGATCGCGAACAGCTCGCCCGCCTCCTGCGGCGTTAGCACCGCGGTCGGCTCGTCGAGAATCAGAATGTCCGCGCCGCGGAACAGCGCCTTCAGGATTTCGACACGCTGCTCCTGCCCGACGGTGATCGAGCTGACGAGCGCGCTCGGATCGACCACGAGCCCGAACTGCTGCGACAGCTCGCGCACGCGGGCCTCCGCGCCGGACTCGTCGAGGAGGATCACGTCGCGCGACGGCTCCATCCCGAGGACGATGTTCTCGGCCACCGTCATCACCGGGATCAGCATGAAGTGCTGGTGCACCATCCCGATCCCCGCCTGGATCGCATCGCGCGCCGACGCGAATGTAATCGGCATCCCGTGCAGCAGGATCTCGCCCGCGTCCGGCTTGTAGAGCCCGCAGAGGATCGTCATCAGCGTCGACTTGCCGGCACCGTTCTCGCCGAGGAGCGCATGTACCTCGCCCCGGCGCACGTCGAAGTCGACGTCGTCGTTGGCGAGAACGCCGGGGAACTCCTTGCGGATCCCCCGCATCTCGAGGACGAGCTCCTCGGCCACTGGGAAGCGATCCTATAAAGCCTGGAAACACGAGGGGCGGGCACCAGGCCCGCCCCTCGCCGAACTGCTGGAACGCGTACTAGCCGATCGAAGTCGGAACCTTGAGGCTCCCGGCGACGATCCGCGCGCGGTAGCTGTTCATCAGCTTGATCCACGAGGCCGGAACGTTCGGGCTGATCTTGCCCACGCCCACGCCGTGGTTCTTGAGGTTGAACAGGAGGTCGCTGCCGCCCTGGAACTGGCCGGCCTGCGCCTGCTGGATCGCGTCGAGCACGCCGTTGTCGACGCGCTTGATGCCGCTCGTCAGGACGCGCTTCGCGTCCTTGTACTGGTCGACGTCGACGCCGATGCCCCAGATCTTGGCGTCGTCCGCGGCCTTCAGCGTGCCGAGACCGCAGCCGCCTGCGACCTGGAAGAGCACCTTTGCGCCCGAGGAGATCTCGTTCTCGGCGACGGTCTGGCACTTGTCGGTCGCGACGAAGTCGTTCGAGTACTGCACGATGACCTTCGTGCCCGGAACGACCTTCTGGGCGCAGTACTTGTAGCCCGCGATCCAGATGTCCACCGGCGGGATCTTGAGGCCGCCGACGGCGCCGATCGTGTTGCCGCCCATCGACTTCGCCTGCTTCGCCGCGAGCACGCCGACGAGGCAGCCGGCCTCGTTCGCCGCGTACGTCAGACCCTCGACGTTCTTGTACGCGGGAAGGACGACGCCCTTCTTGTTCGCGAACGGCGACGTGTGAACGGTGTAGTCCGTGATCGCGAACTTCGTGTTCGGGAACTTCTTCGCGTAGGTCGCCTCCGTGCCCGCGAGCAGGAAGCCGGCCGCGATCACGAGGTTCGCGCCCTTGCGGACCGCCGTGTTGAAGTTCGGCGCGTAGTCGCTCGACGAGTTCGACTGCAGCGGAAGCGCCGTGATCCCGAACTTCGCCTTTGCGTCGTTCAGACCCTTGAGCTGGTTCTGGTTGAAGCCCTTATCGGTGAACTTGCCGATATCGCTCACGAGTGCCGCAGTGAACGACGCCTTACGGGCTCCGGACTTCTGGGCGCTGCCGAACGCGGCAGACGCCGAGACCGTGGCCACGACCGCGACAGCGACCGCCAGCGCGATCCAACGGGAAAACTTCACTTGCCCTCCTAGGCTCGATTCATGGGAGCCCCTCTGGCGGCTCCGCTAATCAGACGCTCGATCCTAGACGCTTGTTTGTACGGTTTCTAGCGGGAGCCGTCAGTGGCTCGAGCCGACGCGCTCGAGGCCGGCCTGGTCGATCAGAACCCGCCGCGGCTTCGAGCCCTCGTAGCCGCTGATGATGCCGCGCCGCTCCAGCATGTCCACGAGCCTCCCGGCCCGGGTGTAGCCGACCCGGAGCCGCCGCTGGAGCAGCGAGACGGACGCGGTCTGCGTCTGGACGACGATCTCGATCGCCCGGTCGAGCAGCGGATCGTCGTCCGGGTCGAACTCGCCGTGCTCGCCGGCATCGTCCTCCGATGCAAAGACTTCCGGCAACTCGAGGTACGCCTCGTCGAGCTCCTGGTCACGCTGCTTCGTCTGCTCGACGACGAGGGCGATCTCCTCCTCGGAGACGTAGGCGCCCTGGACGCGCTGGAGACGCGAGGTGCCGAGCGGCTTGAAGAGCATGTCGCCCTGGCCGAGCAGCGACTCGGCGCCGCCGGTGTCGAGGATCACGCGCGAGTCGGTCATCGACGAGACGGCGAATGCGATTCGCGACGGGACGTTCGCCTTGATCATGCCGGTGATGACGTCGACGGACGGGCGCTGGGTCGCGAGCACCAGGTGAATACCGACGGCGCGTGACTTCTGCGCGAGCCGGATCACCGCGTCCTCGACCGCCTGCGGCGCGATCATCATCAGGTCGGCGAGCTCGTCGATCACGACGAGGAGATACGGCATCGTCTTCTCGCCGCGCTGGCGGAACGCGCGGTTCGCCTCGTTGAGGTTGCGCGCGCGCACGGCGGACAGGCGCTCGTAACGGCGCTCCATCTCCGCGACGCAGTTGGCGAGGACGGCGCTCGCCTCCTTCGGGCTCGACACGACCGGCGTCAGCAGGTGCGGGATCGCCTCGTAGTGGTTCAGCTCGATCCGCTTCGGGTCGATCAGGATCATCCGCACCTCGTCCGGTGTCGAGCGGAGGAGGATCGACGTCAGCAGTGCGTTGATGCAGCCGGACTTGCCGGATCCTGTCGTGCCCGCGATCAGAAGATGCGGCATGCGCGCGAGGTCGGTCCAGACTGCGGCGCCCGAGATGTCCTTGCCGAGCCACACGGACAGCGGGCTCGCGGTCGCGGGCAGCTCGTCGAAGATGTCGCCGAGGGTGACGAGGTTCGGCGCGAGGTTCGGGATCTCGACGCCGACCGCCTGCTTGCCGGGGATCGGCGCGAGGATGCGGATCTCCGTCGTCGCGAGCGCGTACGAGAGGTCGTCTTTCAGCGCGGCGACCTTCGAGACCTTCGTGCCCGGCGCGAGCTGTAGCTCGTAGCGCGTCACGCGCGGACCGGAGATCTGGCCGATGACGTTCGCCTCGACGCCGAAGTGCGCGAGCGTCTGCACGAGGAGGTCGGCGACGCGGGCCGCGGTCTCGTCCGACGTCTTGCTCACCTCCGGCGACGAGCGGAGGACGTCCGCGTCGGGCAGCCGGTACTCGATGGTCTCCGTCGTGACGTCGTCGAAGAGCGTCAGCGGGTCATCGACGAGCTGGTGGTCCGGGACGAGCGGAGCCGGAACGGCGTGCAGCAGCGGCGACGGCGCGAGCACCGCGGGCGGCGGAGCGTCGCCGACGACGTCGGGGTACGCGTCCTCCGCGTCAACGGGCTTGCGCGAGCGCGGTAGTGTCGCGACGGCCGGCGGGTCGGGCCAGTCCTCGAGCGACGGCTGCTTGCGTGGGCTGCGCGCTTTCTTCGCCGCAGCGTGCACGCGGTGTCCGGAACGGCGGAGGATCGCGCCGAGCGACGCGCCTGTCAGCAGCAACGCGCCGACAAGGAGCAACAGGATGCCGAGGATCGTCGAGCCGGTCACGCCGATCGCGACACCGACTGCGCCGCCGAGCGCCTGGCCGATGTAGCCGCCGTTGTCGCGGCCGAGCGCGATCATCAGTCCGGAGAAGAGAACGATCAGCCCGGTGCGGAACGGGCGCACGTCGACGAGCGCGCTGCGCGCGACCATCAGGCAGCCGAGGACGACGAAGATCGTCGGGAGCGCCCACGACGCGCTGCCCACGATCGCGTCGAGCCCGTCGGCCAGCGCGCCGCCGACATAGCCCCCGTTCCAGCCGGCGTAGATGACGCTGCCGAGAAAGATCCCGAGCGCGAGCAGACCCAGGCCCCAGAGCTCCGGGTGCCGGATCGCGCGCGGCCCGCTCCGTTTCTTCGGCGTGGCGGCCCGAGCCTTGGGGCGCAGCTTGCTCTTGCCCTTCGTGCGCGGCATGCGGCCCTGTTCGCGTGCGCCGCGGCGGATCCTCCTCTTAACGGGGTCAGACCCCGTTAAGGGAACGCGGAGGCCTCGAGGAAGCGCCAGCGGCCGTGGTAGCCGTCCCGGACGGCAGTGACGAAGATCCCGAGCCGGTCACGGACGGCGCGCCGCTGCGGCAGCGAGTACGAGATCACCATCAGCTCGTGGAGCTTCCGCACGCGGCGGTCGAACCGGGGCTGCGGCCAGTGGCGCAGCGCCTCGAGCCGGCCCTGCGCGGTCTTCTCGCGCAGCCAGTACGCCACCACTTCCTCCGGCGTCTTGAACGAAGGGCGAGACAGCGTCCCCGGCGAGAACACCCGCAGCAGCCACTTGTTGGAGTGGAGCACCTCGGAACCACGCGCGATCCGAAGCTCGACCGGGTAGATGCCGCGGAACTCCGGCAGCGGCAGCGTCGCGTGCCACGCGCCGCCGACGCGGCTCATCGTCGTCCACGGAAGCGCCTTCCCGAGCAGCTGCGAGCCACCGAGGAGATGCACCTGAAGCGTCGGCGCATCGATTCCCGTCACCGTCACCGACGCCGTGTGGCGCAGCGGCACGACGGCCGGCTTGAGGGTCACCTGCGGGCCGGTCATCGCGAGGACGGCGCTGACGAGAGCGGTCGCGAACACCTCTTACAGCGTGACACACACCTCGGCGCACAGCATCCCGAAATAGGTTGGTGCCGCATACGCGAGGACGTCGACCGCGGCGTTCTCCCCCACCGCGCCCTGGAGCACGAGCAGCTGCCAGAGCGAATCGGCCTTCGCGGCGGCGACGGTCTCGCCGAGCGGCTCGAAGTCGAGCCGGCCGGAGCGGAGGATCTCCTGCACCTGGGCGTCGTAGGCGGCCGCGGCCGGGTCGAAGCCGTACGGGCCGGCAGCGTCGTGCGCGTGGCCGTGGTCGGCACTCGCGATCAGCGCGACGCGCGCGTCGCCGGTCGCGCGCGCGATCGCGGCGCCGGCGCGCACGTGCTCCGCGAGCGGCCGGTCGCGCGCCGGGCTGACGACGACGATTCGCTGGGCGCGCATGAATGTCAGCGGGATCTCCGTTCCCCAGTCGAGCGGAAGCTCCGCCTCGGCCGGGTCGTTGCCGCCGTACGAGACGCCGACCGCCGGAATCCCGTCATCGCGCAGCGCCCCGAGCACCGCTGCCGCGAGGATCGCGGTCGGTCGCGTAGTCGCCGACGCGGCCCGCGGTGACGACGGCGAAGTGTCCCTCGACGTGGACGGTGTGCGGCGAGACGACGACCGCCGTGCCGACGTCGGTAGCGGCGAAGCGCCGGCCGAGCTCCTCCATCGCGGCGCGCAGCTCGGGCGCGAGGTCGACGTCGCCGTGCGGCGCGATCGCCGCGAACGCGATCACGGCAGCGAGGCGATCCGCTCGACGAGCAGCTCGAGGAACCGCTCCGCATCGACGCCGATGCCGACGTCGGCGTTCTTCGGCGCGTCGAGGACGAGCCAGCGGTCGACGACGGTGCGGCCGTCGCAATGTTGCGACTTCAGCTCGATCTCGACGTTGCAGCGCAGCGTCTCGACGAGCGTCGGGTCGATCACGTGCGCCACCGCCATCGCATCGTGGATCGGCGCACCGTCGAACCGGTAGCGCTGCCGGTGGAACTCGAGGAAGAAGTCGGCGAGCTCGGCGACGGCCTTGCCGCAGCGGCCGGCGCCGCGGAGCCGCTCGGCGTGCGTCGAGTCGAACAGCGCCTGGTGGGTCACGTCGAGCCCGATCATCGTCACGTCGATGCCGCTGCCGAAAACGATCGCCGCAGCTTCCGGGTCGACGAACGCGTTGAACTCCGCCGCGGGCGTGACGTTGCCCTCGGCTATCGCACCGCCCATCCAGACGATCCGGTCGAGGCGGTCGCGCACGTCGGGATGCCGCTGAAGCAGCATCGCGACGTTCGTCAGCGGCCCGGTCGGGACGAGGACGACGCCCGGCTCGATCAGCTCCGCGAGGAAGTCGACGGCGTGCGCGTCGACAGGTCGCGTCGTCGGCTCCGGCAGGTCAGGCCCGTCGAGCCCGCTCTCGCCGTGGACGTTCGCGGCGGTGCGCAGCGTGCGGCTCAGCGGGCCGGCGGCGCCTTCGGCGACGGGGATGTCGGCGCGGCCCGCGAGCTCGAGGATCTTCAGCGCGTTCCGCGTCGTCTTCTCCAGCGTCTGGTTGCCGCCGACGGTCGTGATGCCGCGCACCTCGACCTCGGGTGATGCGAGCGCGAGCAGGATCGCCATGGCGTCGTCGTGACCCGGGTCGCAGTCGATCAGGATCGGGACGGTCATGCGAGTGCGTCAACCTCCTCGGCGGTCGGAAGCGAAGTCTGTGCGCCGAAGCGCGATGCCGCGAGCGCGCCGGCCGCGCATGCGCGCCGCAGCGCCTCATCGCGCGGGCGGCCCTCGAGCAGCGAGACGACGAGACACGCGGTGAACGCGTCGCCGGCGGCGGTGCCGTCGACCGCGTCGACCGGCGGCGGCGCCGCGCGCGCGACCTCCTCCCCGTTCTCGAGCAGCACTGCGCCCTCGGCGCCGTGCGTCACCGCAACGAGGCCGGTCGGTTCGCGAAGCTCGGCGAGCTCGTAGCGGTTGACGATGGTGACGTCGGCGGCGGGAACCGGCCCGCGCGCCGGGGCGGCGTTGAGATAGAAGCGCCCCGCGGCCGCGCGCGCGACATCCGCGACGACGTCGAGCGGAATCTCGAGCTGCGCGAGGACGCCGTCCGCGTCCGGCAGGTCGACGTCCTCGGGCCGCAGCGCGAGATTCGCGCCGGGCGCGACGACGATCTCGTTCTCGCCGTCCGCGTCGACGGTGATCAGCGCGACGCCGCTCTCCCCGTCGACGCGGCACACGCGCGAGAGGTCGACGCCTGCGCGGACGAGCTCGACGAGTGCGTCGTCCGCGAACGCGTCGCGCCCGACGCAGCCGATCATCGTCACCTCGGCGCCGAGCCGCGCCGCCGCAACTGCCTGGTTCGCGCCTTTGCCGCCGGGGACGCGCGAGAACGTCGCTCCCGTCACCGTCTCCCCCGGCCGCGGTAGCCGCTCGGTCCGCGCGACGAGGTCGAGGTTGATCGAGCCGACGACGACCAGCCGCGGCGGGGCCAACTCAGATCTCGACGATGACCGGGAGGATCATCGGGCGGCGGCGCGTGCGGTTGTAGACGACGTTCCCGAGCGCGTCGTGGACGTGCTCCTGGATCAGCTTCACCTCGTTGACGCCGTCGGCGAGCAGCTCTTCGAGCACGGTGCGCGCTTCGTCCCGCAGCTCGTCGAGCAGCGGCTCTGCGCCGTCGCCGAACCCGCGCGCGATCAGCTCGGGCGGCGCGGTCAGCACGCCGTTGTTCGTCCCGGCGAGCGTCGCCACGACGATGAGCACGCCGTCCTCCGCGAGCCGGCGCCGGTCGCGCAGCGCGACGTCGTGCACGTCACCGACGCCGAGGCCGTCGACGAACGTCATGCCGGCGTCGATGCGGTCGACGATCTTGACGCCCGCCGGCGACAGCTCGACGACGCTGCCGTTCTCCGCGAGCACGATGTTCTCCTCGGCGATGCCTCCCTCGCGCGCGAGCTGCGCGTGCGCCGCGAGCATCCGGAACTCGCCGTGCACCGGCATCACCGCCTTCGGCCGCACCAGGCCGAGAATCGTGCGGAGCTCCTCGGCGCGGCCGTGACCCGACACGTGCACCGGCGCGTTGTCCTCGTGCAGCACCTCCGCGCCGGATTTCGCGAGCCGGTTGATCGCGTCGTGGACGCGCAGCTCGTTGCCCGGGATCGGCTTCGCCGAGATGATCACCGTGTCGCCGGCCTCGACGTGCACCGACGGATGGTCGTTGTACGCGATCCGCGTCATCGCCGACATCGGCTCGCCCTGGCTGCCGGTGCAGAGGATCAGCTGCTGGCCCGGCGGCAGCTCCGCGAGCTCGTTCGGACGCATGATCACGTCGTCCGGCGCCTCCATGTAGCCGAGGTTCCGCGCGATGTTCGCGTTCTTGCGCATCGAGCGGCCGACGAACGCGACCTTGCGCCCCGACTCGATCGCGACGTCGATCGCCTGCTGCATCCGGTGCACGTTCGACGCGAACGACGTGACGAGAACGCGGCCGGTGCGGTGCGGAATGATCTGCGCGAACGCCTCGCCGACGACGCGCTCCGATTGCGTGTAGCCGGGTCGCTCTGCGTTCGTCGAGTCGCCGAGCAGGAGATCGACGCCGCGGTTGCCGACCTCCGCGAGCTTGCCGACGTCGGTGCGCTGGCCGTCGACCGGCGTGTGGTCGAGCTTGTAGTCGCCCGTGTGGACGACGCGGCCGCCCGGCGTCTCGAGCACGACGGCGGCGGCATCCGGGATCGAGTGCGCCATCCGGATCAGCTCGATCCGGAACGGGCCGAGCTGCATCGGCGGGTCGTCCGGCGCCATCTCGCGCAGCTCCGCCACGCGCAGCAGCCCGTGCTCGTCGAGCTTCGACTTCACGAGTCCGAGCGTCAGCCGGGTCGCGACGACGACCGGCACGTGCACCTCGCGCATCAGATACGGCAGGCCGCCGACGTGATCCTCGTGGCCGTGCGTGAGGACGACGGCGCGGATCATCTCCTCGCGGTCCTTCAGATACGAGATGTCGCAGAGGACGAGGTCGACGCCGAGGTGCTCGTCGCGCGGGAACGCGAGGCCCGCGTCGACGACGACGATCGAGCCCTCCGCCTCGTAGACGGTCATGTTCTTCCCGACCTCGCCGAGCCCGCCCAGCGGGATGATGCGACAGGTTCCCACGCGGGCCGAAGTCTAGTCCGGGCCTACGCCGACGCCGGCTGGAGGATCCCACCGCGGACGAGGCACGCGCGAATCTGCTCGAGCTCCTCGTCCGTCGGCTCGACCATCGGCAGGCGATAGCCGCCGACCGCGTGACCGAGAACCGCGAGTGCGGCCTTGATCGGAATCGGGTTCGTCTGGATCTTCAGGAGGTCGTACGCGGGCCGCATCTCGTCGTTCAGCGCGCGGGCTCCGTCGACGTCGCCGTCCTTGAAGCGGCGCACCATCTCCTTCGTCTGCGGACCCCAGATGTGCGTGTGGACGCAGACGCCGCCGACGCCGCCGAGCTGGAGGAACGGGAAGACGAGCACGTCGTCGCCGGCGTAGAGGTCGAGTCGAGTCTTCGCCGCGATGAACCGTGCCTCGTCGAGATCGTCGTGCGCCTGCTTCACCGCAGCGATGTTCGGGATCTCGTCGGCGAGGCGCGCGATCGTCGCGGACTCGATGTTGACGACGACGCGGCTCGGGATGTTGTACACGACGACGGGCTTGTCGGTGGCGGCGGCGATCTCCTGGAAATGACGGACGATCGCGCGCTGCGGCGGCTTGTTGTAGTACGGCGTCACGGCGAGGAACCCGTCGACGCCGAGCTCGTGGGCCTGCGCGGTGAGGTGCGCCGAGTGCCGCGTGTCGTAGGTGCCGGTGCCGGCGACGACGGTCGCACGGTCGCCCACCGCGTCGACCGCGGCGGCGAACAGCTCGAGCTTCTCGTCGTCCGAGAGCGTCGGCGACTCCCCCGTCGTCCCGGCGACGACGAGCCCGTCGGAGCCGTTGTCGACGAGGTGCGCGGCGAGCTCGCGGAACGCGTCCACGTCGACGGATCCGTCGGCGCGGAACGGCGTCACGATCGCGGTCAGTACCTCGCCCAGCACGCGTTGAAGTCTACGCCTGCTATAGTGAACCGTATGGTTCAGTATACGCCGGTCGACCGGACGCTCGCGGCACTTGCCGACCCGACGCGCCGAGGCGTGCTCGAGCGTCTCGGCCACGGCAGCGCGACGATCACCGAGCTCGCGCAGCCGGTCGGGATCTCGCTCACGGGCATGAAGAAGCACGTGCGCGTGCTCGAGCTCGCGGAGCTCGTCGCCACGGAGAAGGTCGGCCGCGCGCGCCGCTGCAGCCTCGGTCCGCGCCGCCTCGACGACGTCGAGGAGTGGATCGAGGAATACCGGCGGATGCTGGACGGGCAACTCGACCGTCTCGGGGATCTCCTCGAGCGTACGAAGGGAGAGCAGACGTGACGAACGACCAGCAGGAGGCCCGCGCGGCCGTCGTGACGACGCCGACGGAGCGCGAGATCTACGTCGAGCGCGTGTTCGACGCGCCACGCGACCGCGTGTTCGCGGTCATCACCGACCCGGCGCTGATCCCCGAGTGGTGGGGCGACGGCACGGTCGTCGACGAGATGGACGTCCGTGTCGGCGGAAAGTGGCGGTTCTCCGCCAGGCGGCGCGTCGTTCTCCGGCGAGTTCCGCGAGATCGCGCCGCCGGAGCGGCTCGTGCAGACGTTCGAGTCGGCGTACGCGCCCGGCCGGGTCCACCTCCAGACGTTCGAGTTGGAGGATCTCGGCGAGCAGACGAAGCTGACGACGACGCTCGTCTTCGACACGCCCGAGGAGCGCGACCAGCTGCTCCAGTACGGCGGCGAGGCAGGGATGAACGAGACGTACGCGCGCCTCGACGCGCTGCTCGCGAGGCTCGCCTAGGGAAGCGCGTCGACGAGCTCGCGCAGCGCGAAGAAGATCCCTTCCGAGAACGTCGGATAGGGCTGGATCGTGTCGAGCAGGATCTCGACCGGCGTCGCCGCGCGCACTGCGAGCGTCAGCTGGCCGAGCCACTCGTTCGCCAGCGGACCGACCGCGACCGCGCCCGCGAGGGTGCGGCTCGCGGGGTCCGCGAACACGCGCACGAATCCTGGGCGGTTCGGCTTCTCGTAGGTCGATGTCCGCGGCACGGCGTTCAGCTCCCAGCGCGCCGAGACGAGGTCGTCGCCGTCGGTCCGCCCCACCGTCCCGACTTCCGGGTCGGTGAAGATGCCGGCCGGGATCGCGCGGTAGTCCGCCTTCGCCGGCCGCCCCGTGATGTCCGCCGCGGCGACGCGCGCCTGGTACTTGCCGATGTGCGTGAAGAGCGCGACGCCGTTGACGTCGCCGATCGCCCAGACGTTCGTCCGCGGCGCGCAGCCGTTCGTCGACCTCGATCCCGCGCGGGCCGATCGAGACGCCGAGCTGCTCGAGACCGAGGTCTTCGACATTCGGCCGCCGCCCGGTCGCGACGAGCAGCCGTTCCGCCTCGACCGTCGAGCCGTCCGACAGCGTCAGCCGCACGCCGGGCTCGACCGACTCGACGCGCGACGCCGAGCCGAACGTCGATGCCCTCGTCGCGGAAGACGTCGCCGATGATCGCGCCCGCCTCCTCGTGCACGCGGCCGAGCAGCCGCGGCCCGTGCTCGATCACCGTCACGTGCGCGCCCATGCGCGCGAAGAACTGCGCGAGCTCGGCGCCGACCGGGCCGCCGCCCATGACGGCGAGGCGTCTCCGGGACTTCGTGCGCCCGCGTCGCGTCCCGGTTCGTCCAGAACTCGACGCTCGTCGAGCCCCGGCACCGGCGGCACGAACGGACGCGAGCCCGTCGCGACGACCAGCCGGTCGAACGGCACCTCCTCCCCGCTCGCCTCGACGACACCGGGCCGCACGACCCGCCCGCTCCCGCGGACGAACGCGCACCGCTGCGTCTCGAGCCACTCCAGCTGGCCCGCGTCGTCCCAGTCGCTCGTGATCCAGTCCCGCCACGACCAGACGCCGTCCGGATCCGGCCGCTCCGGCGCGAGCCCGGGCGCGCGGTCGAGCGACGGACGAGAGCTCCGTCGCGCGCAGCATCGTCTTCGTCGGCATGCACGCGAAGTACGAGCACTCACCGCCGACGAGCCGCTCCTCGACGAGCGTGATCTCCGCGTCGGGGTCGAGCCGGCGGAGGGCGCCGACGAAATGCTCGCCGGTCGGCCCTCCGCCAAGAACGACGACCTTCATCTACGGGAGGTTATTCGCCTTCAGGAACGCAGCCGCGACCGTCGCGGGCGTCTTCTTGTCGATCGCGACGGCCTTGTTCATCGCGATCATCGCCGGGATCGTCAGCTTCGCCGAGACGGCGTTGACGATCTTCGCGAACTTCGGTCCTGCCGCCGAGAGCACCTTCTGCGACACGACCGGTGCGACGTTCTGGAAGCCGAAGATGTGCTTCGTGTCCGTCAGCACCGTGTACTTCGAGCCGGCGAGCTGCGGATCGGTCGAGAACACGTCACCGGCGGTGATCTTGCCCTGGTCGAGGAGCGTGTAGACGCTGATCGACGCGAGCTGGACGAACTTCGCCTGCGTCAGCCCGTAGATCTGCTTCAGGCCGAGGAGGCACGTGATGCGCTTGTCGCACTCGGGATAGCCGGCGAACGAGAACGACTTGACCTTCTTCATGTCGCCGATCGTCTTCACGCCGTACTTCTTCGCGGTCGACGTGAGCATCCCGAACGAGTCGGAGTCGTAGAACGGCGTCGCGTTGAGCAACGTCAGTCCCCGCGTCTGCTCGAACTTCTTCGCTGCGTTGTAGGTCGCGGTCCCGGTCTTCGGCGATGTCTTCGACTTCGCGAGGTCGAGGACGATGACGCCGGTGTACTCCGGGTAGAAGTTGATCTTGCCGCTCGTGATCGCCGTGTCGATCAGCTCCGAGCTGCCGATGTTCTCCTTGTAGGAGACGGTGTAGCCGGAGGCCTCGAGCGCCTGCTTGTACAGCTGGCCGAGGACGTACTCCTCGGTGAAGTTCTTCGTTCCGATGACGATCGTCGGCGTCTTCGCCGGCTTGGCCGACGCCGCCGAAGCGGCGACAAGGCCGATGAGAAGCGCGACGCCGAGCGAGACGGCGATACGCCGCCTTCGCGGCGCGCCTCGTGTGCTTGCGGAACATCCCTTCCCTCCTCCAGTTGGATGAGCTTTGAACCCTAGTCCGAGGCAACAGGTCTGGGCGACACCGCTCGGCTCAGCAGCCCCAGCAGCAGCGCAGCGCCGAACGCGAGCAAAGAAACGCACAGCGATGCTCCGACGACGCCTGCGAGGCCGTACGTCGCCTGGTTGACGATCACGTCGCCGAGTCCGCCGCCGCCGGCGATCGACGCGATCGTCGCCGTCGCGATCACGAAGATCGTCGCGATCCGGATGCCCGCGATCACGAGCGGCAGCCCGAGCGGCAGCTCGACCTGCGTCAGCACCTGACGCTCGCTCAGCCCCATCCCGCGAGCGGCCTCGACGATGTCCGGGTCGACGCCGTCGATCGCGAAGTACGTGTTCGTGAGGATCGGCGGCACCGCGAGTACGACGAGCGCCGCCGTGTTGTTCCAGAAGCCGAGCCCGAAGATCGACAAGCCCGAACGCGATCAGCACGATGCTCGGCAGCGCGCGGCCGATGTTCGAGACGCTCGAGGCGAAGAACAGCCCGCGGTGCTTGTGCCCGAGCCAGAGGCCGAGCGGCAAGCGCGATCACCAGACCGATCCCGATCGCGGCGAACGACAACTCGAGCTGCTCGAGCGCGAGGTGCAGCAGGAAGCCGATGTTGTCGACGATGAAGCGGAGCGCGTCGACGAACGTCCCGGGCTGGAACTGCGCGGCGAGGACGGTCACGCGCGCCTCACCCGCATCCACGGCGTCAGCGCGCGCTCCAGCACGTGCAGCAGCCCGTCGGCGGTGAGCGCGAGCGCGACCGCGAGCCCGCCGGCAGCGAAGATCTCCGTCTTGAAGACGTCCTGCCGCAGCGCGATCGCGAGCGGATAGCCCAGACCCTGCGGCAGCACGAACGCGGCGACGGTCGCAATCGAGATCGTCGACACCGTCGCGACGCGGACGCCCGCCATGATCGTCGGCGTCGCGAGCGGCAGCTCGACACGCAGGAACGTCTGCCTTCGCGTGAAGCCGGAGCCGCGCGCCGACTCGATCACCTCCGCAGGCACGGCGAGCAGGCCTTCCATCATGTTCCGGTAGAGAACGAGCAGCGTGTACGACACGAGGGCGATCTCCACCGTCAGCACCGTCAGCCCCGTGAACGGAACCAGCAGCTGGAAGAGCGCGAGGCTCGGAATCGTGTAGAGGAAGTCGGCCCAGTAGCCGATCGGCGCGTCGAGCACGCGGTAGCGAAGACCGCAGAGCGCGAGCACGAACGCGATCGCGAAGCCGATCGCGACCGCGAGCAGCGCCAGCTCGATGTGCTGGACGAGCGCCGGCCACAGCGTGTCGTGCCAGTGCTCCTTCACCCAGTCCGTGCAGAACCAGCCGTTGTTCACTTCGCACGCGCTGCCGTGCCCGAAGTTCGGGATGACCGGACCGGATGCAGCGATCATCGGAGCAGGTCCTCGCGCGCGACCGCGCCGACCGGCGCGCCGTCCTCGCCGACGACGAGCGAGGAAGTCCGACTTGCTCCGCGATGATGCAGCGCGAGCGCGTCGCGCAGCGTCGCGTCCGCGGGAATGGGCGGCGCGCCGCCCGCCGCCGCGGCAGGCCGAGCTCCAGCTCCGAGAGCCGCCGCAGCGTCAGCGCCTTCAGCGCGCGGTCGTGGCCGACGAACTGCGCGACGAAGTCGTCCGCGGGATGCTCGAGGATCGCCGCCGGCGTGTCGTACTGCGCGAGCCGCCCGCCCTCGCGGAGGATCGCGATGCGGTCGCCGAGCTTGATCGCCTCGTCGATGTCGTGCGTGACGAAGACGACGGTCTTCCGCAGCTCGCGCTGCAAGCGCATGAACTCGTCCTGCAGCCGCGCGCGGACGATCGGGTCGATCGCGCCGAACGGCTCGTCCATCAGCATCAGCGGCGGGTTCGCCGCGAGCGCGCGCGCGAGGCCGACGCGCTGCCGCTGGCCGCCGGAGAGCTCCGCCGGATAGCGCTTGCCGTCCTCCGCATCGAGGCCGACGAGCTCGAGCAGCTCGTCCGTGCGCAGCCGTGATCCGCTCCTTCGGCCAGCCGAGCAGCCGCGGCACCGTGCCGATGTTCGCGGCGATGGTCATGTGCGGGAACAGTCCGACTTGCTGGATCACGTAGCCGATCCCGCGGCGAAGCTCGGTCAGGTCGTGGTCGAGAATGCTCCTCCCGTCGATGCGGATGTCGCCGCTCGAGAGCGCGATCAGCCGGTTGACGAGCTTCAGCGCCGTCGTCTTGCCGCCGCCGGACGGGCCGACGAGCACGCAGATCTCCCCGGCGGGCACGGTGAGCGAGAGGTGGTCGACCGCCGCCTCGCCCCGCCCGGTGTAGGTCTTCGTCGCCTCGTCGAAGACGAGCTCGGCGGCCTGCGTCGGCATCCCCGGAACTATCGCGGATGCGACTAGGTCAGGATCGAGTCGAGCCCGAGCGTGAGCCCCGGCGGCAGCTCCGAGAGCGACTCGAGCGCGAGCAGCACGCCGGGCGCGAAGGACTCGCGGCCCGTCGTGTCGTGCCGGATCGTCAGCAGCTGGCCCTCGCCGCCGAAGATCACCTCCTGGTGCGCGACGAGCCCCGGCAGGCGCACGGAGTGGATCGCGGTGTCGCCGCCGATCAGATCGGCCGTCGCCGCCGCGGTTCCCGACGGCGCGTCCTTCTTCGCCTCGTTGTGCAGCTCGATGATCTCGGCGCGCGGGAAGAAGGCCGCCGCCTCGTGCGCGAAGCGCATCATCAGCACCGCGCCGATGGAGAAGTTCGGCGCGACGAACAGCTTCAGCCCGCGCTCCGCCGCCAGCGTGCCGAGCGGCGCCGGGTCCCAGCCGGTCGTGCCGACGACGCACGAGACGCCCTGCTCGAGCGCGGCGCGAACGTTCTCCGGCGCTGCGTCCGGTGTCGTGAAGTCGACCGCCGCGTCGCAGCCCGGCGACGTCGATCGCGTCGCCGATCTCGAAGCCGCGCACCTCGTGGCCCGCGCGCTCGAGCGCGGGCGCGAGCAGCAGCCCGACCTTCCCTTCCGCGCCGAAGAGCGCGACCTTCACGCTGCTGCTCGCGCGCCGAGCCCGGAGTTCGCGCGCTCGACGGCGGCGCGGAACTTCGCCTCGTCCGGGCCGACGCCGGCCGCAGACAACCGCTCGGGCGCGAGCAGCATCGCCGCGAGCTCCGCCAGCGCCTCCTCGTCGACCGCGTCGATCTCCGCGATGATCCGCTCGAAGCGTCAGCAGCTCGGTGTCCGCGATCAGCGACTTGCCGAGCCGGCTCATCCGGTTCGACGTCGACTCCATCGAGAGCATGATCCGCCCCTTCAGGCTCTCCTGTGCGCGCGCGACCTCGCCCTTGCGGAGCTTGCCCGCCGCGATCTCCCCCATCTGCTCGACGCAGATCTCGATGCACGCGGCGAGGTTCTCCTCGCGCGTGCCGACGTAGATCCCGATCAGCCCGGTGTCGGTGTACTGCGACGCGAAGCTGTAGACCGCATACGCCATCCCGCGCTTCTCGCGGATCTCCTGGAAGAGGCGCGACGACGCCGACCCGCCGAGGATCGAGTCGAGGAGCGATGCGGCGAAGCGGCGCCGGTCGGAACGCGAGATGCCGGTCGCGCCGAGGCACACGTGGTACTGCTCGGTGTCCTTGCGCTGAAAGCGGAGACCCGGCGGCGGCGTCCGCACGAGCGGCCGGCGAACGTGCGGCCCTCGCCGCGCGGCCTCGTTCCCCCGCTCGGCCTTCTGCAGCAGCGCGACGAGCTTGTCGTGCTGGATGTTCCCCGCAGCGGAGACGACGATGTTCCCGCCCGTGTACATCGAGCGGTGATACGCGCCGATCGCGCGGCGGCTGACCGTCGAGATCACGTCGGCGGTCCCGATCACCGGCCGGCCGAGCGCGTGCGGGCCGAAGACCGCCTCGGAGAAGAGGTCGTGCACGAGCTCCTGCGGCGTGTCCTCGTACATCGCGATCTCCTCGAGGACGACGTCGCGCTCCTGGTCGAGCTCCGCGAACGCGGGCGCGAAGACCATGTCCGTCATGACGTCGAGCGCCGTCTCGACGTGCCGGTCGGGGACGCGGCAGTAGACGACGGTGTGCTCCCGCGACGTCGCGGCGTTCAGCTCCGCCCCCATCGCGTCGAAGGTCTCCGCGATCTGCTGCGCGTCGTACGACCGGGAGCCCTTGAACAGCAGGTGCTCGATGAAGTGCGAGACGCCGGCGCGGTCGTCCTTCTCGTCGCGCGACCCGGCCCCGATCCAGAAGCCGAGGGCGACCGACCGGACGCTCGGAACGCGCTCCGAGATCACCCGTTCGCCGCTGTCCAGCTCGGACAGGACGTACTTCTGCACGCGGCGATCGTACCCGTGGCCATCGTTGCCAAGTAGCAACCGGATCGACTCCCACCGCGTAGCGGGGCTCGAGCTCGCCGATCGCGTCGGCTTCCTGGTCCGTGTCGAGGAGGCGGAGCCGAGTGCGAAACGAACCAGGAAGCCGGTCTCGCCGAGAGCATGCGCGCGCCGAAAGCACTCGAGTGCCTCGGCGAAACGCCGGCGGCCCATCAGCTCGGCCGCCGGCTCTGCTGGAGCTTGGCCTCACGCTCCACGCGGGCGACGATGCTAGCTCTTCGCGATGCTGAACTGGACGCCGGAGCCGGTTCCGCTTCGCGAGGTAGAGCGCCTCGTCGGCGAGCCGGAACAGCGCTTGCGCGTCGGTCGCGTCCGCCGGGCACGACGCGACGCCGTAGCTCGCGCGCATGCTCTCGAGCCGTGAGTCCTCGGTCGCCGCGAGCTTGTCCCTGGCGCGACCGACGACAGCGCGTGCGTCGTCCTCGCTCGCCTCGGCGAGCAGCAGCGCGAACTCGTCGCCGCCGATGCGGAACGCCTGGTCGGGCCGGCGCAACGCGCTGTCGAGGATCCCGCCGAAGGTCACGAGCGCCTCGTCGCCGACCGGAGTGGCCGTAGCGGTCGTTGAGCTCCTTGAAGCCGTCGAGGTCGCAGAGCACGAGCGCGAACGAGCGGCCGTAGCGGTTCGCGCGCGCGACCTCGCCGTCGAGGCGGTCGACGAACGCGCGGCGGTTCAGCAGCCGCGTCAGCGGATCGTGGTCGGCGAGGAAGCGGAGCTCCTGCTGGTGCGCGGCAGAGACGATCGCGGCGGCGGCCTGGTTCGCGAAGATGCGCAGCGCCTGCAGCCGCTCGGCCGGACGGGAGCAGCCGGTCGGCGGGCTCGTCGGCCCAGATCAGTCCGATCAGGTCGCCCTCGGCGTCGCGCAGCGGGACGAGCAGCCAGTGCCGGTCCCATGCGTGCGGGCCGCGCCCGTTGAAGTGCGAGTCGTAGTTGCCCGCGTCGTCGCGGATCCGCTTGCGCGCCTCGTCGTTCGGCAGCAGGTAGCAGCCTTCGATCTCGAACTCCGAGTCGAGCAACGGCTCGACGTCGGCGAGCTCGACGCCGCCGGTCGCGAGCAGATCCTCGAGCTCCCAGCCGACGGACGCGCGCGGCTCGAGCCGCGCGAGCGGCTTGTCGACGAGCTGCGCCGAGACGTACTGGAAGCCGAGCGCGTCGCGGATGCCGCTGCACACCGCGCGGAGAATCTCGTCGACGGCCGGCTCGGCGGTGAGGCGCGACGAAACGGCGAGCAGCTCCTCGAGCGCGAGCCGGTGGCGCGCCGGCGTCCGCGGTCTCCTGCGCCGCCTGCACCGCGAGCGCGGCGTGTGCGGAGAGCGCCGCGAGCACGTCGAGCTCCTCGTCGCCGGCGCGCAGTCCGCTGTTCGGCTCGTCGACGGAGAGGATCCCGAGCAGGTGGCCGTCGGAGTGGCGAAGCGGAACGAAGAGCGCGTCCTCGGGGTGCCACGCGTCGGCGCCGGTCCCGGGCTTCCGGTCCGGCACGTAGCTCGCGCCGAGCTCCTCCCAGTCGACCGCGCCGTGCGGGATGAAGTACGCGCCGCGCCGCAGGAAGCGATCGTCGAGCACGACGTCCCACTCGGAGACGTCGCGCACGTGACCGAGCAGCGCCTCGCGCGCTGCCTCGCTGCCGTACACCGTCGTGACGCAGAAGTCGTCCCATGCGGGCCGGTAGAGGTTGATCGCGACGGTCGCGTAGCCGAGCGACTCCGCGACCGTCCGCGCGATCGCGGACAGAAGCTCCGGCAGCTCCTCTTCGGCGCCGAGCAGGCGCGTGACCTCGAGGAGGCCCCGCAGTGGCGAGATGGGCGGATTCGACGGCGCAGACACGGCAGAGGGAGGCGACCGAGCCTCCATCTGAATCATCGGCAATGCGAGCCGCCGCGTGAGCCATTTGCAACGTTCTTTACGTCCCCCTTACGGGGGAGACGCAGGCCGTGGCGGCGGGCACTCGCGCCCCGCCGCCACGGTCGATCGGTCGTTCCTGCGCGCTTAGCGGCGGCCGCCGCGGCGATCGTCGCGGCGCGGCCGCTCCTCCTCCGGAGGCCGCGGCGGTGCGTCCTTCGCCCGCTCGATCAGCTCCTCCGGCTGGACGAGGTTGCCGTTCTCGTGCTTCGCGACGAGCTTGAGGCCGATCCGGCCGCGAGCCTTGTCGACCTCCTGCACGACCACGTCGACGACGTCGCCGCGGGCCATCACGTCCTCGATGTGACCGACCCGGCCCGGGCCGACGTTCGAGACGTGCAGCAGTCCGTCGGTGCCCTTCTTCAGCTCGACGAACGCACCGAACTGCGTGGTCTTGACGACCTTGCCGGTGTACTCGTCCCCGACCTCGGGCTCCTTCGTCAGCGCCTTGATCGCCGAGATGGCCTCTTCGGCCTTCGTCCCGTCGGTGGCGTAGATGAGGATCGTGCCGTCCTCCTCGATGTCGATCTGGACGTCGTAGTCACCCTCGAGGCCGCGGATCGTCTCGCCGCCCTTGCCGATGATGAGCCCGATCTGCTCCTGGTGGATCTTCACCGACGTGATGCGCGGCGCGTGATCCGCGAGCTCGGTGCGCGACTCGGGGATGACCGCGATCATCGTGTCGAGGATGAAGTCGCGCGCCCGCTTCGCCTGCTCGAGCGCGTCCCGCATGATCTGCTGGGTGACGCCGGTGATCTTGATGTCCATCTGCAGCGCGGTGATGCCCTCACGGGACCCGGCGACCTTGAAGTCCATGTCGCCCAGGTGATCCTCCGCGCCCTGGATGTCGGTCAGGATCGTGTAGTCGTCGCCCTCCTTGACGAGGCCCATCGCGATGCCGCTCACCGGCGCCTTGATCGGCACGCCGGCGTCCATCAGCGACAGCGTCGAGCCGCAGACGGAGCCCATCGACGACGAGCCGTTCGACTCGAGCGTCTCCGAGACGATGCGGATCGTGTACGGGAACTCCTCCGGCGTCGGGATGACCGCCTCGAGTGCCCGCTGCGCGAGCGCACCGTGGCCGATGTCACGCCGCTTCGGGCCGCGCATGAAGCCCGTCTCCCCGACCGAGTACGGCGGGAAGTTGTAGTGGTGCATGTAGCGGCGCTCGGTCTCGAGGGAGAGGTCGTCGATGCGCTGCCCCTCCTTCGCGGTGCCGAGCGTGAGCGACGATGAGGATCTGCGTCTGGCCGCGCTGGAACAGGCCGGAGCCGTGTGCGCGCGGGTTGACGCAGACCTCGATGTCGATCGGGCGGATCTCCTCGGTGCCGCGTCCGTCCGGGCGGCGCTTGTCGACGGCGATCTTCTTCCGGACGAGGTCCTTGTAGATCGCGTCGGCGGCCTTCTTCAGGAACGAGCGCGTGATCGAGTCCTTCGTCACCTCGCCGTCGCCGTCGGCGGCGGGCTGGCCGACCGGGAACGGCAGCTGCACCTCGTCGATGATCCGATCGAAGAGCAGCGACCGCTTCGCGGACTTCAGCTGCTTCGAGTCCTGCTCCGCGTCGGTGAGGGCGCGCAGCTCGTCGCCGAACTGCTCCCGCACCGGACCCTCGACGGCGACCAGGCGCTGCTTCTCGAGCAGCATCTGGAGCGCCGAGCGGACCTGCGTCTGACGGGTGATGTCCTCGTCGGTCGAGTCCATCGTCAGCTGCGGCGCAAGCTCCGCGAGGAGCTCGTCGACCGCGGCGGACGCGTCCTTCAGGCCTGCGGACTGGATCCGCTCCCAGACGGTGTGGCCGTGGTCGCGCTCGATCTCCGCGAAGAGGTCGAGGTCGAGCCACTTCGCCTTGCCGGCCTGGCGGCGCAGGTCCTCCTGCGCCTCGCACAGCTTCACGATCTCGCGGTGCGCGATCTCCAGCGCCTCGAGGATCGTCTCCTCGGGGATCTGGTCGGCGCCGGCCTCGACCATCGTCAGCGCGTCCTTCGTGCCGACGACGATGAGGTCGAGCGACGTCTCCTCCTGCTCCGGCAGCGTCGGGTTGATGACGAAGCCGTCCTCGTTCAGTGCCGATGCGAACAGCTCCGACGGGGCCGAAGAACGGCAGCGGCGAAAGCATCAGCGCGGCGGACGCGCCGTTGATGCACAGGATGTCGTGCGCGGTGACGAGGTCGGCCGAGAGCACGGTGCAGATGACCTGCACCTCGTTGCGGAAGCCCTTCGGCCACAGCGGCCGGATCGGCCGGTCGATCATCCGCGCGGTCAGGATCGCCCGCTCGGTGGGGCGTGCCTCACGCTTGAAGAAGCCGCCCGGGATCTTGCCGGCGGCGTACATCCGCTCCTCGACGTCCACGGTGAGCGGGAAGAAGTCCGCGCCCTCCCGTGCCTCGGGGCGGCCCTGGGCGGTGGCGAGCACCATCGTCTCGCCGGAGCGAATGACGACAGCGCCATCCGCCTGCTTCGCGAGCTTGCCGGTCTCAAAGGTGATCTCCTGCGTGCCCACTTGGACGGAGACCAGAGCCCGGCGCTCGGTCGCGATACTCATTCGATTGTCCTCCACTCTGCTTTGGTGACGTGGAGGGCGGGAGTTTGAGACAGCTCCACTGAGTTCGATCAGCGGGGGAGCTCGCTCAAACCTCCGCCCTCCTTGGCTTAGAGGAGCTAGCGGCGCAGGCCGAGCTCCTTGATGAGGGCGCGATAGCCCTCGAGGTCGTGCTTCTGCATGTAGTTCAAGAAGCGACGGCGCCGGCCGACGAGCTTCAGCAGCCCGCGGCGGGAGTAGTGGTCGTGCTTGTGCGTGCGCAGATGCTCCGTCAGATCGTTGATCCGCTGCGTGAGCATCGCGACCTGCACTTCGGACGAGCCGGTGTCGGCATCGTCGCGGCCGTGCTTCTTGATGATGTCCAGCTTGGCTTCCTTGGTGAGAGCCATCGTGCCTCCTGATTGGTTGTCTCCCGTGTCTCCGCCCGAGGCGCCAAGGAAGGTGCACCGTCGAGCCGTGACAGGGTCGGCCCGTAGGGTAGCTGAAACCGCATGGTTATGCGGCGCGGCGCCCGGTTCGACATGCTTTGCGCATGGATGAGCTGGCGGAGATCGTGGAGACCGCGCGGGAGCTGACCGGCGTGCCCGGGCGTCGCGGCGGGGCTGTTGCGGGACGGGTCGGTCGAGACGTGCGCGGCCGGGGTGCCGGTTCTCGGCTCCGGCGCGGCGGTGCGGGTCAATACGCCGTTTCGGATCGCGTCGATCTCGAAGTCGTTCACGGCGGCACTCGCGTTGTCGTGTCTGGAGCTCGACGCGCAGCTTGCCGCCTGGCTGAGCCATTCCGCGGGGTGCCGCTGCGAGTCGGAGACACCGCTGCCCGGCCGGCGCGGAGGGACTGTGGTCGTATTCGAATGCCGGGTACTGGGCCGCGGGCCGCGAGGCGGCGCGCGCGTGCGGGACGTCGTTCGAGGAGGCGATGCGGGCGCGGGTGCTCGACCCGCTCGGGCTCCGCGCGACGGGATTCGCAGAGCCGGCGCGGGCGGCGCGCGGACATGTCCAGGAGGGCGAGTTCGGGCAGCGGGCGGTGCTCGAGGACGCGTATCCCGCGGCGCGGCATCCGTCGGGCGGGCTGTGGTCGACCGTCGGCGACCTGCTCGCGTACGGCGCGGCGCAGATGGAAGGCGACAACCGGGTGTTCGAGCCGCAGATCGAGGCGCTCGGCGCGCGCTACGGGCTCGGCTGGTGGGTGCGTGACGGCGCCGGCGGCGCGACGGTCGTCGAGCACGAGGGCTCCGTCGCGGGTTACCAGTCGCTGCTGCTGCTCGTGCCGTCGGAGCGGATCGCGCTCGCCGTGCTGACGAACAGCTGGCGCGGCAGCGCGCTGATCCGGCTCGTCGTCGAGGAGCTCGGCCTTCTCCCCGCGCCCGAGCCGGTCACCGTCTCGCCGGAGGTCGCGGGACGCTACGAGCTCGACGGCGCTTTGGCCGTCGTCGAGGCGTCGGGCGAGAAGCTGACCGTGACCGAGACGGAGGTCGATCCCGTGACCGGCACGCCGCGGTCGACGCGGTATCCGGTTGCGCCGGGCGCGACGCTGATGAGCCAGCGCGTCGACTTCCCACGCGACGGGCTGGCGCGCATCGGCTGGGTCGTGCTGCCGCGGACCGCGCCGTGATCGCGGGCGTCGCGGCGGGACATTCGGCGACCGCGGCCGCCGGAATCGAGATCCTCGCCGAAGGCGGAACGGCCGCGGACGCAGCGGTGGCCGCGTGCCTCGCGTCGTGCGTCGCGGAGACGGTGATGACGGGCCTGCTCGGCGGCGGTCACGCGATCTACTTCGACGCGGCGACGGGCGCGGCTCGGAATCTCGACTTCTTCTGCGCGGCGCCGGGACTCGGCGAGCCGCGGCGCAAGGCCGAGCTGCTGCATCTCGACGTCCAGTTCGGCGCCGAGCTCGTGCACTACGCGGTCGGACCCGCGTCGTGCGCCGTGCCCGGTGTTCCGGCCGGACTTGACGCGTTGTGGCGCGCGCACGGACGGCTGCCCTGGGAACGGCTCGTCGAGCCGGCGCTGCGGCTCGCGCAGCACGGCGTCGGGCTGCCGCCCGCGCACGCCGCGTGTCTCGAGATGGTCGCGCCGGCGTACACGCTCGGCGCCGAGGGCGGGCGGATCTACTCGCGCGGCGGACGGCTCCTCCGATCCGGCGACATGCTCCAGCAGCCGGGGATTGCCCACGCGCTCGGCGCGCTGGCGACGGACGGCGCCGCGGACGCGTATCGCGGGACGATCGCGGAGTCGCTGCTCGCGCTCGCGCGCGAGCGCGACGTGCTCGTGACGCGCGACGACCTCGAGTCGTACGCAGCGTGGTGGAGCGAGCCGGCCGAGGTTCCGTACCTCGGACTGCGCTTCGTCACGCGGGACGGGCTCTCCGGCGTCCCGTCGGCGCTGCGACGGCTGCCGCGCCTGCGCGGCCTCTCTCCGTCGGACCGTGCCGTTGCGCTCGTCGCCGCACTCGACGGCGGAGCCGGTCCGGAGACGCACACGACGAATCTCGTGACCGTCGACGCCGCGGGCAACACCTGTGTGCTCACGACGAGCCTCGGACTCGGTTCGGGCGACTACCTCCCGGGCCTCGACCTGCAGCTCAACAGCATGCTCGGCGAGGTCGACCTGCTCACCCGACCGCTCGAGCCGGGCGAGCGGATGCAGAGCATGATGGCGCCGAGCATCGCGTTCGACACGGACGGGCCGGTGCTCGCGATCGGCAGCGCGGGCGGAACGCGGCTGCGGACGGCGCTCGTGACGGTCGCGGCGGCGATCCTTGACGAGGGCTTGGCCCCGCAGGACGCGGTCGAGCTCCCGCGCGTGCACCCGGCCGGCGCCGTCGTGAACGCGGAGCCGGGCGCGGACGAGGCTGCGCTCGGCCGGCTCGCGGCGGACGGCCGCGAGGTTCGCCGCTGGCCGGAGCGGCACCACTATTTCGGTGGCGCGAGTGCGATCGGGCGGACTGGGCTCGCGGCCGACCCTAGGCGTAGCGGCGCTGCGCTCGCGGCGTCACCGGCAGGGTGACCGGGATCCAGCCGACGTACCCGCACGTCGGGCAGCCCGGGTTCTTCTGGACGGTGCCGCCGGCGCTCGGTTTCGCGTAGACGTCGCCGCATTCCAGGCAGCGGACGCTCTCGAGAACTTCGAGCGTGGCGTCCTTCGCTGCAACTGCGCCCATGCCGACGAAGATGCCGGGCCGCGGGAAATCTTGCGCACGTTCGGCAACACCCGTGTGGCGAAGCAGATGTCTAGGCGGGACGGACGGCGGCCCGGGTGCGCGCGACGTCGTCGTCGATCGCCGCGATCAACTCAGCCTCGGACTCGAAGACGGCCTCGTCGCGCAGCCGCTCCCAGAGCTCGACGACGACCCGGCTGCCGTAGAGATCGCCGGTGTAGTCGAGGAGATACGCCTCGATCCGCCGCTCCGTGCCGCCGTAGTGCGGATTCGTCCCGATCGAGATCGCCGCGCGGTGGCCGAGCGCCGAGCCGGCGTAGATCCCGAGTGCCGGAACGAGGAGGTCGGCCGGCGGCGCGAGGTTCGCCGTCGGGAACCCGAGCGTGCCGCCGCGCTGGTCGCCGAGCACGACCGTCCCCTCGACCTCGGCGGGGCGACCGAGCAGCTGTGCCGCGTGGCGCACATCCCCGTCTGCGAGCAGCGCGCGGATGTGACTCGAGGAGACATCGTCGACCAGGGAAACGCGCCGGACGTCGAATCCGAGCCGCCCGAGGAGGTCCAGGTCGCCGGCACGCCCGCGCCCGAACCGGAACGTCTCCCCCGCCGCGACGATCTCCGCGCCTGCGGCCCGCAGGATCGACTCCGCGAACGCCTCAGGCTCGAGCGTCGCGAGCGCCTCGTCGAACGTCAGCAGCAGCACGTCGTCGACGCCCTGCTCCTCGAGCAGCTCGAGTCGCCGCTCGGTCGTCGCGAGCATCTCGACATGGTTGCCGAAGAACCGGCGCGGGTGCGGGTCGAACGTCACGACCGCCGTTCGGAGCTCCGCAGCCGCCGCAGCCTCGATCACCCGCCGGTGCCCAAGGTGGACGCCGTCGAAGGTCCCGATCGCAACCGCGCGCCGTGCCGGGTCGAGCTCCTCGGGCCGCCGCGCGACCTTCACGCCGGCGCCACCGTCCGTGCCGCCTCGACGCGCGCGAGCACGTCCTCCTGCGGCATCAGCACCGCCGGCGCGAACGCCTCGGGAACGACGGCCTCCGTGACCGAGAACGGTCCCACCTCCGTGCGCCGCAGCGTCCGACAGTGCCCGCCGAGGGCGTCCGCGATCGCCCGCACGTACGTCCCGGAACTGACGCGCAGGTCGAGCGTCACGACCTCTCCCGTATACGCGATGACGTCGAGCGCGTACACCGTCGACCGCCGCATCGGCATCTCCACCTCGATGCCCTTGCGAGCGAGACGGTACGCACGCTCACCGCCGATCTTGACCGCCGACGCGGCGGGGATCGGCAGCTCGATCTCGCCGCGGAGGCCCGCGACTCGGCGCTCGAGCTCCACGGCGTCCGGTGCCGCCGAGCGCTCGATCACGTCGCCCTCCGGATCGCCGGTCGACGTCCGCGCCGTGAGGTCGACATCCGTGAGATAGCGCTTGTCCAATCCAACGAGGCATGACGCGATACTAGTTGCCCTACCGGACAACAGCAGCAGCAACCCGGTCGCAAACGGATCGAGCGTCCCGGCGTGACCGGTCCGCGCGCCGGTGCCGCGACGGATCTGCGCGACGATCGCGAACGACGACGGGCCGGCCGGCTTGTCGACGAGCGCGACGCCCGCCGGCTCAAGTGCGCGCGGGACCACGCTGCGCGACGAAGCCCTCGCGGACGAGCTCCGTGATCTCCTCGACCGACGCATCGCTCGAGAACCCCGCCGCCTGCCGGTGCCCGCCGCCGCCGAACAGCCGCGCGATCACCGACACGTCGAGCTCGTCGATGCTCGCGCGCAGCGACACGCGGTGCGCCGGACCGTCCGCACGCAGCGGCTCGCGGATCAACGCCGCGAGCTCCGCACCTTCGACCGCGCGAAGGTTGTCGATGATCCCTTCGGAGTACGGCTCCGCCGCGCCGACCTCGTCGAAGTCCGTGCGCCGCAGGTCGGAGAGGACGATGCGCCCGCCCTCGAGCACCTGGGCCCGGTCGAGCGCGCGCGCGAGCAGCTTCAGCTTCGCGAACTCGACCGACTCGTACACCTGCTGAAACACGGCGTGCCCGTCGGCCCCCGCCTCGACGAGATCCGCTGCGAGCCGGAGCGACTTCGGCGTCGTGTTCGAATACTGGAAGCGGCCGGTGTCGGTGACGAGCGCGATGTACAACGGCTCTGCGATCTCCGGCGTGATCTCGGCGCCGATCGCCGCGAACACGTCGCTGAGCACTTCGCCGGTCGACGAGGCGTCGGCCACGACGAGGTTCACGTCGCCGAACCGCGTGTTGTCATGGTGATGGTCGATGTTCAGGACAACCGACGCGCGCTCGAGGGGAGACTGGTCCGGTGCCGACGCGCTCCGCCTTCGCGCAGTCGACGGCGACAAGCACGCGCTCTTCCATGTCGTCGGGCAGTTCGCGCAGCAGGCCGTCGAGCTGCATGAAGGCGTACTCGTGCGGGAACGGTGACTCGCCGGGGAGATACATCGACGCGTCCTTGCCGACCTGCCGCAACGCGAGCGTCGTCGCCAGCATCGAGCCGATCGCGTCGCCGTCGGGATTCTCGTGAGTCAGGACGACGAAGCGCTCGTGCTCCCGCAGCGCCCTCGCAATCTCTTCCAGATCAGTCGCCGTCTGCGTCATCGTCGTCGGGAGCAAGTTCGTCGATCAGCCGACTCATCCGCACGCCGCGCTCGACCGACTGATCGTACTCGAACGTCAGTTGAGGAGTCCGCTTCATTCTCAGCTGCTTCGCGAGGCGGCGCTGGAGCACTCCGTGCGCGGCCTCGAGCCCGGCAAGACTCGCCGTCTGCTTGCGCGCCGAGCCGAGCACGCTCACGTGCACGGTTGCGTACCGGAGATCCGGCGACGTGTCGACCCGCGTGAACGTGACGAGACCGATCCGCGGATCCTTCAGCTCCGGCACCGCTTCCGCGAGCACCTGGAGCACCGATTCGTTCACGCGCCGCATTCGCTCGCTCATGTCAGTCCTCCGGGTCGACGACGAGACGCTCGGCGCTTCCGAGCTCCCACTCCTGGCCGCGCAGCCAGCGCTCGGCCTCGTCCAGGAGCCGTTCCACCTCGCGGTGCTCGCGCGCAGCGCACGCGACCGTGATCCGCGCGAGCTGCCAGAGATCGTGATGGTCGACCTCGGCGATCGATGCGCCGACCCGGTTCTGAAGGTTGGCCTTCGCCGAGCGTAGAAAGTGCCGCTTCTCCTTCAGCGAGTGCGCCTCGGGAAAATGGAGCTCGCACGTGAGGATGCCGACGTAGCCCATTGCCATGGTGGGCATTGAACCCGAGATCTGGCAGATTCCGGTGATCGACGTCTTCGAGCTGATCGACGCCGGCGACGCAGACGGGCTGCGCGGGCTGCTCGCGCGCGAGCCCGAGGCCGCTGAGGCACGCGACGGCCAAGGGCTCTCGGCGCTGATGCGGGCGGCGTATCGCGGCGGCGCGGTCCTCGACGCGGTGCGCGCCACGGACCCGCCGCTCGACTCGTGGGACCGGCTGCTCGTCGGCGAGTCGGCCGGCCTCCCCGCTCCCGACGACTGGACGCCGGACGGTTTCACGGCGCTCCACATCGCGGCGTTCGCACACAACGCCGACGCGACGCGCGCACTGCTCGCCGCGGGCGCCGACCCGAACATCGTCGCTCGACGCGTCGTTCGCGATCGTCACGCCGCTCGGCACCGCCGCGACCTTCGGCGCGACCGACGTCGCCGCGATTCTTCTCGACGCCGGAGCGGATACGGAGTCGACCGGCAACCACGGCGGCACGCCGCTCCACTCTGCCGCCGCGAACGGCGATCGCACCCTCATCGAGCTCCTCCTTGCAAACGACGCGAACCCCGACGCGCGCAACGACGCCGGCAAGACCCCGGCCGATCTCGCCGAGAGCGACGAAATCCGAGCGCTACTCGAGCTCTAGGATGGACGCGGCGGACGGGGCGACCTCGTCGAGCGACGTCCGCTCGACCGAGCGTGTCTCGAAGCACTCGAGCACGTCCCCTTCCTTCACGTCGTTGTAGCCCTCGAGCAGGATGCCGCACTCGAAACCCTTCGGCGACCTCGCGCGCGTCGTCCTTGAAGCGCTTCAGCTGCGCGATCGTCGTCGTGTAGATCACCGCGCCGTCGCGGATGATGCGCACCTTGCCGCTGCGGCGGATGACGCCGTTCGTGACCATGCAGCCGGCGATCGTGCCGAGCCGCGAGACGCGGAACAGCGCGCGCACCTCGGCCTCGCCGATCGTCTCCTCGCTCGTGACCGCGGCGAGCTTGCCGACGAGCGCCTGCTCGATGTCCTCGGTCAGCTTGTAGATGACGTCGTACACGCGGATCTCGACGCCCTCGCGCGACGCGAGCTCGCGCGCCTCGGCGTTCGGCCGCACGTTGAAGCCGACGATGAGCGCGTCGGATGCGGACGCGAGCATGATGTCGTTCTGGGTGACCGCGCCGACGCCCTGCTGGATCACGTTGAGGCGAACCTCGGAGTGCTCGAACTTGTTCAGCTCCGACACGACGGCCTCGACCGAGCCGACGACGTCGCCGCGGACAATGAGATTCAGGTCGGCGACCTCGCCCTCCTGCATCTGCTCGAAGAGGCTCTCGAGCGACGCACCGCCCGGACGGGCCGTCGCGAGCTGCTCGCGGCGCAGCCGTTCCGCGCGCCGCTGCGCGAAGTCGCGCGCGACGCGGTCGTTCTCGGCGACATGCGCGACCTCGCCGGCGGCGGGCGGCTTGTCGAAGCCGAGGACCTCGACCGGATCGCCGGGACCTGCCGATGCGAGCTTCTCGCCCTTGTAGTTGAAGAGCGCCTTCACGCGGCCGTACGCGTCGCCGGCGACGATTGCGTCGCCGACCTTCAGCGTGCCGCGGTTCACCAACACCGTCGCAACAGGACCGCGACCGACGTCGAGACGCGACTCGATGATCGGCCCGGACGCATCCGCGTCGGGATTCGCCTTCGGGTCGAGCTCGAGGTCGGCGACGAGCAGGATCTTCTCGAGGAGGTCGTCGAGGTTCTGCTGCGCCTTCGCGGAGACCTCCGAGAACTGCGTCGTCCCGCCCCAATCTTCCGGCTGCAGACCTTCCTGCGCGAGCTCGGCCTTGACGCGGTCGACGTTCGCATCCGGCAGGTCGATCTTGTTCACCGCAACGACGATCGGCACGTCGGCCGCGCGCGCGTGCGAGATCGACTCCTTCGTCTGCGGCATGACGCCGTCGTCCGCCGCGACGACGAGCACCGCGATGTCGGTCACCTTCGCGCCGCGGGCGCGCATCGCGGTGAACGCCTCGTGGCCCGGCGTGTCGAGGAACGTGATCTTGCGGCCGTTGACGTCGACCTGGTACGCGCCGATGTGCTGCGTGATCCCGCCGGCCTCGGTTGCGACGACGCGCGTCTGGCGAATTGCGTCGAGCAGCGTCGTCTTGCCGTGGTCGACGTGGCCCATGATCGTGACGACCGGCGGGCGCGTGACGAGCGACTCGGCCGGGTCGTCGTACGCCTCCGGCTCCTCGTCGTCCTCGCTCGCGTGCTTGATCGTCACCTCGCGCTCGACCTCGGCGGCGATCAGCTCGACCTCTTCGTCGGTGAGCGACTGCGTCGCGGTCTTGTTGAGGCTCAGGCCCATGAGGATCTTGATGATCTGGGCCATCGGGACGCCGAGCGCCTGCGAAAGATCGCGGACGGTGACGCCGGACTCGACCGAGACCGGGCCGGTGGGCTGTACCGGCGTCGTCGAGCGCGCCTCGCGGGGCGGACCGGCCTGCTGCCCGCGTCCCCCGCGTCCGTCCTGACGCGGACGCGCCGCCTGATTGTCGATGACGACGCGGCGCCTGCGGTTGCCCGGGCCGCTGCCGCCACGAGGGCGGAGCGGGCGATTCGGTTTTCCTCCGTTTGCCATCAGTCTCCAGTGTAAAGGCGCGCCAGCGCCGGATCGACTTTCACGCCTTGCCGTAACACACGCGCAAACCCCCGTTGCGACCGAGCCCGCTCGAAACAGCCGAGCCGGTTGCAGGTGTACGCGCCGCGTCCGGGCAATCCGCGCGCTCCCGCCACGGGGGCGGGAACGAGCTCGCCGTCCTTCGCCGCGAAGCGGACGAGGTCGCGCTGCGGGGCGCGCCGACCGCAGCCGGCGCAGCGCCGAAGCGGCTCCGCCACGCTACGCCTCTGCCTCCGGCTTCTCCTCGCTCTCGAGTGCTGCCTCCGTCTCGGCGACGACCGCGGCCGGGATCTCGACGATCTCGACCTCTTCGATCTCGTCCACGACCTCGCCTTCGGCGTCTGTGATCGTCTCGACCACGTCGATGATCTCGACGATCTCGCCGTCGTCGGTCTCGGCGATCGCCACGGTCTCCACCACGTCGATCGTCCCCACGACCTCGCCTTCGTCGTTCTCGACGACCTCGGTCGCCTCGACGACGTCGACGATCCCGACGACCTCGCCGTCGGCGTTCTCGACGATCTCGGTGACCTCGGTGACCTCGACTTCGTCCTCCGGCACAGGGCCGCCGACGCGGTCCGAGCCGCTGCCCTCGAGCGCCTGGTGCGCGGCGACGCCGCAGAAGCGGGAGCCGGGCAGCGCGGCGTTCGGGCAGCGCTTGCCGTTGGAGAGGATCGCCGAGCAGCGGCCGGAGATGTCCTCGCCGGCCTCGCCGCTGGAGCCGAACGTGATTGCCGCCTCCGCCTGCGCGAACTCGGTGTCGGACTGGATGTCGATCTTCCAGCCGGTGAGACGCGCGGCGAGCCGTGCATTCATTCCTTCCTTGCCGATCGCGAGCGCGAGCTGGTCGTCCGGAACGACGACGGTCGCCTCCTTGCCCTCGTCGTCGAGGTAGACCTCGCGCACGCGGGCGGGCGACAGCGCCTTCGCGACGAAGCGCGCAGGCTCGTTGTTCCAGGGAATGATGTCGATCTTCTCGCCGCGGAGCTCCGACACGACCATGCGGACGCGCGAGCCTCGCGGGCCGACGCACGCACCGACCGGGTCGACGCCCTGCGCGTGCGACTCGACGGCGATCTTCGAGCGGTAGCCCGGCTCGCGTGCAACGCCGCGGATCTCGACGAGACCGTCGGCGATCTCCGGCACCTCGAGCTCGAACAGCGTCTTGATCAGCTCGGGATCGCGGCGCGACAGGATCACCTGCGGGCCCTTCGTCCCGGACCGCACCTCGGTGATCACGGCCTTGATCCGCGAGCCCTGCTCGTAGCGCTCGCCGTCGACTTGCTCCGAGCGCGGCAGCAGCGCCTCGACCTTGCCGAGGTCGACGAGGACGTTGTTGCGGTCGCCGGCCTGCTGGACGATGCCGGTGACGACCTCGCTGACGCGGTCGATGTACTCGTCGTACATCATCCGCCGCTCCTCCTCGCGGATCCGCTGCAGGATGACCTGCTTCGCGGTCTGCGCGGCGATGCGGCCGAAGCCGTCCGGCGTCACGTCTTCGCGCTTGACCTGATTGTCCGGGATGTCGGACCAGTCGATCTCGAGGTCGTCGTCGGAGATGAGCGTGTGCTGGCGCTCGCCGGTCTCCTCTTCGAGCCGCTCGAGCTCGTCGAGCTTGCGCTCGCGCGCCTCGTCGATGAGCCGCTCCTCGACGTCTGCCGGAAGCTCGATCGAGAAGACGCGGAAGTCGCCGGCGTCGTCCATCACGACGGTCGCGTGGCGGGTGGCGCCGGGGGTCTTCTTGTATGCGGCGAGCAGCGCGTCCTCGAGCGCGGCGACGAGGGCGCCTTCCTCGATGCCCTTGTCGCGCTCGATCTCGTGAACCGCCTCGATGATCTCCTGGCTCATGGTCTACCTCTCGTCGATCAGGTTGCCGCGCACGATGGCGGCATACGGAATCTTCACGTCGCCGTCGTCGACACCGACGGTCACGGGCTCGGTCTGCGTCCACCAGCGTGCCCTTGAACTTGGAGCGGCCGTCAACCGGCTCGGCCGTCCGCAGCGAGACCTTGTGCCCGACGAAACGGGCGAAGTGCTCCGGCCGGCGCAGCGGGCGCGCGGTGCCGGGCGAGGAGACGTCGACGGTGTACTCCGCGAGATAGTCGCGAAGCAGGCCGCTGACGCGCACGCAGAGCTCGTGGTCGACACCGGCCGGCGAGTCGACGTAGACGCAGAAGCGCGACGGCGTCACGAGCTCGACCGCGAGCACGTCGACGCCCGGCAGGTCCTGCTCGACCCGCGGCGCGATTTCCTGCTCAAGTTTGCGCTCCCGTTCGTACGTCGTCGGCATTGCATCTGCTCCCTTACAAAAAATGGGCCCGCAGGGCCCATTTCGCCAAAAATCCGGTGGAATGGTGGAAGGAAGTGTAGCAGCGGGCCGCCGGCGGGGCCCCATTCCGGGACGCGCCCGAAACGGCTCCGCGAGCAGCTTCGCGGCCCGGCTCGAGTCCAGGGCGACGTTCCCGGCGCGGCCACGCGGAGTCGGCGCGCCGGTGACCGCATCGGGGTCGTGGCCGTGCGCGGCGCGGAGGAGCCGAGCGAAGACGTAGCGCGAGACGGCGTCGGGCCCGGCGACGTGGAGGAGCCGCGGGACGTCGTCGCGCGGGCCGAGCTCCAGCAGCGCCGCGGCGACGTCGGCCGCGTGCGCCGGCGAGCGGATCTCGTCGACGTAGAACGGCGACTCGGCGAGCAGCGCGAGCCGCTCCTGCGGGCCGGGCTCCGCCAGTCCGTAGAGGAGCGACGTGCGGACGATCAGCGCTTCCGGGTGCAGCTCGCGCACGAGCCGCTCTGCGTCGAGCTTCGCCTGCCCGTACGCCGAGACCGGCCGCGGCTCGGCGTCCTCGTCGTACGGCGCACCGGCGTCGCCGTCGAACACGAGGTCGGTCGACACGTGAACGAGCCGCGCGCCCGCGCGATGCGCGGCGAGCGCGACGTTCCGCGACGCGCGCACGACGTCGCCCTGGAGCGCGTCGTCCGCCTGGCGATACGCCGTGTGCACGACGAGCTCCGGCCCGTGCTTCAGGAAGCGCCGCTGCACGTCCTCGTCGTCGCGCAGGTCGAGCTCGACGATTTGACCGTGCGGCGGTGACGCGTGCAGCTTCGTCGCGAGGACGTCGTCACCGGCGGCGAGCGCCTGGCGGGAGACCTCCGCGCCGAGGTAGCCGGCGCCGCCGGTGACGAGCAGTCTCATTTGTCGAACGACGTTACGGGAGGTACGCCAGGTCCTCCGGCACCATCGACGTCGGCGTCTCGAAGTACGGCCCGGCTCCGTCCGGGTCGATCGTTGTCGCACCGTCGCTCGCGAAGAACGTCGCGATCTGGGTCTGCGCAGCGATCGCGAACGGCGCACCCGGCCCGACGATGTTCGTCAGGAACGTGTGCGGGTTTGTGCTCGTGCCGAACGCGGCGTTGGCCAGGTCGTTGCGGAACAGCGTCGCCCGCGAGGCGAGGTTGCCCGCACGGAGGATCGCCGATGTCGTCGGATTCGGCACGGTCTCGTCGCCGCGCGCGAACTGGATGATCACCGGCCGCTTGATGTGCGGCGCGTACGCGGCGGGATTCGCCGCCTGCTGCGCCCACTCCGTGTTATCGATCAGCGTCTGGATCGCCGACGCGCCGGGAACGGTGTCGATCACCGGCGGGAGATCGCGCAGCGGCATGTTCTCGTTGAAGCTCGTCAGCGTCGCGTTCGGAACCGCGTTGTAGAGGTTCGGCACGCGCGTGATCAGCGAGATGCCGACGAGCGGCCGGAACGCCGGGCTGAGCCGCGCGATCTCGATGATCGGGCCGCCCGGCACGTTCGGAACGCCGGCGCGGATGTCGCGGTCGAGGCCGAGCAGCTGCACGCCGTAGATCCCGCCGAACGACTGTCCGGCGTAGTAGATCCGCGACGTGCTCAGGTCGGCGGTGCCGTCGCCGTTGACGTCGACGCCGCCCTGCAGCACCTTCACGAGCTGCATCAGGTCGATCACCGTCTGACGCAGGCCGTCACGGTTGCCGATCAGAGACTGCGCACCGACCGCGCTGACACCTTCGGTCGAGTCGATCGTCCCGTTGCCGTCCTGGTCGATGCCGCGGCCGCCGCTCGGCAGCGTCACGGTCGAAGCCGCCGGCGACCGACGGTGTAGCGTGCCGAGCGCGCCGCCGCCGTGACCGACGACGTTGATCGCGATCGTCGCGATGCCCGCGTGTGCGAGCGACGACGCGACGGCCCACGGCGCGCCGTCCTTCGAGTCGGTGAAGCCGTGCCCGAAGATCGCCGTCGGCCAGCCGCCCGCGGGCGGCGTGCCCGCCGGCTCGAACAGCGTGAAGCCGAGGTGGTTGATCGACTGGACCGCGGGAACGCCGCTCTTCGTGCCGACCGCCGGGATCACCTCGTCCGCGTTCTCGTAGTCCGGCGACGCGTACGAGCCGAACGCGATCGTTCCGACCGAGCCCGGGTAGATCGAAGAGCGCGCGGAAGCGGCAACGCTGAGCTCGCGAATGTCGGCGCGGTGCCGACCTCGCGGTTCAGCGTGATGCCGGTGAGCGATCGACAGCGGGAACACGGTGCGTTCGCCGTGCGTGCCGAGCGTGAACGTCGCCGGTCCACCGTGAAGCTGCCGAGCGGATCTGCTTCGACGTCGCCGTGATGCTCTGCGTCGTGAAGACGCTCACGTCGGCGATGCCGACCGGCCCGAGGCCGCGGCCGAGCGCCCACGGCAGGCAGCGCTGCGACTTCGTCGTCGTAGTCGCCTTTCCAGCGATGCTTGACGTCGATCGCGTCGATCGGATGCCCGCTTGCGTCGCGGACGCCGCGCGTGACGACAAGCAGGTACGTCGTGTCCTGCTTCAGCTGCTGGTCGCTCTCGACGTGCAGCGTGTTCGTCGCCGGCTCCCAGTCGACCTGGTTGATGCCGACAACGTGGCCGTCGCCGATCATGAAGATCGTCTTGCTCGAGACCGTCGAGACGTCGATCGGCCCAGAGAACGGAATCGAGATGCGGGGCTGGATGTTGAAGCCGTCGAGCGTGTCGAGCACGGCGACGTCGGCGCAATCCGACGGGTTCGTCGTGCAGTTCGGCTGCGGCAGGTTGACGCGTAGGCCGGTGAGCTGCGTGTGGTCGTGCGTCGTGTAGAGGTTGGTCGGGAAGATCTGGCCCGCAGACGCGGCGAAGGCGTTCGCGGGCAAGGCGGCGAAGAACGCCACGAACACGGCGAAGACGGCAGTGCGCATTGAGAGCGCCCCTCTCTTCGATGGCGGAATGGGTTCGAGCCTACTCCGGTCTTGACTCGCTGGTCAACGGGCGCTCCAGCGGCCCGGTCGCGCTGCCGATATCCGGTGCTATGGGAAGCGCGGCACGCACGGGTGCCATAGGAACGGTCGTCGCGGCGTTCGCCTTCTTCGACGGCGTCTTCGTCGGCACGCCGATCGCGCTGCTCGCCGCCTCGCTCCGGCCTTCGCTCGTCTTCGTCGCCGCCGCAATCGCGGTCAGCTGCCTCAGCATCGCCTGCTCGACGTGGGTCGACCGGCGCTGGGACGACTGGTTCTCGGGGAACGACAAACGGATCGTCAAGAAGCTGGAGACGATGCGGCAGAGCCGCCTGATGCGCCGCCCCCAGGCGTGGATCGAGCGCGGCTCGGACCGCCAGTATGCGCTGGCGTCGGCGCTGGTCAACCCGATCCTCGTCGTCGCACTCGACCGCTCCGTCGGTGGCAGGCCGAGCGAACACCGAATCCGCGTGGGGTCGATCGCCTACGCAATCCCGTACGTCGCGATGTGGACGCTGGTCGGACTGACGGTCGGCGACGCCGTCGGCGCCCTGTAACGCTCAGACGTCGAGGACGATCGTCACGGGGCCGTCGTTGACGATCTCCACGACCATGTGCGCGCCGAAGACGCCGCGTCTCGACCGGGACGCCGAGCGCGCGGAGCTCGGCGCTGAACCGTTCGACGAGCGGCTCCGCCTCCTCGGGCGGCGCGGCTCCGGAGAAGCTCGGACGGTTGCCCTTCGCGGTGTCGGCGATCAGCGTGAACTGCGAGACGACGAGCGCGGCGCCGCCGGTGTCGAGGAGGCTGCGGTCGAACTTCCCGTCGTCGTCGGAGAACACTCGCAGCCGCGCGATCTTGCCCGCGAGCCGCGCCGCCTCGTCCTCCCCGTCGCCGCCCGCGACGCCGAGCAGAACGCAGAGGCCGGCGCCGATCTCGCCCGCGACGACGCCCTCCACCGATACCCGCGCCGAGCCGACTCGTTGACAAACGGCTCTCATGCTCGCCGCAGCGTAGTCCGATAGAGGGACGGTGGAGATCGCGGCCAAGCTCCCATCCCCTTTGCCTGCGGCGCTGACGGAGCATGCGCGGCTGCCGCTCGGCAGCCTGCTCGTCCGCGACGGGCTGATCACCGCCGAGCAGCTCGAGCTTGCGCTGGCGGAGAAGGAGGAGACCGGCCACCGGCTCGGCGAGATCGTCCTCGCACACGGCTGGGTCGTCGCGGCGACGCTCGCGCAGCTGCTCGCCGAGCAGCACGGGCTCGAGTACGTCGACCTCCCGCACACGGCGATCGAGCCGGCCGCAGCGGGGCTGCTGCCGGAGAAGCTCGCGCGCCGGTACGAGGCGATGCCGGTCCGGTTCCTCTCCGAGAAGCTCGTTCTCGTCGCCGTCTCCGACCCGACGAACGTCGTCGCGTCCGACGACCTCCGCCTCGCGCTCGGGCTCAACGTGCGCATCGCCGTCGCCGCAGCTCCCGACGTCCTCGATGCGATCGCACGCGAGTACCGCCCGCACCACGGCGCGGTGGTCGAGCCGGACGACGAACTGGAGCTCGGCGCCGAGGACATCCGAGGCAGCGCGACCTCCGCGCCGGCGATCTCGCTCGTCAACTCGCTGATCGCGCAGGCGATCGACGAGGGCGCGTCCGACCTCCACTTCGAGCCGCAGGCGAAGGAGATGGTCGTCCGCATCCGCGTCGACGGCGTCGCGCGGAACCTCGCGACGGTTGCGAAGGAGATGCAGCCCGCCGTGACGAGCCGGCTGAAGATCATGGCCGAGCTCGACATCGCGGAGCGGCGCGCGCCGCAGGACGGCCGCATGTCCGTCCGCGTCGGCGGCAGCCCGATGGATCTCCGCTGCGCGGTGCTCCCGACGACGCACGGCGAGCAGGTCGTGCTCCGGATCATGAACCGCACCGTCGACGGAGGCCGCCTCGGGCTCGCGGAGCTCGGCATGGCGCCGGCCGCGGAGGAGGCGTTCGCACGCGCGATCCGCCAGCCGTACGGCGCGGTGCTCGCGGTCGGGCCGACCGGCTCCGGCAAGACGACGACGCTCTACGCCGCGCTCGATCTCCTCAACGACGAGGGTCGCGTGCTGATGACGATCGAGGATCCGGTCGAGCACCAGACCGCGGGGATCAACCAGATCGAGGTCAACTTCAGGAGCGGCCTGACGTTCGCGCGCGGCCTGCGCACGATCCTCCGCTCCGATCCGGACGTTCTGCTCGTCGGCGAGATCCGCGACGAGGAGACCGCGCGCATCGCGATCCAGGCCGCGATGACGGGACACCTCGTGCTCACGACGCTGCACACGCACAACGCGGCGTCGTCGATCGCGCGCCTCTCCGACATGGGCGTCGAGCCGAGCCTGCTCGCGACGTCGATCAACTGCATCGTCGCGCAGCGGCTCGCGCGCCGGCTCTGCCTCGAGTGCCGGCAGGAGTACGCCCCCGACGACGACGAGCGCGTCGAGGCGACGATCGACCCGGGTAGCGACGTGACGCTCTTCCGCGCCGGCGGCTGCGCCAAGTGCGCCGGCACGGGATTCTCGGGACGCGTCGCGCTCTACGAGGTGATGGCCGTGCACGGGCAGCTGCGCCGGCTGATCGAGTCCGGCTCGGCGGAGGAGATCTTCGCTGCAGCTGTCGCGCAGGGCATGACGACGCTGCGGCAGGACGGGCTCCGGCTCGTGCGCGCCGGGCTCTCGTCGCTCGACGAGATCCGCCGCGTCACCGGCGACCGCCTGAGCTAGCCGGTGTCTTCCGCGGGCTGGTCGAGGTCGAGGATCCGCGCGCGGTACTGCTTCGAGTTCGGGCGGAGCGAGCTCGCGAGCTTGTAGTGGCCGTTCGCCTCGCGCGTGCGGCCCTGCTTCTCGAGGCAGCGGCCGAGCGCGTAGTGCGCGTAGTCGTCGGTCGGCGTCAGCTCCAGCACCTTGCGGAACTCCGCCTCGGCCTCGCGCCAGCGGCGGATGCGGAAGTAGGCGATGCCGAGCGCCTCGCGGATCGACGCCTTCTCGGGCTCGCGCTTCTTCGCCTTCTCGAGCGCCACGGTCGCCTGCGCAGCCATTCCCTTCTTCAGCTGCGTGCGTCCCTGCTGGTAGAGGCTGTAGGTCGACTCGGCCATCAGCCCAGTGAGCGTAGCGAGAGCAGGCCACGCACCCGCTCCGCGTGCGGTGAGCCGCCCACGGACGCGGCGGACGAGCGCCCGCAGCTCGCGGCGCGCGGTGCCCGCGGCGCGGCCGGCGCCATCCGGGCGGCCGAAGCGTGCGGCGGTTGCGGCGGCGACGAACGGATCCGGATCGACGGAGAGCTCGCGTCGGACGAGACCGCCGAGCTCGTGCAGCGTCGCGCTGCGCGCGGCTTCGATCCGCTGGTCGACGAGATAGTCCGCGAGCTCGCGGCGGCACGCGGCGGCGACGCGGCGCGGGTCGCGCGTGACGTAGCGCATCCGACGCACCGACGAGCTTCGTCACGACGATCGCGGCGAGCGCCACGCCGAGCACGACGAGGAAAAGCGTCACGATGTTCGTGCTCGGCGACGCGGCGGCGACGGCGGCGCTCCCGCCACCTGTCGCCGTCGATCGCCGGCCCGGTTTCGCCGTGCCGGTGCGCCGACTGCGCGACGACGTTCGCGCCGGCGCCCGCCGGCGTCACGCCCGCGCGTCGAAGGTCGAAGCCGCGCGACGCGGACGAGTACGCCGCGGTTAGCTGGCCGCGCTCCGGCCGTCCCGCCGACGGCGTCGGGTCGAACGGCAGCCAGCCGTAGCCGCGGAACCAGACCTCGACCCACGCGTGCGCGTCGTGGTCGGTCACCGTCCAGACGCCGGACCGCGCGTCGTACGTCCCGCTCGAGAACCCGACCGCGACGCGCGCGGGCACACCGAGGTAGCGCAGCATCAGCGCCATCGCTCCGGCGAAGTACTGGCAGTAGCCCGCGCGCGTCTCGGCGACGAAGCCGACGAGCGGCGCGGCCGAGAAGACGGCGGGATGGTCGGTGTAGCTGAAGCCGCCGCGCTTGCGGAACCACGATTCGAGATCGACAGTCGCTGCGTACGGCGTGCGCGCGCGTCCCGCGACGGCGAACGCGATCTGCTCGAGCCGCGTGTAGCGCTGGACATCCGGATTCGCGTCGACCAGCGCGTTGACCTGCGCACGGCGCGACGCTGAGCCGAACGGCGGCGCGGTCGCTCCCGGCCAGACGTCGAGGAATCCGCCCGGCGCGACGAGCACGTGCGGATACGTGGGCTTCGACAGTCCGAGCCCGCCGGACGTCGGCTGCGGCGCGTAGCTCCGGACCGTGTAGCGGAAGTCGCGCGTCAGGCCCGACGGCAGGTACGCGAGCCCCGGCTCGGGACGGACGAGCGGTGCGTCGCCGGCCGCGAACGCGACAGGCACGCCGCCGCCGACGAGCCGCGTGTCGGCGAGCGCCTTCACCGTCACCTCCTGGCGGACCTGGTTCGCGCGGATGCGCGACGCGGCGGCTCGAGCGAGTCGCCCGCGCGCGGCGCGCCCTGCAGCCACCGGTCGCCGGCGAAGTCGTCGAGGAGCGCAGCGCGCCAGTAGAGCGAGCGCGCCGGCGCCTTCACCTCGAGCACGGTCGTCCGCCGCGGCGCGAACTGGATGCCCTCGTACTGTGCGTTCCAGACGTACGACACGCTCACCGGCGCCTGCGACGAGCCGGAGATGTTCCAGCGCTGCCAGGCGACGAGCTCGTGCTTCGCCACCGCAGGCGAGCTCGACGCGAGCAGTGCCAGCAATGCGAGTGCGGCGGCGACCGGCAGTGCCACGCGCGGTACGCGGCGCGTCGTCAGGCCGGCGAGGATGACAAGCACCGCCGCGAGGATCGCCACGCCGGCCGCGAGCGCTCCCGCATTGCCGGCGAGCGTCGCCGCCCACCCCGCTCCGAAGACGACGACGAGTGAAGCGACGACCGCGCGCCGCGCAGCGACCGCAAGCCCGAGGGCGAGCACGAAGCCGAAGATCGCCGCGAGCACGACGCCGCGCATGTCCGCGTGCACACGCGGGTCGAACGGCACGCGAACGTCGTAGAAGTCGAGGAACCCGTGCCAGAAACGCGAGCCAACGGCGTCGTGCCGCGAGAGAAGCGAGACGCCGAACGCGATCCGCGCCGCGACGACGACCGCAACGACGACGGCGGCGATTCGGTAGCGCAGCCGGCGCACGAGTGCAGGCGCGAGCGCGACGACGACGATCGCGGCGACGCGCCACGTCGCGTCGTGCGGCTTCTCGAGCCGGAGCCAGCACGCCGCGATCACGACGGCCGGGAACACCGCGACGGCGAGCGTCCTACGCATTGGCCGCCGCCCGCGTCGCGTCGGCGGACAGCACCGTCGCGAGATCGTCGCCCGGCCGCACGACCGCGACCGGAATCCCGGCGGCCTGCAGACGCAGCAGCCCCGGCTGCGGCACCGGAGTCGCTTCGACGTAGACGAGCGAGACGCCGCGCCGCGACAGCGCGCGCTGCACGAGCCGGTCGACGAGCGGCGCGTCGACCTGCGACGTCACGACGACAAGCTCGAGCGACCGCGCGACGGCGCTCCCCGCGGACTCGAGCAGTGCGAACGCCGGCGTGCGCGCGGTCGGCTCGGCGGCCGCGAGCACCTCGAGCGCGCGCGGCCAGTCCGCCGCCTCCGAGCCGATCGCCTGCTCCTCGCGCGCGGCGGAGTTGACGACGAGGACGCTGCGCCGCTTCCGGCGCACGTGCGCGAGGAGGATCGAGCCCGCCGCGCGCACGGCGACGTCGAAGGTCGTCGCGTCGGCGCCGTCCAGCAGCACGACGACCTCGTCGCGCGGCGCGTCCTCGAGCTCCTTCACCATCAGCTGTCCGCGGTGCGCGGTCGAGCGCCAGTGCACCTTCCGCAGCGACTCGCCCTGCTCGTACTCGCGCACGCTGTGCAGCTCGAACCCGCTCGGCCGGCGAAGCAGCAGCCGCCGTCCCTCCTGCGCGTGCGCGCCGCCCTCCGAGAACAGCCGCTCGAGCGCGACGAGCCGCGGATAGACGACGAGCGCCTGCGCGCCGGTCTGCACGGTCTCCGTCCGCGCGAGCCCGAACGGATCCTCGGCCGAGAGGCGGACGCTCTCGAATGCGTAGCGCCCGCGCGGAACGCACATCAGCTCGTACGCGCCGGCGAAACGCCGCCGCCCCGCCCGCGCGAGGTCGACGCGGCGCTCGCCGAGCCTGCCGAGCGTCTCGTGCGCGACGAGCGTCGGCGGCGGCATCGTTGACGACGGCTCGACCTCGAGCTCGACGTCGCACGTCGTCTCCTTCGAGCAGATCACCGCCCGTGCCGTGCCGGCGGACGACCGGCGCCCGCGCCGACAGCCGGATCCACGCGACAGCGGCGCCGACCGCGAAGACGAGCCCGGTCGCAACGGGATAGAGCGCGCGCGAGCCGAAGATCCACGCGACGACGTAGACGACGAGGCCGAGCGCGAGAACGGCGCGGCCGCGCGTGGTCATACCGGGACGGGCGTCCGTTCCAGCGCGTCGGCGACGAGCGCGTTGCCGTCGAGACCGGCGGAGCGCGCCTCGGGCGCGAGGATCAGCCGGTGCGCGAGCACGGACGCCGCGACCGCCTTCACGTCGTCAGGGACGAGATAGTCGCGCGCGTCGGCGAGCGCCCGCGCCTTCGCCACGCGCAGAAGCGCGATTCCCGCGCGCGGGCTCGCGCCGAGGTAGAGCCGCGCGTCGGCCCGCGTCTGCCGCAGCACCGCGACGACATACTTCCCGAGACTCTCCTCGACGAAGACGTCGCGCGCCTGCGCGGCGAGACCGAGCACGTCGGCCGCGTCGGCGACCGGGGCGAGCGAATCGAGCGGCGGCACGTGCGTCTGCTCGTCGAGCATCTTCGCCTCGTCGGCGAGCGGCGGGTAGCCGAGCGCGACGCGCATCGTGAACCGGTCGAGCTGCGCCTCCGGCAGCGGATAGGTCCCCTCGTACTCGATCGGGTTCTGCGTCGCCATCACCATGAACGGCCGCTCGAGCGGATACGAGACGCCGTCGACGGTGACCTGGCTCTCCTGCATGCACTCGAGCAGCGCGGCCTGCGTCTTCGGCGACGCCCGGTTCACCTCGTCCACGAGCAGCAGCTGCGCGAACACCGGACCGGGCCGGAACTCGAACTCGTTCGTCCGCTGGTTGAAGACGTTGACGCCCGTGACGTCGGACGGGAGCAGGTCGGGCGTGAACTGGAGCCGCGAGAACGAGCAGTCGAGCGACCGCGCAAGCGCCTTCGCGAGCATCGTCTTCCCGACGCCCGGGAAGTCCTCGATGATCAGGTGGCCCTCCGCGACGAGGCAGAGGACGACGAGCCGGAGCGTCTCCGCAGGCGCGTGGACGACACGCGCGAGGTTCGCGACGATCGCGGCGACGAGATCCGCGGGCGCTCGGTGCGGCGGCGGGCTCAGCCAAGGAGCGCCTCGATCTCGTCGAGAATCGCGGCGGCAATCACGTCCTTCGACGCCCGCGCGACCGTGCGCTCGCCGCGCTCCGACACGAGCGTCACCTCGTTGTCCGCCGCGTCGAATCCGATCCCGGGCTTCGCGACGTCGTTGTAGACGAAGAGGTCGGCGTTCTTCCGCGTGCGCTTCTCGCGCGCGCGCTCGAGGCCGCGCGCGCCTTCGTCGGCGGCGAACCCGACGACGAGCCGGCCCGGCAGCGCGTCGGCGCCGATCGCCGCGAGCACGTCGGTCGTCGGTTCGAGCTCGACCGTCCACGCGGCGCGGTCCTTCGGCCGCTTCGTCGCGAGCGCCTCCGCCGGGCGGTAGTCGGCGACGGCGGCGGCCATGATCACGACGTCGGCTTCGGCGGCGCGCGCGAGCGCCTCGCGCTCGAGGTCGGACGCGGTCGGCGTCTCGACGAGCTCGACGCCGGGCGGCGCCGGAACAGCGAGGTTCGCGCCGAGCAGCGTCACGCGCGCGCCGCGACGGTGCGCCTCCGCGGCGAGCGCGACGCCCATCCGTCCCGACGAGCGGTTGCCGACGAAGCGGACCGAGTCGAGCGGCTCGCGCGTCCCGCCAGCGGAGACGAGCACGCGCTTCCCGCGCAGCGGACCACGACCTGCGAGCAGCTCCTCCGCGGCGCGGACGATCTCGTCCGGCTCGACCATCCTCCCCACTCCGAGCTCGCCTTCGGCGGTCTCGCCTTCGTCCGGGCCGATCAGCACGACACCGCGCGCACGCAGCGTCTCCGCGTTCGCGCGCGTCGCCGCGTGCGACCACATCCGCGGGTTCATCGCCGGCGCGACGAGCGTCGGCCCGCGATGTGCGAGCGCCGCCTCGGTGAGCACGTTGTCAGCGAGCCCGAGCGCGAGCTTCGCGAGCGTGTTCGCGGTGCACGGCGCCACGACGAGCAGGTCGGCGCGCGTGAGATGGAGATAGACGTCGTCTCCGGGCGGCCTGCGCGCGAGCGCGCGAAACGTCTCGGCGGTGACGAACCGCTCGGCCCCGGGCGTCAGCAGCGGCACGACCTCGTGGCCGCCCTTGACGAGCAGGCGGCAGACCTCGCACGCCTTGTAGGCGGCAATCCCTCCGGTGACTCCGAGGAGCACGCGGGCCATGCCCAAATGATGCCTAGCCGACGCCAGTCGTACACAACTCTGGCCGGAGCTAACGCGGAGCGTTAGCGAAGGCCGACCTCATTCGGCTGGGGATGGGCGCAGCCCACCACCGGCCGAACGGCACGATCATCCGCCTAGACCATTAGGACAAACAGGCGCGGAGCTCCGCCCAAACCGTTCCGAGAAGCGGAGCTTCGCGGAAGGAACTAGACCTTGGGGTAGTCGTACTTGAGCATGCCCTGGGAGACTTCCTCAAAGGCCATCGTCAAGTAGTTCTTGGAGCGCGACTCCACGAGCGGCGGCGGATTGTCGTCGAAGGTGCCTTCGCCGAGCTGGTGGTGGTAGTTGTTGATCTGCCGGGCGCGCTTGGCGCCGATGATGACCAGCGCATAGCGCGAGTCCACATTCTGGAGCAGATCGTCGACGCGGGGATAGATCATGGTCGGGCCATGGTACCCGCAGGAGCGAGAAGCCGTCGGACGATCGCCGCGAGCTCGGCCGAAGCCCGCTCCAGGTCGTCGTTCTCGACCTGATAGTCGAACCGGCCGGCGACCGCGAGCTGCTCCCGCGCGACCCGGATCCGCTCGCTGATCTCGCCCGCACTCTCGGTCGCCCGCTCGCGCAGGCGCCGTTCCAGCTCCTCGATCGGGGCGGTGACGAAGACGGTGACGGTGTTCGCCTCACGGTCGGCGGCGGCGAGCGCGCCCTCGGTCTCGAGCTCCAGCACGCACACCTTGCCGGCGTCCACGATGCGGGAGATCTCCGACGAGAGCGTCCCGGAGCGCTGGCCCCACGGGAACTGGTGGTACTCGAGGAGCTCCCCGGCGGCGAGGCGCCGGTCGAACTCGTCGTCCGAGAGGAAGTAGTAGTGGACGCCGTCGATCTCGCCCGGCCGCCGCGCACGTGTCGTCGCAGACACCGCGAGCTCGAGCTGCGGGAATGCCGCCAGCAGGCGTTCGATCAGCGTTCCCTTGCCGGCGCCCGACTGGCCGGTGACGACGAAGACGGGCAGCGCTCTACCGGTTGAAGAGCTCAATCAGCTCCGTGCGCTGACGGTCGGACAAACCGCCGACGGTCTTCGACTGGCTGATCCGGCAGGTGTTCAGGAAGCGCGCCGCTTTCACGCGCCCGAACTTCGGCACCGCCATCAGGATGTCGATCACCTTCGCGGTCTCGACGTACTCCGGCGGGTTGTCGAGAATCTGCTCGATCCGGACCTTTCCGAGTTTCAGGTCCTTCTTCAGCTTCGCCCGCCTGACCCTGACGTCGTTCGCTCGTTGGAGTGCATCCATCCGCTGATCGAGCGAGCGGAGGGGTGCGTGAGCGTGCGTCTTCGTTGCGGTCATCGGGGCGTCCGATACTACCAACGCTCCGGCGCGGATCAAGCGGTGACTTTTCGCCCCTTGTGCGGGGTTTTTTTCGGATCGTGCGCACGCGCATGAACGTCGTCAGGATGAGCAACACCGACGCGCTCCGCGGCGTCGTCGAGCTCCGCGCGAATGCGCGCCGGCGCGTCGGGATCGGAGAAGAGAATCGTGCCGAGCGCGACGTCTCGCGCGCCGCATGCGATCAGCTCGAGCGCGTCCTGTCCCGTCGTCACGCCGCCCATTCCGACGATCGGTAGACCGCGTCGCCGCGTAACACGTGTGCACCGCTGCGAGCGCGACGGGCTTCAGCGACGGACCGGAAAGACCGCCCGTCGTGCGCGCGAGCACCGGTTGCAGCGTGCACGGATCGAGCGCAGTTCCACGCAGCGTGTTGATCAGCGAGAGACCGTCTGCGCCCACGTCGGCGACCGCGGTCGCGACCGCGGCGATGTCCGGGTGTGCGGCGGAAAGCTTGGCGTAGAGCGGGATTGCGGTCACCGCACGGCAGGCGGCGACGATCTCCGCCGCACCGTCCGCGGCCTCGTCGACGTTCGGGCACGAGAGGTTCAGCTCGATCGCGGCGACGTCCTCGAGTGCTGCGCATGTGTCTGCGTAGTCCGCCGCGCAGAACCCGCCGACGGAGATCCAGAGCGGCACGCCGAGCTCGCGCAAACGCGGCAACTGGTCGTCGAGGAAACGTTCGCGGCCGGGATTCGCAAGTCCGATCGCATTCAACATTCCGTGCGCGGTCTCTGCGATCCGCACGGGCGCGTTGCCTTCGCGCGGCAGCGGCGTGATCGTCTTGGTGACGAATCCGTCGAGCGCACGCGCGACGTCGGGAGCGACGAGCGCGTCGAGGCAGCCGGACGCGTTAAGCAGCCGCACTGAGGACCGGCCCTTCTACGCAGAGCCTCTTCAGCTCGCCGTCGATCTCGACCACGCACCCGTAGCAGGCGCCGTAGCCGCACGCCATCGGCGCCTCCCACGCGAGCTGCGCGTCGGGACAGAGGGCGGCGACCGCGTGCAGCATCGGCTCCGGCCCGCAGGCGAGGACGTCGCGCGTCGTGTCGATCAGCTCGGTGACGAAGGCCGGCTCGACGACGACCTCGGCGTGCGGCAGCAGCGCGGCGGCCGCCTCGGCGTGGCGCGCGGAGCGGAAGCCGAGCACCGCAGGCGCACCGGGCAGCTGCTCGGCGAGATACGGCAGCGGCGCCATTCCGATCCCGCCGCCGACGAGCAGCGGCCGCTCGACGTCGAGCCGGTAGCCGTTGCCGAGTGGGCCGAAGACGTGGATCGCATCGCCCGGCTCCAGCGCGGCAAGCGCCGCCGTCCCAGGCCCGACCGCTTCGAGGAGAAACGCCAGCTCGCCTGCCGGCGCGAGGCAGAGCGACAGCGCGCGCGGCAGGAGCCGGCCCGGCGCCTCCAGCATGAAGAACTGCCCCGGAACGCCCGGCTCGAGGCCGCCGCGCTCGAGCCGGAGCAGCGTGTACGCCCCGACCGCCTCGACGGCGACGACGCTACGCCGTTCGCGTCTCGGCATCGATCCGCTCCTGCAGCGACAGGGTCTCCTCGGCCCGCGCGTTCGCGATCGCATGCACCGCCGTCGCCGCGCCGGACATCGTCGTGATGCACGGAACCCGCCGCGACAGCGCCGCCTCGCGGATCGCGTAGCCGTCCGACCGCGCGTGGTGGCCTTCCGGCGTGTTGATGACGAGGTCGCAGCGGCCGCGGCGAATCAGGTCGATCACCGTCGGCTCGTCGCCGACGCCTTCGCTGAGCTTGCTCACCGCCTCGACCTCGAGGCCGGCCGCGGCCAGCGTCTCCGCCGTTCCGTGCGTCGCGAACAGCTTGAAGCCGAGGCCGAGCAGCGTCGCCGCGATCGGAACCGCCGCGAGCTTCTCCGCCGGACGGATCGAGAGGAACACGGAACCGGAGCGCGGCAGCTCCCGCCCCGCCGCGCGCTCCGCTTTCGCAAACGCGGTCGGCAGGTCGGCGGCGCTCGCCATCACCTCGCCGGTCGAGCGCATCTCCGGCCCGAGCACCGGGTCGCTGCCGGGGAAGCGCGCGAACGGCAGCACCGCGGCCTTGACGCTCCACTGCTTCGGCGGCCGCTCCGGCGGCAGGCCGAGATCCGCGACACGCGAGCCGGCTGAGATCCGGCAGGCCGCGGCGACGAGCTGGATCCCCGTCGCCTTGCTCACGAACGGCACGGTGCGCGACGCGCGCGGATTCGCCTCGATCACGTAGACCTCGCCGTCGCCGGTCAGCGCGAGCTGCACGTTCAGCAGCCCGACGACGCCGAGCGAGCGGCCGAGGATCCGGACCGTCCGCTGGATCTCCTCCGTCTGCGACGGGCTCAGCCCCGGCGCCGGAAGCACGCACGCGGAGTCGCCGGAATGGACGCCGGCCTCCTCGACGTGCTGCATGATCGCGGCGATGTACGTCTCGGTCCCGTCGCAGAGCGCGTCGACGTCGACCTCGACCGCGTCTTCGAGGAACCGGTCGACGAGGACGCGCCCGTGCACCGGCACGAGCTGCACCTCCTCGTCCGTGTAACAGATGCGCATCGAGCGGCCGCCGAGGACGTACGACGGACGGATCAGCACCGGATAGCCGATCTCGTTTGCGACGCGCACCGCGTCGTCGCCGGAGGTCGCCATCGCCCACGCCGGCGGGCGCAGAGCGTGCGCGCGCAGCAGTCCGGCGAAGCGCTCGCGATCCTCGGCGAGGTCGATCGCGTCGACCGGCGTGCCGATGATCGGATAGCCCGCCTCCGCGATCTCGCGCGCGAGCTTCAGCGGCGTCTGGCCGCCGAACTGGATCACGACGCCCTCCGGCCGCTCTCGGTCACAGACGGCGAGCACCGACTCGATGTCGAGCGGCTCGAAATAGAGCCGGTCGGAGGTGTCGTAGTCGGTGGAGACCGTCTCCGGATTGCAGTTGACCATTACCGCCTCGTAGCCGAGCTCGCGGAACGTCGCGACGGCGTGGACGCAGCAGTAGTCGAACTCGACGCCCTGGCCGATCCGGTTCGGGCCGGAGCCGAGGATCACGACGCGCGGTTTGTGTCCGGTCGGCGCGGCCTCCTCCGTCTCGCCCCAGGTCGAGTAGTAGTAGTTCGACGCCGCCTCCACCTCGCCGGCGCACGAGTCGACGCGGCGGAAGACGGGACGGACGCCGCAGTCGCGCCGGCGGGCGCGGACGGCGTCCTCGGTCGCGCCGGACGCGGCCGCGATCTCGGCGTCGCCGAGCCCGAGCCGCTTCAGCCGCAGCCAGTCGTCCGCGACGAGCTCTTCGAGAGGACGCGCCGCATCGCGCAACCCGTCCGCGATCCGCGCGAACTCGGCGTGGAAGAATGGATGGACGTCTTCCGGCACCTCGTCCAGCGTCTGCCACGGCGTCGCCGCACCGCGGTCGAGCTCGCGCGAGCGCATCGCCTTCAGGAACGCCTCGGTGAATGTGCGGCCGATCCCCATCGTCTCGCCGACGGACTTCATCTGCGTGCCGAGCGTCCGGTCGGCGCCCGGGAACTTCTCGAACGCGAACCGCGGGAACTTGACGACGACGTAGTCCAGCGTCGGCTCGAAGCTCGCCGGCGTCGTCCCGGTCAGATCGTTCGGGATCTCGTCGAGCGTGTAGCCGACCGCGAGCTTCGCAGCGACCTTCGCGATCGGATAGCCGGTCGCCTTCGACGCGAGCGCCGACGACCGCGACACGCGCGGATTCATCTCGATCACGCGCACCTCGCCCGACTCGCGCGAGCGCGCGAACTGGATGTTGGAGCCGCCGGTGTCGACGCCGACCGCGCGCACAACGGCGACGGCTGCGTCGCGCAGCTCCTGGTACGCCTCGTCCGGCAGCGTCATCTGCGGCGCGACGGTGACGGAGTCGCCGGTGTGGACGCCCATCGGATCGAGGTTCTCGATCGAGCAGACGATCACGACGTTGTCGACGTGGTCGCGGACGACCTCGAGCTCGAACTCGTCCCAGCCGCGCACCGACTCCTCGACGAGCACCTGCGAGATCGGGCTCTCGCGCAGGCCGATCTCGACCTGGTTGCGGAGCTCCTCGCGCGTCGACGCGAAGCCGCCGCCGTGGCCGCCGAGCGTGAACGCCGGCCGCACGACCGCGGGCAGCGCGACCGCGTCGACGTCCTCGAGATCCGTCAGCACGCGCGATGTCGGGACGCTGAGCCCGCAGCTCTCGACCGCCTCCTTGAACAGCAGCCTGTCCTCGGCGCGCTGGATCACGTCGAGGCGCGCACCGATCAGCTCGATCCCGAGCTCGTCGAGGATGCCGGACTGCGCGAGCTCGCGCGCGAGGTTCAGCGCGGTCTGGCCGCCCATCGTCGGGAGCAGCGCGTCGGGCCGCTCGCGCCGGAGGACGTCGGCGACGCCTTCGTGGTCGAGCGGCTCGAGATACGTGCGGTCGGCGAAGCCGGGGTCGGTCATGATCGTCGCCGGGTTCGAGTTGACGACGATCGTGCGGAAGCCGTCCTCGCGCAGCACCTTCAGCGCCTGGCAGCCGGCGTAGTCGAACTCGGCCGCCTGGCCGATCACGATCGGGCCGGAGCCGACGAGGCAGATCGACTCGATGTCGGTGCGCCTAGGCATTCGCGACCTCGTCGACCCAGCGCTCGAGCAGCGGCCACGCGTCGTGCGGCCCCGGCCCGGCCTCGGGATGGAACTGCAGCGACCGCGCACGCTCGTTCCGGGAAGTCGAGGCCCTTCGACGGTCTGGTCGTAGAGCGAGATGTGCGTCGCGTCGCTCTCGTCCTTCGCGCGGACGGCGAAGCCGTGGTTCTGGCTCGTGACGAGCACGCGGCCCGTCGCGCGCTCGAGCACCGGATGGTTCGAGCCGCGGTGGCCGAACGGGAGCTTGAACGTCTCGTGCCCGGTTGCGACACCGAGCAGCTGGTGGCCGAGGCAGATGCCGAGGACGTTCGTCCGCCCGATCAGCTGGGCGACGTTCGCCGCCTCGTCGGCGAGCGGTCCCGGATCGCCGGGGCCGGGCGACAGGAGCACGCCGTCGTACTCCGCGACCGTGTCGGCATCGACGTCGTGCGGGAATACCGTTACGGCCGCGCCCGCCGCGACGAGCCGGCGCAGGACGGAGTTCTTCACGCCGTAGTCGACGACCGCGACGCGCGTTCTGCCCTCTTTTGCGACGACGCGCGGCGCCTGCGTCGAGACCTCGCGCGCGAGCGCGCGGCCCGCCATCGGCGGCTGTGCGCGCGCCGTTGCGATCGCCTCCTCCGCCGACACGTCGCCGGCGACCGCGACCGCGCGCATTGCGCCGCGCTCGCGCAGCGCGAGCACGAGCGACCGCGTGTCGATCCCGGTGAGCGCGACGACGCCGCGTTCCCGCAGCCAGTCGGTCCACGCCGGGCCGCGCGCCTCGCGCATCAGCACCGCCTTCGCGTGCGCGCGATCCGACTCCGACCGCGCCTCGTCGACGCCGTAGTTCCCGACCATCGGCGCCGTGAAGCAGACGATCTGCTCCGCGAAGCTCGGGTCGGTGACGGCCTCCTGGTATCCCGCCATGCCGGTGGTGAAGACGGCCTCGCCCGCGGCAAGCCCGTCCGCTCCGACCGACTGGCCGCGGAAGACCGAGCCGTCCTCGAGTGCGAGCAGCCCGCTCACGCTTCGTGCACCACGGCGCCGCCGGCGACCGTCATCGCGACCGCACCCGTCAGCTTCTCGCCGAGCAGCCACGAGTTGCGCGACCGTGAGCGGAAGCCGCTCTCGTCGACCTGCCACTCGCGCGCCAGGTCGAGTAGGACGAGATTCGCCTTCGCGCCGGCCGCGACACGCGGCGCGTCGATCCCGAAGATTCGCGCCGGGCCGGTCGACATGCGCTCGATCAGCGTGCCGAGCTCCAGCGCGCCGGTCGCGACGAGCCGCGTGTAGAGCACCGCGAACGCCGTCTCGAGCCCGGTGACGCCGAACGGCGCCGCCTCGAACGGCACCTCTTTCTCGTGCCGCGCGTGCGGCGCGTGGTCGGTCGCGATCGCTTCGATCGTGCCGTCGCGAAGCGCCTCGAGCAGCGCCGCCCGGTCCCGCTCCGCGCGGAGCGGCGGGTTCATCTTCACGTTCGGGTCGAGCGACCGCACGGCCTCGTCGGTGAGACAGAGATGGTGCGGCGTGACCTCGCCGCTCGCGCGAACGCCCGCCTCGCGCGCGCGCCGGAGCGCGGCGACGGACTCGGCCGCGGAGAGGTGCATCAGATGAATCGGCTGCTCCTCGTACGCCGCGAGCGAGAGATCGCGCTCGACCATCACCGACTCGGCGACCGACGGATAGCCGGTGAAGCCGAGCTCGGCCGCGACGACGCCCTCGTGCACGTGGCCGCCGTGCGACAGCGTCCGCTCCTCGCAGTGCAGCGCGAGCGGCCGCCCCGTCGTCGACGCGTACTGGAGCGCGCGCCGCATCAGCCCGGCCGAGACGACCGGCACGCCGTCGTCGGAGAACGCGACCGCACCCGCGTCGGCGAGCTCGCCCATCTCCGTCAGCTCGCCGCCGTCCTGGCCGCGCGTGATCGCAGCGAAGAACCCGACGTGGACATCGGCCTCGCGGCGCGCGGTGTCGGCGAGCGAGCCGAGCGTCGCAGCGGAGTCGACGACCGGATCGGTGTTCGGCATCGCGAGGATCGCGCAGTAGCCGCCGGCCGCAGCGGCCGCGGTCCCGGACTGGCGAGCGTCTCCTCGTCCTCGCGACCCGGCGTGCGCAGATGCACGTGCGGGTCGACGAACCCCGGCGCGAGCACGAGCCCGGCCGCGTCGACGACGCGGTGACCGTTGGCGTCGATGTTCTCGCCGACCGCCGCGATCGTCCCGCCGTCGATGCGGACGTCGAGCATCGCGTCGATTCCCTGTGCCGGGTCGACGACGCGCGCGCCGCGCACGACGAGATCCTCGCCGGGCCGTTCCTTGATCCACAGCATCACGCCACCTCCGCCGCGGCGAGCGCGCGAACGCCGACCGGGCCGCCGGTGAGGACGTCGTAGAGAACCGCCATCCGGACGACGAGCCCGGAGCGCACCTGCGTCTCGATCAGCGCGTCGGACGAGTCGGCGACGCGCGGGTCGATCTCGACGCCGCGGTTCATCGGGCCCGGGTGCATCACCTTCTGGCCGGGACGAAGCCGCTCCGGCGTGACGCCCCACCGCGCCGTGTACTCGCGCAGGCTCGGCACGAAGTTGGCGCCGGCCTCCATCCGCTCCTGCTGCATGCGCAGGACGTAGACGACGTCGGCGTCGCGGATGGCGTCGATGTCCGTCGTCATCTCTGCGGGCAAGCCGCGCGGCAGAGCGCCGGCGGGCCGACGAGCGTGCAGCGGATCCCGACGAGGTCGAATGCCTGGATCAGCGAGCGCGCGACGCGGCTGTGCATGACGTCGCCGACGATCGCGACGTGCAGTCCGTCGAGCCGGCCGAGGTCGTTCTGGATCGTGTAGAGGTCGAGCAGCGCCTGCGTCGGATGCTGGTTCTTGCCGTCGCCGGCGTTGACGATGTGCGCGTCGGTCACGCGCGCGACGAGCTGCGGCGCGCCGATCTCGGGATGGCGGATCACGATCACGTCGGGGTCGTACGCGCCGAGCGTGAGCGCGGTGTCCTTCAGCGACTCGCCTTTGTCCACCGACGAGCCGATCGACTTGATGTTCATCGTGTCCGCGGAGAGCCGCTTCGCCGCGAGCTCGAAGCTCGACGAGGTCCGCGTCGACGACTCGTAGAAGAGGTTGACGACGAGATGCCCCTTCAACGTCGGCAGCTTCTTCACCTGTCGGTCGAGCGTCGACTCGAACGTGCGCGCGGTGCCGAGCAGCCGCTCGACGTCGTCGCGCGTCAGGTCGGCGATCGAGATCAGATGGCGGCGCGGCGGCGGACCCGGCGGATGCAGGTCGTCGCTCACGAGACGAATGGCGTTCATCGGGATCCCTCCTCCGGGCTGCTCACGAGCAGGATCTGGTCGATCTCGTCGACCTCGACGAGCTGCACCTGGATCCGCTCGTCGCGGCCTGTCGGCAGGTTCTTGCCGACGTAGTCGGGGCGGATCGGCAGCTCGCGGTGGCCGCGGTCGACGAGTACGGCGAGCTGGACGCGCGCGGGCCGGCCGTAGTCGAACACGGCCTCGATCGCGGCGCGGATCGTGCGGCCCGTGTAGAGGACGTCGTCGACGAGCACGACCGTCCGCCCTTCGAGCGGGAAGTCGAGCTGCGTCGCGCGGACGAGCGGCTGCGGCGCGAGCGGCGCCTCGCCGCCGCGGACGCTGACGTCGTCGCGGTAGAAGGTGATGTCGACGGCGCCGAGCGCGGGCGCCGTTCCCGCGCGCTCCTCGATCAGGCGTGCGAGCCGGTGCGCGATCGGGACGCCGCGCCTCTGGATCCCGACGAGCGCGACCTCGTCGAGGTCCGGATTCCCCTCGATGATCTCGTGCGCGATCCGCGAGAGCGTCCGCGAGAGCGCGTCGGCATCGAGAACGATCTTCCCGGACGTCTCGACGATGCTCACGGCAGCGCAGACGTCGACGGAACGGAGACGTGCGTGGTCATACTGCTCCTTTCCGGCCTCACTGGACCGGGTTAAAGGACGTCGTGTCGAGGGGCAGCCTAGCCGCTCGTTCGGACAGACGTCCACCCTGACAGTTTGTGTAAGGTCACCCTTACATGTTCGCCCGCTGCCCGACGACCGAGGAGCTCGCGCGCAGGCGGATGCTGCTCCGCCGGACGGCCTGGACACTCGTCGCGCTCGCCGCGATCGTCGCGCTCACCTGGAAGGCGATCACCGCGCCGGACGGCGTCGCCGATCCGACCGCGCCCGGGGCGCACCTCAGCCACGGCGCCGTCGTCGTCGACAGCGCGCTCCTCGTCTTCCGCGAAGGCCTCGAGGCGGTCCTCGTGCTCGCGGCGTTCACCGCGAGCTTCGTCGGGACGAACCGCGGCTACCGCAAGCCGGTCGCGGCAGGCGCCGGCGCGGCGCTCGGGTTGTCGGTCGTGACGTGGTTCGCCGCGATCTGGATCATCGGCGCGCTCGGCGGACCGGGCCTCGACGTGCAGGCGGCCACCGGACTGCTCGCCGTCGCCGTGCTCCTCGTCGTCATGAACTGGTTCTTCCACAAGATCTACTGGACGGGCTGGATCTCGGCCCACAACCGCAAGCGCCGCAGCCTCACCGGCGGAAGCGACGCGGGCCGCGCAGCGCTGCTCGGGCTTGCGATCCTCGGCTTCACCGCCGTCTACCGCGAGGGCTTCGAGGTCGTTCTCTTCCTCCAGAACCTGCGCATCACCGCCGGCTCGGTGACGGTGCTCGAGGGCGTCGCGCTCGGCTTCGGACTCACGGTGCTCGTCGGCGCGGCGACCTTTGCGGTGCAGCGGCGCCTCCCGTACCGGAAGCTGCTCGTCGCGACCGGCGTCCTGCTCGGCTTCGTGCTCCTCGTGATGGTCGGCGAGAGCGTCCAGGAGATGCAGCTCGCGGGCTGGCTCCCGGCGCATGACGTCGGCGTCGCCTTCCCGGGCTGGGTCGGGCTCTGGTTCGCTGCGTTCCCGACCGTCGAGGGCGTCCTGGCGCAGGTACTGGCGGCGAGCGTCGTGATCGGCTCGTACTTCATGGCGGAGCACGTTCGCGTCCGCCGGCCGCAGCGCGCGCGCGCCGCCGCTGCTGCGTAGCCGCCGTACGCGCTACCGTTCGGCCGCGTGGATGCTGCAGTCCTCACGCGCTACGCCGATCTGATCGTCTCCGTCGGCGCGAACGTGCAGCCCGACCAGGTGCTCGCCGTCGAGGCACTTCCGGAGGCGCAGCCGCTCGTCGCTGAGATCGCGCGGGCCGCGTACGGCCGCGGCGCACGCTTCGTCGACGTCCTCTACGTCGATCCGGCGGTGAAACGGATCCGCGCCGAGCTCGCGCCCGAGGGCTCGCTCGAATGGGTGCCGCCGTGGCTCGGCCGCCGGATGCTCGACCTCGGCGACCTCGACGCCGCGCGCGTCGTCCTCGTGCCGCTCGTGCCCCCGGGGCTCCTCAACGGAGTCGACCCGACCCGCGCCGGCCGTGACCGGCTGCCGACGCTCGAGGAGACCTTCCGCGTGATCGACGACCGCTCGGTCGCGTGGACGCTGTCGCCGTTCCCGACCGTCGACTGGGCGCGAACGGTGTACCCGGAGCTCGACGCCCCCGACGCGCTCGAGCAGCTCTGGGCGGACGTCATCCACGTCTGCCGGCTCGACGAGCCCGATCCGGCGGCGGCGTGGAGCGAGCGGATCGAGGAGATCTGGCAGGTCGCGAGCCGGCTCGACGCACTCGACCTCGACGCACTCCACTTCACCGGCCCCGGCACCGACCTCACCGTCGGCCTGCTGCCGAGCTCGCGCTTCGCGAAGGAGGGCGGCGCCTCGCACACACGCCTCGGCGTGCGTCACATCCCGAACATCCCGACCGAAGAGGTCTACACGACGCCGGACCCGGAACGGGTCGACGGCTTCGTTGCGGCGACGAAGCCGCTCGACGTCTCCGGCTCGCTCGTCACCGGCCTCCGGATCCGGTTCGAGGGTGGACGCGCGGTGCAGATCGACGCCGACGCGAACGCGGACACGTTGCGCCAGCGCTGCGCATTCGACGCGGGCGCGTCGAGGCTCGGCGAGGTCGCGCTCGTCGACCGGGACAGCCGCATCGGACGACTCGGCCGCACGTTCTTCATGACGCTGCTCGACGAGAACGCCGCGTGCCACCTCGCGCTCGGCGACGCGTACTCGAGCCCGATCGCCGACCCCGCCGACATCGCGCGGATCAACGCGAGCGCCGTGCACATCGACTTCATGATCGGCTCGGACGACGTCGACGTGACCGGGATCACGAAGCACGGCGACACCGTGCCCGTGCTCCGCGGCGGCGCCTGGGCGATCTAGGCCGGAGCGATCGTGCCGAAGAGACCGTGCACCGCCTGCTCGGTCGCGCCACGCCAGACGTGCGGCCCTGACATGAAGTAGAGACGGTCGCGCGGGCCGGCCGCCGATCCGTTCCCGAACGCAAGGCCCCAGATCCCGTTGACGACGAGCGGCCGGCCGGAACGATCGGGGAGGGATCCGTCGTACCGCCAGCCGCTCGACGCTTTGCGATATGCGAGAACGTGACCGTTGCCGAAGTTCGCGACGAGAAGGTCGCCGCCGAAGTTGCGGAACGTGTGCGGCGCGAGCGCGAGCCCCCAGGGCTCCTGCAGCTCCTTCATCGCAGCGACGCGCGCGACGAGCTTCCCGTCGAGCGCGAACTCGTCGACGTAGCCGCCGCTCGGCGCGTCGTTGCCGTTGACCGGCGCGCGGTACACGTACGTGACGAAGAGACGGCCGCGGAACGCCTGGATGTTGTCCGGCGCGTACCACGGCGAGACCGCGGGGTCGACGAACGCGTGCGCGCCGAGGTTGACGCGCCGCCAGTGCGAGTCGAAGACGTCGACTCGGCCGTTGTGGAAGTCCGTCGCATACAGGCGCCCGCCCGCGATCGCGACACCGCGGAAGATCGCAGCCGCGCCGGCAGCGTCGACCGCAACGACGGCTTTCGTCGACCAGCCCGCGGGAACCGTCGGCGTCCACGCGCGGATGCGCCCGTCCTCGCACGCGTAGATGAACCGCGCCGGGTCGGAGTGGCCGCCGCCGGAGATCCGGAAGCCGGTGCCGCCGTTGAACACGATTCCGGTCGGCCCGCCGGCGACGCGTACCGCGAGCCGCTCCTTCTCGCCGGAGCCGGAGTAGAGCGTGCTCATGTCCGTCGCCTCGTTCGTCGTCCACCACGGGCCGGTCGAGCCGGCGACGAGACCCCAGCCGTTGACGAGCGAGCGGTCGCGGTACTGCGCCGCGACGCCGCCGTCCGAGACGAGCGGCTCGATCGCAAACCCGCCCATCGCCCCCGTCGCGCCGCCGCCCGCCGCAAGCGCCGCCGCCCCAGCGGCGACGGCCGCGAGCGCGGTCAGCGACCTGGTCAACGCGACGCGGGCTTCCCGTTGCGCGGCAGCCAGGTCGACTCGCGGACGACGAGCCCGGTCGAGAGCTCGAGCCGGAGCGCTTCGATGCGCTGGCCGTCGAGGAGCCGCAGCAGCAGGCTCACGCCCATCCGCCCCATCTCCGCGAGCGGCTGACGGACGGAGGTGAGCGTCGGGATCACGATCTCGGCCTGCGACGTGTCGTCGAAGCCGACGACGGAGAGATCCTCGGGCACGATCAGCCCGCGCCGCCGCGCCGCGTGGAGGACGCCGATCGCGAGGTTGTCGTTGAACGCGAAGATCGCGGTCGGCGGCTCGGGAAGCGCGAGCAGCTGCTCCGCCGCCTCGATCCCGCGCGGCGTGCGCCAGTCGGAGTACACGATCAGCTCCGGCTCGAGCAGGATCCCCGCAGCGGCGAGCGCGGCGCGGAATCCGTGCAGACGCTCCTCCGTCGCAAACCAGCCCGGCGTTCCGGCGATCGCTCCGATCCGGCGGTGGCCGAGCTCGAGCAGATGCTCGGTCGCCTGCTTCGCCCCCGCCGCGTGCATCGCCGAGACGCACGGGATTCCATCGGGCGGCGGCTCGCGCGGGTCGACGACGACGAACGGGTAGCCCTGCTTGCGCAGGCTGAGCAGCTCGTCGGCGCGCTCCTCCGGCAGGACGAGGATCGCGCCGTCGGTGGAGCCGCCGCGCATCAGGCGCTCGATCAGCGAGACCTCGCGGTCGTGCTCGTGCAGCGTCGGGCACATCACGATCCGCATGTCGGCCTCGTAGAGCGCCTCGGATGCGCCGAAGAGCATCGGGCCGAAGTACGCGTCGTTCACGAGCGGCAGGGTCAGGCCGATCGAGCCGGTGCGCAGCTTCGCCGGCTGCGGAGGCGGCGTCGCCTGCTGCGCCCGCGCCGCGCGCTTGAAGCCCTGCTCGCGGACGACCTGCAGCACGTTCTCGCGGGTGCCGGGCGCCACGTCCGGGCGGTCGTTGAGCACGCGCGATACCGTCGCGATCGAGACCCCCGCCAGATCGGCGATGTCCCGGATCGTCGCGCGGCCACGGAAACGCGGTTCCGCGCTCAACTTCTGGTCCGCCATGACGTCTCCGTCGAGGGGTTCCGGAATACGTTCCGCCATTAGTTCCGGGAACATACTCCCACTTCCTCCCCAGGACAAGCCGAATTACCGGAAACCCGTTGACTTTCTCCCCGAAACCTGTTTACCGTTACCGGGAATTACCGGCAATGCAACCGTGGAGCTGTACGCCCTCGTCGCCCCCCCGGGGTGAGAAAGGAAGTGAGATGTCACGTAAGCCCCGCTCGGCTCGTCGGCTCGGCCTCGGCGCCGGAACCCTCGCAGCCGTCATCGCGGTCGTCGCCCTCTCTGTGACAGCCTCGGCGCCTGCTGCGCCGCGGATCGTCGGGAGCGCGAACGCGCACCAGTGCCTCGTCATGACCGGCTCTGGAGACCCGGCATTCACCAAGAACTTCAACCCGTTCACCGCCACCGGCCTTCCGAGTGGTCAGTTCGTCAAGGGCGCGATCTACGAGCCCCTGATGATCTCGCCGCTCGGCGGCAAGCCCACCGTCCCGTGGCTCGCACAGAGCTGGAAGTGGAGCGACGGCAACAAGACGCTGACGCTGAACCTCGCGAAGGGCGTCAAGTGGTCGGACGGCAAGCCGCTGACCTCGACCGACGTCGTCTACAGCCTCGTCGACGGCAAGCAGAGCAGCACGATGGACCTGAGCGGCTATGCGCGCCCAGGCTCGAACATCGCGTCAGTCAAGGCGAAGGGCCCGAACAAGGTCGTCATCACGCTGAAGACGCCTGACTCGCAGTTCATCATCTCGACGCTGAACGCGGTCATCGTGATCCCGAAGCACATCTGGCAGAACGTTGCCGACCCGGCGACGTTCACGAACCCGAACCCGGTCGGCACGGGTCCGTTCTCGAAGATCACGCGCTTCACGAGCCAGGACTACGTGTTCTCGAAGAACCCGAACTACTGGCAGGCCGGCAAGCCGCTGATCCCCTGCCTCGAGTACACGCAGGCCTCGTCGAACGACGCGGCTCTCGCGCTGATCCAGAGCGGCCAGGCGACTGGACGCACAACTTCGTCCCGAACGTCGCTCAGGCGTACGTCGCGAAGGACCCGAAGCACTTCCACGCGTTCTACGCGACGACGGCGTACCCGGTGTCGCTCGTCTTCGACGACACGCAGTACCCGTACAGCATCACGGCGTTCCGCAAGGCGCTCAGCCTCGCGATCGACCGGAACACGGTGTCGAAGCTCGGTGAGTACGGCTACGCACCGCCCACCGACGCGATCGGCCTCAACGGCCTCTTCCCCGGCTGGGTCGTCGACAAGTCCGTCAAGGCGCAGGCCAAGGCGATGTCGACGTACAACCCGACGGCGGCGAAGGCGCTCCTCACCGGAGCCGGCTTCACCTACAAGGGCAACAACCTGATCGATCCGAAGGGCAACCCGGTCAAGCTCGACATCCACGTGATCTCGGGCTGGTCGGACTGGGTCGCCTCGAACCAGATCATCACGAAGAACCTCCAGGCCATCGGCATCGACTCGAACGTCGCGCTCGAGCCCGACTGGAACTCGTGGTAGCCGAACGCGTCGTCGACGAAGAACCCGACGCTGCTCTGGCAGAACGGGTCGTCGGCTCGCCGTACGGCTTCTTCAACGCGAACCTGTCGCAGAACGCGAACATCCCGTCCGGCCAGGACGCAACGCCCACGGGCAACTGGGAGCACACGTACGACGCGACGGCGACGACGCTGCTCAACACGTGGAAGGTCACGCTCGATCCGAAGAAGCAGCAGGCGATCGCAACGTCGCTGGAGAAGATCTGGCTGAACGACCTGCCGATCGTCCCGCTCTTCATCGGGCCGCGGTGGTCGACGTACAGCACGAAGTACTTCCACTGCTTCGCGTCCCCGAAGAACTTCTTCGGTGACCCGATCTTCACGACGTTCCCGACAACATCCTGTCGTTCACGCGGATCTGCCCGGGCGGCCAGGCAGGCGCGTAGGTAGATAGGTCGAAGTTCGCGGCGGGCTCGTCTCACCACGGGCCCGCCGCGATACTCCCTCCGAGACCCCATGCGCTGGTTCCTCCGTCGCTTCGTCTTCTACGTGTTCGCCATCTGGGTGGCGCTGACGCTGAAGTTCCTGCTGCCGCGGCTGATGCCGGGCGACCCGATCGGCGGCGTCCTCCAGCACCTCTCCCCCGCCCAGATCCAGGCGAACCCGGGAATCGTCCAGACGTACGAGGCGCTGCTCGGCGGCGGCAAGGGATCGATCTGGCAGGACTACGTCACGTACCTGCACCGGATCTCGCACTTCAACTTCGGCATCTCGACGTCGAACTATCCAACGCCTGTGTCGGAGGTCGATCGGCCGGACGCTGCCGTACTCGATCTTCCTCGTCGGCGTCTCGTTCTTCCTCGCGTTCATGCGTCGGAACCGCGATCGGGATGATCGCCGCGTGGCGACGCGGCAAGACCGTCGACTCGTTCGTCGTGCCGGCGTTCATGACGCTCGGCGCGTTCCCGGCGTTCTTCATCGCGCTGCTCGGCCTGTACTTCCTCGGCCTGAAGCTGGACTGGTTCCCGATCCAGCACGCCTACGACAACGACCTCACCCCCGGCTTCAGCTGGGCGTTCCTCTCGAGCGCGTTCCGGCACGCCGCAGCTGCCGATGCTCGTGATCCTCGCCGCTTACACCGGCGGCTGGGTGCTGAACATGCGGACGGTGATGATCAACACGATCGGCGAGGACTACGTCGCAGATGGCGCATCGCCAAGGGCCTGAAGGACCGGCGCGTGATGACGAGCTACGCGGGACGCAACGCGATCCTGCCGCCGCTGAACGGCTTCGCCGCGCAGTTCGCGACGGCGGTCGGCGGCGTCGTCTTCATCGAGTTCGTCTTCAGCTACCCCGGCGCGGGCTTGACGCTGCAGCAGGCCGTGCTCGGCAACGACTACCCGCTTGCGCAGGCGCTGCTGCGTCGTGCTCTCGGTGTGCGTGATCGTCGCGAACTTCATCATGGACATCCTCAACTTCGTCCTCGACCCGCGGGTGCGGACGAGCTGATGCGCAGCTCGATGACTTCATCATCCCGGCTGGCTCGCGGCTGCTCGCTGCGCAACCCGAAGTCGCGCATCGGGCTCGGGATCATCGCTGCGTTCATGTCTTGATCGCGCTCGATCGCGCCGCTGATCTTCGCCGTCGCAGCGACCCGAACGACTTCAGCCTCTTCGACGCGCGGCAGGCGCCGTCGTGGCACCACCTGTTCGGGACGACCGACCAGGGCAGCGACGTCTTCTCGCAGGTCGTCGTCGGCGCGCGCCGCTCGCTGCTGCTCGGCGTCGCGGCCGGCGACGCTCGCGACCGGTCGTCGCGGCGGTGCTCGGCATCACTCGCCGCGTACGTCGGCGGCATCGTCGACGAGGTCATCAACCTCCTGATCAACGTCTTCCTCGACCATCCCGCCGATCCCGCTCCTCGTCGTCGTCTCCGGCTTCCTGAAGAGCCGCGGCATGTGGACGATGGTCGCTCGTCGCTCGGCGCTCGTGCTCTGGGCGTTCGAGGCGCGCATCCTCCGCAGCCAGGCGCTGTCGCTGAAGAACCGCGACTTCGTCCTCGCGGCGAAGGCCGCGGGCGAGTCGACACCGCGGATCGTCTTCGGCGAGCTGATGCCGAACATGATCAGCCGCATCGCGGCGGCGTTCGTGCTCGTCTTCTACATCGCGCTCCTCACCGACGCCGGGCTCGAGTTCCTCGGGCTCGGCAGCCTGTCGACGCACGAGCTGGGGCGTGACGCATCTACTGGGCGCAGATGAACTCGACGGTGCTCCAGGGCGAGTGGTGGCCGTTCGTCTTCCCGGGCGCTCGCGCTCGCGCTGACCGTGCTCGGACTCGTGCTCCTGCTCGCGGGCATCGACGAGGTGAGCAACCCGCGGCTGCGCGTCGAGAAGACGCGACGGTCGTTCGTCTCGCGCATGACGTTCGCGCTGCTCGGCGGCCGCGTCGCTCGCCCACGTGGAGGCGTCGTGACCGCGTCGGTGATCGATGCGCCCGGGCCGCGAGCGGAGCGCCCGCTCCGTCGGAGACGCTCGTCGAGGTGCGCGGACTCGAGGTCGACTACGGCATCGAGCGCCCCGTGCACGCGGTCGACGGGGTCGACCTCGACGATCGGCGCCGGCGAGATCGTCGGGCTCGCCGGGCGAGTCGGGCTGCGGCAAGAGCACCGTCGCGAACGCGGTTATGCAGATCCTCCGCCCGCCCGGCCACGTCGTCGGCGGCAGCATTCTCTTCCGCGGCGAGGACCTCACGGGGCAAGAGCCAGCGAGGAGCTGCGCAGCTTCCGCTGGCGCAACGTCTCGATGGTGTTCCAGAGCGCGATGAACGCGCTCAACCCGGTGCATGCGCGTCGGCGACGCAGTTCGTCGACATGATGCAGGCGCACGAGCGGATCTCGAAGCGCGACGCGCTCGCGCGCGCCGGCGAGCTGCTCGAGCTCGTCGGCATCGACCGCCGGCGCGTCGCGCTCGTATCCGCACGAGCTCTCGGGCGGCATGCGCCAGCGCGTGATCATCGCGATGGCGCTCGCGCTCGAGCCGGAGCTCGTGATCCTCGACGAGCCGACGACGGCGCTCGACGTCGTCGTGCAGCGCGAGATCCTCCAGCAGATCGAGGACGCTCCAGCGCGAGCGCGGCTTCGCGGTGCTCTTCATCACGCACGACCTCTCGCTGCTGCTCGAGGTCGCCGACCGGATCGCGATCATGTACGCGGGCGAGATCGTCGAGACGTCGCGCTCGTCCGGTGCTGCACGACGATCGCCGCTGCATCCGTACACGTCGGGCCTGCTGCGAGTCGTTCCCGCCGCTGACCGGGCCGCGCGCAGCGGCTCACCGGGATTCCCGGCTCGCCGCCGGATCTCGCGCGACCCGCCGATCGGCTGCCGCTTCCATCCGCGCTGCCCGCACTGCGTGCCCGGCGACCGCGCGCTCTACTCGCGGCAGACGACGGAGCGGCCGCGTGCTCCGCGAGGTCGCGCCCGGCCACTTCGTCGCGTGCCACCGCGTCGAGGTGGGCGGATGAGCGCCGTCGCGCACCAGACGGAGCGCCGGCTCGAGGTCCGCGGCCTGACGAAGCACTTCGCGGTCGGCGGCGGCCTGTTCGGCGCGCGCAGCGTGCACGCGGTCGACGACGTCTCGTTCACGCTGCAGCCGGGGCACGTCACGGCGCTCGTCGGCGAGAGCGGCAGCGGCAAGAGCACCGTCGCGCGGCTGCTCGCGCGCCTCTACGACCCGACCGCCGGCAGCGTCGCTCTTCGACGGCCGCGACATCGCGCGGCGAGCACAGGCGCAAGGACATCCTCCGCTACCGCTCGCAGGTGCAGATGATCTTCCAGGACCCGTTCGGCTCGCTGAACCCGGTCAAGACGATCCGCCACCACCTCGCGCGGCCCGCTCCGGATCCACAAGATCGTCCCGTCGGCACAGGTCGACGAGCGCGTCCACGAGCTGCTCGACACGGTCGGGCTCGTCCCGCCGGAGGAGATCGCGGCGAAGTACCCGCACGAGCTCTCCGGCGGGCAGCGCCAGCGCGTCGCGATCGCGCGCGCGCTCGCGGTCGAGCCGACGGTGCGTCCTCGCCGACGAGCCGACGACGATGCTCGACGTCTCGATCCGCATCGGGATCCTGAATCTGATGCTCGAGCTGAAGGAGGAGCACGGCCTCGCGTTCCTCTACGTCACGCACGACCTCGCGAGCGCGCGCTACGTCGCCGACGACATCCTCGTCATGTACGCCGGCCAGATCGTCGAGCAGGGGCCGGTCGAGCGACGTGCTCGCCGAGCCCGCTGCACCCGTACACGCGGCTGCTGCTCTCCGCCGTTCCCGATCCGGATCCGTCGACGAGGCGCGCATCGAGCTCGAGCTCGGGCCAGCGTCGGCCGCCGATCGACCCGACCGCAGGCTGCCGCTTCGTCGCGCGCTGTCCGCTCGCGATCGACGTCTGCTCCGGCGTCACGCCGGAGCTCGTCGACGCACGGCCGGGGCCGCGCCGCCCGCTGCCACGTCACCGCACCGTCCCAACTCACTCGAGAGGAACTCAATGTCCGACCAGCTCAGTAGCTCCGTTCCCCCCCGACTTCGTCTGGGGCGCCGCGACGGCCTCGTACCAGATCGAGGGCGCCGTCGACGAGGACGGCCGCGGCGAGAGCGTCTGGGACCGCTTCTGCGCGACGCCCGGCAAGGTCAGCGAACGGCGACACCGGCGCAGTCGCGTGCGACTTCTACCACCGCTACCGCGACGACATCGGCCTGATGCGGCAGCTCGGCCTCGACGCGTTCCGCTTCTCGATCGCGTGGCCGCGCGTCCTGCCGAACGGCCGCGGCGCGGTGAACACCGCCGGGCCTCGACTTCTACGACCGGCTCGTCGACGAGCTGCTCGGGCACGGGATCGAGCCGTTCGCGACGCTGTTCCACTGGGACACGCCGCAGGCGCTCGAGGACCACGGCGGCTGGCCCGCGCGCGAGACCGTCGACGCGTTCGCGAGTACGTCGAGGCCGTCGCCGAGCGGCTCGGCGACCGCGTCAAGCACTGGATCACGCACAACGAGCCGTGGGTCGTCGCGTGGATCGGACACGGCTGGGGCCACCACGCGCCCGGCCGCACGTCCGAGCCCGACGCGCTCGCGGCGGCGCACCACCTGCTGCTCTCGCACGGCCGGGCGGTCGAGATCCTTCGCGCGCGCAGCGCCGCGAGGCGCAGGTCGGGATCACGCTGAACCTCGACCATCCGTACGCCGCGAGCGGCGATCCGGCCGACGACGGCCGCCGCCCGCTGGGTCGACGGCCAGCACAACCGCTGGTTCCTCGACCCGATCTTCCGCGGCGCGTATCCCGAGGACATGCTCGAGGCGTGGGAGGCGATCATGCCGGCGCGTCCAGCGACGGCGACCTCGAGACGATCGCGGCGCCGATCGACTTCCTCGGCGTCAACAACTACTCCGTCACCGCTCGTCGCGGCCGACCCGGACGGCGGCCGCTCGCAGATCGTGCGGCGCGCCGACGCGCGAGCACACCGACATGGGCTGGGAGATCATGCCCGACGGCCTGCACGAGCTGCTCGTGCGGCTGAAGCGCGACTACGCAGCCGGCGGCGATCTACGTGACCGAGAACGGCGCCGCGTTCGCCGACGTGCGCGGCCACGACGGCTCGCGTCGACGACCTCGAGCGGCAGGCGTACCTCAGCGCGCTACCTCGACGCCGCCGGACGCGCGGTCGCCGCGGGCGTGCCGCTGCGCGGCTACTTCGTCGTGGTCGCTGCTCGACAACTTCGAGTGGGCCTGGGGCTACTGGAAGCGCTTCGGCATCGTCTACGTCGACTACCCGACGCTCGAGCGCGTGCCGAAGGGCAGCTTCTACTGGTACCGCGACTTCATCGCCGCGCAACGCGCGAGCGCGTCCGGCGAGGCGGCCGCCTAGACCTCGGCGACGACGATCGCCCACTCGAGGCGGACGGGGACGCGCTCCGGCAGCTCGCGCTCGGCGCGGGCGGTGCCGGCCGCGACCTCGTCCGCGTCGAGAAGGTCGAACGTCGAGATGTGCCGGCCGCGGATCCGCTCGAGCGCGGTCGCGCGGTCGATCTCGCGCTCCTGGTCGAGGCGGACGACGCGCGTCGCCGTGAAGCCCGCAGCCTCGAACCCACGGCAAAGCTCCGCCGGATCGGGGAACCGCGCGCGGTCGATTCCCTCGAGCGACGGGAAGAGCCGGTTCAGCCAGAACCCGTCGAAGTGCGACGGGTCGAACGTCGCGACGACCGCGCGCCCTTCCGGCGCGAGCACGCGGCGCAGCTCCGGCAGCGCGCGCGTCGTGTCGACGAGATGGATCACGAGCCGCAGCACCGCGCGCTCGAACCATGCGTCGCGGAACGGCAGCGCCTCGGCACGGCCCTGCTCGTACGCCCGAGCCGTTCGGCAGACGCGCACGCGCGATCTCGAGCATCTCGGGCTCGGCGTCGATCGCCCACACGCGCGCCGCCGTTCGCTCCGCGAGCGCAGCGGCGAGCAAGCCGGTACCGCAGCCGACCTCGAGGACGCGCCGTCCGCGCAGATCGCCCTCGCGGACGAGCAGCTCGAACAGCTCCCACCAGCCTTCGTCCGGCGGACGGAGCTCGTCGTAGCGCGCGGCGCGCGCCGCGAAGTCCGGGTTACGACTCAGCGAGCTCTTCCACGCCGGGCCGCGCGCCGCTCTTCACGAGCTGCGGCTGGCCGCGCTCCGGGAACGGCACGTCGACGACGTCGAAATCGCGCGGCACCACGGTCTCCGCGAAGATCTCGCGCGCCTCGCGGGCGAGCTCCGAGCCGAAGTAGCGCGTCGAGACGTGCGTCAGCGCGAGCAGCTTCACGTCGGCGAGCCGGGCGACCTCGGCCGCTTCCGTCGCGGTCGCGTGCATCGTCTCGCGGGCGCGCTCCTTCTCCTCCGCCGAGAACGTCGCCTCGTGGATGAGCACGTCGGCGAAGTGCGCCGCCTGGACGACGGACGGCGCCGGCGCGGTGTCGCCGCTGAGGACGACCTTCCGTCCCGGCCGCGCCGCGCCGAGCACGTCGTCCGGCGCGACGATCGCGACCGTCGGCGAGGGTGACGGCCTCGCCGCGCTGAAGCTGCCCGCGCGCCGGGCCGGACGGGACGCCGAGCGCGTCCGCCGTGTCGACGTCGAACCGGCCCGGCCGCTCGTCCTCGACGAGCGACCAGCCGATCGCCGAGACACCGTGGTCGACGGGAAATGTCGCCAGCCGGTAGTCGCCGCGTTCGAGCACGTCGCCGGGCTCGAGCTCGACGATCGTCAGCGGGTACGGCAGCCGCCCGAGGAACGGGCGCAGCCGGGAGAAGAGCTCCTTCGTCCCACGCGGCCCGTAGACGGTCAGCCCCGGCTCCTCACGGCCGCGGAGCGCGAACGTCTTCAGCATCCCCGGCAGGCCGAGGAAGTGGTCCGCGTGGAGGTGTGTCAGGAAGATCTCCTCGAGATCCGGGAGCCCGACCGACGACCGCTGGAGCTGCCGCTGCGTGCCCTCGGCGCAGTCGAACAGCAGCCGCTCGCCGCCCCGCCGGATCAGCAAGGCGGCCGGGGCGCGCTGGGCGCTCGGCATCGAGGCCGAGGTGCCGAGGAAGACGACGTCGAGATCCATCCGGGGCAGTCTAGGGGCCGCTAAACCCCGGGCTTCCGCGAGGCTGATACGTCGTGGACGCGTTCTTCGCAGCGCTGCGGCGCGCGCCGTCGACGTTCGACGCCGACGTGCCGCTCGCGGTGACCACCGCCTCGTAGACTCGGAGGCAGTGGCAGAGAAGCTCCAGGGTGGACGGCTCGCCGCACGGGCCGTCGCGGCGCACGGCGTCGACGCCGTCTTCACGCTTTCCGGCGGACACGTGATGCCGGTGTACGAGGGCTGCCGCCACGAGGGCGTCCGTGTCGTCGATGTTCGGCACGAGCAGGCAGCGGCGCACGCGGCGGAGGCATGGGGCCGGATGCGGCGCGCGTGTGGCGTCGCGGTCGTCACTGCTGGTCCCGGCGTCACCGGCACGCTGACGGCGGTCGCGAACTGCTTCGCCGCGCAGACGCCGCTCGTCGTGATCGGCGGCGCCCGCCCGCTCGTCCAGGCCGGGCAGGGCGCGCTTCAGGAGCTCGACCAGCTCTCGCTCTTCAAGCCGATCACGAAGTGGGCGGAGATCTGCGGCGACGCCGAGCGGATTCCGGACTTCGTCGCCACCGCGTTCCGTCACGCGCTCGCACCGCCGCGCGGCCCCGTCTACCTCGAGCTGCCGATGGACGTGTTGTTCGCCGACGCGGACGATCCCGGCGACGTTCATCCGGCGCGAGCCGACGCGCGCGCGTTCGGCGACCCGGACGAGATCGCGCGCGCCGCCGATCTGCTGTCGCGCGCCGAGCGGCCCGCGCTGATCGCCGGCAGCGCCGTGTGGTGGGACGGCGCGTGGGAGCAGCTGCGCGAGCTCGTCGACGCGGGACGGCTGCCGGTGTTCCTCCAGGGCTCGGCGCGCGGCGCGCTGCCGCCGGAGGACGAGCTCGTGTTCGCACACGCGCGCAGTCTTCGCGCTCGCGGAGGCCGACGTCGTCTGCGTCGCCGGGACCGGGCTCGACTTCCGTCTTCGCTTCGGGCGGTTTCCGCGCGAGACGAAGCTGATCCAGATTCACGCCGATGCGTCGGAGCTCGGCCGGAACCGGGCGCCCGACGTCGGCATCGTCGGCGACTGCGCGGCCGTCCTCGGCGCGCTCGCCGACTCGGTCCGCCCCGCCTCCGAGCGCACTGAGTGGCTGACACGGCTGCGCAAGGCGGAGCAGGCGTGGTGGGACGAGCACCGCGCCGAGATCGAGTCCGATCGCGGGCCGCTGCACCACTACCGCCTCGGCGCGGAGCTCGACGCCGTGCTCGACCCGGACACCGTCGTGATCGGCGACGGCGGCGATGTCGTTGCCGCGGTCTCGCGTGTGCTGCGCGTCCACAAGCCGGGCCACTGGCTCGACCCCGGTCCGTTCGGCTGTCTCGGCGTCGGCCCACCGTACGCCCTCGGCGTCAAGACCGCGGAGCCCGACGCGCAGGTGGTCGTCGTTGCGGGCGACGGCGCCTTCGGCCTCAACGGCTTCGAGTTCGAGACGCTGACGCGGCTCGACCTGCCCGCGGTGTTCGTGATCGGGAACGACGCGGCCTGGGGCGAGATCCGGATCCCGCAGATCGGGATCTACGGAGCCGACGGAGAGATCGCGACACGGCTCGCACCGTCACGCTACGACAAGCTGGTCGAGGCTTTCGGGGGCCACGGCGAGCACGTCGAGCGGCCCGAGCAGCTCCGCCCCGCGCTGGAGCGCGCACTCGCGGCGGGCGAGCCCGCGATCGTGAACGTGATGCTCGACCCGGACGCGATGGCCGGGCACGCGTACCGCGGCATGTAGCGGGCCGCTACGAGGGTAGGACGAGCTTCTGGCCCGGGCGGAGCGTCTCCGAGTGGAGCCCGTTCCGGTGCTCGAGCTTCCACACGCCCTCGCGCGGGTCGCCGGCGTAGGTGTGGACGGCGATCGCCCAGAGCGTGTCGGTGGGCTTCACGACGTAGACGCGCTCCGGCCCGGCGCCGTGCGACGTCCTGGCCGCCATTCCGACGACGAGGGCCACGGCCACCAGCAAGAGGAGAAGCTTCGCGAACATGTGTTCGTGATACTAGTACCGAACACCCGTTCGTGTCAAGGGCGACTTACGCGACCTCGAGCAGCTCCGGCCGGATCTTCCCCGCCCTGATCTCCAGCAGCAGCATCGTGTGGCTCGGCGCCTTCCGCCGCTCGGTCGGCGAGCCGGGGTTGAGGATCCAGACGCTCGCCTTCGCGCGTCACCTCCGGCAGGTGCGTATGCCCGTAGACCACCGCGTCGACAGCCGGGAAAGCGCTTCACCAGCCGCTCCTCCCTCCCCGCACGCGGGCCGGGGACGTGGGCCATCCCGATGCGCGCGCCGCCCGCCTCGACGACGAGCTCCTTCGGGAGCAGCTCGCGCACGGCCGGCTCGTCCGCATTGCCGAAGACGGCATGGACCGGCGGGCCGAGCGCCCGCAGCTCCTCGAGCACGGCCAGCGTCGAGATGTCGCCGCCGTGGAGGATCAGGTCCGCGGCGCGCAGCCGCTCGAGGCACGACTCGGGGATCCGTCTCGTTCCCCGCGGCAGGTGCGTGTCGGAGATCGCCGCGACGAGCACGGCGCCGAGATTACTTGCGCTTCGACCGCGGGCGACCAGGCGACCATCCGCCCGGTGCACGCGGCGCGGCCGGCCGCGAACAGCGGCGCGTCCTGCGTATACGCGAGCTTCGGCGTCGAGACGCCCTCGCCGCCGGCGGTCAGAAGCCCGCTCTGCCAGCCGCCGCCGACGAAGTTCCCGTTCTCGTCCTTGCCGTTGCGGTACTTCTCGTCCACGAGCAGGAACAGCTCGACGTCGGTGACCGTCGGATCGCACGCGAAGTACTTCGTCACCATCGTCCTGATGTCGTTCGCCTGCGTCTGCTCGTTGACGACCCTGACGTTCTCCGGGTTCACGTACTGCGTCATCCGCGTCGTGTTCGTCTGCCAGCCGACCTCGTCGATCCGGAACGTGAGGCCGTTCAGCGTCGTCGGCTGGCCGGTGCCGTGGAACGCGTCCCACACCGCCTGCTTCACGCGGGCGAGGTCGGGGATCCCGAAGCGGCTCGGATTCGGATAGCCGATGTTCGGCGGGCTCGTCGGCGCGCTCGGGTTCGGGTACGGATGGACGGAGAGCTGATCCATGATCGGTGTCGTCCGCCCCGACTTGCGATACGCCTTGCCGACGTCGCGGAGGAAGATCAGCGGCTCGGTCGACTTGTTCGTCGACGCGCGCGGGGAGAGCCCCATGCCGATCACGCGCGCGAGCGGGTCGGCTGCGTGAATCGAGTCGTAGCAGTTCGCCATCAGCGCCTCGTACGCAGGCGCCGCGACGTCCTGCCCGTGCGAGCCCTTTTGCGGCGTCCAGTACAGGCGCGTGTTCGGCTCGTTCCAGACGGTGAAGTCGTGGATCCCCCACTGCGACGCCGTCGTCGCGACGGTTGCCGCCCAGGAGCAGAAGCCGTTCGGATCGTGGAGCGAGCCCTTCGTCGAGTAGAGGACGAGGACGACGTGGATGCCCGCCGGCCTGCGGCGAGCGGCGCCGCCCGCTCGAGGAACGGCAGCTCGGTGATCACCGTCGGATTCGACGAGTCCCAGGCGAGCGTCCAGCGGTTCTCGGTCAGGTTCGCGCCGGCGAGCTGCGTGTAGAACCACGCACCGCCGTCGTCGGCGTACTTCGACGCGTCGTCGGCGACGCCCCAGTTGATCGGCGGGACGGCTGCGTGCGTGGACGCGCGCGCGCCGACTCGCGCCCGTGAGCGCGACGGCACAGCCCGCGAGGACCAGTCCGAATCTCAGCAGCCGCATGTGCCCTCCATCCGCGGACGGAAGGGTAGCGGCGGCGAGAGCCGGGACGTCCGGGCTACCGCGCCAGGTTGAGTACGACTGTGGTGGTCCGTGCAGGATTGGTCTCCGCTTTCAGCACGATCACCGCAGTTCCTTTGCCGAAGCCGGACGGGACCTTCGGCGCCGCCACCGTGCGCGGCGCGTAGCCCGTGACCGTCTTCGACACCTGTTTTCCCGACCTTGAACGTGATGGAGTACGTGAAGCCTTCGCCGGCCTGCAGCGTGACGTACACCCCGCCGCCGCTGACCGTCTTCACCGCGAGCGGCACGACTCCTTGATACGGGAACGTCTTGTAGAGCGGCGCGACCGCCGAATTCGAGTAGAGGAACTGGCCGATCGTCTGCCAGACGCCGCCCTTGCACTGACCGCCGTCCGCGGCGATCGCGTGCTGCACCGACGTCGTCGGATCCGTCGCCGACGGCCGCTCGCTCGAGTCGACGCGAAGCACGCCGCTCTGGAAGCCGGTGCGGTCGGACTCGTCGATCTCATGGAAGATATGGAACGCCGTCAGCGTCGGCTCGCAGTTCGCAAGGTGCACGAGCTTCTCGTAGTCCTGCGCCTGCTTCGCCTCGGTGATCACCGGGACGTTCTCGTTGTTGACGTAGCCGGGCCGGTTGGTCGTGTCGACCTGCCAGCCGGTCTCGTCGATGAACATCTTCGAGATGCGGCCGAACAGCGTCGTGCCCTTCGTGTCGTTCGGGTAGCCGTCGAGCACCGGCTGGCCGGTGCCGTGGAACGCGTCCCACAGCGCGAGCTTCACGCGTGCGGCGTTGACGCAGCCGGTGTTCGGCCACGCGTACCCCGTCTCGACCTCGTCGGTGTTGATGTTCGGGTAGCAGTGCCACGACCACTCGTCGAAGAGCGCCGTCGTGCGGCCGCTCGTCCGGTACGCGGCGCCGAGCGCGGCGATCCAGCGAACCGGTGAGATCGAGGAGTTGTCGGACGCGCCGGGGTTGTCGTTGCCGCGCGGCGAAAGGCCGACGCCGATCACGTCGAGCGTCTTGTCGAACGCCTTGAGCTTGTCGTAGCAGCTGGCGAGCACGACCTCCATCGCCGCCGGCGACGCGGGGTGCGACCCGTTCCAGATCGGCTGCCAGAAGCGCGGCTGGTTCGGCTCGTTGCCGATGATCACCTTGCGCACGTACGGGTAGCGCTGCATGACCTTCACCGCGTAGGCGCAGAACGTGTCGGCGGCAGCCGGATTCGTCGGCGCCATCGTCGGCTTCTGCGGGTAGATCGCGAACACGACCTGGATGTGGTGCGCCTGCGCGACCGGGATCATCCGGTCGAGGAACGCCTGATCCTGGATCGTCGTCGGCTGGTCGGCGTTGTAGAAGACCGCGACGCGGTTCGTCGTCGTCCCGAGCTTGTTCATCTCGTTGAAGAGGGCCATGCCGCCGTCGGCGGAGTACTTCGTCTGGTCCTCGGCGAATCCGATCTGCGGATTCGCGGCCGTGGCCGCGCCGGTGACGGTGAGCGCAAGGGCGCCGATCACGACCGCAAGAATCCTCTTCACCGCAAACCATCCCTTTCGCTCGGAGCACGACGGCGCGGGCCACCGCCCGCCGCGTCGTATTCGGGTTAGACGTCTGCTATCCCTTTTCGGCAGCGAGGACGGCTTCCGTGAGCCTTCCTGCACCGAAACGGACCGGATCGTCCGCGGGGAGCCCGGTTTCGGCCTCGGCCGCGTCGACCGCGGCCCGTGCCTCGTCCTCGCTCATGGAGCGGGTGTTCAACGCCACGGCGACGACCTTGGCCGGCCGCGCCGGGAGCGCCATCCGCTCGTGTAGCTCGACCAGCTCCCTCAACGGAGGGATGGGATGCGGACCGCCGCCGGCGCCCTCGATCTCGGTGCGTCCCGCCTCGTGGCAGAGGACGAGCAGATGCGGCGCGCTGCCGTGGTAGAGGCCGAGCGTGACGCCGGAGTAGATCGGGTGCAGGAGCGCGCCCTGGCCCTCGACCCAGAGCAGCTCTCCCCCGCGCTGCGCGCCCTCGACGACGAGCTGTTCCGCCGCGCCGGCGATGAAGTCGGCAACGACCGCGTCGACGGAGATTCCCCAGCCTGCGATCGCGATTCCGGTCTGGCCGGTCGGGACGAAGACCGATCTGACGCCGCGACGGCGCGCCTCGAGGTCGAGCTCGAGGCAGACGGTCATCTTTCCGATCGCACAGTCCGAGCCGACGGTAAGGACGATCGTCGCGGGCACGTCGAGGTTCGCGCCCGTCGCCGTCGAGAGGTCGTGCGGCGGGCGGCGGAGGTCGCGGAGCTCGACGCCGTGCCGCGCCGCCAGCTCGCGCAGCTCCGGCATCTCGGAGAGGAACATGTGCAGTCCGTTCTCGACGTCGAGCCCGTGCGCGATGCAGCTGCGGAGGATGTCGACCCATGCAGGCGGGAACCGCCCGCCTTGCGTCGCGACTCCGACGAGCGCGGTGTCGGGGTCGTACGCGAGCGCGTCCGCGACCGCGCCGACGATCGGCACGCCGTCCTCCGTCTCGCCGGCGCGTGTCGCATCGAGGATCGCGACGACGTCATCGCGGCGATAGCGGAGCACACCGCGCATCGTCTTCCCGTAGTGCGCGTCGCCGGAGAAGCCTTCGGCGAGGATCAGGTAGCGCGTCACGCCGGTGCGACGCCGAGCCCGGGCTGATCCGACGGCAGCTGCACGCCGTCCACGAACGCGACGCCCGGCCAGGGGTCATGCGCGATCAGGATGTTGCCGTCGAGGTCGATGTGGTCGAAGAGGCTTGCGATGTTCGCGCCGGCGGCGATGCCGAGCCCGGACTCGACCATGCAGCCGAGCATGCAGCCGAGCCCGAGCGCGCGCGCCGCGTGCACCATCCGGACCGCCTCGCGGATGCCGCCGGACTTCGCGAGCTTCACGTTGATCCCGTGCGCGAACGGCGCGTGCTCCGCGACGTCCGCGAGCGTGTGGATGTTCTCGTCCACGTAGATCGGGATCGGCGACGCGCGTTTCAAATCCGGATTCAGCGGGACGTCGTCCGAGGCGATCGGCTGCTCGCAATACGCAACGCCGAGCGGCTCGAGCTGCCGAAGGTTGTCGAGAACCTCCGCCTCATCCCAGCCCTCGTTCACGTCGACCTGCAGCGGGAGCTGCGTCACACCACGAACCGCGCGCACCCGTTCGATGTCGAGGCCGTCTCCTGCGCCGAGCTTCAACTTCAGCCGCTTGAAACGGTCTCCGACCTTCTCGGTGCGCCGCGCCATGTCGTCCGGATCGCCGAGCCAGATCGTCCACGACGTCGGCGGGCCGGCGCGCCGGAGGCCGAGCAGGCGCCACACCGGTTGTCCCGTCAGCTTCCCCTGGAGGTCGTGGAGCGCGCCGTCGATCGCGGCGCGCGCAGCGAACTGCTCTGCCGGCAGGCGCTCCATGATCTCCTCGAGCGCGAACGGGTCGTTACCGAGCTCGCCGGCGTGCTCCTGCACGTACGCGAGCGCGGACTCCGCGGACTCGTCGTAGCGCTCGATCGGCGCCGCCTCGCCGTAGCCGTGTACGCCGTCGTGCGTGAGCCGAACCTCGACGACGTCCTCGGTGTCGCGCGCTTCGCGCGAGATGACGAAGGTCTCCGCGAGCTCGAGGGTGACGATGCGTGCGCCGGCGTCCACGGGCCGCAGGCTAACAGCGGTGCAGCAGCGTCCACTTCACGGACGGGAAGTGCTGCGCACACCAGCCCGGCGCGGACGCGTGGATGCCGGCGCCGAGGACCACCCAGTCAAGGCCTGCGGCGCCCGCGAGTGGTTGCCGCGACGGCAGCCAGACGAGCGTCCGTCCGAGGCGCGGCCCCCAGAGCGGGTACTCCCAGTCGAGCGGCGCGAGGTCGACGCCGAGCCGTGCGTGCGCGGGCACGCGCGCCTGGATCGCCTCGAGCGCCGGACGCATCTCGGGGAAGCGGATCGACTGCACCTCGGCACGGCTGCGGTTCCACACCGGCGTGTCGCCGGCGATGCCGCTCGGCTTCGACGGGTCGTACGCAAGCGCCAGCGCGAGCGCCGCAACGCCGACGACCGCGGCTGCCGCGGTGAGGGCCCGCCACCGGAGCACCGCCGGCGCGAGCGGGAGCGTCAGCGCCGCGGGCGTGATCAGGAACCGGTCGACGTAGAGGTTCCAGCGCGTCCCGAGCGCGAGCGCAACGACGTACAACGGCAGTGCGAGGGCGAACGCGCCGTGGACGCGATCGGTTCGTCGCAGCGCCCACGCGACCAGGAACCCGAACGACAGCGGCACGAGCAGGAGGAAGCCGAGCGGCCCGAACGCCGACGAGTCCTCGCTCGCATCCGCGTTCACCGCGAACACGAACGCAAACGTCCCACGCGTCGTCGACTCCGGCGGATTCGCCGGAATGCCCAGCCCGTCGAAGACGCGCTTTGCGAGCCCAGAGACGTGACTCGTGATCGACGCCGGCGGATGGAACCCGGAGAGATCCACGAGCCGGTAGCCCGTCCGCGCGATGCTCGAAACCGTCCCCGACGCGGTGACGTGCGGCGGCAACGAGCTGACCTGCTCCGCCTTCCCCTGAATCCGGCCGGTCTCGACGAGGTTCTGAACGTAGGCGTAGCTGCCGAAGAGAACGACACCCGCGACCGCCGCGACGGCGACCCCCGCGAGGCGCCGGCGCGGCACCGCGAGCAGCCCGATTGCGACGAGCACCGGAAGCGCGTAGGCGAACGTGAGCTTCGTCCCGACCGCGAGCCCGATCGCGACGCCCGCGAGCGCGATCTCCGCGCGCGTTCGCCCGAGCGCGAACGCGACCGCCGCGACGACGAACGATGCGACGACGAGATCGTTCTGCGTCGTCACCGACTCGAGCGCGACGATCGTCAGCGTCGGCAGGAGCAGCGCGGCGAACGCGGCGAGCCGACGCGCGTAGCCGATGCGGCAGCCGATCACGTACACGGACACCGTCGCGGCAAGACCGGCGAGCAGCTGCGGCAGCGCCGCGAGCAGGTCGCGGCCGAGGAACACGAACGTCCAGAGGACGAGCAGCTCTGCGTTCTGCGGATACGCGTTCTCGATGCCGTTGCTCGTCGGGAAGTACGACAGATCGCGGTGCGCGTGCCACGCCGCGACGCGCGCGAGGTGGTAGTGCATCGAGTCCCAGTTGTTCGGCGGCGTCGCGGCGATCAGGAACAGCTCGTAGCCGACAGCGAGAAGCACGGCGACCGCAAGCGCGACGACGAACGGGTCGAAGCCGGATCCCGCGCAGGGCGACCGGCGGCGGCCGTGGCCTCCCCAGCCGCCACCAGACGCCGGTCGCGACGACGAGCGCAGCGGCGGTGACGAGCGAGTACCCGAGCGGCCGGATTGCGTGCAAGAGCGAAAGCAGCTCCGCCGTCGCGACGACCTCCGCGCACACGATCACCCACCACGCCGCGACGAACACGGCGACCGAGTCGAGCCGCAGGCACGCGGCGACGAGCACGCCCGTCAGAGCGACCGCCGCGCCTGCAATCAGGAAGCCGACCACGGACGGCTAGACTACGGATCCCGAAGCGCCCGTAGCTCAGGGGATAGAGCGCGCGCCTCCGGAGCGCGAGGTCGCAGGTTCGAATCCTGCCGGGCGCACTCGCTTTGCGAACCGGCGGAGCCGGTTCACTCGCTTAACGGGGGAACCATGTTTCCCCCGTTTGCCCCCTTCTTGTTCTGCCGGCGAGCCGCAGTGTGCCGCGCCCGCACATGTCGGTCGTGGCGACGACTGCGTTCCGACATGTCCCGGGGTCTGACCCTCGCTGCGCTTTAGCTCGGCCAGTTGCCGATGAACTGGCCCACGAAACCGAGCACGAGAAAGACGACGCCGATTGGATAAGCCGATCGCGTACCTGAGGTAGACGCAGGTTCTCCTCTTCGTTGTCGGATGCGTACCTCGGAACGCCGAGCTCGAGCGCGCGTTCCCTGCCGATGATGAGTCCGGACGCAAGGATCAGCGCACCGACGATGTCGAGGACGAGACCCACTTCCTCGGCCCAATGCATGGATGGGAACTCTGAATCGCCGGCCGGATATTCGTCCCGTTTCGGGGGAATCGCGGCTACCATGGCGAACATGACGGCGCTCCCGACCGCAGACCCTCTGAGTACCGATGCCGAGCCTCCCTCGCATCAGGCCCCGTCGCGGGGCAGCTCCCGGTCAGCCGGACGTCGTCGCACGGCCGCGCGTCGGTGAGCTTCAGCAAGACGGCCTGAGCTGGATCCACCTCGAGTCGCCGACGCAGTCCGAGGCGGTCGCGCTCGCATCGCGTTTCGGGTGGCATCCGCTCGACATCGAGGACGTCATGTCGCGCCGCCAGCGGCCGAAGGTCGACGTCTACACCGAGGAGGGCGAGTCGTATCTCTTCGCCGTCCTCCACTTCCCGGTCTACGACAAGGCGATCGGTCGCCTCAACGCCGGCGAGCTCGACGCGTTCCTCGGGCCTGACTATCTCGTCACGCTGCCGGCGGTCGAGCTGCGGCCGGTCACGCGCCTGTTCCAGCGCTGTCTCGAGAACGAGGAGCTCCGTCGCGACCTCTTCCGGCGCGGCTCCGGCCGGCTGCTCTACGAGGTGCTCGACGACCTCTACGACTACTGCTTCCCGATCCTGGACAAGATCGGCTTCAAGCTCGAGCAGATCGACGAGGAGCTGGACGAGGGGAACTCGAAGGAGCTCGTCCGCGACATCCACAAGGTGAAGCAGGAGATCATCTCCTACCGCAAGATCATCAAGCCGCAGCGGCCGACGCTGCGCCAGCTCGAGCGCGGCGTCGAGCGGTTCCTGCCGGAGGACCTCGAGCTCTACTTCGACGACATCGTCGACTCGAGCGAGCGGATCTGGGACCTCCTCGACAACTACAAGGAAGTCGTCGAGGCACTCGAGAGCACGAACGAGTCCGTGATCTCGCACCAGCAGAACGACATCCTCTACGTGCTCACGATCTTCAGCGTCGTGATGCTGCCGCTGACGTTCCTGACCGGCCTCTTCGGGATGAACGTCGACTTCCCGGGCTTCGGCAGCGCGACGGCGTTCTGGGTGATCCTCTCGTTCTTCCTCGTCACGATCGGCGCGATGCTCGGGTTCTTCCGCTGGCGTCGCTGGCTGTAGGCTCGTCGCCGTGGAGCGGCTGTGGGCGCCCTGGCGGCTCGAGTACGTCCAGACCGCGGACGAGCAGGAGGGCTGCGTCTTCTGCGCCGCGGCTGCCGACGACGACGATGAAGCGCACCTCGTCGTCCACCGCGGTGAGCGCGCGTTCGTGCTGCTGAACAAGTTCCCGTACACCTCCGGGCACCTGCTCGTCGCGCCGTACCGGCACGGCGCCGGCTTCGCGGAGCTCGACGACGCGGAGGCGCTGGAGATCCACAAGCTCGCGACCGACGGCATCGCCGACGCTCGCCGCGCTCTACTCGCCGGACGGCTACAACGTCGGCTGGAACGTCGGCCGCGTCGCCGGCGCGGGGATCGTCGACCACGGCCACGAGCACGTCGTACCGCGATGGAGCGGCGACACCAGCTTCATGCCGGTGCTCGCCGACGTGCGCGTGATCCCGGAGCATCTCGCCGAGTCGCGCCGCCGCATCGCGGCCGCCTGGCCCAACTAGCGGATAGGTGCGGCGACCACCCCGGCCTGAGGGGTGCATACTCCGCTGTCGGGAGTTCCCGCAGCCGAGAGGATCGAATCGTGACCGAAGCAGCCGCCCCACCGCCCGCCGCCGCCCCGCATCACCTGACCCGCGGCCGGAAGATCGCCGTGTGGTCGCTGATCGTGGTCGCGACGCTGATCGGGCTGATCTCGATCCTCACGATCTGGGTCAACCGCCAGATGCTCAGCAACGACTCGTTCAAGAAGGCGAGCGCGCAGCTCGTCCGCGACCCGGAAGTCCGTGGCGCGCTGTCGGTCTACCTCGTGAACCAGCTCTACAACAACGTCGACGTGTCCGGTCAGCTCGAGAACCAGCTCCCGAACAACCTGAAGCCGCTCGCAGGCCCGGTCGCGGCAGGACTTCGCCAGCCCGCGACCGACGCGGTTGCCTTCCTGCTCAGCCAGGGCCGTGTGCAGCAGATCTGGATCAACTCGACCGCCTTGGCTCACCAGCAGCTCGTCAACGTGCTGGAGAACAAGACCGGCGCCGGCATCGACACCGGCAACGGCGTCGTCACGGTCGACCTCAGCCAGCTCGTGAAGGAGCTCGGCACGCAGCTCGGCCTCCCGGCCTCAGCGCTCGACAGGCTGCCGGCAAGCACCGGCCGGATCGAGGTCATGCGCTCCGACCAGCTCGGCGCGGCGCAGACCGCCGTTCAGGTCATCCGGGTCGCGAGCGTCTTCATCCTGATCCTCGTTCTCGCCCTCTATGCGCTCGCGATCTACCTCGCGCGCGGCCGGCGGCGTGAGACGCTGCGGAGCATCGGCTGGGCGTTCGTGTTCGTCGGCCTCATCGTGCTCGTCATTCGCACCGTCGGCGGCAACTACGCGATCAACAGCCTGACCACGGCGACGTACCGCACGCCGGCGCACCACGTCTGGCTGATCGAGACGTCGATTCTCGGCGAGCTCGGCCGCGCGGTGATCATCTACGGCATCGTCGGCGTGCTCGGCGCGGTGCTCGCCGGGCCGACGCACGCGGCCATCGCCGTCCGCCGCTGGATGGCGCCGATGCTGCGCGAGCGGCCGGGGCTGAGCTGGGGAATCCTCGGCTTCGTGTATCTGCTCATCATCCTCTGGGGCCCGACGCACGCGCTGCGGACGCTCTGGGGAATTCTGTTCCTCGGCGCGCTGATCGCCTTCGGCTTCGAGCTGATCCGCCGGCAGACGATTCGCGAGTTCCCAGATGCGACGTTCGCGCACGCAGCCGCCTCGGCCAAAGCGCTCGGCGCGAAGGCCGTCGCGATGCGGCCCAAGGGCGGCTCGGGCGGCGGCACCGCGGCCGACGAGCTCGCACGGCTCAACGAGCTCCACAAGTCCGGTGCGCTGACGGACGACGAGTTCACGCAGGCCAAGGCGCGCGCGCTCACATAAACGGATAAGGGCGAACCCGCTGCATCGGTTCGCCCTTCCCTCAGGTGCTCGATCCATGTCGCCGCAGACGTGGAGAGCACCGATGACTGTCCTCCGCGAGCCCCCGCCGCATCGGGGCCTGCGGTAGTTCAATCATCGCGCCAGGAGTCAACTTCACTCATCGCTGAACCGGTGGTTCACTCGATCGGTTCACTCGGATGAGGCTCCCGAAGCGGCGCGAATCCGCCGACGATGTTCGTACGCTAGGGGGAGAACGGTGGGCCGCAGCCCGTTCAACTCTTGGTTTGGAAGAGCCGGAAGGTGTGGGAGCCGCAGCCTCACCCCCCGGCTCTTCCTTTTGGTCCGGCGGCTCGGGCTAGTCCATCTCCCAGAACTCGCGCACCTCGATCGTTCCGAACTTCGCGACGGGATGCTTGGCGGCGATCTCGACCGCCTCGTCGAGGTCGGCGCAGTCGAGGATGTCGTAGCCGGCGATCAGCTCCTTCGTCTCGGCGAACGGCCCGTCCAGCTTCAACAGCTCCCCGCGCCGCACCCTCACCGTCTTCGCCTCGCCCGCCGGCCGCAGCCGGTTCCCGTCGAGCCGAACGCCGCGCCGCTCCGTCTCCGCGAGCCACGCCTCGATGTCGAGGTCCTCCTCGGTCAGGCCGCTGAGATCGGCGTCCGGGGCGGCGCAAACCAGCATCAGGTACTTCATTGCTCCTCCTTCGAGGTCGGTTTCCTGGGCGACGAGCGGGACGGCCGGGAATCGACATTTCGTGCGGCCACTCGGACGAGCGATCGCCCGGCGAGGCCGGACTGACGATTCCTCGTGATCATGGCCACAAGTCGCGGACCGCAGCCGCGATGAAGGCACTCGTGATCATCGCCGTCGTCGCCGGGGGACTGTTCCTGCTTATCAAGAGCAGCAGCTTCTCGTTCTACGCCTACAGCGTCACGACCGGCGCGAACGGCGCCTCCGAGCTCCACTGCTACACCGGCTGCAATACGGAAGAAGTGCAGCAGGCGGCGGTCGAGAACGGCTCCGATCCGTCCCCGATGGTGCGCGACGCACTCGCGATCGTGGCCACGGACCAGGATCCCGGGTTCACGCACGCAACCGTCGCGATGCGGCGCCTGGTCAACCATGCCCGTCGCATGAGTCACCGGTCGGGCGCGGCGCTGTTCTGGACCGGAGCGCCAAAGCTCCTCCCCACGCTGGATGAGGCCGACTCGACGATCCTCGCCCGGGTCCGCGCCCTCGACCTCGAGTCGTCGGCGAGCGAGACCTGTCGCGAAGCGACGCTTCGGGCAGTCGCGCGGGAGCAGGGTGCGGTTCGCGAGCTCGAGATCAGCCTCGCGCAGAGCCAGCCGGACTGGAGCGTCGTCAGCCGCTTCTACGCCGACGATGTCTCAACCGTGAAGTCGTTCGGCGGCGAGCTCGTGCCGTGCATCGACGCCGCGCCACAGGACGACCAGGCGCGCCTCGCCTTCGTCATGGAGCACTTCTAGACGGGGAGGACGAGTCGGTCAGTGGACGACGAAGGTGGAGACCTTCGACGTCTTACCGCCGCCGGTCGCCGTGACCGTCAGCTTGACGGTCAAGATCTTGCCTCTGGTCTTCGCCGGGATGGTGTAGGACACCTGGGCAACGCCGTTCGTGTACGTCTGCAGGTGGGCGATCGCCTTGCCTCCGACCGACGCGCTTGAGGTCACCCTGCCGTCGGTCATCGGCGCGCCGTTGTCACTCCGCGTCACGACGAAGACGACGGCGCCGAGCTTGCCGGCTGTCTGGTTCGCCGGTGTGCCGACGCCGGCGGCGACGACGGCCGTCACGGCGACGGGAGCCACCGGAGCGACGGGGGCGACGGGCGCTCCCGGCGTGGTCGCCGTCAAGGTCACGGTGTTGTCGGCCGGCGCCGGGTCGGGGGCGCGGTAGCCCGCGACCGCGGTCAAGACGTGATCCCCGGTCCCCGTCACCTTCGCCGTGATAGTGACGTGACCGGTCTGGGCCGTGTCGGCCAGCCAGTCGAGATCGCAGTGCCACGTGTTCGTCCCGGAGCCCGTGCAACCCGTGCCGCGGTCGGCGTATGTGTACGTGACCGTGACGTTGGCGGGAACGGTGACATCGACGTACACCCCTGTCGCGGGACCCTGGTTGGCGTCAGTCACCGTCAAGCGCCAGGTCAGGTTGTCGCCAACGGCCGCAGTCGTCGAATCCATCGTGCCCGCGATCCGGAGATCGGCAGGCCCGCAGTTGGGGTCGCAAGGCAGGTTGGCATGGCGCGCCGGAGCCGCAGCCGCACTGGCTGCGAGAACTATCGCGACCACGGTGGCGCCCGCAAGCATGCTGAGCCTGAGCGTTCTCATCGAAATCAGGATTGCACAAACTCCGGATGGCGCCGCAGGTGATTTACAACGCCTTACACTCGAGCAACGTTTGACACGAACTTCGGGAGGTAGGCATGGGTACACGGCTTCCGATCGCGATCTCGAGCGTTGCGCTCGTCGTCGCGTTGCTTGGATCGACATCGCTCGGCCGGGCCGCGATCGACGCGGCGATACCGCCGCTGGCCAAGCGGGCGTTGTCGGCCGACACCGCAAAGAACGCGTTGCAGGTGAACAAGATCAAGGCCTCGCGCACGCCCAAGCCGGGCACGCTGCTCCCGCTCGACGCGACCGGGAAGTTCCCGGCTTCGGTCGGGGCGGTCGGGGCGGTCGGGCCGGCAGGACCGGCTGGGCCGGCAGGACCCGCCGGCGCGAAGGGCGATGCCGGCCCGTCGGGTGTCTCCGGCATCCAGCTGGTCAGCGCGTCGTCCGCGAACGACACCGCGGCGGGATTGAAGACCGTCACGGTTTCGTGCCCCGCGGGGACGAAGGCCGTGGGCGGCGGCGCGGAGATCCAGTCCAGCCCGATCTATCCGGTCACGGTGGACAAGCCGACCACCGACCTCTCCGGGTGGACGGCAAGCGGCTACAAGGAAACCGCGAGCGGCGCGTTCTGGGGCGTCGTCGCATACGCGATCTGCGCGAAGGTCGGCTGACCGTGCGCCTATGCGACGACGTGGCGTTCGGCGATGCAGGTACGAGCCCAATAATCGGCGCGTTCGAGGCACCGCTGCTCGAGTAGTTGAAGCCCGCCGCGATCCGCAGGTGCGCGGGCTCTGTCGACCTCGATCCGGACCTGGTGAGCCGACGCACCGGCTTCCTTACCGATCTCGTGGCGATCCTCGGAGACGATGGTGACACCGTCGACTTCGTCGAGCAGCCATTCGGCGAGCCGATCGATCTCCGCCAACGTGACGGTGCGGCCCGCAAAGAGGCCGAAATTGACGCGGATTTCGATGGCCGGAGGCTGATGCTCCGTAACGGCAAATGTGAGCGTCGGCGCCTCGTTCGGAGCGGTCGGGTGAACGGCATCCACACGTTGCCTGTACCCGGGGCAGCTCTTTCGTAAGCGTGTCCAGTCTTTGAAGCGGACGACGGGATTCGAACCCGCGACACCTGGCTTGGGAAGCCAGTGCTCTACCAACTGAGCTACGTCCGCCTGAGACGGGGCGATTTTACCCGCGCAAGAAATTCGCGGTTCGGGCGTCCTTGTCTTCCATGAGGGCATCAGACCTCAGACAGAACGCACTTTGGGGTAGGGGTCGGGTTCGCGCCCGATAGGCCCGCCGCCTCTCCCGGCCGGAAGGCCGCCCGACCGCTTTAATCAGGGGCGGAACGGCATCCGAACGGGAGAGGCAGCATGGCCGAGCAGGACCTGCACAGCACAGCGAAGGCGCTCGTCGCGGAGGGTAAGGGGATCCTCGCCGCGGACGAGAGCACCGGCACGATCAAGAAGCGCTTCGACTCGATCGGACTCGAGTCGACCGAGCCGAACAGGCGCGCGTACCGCGACCTGCTCTTCACGACGCCCGGCGCGGAGGAGTACATCAGCGGCGTCATCCTGTTCGACGAGACGATCCGGCAGAGCGCGCTCGACGGGACGCCGTTCCCGGAGCTCCTCGCGTCGAAGGGCATCATCCCCGGGATCAAGGTCGACGAGGGCGCGCACCCGCTCCCGTTCGCCGAGGGCGAGACCGTCACCGAGGGACTCGACGGGCTGCGCGAGCGGCTGGCCGAGTACTACGGGCTCGGCGCGCGCTTCGCGAAGTGGCGCGCGACGTATTCGATCTCCGACGACGCTCCCGAGCGACGACTGCATCTGGACGAACGCACACGCGCTCGCGCGCTACGCGGCGCTGTGCCAGGAGGCCGGGATCGTGCCGATCGTCGAGCCGGAGGTGCTGCAGGACGGAACGCACACGATCGAGCGCAGCTACGCACGTGACGTCCCGCGTCGCTCGACGCCGCTCTACACCGAGCTGTTCGACCAGCGCGTCGATCTTCTCGGGACGCTGCTGAAGCCGAACATGGTGCTCTCCGGCTACTCCGCGTCGAACCGCGCCGGCGCCGAGGAGGTCGCCGACGCGACGCTGAAGTGCTTCTACAAGCACGTTCCGGCCGCGGTGCCCGGCATCGTCTTCCTCTCCGGCGGCCAGACGGACGAGGACGCGACCGCGCACCTGAACGCGATGAACGCCAAGGGGCCGCACCCGTGGCCGCTGTCGTTCTCGTACGGCCGCGCGCTGCAGGCGCCTGCGATCAAGGCGTGGGGCGGCAAGCCGGAGAACGTCGAGGCCGGCCAGCGCGCGTACTACCACCGCGCGAAGATGAACAGCGCCGCACGGACGGGGACGTACGCGCCCGCGATGGAGCAGGAGGCGGTCGCGGTCTAGGTGTACTCGAAGCCGGTCAGCGCGGTCAGCTTCGCAAGCGACTGCTGCGCGCTGATCCGGCGGACGGTGCCCGAGCGGGACCGCATCACGATCGAGTCCGTGGTCGCTCCTCCCGGTGTGTACTGCACGCCGGTGAGGAGCGGCCCGTTCGTCACGCCGGTGGCGGCGACGAAGACGTCCTCGCCGGAGACGAGATCGTCCGTGTGCAGCACGCGGCTCGGGTCGAGGCCGGCGGCGAGCAGCTGCCGGCGCTCGTCGTCGTTGCGCGGCCAGAGGCGTGCCCTGGATGCCGCCGCCGACGCACTTCAGCGCCGCGGCGGAGATGACGCCTTCCGGGGTGCCGCCGATCCCGTAGAGGACGTCGACGCCGGTGTTCGGCTGCGCGGAGGCGATCGCCGGCGCGACGTCGCCGTCGCGGATGAGCTTCACGCGCGCGCCGGCCTCGCGCAGCTCGGCGATGAGCGCGTCGTGGCGCTCGCGCTCGAGGACGACGACGTCGACCTCGCGCGGCGTCTTGCCGAGCGCCTCGGCGACGCGCGCGACGTTCTCCGTCGGGGACGCGGTGATGTCGATCGACGTCGATCGCGCGCGGGGCCGACGGCGATCTTCTCCATGTAGAACGCCGCGCCTGGGAAGAGCATCGTCCCGCGCTCCGCGACTGCGATCACCGAGATCGCGCCCTGCTGGCCGAGCGCGGTCAGCCGCGTGCCTTCGAGCGGGTCGACGGCGACGTCGACCTCGGGGCCCTCGCCGTTGCCGACCTCCTCGCCGTTGTAGAGCATCGGCGCCTCGTCCTTCTCCCCCTCGCCGATCACGACGACGCCGCGCATGCTGACGCTGTCGAGCACGAAGCGCATCGCGTCGACCGCGGCCTGGTCGGCCTTCTCCTTCTCGCCGCGGCCGATCCAGCGCGCCGCCGCCATCGCGCCGGCCTCCGTCACGCGGACCAGCTCCATCGCGATGTTGCGGTCCGGGGCTGTCGCGGCGCTCACGGTGCGCGAGCCTACATCCTCTCCGGTGCCTCGACGCCGACGAGCTCGAGGCAGCGCGCGATCACGTCTGCGTCGCGCTGCAGAGCGCGAGCCGGAACGCCTGCTGCTCGCTCTCGAGCACGCGATGCTCGTGGTAGAAGCGGTGGAAGTCGTCGGCGAGCCGGATCGCGTACGCCGGGATCGCGTGCGGGCCGCGCCGCTCGGTCGCCTCGGCGACGACCGCCGGGAACTCGGCGAGCCGCTTCACGAGCTCGCGCTCCTCGGGCGCGAGCGCAGCCGCGACGGGCTCGGCCGACACGCGCGCGTCGCCGGCGTTGCGGAGGATCCCCGCGATGCGCGCGTGCACGTACTGCACGTAGTAGACGGGGTTCTTCGCGCGACTTCTCCGCGGCGAGGTCGATGTCGATCTCGATCGTCTGGTCGTGGCCGCGGTTGACGAGGTACCAGCGCGCGGCGTCGACGCCGATCTCGTCGATGAAGTCGTCGAGGAAGACGACGTCGCCGCGCCGCTTCGACATCTTCGTCTGCTCGCCGCCCCTCGTCAGGTGGACGAGCTGGTAGATCAGCACCTCGACGCGCGCCGGGTCGTAGCCGAGCATCGCGGCGGCCGCCTTGAGCCGCGCGACGTAGCCGTGGTGGTCGGCGCCGAGCACGTAGATCGCGCTGTCGAAGCCGCGCGCGAGCTTGTCCGCGAGGTACGCGACGTCGGCGGCGAAGTAGAGGTGGCGCGCCGTCGGCGCGAGCGGAGGAGCGGCCGGTCCTTGTCGTCGCCGTGCGCGGTCGTGCGCGCCCAGAGCGTGCCCTCGGCCTCGTAGGTGTCGAGCTTCGGCGAGCGCTCCGGGATCGTCGCTGCTCGAGCGTCGACTCTGGTTCGCCCACGTGTCGAAGTGGATGCGGAAGCGCTCGAGCGACGCCTCGATCTGCTCGAGCATCGCCGGCACGGGATCGCCCGGCTCGGCGGCGAGGTCGGCGATGTAGTCGCCGTGGTAGCCGTCCTCGGGCGGCTCCTCGCCGCGCCGCACCGCGTCGACCGACTCGCGGAACCGGTCCATCTGCGCGCCGGCGTCGTTGTAGTAGTACTCGCGCTCGACCGCGTGGCCGGCGAACTCGAGCAGCCGCGCGACGGAGTCGCCGTAGGCGCCGTTGCGCGCCGACGCGACCGTGAGCGGCCCGGTCGGGTTCGCGGAGACCATCTCGACCTGGATCCGCTGCGGCTGCGTCGGCGAGCCGCCGCCGAAGCCGTCGCCTGCGTCGAGGATCGCGGCGAGCGCACCCGCGATCCACTGCGTCGGAGAGCGAACAGGTTGACGAAGCCCGGCCCGGCGATCTCGGCCCGCTCGACGCCGGGCAGCGCGGCGCCTGTTCCGCAAGCTCGGCTGCGATCTCGCGCGGCGGCTGCCGCCGCGTTCCCGCGAGCTGCAGCGCGACGTTCGTCGCGTAGTCGCCGTGCGACGCGTCCGTCGGCCGCTCGAGCTCGACCGACGCGCCGACGCGCCGCGCGCAGCGCGTCCGCGAGCTGCGTGACGGGATCAGCCGGCAACGGATCTCCGCTCGCCGCGAACAGATCCTCGAGCCGCGCGATCTCGTCGGCTCGGCGCCGACTCCGATCAGCACGTCGCCGACCTCGATCGTCACGTCGGGCTTCGGCGTCGTGTCGAACGTGCCGTCCGGCTTGCGCAGCGCGATGATGATCGCGCCGGTCTCGTGGCGGATCGCGCAGCTCGCGGATCGTCCTGCCCGGCCTGCGGACACGTCGGCGCGATCTCGATCTCCTCGAGCGGAGGTCGCCGCCCGCCGCCGTCGTCACGACGTCGAGGAACGCCGCGACCTGCGGCTTCAGCACGAGGTTCGCGATCGTCCGCCCCGCGCTCGCGTACGGCAGGACGACGCGGTCGGCGCCGGCGAGCGCGAAGCTTCTTCTCGGCCTCCTCGTCGGACGCGCGCGCGACGATCGTCAGGTCCGGCCGCGCCGAGCGCGCCGAGAGCGTGATGTAGAGGTTGTCGACGTCGGAGTCGGACGAGACGACGAGCCCGCGCGCGCGCTCGAGCCCGCGCCTTGCGAGATCCTCGTCCTCGGTGCCGCGTTCCCTCGATGAAGAGGTCGCCGTGCTCGTTCGCGCATCCTCGATCGCCATCGTCGCTCGAAGTCGAGCACGACGTACGGCACGCCGGACGCGCGGAACTCCTCCGCGACGCGGCGCCCGACGCGGCCGTAGCCGCAGATGATGAAGTGATCTCGCATCCGCTGAATCGTCCGATCCCGCCGCCGATCGGCCAGCACACCCGTGAACACGCCGCCGGCGATCGACTCGACGATAACTGCACCCGCGTACGCGATGATCGTCAGACCGGCGATCACGAGCACGATCGAGAGCGCGCGGGCGGCGTCGTTGGGCGGCACCGAGTCGAGCCCCGTGAGCGTCGCCGTGACCACGGCGCGGTAGAACGACTGGAACCACGTCTCGTGCAGGATCAGCTGGAAGCCGACGGTCCCGACCAGCAGCGTCGCGACCACGGCGGCGCAGACGTAGAGGATCTGGCGGGGGCGGGCGCTCGTTTCCACGCACCTAGTATCGTGGCCGCATGGACGACGAGACAGACGAGACTCCGGATCCTCAGCCCGGCGAGCGCCGGCTCAACATCCACCTCGATCCGGCGCAGATCGGCGGGGTCTACGCGAACTTCGCGAACATCACGTTCTCGAACTACGAGTTCACGCTGACGTTCGCCCGGATCGAGCACGAGGTCGAGGAGGGCGACGTGCCCGGCGCGGTCGTGGCGCGGTCAACGCGTCGCCGCGGTTCGTCGAGGAGCTGATCGCCGCGCTCCAGGACTCCTGGTCGAAGTTCCAGACGACCGAGGGGATCCGGAACCTCCCCGAAGCGCCGGACCGCTGACAGTCGGGCTCGCTCCGTCGTACGCCGTTCTCTGCGCCGTCCAGGCGGCGCTCGTCGCGGCGCCGGGGCGAACGGCGGGACCGCGCGGGCGCGGCTGGATCGGGATCGCGGTGCCGGCGGCGCTGCTCGCGATCGGCGTCGCGGTGCTCGACCGCGCGTCGTGGGGGCCGCATGCGCTCGCGCTGCTCGCGTCGATCGCGACGCCGCTGCTCGCCGCGGCCGCCGGCGCGCTGAGCGGCCGCGCGCGCTGGTGGCTCTGGCCGCCCGCGGTGCTCGTGCTCTGGATCGTCGCGTGGCGCGCGAGCGGTCTCGTCGGGGAGGCGGCGGAGATCGCGCTCGTCGCGGGCGCGTGCCTCGCGCTCGCGAGCGCCGCGGCGCTCGTCGCTCCCGCGTGGTCGCTCCAGATCGGGCTCGTCGCGCTCGCCGCGCTCGACGTGGTACTCGTCTGGGGAACGCCGCAGGTCGAGCCCGCGTCGAAGGCGCTCCACGGAGTCGCGCTCCCGACCGCCGCCGGCGCGACCGTGCCGCGGCTCCAGGACGTGACGTTCGGCGACGCGACGATGGGCTGGCTCGACCTCCTCGCCCCCGCGCTGCTCGGAGTCGCGGTCGCGCGCGCGACGAAGCTGCGCGCGGCCCTCGTCACCGGCGCGGCGGCGGGAGCCTGGGGACTGCTGCTGTTCTGGACGGCGACGGTTCCCGCGACGGTGCCGACGCTCGCCGGGCTCGTCGCCGCCCGCGCCCGCAGGCCGCGTCAGTAGCCTTCCCGGCCGCATGCGCGTCGCCGTCGTCTCCGACATCCACGCGAACCTCGCCGCGCTCGAGGCGGTCCTCGCCGAGATCGACGATGAGGCTCCCGACGAGCTCTGGTGCCTCGGCGACCTCGTCGGCTATGGCCCGCGCCCGAGCGAGTGCACCGAGCTGGTCGCGGCGCGCGCGGCGATCTGTCTCGCCGGGAACCACGACCTCGCTGTGATCGGGAAGCTCGACCTGCTGGAGTTCAGCGGCGACGCGGGCGACGCGGCGCGCTGGACGCGTGAGGTGCTGAGCGACAGCGCCCGCGCGTACCTCGACGGGCTCGAGCCGTCCGGCACGCGCGCGGACGTCGCGCTCTACCACGCGAGCGCGCGCGACCCGATCTGGGAGTACGTCCTCTCGGACGAGACCGCCGCGGCGACGATGGCGATCGCCGGCACCCGGCTGGTGCTCGTCGGCCACAGCCACGCCGCACTCCAGGTGTCGCAGCGCGACGGCGTCCTCGAGGGCGGACTCGCGCCGGCCGGAACGGAGCTCGATCTCGCCGGTGCGAGCTTCCTCCTCAACCCCGGCTCGGTCGGACAGCCGCGCGACGGCGACCCGCGGGCCGCATGGCTGCTCCTCGACCTCGACGCGAATCGCGCGAGCTTCCGCCGCGTCGCGTACGACATCGCGAGGACGCAGGCCGAGATCCGCGACGCGGGGCTACCGGAGCTGCTCGCGCTCCGGCTTGCGGACGGTCAGTAGGTCGTGGACTCGGCGGTGGGAGCGGCCGGCGCAGCCGACTCTTCCGCCTCGTCGCCGTAGAAGACGATCCCCTCGCGCGCGAGCGCGACCTGGACGTCCTCACGGGCTTTGTAGATCCGCCACTTCACGGTGGCGAGCGTGACCTCGAGCGAGTCGGCGATCTCGGTGTACGAGAGCCCGACGATGTCGCGGAGGAGCAGCGCCATCTTCAGGTCGACGCTGAGGCTCCCGACCGCGCGCCAGACGGCGTCGATCGCCTCGATGCGCTCGAACGGCGCGTCGAGCGCGACGAGCTGCGGCGCGTCCTCGATGTCCATCACGGACCGCGGCCGGCGCTCGGTGGCGCGGAGCTCGTCGAGCACGCGGTTCTTCGTCACCTGGAACAGCCACGTCGTGAACTTCGAGCGGAGCGAGAAGCGCGGGAGGCCCTGGTAGACGCGGAGGAAGACCTCCTGCGTCAGGTCCTCGGCCAGCGAACGGTCGTTGCCGACGAGCCGCAGCACGTAGTTGTAGACGGGCACCTGGTACGCGCGGACGATGATCGAGAACGCGCGCTCGTCGCCTCGCTGAGCCTTCCGCAGTACGCCGTAATCAGGCTGGGGGAGCGACAAGGTGCACCACTATAGCCTCGCTATCAGAAACCGCTGGACCCTCAAGCAGGATTTACTAAATCTTGACCAGTCATCTCCGACGGCTGCTCGACGCCGAGCAGGGCAAGCGCCGTCGGGGCCAGATCCGAAAGCTCGCCGGGTCTCAATGTGGCTCCCTTTTCGGTCAAGATCAAGGGCACCGGATTCGTCGTGTGTGCGGTATGGGGACTGACGCCGTCGTCCTCGAACAGCTTCTCGGCATTGCCGTGATCGGCGGTGATCAGGCAGACGCCGCCGGCCTGCGCAACCGCTTCGACGACGCGGCCGAGGCAGGCGTCGGCCGTCTCGACCGCCTCGATCACGGCCGCCGGGACGCCGGTGTGGCCGACCATGTCGGCGTTTGCGAAGTTCAGGACCGCGAACGCGTAGCCACCGTCGCCAATCTCGGCGACAAACCTGTCGGCGACTTCGCTCGCGGACATCGACGGCTTGTGGTCGTAGCTCGGGACGTCGCGCGGCGACGGGACGAGGATCCGCGTCTCGCCGGGGAACTCCTCCTCGCGCCCGCCGTTGAAGAAGTAGGTCACGTGTGCGTACTTCTCCGTCTCGGCCATGTGGAGCTGGCGCAGCCCGTTGTCCGCCAGGACCTCGGCCAGCACCTTCGCGACGGATTGCTCCGGGAAGGCGACCGGGAAGTCGAAGTCGTCGCGGTAGTGCGTCATCGTCGTCAGGTCGACGCCGAGCTCGCCGAGCTTCTCCGACAGCTGCCGCGTCCGGTCGGGACGGAAGTTGAAGAAGATCGCGGCGTCGCGGCCCGGGTCGAGCCGCGGGCGGCCGTCGATCACGACCGGGACGACGAACTCGTCGGTCACGCCGGCGTCGTAGCTCGCCTGCACCGCGGCGACCGGGTCGGCTGCGTGCGCGCCATGGCCGACGACGATCGCGTCGAGGGCGAGCTCGGTCCGGTCCCAGCGCTTGTCGCGGTCCATCGCGTAGTAGCGGCCGGCGACGCTGGCGATCCGGTCAGTGGGCAGTGTCGCGAGGTCGTGGACGGCCGCGTGCGGCGAGACGTCGCGACCGTCGGTGAACGCGTCGATCCACGTCCGGTCGGCCATGCCCTCGCGCTCCGCCAGCTCGAGCAGCGCAAAGACGTGGGCGATATGCGAGTGGACGCCGCCGGTCGAGACGAGCCCGAGCAGGTGCACGTTGCCGCCGCGCTCGCGCGCTCGCCGGAAAGCCGAGACGAGCGCCTCGTTGTCGAAGAGGTCGCCGTCGCGGACGGCGCGGTTGACGCGCTGGAGATCCTGGTCGAGCACGCGGCCCGAGCCGATCGTCAGGTGGCCGACCTCGGAGTTGCCCATCTGGCCGGCCGGCAGCCCGACCGCCTCGCCGGAGGCGCCGAGCTCGGTGTGCGGGAAGTCGCGCCAGAGCCGGTCGAAGACCGGCGTGTCGGCCAGCTCGATCGCGTTGCCCGGGCCCGGCGGCGCAATCCCCCAGCCGTCGAGAATCACGAGTGCGACGAGCGGGAACGTCATGTCGCGGCCGCGGCGGCCTCGCAGATCGCCGCGAACGAGTCGATTGCGAGCGACGCGCCGCCGACGAGCCCGCCGTCGACGGCCGGCTGCGCAAACAGCTCGGCTGCGTTCTCCGGCTTGACCGAGCCGCCGTAGAGAACCGGAAGGTCGAGCAGCGACTTCACGAACGCATGGGCGTCCTGCACCATCTCCGGCGTCGCGGTCAGCCCGGTGCCGATCGCCCAGACGGGCTCGTACGCGATCACGAGCCGTTCGTGCGCGCCGCACGCATCGCGGATCGCGTCGACCTGAATGCGCAGCACGGTTTCCGTGTCGCCGTCGTCGCGCTGTTCCCGCGTCTCGCCGACGCATGCGATGACGCTCAGCCCGGCAGCGAGCGCAGCTTTCGTCCGGCGGGCGACACCTTCGTTGGTCTCGCCGAAGAACTGGCGCCGCTCCGAGTGGCCGACGAGCGACCCGGTGACGCCGAGGGCCGAGAGCATCGGCGGTGCGATCTCCCCGGTGAATGCGCCCTCGTCGTCCCAGTGGACGTTCTGCGCGAACGTCGTCAGACCGGCCGCGACGCATTCCGCGAGCGCGGTATACGGCGGGCAGACGATCGCGTCGACGTTGTCGATCGCGGCGAGCCGTTCCGCGAGCGCACGCGGCTCCGGGCCGGTGAACATCTTCCAGTTGCCGGCGACGATCATGCCGGCGACCCGACGGCCGACGGGATCGCGGCGACGCCGGGAAGCTCGCGCCCCTCGAGAAACTCGAGGCTCGCGCCGCCGCCGGTCGAGACCCACGAGATCTTGTCCGCGAGGCCGAGCTCGTTCAGCGCGCGCACGGAGTCGGCGCCGCCGACGACCGAGAACGCGCGCTCGTTCCCCGCGACCGCTTCGGCGACCGCCTTCGTCCCTGCCGCGAACGGCGCCCACTCGAAGACGCCCATCGGCCCGTTCCAGAAGATCGTCCGCGCGGCGGCGATCCGCGCGGCGAACGCACGGCGCGTCTCGAGGCCGATGTCGAGCCCGAGCCAGCCGTCCGGCAGTCCGTCGAACGGGTACTCGCCGGTCTCCGCGTCCTCGGCGAACTCCGCCGCGCCGACAACGTCTGTGGGCAGCTCGACGGGGAACGTCAGCGGATTCTCGACGCGAACTTCCTCGGCCATCTTGCCGCCGATCAGCACGGCGTCGGCGCGGCCGCCGAGGTGCTGCAGGACGCCGAGCTTGTCCTCGACCTTCGCACCGCCGGAGATCAGCACGAACGGATGCTCGATCTCGCCGAGCAGCTTCGACAGGTTCTCGAGCTCGGCCTCGAGCAGCAGGCCGGCGTACGCAGGGAGGAGCCGTGCAACGCCCTCCGTCGAGGCGTGCGCGCGGTGGGCCGAGCCGAACGCGTCGTTCACGTAGACGTCGCAGCCCTCCGCGAGCTCGCGCGCGAACGCGTGGTCGTTCGCCGTCTCGCCCGCGTTGAAGCGCGTGTTCTCGAGCAGCCTGATCCGCGTGTCGGGGAGCAGCTGGCTCAGGCGCTCCTCGACAGGCCGCATCGAGTAGCGCGCACGGTCCTCGTCCGTCTTCGGGCGACCGAGGTGCGAGCAGACGCGGACGTCCGTCGCGCCGTTGTCGAGCAGGTACTTCAGCGTCGGCAAAGACGCGCGGATGCGCGTGTCGTCGGCGACGCGGCCGTCGGCGAGCGGCACGTTGAGGTCGGCGCGGACCAGCACCGTCTTCCCCACGACGTCGGCGTCGCGGACCGAACGCGGCATGCGCATCGCGGTCTCTCCTCTCTTATGCCGCGACGGCGGCGGGCAGTGTCTCGGCGATCTTCTCGACGAGGTTGACGAGCCGGCAGCTGTAGCCCCACTCGTTGTCGTACCAGCTGAAGACCTTCACGAGGTTCCCGTTCACCATCGTCAGGTCGCTGTCGAAGATCGACGAGAACGGAGAGTGGACGATGTCGGTCGACACGATGGGCTCGTCCGTGTACCGGAGGATGCCCTCGAGGTCGCCGGTGTCCGCCTTCGAGCGGAACAGCTCGTTCACCGCGTCCTTGCTCGTCTCGCCTGCGACCTGGACGACGAAGTCGACGATCGAGCCGGTCGGAACCGGCGCGCGCATCGACATCCCGTCGATCTTGCCCTTCAGGTCCGGGAGCACGATCCCGATCGCGCGGGCGGCGCCCGTCGAGGTCGGGATCAGGTTGATCGCCGCCGCGCGGGCGCGCCGGAGGTCCTTGTGCGGCAGGTCGAGCGTGTGCTGGTCGTTCGTGTACGCGTGGATCGTCGTCATGAAGCCGCGCTCGATCGTGTACGCCTCGTGCAGGACCTTCGCGACCGGCGCGATGCAGTTCGTCGTGCACGACGCGTTGGAGATGATGTTGTGCTGCTCCGGGTCGTACTCGCGGTCGTTGACGCCGAGGACGAGCGTGATGTCGGGGTCGGTAGCCGGCGCCGAGATCACGACCTTCTTCGCGCCAGCGTCGAGATGCTTCTGCGCGTCGTCGCGCTTCGTGAAGTGGCCGGTCGACTCGATCGCGACGTCGACGCCGAGCTCGCCCCACGGCAGGTTCGCGGGATCCCTCTCCGAGACGAACTTGATCTCGTGACCGTCGACGCGGATGAAGCCGTCGCCGGATTCGACCGGCAGGCCGAGCGGGCCGAGCACCGAGTCGTACTTCAGCAGGTGCGCCATCGTGTGGGTGTCGCCGATGTCGTTCGCCGCGACGATCTCGAACTCGCCGCCGCGCTCCAGCTGGGCGCGCACGAAGTTGCGCCCGATCCTCCCGAATCCGTTGATCCCGACCCTGATCTTCGCCATCGTCCTCAAGCCTTTCGTCTCGTTTTCGTCACCACGAGTCTAACGAGGCTCAACAGGGCGAAAATCGGGACAACTCCGCATGTTGCACGGGTTTTCCGCGGGCGCCGGCAGCGCGAGGGCGGGCCGGAGGGGAAGCTCCGAGGACGACCCTCCCCTCCGGTTCAACCACACCCGAGACCGTGGCGACGAACGGGGTCTGAATCCGCCGCCGGACGAGCGTGGACCCGCCGAGGCGAGTATGACTCAGTGGTCACGAAGTCCGCTAGAGGGCTTGAAAGTCGTATGGCGTCAGCGCTCGGCGAGCGCCTGGAGGCGGCGCAGCCGACGGTAGGCGGCGGCCTTCGTCAGGGGCGGCTTGCAGCGGCTCGCGAGCTCGGCGATCGACAGCGTCGGGTGGCGGAGCCGCAGCTGCGCGAGCTCCTGCAGCTCGTCCGGCAGCGCGTCGAGGGCGCCGTCGGACTCGAGTAGCCGTACCGCCTCGAGCTGCGCGTGCGCCGCGCGGCTGGTGCGGACGAGGTTCGCGTGGTCGGCGTTCGCGAGCCGGTTGGCGTCGGCGCGCGTGGCTGCGACGATCGATCGCTCCTCCAGGGCGAGGACGACGTCGACGGCACCGGCGGCGACGAGCACGTCGGCGATCGTCTCCGTTCCCTTCGCGTAGGCGACGGCGTGGCGTCCGCGGTCGAGCACGCTCAGGTGCCCGCCCTCGCGCTCGGCGACGGCGGCGAGGAAGCGGGCGCCTTCGATCTCGGCGGTGCGGATCTCGAGGTGCGGGTCGCGCGGGCCGCTCAGCGAGCCGGCGCCGAGGAGCGCGCCGCGAAGGTATGAGCGGCGGCAGCAGTGTCGCGCGAGGACGCGCTGCGGCGGGTGGTCGACGGGCCGGTGCGACGCGTCGAGGACGCCGGCCTGGTGGAGCGTCTCGTATGCCGTCGGCGTGCCTTCGACGTGGAGCTGGTAGCGCGTGGCCTTGTCGAACGCGGCGCGTTGGTACGTGCGGATCTCCGACTCGACGTGGAACGCGCGGAGGAGCGCGAACGCGCGACGGGCGACGGCCGAGCTCGCGAGGTCGAGGTGGACGTCGACGTTGCCGCGACCGCGAAGGTGCGCGCTGCCGGCGACGTGGAAGAGCCCGGACAGCTCGGCGAGGCGGTCGCAGTCGGCGTCGGGCGCGATCGCGGCGAGCTCGTCGCGGAGATCCTCAGACAGCAATGTCGAGCCCCTCGAGCTCGAGCAGGCGGCGCTTGTAGGCGAGGCCGTGCGAGCCGTAGGAGCCGAGCCCGCCCGCGGCGACGACGCGGTGGCAGGGGACGAAGAGGCCGAGTCGGTTGCGGGCGCAGAAGCTGCCGGCGGCTCGCGCGGCCCCGGGCGCGCCGGCGAGCGCGGCGAGCTCGCCGTAGGTGACGACCTCGCCCGCGCGGCACCTCGCGCAACGCGCGCGCGCACCGCTCGAGGAACGGCGTCTCGTACTCGAGGTCGACCGGAACGTCGTCGAACGAGACCGCGCGCCCCGCGAAGTACCGCCGCAGCCGCCGAACGAGTTCCGGCACGAAGTCTCCACCTTCCCGTGCGTTTTCGCGCCCCATACTTTCCTCTGAAGCCCCTGGGTGGGCGGGGGATTGGGACGGGAGCGGAGGACCGCCCCGCCCCGATCCCTTCCGTGTCGTGGGCGCGTTCCGCCGCGGCCACGGAAGCTCGTGCCAGACGATGCGGCCGTCGTCGACGCAGAGCTCGCCGACGCCCCAGCCGTCGACCTCGTAGGGCACATACGTCACCGCCATCCCGTCCATCCTAGGAGGGCTCGGCGACATAGCGGCTGTGCCGCAGCGCCGCGCTGGACGCCGCGATGCCGCGTCCTCAGTCGCACCGATAGCTCGGCTATCGGCGCTCCCTGCGTCCTTGCCTCACATCGCCCATCGCACCGTTGCAACGAGCACCATGCCGCCGAACCCTCCTAGAATCGACCGCATGAGCACCCACGCGATCTTCCGAGCCCCCGAGCCGTACAACGAGCCGCCCAACGACTTCGCGCCCGGCACGCCCGCGCGCGACGAGCTTCGGCGGCGCCTCGGCGAGCTCGAATCGCAGCAGCTCGACATCCCGCTGCTGATCGGCGGCGAGGAGGTTCGCACCGGCGACACCTTCGATGCCGTCGAGCCGCACAACCGATCGCACGTCCTCGCGACCGTCCACAAGGGCGGCACCGCCGAGGTCGAGCGCGCGATCGCCGCCGCCGGCGACGCGTGGCACGACTGGTCGCGGACGCCGTGGGAGGAGCGCGCCGCCGTGATCCTCCGCGCGGCCGAGCTCCTCGCCGGCCCGTGGCGGTCGACGCTGAACGCCGCGACGATGCTCGGCCAGTCGAAGACCGCGCACCAGGCGGAGATCGACGCCGCGTGCGAGCTGATCGACTTCTGGCGCTTCAACGTCGAGTACATGACGCGGATCTACGCGGAGCAGCCGCGCGTCGTCGCCCGGCGTCTGGAACCGGATCGAGTACCGCCCGCTCGAGGGCTTCGTCTTCGCGGTCACGCCGTTCAACTTCACCGCGATCGGCGGCAACCTTCCGACCGTCGCGCGGCGCTGATGGGAAACACCGTCGTCTGGAAGCCCGCGTCGACCGCGGCGTACTCCGCGTGGTGGCTGATGAAGCTCTACGAGGCTGCGGGGATGCCGCCCGGCGTGATCAACCTCGTCTACGGCTCCGGCGCGGCGATCGGCGACCCGGCGCTCGCGAGCCCGGACCTCGCCGGCATTCACTTCACCGGCTCGACCGGCGTCTTCAACGGAATGTGGAGCACGGTCGCGTCGAACCTCGACCGCTACCGCAACTACCCGCGCATCGTCGGCGAGACCGGCGGCAAGGACTTCATCGTCGCGCACCGCTCCGCCGAGGTCGACGTCGCTCGCGACCGCGATCGTGCGCGGCTCGTTCGAGTACCAGGGACAGAAGTGCTCCGCGGCGTCGCGCGTCTTCGTGCCGTCGAACCTCTGGCCCGAGGTGCGCGACCGCGTCGTCGCCGACGGTCGAGACGATTCGCATGGGCGACGTCTCCGACTTCTCGAACTTCATGGGCGCGGTGATCGACGGCAACTCGTTCGCGACGCAGAAGGCGGCGATCGACGAGGCGCGCGCGTCCGGCGGCACCGCGTCGGTGCTCGTCGGCGGCGGCACCGACGACTCGGAGGGATTCTTCGTCGAGCCGACGGTGATCGAGACGACGGACCCGAACTTCCGCACGATGCGCGACGAGCTCTTCGGTCCGGTCGTGACCGCGTTCGTCTACGACGAGAAGAAATACGACGAGACGCTCGACCTCGATCGACCGCGACGCGCCGTACGCGCTGACCGGCGCCGTCTTCGCGCGCGAGCGCTCGGCCGTCGACGCGGCGCGGGACAAGCTGCGCTACGCGGCCGGCAACTTCTACGTCAACGACAAGCCGACCGGCGCGGTCGTCGGCCAGCAGCCGTTCGGCGGCGCGCGCGCGTCCGGCACGAACGACAAGGCCGGCTCGATGTGGAACCTGATCCGCTGGGTGTCGCCGCGCACGATGAAGGAGACGTTCGTGCCGCCGACGGACTACCGCTACCCGTTCCTCGAGCCCGATCAGAGCTGAGAGTCCGCGGTCGTCACCGGCGCGAGCCGCCGCACCGGCATCGCGGCGGAGGTCGCGCTCGCGCTCGCGCGCGACGGCTGGGACGTCCTGACGACCGGGCTGCCGGACGACGGCGCGGAGGCGATCGTCGACGAGCTCCGCGCGATCGGCGTGCGGGCCGCGTGGCACGCCGACGATCTCGGCGACCCGAACGCGGCTGCACGCATCTTCGACGCAGCCGAACGCGAGGTCGGTCGCCCGGGCGCGCTCGTCTCGTGCCACGCGCAGTCCGAGCACGGCGGGCTGCTCGAGACGGACGCGGCGCAGCTCGACCGCCACCTCGACGTGAACGCGCGCGGCACGCTGCTGCTGATGCAGGAGCTCGTCCGCCGCCTCGACGGCTCGCCGGGCCGGATCGTCGTCTACGTCAGCGGGCCGCCGCTGCACGGCGAGCTCGCCTACGCCGCGTCGAAGGGCGCGCTCGAGTGGGGCGTGCTCTCGGCGGCCGCGGAGCTCCGCGGACAGGGCGTGACGGTGAACGCGATCGAGCCAGGCCCGACCGACACCGGCTGGATGACCGAGCCGATCCCCGGCTCCGGCGCGCCTGCCGACTCCGCCCCGCTCGTCGCGTTCCTCTGCTCCGACGACGCGGCGCGCATCACGGGGCAGACGCTTCGAGTTGACGGCGGCTTCTCGCTCGGGCGCCGCGCCGCTCGATGACGACGATCGCGAGCGCACACCCAAGCGCCGGCAATGCGAGGCAGACGCCGGCAACGCGCACGCCGAACGCCTGCGCGAGCGCGCCGTCGATGAGCGACGCGATCGGGCGCAGCCCGAGGAAGGCGACGCTCCAGAGCGCCATCATCCGCCCACGCTGGTGCTCCTCGACGCCGAGCTGGAGCCGGCTCGTCGCCGACGTGTTCGACGCGAGATAGCCGAAGCCGGCGACGACGAGGATCCCGAGTGCGACCGGGAAACTCCCGCACGACGCAGAAGCCGACGAGGCCGAGGCCGAACAGCCCGAGCGTGGTCGCCATCCGCCGTCTCGACCCGACGACGCGGCCCCGCGAGAAGGAACGCCGCGATCACCGCGCCCGCACCGAATGCGCCGATGATGAAGCCCGCATAGTTGACCGGCTTCCCGAACGAGTGCGCGAACGCGGGCGACTCCGTGTTGATCGGATCTGACGCGAAGCCGACTGCGGTGACGATGAGCAGCGACGCGACGAGCGCCGGCCGGACGCGAAGCAGCCGCAGGCTATCGCGCAGCCGCGAGTCCTCACGCGCCACGGGAGTCCGCGCTGCCGGGTGCACGACGAGCACACCGACGACGAGCGCGAGATACGAGGCCGAGTTGATCGCGAACGACGCCGCGATCCCGAGCTGCGCGATCGAGACCGCGGCGAGCGCGGACCCACGGCGCGCGCAAGGTTGTAGGTCATCGAGTTCAGAGCGACGGCCGAGCCGAGCTCGTCGCGCGCGACGAGCCCGCCAATGAGCGAGAACGCGGCCGGTGTCGCAAACGCGGTGACCACACCGAGCCCGAGCCCGAACACCATCACAGTCCACACCTGTCCGAGACCGGCCCACATGAGCACGGCGAGCGTCCCCGTCAGCGCGACGGCGACGAGCTGCGTCACGAGCAGCAGCCGCCTCCGATCGAAGCGGTCGGCCGCGCTCCCCGTCCACGGCGCGAGCAAGAGCACCGGCACGAAGTTCGAGAACGCGAGCACGCCGAGCAGAAACGGCGAATGCGTTTGGTTCCGGAGACGAAGACGCCCGCTGCGAGGTTCTGGAACCACGTCCCGGTCGCCGACGCGGCGTTGCCAAAGAAGAACGGCCCGAAGTTCCGGCTGGCCGATCAGCCGCAGCGCCGCGCGAGGGCCGGTCTCGCCGCGCGGCTCTATGCGCGACCAGCCTTGTGCAGCTGCGCGTAGATCCGCCGCGCCGTCGCAGGCGGAAGGCCCGGGACGCCCTCCATCTCCTCCGGCGTCGCCGCGAGCATCTCGTCGACCGAGCCGAAGTGCTGGAGCAGCGCGCGCCGCCGCGCCGGGCCGACACCGGCGAGGTCGTCGAAGATCGACGCGAACCCACGCGCGTCGCGCCGCTGCCGGTGGAACCCGACGGCGAACCGGTGCGCCTCGTCGCGGATCCGCTGCAGCAGCTGCAGCCCGGCCGAGTGGCGCGAGAGCACGATCGGCTCCGGCTGCCCCGGGACGAACACCTCCTCGATCCGCTTCGCGAGCGCGATCACCGCGACGCGCGGCAGGTCGTACGCCTGCATCGCCTCGAGCGCGGCGCCGAGCTGGCCCTTGCCGCCGTCGATCACGACGAGGTTCGGCGCCGCGGCGAACGACGCGTCGTGCGACTGACCCGTCCCGTCCGACAGCCGCGCGAACCGCCGCGAGATCATCTCCCCCATCGCGGCGAAGTCGTCCATGCCGACCTGGTCGCGGATCCCGAACTTGCGGTAGTGCGCGTTCTTCGGCAGCGCGTCCTGGAAGACCGACCATCGAGCCGACGTTGTCCTGGCCCATCGCCGTCGAGATGTCGTAGCACTCGATCCGGATCGGCAGCGACTCGAGGTTCAGCGCCTCGCGCAGCTCCTCGAGCGCCTCGATCCGGCGCAGCCGCTTCTGCTCCGTCTGCGCGCGCTCCGTGACGAGCGCGTGCTGCGCGTTCTCGTCCGCGAGCTCCTGCAGCCGCCGCTTCTCGCCGCGCTCCGCCGTGCGGATCTCGACGCGCGCGCCGCGCTTCTCCGTCAGCAGCTCCGCGAGCGCGGAGAGGTCGCCGGAGTCGTGCGGCACGACGATCTGCGGCGGGACGCTCGGCGCGCCGCCGTAGTACTCGAGCCCGAACGACTCGAGGATCGTCGTGACGTCCTGGCCGGCGACGTTCTCGAGATGGAACGAGTGCCGGTCGACCATCTTGCCGCCGCGGAGCGGAAAGATCTGCACGACCGCACGGTCGCCGTCGGCCGCGAAGCCGATGATGTCCGCGGTGCCGACGGACTGCCGGTCCGCGCCCTGCCGCTCGACGAGATGCTGCACCGCGTGCAGACGGTTGCGATAGCGCGCCGCGTCCTCGAACCGCTCCTCCGCCGCCGCCTCCTGCATCCGCCGCTCGAGCTCGCGCTGAACCGGCTTCACGTCGCCGGAGAGGAACTCGATCACCGACTCGATGATCGCGCGGTAGTCCTCCTGCGAGACGTAGCCGACGCACGGCGCGAGGCAGCGGTCGATGTGGTAGTCGAGGCACGGAATCCCGGAGTGACGGCCCGGCTTCGGCCCCTCGCACGGCCGGTACGGAAACACACGGTTCAGCACGTCGAGCGTCTCGCGCACCTTCTTCGCGTTCGCGTACGGGCCGAAGTACGTGACGCCGGGCCGGTGCCGCTCACGCGTGAACATCACGCGCGGGAACTCGTCCTCGACGGTGACGGCGATGTACGGGAACGACTTGTCGTCGCGCAGCCGCACGTTGAACGGCGGCCGGTGCCGCTTGACGAGGTTCTGCTCGAGGTGCAGCGCCTCGACCTCCGTGCCGGTGACGATCACCTCGATGTCGGCGACGCGGCCCGGCGAGCAGCGCGATCTGGGCGCGGCCGTCGCCGGTCTTCTGGAAGTACGAGCGGACGCGCGAGCGGAGCGACTTCGCCTTCCCGACGTAGAGGAGGTCGCCGGCGTCGTCGCGGAAGAGGTAGACGCCCGGCTTGGCCGGGAGCGCCTTCAGCTGTTGTTCGACCCTGTCCGCCACAGCCACGGCTACCGTAGCCGAGCGCATGTCACGTATGAGAGGACGCCTGGTTCTCGCTGTTGCGGCCGCACTCGTCGTCGCTCCGCCGGCGCGCGCCGGCGGCCCCGGCCTCATTTTGGGCGCGACCGAGGACGCCGTCCGTTCGCCGAGCCTCGTGCAGGCGAAGGCGCAGATGGATCTCGCGTCGCTCGCGGGCTTCCGGGCCGTGCGGATCACGGAGATCTGGACACCGGGCGACACCGCCGTCTCGAAGACCGACACGACGATCCTCCGGAACGTCGCCGCCGCGGCGAAGCTCGACGGGATGCAGGTGCTGACGACGGTGATGAGCTTCGGCAGCGCGACGACGCCGCTGACCACGCAGGATCAGTCCGACTTCGCGTCGTTCGCCGCATCCGTCGTCACGACCGTCCCGTCGCTCGACCGGATCATCGTCGGCAACGAGCCGAACCTGAACCGGTACTGGCTGCCGCAGTTCAACCCCGACGGCACCGACGCGGCCGCGCCGGCGTACGAGACTCTGCTTGCGAAGACGTACGACGCGCTGAAAGCCGCGAACCCGAAGGTCGAGGTGCTCGGCGGCGCCGTCTCACCGCGCGGCAGCGACAACCCGAGCCTGACGCGGCAGACGCATTCGCCGACCGGCTTCATCCGCGACCTCGGCACCGCGTACCGCGCGAGCGGGCGCACGACGCCGATCATGGACGCGTTCGCGTTCCATCCCTACGAGGACGACTCGAGCGTCGCGCCGCTGCTCGGCCTCCATCCGAACTCGACCACGATCGCGATCGGCGACTACGCGAAGCTCGTCGCGCTCCTCGGCACTGCATTCGACGGGACGGCGCAGGCCGGCTCGAAGCTGCCGATCGTCTACGACGAGTTCGGCGTCGAGTCGCAGATCCCGGCCGCGAAGCAGGACGCGTACACCGGCACGGAGCCGTCGACGACGAAGCCGGTGACGGAGCAGATCGCAGGCCGACTACTACCGCCAGGCGATCCAGCTCGCGTTCTGCCAGCCGACGGTCGAGGGGCTCTTCCTCTTCCACTCGGTGGACGAGAAGGCGCTCGCGGCGTGGCAGTCCGGCCTCTACTACGCGGACGGCACGCCGAAGACGAGCCTCGCCGCGGTGCGCGAGTCGATGGACCAGTCGCGGCGCGGCGTCGTCGCACGCTGCCCCGGGATGCGGCTCGCGGTCCGAAGCCCGCCGTCGTCCAGCACGGCGCGACGCTGACACTCGAGCTGCGATCTCGACTGCTCGTACGTCGCGCAGCTCTACCGGCTCCCCGGGAAGCTGCTCGCGACGACGCGCGGAATCGCCGTCGGCGGCCACGCGACCGCACTGAAGCTCCGCGTCCCGACTGCGAAAGCCTCGTACCGGCTCCGCCTCAGCGCGGTCGCCCGCGTCAACCCGGGCAAGGCGGCACTGAAGCTCGTCCCCGTCCGCCCCGGCTAGCATTCGGGACATGGAAGGCCAGTACGTCGCGTACACGTTCTACCGCGTCGACCCGGCGTGGCGGCGCCTGCCGGTCGAGGAGCGCCAGGCCGCGAAGGATGCGTTCGCCGACGTCGTCGAGGACTTCGCCGACCGGTTCGAGCACCTCCGCGCGTACACGACCGCGGGCGTCCGGCCCGGAGGCCGACTTCTTCCTCTGGAAGATCGTCGAGCGCTACGAGCTGCTCGGCGAGCTCGGCGCCGCGCTGAACGGGACGCCGCTCGCCGGCTGGCTCGAGACGCCGTACTCGTACCTCGGCACGTCGAAGGCGTCGCAGTACACGAAGGCGACCCGGCCGCGGAAGATCACGCCGCACGGTCTCCCCTACCTCGTCGTCTATCCGTTCGTGAAGGTGCGGCCGTGGTACTTCCTCCCCGAGGAGGACCGTCAGCGCGCGATGGACGAGCACATGGTGATCGGCCGCGAGGAGTTCCCGGGGATCAGGAACCACACGACGTACTCGTTCGGGATCGACGACCAGGAGTTCATGACGGCGTTCGAGTGCGACGAGCCCGCGGACTTCATGCACCTGATGCTCCGCCTCCGCGAGAGCGAGGCCTCGCGCTACACCGAGCGCGACACGCCGATCTTCGTCGGCCAGCACGTGACGATCCGCGAGGCGCTCGCCGCGCTCGACGGCGCCGCGTCGCGCGTCGAGCTCTAGCTGTACGTGTGCTGATCGCGCCAGGTTCGCCACATCGCGAAGCCGCAGCACGCGAGCACGGCGACGAACGCGAGGATCTCGAGGCCGTGCGCGCCGACCGTACCAGTTCACCGCGAGCTCGGCGACGGCGAGCAACGCGGCGCCGTAGAAGACGACGCGCGCGCGTAGCGACCACTCCGCGATCTCGTCGCGCCGCTCGCGCCACATCAGGTAGACGAAGAACGCGATCGCGAGCAGGAACGCGATCCGCGCGACGATCAGCAGCGCCGCGAGCGTCGCCTCCAGCTGGAGCGACGACGATCACGCGCGACGATCGCGATGATGATCAGGAACCCGCGCAGGGTCGGGTTCATACGCGAGAAGAAGCTCATGTCCCGGTCATGTACGCCCGCACGGCGAGCGCTCCTGCCACCAGGGTAGCCCCCGCGAACCAGGCGAGCCGGCGGCGCCGGTCGGCCGGCGCGTAGAGCCACGGGGACAGCGCCGCGAGCAGCGCGAGCGACCCGTAGAGGTAGTGCAGCCGCTCCGGCGCGCGCTGGTGGTCGGAGAGCAGCAGGAGCCCGATTCCGACCTGCGCGACGAGGAGCGTCTGCGCGAGCGCGATCAGATGCGTGACGATCCCGCGCGGCTCCCGCCGCCGGTAGTAGGCGACACCGGCGACGATCGCAGCGCCCCAGGTGACGGCGAGGACGAGGAATGCGATCGTGTGGTGCACCGTTAGCATCGGCGGCACCCTAACCCGAGGAGATCCCGTGATCGAAGAAGGAAAGCCCGCACCGGACTTCGAGCTGACGAGCGACAGCGGCGAGACCGTGAAGCTCTCGGCCCTTCGCGGCAAGCCCGTCGTCCTCTACTTCTACCCCAAGGACGACACGCCCGGCTGCACCGCGCAGGCCTGCGGCATCCGCGACGCGTACGGCGAGTTCGAGCAGGCCGGCGCGGTCGTCCTCGGCGTCTCCCCGGACAGCGAGTCCTCTCACGTGAAGTTCAAGGAGAAGTACGGGCTGCCGTTCACGCTGCTCGCCGACGCCGACCACGCCGTCGCCGAGACTGTACGGCGTCTGGGGCGAGAAGACGTTCGCCGGGCAAGACGTACCTGGGCGTGAACCGCTCGACCTTCGTGATCGGCGCCGACGGGAACGTGGCCAAGGTCATGCACGACGTGAAGCCGGCGTCGCATGCGGACGACGTGCTCGCCGCTCTCGGGTCGTAGCCGGGTTCGCTAAATCCCCCGGACGGGGGAGTCGGCGTACCGCATTCGGGTGGTGCCGAGGAACGGGCGGAGGCGCGAGGATCGACAGAGGGCGGCTTCTGCGATGCAACTTCACCTCAGCGATCCGGCGTACACCGACCGGCTGGCCTCGTTCCTCCGGAGCCTCGGCCAGCGGCCGATGGTGACCGGTCCCGACCACCTCGAGCTCGAGCCCGCGCCGGACGACGAGTCCCGCGTCGAGCTCGAGATCTACCTGCGGGTCTGGCGGGTCCTCTACCCCGACGCGAACGTCGAGGTAGAGGTGGAAGCCTAGGCCTGAGAGGAACTACGCCGCGGTCGGGAACCGGGTCGCGACGCGCTTGGCGTCCTTCGCGAGCTGGCGCCGGACACCGTCGATGACGGCGTCGTACTCCTTCAGCTCCGCGGGGGTCGCACCGTGCGCCGCGAGCAGGTCGCGCACGAAGACGAGGTCCTGGATGTGGCGGAGGTCGTCGCCGACCACGCCCTGCGGGTCGTAGACCTTCTTCATCCGGGTCACGTTCGCGCTGCTCATCTCTGCTCCTTGGGGTCGGTACTGCATTTCGAGGAGCATCGTCGGTGTCTCTGTGACGGAGATGAGAGCCGAGTACACGTTTTGTAAGTGCCTCATGGAGGCGAGCGGAGCCAATGTAAAGCTCTTGCAAAACGGCACCGCCGACGGGTCCCGGGCGGGCTAGGGTCTGCCGTGGGAGGACGGTTGGCCGCAGCCCGCTCCTCCCGGGAGAGCCGGATGGGCGTCGGAGCACAAGCTTTGACCCGTCCGGCTCTTTCCTTGTCTGCGCTGGCCGAGCCTGCGCCGCGCGCGGTACATTCCCTCTGGGGTCGCACACCGAGCTGCGGCAGGGGGAGAAGCTCGATGCCGAACAATCTCTTGCTGCACGGCAAGCAGTACGAGGCCTACGTCACGGTCCTCGCAGGCGAGGGCGACGGGCCGCTGATCTACATCGACCCGCAGGGACACATCCACATCGTCCCCGAGGGGCCCGACGGAAGGCGCATCGCCGCCGAGCTCGGTCCCGAGATCAAGGCGCTGCAGAAGCAGTTGGGCGAGATCACCGCGAAGGTGAGCCACTTCGCGGGCGCGCCCGCGTAGAACGTCCGAGGGGGCGCGGGCGGTCCGCGCGGTCGCCCGCGCTCCCTCAGCAGCGCGCGATCACGACGCCGTCGGAGCGCGTGCGAATCACGATCGACGCCGTTCCCTCGGACCCGACGAGCCGGTTGCGAGCCGTGTGCCCCGGCTTCGGCACGTATGCGCCGACGAGCACTCCCTGGTTCTCGCAGAGCAGCGCGTCACCGACGGCGAGGTCGCCGGCCGCGAACGTGATCTTCTGGCCGACCGACAGCACCGCCACGGGACTCTGCGGAATCGGAGGCAGCGGCGGCGGCGTCGAGCCGCCGAAACGGATCCACAGCGGCAGCGCGACGAAGACGACCGCGGCCGCGCCGATCAGCAGCCAGACGGCCTTGCCGTCGCGGTGCCGGACGTCGTCTGCGGCGAGGACCACGCTGGCCGGGACGATAGCGGCCGAAGTCTCACGCAACACTTAACGAAAGAGGCCCCCGCGTCGTGAGGCCCCTCTCGTCTGGAACGGATTCGGCGCAGAAACGGCCTGGCTGCGCGATGCGGATGAGAGGACTTGAACCTCCACGGGGTTGCCCCCACACGGACCTGAACCGTGCGCGTCTACCAATTCCGCCACATCCGCGGGCGGACGGAAGTGTAGCCCTCCCGACCTTCGAGCCGATCGGCCGTCTACGTACGTACCATGAGGCGCCTGCGTCGCCCCGCCCCTCTCCTACTCGGCCTCACTGCAGTTCTCGCGCTGCTCGGCGCCGCCGGCGGGGCCTCGGCGCGCCCCGCGGCCGACGGCTCCGGCTCCGGGCTCGTCGAGGTCGTCGTCACGCTGCCGCAGCCGCCGCTCTCGCGGGCGATCCTCGGTACCCACCTGCTCGCCGCGCACACCGGGACGCGCCGCCGCCTGAACGTCCGCGCGCCGGCGAGCGTCTCGTACCTGCGCACGCTCGCGTCGGAACAGCGGACGCTGCAGGCCCGGATCGAGACCTCGATCCCCGACGCGCAGGTCCGCTGGCGCTACGGCGTCGTCCTCAACGGGATGGCCGTCGTCGTCCCGCGCTCCCAGCTGGCGACGCTCTCGGCGATCCCCGGCGCGACGGTCTGGCCGTCCGTCACCTACCACTCGCTCGGCGGCAGCAAGAAGACCGTGCTCCCGCCGCAGCTGATCGGGGCCACGACCATCTGGGGCCCGACGCTCGCCACCGCCGGACAGGGCATGAAGATCGGGATCATCGACGACGGGCTCGACCAGACGCACCCGTACTTCGACCCGACCGGCTTCACGTACCCGGCCGGCTTCCCCAAGGGGAACACGGCCTTCACGACGCCGAAGGTGATCGTCGCCCGCGCGTTCGCCCCCTCGAGCGAGACGTGGAAGTACGGCAACACGCCCTTCGACCCGCAGTTCTCCGACCACGCGACGCACGTCGCCGGAATCGCCGCCGGCGACCACGCCACGATCGCGACCGCGCCGACCGGGCGCGTCACCGTCTCCGGCGTCGCGCCGGCCGCGTACATCGGCAACTACAAGGTGCTGACCGTCCCGACCGCGGACTACGGACTCGACGGAAACTCGCCCGAGATCGTCGCCGGGATCGAGCAGGCGGTGAAGGACGGCATGGACGTGATCAACCTCTCGCTCGGCGAGCCGGAGATCGAGCCCAGCCGCGACATCGTCGTGAAGGCGCTCGACGATGCGGCCGACGCGGGCGTCGTCCCCGTCGTGGCGGCGGGGAACGACTACCAGGTCGCGGGGCGCGGCTCCGTCGGCAGCCCGGCCACCGCTCCCGAGGCGATCTCCGTCGCGGCGTCCGACACGTCCGACGAGATCGCGTCGTTCTCCTCCGGCGGCCCCACTCCGATCTCGCTCCAGATGAAGCCGGACGTGACGGCGCCCGGCGAGAGCATCCTCTCGTCCGTTCCCGGCGGATGGGACAGCTGGGACGGGACGAGCATGGCGACGCCGCACGTCGCCGGCGCGGCGGCGCTGCTGAAGCAGCGCCACCCGACGTGGACCGTCGAGCAGATCAAGTCGGCGCTCGAGTCCACCGGCGATCCCGTCCACGTTCCCAACACGCAGACGGAGGTGACCACGACGCGCGAGGGCGGCGGCCGCATCGACATCCCCCGCGCCGACAACCCCTTGATCTTCACCGACCCGACCGGGCTCTCGTTCGGCCTCGTGCCGCGCGGCGACACCGTCACGCGGCAGCTCGCGACGTCCGACGCCGGCGGCGGCGCGGCTCCGTGGTCGGTCAACCTCTCGGCGCAGTCGACGCCACGGGGAGTGACGCTGTCGGCGGACGC